>NZ_FNSN01000003.1:0-1200000 GCF_900105345.1 Arthrobacter woluwensis
GCAGAACGCAAATGCTCAGGTCAATGCCACCGGTTTTGTGGGAACGTTCCTCCGAATCGGCGCGGGAGCACGCAAGGCGTTCGACGAAGTCAAGGGTGGGATCACGGCGATGGTCGCCGCCTACCAAGCGGGCGGCTCAGATGTGACGTCAACCGGGTTCGCTGGGGTGCTCGAGCGCGTCGGCCTTTTTGCGCGTAGCGCTGTCGGATCAGTCCAGGCCTTCTTCGCTGCCTTCAAGGCAGGTGGAGATGACGTCACGTCGTCCGGGTTCTCCGGGTTCATGGAGCGCCTTGGACTCGCGGCGCATCGGCAGTGGCCTTCGTGCGTGAGAACGCCTCCGCGTTCAAGGCAGTTGCGGCAGCAATTGGCGCTAGCGCGATAGCTTTCAAAGTCCTCACAACCGCAACTTCGGTGTACACCGCGGTGACTAAGGGGGCAGCAATTGCAGCGGCCCTCTTCACGAAGGTCTGAAAACCAATCCGTTCGTCACTATTCTGTCTGCCCTCGTTGCGTCGGACGGCACTGGCATACTTCTTCACCCAAACCGATGCTGGACGTGCGTTGTGGGCACAGATTTCGGCTCAGTTCCAGGCCTTCTCGCCCGTAATCAGCGCATTGGCGACTGCTTTCCAGCCTCTTGGGGCGGCATTCGCTCAACTGGGCGCGCAACTGGCATCGCAGCTGGCTCCCGTACTCGCACAGCTCGTTTCGACCCTGCTACCGGCGGTCGTCCAGATCTTCCAAGTTATCGGCCCGGCGGTGATGCAGGTTCTTGCTGCTCTGATGCCGCTGGTGTCAGCTCTGGTATCGGCGCTTGTTCCGGTGATCACGATGTTGGTTTCAACGGTCCTGCCGCCCGTGATCTCGCTGTTCACGGCGATCGTGTCCGCGATAACCCCACTGATCAATATCCTCTTGGCCGTTTTGATCCCCGTCATCCAGGCCCTCATGCCGGTAGTGACGACGGTGTTCGGCGATAGCCAACGTCATCACATCGGTCATGCAGATCGTTCAGGGTGTGATCCAGTAGTCACTGGCATCATCTCGGGCAACTGGTCCCAGGTGTGGCAAGGGATCCAGAACATTTTCAAGGGCATCTGGAACACCATCGGGTCCATCGTCACGGGTGCTATCAGCATTGTCCGGACCGTGATTAGTAGTGGCCTTTCACTGATCGGGTCGCTGTGGTCTTCAGCCTGAACGGCATCAAGTCGTTCTTCACCGGGCTCTGGTCGAACATCACGGGTGCGATCTCGTCCGGGATCAACAACGTGGTCTCTTCTTCCGTGACCTCCCTGGCAAGATCCTCGGCGCGCTCTCCGGTCTGACGGGCTCCCTCGTCCAGATCGGTCGAGACATGATCCAGGGTCTTCTCAACGGTGCCGGCAGCCTCCTGTCCAGCATTGGCAGCTTCTTCCTCAACCAGCTCCCCGGCTGGATCGTCGGGCCGTTCAAAGCGGCCCTGGGGATCCACTCACCGTCGCGAGTGTTCCGGCAGTTCGGTGAGTTCATCGTTCAGGGCCTTGCCGGTGGGTGAAGAAGCCGGGCCGCAGGCAACGGCAGCCATTACCGCTGTGGCACGGAAGGTCACCTCTGAGGCCACGAAGCACTTCACAAAGGCTGACCAGCTCCGCAAGGCCGCCTCGTCGCTGATGAGCCGTGCCGCTCAGGTCTCCGGGGTGAAGGCCCCGACCCTGGGGAAGGACGCGAAGGCTAACGCGAAGAAGATGACCGCCTACTACGCGGCGATCTCGAAGCGGAATAAGCAGGTCGCGTCCCTGGTCGCTCAGGCCGGCAGAAGCTTGCCGAGGCCAACCGGGAAACGTCTCTGGGCGGACGTTGGATGCGACGTCGCGGATGATCAGCGCCAGCAACGCGCAGATCTCCAAACTCACCACCCAGCGCGCCAGCATCGCGTCCCGTCTGAAGACAGCGCAGAAGAGCCTTTCGGATGCGGTCAAGACCCGGGACAAGGCGGCCAGTGACGCGGCTGAGAAGTTCCGGGACGAGTTCAACCTGGGGGACCTTGCCGGGCGTAGCGCTCAGGCATTGTGGCGGCTGCGAAGAAGACCGTAGGCAGCGTCCAAGGGTTCAAGGGCCAACTCGACAAGCTGCGGTCCATGGGCCTTGATTCCAGTCTGCTCGCGCAGATCGGTGAGCTTGGCACCGTAAGGCGGCTCCATCGCTAAGTCCCTCATCGCCGGGGCAAGGTCTTGTCGGTCAGCTCAACGGGCAGTGGAAACAGCTCGGTTCGTGTCCCAGTCCGCGGGCATGTCGTTGGCGAATGGGATGTACGGGGCGGGGATCGCCGCGCAGCAGGTCTTGTGAACGGGCTGTCCGGGAACCTCAAGGCCGTGGATGCGGCGATCAAGAAGGTCACCGACCGGATGACCTCGCAGGTGAAGAAGAACCTCGGGATCCACTCACCGTCGCGGGTGTTCCGGTATGAGGTCGGCGGCAGGTCCCTGCTGGCCTGGCGCTTGGTGTCCGGACGGTACGGGCTGGTGTCCCGTGCTGTGGATTCCCTGGTGCAGATCCCCAGCGCCGTCGCTTCCCAGCCCTACCGGCCAGCCTCCTACGTGCCCGCTCCTGGAAGTCACGGACGGTGGGCCGATGGGCGGACCCCGTGAAGATCGACATCCACGAAACCGCAAACCCGCGCGCTACCGCTCTTGAGACGGCGCGTCGATTGGAGGGTCTGTGACCGACATCGTAACGGCCACCATCGGCGGGCGAACGTTCGCGGGTCAGGCTCTACCTTGACCCGGCGGACACCGTCGGCGGGTCCTCACAGCACCATCGAAGGATGGGGTAACCCGGGAACACGCGGGACGTGAACCCGTGGCCCGACCGCGACGGGCCTGGTCTGACCCGGCCTACTACGACGGCGCGAACTACGTCCTCCGGGCGTCCTCGTGGTCCCGTCGTTCGCCCGTGCGGCGCTCGTGCGGGACCAGTTCGTCGCCGCCCTGCCCATGAAGGTCTACAAGCCCCTGATCGTCGCTGAAGCGGAACTGACCCGGTACGCGATGGTCCGTGTCGTGGGAACGCCGGAGGTGGTGTGGACGGGTCGAGACGATCAGCGTGAACGTGCAGTTCGTCGCCACGGACCACCGCCGATTCGCCGGGACCGGACCGAACGACATCAGCGGCTCCGGGGTCGCCAGGCTCCCCATCACCGATGGGGGCCTGGTCATCCCGCCCACCACTGTCGCGGACACCAACTGGTCCAACAACCCGTCCTTCGAGGTAGACACCTCTGGCTGGGTCGGTGTCGGTGGAGCCCTGACGCGGGAGACCGTATCCCCTCCGGCGTGGATCGTCGGCACGGCCTGGGGCAGACTCACCACCGGTTCCGGGGCAACCCGACCCGGCGTCCTGGCCGCATCATCCACGGACCAGCGGGTGAACCTCTCCCCGGGGACTGGGCGGCGGTGTCGATGCTGATGGCCAACGATTCCGGCTACACCAGCCAGATCGGGATCCGCTTCTTCGACTCCACCAACACCCGTATCAGTGAGTCCATGAGCGCCCCCACCAACAACACCGGGGCAGGGTCACACACTCGGCACAGGCCCCGGCAGGCACAATCTACGCCCAGCCAGTGCCCTACCTGTACAACGGCGGAACCGTCATCCCCTCCGGCGTGAAGCTGGACTTCGACGCCGTCAAGATCAGCGCCGCTGCTACCCAGTCCGCTGCGGTCGCCTTTGCCGGGGACTACTTCGATGGCGGCTCCGCACCCTCCGGCGGGTACACGTTCCGGTACACGTCCACAGCGGGAAAGAGCACCTCGGAGAAGGTTCAGCTCGCCGGTTTGACCGTGCCGTTCGCGATCACCGCGACCGTGACGAACAACGCCGTCACGGTCGGATCCTCCGGCACCGGGACTCCCCGGGTCGTGGTGACCATCGCCGCCGTGAACACGCATCTGACCAACCCTCAGATCACCGATGACCTCGGCAACCGCATGACGTTCAACCTCGTCCTGACCGTGGGGCAGTTCCTCGTGATCGACCTGGACAAGAAAACGATCCTGCTGAACGGCACCGCCTCACGGCGCACCGCCCTACGAGGATCGTGGATCAACCCCGCCCGGGCATGACCCTCACCTTCAACGCTGAGGGGTTCCTCTCCACCAACCAGGCCACCGCCACCGTGGCCTGGACTGACACCTGGAATTAGGAGGGCCTACTGTGCCTCTTGACGCAATCGACCCCAGCTTCATCAACGCGCCCTCCCCCGCTGGCCCTCCCCTCTACACGGGAGAGTCCCTGCGCCGTGACATCGGCGGGCTCCTGGCCCCCGGTGCCGCGGTGGGGACCAGCCGCAGCGGTGTCCTTGACGCCCGCGCCCTGGCGATCACCCTCTCGGGCAACAATGTCCTGGCAACGGCAGGGCCGGCAGCGGTCGCGTCCAGTACGGGAGCGTACCTCACCGGACTGGCCACTTCAGCCACCGTTGACCCCCTGGTCGCAGCGGATGCGAACAACCCCCGCCGTGACCGGGTGATCCTTCAGGTCTGGGACCCCAGCAACCCGCAGAATGACGGCACCAGCGGCGGGACGAACCGTAAGGGTGTCGTCCGGATACTCACCGGGGACCCGGACCCGCTCGCCACCACGGGCGGCGGGGTGAAGCCCGAACCAGGTCTGGCCCTGACTCTGGCGTTCATCGACGTCCCCAAGGCCGGAAGCGGCTCCCCCGTGGTAACCGATCAGCGGCCAATCACCGCAGCAGCGGGAGCACCGATCCCGGTCAACAGCCTGGCCGAGGCCCGCGCCCTGCCCAAGGTGCGCGGCCTGCAGAGGCTCCGCATGGACCTTCCCGGGTTCCCCACGCAGGTCTACAACGGCACCGTCTGGACCCATGTCGGACCGTGGAAGCGCACCACCTTCACCGTCAATTCCACGAACATCCCCACCTCGGCCAGTGATGGCACCGGCTCCCGTGCCGTGGCGACCATGTCGATGAACGCGGAAGCCTACGACCGGCGCATGAAGGTCTTCGTCCAGACCAGCGTGAACTCGGGTGCCATCGCCTCCGGGATCAGCCGGTGGGATGTGTGCGCATCCCTCATGCAGTCCCAGGCATCCAACGCCCAGACCCGCTCCCCGCTGTGCTGGACAGCCCCCGGCAACTACCTGATGAGCAGCTACATCGAAACCGAAGAGATCATCGTCCCGGCAAACTCCCTGCCCATCCCGCGCTTCTGGGTGGACAAGGTCACCGGCAACGTCTTCACGGGCGTGTCCGTGGATCCGAAGATCACGAAGTTCTGGGTTGAGGAATGCCCCGCTGACGAAGCCTAGGAGGTGCCGTGAGGTTCATCATCTGTGACCTGATCACCGGCACCGTCCTAGACGAAGCGCCCCTGGTCATCGCGGAGGACCTGACCCGCCAGCTCAAGGGCGTGGGCGAGGGCAAGTTCTTCGCCCCGTTCTTCGACGGGGAAGGCCGCCTCTACAAGAGCCGGTACTGGGAGAAGCTGATCGTTCCGTGGAAGTCCCTCATCCTCGTCACCGACGAGGATGGCCGGATCATCTGGCACGGGATCCCCAACAGCACCGCCACACCAGGTATCAACGGTCAGGAAATCCCCTGCAGGACCGTGGAGGAATACCTTCTGCGCCGGTACATGCCCACCGCCGAGTTCCTTGACGTCGACCAGGCCAACATCTTCGCCGCCATGATCAACGCCGCGAACGTCAACGGCATCGGCCTCGAGGTGGACGCCCCACTGACGGGGTGATCTTGGAACGCCTCTATCAGGACGCGGAGAACACCAGGATCGGGGACCGTCTCACGGAACTGTCCAACGCTTCCCCCGGCTTCGACTGGATGATTGATATCCAATGGGCCGACGCCGCCCAGTCGCGGGTGCGGAAGATCGCACGGATGCGCCCCACCATGGGCAACCGCACCACCACCCCGGAGCACGCGTTCATCTCCGGGGTGAACATCACCGACGCCACCCCAGAGACCCGGTGGGGCCAGGGAGACGCCGCGACCCTCGTCACCGCAGTCGGCGACGGTGAAGGCGAATCCCGGCTGATCTCCGCACCCGGGATCGACACCATCCGGGAAGCCGCTGGATGGCCACGCCTGGAAGAACGCCGCAACTTCTCCGGCGTGGACAGCGAAGAAACCATCGCCGCCCACATGGCCCGCATGAAGCAAGCGTTCTTCGGCGGCCAGACCCTCGTGACTCTTGAAGCGAAGATCCCCGGCGACGGGGACTACTACACCGGGCCGGCGGACCTGACCCTGGGCGATACCGCACAGGTCAACGTCCGCGTCGGGCAAGACCCCGTCGACCTGGACGAGTTCGCCATCGAGCTTGATGCTGTCTGGCCTGTCATCGGGTACTCCCTGAGCCAGGACATGAAGACCTGGAAGCCGACCCTTGCCGACCTGACAGGAGGTGACATTGGTGCCAGTGGATAACAGCTTCATCCCCCGCCCCTTCGGTGTCACCGATGCGCGGAACCGGGTCGATGAGCTGGCACGGAAGCAGCAGGCCCTTGACGGGGCCAACCGGAACAGCTCATCCACCATCCCGCCAGGTGGCACACTCCGCGTCGAAGGCGGCGTCCTCGTCCCCGGCGGGCAGATCAGCGTGACCGGGGGCGGCAACATCTCCACCACCGCCGACGGCATCGACCGCTATACCAACCAGCCAATCAAGGTCAGCACCAGTCTGGGCAACCGGGAAGTGATCGAACCCTGGACGGGCCTGCCGGTGCTGCGGCCCGGGATCTGGCTAGCGAATACTTCCTACCAGACCGACCCCGCCAACATGGCATCTTTGACGTCACGCTACGGCGACAACATCGAAATCCAGTCCCTGAACTACACCGACAGCGAAGGTAGGCGTTGGCGTTCAGCGGCGAACATCGACCCGGCAGGAGCGAGCCTGTACTGGAGCCGTCAAGACGGCGACCCGGCAAGCCCCTCCACCGGGGGAACGTCCCAATCCGGAGGCCTGTCGGTCAGCCTGGATTCTGCACTGTCCGTGGCAACCTACGTGCGCAACGCAGCACCGGACGACCCAGCGGTCATCCACACCAACACAGCGCTCAGCATGCGCCCCTGGGGCGGGCAGATGGGCCCACCGGACGGTCTCCAGATCCGGTACGAGCAGAGCGACTACAACGGCACCTACATCAACAAGGGCCTGTTCAAGTTCGACAAAGACGGCCTGATGACCCTCCACAGTGAGAAGGGTGCCAACAAGGTAGACGTCATCCACACTGGTGACGGCGTGCTGACCCTGAAGGGCAGCAACAGCGTCAACGTGGTGGGGACCTTCACTGTCAACGGCTCACCCGTGGGCGGGGCCGTGACGAGTGTGGCCGGTAGGACCGGTGACGTCGTGCTCGCCGGCACGGACATCCCGGCAGCGACCACGAGCGCGCCGGGTGCGATGTCAGCGGCGGACAAGGCGAAACTCAACGGCCTCGGCACCGAGTCGATCGTTAGCGCGCTCAGCCCTGCGGGATGGAACGTTGGCGGGTCCATTTTCGTCGAGCCACTCGCTGGCGAAACGAAGATCACGATCGCGCTGGTGCCGAAGTACACGGGCGCGAACGTAACCATCACCACCACCGCGTACACGTCGATGGGAACCGTGCTGCCATCGGCGGCGATGAGCTCTACCGCGGACTCCCCCTACGTTCTCACTCAGGTCGTCGGGGCCGGCTTGAACAACCAGGCCATCGCGTTCGTGAACCTAGCTACCGGGGCCGCTTCTATCCGCGCAGTCGGGGCGAACTTCACCCTCGCATCCGGCGCACTGTTCACCATCTCGTACACCTACAAACGCTAAGGATCCACATCATGGCCCAAGCAATGGTCTCCATCACTCTCGAAGGCAAGCGCATCGACCTCAACGGCGACATCCCTGACGACATCGCCACCAGCATCGTCAAGCAGATCACCGCACTGCTCGTCGGCATCCAGGAGGTCCCGTGACCCTCCCCCACCGACAACCCATCAGGAGAGGGAGGTAGGAGCGTGTGGAGTCCTGGGGACCGACACTCACCGCAGTGGGTGCACTGCTGGCCGTCCTCGGTGGCGGCATCCGTTACCTCATCGGCCGGTCAGACAAGAAGCGCGAGAAGCGGGAGGCGTCTGTGGAAGAGCTACTGAGAGAGCGCATCGAAGCCCTCGAGGCCGAGTTGAAGGAAGCGAAACTCGTCAAGCGCGCAGCCGGTAAGTGGCGTGAACAGCTCATCGCCGCCGGTATCGAACCGGACCCGAAAGACTGGCCGGAAGGAGTGTCATGAGCCAGCTCGAAGACAACGAGAGGCGGCTGGCCGTCGCGCAGGAGGCCGTGGACAAGTCACGCCGGGCGGACAAGCGCACGAAGTCCCTGCTCCTGCTCTCGTCCTGTCTGCTCGCGTTCTTGGTGGTGGTGTGCGGGATCCTGGCATGGCAGAACGGCAACTACGCCGCCCAGGCCGCCGACGCCGCACAAGCTCAGGCAGCCGAGAAGAAATCGTTGGCGGAGCAGGTCGCCGCCGCGTGCGCGAAGGACGACTTCAAGTCCAGTCCACAGGGGAAGCAGGTCTGCCAGCGAGCCGACCAGGTCGCCAAGGACACCGCGGCCGTCCCGGGAAGCAAGGGGGACCAAGGCATCCCGGGAGTTGACGGGCGAGATGGTGCCCCGGGCCGTGACGGCCGGGATGGGAGCCCGGGAGCGTCCGGCGCGCCGGGTGCTGCTGGAGCGCCGGGGAGTGCCGGAGAACCTGGAATCCCCGGGGCCCCAGGCGTGGCGGGAAGCGCTGGCCAGCCAGGAATCCCGGGAGAGAAGGGCGACCCAGGAGTGCCGGGCCCGAAGGGCGACCCCGGAGCGCCGGGCATGCCGGGCCGGGACGGCAAGGATGGTTCCCCGCCGAGCAGCTGGAACTTCACTCAGGACGGGGTCACCTACACGTGCACCCCGCAGCCGCCCGGATCCACCACCTACACCTGCACAGCATCAACCCCGACCCCGAGCCCGTCCCCGTGACGGGCTCGCCCTACATCTGAGGAGGCTCAGTGCCGAACATGGCCATCGCCTATCATCGGCCGAACAGATCCCTCGTCACGCTCCGTGATGAGGTCTACAAGCGGTACGACTACACCCCGGCCCGTGCAAGCGAGTTCGTCACTGGCTACATGTCGCCCACCAACTTCACGGGCCACAACGCCGACTCCAATGGAATCGTGCATGCCATTGACATCTTCACCGATGACAATGGGAACCTCCCCGAAGCGGAGGGACGTGAGCTCGCAGAGCAGCTACGCGCCATCGGCCGCGCCACCGGCCGGTTCTCCTACCTCATCCACGACATGAACCCGACACCCGGGCAGACCACACCTCTGATCGCCGGAGCATTCTCGAACTGGGAGTGGCAACCCTACACAGGCGAATCCCCGCACTCCGATCACATCCACGTATCCACCGTGGACCTCTACTGGGGCGACCCAGTCAACTTCCCCGCCGACGTCTACGACAGCACCGAACCGTGGGGCATCGCAGGAATCACCAACGCTGGCGGCGCAGTCCGCCCCATTGAAACGAAGGACTGGTTCGACATGGCAACCTCCAAAGACCTCGACTCCGCCGTAGAGAAGGGCCTGGCGAAGTACCTCGGCCCCATCAGCACCGCGAGCGGCGACGTGAGCGTCCGCCAGATGATCGCTGATGGCACGCGCGCCGCTCAGACCGCCCGCGACAACACCGGCCCGATCACTCGCGGCGGCCGCCCAATTTCTCTGCGGCAGGAAATCGCAGACACGAAGACCGGCAACATCGCTCTCCAAGGCCAAATCGCTGGGCTACTCGCAGCGTTCAAGGCCGCAACTACCGGCCAGAACATCGATCTCAGTGCCGTTCAGGCCGCCGCCAAAGCCGGAGCCGAGGAAGCCCTCAAATCCGGCGTCGACGTCAACGTCACAGTAGGAGGAACCGATGCCTGATCACCGCGCAGCAACTCAGACCCGCTACCCGTGGCGGGCGGTAGCCCGAACCGCCCTCGCCGTCGGGCTCCCACTCATCGCAGGGGCACCGCTCATCTATCAGGCAGCCACCCTCCACGACCCGGCCGCAGCGACAGGCCTCGCCGCGGCCGTCCTCGGAGTCGCCGGAGCCATCACCCGCGTCATGGCACTCCCACTGGTCAACGACTTCCTCACCAAGATCGGCCTCGGAGCCGAACCAAAAAGCCCAGCATGACAAAGCGCCCCCACCACCTCGCTATGAGGTGGTGGGGGCGCTATCGGTGTTTAACAGGCCAAGTTGGCGCTCCGATCAGAGTCCAGCCTTGGTCGCTCCGTAAGCAGCCTGCTCCTGGGTGAAGCCTTCGAACACGAGCTGGTCAATCAGGCTACCCCGGGAGAACGAGGTGGTGTCCAAGTACTGCTTGGCCTTGGCGGCGGCCTGGGCATTCCAATCAACCTTGATGTGGTCAACCGCCCACGTTGCATCAGCGGCAGGGAACTTCTCAAACTGAAGCTGCTTGATCAGGCCGGAACGGGAGAAAGCAGTGAACGAGAGGTAGTTCTCCGCCTTGGCCTTCGCGTTCTGCTGGCCGACCGTGCCACGATTCGCGGCCTCTTCCGCAGCGGCCTTAGCATCAGCAGCAGCCTGCGCCTTAGCCTCGGCCGAAGCCTTCGCGGACGCGGAAGATTCCGCTGCCGCCGCAGCCGGGTCAACCGTCTTCTCTACCACAGGAGCATCCGTCGAAACGGCGGGAACATCAGACAGGGACGATACCTTGGAACCGGCATTCGCACCGTTCACGGCGCTACTGATGCCACCGATGAGGATCACCACCACAGAGATGATGATCGCGATGAGCTTGTGCTTCTCGTAGCCCTCAAGCTTCAGACCCTGCTTATCGGTCTGCTTGTTCGCCAAGACCAAGATGAGGTCGATCAACGCCCAGATGCCGAAGCCACCGAGTGTGATGAGCTTCAGGATGCCGGTGCCGATCTTGCCCAGGTAGAACCGGTCAATGCCGAGCCCACCCAGCAAGAGCGAGAGCAGCCAGGTCACAAGGAAGGACTTCTGCCCGACCTGCGGCTGAGCCTGGTACGGAACCTGCTGCTGGGCATACGGAGGGGGCGTTTGGGGGTACGTCATAATAGATCCTTCAAAGAGGTTGAGTGGTGGTAGCTGGACTTCCCTAACCAGCTGTCCTGAAATCATAACCTCGCGGCGGTCGTGCGAAGAGCCGTATGAAGATAAAGCCAGCATGCCTCAGCACATCCCAGCGTCCCCCAGCTTGCCGTAATGCGTATGGCTACACGAATGGCTACACCTGACCCGCGAGCGCACGCCCAGACGGGGGCATTGCGAGTCAGATTCCGGGCACAAAAAAGCCCCGCCATGCTGCCAAAACTCGCGGAATCACGGGGAAAAGAAGAAGCCCTCGCCATGTAGAAGCTAGGCGAGGGTTTCAGTGGCTCCGACCGGCGTCGATCCGGTGACCTTTCGATTTTCAGTCGAACGCTCTACCAACTGAGCTACAGAGCCTCGGTGACTTGTCACCATGATCGCCGGATAACTCCAGCCATCAAAGCGACCCTGACGGGACTTGAACCCGCGACCTCCGCCGTGACAGGGCGGCGCGCTAACCAACTGCGCTACAGGGCCTTGGTGGTATTTCTACCGTTGTTTTCACCGGAATCGCTCCCGGCTCACAAGATTTCATCTTAGCAGATCTTTCGATCCGCTTTCAAATCGCATCTCATGCGTACCCCCAACGGGATTCGAACCCGTGCCGCCGCCGTGAAAGGGCGGTGTCCTAGGCCGCTAGACGATGGGGGCCTTGACACACCTGCTCAGTTCCCGGCTGCTGCCGCGTTCCTCGCGAAGTGGACCAGTAAAACTTTAGAGCATGGTCCGGGAATTTCCAAAATGCGGTCCGTCGCCCCGGAAACGCCGCAGACGGCTACCGTGGAGGGCATGGACAGCAGACCGGAACCGGCCTCTTCGCGACCGCTCCCCCGCGGCCTGCCCATCCGCATCTGGCCGCCCGGACCGCGGTGCACGCTGCGCGGTGAGCCCGGTTTCGAACACCTCGAGCGCACGGAAGCCGCCACGCTCAGCCTCGACGAGTTCCAGGCCCTCGCGCAGCAGGCTCTCGAAGACCTCCCGCCCGAAATCTCCCGGCACATGGACAACGTCATGCTCTTCATCGAGGACGACGGCATCGATGCGGCCACCGGCGAACCCCTGCTCGGCCTCTACGAAGGCACTCCCCTCACGGAGCGGGGCGAGGGCTGGGCCGCAGGTTCGCTCCCCGACCGTATCTCGCTCTACCGGCGCCCCATCCTCGAGATCTGCGCCAGCCGCTCGGAGGTCCTGTTCGAGATCCAGGTGACCGTGATCCACGAGATCGCCCACCACTTCGGCGTGGACGACGCCCGCCTTCACGAGCTCGGCTGGGGCTGATCCGGCCGACGTCGGGCGCCTCCCGCGAACGCCTCACACGCACCTTCCGTGACCGCCTCCCGCAGCCGCCCGGAACCCCCCAAAATCCGCGCCAGCACTGCGAATGAGTCGCATTCCGGACATGCATTCCGGGCCCTCCGAAGCTAGCCTGAACAGCATGGGCCACAACCACGATCACACTCAGGGAATGACCGGCACCGGAAGCGCCTGATCATCGTCCTTTCCATCACGCTCAGCGTCGTCGTCATCCAGGTGGCCGGCGCGGCCCTCTCGGGTTCGCTGGCACTGCTGGCCGACGCCGGGCACATGCTCTCGGATGCGGCAGGCGTGTTCATCGCGCTCCTCGCCTCCTGGATCGCCACGCGACCGGCCACGGATCAGCGGACCTACGGCTATCAGCGCGCCGAGATCCTGGCCGCTCTGGCCAATGCCCTGATTCTGATCGTGATCGCGGTCATCATCGCCCTGGAGGCCTTCCGCCGCTTCGGCGAGACTCCGGAGATCCGGACGGACACCATGCTGATCGCCGCGATCATCGGCGCGGTGGCCAACGGCGTCTCGCTCCTGATCCTGCGGGGCGGGCAAGAGGAGAGCCTGAATCTGCGCGGCGCCTACCTCGAGGTGCTGGGCGATCTGCTCGGGTCCCTGGCCGTCATCGCGGCGGCACTCGTCATCATGTTCACAGGATTCACCGCGGCCGACCCCATCGCCTCGATCCTGATCGCGTTCATGATCCTGCCGAGGGCCTGGAGCCTGCTCAAGGACGTCGTGGACGTGCTGTTGGAGGCCACCCCGAAGGGCGTCGACGTCGGCATGATCCGTGAGCACATCCTCGCCGTGGAGGGCGTGCAGTCAGTCCACGACATCCACATCTGGACCATCACCTCGGGCGTCCCGGTGTTCTCCGCTCATGTCGTGGTCGATGACCACGCTCTCAGCCCCGAATCCGCCGACAGGATCCTGGACCGCATGCAGCGCTGCCTCGGCTCGCACTTCGACACCGAGCACTGCACCTTCCAGCTGGAGCCGGCGTCCCACCAGGCTCACGAAGCCCACCAGCACGCCTGAGAACCCGGGCCCTCCGGACCGCGGAGTAGGCGCCTCCGACGGCGGGATTTCGCGCGACACGCCGTGTGATCAGCGGCGAAATGACAGTGATGTTGTTTATGTTGATGGTGGGACCAATGTTGCCAATGTTACTTTTGAGGCCGTACTCTCGGTAGGGCTGGGTGTTCTCCCAGCGGTCTCGAGGCAGGTGTACATGGCAGTGGCGAAGCGCAGGAAATACGCAGCGATCCTTTACTCCTCCGCCCTGAGCGCGAGCGTTCTGCTCGGCTCCGGCGGCATTCCCGGCGCCGTGGCCGCGCCCCTTCCGGCGTCGCCGGTCACCGTTCCGGCCGACCAGTCCGACACCATTCCCAGCGAGTCGGAGATCGCCGCCGCGAAGAAGAACGAGAGCAGCGCGAAAGCGACCCAGGCGCGCCTGGAAGGTCTCATCGGAACCCTCGCGGACCGCCAGTCGAGCGCCATCACCGCGAGCATGCGCGCCAACGACTCCTACACGAACGCCCTGCTGACCCTTAAGGCCAAGCAGGACGCCGCCGCGGCCGCCAAGGCCAAGGCCGCTGCCGCCAAGGATCAGGCGGCCAAGAGCCGCAAGGATCTCGGCACGCTCGCCAGCTCCATCTACAAGACCGGCGGCGTGAACCCGGCCGTGGAAGGCGTCCTGAACGGCGACGACGGCGATCTCCTGGGCCGAGCGACCACGCTCGACGCCATCAGCCAGAAGCAGAGCGAGACGTTCAACAAGGCCATCGCGTCCGGCCAGGCCAACTCGGCCTTGTCCGCCGATGCGGCGGCCGCGCAGAAGGCCGCCGACGACGCCGCACGTGACGCCGACCAGGCCCGCGCCGCCGCGGAGTCGGCTCAGACCTCCGCCACTCAGGCACTCCAGAGCGCATCCAAGGACCGCGAGAAGGTCATCGCCCAGCTCGCGTCCCTGCGCAACACCACGGTGGCCCTGGAGACGCAGCGTGTCCAGGGGCTCGAGCAGCAGCGCGCCGCGGCGGCACTGAAGGCCCTCCAGGAACGCGCCGCGCAGCAGCCGGTCCCGTCCCCGCAGCCCCCGGCGCAGGGTGGGGACTCGGGCGGCGCCACCGACGGCGGTTCCACCGGAGGGGGCTCCACCGGCGGCGGCCAGCCGTCGCAGCCGCAGCCTCCGGTCGTGCAGCCCCCTGTGGTCCAGCCGCCGGTCGTGCAGCCTCCCGTCGTCACGCCTCCGGCTCCCCGTCCGCCGGTGGTCCAGCCGCCCGCGCCGCAGCCACCGGCTCCTCAGCCGCCGGCTCCTCAGCCCCCCGCGCCGAAGCCTCCCGTGGTCACCCCGCCCGCCCCGTCGCCCGGCGGCAGCGCGGCTCAGACCGCGATCAACTTCGCGATGTCCAAGGTGGGCGGCCCGTACGTCTGGGGCGGCAATGGCCCGGTGGGCTACGACTGCTCCGGCTTGACGAGTGCTGCCTTCGCCGCTGCCGGCGTCTACATGCCGCGCACGGCGACTCCGCAGTATTTCTCCGCTCCTCAGTACATCCCCATGGGGCAGTGGCAGCCCGGCGACCTCATCTTCTGGGGCGACGGCAGCTACTTCTACCACGTGGGCATCTACATCGGCGGCGGCCAGGTGGTCAACGCCCTGAACCCCGGTTCCGGCATCACCGTGTCCCGCATCGACTGGATGATCGGCATGCAGCTCTGGCCGACCGCGGCCCGGTACTGGTGACCGGATCAGGCCCGATCTGACCAGCGTCCGCCCCCAGCGGTGACGACGAAGGCCCGGCCTGTCCCGTGGAGATCCACGGGACAGGCCGGGCCTTCGTCATGCCTGCGGTTCTCGAAGCCCGCGGAGGTCAGCCGCCCAGCACCGGGCCGAAACTGGCGCGGTCGGCGAGCCGCGGATCCTCCCGGTCCGGCACCACCATGACCGGTCCCTGGGCGTGATGCAGGACGCCGTCCGAGGTGGAGCCCAGCAGCATGCCGGCGAATCCGCCGCGACCGCGCGTGCCCACCACCACGAGCTCGGAGTCCCGGCTGGCGTCCACGAGGACCTCCACGGGCGAGCCGTCGACGAGGCGTGTGGTGATCTCGAGTTCCGGGAAGTGGCTCTTGAGCCAGAGGACGCCGGCGTCGAGCTGGACCTGGATGTCCGCAAAGATCGCCTCCCGGTCCATAGCCGCGGGGACCCAGGCCAGGCTGCCGCTGTACTGCGGCACGGCGCACAGGATCTGCAGTTCGACGCCGAGCCGCTGAGCCTGGGCCGCGGCCTCCAGCACGGCGACCCTGGCCTGGTCGGAGCCGTCCGCGCCGACGACGACGCGGGGCTTCACAGGCTCCAGAGGGTTCTTGGCCAGCTCGGCCTTCAGGTGCTTGTCCGTCACGTCCTGACCGAAGCGGCCGGCGCAGATCATGGGCACCACGACCGTGGGGCAGCTCGCATGCGCGGGCAGCGCCGAACTCACCGAGCCGAGCAGACGTCCGACGAAGCCGCCCCGTCCCCGGCTGCCGACCACGAGCAGATCCGCCTCCCGCCCGAGTTCCAGCAGCACGCCCGAAGCGTCGCCGTTCTCCACGGACGCGTCGACGTCGATGTCGTAGTCCTTGATGCGCTCCAGCGCATCCTTCAGGACGCTCTCCGCACCCTCCCTTATGACGGAGTCGTCGACGGCGGCGTACCCGCCGTCCAGACCCGAGGCCGCGTAGATGGGCACCGAGTAGGCGGTGATCAAATGGAGGGTGGTCCGGCGTCGTTCCGCCTCGCGTGCGGCCCAGCTCAGAGCGCATTGCCCGTGCTCGGACCCGTCCACTCCCACGATCACTCCGCCGTGGATTCCCTGCGGTGCTGTCTCCGGCGTATCCGTGCTCACGACTCTCGCCTCCTCATCCCCTGTGGGCGGCCTGCGGAGACGGTCCCTGCAGCTCTCCTACCACCCACGCTGGCTTATGACCCACTATTGCCGTTTGTGCTGGTCGTTTCAAGAAACGCCGACGCCGGAGGACGCGCCGCCACTCGTCAGCGGGCCTGAGGGAAGGGGTCCGGAACGTCCGCGGAACCGCGGATTCCCGGGCCACGCCCGCGGTACCCTGGACGCCCGTCCACGGAGACCGAAAAGGGTCATCCGGTACCGTTCACGAATTGCTTCACATCACCCTCCCGGCGCCCTGTTCAGGTGACCCCGAGCGGAGTATTCTCAGTTGCACAGTGGGAGGGGACCCATGGTGGATCGTGACGATCGCCTGGGTCTTTTCTGCGCGCTGACCGTTCCGGAGTGACCGGGACTCCCCGCCCGTGCGTGATGCCGGGCAGCCATGCCGCACCGAAGGAGGATCGAATGCCACGCAGTGCCACGCGCAGTGCCAGCAGAGTGTCCGGTGGACCTCCGGAAGGCGGCGTCACCGTCACCGATGTGGTCGTCGTGGGCACGGGGATGGGCGGTCTGGCGGTCGCGACGCAGCTGCACCGCAAAGGCATGGCGGTCGTGGTGATCGACGGTCTGAACCAGGGCGACCCTGTCGCGGCAGGAGCCCTGCGGCACGCCACCACCGAAGAACTCGAACGGGTCGCGATCGGCGATCCGGCGTCCCACCGCGAGCGCCGGGACATCCTGCGTCAGTTGCACGGCTACGCGAAGAGCCACCAGTTGGACATCCGTCGGGGCGTGGTCGCCGGTGCTCTGAACCCGGCATCTCCGGAGCAGGGGGCATCCCGGTCGTCCGCAGCGCCGAGTGGAGCCGCTTCCCGCCGCTGGGCTCTCCCGACGCCCGGCGGTCTGATCCTCTGCGACTCCGTCGTGATCACGGGCGTCTCCGGCCGGCGTCGTGTCCGGCAGTTCCTCAGGGCCGTCGGCCAGGAGACCAGCGACAACATGGCCACGGCCCTGCGCCATGTGGGCATCTACCTGGTGGGCGTGGGACAGCAGGTCTCCGCCGGGCACCGGGAAGTGCTGCATCAGGCACGCCTCGTGGGCAATGCGATCGCGGGCGGCGCCCAGCGCATCCCGGCCTGAGCCGCGCCTGTCCACAGGCCTCACAAGTTCCCCTCCACAGAGAGCGAATCCACTATCGAAAGGCCATCGTCTTTAGATAAGCTGGCGGGAACTAGCACCAGGAGACGCTCATGACACACCCCGCCCCTCCGGCACGCCAACGCTCACGCACCGCCACGATCGCCCTCGGCCTCTCGATCACCATGCTCGTGGCCGCGGCCGTGCTGGGCGGGATCTTCATCATCCTGGGTGACCAGGCCAATGTGGCCGGGCGTGCCTGGCTGACCCTCCTCCTGGTCGGTCTGTTCGCCGGCGCGGTGGTGCTGGACGGCAGCATGCCCGAGGGCCGCAACCGCTGGTACCTGGCCGTCTCGACCATTCTGAACGTCGTGCTCCTGGCGATCGGTCTCCTCAAGATCTGGAACGGCTGGCTTCAGCCCGCGGACACCGCCAGCGCCGCGGTGTGGACGGGCCAGATCGCCCGGTTCGTGTCCATGATCCTGCTCGTGCGGGTGGCTCTGCTGCTCACTCAGCTCTACGTCCCCCGCTTCATCACGGGCGCGAGCAAGACCGGCGTGCGGATCTCCTCGATGGCCACCCTCGTGTTCGCGTGGCTGACCGTCCTGGAACTCGTCCTCCCGGCGGCCTTCCCGGCCATGGACTGGCCCTCCTGGTGGTGGCGCACGGCAGGCGCGACTTCATTGATCGCCATCGTCGGCCTGGTCATCCCGCTGGTCCTCCGCGCGTTCGAACCGAAACCCCCGGCGGATCAGCTTCCTCCGCAGGACTACGCGCAGCAGCAGTGGAACCCGAACCCCCAGTGGAACGGCTACGCGCAGCAGCCCCAGCAGGGTCAGCCGCCGGCGTATCCGCAGCAATGGCAGCAGGAGTACCCGCAGCAGTATGCCCAGCCCGGGTATCCGCAGAACGCCTACCCGCAGGCCGGATACCCTCAGCAGGGCTACGCCCAGGAGGCCTACCAGCAGCCGCAAGCTCAGCAGCAGGCTTACCCGCAGCCGGATCAGCAGGGTCAGTACGGCCAGCCGCAGACTCAGGGGTGGCAGCAGCCTTCCGAAGCCCCGCAGCCGGTCTCGGAGGCCCCGCAACAGCAGCAGCCGGGCCAGGGCCCGCAGGCCGACCAGCAACAGCCGGTTCAGCAGCAGACGCCGCAGCCGCAGCAGGATCCGGAGACCACGCCCCGACCGGAGCAGCAGCCGTAACCGTCCGACGAGACCCCGGCCCCTGAGCCCGCCTGCCCGAGACGGCAGCGCGGCTCAGGGGCGGGTCAGGTCCGTGAAGCTGATCGCGTCGGATCGTGCCGTCAGGAGTCCTCGGATCCTCCGGTGAGCTTCCGGCGAGCCAGCACGCCCACGATCACCAGCAGGACCACCGCCACGGCGCCGAACACCACGATCATGACCGGGAACGGCTCGCCCTCGGCCTGTGGCTGCGGCGCTTCGGTCTTGGTCTGGAGCGGCTCGGCCGTGGAGGCGCCCGGGGCGGTCGCGGCGGAACCGGTGGTCACGACGTAGGTGAAGGTGTTCTCGATGGGATGCGAGTCCGAGGACACCACACGCCACTGCACCGTGTAGGTCCCGGCGGGTGCACCCGGCTTGAGTTTCTGGGTGACGACGTTGTCCAGGATGTCCACGCCGCCCTCGGCCCAGTTGGTCCCCGAGGCGTCCTTCACCACGATCTCGGAACCGATCGCGATGGGGTTGTTCGAGAACGTGAGCGTCACCTTCTCCGGCGCGGTCCCCACCTTCTGCTCGTTCTTCGGCGTGGTCCCCTCCAGGACGTCGTGAGCCGAGGCGGGTGCGGCGAACCCCAGCGTCAGCAGCGCCGCCCCGAGCAGTGCGACGACGGCGAGCCCGGCCCGGCGGACCGCCGCTCCCCAGGCGGCAGGTGAGAGGGTCCGCGCTGGGGTGGCCGTCGCCGTCGTGAACTGGGGCTGGCTGGGCATGAAGGGTCTCCTGAAGGGGTGTGGTCCGGGCGGCCGAAACGCCGCAGATTCCTACACCACCCTATTCCGCTTTTCAAGTGTTGCCCTGGGGGGAATATGATTTTCTCGGAAATCCCCAGCAAATTCCCTGGAAGGCATCCCCATGTTCAAAGCCGGTTCCGCACTGGACCGCTACTTCAAGATCTCCGAGCGTGGCTCCAGCTACTCCCGCGAGATCCGCGGCGGCTTCGCCACCTTCTTCGCCATGAGCTACATCGTGGTCCTCAACCCCCTCATCCTGTCCGGCAAGGACGCCAACGGCGACATCCTGGGCTTCACCAGCGTCGCCGCCGTCACCGCCTTCGTGGCGGGTGTCCTGACCATCCTCATGGGCGCCTGGGCCAAGCACCCCTTCGCCCTGGCCACCGGCCTGGGCGTGAACGCCTTCGTCGCCGTCACCATCGCCACGACTCCGGGCCTGGCCTGGCCCGACGTCATGGGTCTGGTGCTGCTCTCCGGCCTGACCATGATGGTGCTGGTGCTCACCGGCTTCCGGACCGCCGTGTTCAAGGCCGTCCCGGAAGGCCTCAAGACGGCGATCGTGGTGGGCATCGGCCTCTTCATCGCCCTGATCGGCCTGGTCAACGCCGGGTTCGTGCGCCGTATCCCGGACGTCGCCGGCACGACCGTGCCCGTGGGTCTGGGCTTCGACGGCAAGCTGCTCGGCTGGCCCACCCTGGTGTTCGTGTTCGGCCTGCTGCTGACCGTGGTGCTGCTGGTCCGCAAGGTCAAGGGCGCGATCCTGATCGGCATCATCGCCTCGACCGTGCTGTCCGTGATCCTCGAGTACACCCTGCACATCGGGCCGAGCTTCGACGGCAAGAACCACAACCCTGCGGGCTGGTCTCTCGTGGCCCCGCACTTCACCGAGTGGGGGCTGCCCGATCTCTCCCTGATCGGCAAGGCGAACCCCGTCGGCGCCTTCCAGCACATGGGCACGATCGCCGCCCTGCTCATGGCCTTCGTGATCCTCCTGTCCATCTTCTTCGACGCCATGGGCACCATGGTCGGCCTGGCCAACGAGGCCGGGAACGTCGATGAGAACGGCGAGATCCCGAACGTGGACCGCGTCCTGATCGTGGACGCCTTCGGCGCCATCGCCGGCGGCGGTTCCTCGGTGTCCTCGAACCAGATCTTCGTGGAGTCCGGCGCCGGCATCGCCGAGGGCGCCCGGACCGGCTTCGCCTCGATCGTCACGGGTCTGCTGCTGCTGGCCTCGATGTTCCTGACGCCGCTGATCAACCTGGTGCCGTTCGAGGCCGTGGCCCCCGCGCTCGTGGTGGTCGGCTTCATGATGGTCTCCCAGGTGTCCCGGATCGACTGGAGCGACTGGGGCATCGCGATCCCGGCGTTCCTGACCTTCACCCTCATGCCGTTCACGTACTCGATCGCGAACGGCCTGGGCGCCGGTTTCATCGCCTACGTGGTGCTGCGTTCCGCGCAAGGCCGCGCCAAGGAGGTCCACCCGCTCCTCTGGGTGGTCGCCGCCGCCTTCGTCCTGTTCTTCGGGATCGGCGTGATCGAACAGGTCCTCGGGGTCAAATAAGCTCACGCCTCCCCCTCCCCACGCGAGCCGCCAGTAGGCGCCCCTATCCGCCACGGATTCGGGCACCTACTGGCGGCTCGCGGTGTTGGGAGGGTGGTTCGGGGGCGTCGGGCGGGGAGTCCCGCGACAAAGCGTGGCCCGCAGCGGGCGTAGGGTGGAAAAGCCATGACAGTTGCCGAACAGCCCTTCAACTTCCGGTCCGTCGCACTCTCCGTCTACCTCCCGACGATCCTGTTCTCCACAGGTGAGGGCGCCGTGCTGCCCATGATCCCCGTCATGGCGCATGCGCTGGGAGCGTCCATCCCGCTCGCCGGCGTGATCGCCGCGATGGTGGTCGTCGGCGAACTCCTCGGGGACATCCCGGCCGGCTGGTTCGTGGCGCGGTTCGGGGAGCGCACCTCGATGATCGGCGCGGCAGGACTCGCCCTGACCGGCATCGCTCTCAGTCTGCTCGCGACGGCGCCGTGGACGCTCATGATCGGCGTGCTGCTGATCGGACTCGCCACGTCCGTGTTCGCCCTGGCACGGCACGCGTTCATGACGACCCGCGTCCCGCTGCGGTACCGGGCCCGGGCCCTCTCCGCGCTGGGTGGCATCTTCCGGGCCGGCTGGTTCATCGGCCCGCTCATCGCCGCGGCGGTCATCGCGGGCACGGGCACCCCGCAGGCCGCCTTCTGGATCTTCGCGATCGGGTGCGCGTCCGCCGTCGTCGCGCTGCTCGTGCTGCCGGACCCGGAGCAGCAGGTCGGCCCACCGCCGTCCGTCGCGGAGGCGGCGCCACGGCCCGGCCTCTTCCGCACGATCCACGCGAACCGCGCCATCCTCGTCCGGATGGGCTCCGGCGTGGCTCTCGTGGGAGCGACCCGCGCCGCGCGGATCACCCTCCTGCCCCTGTGGGCCCTCAGCATCGGCATGAGCGAGGCCCACACGGCGCTGGTGATCGGTCTCGCGGGCGGCCTGGAGTTCGCCCTCTTCTACACGAGCGGGCAGCTCATGGACCGGCGGGGCCGGCTGTGGAGCGTCATGCCGTGCATGGTCGGACTGGGCATCGGCTTCCTGGCGCTGGCCTTCCTCCACGACGTGCCCGGCCGTGAGGCCTGGTTCACCGCGGTCGCGTTCGTTCTGGGCGTCGCGAACGGGATGGGCAGCGGGATCGTCATGACGCTGGGCGCAGACCTCGCCCCGAAGGACAACCCCGCCGCCTTCCTCGGTGCCTGGAGGTTCTCCAGCGACGCCGGTCAGGCCGCGTCGCCCCTGCTGATCGCGGCGCTCGCCACGGTGTCGCTGTCGCTGGCGAGCGGCGTGATCGGCGTCCTCGCGCTCGTGGGCGCCGGGATCCTCGCCCGCTATATCCCCCGCTACATTCCGCACCGCCCGCACCGCTGACCGGTGCCGGCCTCGGCGCGACGCTCGGCTGCTCGCGAAACGCCAGTAGGCGCCCGTATCCGGCGTGGATACGGGCGCCTACTGGCGTTTCGGGGGTCAGAAGGCGAGCAGCACCTTGGACGACACCGAGGCGTCCGCCGCCGTGGCGAAACCCTCCAGCGCGTCGGCCGCCGGAACCACGTGAGTCACGATCCCGTCCGTCCGGAGACTGCCATCGCCGAGGGCCTCGAGGACCGCGTCGAACTCGCCGGCGAAACGGAACGATCCGGTCAGCGTGAGCTCCCGCGTGATCGCCGTCGCCATGGGCACTTCGATGTTTCCCGCGCGCTGCAGGCCGAGCATCACGACGGTCCCGCCGCGCACGGCCGCGGAGATGGCCGCTGAGAGTCCGGGCACCGTCCCGCTGGACTCGATCACGACGTCGGCGTGCAGCTGGGCGATCGCCTCCGCGTCCCGCGCATCCAGGGTCCGCGCCCCGTGCTGTTCCGCGATGGCCCGCGGGACGTCGAACAGGTCGGTCGCGATGACCTCGGAGGCGCCATGGTGGAACGCGGCGGCGATCACGAGCTGCCCGATGGGCCCTGCACCGATCACCGCCACCCGCTTGCCACGGACGTCACCGGCCCGCTCCAGGCCGTGCCAGGCGACGGCGGCCGGTTCGGCCAGGGCCGCCACCTCGAGCGACAGCCCGTCCGGGACAGCGTGCAGCATGCGGGCCGGCAGGGCGACACGACGGGCGAAGGCGCCCTGCGTGTGCGGGAGGTGCATGGCCGAGCCGAGATAAGTGGAGGCGGGGGCCAGGTTCGGGCGGTCCTCCGGGTACGGGGTGACGCCGTCGCCGTGCGGGCTCAGCGGGTGAGCGGCCACGCGGGTTCCGGCCGTCGGGCCCGAACCGTCCGCCGCGGCCTGCACCACCGTCCCGGACACCTCGTGGCCCAGGATCATGGGTTCGCGCAGGATCGACGCCCCGGCCGCGCCGTGCTTCCAGTAGTGCAGATCGGATCCGCAGACCCCGCCGAAGGCGATCTCGACCACGGCCTCGTCCGCCGCAGGGACGGGTTCCGGCAGCGCCTCGATGCGCAGGTCCTCGGCGGCGTGGGCCACCACTCCCAGGTTCTCAGTCATGTTCTTTCCAATCGTCGGGATGGCACCCAGCTGAAACAGCGGTTTTCCGTCGAAACAGCGAGCACAACACACTGTTTCGACGGAAAACCACTGTTTCAGCTGGGTCCCGGGGTGTTTCGAGCGGATCCGGGAGTGTTTCGGCCGGACGCCCGCGGAGAGGATCCAGCCGGAAGGGACTCAGCCGGTCTGGGTGGTCAGGACCATGCCCGCCACCTCGATCTCCACGAACGCCCCCGGCTCCACGCTGAAGTTGGAACGCGGGGCGCCCGTCATGATCACGTCGCCCGGGCCGAGCCGCAGCCAGTGGGTCACGTAGACGAGACACTCCCGGATCGAGGCGGGCAGGTCCCAGGTACCCGTGGACACCCGTTCCACCCCGTCGATCCGGACCGTCATCGGCACCTCGTCGATGCCGGCCTCGGTATCGATCCACGGACCCAGCGGGGTGTACCCGGCGCCGCCCTTGCCCTCGAAGTTCCGGGGGTCCAGGACGGCGCGGTCGGGGCTGGACACGTCGTTCACGGCCGTCACGCCCAGGACGTACTCGTGGGCGTTCTCCGCCGTCAGACCGTCGGTGTCCTTGCCGATGACGACGGCGATCTCACCTTCGATCGCAGGAACCCCGGCGTCACGGCGCAGCATCACGGGCGTCCCGCTCGCCACGACGGTCCGGGGACTCTTGAGCCAGGCCTGCACCGGACTGTGGTGCTCCGGGCCGTTCTGGGCGATGCCGATCACCAGGGGCGGTTCGCACGGAGGCAGGAACGCCCCGGTCACCGTCCCACCGGGAAGGTCCGCGGGAGCCTCACCGCGCGCGAAGGCGGCGAAGGGATCCTCGACCGGCACCCAGGTGTCGCCCTCGGCACGGACCCAGCGGGCGGCGCCGTCGTGCGGCGAAGACGGGGCGGCCAGGCGGGCGAGCCGCATCAGACGACCGCCGTCATGCCGCCGTCGACGAACAGCGTCTGGCCGTTGACGAAGTCGCTGGCGGAGCTCGCCAGGAAGACGAGCGCGCCCACGAGGTCCTTCGTGTCTCCCCAGCGGCCGGCGGGGGTGCGCCCGCGGACCCAGGAGGAGAACTTCTCGTCGTCGACGAGGGCCTGCGTGAGTTCGGTGGCGAAGTAGCCGGGGGCGATCGCGTTGGCCTGGATGCCGAGCGGCGCGAGGTCCGCGCAGAGGCCCTTGGTCAGCATCACGATGGCGCCCTTGGTGGCCGAGTACGGCGCGATGCCCGGCCGTGCCAGCTGGCTCTGCACGCTGCCGATCTGGATGAGCTTGCCGCTCCCCCGCTCCACCATGCCGCGGCTGACGCGCCGGGACAGGTAGAAGGCGCTGGAGAGATTGGTCGCGAGCAGGGCGTCCCAGTCCTCGTCGCTGAACTCGCCGATCGGCGACCGGCGCTGGATGCCCGCGTTGTTCACGAGGATGTCCGGCGTGCCGAGATCGGCCTCCAGTTCCGCGATGCCGGCGTCGACGGCGGCGGCGTCGGTCACGTCGAAGGTCACGCTGCGCGTCGTGGCGCCGGTGGCCGCGGCGATCTCCTGCGCGGCTCGGGCGGCCTTCGCCGCGTCGCGTCCGTGGACGACCACGGTGGCGCCCGCCGCGGCGAGCCCCTCCGCGAGGGTCCGGCCGATGCCCTGACTGGATCCGGTCACGAGGGCCGTCCGGCCCTCCAGGCTGAAAGCGGAGATTCCTGTGGGAGTGCTCATGCCTCAACCCTTACCAGGCGCTGGGTGGTGGCTTCCACACCGTCGCCGGCCTCGTTGCGGGAGACCTTGACGGCGTCGTCGGTGCGGAGAAGGTCACGGCGCAGCGTCTCGGGGACCAGGAAGGTGGAGCAGGTGGTGATGAGGGCGAGAGTCGCCATGTACACGGCGAGCAGGAGCCAGTTCCCGTTGCTCACGGCGATGATGTAGGCGCCCAGCACACCGGCGAGGCCGCCGGCCAGCACCGCCGAGATCTCGCGGGCCATGGCCACACCCAGGTAGCGGTGCTTGTTGCCGAACAGCTCGGGGAGCATGGCGCACTGCGGACCGAGCATGGTGTTCACGGCGACGCCGATGCCCACCGCGACGACGGCCACGGCCAGTGCGTGGTTGCCGAGGGACAGGAGCCACCAGGCCGGGAACGAGTACAACAGCATGAAGACGGCGCCGAAGCGGTAGACGGTGCGGCGGCCGAAGCGGTCGGACAGCGCGCCGGCGAACGGCACGGAGAACACGCCGATGAGCGAGCCGAGGGTGACGCCCCAGGCCAGCAGGCCCTTGTCCGCGTTCTTGCCGACCACGGAGACGAAGAAGCTCAGAGCCAGCGTCTGGAACATGTAGGAGCCGCCGTTCTCGGCCATGCGCAGGCCGATGCCCACGATCACACCGGGTAGGCCCTTGGTGAAGATCTCCTTGACGGGCTTGTCCTGCACCTGCTCGTGCTTCTCCAGCTCGACGAAGGTGGGGGTCTCACGGAGCTTGGTGCGGATGAGGATGGCGACGATGATCAGCACGAAGGACATCAGGAACGGCACACGCCAGCCCCAGGTCATGAGCTGGTCCTTGGGCAGCAGCGAGATGGCGCTGAAGACCAGACCGGCGAGCAGCGTGCCCGCCTGGATGCCGATGAACGGCAGGGCGGAGAAGAACCCGCGGCGCTTGACCGGCGCGTACTCGGCCATCAGGACGGTGGAACCCGCCTGCTCGGCGCCGGCGCCGAAGCCCTGCAGCAGACGCAGCGTCACCAGCAGGATCGGGGCCCAGATGCCGATGGCGTCATACGTGGGCAGGAGCCCGATGGCCGTGGAAGCGCCGCCCATGAGGAGGATGGTCACCACCAGGACCCACTTGCGGCCGAGCCGGTCGCCGAGGCGCCCGAAGAACAGGCCGCCGAACGGCCGCGCCAGGAAGCCGACGCCGTAGGTGGCGAAGGCTGCGACGGTCGCCATGGCCGGATCACCCTGCGGGAAGAACAGCAGGTTGAAGATCAGGGCCGTGGACAGACCGTAGAGGGCGAAATCGAAGTATTCGAGGGCGCTTCCGACGCTGGAGGCCAGGGTGGCGCGCTGGAGGTTCTTGGCGTACTCCGGGTCCGAAGACCCAGGATGCTGGACCGAGTCCTGAGTGGTCACTGCCATCTCCTTTGATTGGCTGAAACGTGGTTGCCGGCGCGTCGATGCGCTGCGGCCTGTGATCGAGATTACCAACCCTTTGAACTCGGTTCAATACTTTGAACAGAATTTGTGTGGCCGATGCCACAGGGGCGTTCACAAAGGAGATGGTGGGGTAGCTCGGCGGCAAAGCGCCGGTGAGCACGGCGACGGCGAGCGGCAGGGCGGCGAGCGGCGCGGCGCTGGGGGCGACGCCGTCGTCGCGCCGGTCGATGCTGTGATGCGCCGGCGAATGCGCCGACCTCGCTACCAAACGGCCGAACTCGCGACGCGGGGTAGCGAGATTGGCCCTTCGACAGCGAGGTCAGAGGCCGGCGGGCGACCCGGAACCGCGAGTGGAACTCCGCCTACTTCCGGGCCGAGGCGCCCAGGGGGTTCGTGAGGCGGCGTGCCGCGTCCTTGAGGGCGTCCGCGACGCGCTCGATGTGCTCCGGGGTCGCCCGGGCCTCCTGGATGGCCACACCCAGGGCGAGGGGCGGATCCCCCGGGGCCCAGCCCTCGAGCGGCACCGCGACGCCGTACAGACCCTGCATACCCTCGCCGGGATCGAGGGCGTACCCGCGAGCCCGCGCGGCGGCGAGCTTCTCCAGCAGGTCCGGCATCTCCCGGACGCTGTTCTCGGAGGCGCGCGGGAACGGCACCTGATCGGCCATGATCTCCTCCACACGGGAGTCGTCCATGACCATCAGCAGGGCGTTGCCCGTGGCGCTGAACGCCGCGTGGATCCGGGAGCCCAGCGGCGTGCCGAACCGGACCGTCCGGGAGCCCTCATGACGGGCCAGGTAGAGGGCGTCGTGGTCGTCCAGCATCGCCACCTGCACCACCTCGTGACGCAGCACCGGCGACGCCTCGCAGACCGCGTAGAACTCACGGATCTGGTTGAACTGGGCGGCGAAGGCCCCTCCCAGCTCCGCGTTGCGGCGGCCCAGCTGGTACCCCGCGGGGACCCGCTGGATCATGCCGCCGTCCTCCAGCGCGAGGCACAGGTTCATGGTGGAGGACTTGGCGAGCCCGAGCGCCGTCGCGATCTCCGTCAGCGTCTGCGGGCCGTCGGCATCGGCGAGCACGCCCAGGATCTTCAGGCTGCGGGTGACGGCCGGCGCAGGATCGCGCGCCACGCGGTCCGGAACGTCGACGGCGGCGGGCTCGGCCATGGAGGTCTCCCTTGAACGGTGGTCAGGACGCGGTGGTCGGGGTGCTGATGCCGCGGGAACCCTCAGTAGAACTCCACGGTGTTGACCACATTACGCAATGGCCGCCCGTCCAGCAGCCGCGTGGCGTTCTCGGCGAAGAGGCGCGCGATCCGCTCCTCCTCCTTGGAGTTCAGCGCCGCGGTGTGCGGGCTGACGAGCACATCGTCACGGCTCCACAGCGGCGAATCGGCCGGCAAGGGCTCCACCTCGAAGACATCCAGAGCAGCGAAGGACACGCGGCCGGCTTCGAGGGCAGCCAGCAGAGCCTCCTCGTCGATGACCGTGCCGCGGCCGACGTTGCTGACGATCGCGCCCGGCTTGATGTTCCCGAGGACCTCGTGGCCCACGAGGTGATGCGTCTGCTCGGTGCCGGGAAGGGTGACGACCAGGGCGTCCGCCTCGGCCGCGGCCTGCGCCAGCTCCTCGACCGGAATGAGACGGTCGACGCCCTCGACGGGCTCGCCGCTGCGAGTGGTCCCCCACACGGTCGCGCCCAGGGCCTTGAAGCGGCGCGCGCACTCGGCGCCGATCCCGCCGAGCCCGACCACGAGCACGGTCATCTCGTCGAGCTGCTTCATCTCCCAGCGGTCGCTCCACTCGCGGTCACGCTGCTGCGCCTGGAGACGCGGCAGCGACTTGGCGCCCGCGAGGACGCCGAACACCGCGAATTCGGCGAGCGGGCCGCCGTGGACGCCGGCCGACGTCGTGAAGGTGATCCGCTCGAGCGCCTCAGAGGAGAGGTCGGCCGCTTTGACCTGGCTGCCGCCGCCGGCCGCCGTGGTGTGGACCCAGCGGAGGTCCGGGTTGGCGGCGACGGTGCGCGTCAGGGCCGCGGCGTCGACGTCGGGGATGCCGAAGAGGAACTCGGCGGAGTCGACGAGCTGCTCGAAGGCGCGCTGCTCCTCGTCGGAGCGGACGTGATCGGGGTCGCCGGACCAGTCGGCCGCGCCGCGCATGGGGTGGTACAGCTCGTGCTGCCGGATCACGTCGAGGCGCGGCTCCAGACGCTCGATCAGCTGGCAGTGCTCTTCGGAGAGCGGGACCGCGACGACGGCGCGGGCTTTCTCAGACATGGTGTCCCCTTCTTTGCGGCAGTCCGGACGTCGCCCCGTGACGGGGCACACAACTTCTCCAAGGGTAGCGCGAATTCAACCAGTTGAACACTGTTCGAAATATTGGATTTGCCTTAAGCTGGCCTCATGACCCACACGACACTCGGCATCATCGGGCTCGGCGCCATGGGGGCGCCCATGGCCCGGCACCTGCTCGACATCCATGGAAGCCTGACGATCACCGCCCGCCGCCCACAACCGGACCTCGTGGAGGCCGGCGCCACCTGGGCGGAGACGCCGCGCGAACTCGCCGCGTCGGTCGACGCCCTCCTGGTCATGCTCCCAGATCTCCCCCAGCTGGAGGAAGTCCTGTCCGGCGACGACGGCCTCCTCGCCGGCATCCGGGACAGCGGATTGCTGCTGTTGATCGGCTCCACCAGCTCCGCGACCGGCGTCCGCGCCCTGGCCGAACGCCTGAGCGCGGAGACCGACGGGCGCGTCCGCGTCGTCGACTGCCCCGTCTCCGGCGGCGAGGACGGCGCGAAGGCCGCCACGCTCTCGATCATGCTCGGCGGCGCCGACGACGAGGCGTCCCTGGCCACGGAGCTGCTCGCCCCCTGCGGCAACCCGGTGCACCTGGGGCCGCTCGGCGCGGGACAGGTCGCCAAGGCCTGCAATCAGATGGTGGTCTCCGCGACGATCCTCGCGCTCGGCGAGGCCACGGTCCTGGCCGACCGCTCGGGCATCGACCTCGACAAGATGTGGGGGCTGCTCGCCGGAGGGTATGCGGGGTCCCGGCTGCTCGACTCGCGCCGGGAAAAACTCGTCACCGGTGACGACTCCCCGTCCGGCGTCGCGAAGTACATGGTGAAGGACCTCGCCTCCGCCGCCGAGATCGCCGACGCGACCGGAACCCGCCCGGTCCTCCTGCCGACCCTGCGCGCGGCGTTCGACGAGATCGTGGAATCCGGCCTGGGCGACCAGGACATCGCGGTGAGCCGGAGGTTCGTCGCGGAGCGCTGAGACCGCCCGCCTGAGTTGTGTGCTCAGTTGTTGCGGGTGTTCGGGCGCAGAACCCGCAACTACTGAGCACGCAAGTGGTGAGGCGGGCCGGGGCTCGGAACGCTGAGGCCCGAGGCGGCGCGGCACTTGTATCTCCCGACTGGTACAAGCAGAATGGCCTTGTACCAGTCTGCGGATACAAGGGGGATGTCATGTACTGGGTGTTCTTACTCGCCGGGGCAGCACTGACGCAGTTCGCGTATTGGGTGGAGAAGCGGCCGCATCCCCGATCACACTTTCGTTCCATGGCTCTTGCCGCGGCGGGCGATCTCAGCATGGTGACTGCGATCGCCTGGATTTTCACGACGTCCATGCCCACCTGGCACGGTCTCCCCCTCGCCTGTGCACCGGGGCTGGCAGCGATCTTGATGCTGATGGATCTGGGCATGCGGTCTCGGGATAAGGGCGCGATGCCCGCGGTTCGTTCGGCCAGCCTCACTCCCCGGCCTCCGGTCGCAACGCTCACGCCGGAGCGCTTCATCCGGCTCGTGCTCCTGGGCACGGTGATCATCGTCGGCTCCATCATTCTCGGACAAGGTTCGTCGGCTGCCGAGGATGGTCTCTTCACGGCCTACACGTACGTGTCGAGCCAGGGTCCGGTGATCGTTCAGCCCTATCCAGGCTGGCTGTTCGCCTTCAGCTTGATCGGATTGCTTCCGCTTCTCTATCTCAGTTCCTGGCTCGCTGCGCGCCGAGTCAACCTGCTCCCAGTGCTCTTCACTGATCCGACGCATGACTTCGTCTGGCGCGGTCGGCTCGGCGAACTCGTTCTGCGGATCCTCGAGGCTGGTCTTCTGTCCGAGATCGGCGTCCTGCTCTGGATGCTCGGGCCACTGTTCAGGACCATCGGAGCCGACGGCGGCACATTTTTCGGGGCACCGGCAGACATGTGCGGCACGGCCCTCCAAGGCGTGGCGGTGATTCTCTGGACGGTCGCTGCACTCCGGGTAGTCCACCAGACCGTCAGGGTTCGCTCCGCCATCCTGCCCCAACCCGCGCTTCAGGCGGCTTAGATGCTCATCACCATCGACGTCACGAGTCCCGTGCCCGTCTTCGAGCAGCTCCGGGAGCAAATCGCGGCCCAGATCATGCTCGGAGCGCTGCCCGTCGGGGAGCGCCTGCCTCCGATCCGGCAGCTCGCCTCCGATCTGGCCCTCTCACCCGGCACGGTGGCCCGCAGCTATGCCGCCCTCGAGGCCGCGGGCATGATCGTGACGATGCGCGGGCAGGGCACCCGGGTCGCGCCGCGGGACCGGGTCGTCGACGCGGACCTGCACAGCGCCGCGGACGCGTATCTCCAGGCCGGCCGGAAGTCCGGGCTGGGCCTCAACGAGCTCATCGCCCTGCTGCGGGCACGGCACCGCTGAAGCACCCCCTTCACGGTTTGCGTGCTCAGTAGATGCGGGTTCAAGGCTGGAACACTCGCATCTACTGAGCACGCAAGAGGAGCGGGGGCGGCGCAGGGACCCGCTAACACCCTCTGTCCGGGACCCCGGACACGCTCCACCGGGATCCTCTCGGCTTCCGGGCCGGAACCAGATGGAATGGAACCATGACCCTGCGCGCACCCTCCGTCGACGTCCCGCCTCAGCCCTGGACCGGTCGCCACGATGGCGACGGTCCCGAGCACGCCCGCCACTGGCAGCGCGTGCACGCCTTGCCTGCCACGGCCGACGCGGGCACCGCGGTCGGCGGTGCGGCGAGCGCGGGGCGGCCCGCCGTCGTCGTCGGGTTCGCGAGTGACGCCGGGGTGGCCCGTAACAAGGGCCGCGTCGGAGCCGCCGCGGGGCCCGCCGCGATCCGCGCCGCGCTCGGCCCGCTCGCCGTGCACGACGGGCGCGTGCTCGCCGACGCGGGAGATATCCGTGTGGAGGGCGACCGGCTGGAGGACGGGCAGGCGCGGTTCGGCGCCGCGGTCGCGCAGCTGATCGACGACGGCGCGCTGACGGTAGGCCTCGGCGGCGGTCACGAGATCGCATACGCCAGCTACCGGGGCGTCGCCGGAAGCGCGAAGGTCACCGGGGGCGCGCGCTGGGGCGTGCTGAACCTGGACGCCCACTTCGACCTCCGGGATGAGGAGAACCCCAGCTCCGGCACCCCGTTCCTGCAGATGGCCCACGAGGAGAAGGCCCTGGGCCGGGAACTGCACTACGCCGTGCTGGGCATCAGCCGGCCGAACAACACCCGCGTGCTCTTCGACGAAGCCGACAGCCTGGGCGTGACGTATCTCCTCGACGAGGACTGCTCACGGGAGGCGACGGAGGCTTTCGTCCGTGAGTTCGTGGACGGCCTGGACGTCGTCTACCTGACGATCGACCTGGACGTGCTGCCCGCCGCCGTCGCGCCCGGAGTCAGCGCCCCCGCCGCCTACGGGGTGCCGCTGGAGATCATCAACGCCGTCTGCCGTCAGGTCGCCGCCAGCGGGAAGCTCCTGCACGTGGATGTCGCCGAGCTCAACCCCGGTTTCGACATCGACGGCCGCACCGCGAAGGTCGCCGCACGCCTGCTCGACACGATCCTGGGCGCGGCGCTCACGAGCTGACGTCACCGGCTGCCGGGGCTTGCGGCGTCGCCTCCGGCGGCGGTGCCGACGACGGCGAGGTGGTGGCGGGGCGGTTCGCGTCGTCCTCCGCCACCGTGAAGTTCCGCGCGGCGAACGCCCCGGAGACCGTGGTGGCGGCGATGGTCAGAAGCGCCCCGAGGATGAGGGCACTCGCCTCTCCGGGCGCGAGCAGATGGTTCTGCGTGCCGATGGTCGCGGCGGCCACGGGAACCCCGAGCTGCGCGCAGGCCAGGACGGCGAGCGGCAGCGGCGCACCGAGGAACCGTCCGACCGCATGGCTCAGGACCGCCCCGAAACCCAGTGCGACGCCCAGCCCGATCATCGCCGGATTCACCGCCAGCTCCCGCATGTTGAGGGACGCACCGAGCCACACGAAGAACAGCGGCCCCAGGAATCCCTCGGTGATCGCGAAGAGCTGCCGCGCGAGCCGCCGCGGCTCCCCCACCGCCGACACCGCCAGGCCGAAACTGAAGCCGGCGAGCATGATCGAGACGTGCGTCAACGTGGCCAGCGCCGCGAGGGCGAACAGCACCGCCAGCTGCACCCTCAACTCCACCGCGAACAGCCGGTCCTCGGACACCGTGTGGATGCGGCGCCGGATCCCGCTCCGCTCCCCCTGCCGCAGGACGAAGAACAGCACGACGGCGCACGCCCCCACCGCGAGCGCGCCCAGCGCCGCGCGGGGTGCGTGAGCCGGGTCGATGGCCAGCGGCAGCGCCACGATGGCGGCCGTGTCCGCGAGGGCGACGGCCGCGATGGTCTGGAGCACCTGGGGACCCCCGAGCCGCAGGCCGTCCACGATCGGCAGGACCAGCGCCGCCGAACTCGAGGCGAGCAGCACGGCGTACAGCGGGGCGTGGGCGAGCCCGAAGAGGGCGGCGATGCCGAGCCCCAGGAGCACCGACACCACCGCCGTCACCCCGAAACGGATGGCGCCCCGGCCCAGCGCTCTGCGGATCCGGGCGTCCCGCACGGGGACGTGGGTTCCGGCCACGAACATGATGAGCGCGAATCCCAAGTCCGCGAGGAACGTGAACGTCTCGTCCGACGCGTCGACCAGCCCGAACCCGGTCCGGCCGATCACCAGGCCGGCCACGAGCTCCCCGAGCACCAGGGGCAGATGCCACCTCCGGGGCAGCGCGAGGAGCGGGCCGAGCAGGGCCACGAGCACCACCAGCGACAACGCAGGAAATCCCATGGGGCAACTGTAGGCCGCCGGACCCGCCCCGCGCCGAAACAGTGAGTTCCCGCTGAAACCGTGTGTTCTGATCACTGTTTCAGCGGGAACTCACTGTTTCGGCTGGACGGGGGTCGGCTGGACGGGGGTCGGCTTGTCAGACCCGCGTGCCCCGGGCCACGGCGCTCCGCAGCAGCCCGTTCAGGACGTCCGCGTGCGTCAGCTGCGGATGGTGGCCGGCGCCTTGGATCGTGACCAGCTCGACGTTGCCCCGTGCCTCGAGTTCCTCCACCCTCTCGGGAGCGAGCGGATCCTCGCTGCCCGTGACGATGCGGACCGGACCGGTGTACCGGCCCAGCGCGTCGCGAAGCTCGGCGGGCCAGCGCTTCGATCCGACGCGGACGAGCTGTGAGGCCACGCGAGGAGCCGCGCCCCTCTTGAGATCGCTGACACTGGATTCCAGAGCCGCGGCACTCGCATCCGCCCCGGTCAGACGGCGCGACAGCTTCACCGCGTCGGTCCGCCGCAGGTACGCGCTCACGAACGGCCTCAGGATGGCCGGCAAGCCACCCGATGCCTGGAGGAAGAACGGCGCGACCAGCGTCAGGGACCGGACCCGCTCGGGGAACCGCGCTGCGGCGATCACGGCGGCCCCCGCGCCGATCGAGTGGCCGACGAGGTCGACGTCGTCGCCGCGGAGAAGCGCCGGCAGCCACTCGTCCCAGTCCTGAACGCCGGTCCCGCCGCTGAGCCCGAGGCCGGGCAGGTCGACGGCCCGCGCGCCGCTGCCCGCGGCGACTCCGGCCCAGGTGTCGGCGTTGACCGGCAGACCGGGCAGGATCACGCGGGAAGCCTCGGGGTCACCGAGCTCGAAGGTGCGCACGCCGGCGACGTCCACGAAGCGCCGGTCCCCGCCCTTCGCGGCGCCGAAGCGATGCGCGGCCAGGTAGTCGACCCAACGGTCGATGGAGAGCAGGACGTCGGGCATCGGGATGCCGTGCCTCGCGGCGAGTTCGACGGCGGGTCCGGTCGGGTAGCGGTCCGAGGACAGGAAGCCGAGCGTCTCCGGATCGGCCTTGGTGACCCACGCCGGGAGCCGCTTGATGACGCCGACCGGGACCTGTAGGCGCGGGACCTTCGCGCCCAGCCGGTTGCCGGCACGGGTGAGCAGTTCCCTCAGCGGCGGGGTGGCGTCGTCGAGAACCCAGAAGGCCCGGTCGACGGCCTCGGGATCGACCGCAGCCGCGGCCATGAAGGACGCCATGTAATCGACCGTCAGGACCGGGAGGAACGTCGAGTCGCCGGCGGGGAGTGCCGCCGCGGTGCCGTCCCAGATCTGTTCGATGGTCTTCGTCATGCCGATGTACTGCTCGGTCTCCCCGGTCGAGCTGTCACCGATCACGGTGGCCGGGTTGATGATGGTCCAGGGGACGCGTCGCTCGATGGCCCGGGCCTGGAAGACGGCGTCGGATTCCACCTTGGAGGCCTCGTAGCCGCCGAGTTCCTTGTACACCGCCGCGCGATGCTCCTCGGACCACGGAACGGCCGTGGGGTCCTGTCCGCCGACCCGGTAGCCCGAGATGTAGACGAGCCGCTGCAGCTTCGGAAGGTCCGCGGCGAAGTCGACGACCTTCTCGGCGATGCCGACGTTCGCGCTGCGGGCCTCCTCGGCGGACATGCCGAAGCGGAAGGCGCCGGCACAGCAGTGGATCTCGGTGATGTGGGGCAGGGCGGCCGGGCCACCGGCGATGATCCCCGGGGCGTCGAAGTCGGCGATCACCGTGCCGACCTGCCGCGTCAGGCCGTGGTCCGCGAGCCACCGCCGGACCCGTTCCGCCGATGCCTCGCTCCGGACCGCGGCCGTGACGTTGGCGCCGGCCTGGGCGAGGGTGAGGACCAAGTGGCGGCCGATCAGGCCGGAGGCCCCGAAGACGAGGGCCTGGCGGGATGCTCCGTGCGAGGTCATCGCGCACCCCCTGCGGCCTGGAGACGCTGGTTGATGAGTTCGGCCACGACGTCGGCGGCCGTGAGCAGGGGCTGAACGCTCCGGGTCGCGCGGGAGACGATCACCGCGCCCTCCGTCGTCGAGACGATGACGGTCGCGAGCGCGCGGGCCGCCTCGGCGTCGAGGCCTCCGGATTCGAGGAGGGCGGCGGTCGGGGCGATCCATGACTCGAACGCGGTGGCGCAGGCCTCGCGGAGGCGTTCACTGTCCGCACCCATTTCGAGGGTCACCACGGAGACGGGGCAGCCCAGGCGGTAATCGCTCTCTCCGACGATCGCGGCCAGCGCCTCGATCGCGGTGCGGGCGGCGTCGGCGGGGCCACCCGCGGTGGCGGCGGCTTCGGCGATGAGTGTTCCGAACTGCGCCGCGGCGAGTTCGATCGCGGCGACGCCGAGGCCCTCCTTCCCGTCAGGGAAGTGGAAGTAGACCGAGCCCTTGGGCGCCGCGGCGTGTTCGGCCACAGCGTTCAGACCCGTGCCGCTGTAACCGCCGGTCTGGATGAGTTCGAGCATGGACTCTGCGAGCCGTGCCTTGGTGAGCGTTCCTTTGGATGCCATACGAAAATAATAGACCAGTCTATATATTTTTCACAACCAGGAGTTCCGAGGCTCCACGCGACCGGTCCGAAGGCCCGTTAAACGCCGAAACAGCGGGTTTCCGTCGAAACAGTGCGCACAACACACTGTTTCGACGGAAACCCACTGTCTCAGCAGGCGGAGCAGGCGGATCGGGTGCCCCGGTGACCAGGGATCAGGCGAGCGGGCCCACAGCCTTCTCGGCGGCGTCGCGCACGGCGCCGGCGCCCACGAGCTGGTCGGCGGCCTCCAGCTCCGGCGAGAGGAAGCGGTCGGCGCCCGGGCCCTCGACGACGGCGCGCAGCACCTCGAGCACGGCGGTGCCGGCCGGGCCCGGGGTCAGCTCGCCGTCGGAGAGCTGGGTGCGGATGTCGAGGGCACGGCAGCTGGTCACCAGTTCGATCGCCAGGACGCGGCGGAGGTTCTCGATGGCCTTGCGCAGCTTGCGGGCCGCGTGCCAGCCCATGGACACGTGGTCCTCCTGCATGGCGGAGCTCGGGATCGAGTCCACCGAGGCCGGGACGGCCAGACGCTTGTTGTCCGAGACCAGTCCGGCCTGGGTGTACTGGGCGATCATGAGGCCGGAGTCCACCCCGGGGTCACCGGCCAGGAAGGCGGGCAGGCCGTGGGAGCGGGCCGGGTCCAGCATGCGGTCGGTGCGGCGCTCGGCGATGGAGGACAGATCCGCCACGGCGATGGACAGGAAGTCCAGCACGTACGCCACCGGGGCGCCGTGGAAGTTGCCGTTGGAGGAGACGCGGCCGTCGGGCAGGACCACCGGGTTGTCGATCGCGGCGGCCAGCTCGCGGGTGGCGACCAGCTCGGCGTGCGTCACGGTGTCGCGGACGGCGCCGGCCACCTGCGGGGCGCAGCGCAGCGAGTAGGCGTCCTGCACGCGGGAATCGCCCACCTTGTGGGAGGCGACGATCGGCGAGTCGGAGAGGACCCGCAGCATGTTGTCGGCGCTGGCGGCCTGGCCCGGGTGCGGACGCAGAGCGGCGTGCAGCTCCGGCAGGAACACCTGGTCCGTGCCCAGCAGGGCCTCGACGCTGAGCGCGGCGGTGATGTCCGCCGTCGTCATCAGAGTGCGCAGGTCGGCGATGGCCATGAGCAGCATGCCGAGCATGCCCTCGGTGCCGTTGACGAGGGCCAGGCCCTCCTTCTCGGCGAGCGTGACCGGCTCGATGCCGTGCTCCGCGAGCAGTTCCGCGACGGTCGGACGGCCGGCGACGCCGTAGAGCTCGCCGTCGGGCCCGAAGGCCTCGCCTTCACCCATGACCACGAGGGCGCAGTGCGAGAGCGGAGCGAGGTCGCCGGAGCAACCGAGCGAGCCGAACTCGCGGACGAGCGGGGTGATGCCGGCGTTGAGGACCTTCACGAAGGTCTCGAGGACCTCGGCGCGGACGCCGGTGCGGCCGGACGCCATGGTCTTGGCGCGCAGGAACATGATGGCGCGGATGACTTCACGCTCGACGGCCGGGCCCATGCCGGCGGCGTGACTGCGGATCAGCGACTTCTGCAGCTGGGTGCGCAGCTCGTTCGGGATGTGGCGGTTGGCCAGGGCGCCGAAGCCGGTGGAGATGCCGTACGCGGGGGTCTCGCTGACGGCGAGCTCGTCGATGTGGGCGCGGACCTTGGCGACATTGTCCAGGGCCTCCTGGGAAATGGTGATCTGGGCGCCGTGACGCGCGACGGCGAGCACGTCCTCGGCGGTCACGCCGCTGGAGTTGAGGACGACGGTGGTCTCGGAAGTGGTGAGGGTCATGGGAGGTCTCTGTTCCTTAGGGGAATCGACTGCTCCGCAGTTGTCGTTTTGAACCCTCAAAACGACAACTGCGGAGCAATGGATGGGAAGTGGGTCAGGCCCGGGGTGTCAGCCCTGCATCGGGATCCGGACGCCGCGCTCGGCGGCGACCTCGATCGCGCGCTCGTAGCCGGCGTCGACGTGGCGGATGACGCCCATGCCCGGGTCGTTGGTGAGGAGGGCGGTCAGCTTGGCGGCGGCCAGTTCGGTGCCGTCAGCCACGGAGACCTGGCCTGTGTGGATGGAGCGGCCGATGCCGACCCCGCCACCGTGGTGGATGGAGACCCAGGTCGCGCCGGAGGAGGCGGCGGTCAGGGCGTTCAGGAGCGGCCAGTCGGCGATCGCGTCGGAGCCGTCCTTCATGGCTTCGGTCTCGCGGTACGGGGAGGCCACGGAACCGGAGTCGAGGTGGTCACGGCCGATGACGATCGGGGCCTTGACCTTGCCCTCGGCGACCAGCTTGTTGAAGAGCAGGCCGGCCTGGTGACGCTCGCCGTACCCGAGCCAGCAGATGCGGGCCGGGAGGCCTTCGAACTCCACACGCTCCTGCGCGGCGTCGATCCACTTGTGGAGGTGCTTGTTCTCCGGGAAGAGCTCCTTGATGGCCTCATCGGTCACGCGGATGTCCTCGGGGTCACCGGAGAGGGCCACCCAGCGGAACGGGCCGAGGCCCTCGCAGAAGAGCGGGCGGATATACGCCGGGACGAAGCCGGGGAACTCGAAGGCGCGCTCGTAGCCGCCCTTGCGGGCCTCGTCGCGGATGGAGTTGCCGTAGTCGAAGACCTCGGCGCCGGCGTCCTGGAACTCGACCATCGCCTGGACGTGGCGGGCCATGGAGACCTGGGCCTTCTTGGTGAAGCCTTCGGGGTCGCCCTCGGCCTCGCGCTTCCACTCGTCCATGGTGATGCCCTCGGGCAGGTAGGACAGCGGGTCGTGCGCGGAGGTCTGGTCGGTCACGACGTCGACGACGAACTCGCCGGCCTGGTGACGGCGCAGGATCTCCGGGAACACCTCGGCGGCGTTGCCCACGTAACCGACGGACCAGCCGCGGCGCTCCTCCTTGGCCTTGAGGACCTTGGCGATGGCGGTGTCCAGATCGGTCTCCACCTCGTCGAGGTAGCGCTTGCCGACGCGGCGGCGCAGGCGGGACTCGTCGACGTCGACGATCAGGCAGGCGCCGTCGTTCAGCGTGACGGCGAGCGGCTGGGCGCCGCCCATGCCGCCGCAGCCGCCGGTGAGGGTGAAGGTGCCGGCCAGCGGACCCTCATGCTCGCGGCCCTCGCCCTGGCCGCCGTCGGCGCGGCCTTCGGCGATGAGCTTGTTGCCGAGGGCGGCGAAGGTCTCGTAGGTGCCCTGGAGGATGCCCTGGGTGCCGATGTAGATCCAGGAGCCGGCCGTCATCTGGCCGTACATCATGAGGCCCTCGGCCTCGAGGCGGCGGAACTCGGGCCAGGTGGCCCAGTCGCCCACCAGGTTGGAGTTGGCGATGAGCACGCGCGGGGCCCACTTGTTGGTGCGGAAGACGCCCACCGGCTTGCCGGACTGGACCAGGAGGGTCTCGTCCTCCTCCATGTCCTTGAGGGTCTCCGTGATGGCGTCGAACGCCTTCCAGGAACGAGCGGCGCGGCCGGTGCCGCCGTAGACCACGAGGTCCTCGGGGTGCTCGGCGACCTCCGGGTCCAGGTTGTTCATGAGCATGCGCAGGGGCGCTTCGGTCTGCCAGCTCTTGGCGGAGATCTCGGTGCCGCGAGGCGCCTTGACCGGGCGGGTTCCGGTGGTGAAATCGGCGGGTGCCATGGTGACTCCTTGTGTGGCCAGTGGTTCGGGGCACCTCGCCGGGGGCGTCGTTGCCGTTCCGGGTGCGGTGCTGTGCTTCCCTTCAATGACACCGCACTCCGCGCCCTGTCACGAGAGGCTTTCCAGGGGTCTTGTCCGGGATTCCGGACATGGTGCCTCCGGGCGGCGATCCCCCCTTAAACAGTCAGTCCCCGGCGCCGCAGCGCCGGGGACTGACTGTTCAACCGGGGAAAAGCGGGACGTCAGAACGCCCGCAGGATCCCGTCGACCAGAGCGTCCGGGAAGCCCGGCTCGGCCTCGAGCACCACGCGGCACGTGGCACCGTCCTGATCGCCGTCGCCGCGGTAGCGTCCGCGCAGGTCACAGACGGTGGCACCGCGTGCGGGGCCCTGCCCGGTCTCGACGGCGACCCGCACCACCGGCCCGAGCGTCACCGCCACCTCGCCCAGGGCGATGGCTGCGGCGAGGGGGTCGTGCATGGCGGACGACGGACGTCCGAAGATCCCGCGGTAGAACTCGAAGTAGTGCTCGAGCATGCGGGCAAGGGTTTCGGGGACGGCCTTGCCGGAGTCGAGCAGCCGGCGCCGGTGGCCCTCCTCCATGACCTCGGTCATCGTCACGTCGAGCGGCACCAGCGTCACGGGCCACGGCGCCGCGAGGACTTCCGCGGCGGCTTCGGGGTCGTGGAAGATGTTCGCCTCGGCCGCCGCGGTGATGTTCCCGGGGGCCAGCGCCGCACCGCCCATGATGGTCACGTGCGCCACCAGCTCCGGCAGGCGCGGCTCCCGGCAGAGCGCCTCCGCGAGATTCGTCAGGGGCGCGACGGCGATGACGTGCAGCTTCCCCTCCTGCTCCCGCGCCAGCCGGATCAGCATCTCCGCCGCGGATTCCGCCTCCGGCTCACGGTCCGCACGCGGCAGCTCGACCCCGCCCAGGCCGTTGTCACCGTGCACGTGCGGCGATCCCCCGCCGTAAGCGACCGTCTGGAAATCGTGGCAGCCGACGGCGACCGGGATGTCCGGACGGCCCGCCAGCGCGAGCAGATCCAGCGTGTTCCGGGCGCACTGCGCGGCGTCGCTGTTGCCGCTCACCGTCCCGACACCCAGCAGCTCCGCCCGCGGCGAGGCGAGCAGATGCGCGATCGCAAGGGCGTCGTCGATGCCGGTGTCGCAGTCGAGGTAGACGGGGATCGTGTCCATGGGGTCCTTCCACGGTTCACAGTGGGTGGGGATGAGAGGGTCAGCCGAGCAGACGGGCCTTGGCGGCGGTGAATTCCTCACTGCTCAGCTCACCGTTGCGGTGCAGCACGGCGAGCGCTTCGAGTTCCTCGGCCAGCCCCACCGTCGTCGACGCCGGCCGGCGTTCCGTCCGCGCCGCCCGGGAGAGCTGCACCAGCATGCGGGCCTTGGCCGAGGAGGCCGATGCCCCCGAACTCGCGCGGCCGGCGTCGCGCTCGATCCAGATGAAGGCCGGGTCGCCGTTCTCCGGGGCCTCGGAGCGCCGGATGCCGGGTGCCCGGGACGCCACCACGACGTCGGAGGGCTTGCCGGGCGGCCATTCGTAGTGGACCTTCACCACCAGGGCGGAGACGGCGTCGTTGCTTTCGGCGGTCCGGACGAGTGTCCCGGTGACGGTGCCCGGCACCCGCACGGATTCCTGCCGGAAGGCCGCGTAGTGGTCGATGAAACGGCGCGACTCGGCGTACCGTTTCCATCCTGCGAGGTATGGCAGCCAGGCTTGAACCAGGAAGATCCAGGGGAAGAACAGCCACAGGACGTTCCAGTACCAGGGGAAGAATCCCTCGTCGTCCCAGGCGCCGACGGTGATCACCCAGACGGCGAGCACGCTGCCGGCCAGCAGGACGACCCCCAGGAGGAGACGACGCCACACGCTCATCATGGGCGGGACGATGCGTTCAGGGCCCTCCGGCAGAACGGCTGCGTCGTGCGCGGTGGCGGCGATCCTCAGGACGGCGCGTCGGTCCACGGGTCCGGGAAAGAGACTCTGAGGTGCGGCCATGCCACCAGCCTAGTCGGCGGAAGCGAGCCGGGACCGGCCAGGCACCGCCCGCACCCCCGGCTGAGTTCGCTCTCCACGCCGTGAGTTCGCTACTCGATGTAGCGGACTCACGGCGCGCGCAGCGAACTCAGCGGTCCCGGAGCGCGACGACGTCGGCGTCCGTGCCGTAGGAGGCCTGGGCGCCACGGCCGGTGGCGGCGTGAGCCGCGGCGACCGAGGCGTAACGGGCCGCCTCCATGAGGGAGTCACCGGCCGCTAGCCGCGCGGCGAGTCCTCCGGTGAACGCGTCGCCCGAACCGGTGGTGTCCACCGGCTCGATGCGCGTGGCGGCGATCCGCTCGATCGCGGCGTCGTCCCCGGAACCCGCGCCGTCCAGCACCACGACGCCCTGCGCGCCCAGCGTCACCAGGACCCGGCGGAACCCGGCCTCGGCGAAGGCCGCGGCCACGGCGGCCCAGTCCTCCCCCTCGGCCGCGGGAGCCTCACGGCCCAGGAGCTGACCGGCCTCATGGGCGTTGACGAGCAAGATGTCCGTGGCCGCCACGAGGTCCGCGGGGATCGGGGCGAACGGGGACAGGTTCAGGATGACCGAGGCGCCGGCCGCGCGGCCCGCCCGGGCCGCAGCGAGGACGGTCTCCTGCGAGACCTCGAGGCACAGGCAGACGGCCGCGGCGCCGTCGAACACCGAGGAGGCCTGTTCGACGTCCTGCGGGGAGAGCTCTCCGTTGGCGCCGGCCACGATCACGATGCTGTTCTCACCCTGTGCGTCCACGGTGATCCCCGCGACGCCGGTCGGCACGCCGTCGATCCGGCGCACCGCCGAGACGTCCACGCCGGAGTTCCGGGCGGAGTCGAGGAGCATGGCACCGTTGGCATCATCGCCCACGGCCCCGATGAGCCGGACATCGGCCCCGAGGCGCGCCGCGGCGACGGCCTGATTGGCGCTCTTGCCACCCGGCTGGATGACGAAGTCCGTGCCGAGCACGGTCTCCCCCGGCAGCGGCATCCGCTCGGCGTACAGGGTCAGGTCCGCGTTGAGGGACCCGACCACGACCACATGACTCACTGCTGCACCTCTGCTTCTGCGGGACGGGGGATGAGGAAGGAGACGGCGAACGCGGCCACCGTGATGACCAGGCCCGTGAGCACCACCGTGAGGTAGGACAGCTTCGGGTCGGCCAGGGACTGCGTCGCCTGAAGCACGGCGGGCAGGACCAGGAAGCTCAGACCGGCGCCGAGGTTGAAGGCGCCGGCGTTCATGCCGGGCAGGAAGCCGGGGTTGCTCTGCGGCGAGAGCACGACTCCGAGCCCGTTGAGCATGATGTTCACGGTGCCAGCGTAGGCGATGCCGAGCAGCGCGGTCGCGATGATCATGACCGGCAGGCTGCCGAGTCCGAAGAACGCGATGACGGCCAGGGCCACGAGGCTGCCGCCCATGCCCAGGTGCAGTGTGCGGCGGTAGCCGATCACCGGGGCGAGGCGGCCGCTGAAGGGTCCGACCAGCCAGCCGAGCAGGGCGTACGGGGTGAGGATCATGAGGGACATCTCGGTCGGGCCGACGGAGAAGCCCGGGGACGCGGCCTGCACGAACGCCGGGACGATGCCGTTGATGACGGCGAAGATGCCGGTCATGGTCAGGGTGGTGGTGAGGAGCAGGGCCCACATGGAGCGCTGGCGCAGGTGGGCGATCTCCACCATCGGCTGGGCGGTGCGCTTCTCCACCGTCCAGAAGCCGATGAACGCGGCCACGCCCACCAGGGCGAGGACGATCGAGAAGGTGAGGGTGCCGGCGTCGAACGCGGAGACCAGGCCCGCGGCGCTGTTGAGCGCCGTCAGCACGGCGCCGACCGCCACGACGATGAAGAACACGCCGGCCCAGTCCATCCGGGTGCCCTCCTGGGGCTTGGACTCGGGGGCCAGGACGAGGACGAGCACGGCGGCCACGACGGCCAGCGCGGTCATGATCCAGAAGAGGCTGCGGAAGCCGTAGTGCTCGGTGAAGAAGCCGCCCACGAAGGAGTCGACGCCGGCCACGCCGCCGTTGACCGCCGTGATGAGACCCATGAGGGAGCCGTAGCGGCGCGGGTCGTCGACGGCGGAGCGCAGCATGAGCAGGCAGAGCGGCACCGTGGGGCCGGAGACGCCCTGGATGATGCGGCCCACGAAGACCCAGCTGACGTCCGGGGCGACGGCGGCGATGACCGAGCCGATCGCCATGAGCGCCATCATGCCCACGAGGACGCGTTTGCGGCCCACGATGTCGCTGAGACGCGGCAGGAACAGGGAGAACAGCGCCGCGGCGGTGAAGAACCAGGTCTGGCTGAGGCCGATCGTGGCCTGGTCCGTGTGCAGCTCGTGTTCCATGGAGACCAGCGCGGGGCTGAGCATGGAGGCGTTGAGCTGGAAGGCGATGCAGGCGGTCAGCAGCGCGGCGGTCAGGACGCCGACGCCGGGCCCGGACTTGGTGGCGGTGGTGGTGCTCATGCCGCGGCTCCTGCCTGCTCGGGCTCACCGATCGCCTGGATGGCGTCGATGACGAGGTTCCAGAACTTCTCGCGGTCCAGGTCCACGGCCACGGACGTGGTGCAGTCCTCCGGCGCGGGGGCGCGGAAGTCGGCGACGGTCATGCCGAGGGTCAGCGTGCCGTTGAGTTCGATGTCCACGGGGACGCGCTGCGTCGTCATGACGGTCGGGTCGATGACGTAGGCGACGGCGCACGGGTCGTGGACCGGCGGGAAGTCGAAGCCCTGCGCGTCCTTGTAGGTGGCGGCGAAGAAGTCCATGAGCTCGACGACGAACTGCGCGGGCTTGGTGCCGATCGCGGCGATGCGCTCGACGACGTCCGGGGTGGCCAGGGCCTGGTGGGTCAGGTCGAGGCCGACCATGACGACGGGCCAGGACTCGTTGAAGACGATGTGAGCGGCCTCGGGGTCGATCTTGATGTTGAACTCGGCCACGGCGCTCCAGTTGCCCACGTGGTAGCCGCCGCCCATGAGGACGACCTCGCGGACGCGCTCCACGATGCGGGGCTCCTTGCGGGCCGCCAGGGCGATGTTGGTCAGACCGGCCGTCGGCACCAGGGTCACAGTGCCGGGCTCGTGGGCCATGATCGTGTCGATGATGAGGTCCACCGCGTGCCGCTCATCCAGGCCGAAGGCGGGTTCCGGCAGAGCCGGGCCGTCGAGGCCGCTCTCCCCGTGGATGTCCGGCGCGGTCTCGATGGTGCGGACCAGCGGGCGGGCGCAGCCGGCGGCGAAGGGGACGCCCGTGATGCCGGCGATCGTCGCGACGGACAGGGCGTTGCGGGTGACCTTCTCCAGGGTCTGGTTGCCCACCACGGTGGTCACCGCCAGGAGGTCGATGTCCGGATTGCCGTGCGCCAGGAGCATGGCGACGGCGTCGTCGTGGCCGGGGTCGCAGTCCAGGATGATCTTGCGGGGGCTGTTGTCTGCGGTGACAAGAGGCATGGTTGCTCCACGTCGTCGGGGGCGGGCCGCCAGGGGTGGCGGCGAGGGTACACCAAGGAGTGTGACACCGTTCACGGAGCGGCGTCAAACGCTTAACGTCAAACGCTTGATCCCGCGCGGCCCGGACGGCGCGGCCTCGCCTAAGATGGACCGCATGGACGACGACGCCGCGAACCCCCTCCCCGGCCCCCGCGCGGGCGCCGGCCGGGTCACGGCCGCCATGGTCGCCCGCGAAGCCGGGGTCTCCACGGCGACGGTGTCGCTCGTGGTCAGTGGCAAGGCCCAGGGCCGCATCTCCGCCGCCAATCGCGAGAAGGTGCAGGCCGCCGTCGAACGCCTCGGCTACGTGGTGGACACCGCGGGCAGCACTCTCTCCAAAGGATTCAGCCCCGTGGTGGTCCTCGTGGCGACGGACATCGCGAACCCGTTCTACGCCGAACTCATCTCGGAGGCCCGCGCGGCGCTCGGCGACCGCTATGAGCTGCTGCTCTCGGTCGGCGGGCCGAGGCGCCAGATCGACGCCGCCAGCATCCGTAAACTCCTGTCCCTCCGCCCGGCCGGGTTCCTCATCGACGCGCCGAACGCCGAGCTGGTCGCGGCGCTGCCGTCGGGCACGCGCGCCGTGCTGCTGGACGCCCCCGGGCTTCAGGGCGGCCTGCCGAGCGTCAACCTCGACGTGGCCGACGGCGCCGCGCAACTGGCCTTGCACCTGGCCGACCAGGGGCATCGCCGGGTGGGCTATCTCGACAGCACCATCGACGCCGCGACCTTCCGCGTGCGCCGCGACGCGTTCCGGGACACCGCCGCGGAGCTCGGGATCGAGGTGCTCGACGGCGCCGCCTCCCTGACCGACATCGACGCCGCCGCGGAGACCTTCACGGAGGCGTGGCCCGGGTGGGATGCCGCCGGAGTGACCGCCGTGGTCGGCTGCACGGACACGCACGCCTACGGAGTCCTGGGGGCAGCCGCCGAGGCCGGCGTCGCGGTGCCGGGGCGGCTCGCCGTCGCGGGCTTCGATGATCTGCCGTACTCGCGCCACACGAGTCCGCCCCTGACGAGCGTCAGCCTGCCGTCCGGCGAGCTCGGCTCCGCAGCCGGCAGGACGCTGCGGGCGCTGATCGAGGGCGGGTCACCGGTGACGGAGCACGTCGAGGTGCCGAGCCGGCTGGTGGCACGGGCTTCGACGGCCGCGGTTCAAGGCGCCACGGACTGAGGCGTCTCGCCCGTCAGGTTTTCGCGCGGCCGTAGAGGCGCGTGGTCAGCTCGTTCGCGACCTTCTGGATGCGGGCCGCGAGCGCGGGCCACTCCTCCGCCGGCACCCGGTCCTCGATGAACGTCACGGCGATGGCCGCCGTCGGCCAGCCGAGGTGGTCCGTCACGGCGGCCGCGACGGACCCGAAGCCCGGCGTCACCTCCCCGTGTTCGGTGGCGAAGCCGCGCGTGCGCACGTCGTCGAGGTGGCGGGACAGGGCCGAATAGCCGGAGATCGGGCTCGTGGTCTCGTGCCGGGAGACGAAGGCGGCCGCGTTCGGGTACAGGGCTCTGACCTGCGGTTTCGGCAGGGCCGCGAGGATCGCGCGCCCGCTGGCGGTGAGGTGGGACGGCAGGCGGACGCCGACGTCGGTCACCAGGGACGGGCGCCCCTTGGCACGCTCCTCCACGATGTAGAGGACGTCTCGCCCGTGCAGGACGGCGAGGTGGGCGCTCTCTCCCAAGGCGTCGACGAGGCCGGCGAGCAAAGGGCGGCCCAGGCGCGAGATCGGTTCCTGACGACTGTAGGCGCTGCTGAGTTCGAAGGCGCCCAGCCCCAGGCCGTACCGTTTCTCCTCTTTGAGATGCATGACGAGGCCGTGGTCTTCCAGCACCGCGAGCAGCTGGTAGACGGTGGAGCGGGGCAGTTCGAGGGCCGTGGCGATCGCACTGGCCGGCTGCGGCCCGCGCCGCGAGCTGAGGAGCCTGAGGATGCGCAGCGTGTTGTCCGCCGCGGGGACTTTGGGTTTGGGTGCACCCACGGGGCAGTCCTTTCTGCGTGGCCGCCACCCCGGAGGTGAAAGAGGGGGCGAAGGCTCACACCATTGTGACAGGCGATGCGCGACGGCGCGCGGCCGGGTCGGATGTGACGCGGGCCGGCGGCAGGGAGCAGCCGCGGGCCGGGTTCTCCGGGAGCGCACCCTTGACCGCCAGGCGTCCGACGGCCATAGTGTGGCGAGGTGGCGCCCTCAGGACGCCCACGACCCGTAAGGACCCATGAACGTCGACATCACCGTCAGGACCCTGATCAGCCGGCCCGTCGCCGTCGTCGCCGAGTACGCCGCCGACCCGCTGAACGCGCCGGAGTGGTATGCGAACATCAAGGCCGTCACGCTCCACACCCCGGAGACGCCGCTCGCCGTCGGCGCTCAGATGGACTTCGTGGCGCACTTCCTGGGCCGGCGGCTCAGCTACACCTACGAGATCACCGAGTACGACCCCGGACGACGGCTGGTCATGCGGACCTCCGACGGCCCGTTCCCGATGCGCACCGCCTACACCTGGTCCGCCGAGGGTGACGCGACCGTGATGACCCTGCAGAACACGGGCACTCCGTCCGGGTTCGGCGCGCTCATGACCCCATTCAAGAGCCTCGCGATGAAGGCCGCGACGACGAAGGACCTCACCCATCTCAAGAGGATCCTGGAGCAGCGCTGACGACGGCAGGGCGCCGTTGTCAGCGAATCAGCGTCGTCGCACAGCATAATGACCCAGCCCTCACCCGTCTGAGCACCCAGACGAGCTTCAAAGACCGAATGAGGTGCCCCTCAACCGAAGCCGCACGTCAAACCGCTGGGACGCTGGCTTCTGCGCCCCACTTACCTGGTGAAACACAGACCACTTGCCTGGTGAAACACAGACCAACGCGGAGATCCCGTCCAAGGTGCAAGTCGGGATTGTGTGCTGGTTAGGCTCGGAACATGAATGACGATCGCGCAATGGATCCAACCTCATCAAGCCGCGCATAAGGAGTCGCAATGGTCCTCGGGTGCGTGGCCGTATGCGTCCTGGGTGTGACTTTCCTGGTCGGCGCCGCCGGATGGTGGTCGTACGCAACAGGAGCCATCGCACTGGCCGGTGCCATCCTGCTCGGATACTTCGGATACCGGAATATCGTTTTGAGCACAAAAAAGTAGAGCACCCCTTGCCTGGAATGCCACGACCACAACGGTTCTCGCCGCTCTGGACAGAGCCTACGACTCGAAACCGGCAATCACTTCAACCTGGGTCAGGCTTAGCGGCTGATACCAAGGCGTCGGCAGTGCGCTCACTCGCATAGAACTCGCGAAATGAGGACACACCGACACTGCAAGGGCTATCGGCACGTCCTCGAAAGGACTTTCGCTCAGACGCCATGGATTTCCAGGACGGATGCAGCTGAGCTCCACCGGTGAACTCTGCTCTCATTGCACCACCTGGAAATTGCCTAGGCTGCGGAAAGACACGGCAGCATGGGCAGAGAGGCGCCTATTTCCAAGAGTTCCAGAGGATGCCCGCGGCTTCGAGCACCCTTACGAACATCTTGCGCCGACGAAAGTCCCCCGCGCAGGGTGCGAAATCTGCCGAAGGTGGGACTCACCTAGCTTGAATCCCACCCGCGACACTCGCGAATGGCGACGATCAGCAGGTTGAGTGGTACCACTGCTTGCAGTGGGACATGCTGCAGTAGTTGCACCAGAGACCTACGCACGCGATGAAGGTTGGCCAGGTCGGGATCGCCCAGATGCATGGTCCGCAGCATTCCCAAAGGCCTTGAATGTCGTAGTCGCAGCACGTTCCTAGGGCCTGACCGGATGAGTCGCAGCAGGCATCATATGCCGCGGTAGAGACGTCGGTGATCGTCTTGCCCCCGCTGGCGGTGAGGAGCTGGGCGTGAGCATCGGGTCGGATCGTCTTCATGACGGTTGCCCCGTCAGTCCACAGAGTTTGGACGGCAACCCGGTCGAATTTTCCGTGGCCGAACTCCTTGGTCACGAGGAATACCGAGGTGTCGTCCAGGATGAGAGCGCATTTGCCGACGGCGTTGCCGCGGGGGCTGAGGGACATGGTGGCTCGAGATTCGGCACTGCGGACTTCGGCGTGCGGATAGCCGGCCTTCAGCGCTTCGACGCGTGCGACTTTGCTCATGGTCGTGAGCTCTGAGGCGGTGGCTTCGCGGGTATTGGCGAATTGCTGGAGGTCCCAGCGAAGGTTGTTCGGGGTGGCCGCTTGGGCTGGCTGTGCGGCACCGAGTACCCCGGCACCGAATCCGATGGAAGCGGCTCCGGAAAGGATTCCCTTCAGGATCGAGCGACGATTTGTGGTCATATCATTTCCTCTGACGAATTCCTACCGGTTGAGCATCCTCCACCGGTAGATGGAAGCACCAATGATGATGAGTGCTCCGCAGCTGGCGACCACGTAGTCGCCAACGTAGTGGAGCGGTGGTGAGAACAAGCCAGCTACCACCAAAGCCGCAAGGAGCGCATTTCGAACAAGATGAAGAGGGCTGACCTTTGAACTCTTCGGTCCGCACCCGCAATCGTTGTCGGCCTTACGAACGAGCGAGACCGTGATGGCGATGCAGAAGACTCCCAGAAGAATGAGGAGGATGATCCCTGGGACGAGCGGCAGCATCCCCGAGGCAAAGAACAGCCCGCACATGAACTCCAACGGCGGTATCACAGCAGCTAGAACTCTCGACACTCCGGCGCCCGTGATCTGGTACCCCATGATTTGGGACCAGAACATGGCGGGGTTACCGAACTTGGAACTGCCGCTCCAGACGAAGAAACCTCCAACTAGGAATCTGCATACTGTAAGCAGCTCATCCAAGAACACTGACAACCCCTTGCTCGGCAGACGCGGTAAGAGTGCAGTTCCAGGGCAGGCGCGCGGTTCCCGACCCTAGAAGTACGTCAAGAAGCGAGTCTATCGGATATTACTAAATATGATAACCAGTAAACAAAAAAATTCTCACCGAAGTGAAGAGTCTAGTCAGCATGGCCTCAATGAGGACCTATCGCACTCGTCCGCTCTACCAGCACACTCATCTATCGGACCTCACTCGGCCTCGGACCAATGGGGGAAGGCCGCTGGCCTGGTCGCTACGCTTCATCGGCCCGGCGATCGTTCACGCGCACGCGGGTCTATCCTTTGGCCCTTTTCAGGCTCTCGAAAAGGTTTATAGGGCGGTCAGCGCCGATCAGTTTCAGTGCGATGAAGGACCTCGCCCGTCTCAAGAGGATCCTGGAGCAGCGCTGATGACGGCTGCTCGCACTCCGGATCGCCGTCGTCGCCCCTGAAACGCGGAGGCCCCCGGAACCATTGCGGTTCCGGGGGCCTCCGCGCAGGAACACCTCAGGCGACGCCGAGATACGCCTCCTTGATCGCCGGGTTGGCCAGGAGTTCCTTTCCGGTCCCCTCGTGCGTGATGGTCCCGGTCTCCAGGACGAACGCACGGTGCGAGCGGGCCAGGGCCTGATTGGCGTTCTGCTCCACCAGCAGCACCGTGGTGCCCTGCTCGTTGATCTCCGTGACGATCTTGAAGATCTGCCGGATGAAATGCGGAGCGAGGCCCATGGACGGCTCATCCAGGAGGAGCAGCTTCGGGTTGGACATCAGCGCCCGCCCGATGGCGAGCATCTGCTGCTCGCCACCGCTCATGGTGCCGCCGAACTGCTTGGACCGCTCCTTGAGCCGCGGGAACAGGTCGAAAACCCGCTCCAGGTCCTTGGCGATCCCCGAGCTGTCCTTCCGGCCGTACGACCCCATGCCCAGGTTCTCCATGACCGTCATCCCCGGGAAGATCCCGCGGCCTTCCGGCGCCTGGGAGATGCCCTTGACCACGCGGAGGTGGGCCTTCATGGACGTGATGTCCTGACCCATGAAGGTGATGCTCCCGGAGGACGGGTTCAGCAGGCCGGACACGGTCCTCATGGTGGTGGTCTTCCCGGCCCCGTTGGCGCCGATGAGGGAGACGATCTCCCCCTCCTCCACGGTGAACGACATGTTGTGAATGGCCTGGATGCGCCCGTAGTGGACGGACACGTTCTTCAGCTCAAGCAAGCTCATCTTCAGGCTCCCCGAGATAGGCGGAAATGACTTTCGGGTCCTCGCGGATCTCCTTGGGCACGGCGTCAGCGATCTTCTTGCCGAACTCCAGCACCACGATGCGGTCCGTCACGCCCATGACCAGCCGCATGTCGTGCTCGATGAGCAGGACCGTGTAGCCGTCATCCCGGATGGTCCGGATGAGCGCCATGAGCTCTTCCTTCTCCGCCGGGTTGAACCCGGCGGCCGGCTCATCCAGGCACAGGACCTTGGGGTCCGTCGCCAGCGCGCGGGCGATCTCGAGCCTGCGCTGGTACCCGTACGGCAGGTGCCGGGACAGATACTGGGCGTGATCGGCGATGCCCACGAACTCCAGGAGGGCCATGCCGCGTTCGATGGCGGACTTCTCCTCCCGGACGTGCGTGGGGAGCCGGAGCAGCGCACCGCCGACGCTCGTCTTATGACGGGCGTCGAGCCCCACCACCACGTTCTCCAGGGCGGTCATCTCGCCGAAGAGGCGGATGTTCTGGAACGTGCGGGCCAGGCCCCGCCGGGTGATCTTGTGCTGGGCCAGGCCGTTGAGAGGCTTGCCTTCCAGCGTGACCGTGCCCGACGTCGGCTTGTACACGCCCGTCATCGCGTTGAAACAGGTGGTCTTCCCGGCCCCGTTGGGACCGATCAGGCCGAGGATCTCACCCCGGTTGATGTCGAAGGTGACGTCGTCCAGGGCCGTGAGACCGCCGAACTTCATGGTCAGGTTCTTCACCCGGACCAGCGGTTCTCCGACGTTGACCGTGATGTCCCGCTCCGGCGCGACCCGTTCGGCCACCTTGAGGTCCACGCCCTGCTCCTTGAGCGCTTCGACGTCGATTTCCGGTTCGACCGAGTCATTCATGGCCGCCCGCCTTCCCGCCGTCGGTGACCACCTGGGCGCGTCGGCCCGTCTGCGGCTCCTTCAGCTTGTTGTACGCCAGCCGCCCGTACGCCAGCAGACGCTGGCGGGCCGGGAGGAGGCCGCCCGAACGGAAGATCATGATGAGCACGAGTGCCACACCGAAGATCAGGTACTTGAACTCCGCGATCGCGGTGAACCGCAGCGGGATGTACGCCACCAGGGCGCCGCCCAGGATGGCTCCGACCTTGTTGCCCGTGCCGCCCAGCACCACGGCGGCCAGGAACAGGATGGAGGTGGCGATGTCGAACTTCTGGTTGTTCACGAAGCCCACCTGACCGGCGAAGAGCGCACCGGAGAGACCGCCCACGGACGCGCCGATGGCGAACGCCCACACCTTGTACTTGAAGGTGGGGACGCCCATGATCTCCGCGGCGTCCTCATCCTCGCGGATGGCGATCCAGGCGCGGCCCACCCGGCTGCGCTCGAGGTTTCCGGCCAGGAGCAGCACGATGATGATGATCGTCAGCGTGAGCCAGTACCAGGGGGTGCCGTTCGAGTTCAGGAAGATCGGCTGTCCGTCGGCATCCGTCCCCGGAGGGTGACCCACGTTCTGGAAACCCACCTGGCCTTTCATGGCCGGGATGATGGTGGCCAGGATGCGGACGATCTCACCGAAGCCGAGCGTGACGATCGCCAGATAGTCACCGCGGAGACGCAGGGTGGGCACACCCAGCATCACCCCGAAGAACATCGTGATCGCCATCGCGAGCGGCAGGGTCCACAGGTAGGGGATGTGCAGGTACGGCGAGTCCGGACTGGTGAACATGGCCGCCGTGTAGGAACCCACGGCGAAGAACGCCACGTAGCCGAGGTCCAGGAGGCCCGCGTAACCGACCACCACGTTCAGGCCCACGGCGACGAGCGCGTAGACCGCCATCTGCGCCAGTGCGATCTGCCAGTTGTTGCCGGGCTCCGTGGTGATGAGCGGAGGGTTCAGGATGGGCAGCAGGTACGCGATGACCACGACCACCATGAGCCAGAGCCACTGGACGTGGCGCGGGAGGGCGTTCCATTTGTCGCCGAGGCCGGGGAACCAGCCTTGACGACGGCGGCCCTTGGCTTCGCGGTCGGCCATCGCCTGCTCGGCGGCGGAGTCGGGGATGAGAGTGGGACCGTCTGTGGTGCTCATGCCTTACTCTTTCCAAGCGAGCTTCCCAGGATGCCCTCGGGACGCACGACCAATACCAGGACCAGGACCACGAACGCCACGACGTCGGTCCACTGGGAACTCCCCAGCAGCACCTGTCCGTAGTTGCCGATCAGACCGATCAGCAGACCGCCCAGGAGGGCGCCGCGCACATTGCCGATGCCGCCCAGGACCGCCGCGGCGAAGGCCTTGACGCCGAGGATGAATCCGCCGTTGTACTGCACGCCGGACGGGATCTTCATGACGTAGAACAAGGCGGCCGCACCGGCCAGGACACCGCCGATCGCGAAGGTGGTGAGGATGATCTTCTCCTTGTTGACGCCCATGAGGGTCGCCGTGTCCGGGTCCTGCGCCACGGCACGGATGCCGCGGCCGGTTTTGGACTTCCGGATGAACTGGTCCGTGGCGATCATCAGGATCACCGCGGCGATGATGATCACCAGTTGCTGGGAGTCGATGATGGTGCCGAACACCTCGAAGATCGGGGTCGGACGGAACATGGTCAGCGCCGCTTCCGGGCTGGGGCCGCGCCACCAGTAGATGAGGTACTGGATGGCGAAGGAGACGCCGATGGCGGTGATGAGGAACGCCAGCCGCGGGGCTTTGCGCTGACGCAGCGGCTTGTAGGCCACACGCTCCACGACGACGGCGGTCAGAGCGGAAGCGATGATCGCCACCACAAGGGCCAACAGCAGATTGCCCACGATCGCCCAGAACGGCAGATGGGGTGCGGACGGACCGAAGTTCAGGGCGCTGAGGGTGAAGAACACCCCGTAGCAGCCGACGATGAAGACTTCGGAATGGGCGAAGTTGATGAGGTTGAGGACGCCGTACACGAGGGTGTACCCGAGGGCCACCAGAGCGTAGATGGCGCCGAAGGTCAGGCCGTCGAACGTGGAGCTCCAGAAGTTCTGGGCCAGGGAGTCGACGTCGAAAGTGATCCAGGTGTCGTCCGTGGGCACTGCGAGTGGCACGGCGTGGATGAGGCTGGGGATTGCTTCACTGATCATGGGAGCTTCCTGAGGTGATCAAGAGAAATGCTGGGGGTACAGATGGCACATACCCCCAGCATTCTTTTGAAACTGCCGACCTTACTTGCCGATCACGCCGATCGGAGCGATCTTGCCGTTTTCGACCTTGTAGCCGTAGACGTCAGGAGTCGCCAGCTCGCCGGTGCCGTCCCACTTGTAGTGCTTGGACAGACCGTCGGCGTCGTAGGCCTTGACCCAGGCGAGGAGATCCGCACGGGTCTGCTTGCCGTGATCGATGCCCGACAGCAGCACGGTGGCGGCGTCGTAGCCTTCAATGGAGTAGGTGCCCGGTTCGGCGTTGGCCAGCTTCTTGTACTCGGACTCGAACGTCGGGATCAGCTCGCCGGGGATGCAGGGGCAGGTGAAGAAGGAGTTCGACGACGCGTCGCCGGCCTGCTTGATGAACTGGTCATCCTTCACGCCGTCCGGACCCACGAAGGATCCGGTGAAGCCCTTGGCCACCAGCTGCTGGTCGAAGGGCGCGGCCTCCGCGTAGTAGCCGGCGTAGTAGACCGTGTCAGCCTTCGAGTTCATGATCTTGGAGATCACCGCGGAGAAGTCCTTCTGACCGGTGACGACCTTGTCGGAGCCGACCATCGCGGACCCGAGGGCCTGCGAGGTCTGGGTGCCCAGGCCGATGCCGTAATCGGAGTCGTCCTGGACGACGTAGACCTTCTTGGCCATCAGCTTGTCCGTGAGGAACTTCGCCGCGGCCGGGCCCTGGACGGCGTCATTGCCCAGAGCGCGGAAGAACGTGGTCCAGCCGTTCTTGGTGAGGTTCGGGTTGGTGGCGGACGGGGTGATGTGCACCAGGCCCTTCTGCTCGAAGATGTTGCCGGTGGCCTTGGACTCGCCGGAGAACGGGAGACCGACGACGCCGATGATGTCCGACTCCGACACGATCTGCGTCACCGGGCCGGTGGCCTTGTTCGGGTCGCCTTCCGTGTCGAACTTCTTGAACTTGACCTGGCAGTCGGGGTTGGCGGCGTTGTGCTGGTTCACGGCCAGCTGGATGCCGTTGAAGATGTTGATGCCCAGCTGGGCGTTGGGGCCGGTTTCCGCACCGGCGTAGGCGATCGTGGTGGTGGCAGGGCACTTGCCCTTGCCATCGCCGGCCGGGAGCACCGCGGCGGCGGGGACATCCACCTTCGAGATCGCGGGGATGTTCACCTTGCTTCCATCGCCACCTGAGGTGGCCGTGGAGCCCGAGCCGCTCTGGTTGGCGCAGCCGGACATCACCATGCCGAGTGCCACCGCCGTAGCCATGACTGAGAGGGCTTTCTTCCTGTACATAAGTGGCCTCCGCGCCAAATCAGGGTCTGATCCATGCACCCGCGGCGGTGTTGCCGCGAGCACTTCCAAGAGAGTACTCCCAGGAATGTGACATAGGCCACACTTTGGCGTCAGGGTTTGATAACGAATACGTCGCCCCACCAGCCAAAACCCCGTGGGGCCTCAGCCAGGGACGCCAGAGCGCCCCGTCCAGGAGGTTCGCGGCCGCCGTCGAGCCTGACCATCGGGGCTCCGGTCCGCCACGCGACGGAAGGAGAACGATGAAGCGCGGCACCCCCTTTCGTGGTGTGCCGCACCCGCTGAAGTGAGCGTAGGGCTCGCGGAACGGCGCTTGGATTCGGGGAGATCACTTTCGTGTAAAGAGTCGGTTACGCCGCCTGGTGTATGGCGGGGTTCCCTCGACAGTGGTCCGGCGCCCGCAACCCGTCGAGTTCTCCGGAACAGCGCTTTGTAAGCTGACTGCATGAACGACGACGGCCGCCGTACCGGCCCTGCCCAGGCCGGTCGTCCGCCGGGGGCATTCAGTATCCGGGCGTTCCGGCTCTTCTGGAGCGCAACGACCCTCCGCGCCGTCGGCAGCTCGATCGCAGGAGTCGCCTTCCAGGTCCTGATCGTCACGGTCATCGCCGCCACGCCGTTCCAGATCGGAATCCTGAGCGCCCTCAGCGTCGTCCCGTATCTCTTCCTCGGCTTGATCATCGGCGCTCTGATGGATCGCTGGAATCGTCAGCGGACCTTGATCCTGACCAGCGTCGGCCGGGCGGTGGTCCTTGCTGCCGTTCCCGTTCTGCTTCTCTGCGACGCACTCAGCTTCTGGACCCTCGCGGCCGTGGTCCTCGCACTGGGTGTCCTGACCCTGTTCGCCCATTCCGCGGAGCAGCCGCTTCTGCCGCATCTGGTCCCTCGGTCCTTGCTGGTGTCGGCAAACGCACGCCTCGGGCAGAGCGAGACCGTGGCGGGCACTGCCGGGCCGGCCCTCGGCGGAGCACTGTTCACTCTCCTCGGGGCCCCGGTCCTCTTCGCCTTCGAGTCGGTGATGCACGCGGTCTCCGCCGTGCTGCAGGCGCAGATCAAGGTCACCGAGGCCGCCCCTCCGCCACGCCCGCAAGGCAGGCACATCGGTCACGACATCGCAGAAGGCCTGCGCTTCACCTACGGCCACAGGACCCTGCGACCGCTCGCGCTCTCGGTGCACACGTGGTTCCTCGGGAACAGCATCGTCGCCACGGTCTTCGCCGTGTTCGTGCTGCGCGACCTCGCTCTGCCCGCATGGGCGCTGGGTGTCGCCCTGGCGTTCGGTGGCGTCGGCGGCTTCCTCGGAGCAGTGCTCGCCCCTTCGATCGGCGCACGGATCGGCGCGGGCCGGGCCATCCTTCTGGGCCGCTCTCTCGTCGTCGTCCCCTGGGCAGTCCTGGCGCTCGTTCCGTTGGGACCGTCCGGCGATCCTTCCGGGCCCATCGCCCTCACCGCAGCCGCTCAATTCCTGTACGGCCTGTCCATGGGAATCGAGGACGCCAACGACATCTCGTACCGTCAGGCGGCCGCACCCGACGAGGTTCAGGGCCGGATGAACGCGACCATCCGCACCACCAACCGCGTCGTCTTCTTCTTCGGCGCCCTGGCCGCAGGAGGACTCGCGACGTGGCTCGGGTACCAGGTCAGTCTCGGTCTGGCGGCGCTGGTGTTCCTGATCGCCGCGCTGATCGTCGCCTTCTCACCCCTGCGCGGTGCCCGCCACGAAGATTTCTCGCGAACGGCGGCCTGAGCAGATCCTTCACCGACTCGGATGCGCCTGCCACGACGCCCTCGGCAGCTCGGGTGTGCACGGCCCTCGCCACAAGTCCCCTCACTCCCCGGGCAGCGCCACCAGGTGGCCGCCTCCGACGTCCCGCAGTTCGCGGCGAGGTCCCCCGGGAACGTCCCAGGAACGGTCGCTGCCCCGCCGACGTCGCTGCCCGCGCTCCCGCGGGCTCACGATCGGCACCGCGTCCAGCAGCTCCCGCGTGTACGGGTGGCGTGGGTCGTCGAAGATCTGCTCGCGGCTCCCCTGCTCCACGATGGCCCCGCGATACATGATCGCCACGGAGGTGCACATGTGCTCCACCACGCTCAGATCGTGCGAGATGAACAGGAAGGATGTCCTCCGCTCTTCCCGCAGATCGCAGAGGAGGTTCACGATCTGCCCCTGAACCGAGACGTCGAGAGCCGAGACCGGCTCGTCCGCCACGACGAACTCGGGCTGCAGCGCCATCGCCCGCGCGATGACGATCCGCTGGCGCTGCCCACCAGAGAACTCATGCGGGTAGCGGTCCAGGGCGTCAGCGCCCATTCCGCACTGTTCCAGCACCTCGATGACCCGCTGCCGTTCGTCGTCGCGGGACGCCAGCCCGTGGGTCCGCATCGGCTCGCCGATGGCCGTGACGATGCGCAGCCGCGGGTTCAGCGCCCCGAAAGGGTCCTGGAACACGTATTGCATCCGCCGCCGGAGTCCACGGAGTTCGGAGCGCGGCAGGTCCAGGATCTCCTGCCCGCGGAACCGCACGGAACCGGCATCCGGCTCGTGCATCCGCAGGACGGCCTGGCCCAGGGTCGTCTTGCCGCTGCCCGACTCACCGACCAGTCCGAACATCTCCCCCTCACGGATGCTCAGGTTCACGCCGTCCACGGCACGCACGGCCTCCCGTGGAGCCCGACGCCCGCCGCCTCGTGCGCGGAACTCCTTCACGACGTCGCGCGCTTCGAGCAGCACCGGCGCGGCATTCCCCGTCACGCGTTCACCCCCGCCGCCTCATGACCGTGCGCGGCCAGCCGGCGCACGTCTTCCGGGATCGTGGGCAGGCGATCCAGCCGCTGTCCCAGCAGTGGGCGGGCGTCGAGCAGCGCCTCCGTGTATGGGTGTTGCGGCTGTTCGAAGATGCTGAACACGTCTCCTCGTTCCACGGTCCGTCCGCCGTACATGACGAGCACCGAATCGGCGACCTCGGCGATGACGCCCAGATCGTGCGTGATGAACAGCATGGCCATCCCGGTCTCGTCGCGAAGCTCCAGCAGCAGGTCGAGGATCTGGGCCTGAACGGTGACGTCCAGCGCCGTCGTCGGCTCATCCGCGATGAGCAGCCGCGGTCCGCAGCAGAGCGCGACGGCGATCATCACCCGCTGCTGCATCCCGCCGGACAGCTCATGAGGATAGGAGCTCATGATCCGCTCCGCAGCGGGAAGGCCCACCCGGCGGAGCCATTCCACCGAGCGATCACGGGCCTCGGCCCGCGAGACGGACTCGTGAGCCCGGATCGTCTCGCTCAGCTGCCGGCCGATCGTGAAGACCGGGTTGAGGGAACGGGCGGGCTCCTGGAAGATCATCCCGACCTCGCCGCCCCGGACACGCTGCAAGGCGGTGCGCCGCAGCGTGAGGACGTCGGCGCCGTCGAACAGCACCTGACCGCCGGAGATCTCCCCCGGTTCGTCCACGAGCTTCAGGAGCGAAAGCGCGGTGAGGCTCTTGCCGGAACCGGACTCCCCCACGATGCCGAGGACCTCTCCCGGGCTGATCTCGAAGCCGACGCGGTCCACCACCACGCGGTGGCCACCGCCCTCAGCCGGGAAGCGCACACTGAGATCCTTCACCTGGACCAGGGGCTCGGTCGCCACGGCGGTCACCTCCCCATCCTGGGATCGAGGACGTCCCGCAGGCGGTCGCCGCGGACGTTGATCGCCGCCACCGTGATCAGGAGCGCGACGCCGGGCGGCACCCACAGCCACCAGTGCTGCTGGAAGTCGATCAGGTTGTTGGCGGCGTTGATCATGTTCCCCCAGGAGGCATTGGGCGGGACGACGCCGAGCCCCAGAAAGCTCAGCGCGGACTCACTGAGGATCCCCGACGCCGTGCTCAGGGTGGCCACGACGATCAGCAGCGGCATGACGTTCGGAAGGAGGTGACGGAACTGGCGCGAAGCGGCGCTCAGGCCCAGCACCTCCGCCGCCCGCATGTACGGGGCCTCGCGCAGGGACAGTACCTGTCCACGGATCAGGCGGGCCAGCGACGGCCAGCCGATCACGCTGAGCAGGACCATCACAATGTAGATCCGCGACTCGGGCGCGACCTTCAGCTCCGAGAGCACGGCCGCCATCACGATGAGCAGCGGCAGGCCCGGAATGGACATGAGGAGGTCCGCGAACCGCATGATGAGCGTGTCGACGATCCCGCCGTAGTACCCCGCCACGAGGCCGAGCACGGCGCCGAGGATCAGGGACAGCAGCATCGAGGCGACCCCGATCGTGAGCGAGATCCGTCCCGCGAGCATGAGCCTCGTCAGGACGTCCCTGCCGTACTCATCGGTGCCCAGCCAGTGGTTCGACGCCGGTCCGTGCTCGGCGATGCGCAGGTTGATCTCCTCGCCGGTGTAGCCCGTGAGCAAGGGTCCGAGGAAACTGAAGAGCAGCATGAAGACGAGCAGGCCGATGCTGATGCTCGCGGCCGGGATCCGCAGCAGGCGGCGGAGCTCCGCCGCACTCCTGCTCGAGGGCGCCGTGCCGTTGGTCGAGGGCGGGCCTTCTGCCGAAATCCCTGCGCCTCTGGTCGAAAGCTCTGTGTCGATATGGCTCATGCCGCCCTCCTCGACCCGAGAAGGCGCACCCGGGGATCCGCGACGGCATAGAGCACGTCGGCCAGGAAGCTGCCCAGGATCGTGAGGAACGCCAGGAGCATGGTGACGGTCATGAGCACCGCGTAGTCGCGCGTCTGCACCGATTCGAGCTGGATCCGCCCGACACCCGGCCAGTTGAAGATCTGTTCCGTGATGATGGCCCCGGAGAACAGCGCCGGAAGCTCGAAAGCCAGGAGCGTGATCGCGGGCAGCAAGGCATTGCGCAGCGCATGGGAGAACACCACGCTGCGCTCCCGCAAGCCCTTCGCCCGGGCCGTGCGGATGAAGTCCGCGTGCAGCGCCTCCAGCATCCCGCTGCGGAAGTAACGGGTGAGCGCACCGGCCCCGAGGAAGGTGAGGATGCCGACCGGGAGCACCATGTGCCGGGCGATCTCCAGGAGCTGGGCGAAGCCATCGGAGGAACTCGCGGTGTCGAGCATGCCGCCCGTCGGCAGCCACCGGAGATCGACCGCGAAGACCTTGATCGCGAGCAGACCGATGAAGAACGACGGCACCGACAGGGAGGCGAACAGTCCCGCGGTCACGAGCCGGTCGAACCAGGAGTACTGCCGGGTCGCCGAGAGCACGCCGCACACCAGGGCGATCGCCCAGGTCAGCACGAATCCCGCGAAGGCGATCACGAAGGAGTTTCCGATCAGCGGCCCGAGGAGTTCCGTCACCGGGCGGTTGTACACCAGGGAGTACCCGAACTCGCCGCGCAGCATGTTGCCCAGCCAGATGAAGTACCGCACCGGCACCGGCTGATCCAGGCCGTTCAGGGCGCGGAGCTCGGCCTTGCGCTGCGGCGTGAGCTGGCGGTTCGAGCTGAAGTAGTCGCCCGGCATGAGGGCGAAGAGGAAGAACACCAGGATGGAGACACCGAACAGCAGCAGTGCCATCAGTCCCAGTCTCTTGAGGACGTAGCGGGTCATGGGAACCGTTCGTAGGGGTGACGGACGACGCCGGGGCTAGCCCGCGATCTTCAGCTTCGCCAGGGCGAGGGCCGCTTCGTCGCTGCCGGTCGTGTACAGCTCGCCGTTCTGGATGCGGGCGTTCCAGGCCGACAGGGACTTGCGGTAGTCGAGCAGGATGATCGGCGGGTCCTGGCTGAGCTTCTGGTACAGCTCGGTGTAGATCTTCTGCCGGGCCGCCCGGTCGAAGGTCGAGACGCCCTTCTTGATCAAGGCGGTCACCTGCGGGTTGGAGTACCCGGTGACATTGATCGCGGGATCAGTGGTCCCGAACTCGGACACGGCGTCGTTGGGGTCGCTCAGACCGTTGCTGCGGAAGCCTGCGAGGTCGTAGTCCCCGTTGTTGAGGCGGTCGAATGCCGTGTTCGAGTCGAGCACCTCCGGCACGAAGTCGATTCCGAGGTCCTTGTAGTCCTTCTTCGCGATCGGGATCACCGGATCGTCCTGCTTGGTGGTGATGTAGGACAGGGTGAGCTTCTTTCCGTCCTTCTCCCGCGTGCCGCCGGCCTGAGTCTTCCAGCCGGCCTCGTCGAGCAGCTGCCCCGCCTTCTTCGCGTCGAAGCCGTAGGAGGTCACGCCGTCGTTCGTGTAGGACCACTGGGTCGGGGCGGCGAAGACGTCCGCCACCTGTCCCAGCCCCTTGAACTTGGCGTCCACGATCTGCTGCCGGTCCAGGCCGTAGTACAGCGCCTGACGGACCTTGGTGTCGGCGAGCGCCGGCTTCTTGTTGTTCACCCAGATGGCGCCGTAGTCGGAGACCACCCGGGCGCGGATGTTGGCGAAGCCGAGCCCTTGCAGCTCCTTGAGGGTCGCCGGGTCACTGCCGAAGCCGCCGTGGTCGATGTCGCCGTTCTGGAAGTTCTGCAGAGCGGAGTCGCTGGAGACCACCTTGAAGATCACCCGCGCGATGGAGGGCTTGCCGTTGTAGTAGTGCTCATTGGCCCGGTACCGGATCTCCTGGCCCTCCACGTACTGTTCCAGGGCGTAGGGGCCGGCGCCGAGGGGCTTGGAGTAGAGGCTCTTGAGGTAGTCGAGCTTCCCCTTGACGTAGCCCTTGCCGTAGTAGGCCTTCGAGATCACCGGGCCGCCGAGGGTGCGCAGGGCGAGCGGGTTCGGTTTCTGGGTGACGATGCGGATCGTCGTCGGGTCCACCACCGTGATCCCGGACAGCGAGCTTGCGGAGCCCTTGCGGAACTCCTTGGTGCCGTCGATGACGATGTCGGAGAAGTCCACGCCCCCGGCGTAGGCGGGATCGTTGAGCAAGGTCAGCGTGAACGCGACGTCCTCGGCCGTGAGGGGCGAGCCGTCGCTGAAGGTCAGCCCCTTGCGCAGGTGGAAGGTGTAGCTGAGATTGTCGGAGGACACCTCCCATTTCTCAGCCAGATCCGGCACGGGCTCGCCCGCGTCATTGAACACCACGAGGGAGGCGAAGATCGGCTGCACCGCGTTCCCGTCCCAGCCGTTGTCATAGAAACCGGGGAGGAACACGCCACCCGGCTTGTTGATGGTGGTGACGAACGAATCCTTGCGCTGGGTGGCGGCGGCCGGGCTCTTCCCCGGGTCGGAGGCCTTGTAGAACTCGTCCTTCAGCTTGCTCAGGTCCGCCTTCTCCGTGCCCGGGTCAGACTCGACGGCCGGGGCGCAGGCGCCGAGGAAAAGAGCACCTGCGAGCAGTCCCGCGATGGCTGCGACCGGCTTCTTGATGAGCGTCATTCTGAGACCCTTCTGGGGGCAGGAGGAATCCACAGGCGGATTGGTGATGTCCCTGTGAACGAATACCCGCACAGCCTAAGCAGGCCTCGGAAATCTCTGAAAGTGATGTTTCACGTGGTGAACGAATAAGAAGCCCGGTTGAAAAAGAAGTCGATATGAGAACCGTCAGGTTCATGATTCGTCACACTGGCCAGACGATTCACCCGCCCGCGAGCAGCCCTCTCAGCCGCTGCCGCTTCCCCTGGATCTCCCGCTCCTGTGCGGTCAGCCGCTCGGCGAGGCCGTCGAGTTCAGCCCGCAGTTCCGGGCACAGCTCCAGCGCGACGCCGTCCCCGCCGTCGCGCAGGCAGTCCAGGTAGCGCCGGATCGTCGCCGTGCCCACGCCGGCCGCGATCATCGTCCTGATCTGCTGGACGCGCACGACGTCGGACGCCGCGTAGTCGCGATAACCGGCGCGCGTGCGGCCGGGAAACAGGACGCCCTGCTCCTCGTAATGGCGCAGCGCCCGCGCACTCACTCCGCTGGCCGCCGCCAGTTCGCCGATCCGCATCCGGCTCCCTCCCGTCTTGACCTTCACACGGGCGTGAAGGTTTAGCGTCCCTGTCATGGCATCTACGACAACGGGCCGAAGGGCTCTGATCTTCCACGGCTACGGCGCCACTCCCGAGGACCACTGGTTCGGCTGGCTGGCGGAACGACTCGAGGACGACGGCATCCCGGTGACGGTGCCGGCGCTCCCGGACCCTCTGGGCCCGGATCCCGTGGTGTGGGAGGACGCCGTGCGGACGGCGCTCGGGACGCCCGACGCCGGGACGATCGTCGTCGCGCACAGCCTGGGCTGCCTGACGGTGCTGCGTGCGCTGGGCTCGCTCGCCGGTCCGTGGCGGCTGGGCACGCTCGTCCTCGTGGCCGGATTCCTGGATCCCCTGCCCGCTCTTCCGGGGCTCGACGGCTTCATCGCCGACGGCTCCCCGGTGGACGGGCTGGCGGAGCGCCTCGACCGTCTCGTGGTGCTCCGCTCGGACCGTGACGAGTTCGTGCCGACGGCCCACACGGACCGACTGGCCGCCCTGCTCGGCACGGAGCCACAGGTCGTCGACGGGGCCGGGCACTTCCTGGCCGACGACGGCGTCACGGAAGCCCCGGCCATCCACGACGCCGTCGGTTCCCCACGGCTCTGAACCGCACCGCGCTGAGCCGCACCGCACCGGGCGGGGCCTCGACAGACCCGGGACACCCCGGCCTACGATGAGACCCATGCAGCCCTTGGGACCGGCCCCGTGGCCACCTCCGCCGATCACCACCGAGCGACTGACCCTGCGCGTCTCGGAAGCACGGGACCGCGCGGGCCTCATCGACCTGTTCGCGTCGCCCGAGGTCGGGACCTACACCGGTGGGGCGAGGCCCCGGGAGGAGCTCGAGGCCTCCGTGCCGGAGATCCCCGGACGGCGCGAGGGCTTCTTCGTGGTCGAACGGGAGGGCGAGTTCCTCGGCATGGTGACCTTCGACCGGCGGGACGCGGAGCATCCCGGCCACGTCCGTCCGGAGGGGAACGAGGCCCAGCTCGGGTACTTGTTCCTGCCGAGCGCCTGGGGTCAGGGCTACGCCACCGAGGCCTGCACGGCCGCCCTGGAGTGGTTCGGCACGGCGTTCCCGGGCGAACCGGTCGTCCTGCCCACGCAGACCGCCAACGGGGCCTCGCTGCGCCTCGCACAGCGGCTCGGTTTCCGCGAAGCCGAGGTGTTCGAGGAGTACGGCGCCGAGCAGTGGTTCGGCGTCTGGACCGGCGAGGTGGCCGGCTCCCCCACCGTCTGAGCCACTACCCGGCGGCCGTCCACCGGAAGCCGTACTACGACGACGGCGCGTCGTGCCGGACGGCGGCGTCGCGGGCGAAGTCGCGCACCCGCGCGTCGTCCAGGTATTGAGCGGGAACGCCACCACCCAGCAGGGTCCGGACCATGGACGCCGAGCCGGGGAAGGCAGTGAAGCTTCCCGCGATGATCACATTGCCGAAGCGCCGGCCCTTGAGCATGGGGGCGTCCGCGACGATCGCCGTGTGCGGGAAGACGGAGGCGATGGTCGCGGCCTCCTCGCGGGCGGCTTTCAGGTCCGGAGCGGAGCCGCAGTTCACGACGTACATCCCGTCCGGCCCGAGGACCCGTGCCACGTGCTCGGTGAACTCGCGGCTGGTCAGCGAGGCGGGGGTGACCCCCTGCGCGAACACGTCGCGGATCACCACGTCACGGCTGGCGGGACTGAGCGTCTCCGTCACGGCGCGGGCCTCGCCCACGCGGATGCGGAGGAACGGCGCCCTGGGGAGGTCGAACCAGCCGCGCACCGCGGTGGCGAGCGCGGCGTCGAGCTCCACCACCACCTGACGGGACTCCGGGTACACGTGGTGGAAGTAGCGGGCGAGCGAGCAGGCGGCCCCGCCGAGGTGCAGCAGGCGGACACGATCACTCGTCCCGGGCGCCCAGCGGTCCTCGATCAGCGCCGCGATCCAGCGCATGTACTCGAAGCTCAGGTGGCCGGGATCGTCGAGGTCGATGTGGGAACTCTGCACGCCGTTGAGCCGCAAGAGCCAGCCGTTCGCCAGGTCGAGGTCCCGGATCAGTTCCGCTTCACCCTGGTCCACAGGATGGACGCCCTCCACGGGCCCCGTCGGCTGTGCCTTCTGCCCCTGTTTCATAGCGCCCAGCGTACTAGGCGACGGGACGCGTGGAGTCCCGGTTCAGCGCAGCACGGCCAGGGCGAAGCCGTCCCAGCCCTTGGACCCGACCGTCTGAAGGACCGTGGCGTCGAAGCGCGGGTCCTGTCCCAGCAGTTCCAGGGAATCCCGGATCGCCGGTGCGTTCACCGGGTCCATCTCGGGGTGCAGCGGGGCGCCCTCCCAGACGGTGTTGTCGAGGACCACCACGGTGCCGGGGCGGCCCAGCCGCGCGGCCCAGTCGAGGTAGTTCGAGTTGTTCTGCTTGTCCGCGTCGATGAACACCAGATCGAACGGTTCCCCGCCTTCCAGCGTGGGCAGGACGTCCAGCGCCGCGCCCACTCTCAGGTCGACGCGGGTGCCGACGCCGGCGTCGTCGAGATTCTTGCGCGCGACGGCGGCGTGCTCGGCCTTGAACTCGATGGTCACCAGCCGCCCGTCCTCCGGGAGCGCGCGAGCCATGAAGAGCGTGCTGAAGCCGGCCAGGGTGCCGATCTCCAGGACCCGCCGGGCACCGCGGATACGGACCAGGAGTTCCAGCAGCTTGCCGGAGTTCGGGGCCACCTCGATGGGAGGCATGCCCGCGTCCTGGGCGGTGCGGATGGCCTGGTCAAGGGCCGGATCCGGGTGGACGACCGTGCCGGAGATCCATTCCTCCATGGCCACCCATTCCGGCTGGGACCTGTGCTCGAATGCGCTCATGAGGCCATGCTAGGCACGCGGCCGGGCCCGCCGGTAGAGGTCGTGAGGAGGTTCACGAGAGGTCGTCGAGGGCCTTTTCGAGCCGTTCCACCTTGCCGCTCAGTTCGCCCGTGTAGCCCGGACGGATGTCGGCCTTGAGGACCAGGGAGACGCGCGAACCGTACTCGGCCACGGCGAAGGTCGCGCGCTTGACGACGTCCATCACCTCGTCCCATTCACCTTCGATCTCGGTGAACATGGAGCTGGTGTGATTCGGGAGACCGGAATCGCGGACGACCTTGACCGCGGCGGCCACCGCGTCATGAACGGAGGCGTCGCTCGGGGCTTCGGATCCCTCGGGCGCGCCGGAGGGGGCGACGGAGAATGCGACGATCATGGGGCTGCCTTTCGTCGGGGTCATGTCATGAAAGCGGTACCTTCGACCGCTTCCGCCCTTAGTGTGCCACGGCTGGCTATGCTGATCAGATGGAATACCGTCAGGGGGGCCGACCGCTGCGTGCAGACGCGGCGCGGAACGTCGAGAAGATCATCACGGCCGCCCGCGAATGCTTCCATGAGCGTGGCCCGGAAGTTCCGCTGCAGGTCATCGCGGAGACCGCCAAGGTGGGCCCGGCGACGCTCTTCCGGAACTTCGCCGACAAGGAAGCCCTGGTGCTCGCGGTCATTTCGCGGCAGCTGCGGGAGCACGTGGACCCGGTGGTCGTGCAGGCCCTGGCCGCCCCGGATGCCGGCGACGGCCTCCTGCAGGTCATCGAGTCGATCGTCCAGGTGGCGGCCGAGGAATCCGCGCTGCTGGACGCCCTGGTGGGCCGCCGCGGCGTCCTGACCACCATCAGCGGGAACATCATCGAGGCCCTGGGGATGCTCCTGGGCCGTGCGCAGCGTCAGGGCACGATCCGCGGCGACGTGTCCCAGGAGGACGTCATCCGGATCGTCGCCATGCTGATCGGCTCCGTGGACACCATCGAACGCGGCACGAGCGCCTGGCGCCGCCCGGTCGCCCTCATCGAGGACTCGCTGCGCCCCGCCGCGGCGACCCGCGAGCTCCCGCCCCAGACCCCGGTGCCGAGCCTGCAGCTGCCCCTGGGCTGAGCCGCCAGGGCAAGGCGAGGAGGGTCGGCGTTCCGGCCACGCGCCCGATACACGAAGGGCCCGGGAACCGTGGTTCCCGGGCCCTTCGTGTGCCGTCGTCAGCGCCGGATGCGGACGCATGCGGCGAGCAGGAGGAGCAGACCGACGGCGCCGAGCGCGCCACCCGCGAGGCCCAGCGGCTGCAGGGTGGCCGGGGTGCCCGTCGCAGCGAGCTCACCGCCCGACGTCGAGCCCGCCGGCTGGACGACGACGGGCGGCGCCGTCGGCTTGGGCTGACCGGTCGTCGGCTCCGGGGTGGGCTTGGCACCCCCGATGATCACGTCGCTGTCGATGCCGGTGACCGTTTGACCGGCCACGACGGTGACCACCGCGGCGGTTTCGAAGGTCTTGCCGCCGTACCAGGCGGTGATCCTCCCGGCGGAGAACCCCTCGAACTGGACCTTGTACGAGCCGGCCGGAAGACCGTGCACGGCGTAGGTGCCGTCGTGGTTCGTCAGAGCGTCCCCGATGTAGTTCCCCTGGAGGTCGACCACCTGGACGTAAGCAGGGCTGCCGAACGGCTTCTTCGCGGTGCCTTTGATGACGGCCTCAGGCACGGCGGTGAAGTCGATCCCCCGCGTGGTCTTGCCATCGACCACCGAGATGTCGCGGGAGGTCGCCAGCGTGCCGCCGTACCACTGGTTCGCGAACCCACCGATCTCCCCGATCAGAACCGCCTTCACCATTGCCGTCGGCAGGCCCACGACCGCATAGCTGCCGTCCGGGTTGACCACGCCGATCGCCAGCGGAGGTCCGGATCGGGGGTGAGGGTCGTTCGCCGGATAGATGGCCACAGCCACCTCTGCGTCCCCCGTGTAGCCCGCGACACGGCCGGTCATCACGCCATGGCTCTCCGCGGGCGCCATGAAGTCGATGCCCGTGACGGCCGCATTCTTGCCGACGGTGATGACGGTCGCAGAGGCTTCATTCTCCGCGTCCTTGTACCAGACGCTGGGGCCACCGGGCAGCGACGAGGTGAGTGCGGCCTTGTACCGGCCCGCGGCCAGCCCCTCGATGCGGTAGCGGCCCTGTGCGTCGAGATCCGCGTCGCCGGCGAATCCGCCGTCGGCGGTCTGCAGGATCACGCGACGGTTCGTGAGCGCGACGCCGTCCGGGGTCTTCGCGGTGCCCGAGACGCTGCCGGTGTAGACGAAGGAGGCGTTCTGGCCGGTCACCGCGGCGCCGTCGGCGAGAACGATTCCCGGCGCCGCGGCGCGCGTCGCCGCGTCACCGTTCCAGACGGGCGGGTCGGACTGAATGCCGTACGTGAACTTCAGCTTGTACGTGCCCGGCAGCAGGCCGCTCAGGGTGTACTTGCCGTCGGTGCCAGGGGCGGTCTCGGCCACAACGTGGTCGCCGGACGCAGCGGAGAAGGCTTCGACCTTCACGTTGTCGACGGAGGTCCCGCGGGTCGGAACCAGCACCGTGCCGGAAATCGAACCGGTTCGGGCCAGCAAGACGTCCTGGCCCGTGAGCGACTGCCCCTCTGCCAGGACGACCGAAGGTGCTGAATCCCGGGTGGGGGCTCCGGAGTTCCAGACGGTGGCCGCAGAGGGATTCTCGAACAGAATCTTGTACTGACCCGGCCATTTGCCGTCGAAGTGGTAGGCCCCGGTCCCGTCCGGATAAGTCTCCGAATCGAGCATGGCACCACCGTTGGGATTCACGACGAGCAACGACACTTTGGTCTGCGTGACGTCGATCCCTGCCGGCGCCGTGACGGTGCCGGAGATGCCGGCGGTTCCGGCCGCCTGCGCCGGCGCGAGGCCCGCGAAAGCCAGACCGGAGATGAGCAGCGCAAGGACTGCCAGGCGCGTTCGCGCCCTGGATATGGCACGAGCCATGGATCCCCCAAGGTATTCAAGAATAGGTGCGAGTGAGAGGACCGCTCAGAGCGGGCCTGGAGGAACTGTAACATCCCTCACATTCGACTGACAGTTACTCTTCAGCTCGGAGGGGCGATCGCGGATAGTCTTCACCGCTCGGCCTCCATGAACCGTTTTCTCACCTTCGACCAGGTGCGATGGGAGGACCAGACCGTCTCGTCAGAAGAACCGAATAGCTCGGCGGAGCGCATCCGGAGATTCATCGAGCAGATCACCCAGTGACTCAGCCCAGTCATGTTCATATTCTGGATCGAGGGGCCTGCCGTCAGAACCGAGCTCCGCTCTCGCGATGAACTCATCCAGATAGTCCATAGGACGGTCCTCGAACCGCCATATAAAATCTGCCGCCAACGAGAACGCATCCCGAAGGGTCAGGTACGCCACGTCACCATGGATCCTGAGTCGATCCCTCGGAATAGCCCAGAACGGAAGCGACCGCCCATACGCATCTGGCCGAAAGTTCTCAGCAGACGACGGCCACTCAATGTCCCCGACGTCGAGACACCCGAATTCATCCCTGATCGCGACTCCCCAATCATCAGGTGATGCGGGATCGCCCGGAACTCCGTCACTCATAGGAACTGTCCCTCCGAGCAGGGTCGCCAGATCATTTCCAGCACGCCCCCGATAATCGGCGACGAAACGAAGCATGACCCGATAGGCTTCGGCAGGGGTGAGCTCATCAGGGCATGAGGTTCGAACCATCGTTCGATCTTCCATTCCACGGATCGAATCCACTAAACGCGGGAATTAAGCGCAGAGGTCGCACATACCACAATCGTAGCAATTCGGGATTAGACCACATTTCAACGCCGGACCCGATCGCCCAGCCCTCAACCCGTCCCATCACCAAAAATCAGAGCCGGCGTGAATTGCAGACGAACTGGCATCTCCGAAATTGGACAGAAACCTCCTCCTACGGACTCCATTTCACGGTTATACTCGAAATCCTAGGACAGTCCGGCGGAAAGTGGCTCTATCAGAGTCAGCGCATCGGAAATATTGGTATAGTATGGCACGCCAAATAGCTCGAGTGTCGGCAATCCCAATTCGGATCCAAATATCACCAATTCCCAGCTGTTATCCGCCCAGCAAGCCCAGTTCGGATATTTTCCGGAGATTGCCGCGCTAGTTGCCGCGCAATAGTTATCTTCAACGGGATTCATCAGCGCCCCCCAGTACGAGTCAGGCGTCATGCTTGCCACGTTGATGGAATCCGCGCGGGAGTGCAGGGTTCGCGAATTGCGAGATTCGCCCACTCCCACAAGATCGATATAACGATCACCGACGCGATCTGCGAAGGTCTTTAGCACGCCAGAAAAATCTCGATTTAGAAAGTAATCCCAATGAAAATAAGCCTTGTGACCAAAACTGTGGCGAAACGGATTTGCCGGAAGATGACTGTCTAGGGCGAATATGCGGGAAAGTCTTGCATGAGCCTCCCCCCACGGGCGTATCTCGCGACCGTCCTCCGCGTTTTCACTCATTCGTTCCGCCTCCGCGCCAGCCCAGTCGGACCTTCAATGTTGCTTTGAAGGTTCCTTCGATGCGGTATTCGAGCACATGCCCCCGAGGCCAAGACGGGCACGTAACCAACGCCTTCTCCGAAGCACCTCATGTCATCAGCACCAAAGGTCCTTGGTACTTAGTCGTACGACAACCACAGGAGCGAAAGGCTTTCGCTATCAGCTACTCTCGTCGACCATCTGGGAACTCCTTCCACGGATCATACGCTCTTAGCCGCGGCCCTAAAAGACCCCTTAGGTATGAACCCAATTCGCCCGGGTCCGGAATCATTTCGACGCCGCTGACGACTATCAATTCCTGAACCTCATCCGACCCTTCAATATAAGCGCATTCCAGCCAACTTAGGATTGCACCTGCGACATCCCGATCCTTTGGACTTCTATTTGCCAGCCATCGAACGATGTCCGACATAACAAGGTGCGGCAACATCTCGCCAAAATTGTCTTCAAGAGACTCGTCAAGAATAGGCCTCAACAAAGGAAATGCTTGAACTAAATTTCCAATAAACTGTTCTGTTTGACTTTTCATATCCCACCCTTCAGTGCGCTGGATAGCTCATCAAGCAGACTTTGGGCAACAAGTCGATCGGAGAAGGAAGCAGCAGCATTTTTCCTGAGCCAGTTTTCAAGCCCACGCACCGTTTCTTGGCCCTTCACGAGGTGCATCCGCCCGCTCGTTGCATTTCCCGTGCTCAATTCATTTCGGATCGCATCCATGGTCGTTCCGTTCCCGACTCTCTGTGGATTTCGGACTCCCTTGTATAGGTTATTAATGAGGTTCTGCAATTTTGGACTACTTACGCGAGGAGTCGCCAGGAAGTCATCGTCGTCGTCGGGAGTCGAGAAGCCAGCCTTGGAAGGGGGTTGGCCACCTCCGGAGCCTCCGCTTGAACCTGAGCCGGCGGCCGCCTGAGTGGCTAGTCCTTCTTTACCCAGTTTAGCTGTCGCGGCCTCCGAGGCGGCCTTCAGGCGAGCGTTCTCTGCCAGCCCCGCCGCACGCCTGGCCGCTGCGGCTGCCGCGGCAGCTGCAGAAGGGTCATACCCACCAAACGAACCACTGCCACCGCTCTGAGCGGACTCCGAAGACACACCCCAATCCGCGTACTGAGGCGGGTACCCCCATCCGCCACCACCGACATAACCACTCCCACCGCCACCACTGTAGGAACTCGAAGAACCCACGCTCGTAGTTGTAAAAGTAATTCCTCGCCAGGGGACACCTGAGGGGGCTGTGATAGGAGGCGGATTACCGCCGTAAAGGAACCATGACCAAATGTCGCTGGTGCGACTCTGCCCTCCACCACCAAGCATTCCTGCGAACTGACCTGCAGCCAGTCCAGCGGCGGTAGCTCCAGCGGTTATTCGTACACCGACCGATGCCCCTGCACGAGACATGGCAGCCGACTCTCCGCTGGCGATGCTGATGCCGCCGCCCGCACCAACTCCGGTGATTTCGCCGACGCCTTTACCACCACACATGTCGCACATGTACCGCGACAACAGTCCAGACGGGTCCGAGTAGTTAATTGGATCGTGCCCTGCATAGGCGTAGGGGCTTGATCCGCTAACCGGTGTTGCGTTGAATACTGGGTCTGGGGCGGTGAATACACCCAGGACCGGGTCGTAGTCGCGGGCGCCGACCTGGGTCAGGGAGCTTTGTGTGTCGGCGAGCTTGCCCAAGTACCCATGGGCTGCGCCGAAGCCGGTCTGGCTTGCAGCATTAGTTCCTGATCCTGCCGGTTGAACAGGCTGAGCCGTCAGAGCAGCGGTGCCCACGGCTTGTTGGGTCGGGCCCCGGATCAGGCCGTAAGGGTCGGTGTAGCGAGCCACGGTCGTGACCCCGGCCGTCGCGGTTGACGGCAGCACCAGGGTCTGAGCCGTGCCCACACCATCGCCAAGCACGATCGCGTACTGGACGACACCGCCCTTAGCACTACGCTGCGCGACCGTCTTACCCAGGAAAGAATAGGACCGGGTTGCACTCGCTTCACCTGTCACCGGGGCGAATGCTGTGGTGATGCCCAGCGCCAACGTGACACCGGTGGCGTCCTTGATACCAATCAGATTCCCGGCCGCCGTATAGAAGCGCGAGCTGTCACCAGATGCGCTGGTGCCAGGCGATTGCCCTGCGGTGTTCGGATTAGGATTCAGCGCCGAGCCCGACGTGCCCGACGTGGCCGTGATCTTGCCGTCTGCCGAGTATTTCAGCGTCTGACCGGCACGACCGGTCATACGGCCTGCAACATCCCAGGCAAACGTCTGCGATGAAGCCGTTCCCGAGGCCGGCGTGGTGGTCACCTGAGACAGGTGGTGCGTGCCGGCTTCGTAGGAGTAGCTTTCCGTCGAGGCCAAAGCACCCGACGCGCTGAAGCGTTTGACCTGTGCCCGGTCGCCACCATCGGTGTAGGTGTACGTCTGGGCGTACGGCGCCACACCGCCAAGGCCGGCCACACTCGTGGCAGAGGCAGCAGGAGCGGCACCACACGATGCTGCGGGCGTCCACACCGAGGTAGCCGGGCTTCTGCCGATGACTCACGTCCTGTGCCGGCGGGTTTACCGCCACCGGCACAGGACTATTTTTGACGGCGAGGTCAGTCTCGACCAGGTGCTCGTGAAGGACCTGGACCTCCATTGAAGAACGCTGGCGCCGCGCGCCAACTAACAAGATCTCACCAAACCAGCCCACCACGCCGCTGGGCAGGGCCCACCGTTGTGAGGCGAGCCAAGCACCCGCCACCACAACCTCCCCATTCAGTGTCGAGCCCGTTAGCTATCCCTTCGCACTCACAGCCGACGGACGTAGACCCGCAGATAGTTGGCTGTGAAATTGACGAGGTATCCACGACACCCCAGCTTCGGCCCACCTGAGACTCTGATGGTCCGACAATCGCTTCGCAGAAACTTACGGAATCCGGGCCTGGCGCAAATGTCTCATGTCCGCAGCGATAACCTACCAGTCGAGATCCAGGGTGCCATCACGGAATCCACGAATCGTGTACTCAGCGTCAACGGCATAAAGAGTGGAACCTTGCTCAAGTTCTTCAAGGACCCGAATCGCCTCATCTGGCGAAAATTTTAGCGCATCCGTCGCGGCCAGAAGCCGCACCACTTCGCTTGAATCATTGAGCAGGTCAAGTATTGCTTGCTGCCCCTCAGCCGTAGCTCGAATGGCTTTAGCAAATACGTGATGTTTACGAAACGCTATATTGGCCTTCCTCGGTTCGGAACTCAGATGACTCCAGGCGATCGCCATCTCACGATACACACCGGAAATTCCCTCATTCGGCGACGTCACGGCAGTGGACCTCCATTCTGAATTATGTCCGTGATCCTCATGCTGAAATTATACTGCTCTCTAAAGCTCTGCCCAGATAGCCAATCTCTAATCGTCTTGTTACTCGTAAAACCACGAACGGACGAGTAGTAATTGGCCTTGGCTTGATTTATTGCACTAGGTACGGGATTGAGGTTTCTTGGATTGTGTATTATTCGAGGGTCGAATCCGCTCCGTTTATCTGATATCTGGGACTGCTCCACCACGTGATCGTAGACGTTCCCATCGCCCGGCGATCCCATCGACCTCTTCGCTGAACGGAACGAACTAAAACCCTCCGCGGGATCTGGGTCATTCTCATCATCATCGGGCGTGGAGAAACCGGTTCCACCCGGAGGCTTGTTACCTGCCCCACCGCTCGAACCTGATCCAGACGCGGCCTGAGCCGCCAGACCTTCTTTGCCCAGCTTAGCTGTCGCGGCCTCAGAGGCTGCTTTCAGGCGAGCATTTTCGGCCAATCCGGCGGCACGTCGCTCAGCTGCGGCAGCCGCAGCGGCAGCCGCAGCAGCATATCCGGCACTTGAGGACTGCCCTGAACCAGGCACGTAGCCCCAGTCAGCGCCTCCATCTCCGTAGTTGGGCGAGTAGCCAGCTCCATAGTCGTCCTCAAAGCCGGCACCGCTGCCCCCTCCATACGAAATGGATGACCCCACACTTGTTCGGTAAAACCGAAGGCTCGCACGAGAATCAGCGTAGACCGAGCCATCACCGCTGTAGTAGGTGTATCGCGAGCCAGCGCCGCCGGCACGTGCTCCACTACTACCGGAACTTCCCAAGTTTTGGAGCGAGCTCGCAATCGACCCAAGGAGACGCCCGATGGACGCAATCCGATCCCAGAAGCTCGGTCCGAGCGTCCTAAGTACAGTGGACGCACCTCCAGCGGCGCCACCGCCTCCAACACCAGTAATTTCGCCAATGGGTTTACCGCCACACATATCGCACTTGACAGCCGTCAGCCCACTCGGGTCCGAGTAGTTGATCGGATCGTGCCCTGCATAGGCGTAGGGGCTTGAGCCGCTAACCGGTGTTGCGTTGAACACTGGGTCCGGGGCGGTGAATACACCCAGGACCGGGTCGTAATCCCGGGCGCCGACCTGGGTCAGGGAGCTTTGTGTATCGGCGAGCTTGCCCAAGTACCCATGGGCTGCGCCGAAGCCGGTCTGGCTTGCAGCATTAGTTCCTGACCCTGCCGGTTGAACAGGCTGAGCCGTCAGAGCAGCGGTGCCCACGGCTTGTTGGGTCGGGCCCCGGATCAGGCCGTAAGGGTCGGTGTAGCGAGCCACGGTCGTGACCCCGGCCGTCGCGGTTGACGGCAGCACCAGGGTCTGAGCCGTGCCCACACCATCGCCAAGCACGATCGCGTACTGGACGACACCGCCCTTAGCACTACGCTGCGCGACCGTCTTACCCAGGAAAGAATAGGACCGGGTTGCACTCGCTTCACCTGTCACCGGGGCGAATGCTGTGGTGATGCCCAGCGCCAGCGTGACACCGGTGGCGTCCTTGATACCAATCAGATTCCCGGCCGCCGTATAGAAGCGCGAGCTGTCACCAGATGCGCTGGTGCCAGGCGATTGCCCTGCGGTGTTCGGATTAGGATTCAGCGCCGAGCCCGACGTGCCCGACGTGGCCGTGATCTTGCCGTCTGCCGAGTATTTCAGCGTCTGACCGGCACGACCGGTCATACGGCCTGCAACATCCCAGGCAAACGTCTGCGATGAAGCCGTTCCCGAGGCCGGCGTGGTGGTCACCTGAGACAGGTGGTGTGTGCCGGCTTCGTAGGAGTAGTTCTCCGTCGAGGCAAGAGCTCCCGATGACCCGAAGCGCTTAACCTGGGCCCGGTCGCCACCAGGGCAAGAGGACGACTATCGCCACCCTCTCGGAATGTTCCAAGTCGATTCGAATGGCATCACCACCATTTACTCTCACATTGGCGACATACGCGGCTGCTCGCAGGGCATCCTCAACTGGACGGCCCTGAGGTCTGCCGAGGCCCCGACTTCACAAGAGGTCGCACATAACCCAATCATCACAATTCGAAATTAGGCCACAATTCAAGGGTCTATTCGTCACCTGATAGCTGCTTTCTCGCCGCTTCAACGATGGACTTGTAGTCGTCCCTAAAGGGTTCGGGCAGCTCGGACTCAAGCATCGCAATAACAGCCCAAATTGTCTTCATTTCAGCCGGGCCCCCGAAAGGAATATCCTCCAAACCCTCGTCTATATTGTTCAACCATTCGAACAGCACCAGTGCTTCAGGCCGCGTGAGCCGAAGCGTCACAACATCATCCGCCACCGAGTCCTCCGTGCTCTAGCAGGTTTCCTATCTGAGCGGGGCTGAGAGTCCATCCAGACAAGAACTGATTGTTTCTTATCATTACATTATTCCTGGTTCCACCATTAAAATAGTGGATTACGCTCTCGCCGTGATACGTGCCGTCAATTCTCATCGTCCCGGGGTCTTTGAGATGCGCTTCGAGCGCATTGATAAACCTAGCAAGGCTTGCGTTACTGAAGTTCCCACTCACTCCAAAGTCGCCAGCATGTTTGAACTTTTTCTGAATTTGCCTAGCACTATTTCCCAAAATCCGACTGAATTCATCGTCGTCATCAGGCGTCGAAAAACCAGTTCCAGCCGGAGGCTCCCCGCCGGCCCCACCGCTTGAACCTGAGCCGGCGGCCGCCTGAGTGGCTAGTCCTTCTTTACCCAGTTTAGCTGTCGCGGCCTCCGAGGCGGCCTTCAGGCGAGCGTTCTCTGCCAGCCCCGCCGCACGCCTGGCCGCTGCGGCTGCCGCGGCAGCTGCAGAAGGGTCATACCCACCAAACGAACCACTGCCACCGCTCTGAGCGGACTCCGAAGACACACCCCAATCCGCGTACTGAGGCGGGTACCCCCATCCGCCACCACCGACATAACCACTCCCACCGCCACCACTGTAGGAACTCGAAGAACCCACGCTCGTAGTTGTAAAAGTAATTCCTCGCCAGGGGACACCTGAGGGGGCTGTGATAGGAGGCGGATTACCGCCGTAAAGGAACCATGACCAAATGTCGCTGGTGCGACTCTGCCCTCCACCACCAAGCATTCCTGCGAACTGACCTGCAGCCAGTCCAGCGGCGGTAGCTCCAGCGGTTATTCGTACACCGACCGATGCCCCTGCACGAGACATGGCAGCCGACTCTCCGCTGGCGATGCTGATGCCGCCGCCCGCACCAACTCCGGTGATTTCGCCGACGCCTTTACCACCACACATGTCGCACATGTACCGCGACAACAGTCCAGACGGGTCCGAGTAGTTAATTGGATCGTGCCCTGCATAGGCGTAGGGGCTTGATCCGCTAACCGGTGTTGCGTTGAATACTGGGTCTGGGGCGGTGAATACACCCAGGACCGGGTCGTAGTCGCGGGCGCCGACCTGGGTCAGGGAGCTTTGTGTGTCGGCGAGCTTGCCCAAGTACCCATGGGCTGCGCCGAAGCCGGTCTGGCTTGCAGCATTAGTTCCTGATCCTGCCGGTTGAACAGGCTGAGCCGTCAGAGCAGCGGTGCCCACGGCTTGTTGGGTCGGGCCCCGGATCAGGCCGTAAGGGTCGGTGTAGCGAGCCACGGTCGTGACCCCGGCCGTCGCGGTTGACGGCAGCACCAGGGTCTGAGCCGTGCCCACACCATCGCCAAGCACGATCGCGTACTGGACGACACCGCCCTTAGCACTACGCTGCGCGACCGTCTTACCCAGGAAAGAATAGGACCGGGTTGCACTCGCTTCACCTGTCACCGGGGCGAATGCTGTGGTGATGCCCAGCGCCAGCGTGACACCGGTGGCGTCCTTGATACCAATCAGATTCCCGGCCGCCGTATAGAAGCGCGAGCTGTCACCAGATGCGCTGGTGCCAGGCGATTGCCCTGCGGTGTTCGGATTAGGATTCAGCGCCGAGCCCGACGTGCCCGACGTGGCCGTGATCTTGCCGTCTGCCGAGTATTTCAGCGTCTGACCGGCACGACCGGTCATACGGCCTGCAACATCCCAGGCAAACGTCTGCGATGAAGCCGTTCCCGAGGCCGGCGTGGTGGTCACCTGAGACAGGTGGTGCGTGCCGGCTTCGTAGGAGTAGCTTTCCGTCGAGGCCAAAGCACCCGACGCGCTGAAGCGTTTGACCTGTGCCCGGTCGCCACCATCGGTGTAGGTGTACGTCTGGGCGTACGGCGCCACACCGCCAAGGCCGGCCACACTCGTGGCAGAGGCAGCAGGAGCGGCACCACACGATGCTGCGGGCGTCCACACCGAGGCGAGCCGATCCGCATAGTCGTAGGCGTAGCACTGGTTATCGGCGGGCTTGTTCGGGCGTCCCGTCCAGGACATGGCCCGGCCGGTCAACTTGCCGCCCGCATCGTAGGAGAACATCGTCTTTCCGAGGTCCACCGCACCCTTGGAGGACAAGTTGGACGACTCCTGCTGTGCAAGCCTTCCTGTCTGCGCATCCCAGGTGAACACCGTGGTCGTCGCCCCCACCGTGGGATCCTTCGAGAGAGCGTTGTTCAGATCGCTCTGGCGGAAGGAGGACACCTTACCCAGGGAGTTGTACTGGGTGTCGCCGGCGATCGTGTCGCCCTTCGAGCTGGACACCGAAGAATCGTTGTCGAAGCCGTCGTAACCGAAACCGATGGTCTCGGCAGGCAATCCGCCCAGGGCCGGCATCGCCAACGACGACACCTTACCGTTCAGCTCGTACTTCAGCTTATGGGTGTAGGTCCCTGCGAAACTTCCAAGCCCTGACGGGACAGAAGTCGTCACGCTGGAGGGCTGGCCCGCAGCGTTGTAACCCGCATAACTCGTCACGACCGGCTGGTCGTACTCCGATCCGTTGTAGCGGGTCTCAGAGGTCACCTGTCCCTTCTGGACGGAATCGTAGCCCCACTCCAGGAGAGTTTTCGCGTCCTTGCCGGGCTCTTGCACCTTGGTCCGGACGGTCCGGTCCAAGGAGTCGTACTCCGCGGAAGCCACCACACCGAGAGCATCCTTGGTCGAGCTCAAGCGGCCGCTGGCGTCATAGCTGCTCGTCACGGTCCCGGTGTCCGGGTCCACGGCCGAGGTCTCCCGACCAGCCACGTCGTGGGTCCACTTCCAGGTGCTTCCCGCAGCATCCTTCATGGACGTCAGCTGGCCCAGCGTGTCATAGGAGTACACGGTGTCGTCGGAGGCGCCGCTGGCTGTGGTGCTCTTGAACAGCCTATTGACCAGAACCTGACCGCCAAGGTCCGAAATGGACTGGCTCGCCGACGCTGCAGGTGTCTTGCCGGGTTCGGTCGGGCCAGTGGTGGTCGTGGTGTCGGCACCACCGTAGGCGATGCTGGTGGTCCACAGGGTCGTGTTGTCGTAGGCGATCGCCGACGTCGACGCCGGCCGTCCGGCCGCGTCATAGGTGAGCGTCGTCGACGATGGCACTGCCACGGTCGGAATCAACAGGGTTCCGGAGGGGCTGCCCGTCATCAGATACTCGTTATTGGTGCGGCTCACCTGCCCAGTGGTGTCATAAAAGACGTCTGCCGCGATCACGCCGCCTGGCGGAGACGTGCGCTGAGTCTGCCGAAGACGACCCAGACCATCAAAGATCTTGAAACCTGGGTAGGTCGCACCGGTCGCGTTGACGGTGTCGGTCCGGATCCAGGACGGTGCAGTCTGCGAGAGGCTGTACGTGACGGACAGGTCCGGTGTCGGATAAGTCGCCTTCGGCCGCATCACAGACCACTGCTTCAGGAGCCGCCCAGCGGCGTCGTACTCGCTGGTGGCTACCCCTCCGTTGACATCGGTCGTCGAAACCGTCGATCCGCGAGCGGCATCGAATGTTGTCGAAGAGGTCCACCCCAACGGGTTCGTGTCCGTCACGGTGGTCGCCAAGCCGACGGCCGGGGTGAAAGCCGTTTTGGTGACCCGAGCGTTGCCGGTCGAGTTGTCCGTGGACGAAACCACCCGACCGAGAGCGTCATAGGCCAGGACGGGCCCTTGCTGCCATTGGCTCACCGTTCCGCCATCGGCATCGGTTGCCGTGTCAGCCTTGGTCACCAGGCCCTTGGAGGGAGCGGAGTACCCGGGGCTTCCCGGTTCGGCCGACGTGGAGGCGTCGTACAGCGTTCTCGTCGCCGAGAGCACGGTGCCATTGCTTCCGCCATTGACACACTCACCGGCGCGAACGGTCGAGGTCGCCGGGAACGCCAGCAGGTTCGCACCAACATTGTCCGCATAGCTCGTCAGGGTGCAACTGGCGTCGCTGAATCCGGTCTGCGCACCGTGACTGACCGCCGTCGTCCGGCCGTAGCCGTCGTGGGAGTAGGTGGTGGTGCGGGACCGCTTGCCCGAAACCGGAGGTGCGGTCTGACCAGAGGTCTGGATGGTCGTGGAGGACGCGACGCCAAAGTGCCGTGCCGTGGCGCCAGACACAGCATCGGTGGCCGTCGGCGCCGAGGCCCACGGCACCGTCACAGTGCTCTTCAAGCGGGTTGCCGTGTCGCCGAGGAAGGACTGCGACTCAACCGCCTGGCCCGCGAACCAGGGCGAATCGGTGATGACGGTGCCATCAGATGTGGTCACACTCGAGGTGCGCGTTCCACCGGAAGCGTTCGACGGCGTCCCGTCGAGACCGCGCAGGTACGTCACCGTGCTCGTCGGGTTGTTAGTCCCGGCGTTGTTACCGGTCGTCGTTTTCACCTGGCCGTACCCGGCGAACACCGACCAGGTCAGCTGGGAACCACCTTCTCCGGACTGGTACTGCGCCGAAGGGTACTTCCACGCCGGCGTGCCCAGGTACTGGTAACGCGTCAGGAGCCCCAGGCCGCCGCCGGGACCGGCTGAAACCCCGATCGCAGCGACCGGGTAGATGTGGAAATAGTCCATCCGGGCCGGCTGAGGAATCGGAGTTGTCGGCGACCAGTACGCCGGGTAGCACCGGCGGGTGTTGGTCTCCGGCGAGGCCGGCAGGCTGCTCGGTGTGCAGTCCGCACCGAGATAGCTCACCGACACGACACCGCCTGTTGGCAGCTTGATGCTCGAGATCCGATACCGGTCAAGAGGCGCCTGGCCATCGACGACCCAGACCCGGTTCTGAAGGGTTTGCCCGGAGAACACCACGGGAGCGTCCGTGATAGCGGTCTTACCACCCGTGGTGTCGAGTGCCGCATGCGTCACGGAGGCCAACCACAAGGCCGGTTTTGTGCCGTCCCCCGGGTCCGGCATGGAATGAGCCAGTGTCCACCGGTCGACATCCTGGTACGCAGTTCCCACGAACGTTTTCGTGGTCACCGTCTGAAGTCTCTGGTCGGAATAGAAGGTGGGCGACTGGGTGTCGCACGTGCCCGTTGCCGTGCAAGCGAATCCGGTCGGGATGTCGTTGCCCTTGGCACAATCGACGCCGGTGCACCGCCCGGTATACGCGAGGACGTACTGCAGTGGAGCGGCGTTGGAATTCAGCTCAGCGCCTGCACGCATTCCGTAGTCAATCCGTACAGGCCGCGACGACCGCACATAGCTAAGCCGAGATCCCGTGCCGGCCTGCGCGGCGTAGTAGTTCGTGTCCTGGGTGTAGTAGACGGCCTGCGAATTGCCGTTGACGTCTACAACGTAGTCGAGATTCCACACAGCGGCCTGCTGGCACAGGGAGGCCCCGAAACTAGCAGCCGAACACGGCTGGGAAGAATCCGCCGCACCGACCGGCACAGTGTTCACCGAGTTCGTGGTGGGTTTCCCCGTCGCCCAGCCGGGCAGCTTATTACGTCCGAAGAAGTACTGAGTGCCCGCGGTGTCGGTCAGCTTCCAGTAGCCACCGTCAAATGAACCGTTCTGGCCAGAAGCTTTGAGGTACTCGATTTTGGTGTTGTCATCGTTCTGCAGCACGAACTTGCCACTCGATGAATCCTTGACGAGCTGCCCAGAGCGGCCACCGAAACTGATGGTGAACGCCTGCCCGCCCTTTTTGCCGCAAAGATCGTAGGACTTGCTGACTTTTTGGTCCATGCACGGCATGAACTTCTGAGTGATCGATCCCAAGCCTGTCAGGGCCCATCCGTCACCCACCGTCGATGCCTGGTTGTTCGTCGACGAGGTCAATCCGTCAACGGCAGTGGAGTCATACGAGAGACCCAGCGCCGGCGTCGGCCCCGAAGGCGCGCCGCGGCCAGGCATCGGGTAGGACCATGTGAATCCACCCGTCTGCGAAGCAGAACCCCACTGAGCTGAGGATGTACCCGGCAGAGACTTGAAGTCGCCGGCGCCCTTGTCATTGGTCGCAGGTGTGGCCAGTCGCGGTCGGACCAGAGACGCTGTCCTGACGGCGACTGTTCCATCGTTCTGAGTGACCGTTCCGGCAACCTTGGCGCCACTGCCCGGCGCGCTCCCCTGGACAAACGGGAGTTCGGCCTCCGCCGCCCGCGCTTCCCAGGGTGCCGAGGCTATTGGTGCAATCTGTTGCTCGGCTGGGACACTCCAACCGGACGCCACTGAGGACTCCTCCGGGAACAGGCCTACGCTCGATACAACGAGCGCTGCGAGAGCAACCCCCCAGGTGCTGCGCCGCACACGACTGTGCCTTCCAGCGAAGAACGTGTTCCTCACTTCATGACTCCTTCGCCTGCAGGGTAGGTGTATGCCAGTGCTTTGACCTGATCGGCCGTGAGAATGGACTGGGTCATCACGGGCCGGAAGATCTGACCGGTGAATTGGTCTGTGCCAGCTGTTCCGTTGTCGCCGAGCACGACGGGTTGGTCGGTCGATGCGAGTTGTTTTTCAGGCGAGGTCGCGGTCACCCATGTCGTCAGGGACCCCTTGGAATCCGACCGCGTGATGCGCAGCTGACGGTTCGTCTCGTCATACGCGGCGACCACATAGGACCACTGCCCGGCGACGATATCGGTCGTGGTCGCCACCTCGTCAGGCGCTGTTCCGCCCTGCGGCCAGCCTTGGAGGATAAACTTCGTGTCCGGGTTCACCGCTAGCCGGGCGGCCGGGCTTCCCGGAGCAGCCAGCTGCGTGATGATGGAACGGATGGATCCTCCCACTTGGGTGGGGCAGATCCACGCGGCCGTCGTGAAGCTGTGGGAAGCGTCCACCGCCTGTGCAGAGCTGACCGCCCGGCCACCGGCAGGGACCTCCAGGGCACGGCCCTCGTCCCCGGAAGCCGAAGAGTTTGCGTCCGCGGTTCCCGTCGTGCAGTCGGCCGTGTCCGGTTTGCCCGACGCCGGATCCACGGCGATCGTCTTCCAGGCGGCACCCCCAGCAGGTGTCACCGGGACCAGAGTGTTCTGCGGCTGATCCTTCACGCCCACGGTGAATTTGAACGAACGCGGCTGACCTACAGCCTGCGGCGGTTCTCCAACGTTAGGGCTGACGTTTCCCGCCTGATCCACAGCCCACACGGTCAATAGGGCGCCGTCGCCTACCGCCGCGACGGGAATGTTGAGTGAGGTGACCTTGTTCATGGTCGATGCGCACGGGACGGTGGACACGAACACCGTCGAACGTTCATTGCATTTCAGGGATGCCGGAAACGCCGGCTGCGGGGCATTGGAGTCCGTGATGGCATAGACGAAGCCCTTCGTGCCTCCGAATTTTCCGGTGTACCGGATCCCGAAGTTGTAGACCGTCTTTCCGACGGTGCCGAGGTCGTCGCGGCCGACGCCCTGCGCGGTGCTGCCGGTGATGGTCTGCCCGCCCAACGACGCCGGTGCGATGATGTCGGGCGCGCCGGGCGGCGTCGTGTCTACGGTGAAGACGAACGCCTGTGTCCCCGAGGTGGAACCTTGCGGGTCCTTCACTGATGAGTACACGGTGTATTTGCCATCAGGCAGGACCTTTGAACCCTTCCACGTGAAGAGGGTGTTCGCGGCGGGTGACCCCGGCCCGGTCGTTCCGGAGTCGACGACGGTTCCTGCGGAATTTCTGACCACGACGGACATCGTCAGGTTTCCGCCCTTGGCACCGTCGGCGTCGCCCCTGGACATGATGCCGAATGTCGGCGTCGGAATCCGCGTGTAGTAGACAGCGCCCGGTTGCCCCTTGGCGGGGCTGTAGAGTGCGTTTTCAATCCACCACAGGGCCGGCGTGTTGGGCGGGGTGTCGTACGTGACGATCAGGGTGGCGTCTTTCGTGAACACCTTCCACCCCCGATCGTCACCTTCGTTGTCGGCCCGCAGACCGACCGTCCACTGTGGGGAATTGGTCAGCCAGCTCGTGGCCGACCCCATGTCGAAGCCCACACCGCCGCCAGGGCACGAGGCCGAGTAACCCTTCGCCACGTTCTGCGTGCTCACCTTTTGCAGATAGCCCGGCTGAGCGTTCCACGTGGTCCCCGATCCAATGCCTCCGGTAACCCAGGCGCTCACAGGGCGGGCATCGCACGAGGACGACCACTTCTCGGTGGTGTTGACCACGGCCTTCATGATCTTCCGACCTGCCAACCAGGCCGTGTTGAATTGGTAGAAACCGCGGGTCACGTGGGATGCGCCCTCTGTGTAGTCCCATTCCGCAGGAAGATATCCGACGTGGACCGTTCCATCCGATCCGCCGGCTCCGTTCCAGTAGGAGATCGACGGCCAATGGGAGTCGACGTAAGTGTAGGACGCCTCGCCGGTGTTCCAATCGGGGTCGACGAACACCGGGAACGTGAGCCGCTTCGCATTCACGATCGCATCCATCCCCAGCTTCTGGACTTGCTGACCGTTTTCAGAGTCGAGCGACAGCGCCAGCGGATATCTGAGCCCCGGACCACCCGGCCCCTCAGCAGTTGCGCCCTCCCAGGACGAGTCCCACCACTGACCATCAGCGGTCTCCAGCGCCGGGCGCCCGTCCCGAGTCAAAGCAACGAGCCCTTTACCGTCCCCACGGTCCTGGACCACCGCGCCATCCGTGTGAAGGAAGAACCTCATCTGCACCACCCTCGGATCCGAAAGGGCCTGGCGCGTCTTGACCTTCAGAACCTGCGACACCCCTGCCGGACGAACAAGCTGAACCAGATCAACACCAGGCAGAACCTCCGGATAGGTCGCCGTGTCACCGTCGACGACCGGAACCGGCAAGTCGCCGAAGGGCCACTTCTGGGTGACGGCTGCACCCTTGTGGTCGCCGATGTACGCCATGGAGTCAGACCCGCCCTGCCCCAGGGCCACGTCAGCGATGGTCTTCTTCGGGATCAGGCTGGCTTCCCCATCCTTGACGCCTGCCTGCAACGTCGTGTCGAGCGCTTTCCATCCGGTTGAATCCTTCACCCGGACCGGCGAAGACGACAGTTCCGCAGCGAAGGTGCCGTCAGGCATCGCCTTTGTCTGCGACTGTTCTGTCGTCAGCGACTGCACCACCACAGGAGAACCACTGGTCTTCGCCCGCGCGGAAGCGTCGAGTTCATCCACGCTCAGTCCCGACGGCACCTCCGACGCAGGTGTCTGATCGACCAGCTCCCCTAACGGTGCAGCACTCCCGGTCCCGGGATCCGCCTCGGCCCGAGCCGGCACGACACCGACGAACAAGAGGGCCAACGGGAAGGCGATGGCGAGTAAAAACGCAAAAAGTCGGCGCAAAGCGCCATCTCGGATGGTGAACAACGAGACCCCAATGAAATTGTGTGCGAGTGACTGGCTTCGGGCCCTCCTCCGAAACCACTAATGAGAGAACATTATGACTTGAGCCTCAACTGAACAAGGGATCGCGTGTCCTTCGGCGAGTTTCCCACTCAGACCGCCGGGACCTCGCCCAGCGCCACGGAGATCCGCCGCAGCACCTCGGCCGGGCGGTTGGTGGTGATCTCTTGGATGCCGAAGGTCACGCAGTAGTCCACGTCGGCGTCGTCGTCCACGGTCCAGACCCGGAAGCGGCGCCCGTCCGCCAGCCACTGCCGCGCCTGGTCGGCATGCGCCTTCAGGTAGTCGATGCCGGGGCCGGCGATCCCTGCGGTGCCTTCGTCCAGCATCCTCGCGGCCCGCTGAACGGCGGCGCGGAGCACCAGCGCGACCGCACTCGCCGCCAGACTGCCGATCTCGAGGTCTTCTTTGACCTCGTCCGTGTCCACGTCGTCCACGAGCTGGCACACGGCATCAGCGGGGACGGTCTCCAGCAGCTGTTCGGTGGCTTGCGGGTCGAAGCTCATGAAGGAGACCCGGATGTTCCCGAGCATCCCCGTCGAGGCTTCCCACCCCCGCTCCGACAGCAGCTCCAGCGTCTTCTCCTCCAGCCGGAACCCGAACGGCGAGGGGTGCTTGAACTCGATCGCCAGCCCGATCCCCCGCCCGGCGCCCGCCAGGATGTCCAGGAGCTCGCCCAGGGTCAGAAACTGCTCACTCGGGGAGCCGAACTCCTGCGGGATCACGGCGCCCTTCCACGAGTGGAAGTCCAGTTCGCGCAGCTCTGCGAGGGTCTTCTCGGCCACGGGCCCGGTGCCGTTCGACGTGCGGTCGAGGTCGTCGTCGTGGAGCAGCACCACATGGCCGTCCTCGGTCAGGTGGACGTCGCACTCGACACCGTCCGCCCCGTCCGCGATCGCCTGCAGGTAGGCGGCGCGGGTGTGCTCGGCGAAGAGCTCGCTGGCGCCCCGGTGAGCGTAGACGAGGGGGCGGCTGATCTGAGTCATGGGATAAAGCTACCCACATTCGTGTCAGGGCAGGGGCATAGGGTGGAGGCATGGACGTGAACACTGCGCCAATTTCCCGGGACAGCGGCACGCTGCCCTCGCCGGGTGACGCCGCCAAGGCCGCCGCGCTGGCCCGGATGAAGGGCATCGCCCTGGCACTGCTCATCGCCCTGGCCGTGGTGTTCGGGGTGTCCTTCGCGCTGCAGCACCAGTACCCGTGGCTGGCCTATGTCAGAGCCGCGGCCGAAGGCGGGATGGTGGGCGCCCTCGCCGACTGGTTCGCCGTCACGGCGCTCTTCCGGCACCCCATGGGCCTCAAGATCCCGCACACCGCGATCATCCCGCGGAAGAAGGACCAGATCGGCGCCTCGCTGGGTGACTTCGTCGGCACCAACTTCCTCTCCGAGGACGTCATCCGCACCAAGCTCGCGGCGACGGATCTGGCCCGCTCGGTGGGCCGCTGGCTCTCCGGCACGCGCGACGACGGCGCACCCACCACCGGTCCGACCGGCGCCGACCGCATCGCAAAGGAAGGCGCGGCCGCCATCCGCGGCCTCTTCACCGTGCTGCGGGATGACGACGTCCAGGCCGTGGTCGAAGCGCTGGTCCGCAAGCACGTCGTCGACCCGCCGTGGGGTCCACCGGTCGGCAGACTCGCCGAGCGGGTGTTCGACGAGGGTCACCACCGGCACCTCGTGGACCTGCTGATCGACCGGGCCGCGGACTGGGTCGGCCGGAACCACGAAACGGTGAACCGCCTGGTCAGCGACCGCTCCCCGCTCTGGGTGCCCGGATTCGTGGACTCGCTCGTGGGCGACAAGGTGTACATCGAGCTGGCGAAGTTCGTGAAGGGCATCCAGGCGGACCCGGATCACCAGGTGCGCCAGGCCATCGACACCTACCTCAAGGAACTGGCCCAGGACCTCCAGCACGATCCGGCGATGATCGAACGTGCCGAGGGGATCAAGGCGCAGATCCTGGGCGATCCGCAGGTCCGCGACATCGCCGGCCGCACCTGGGAGACCGTCAAGAAGGCACTCCTGGACGCCGTGGACGACCCGCAGAGCGAGTTGTACCAGCGCTTCGTGAGCGCGATCCGGGACTTCGGCCGCCGCCTGGTGGACGACCCCGAGCTGGCGGCCAAGGTCAACACCTGGGTGGCCGACATCGCGGCCTACGTGGTGTCCAACTACCGCGACCAGATCACGGGGCTCATCACCGACACCGTGGAACGCTGGGACGCCGAGGAGACCTCACAGAAGATCGAGCTCCAGGTGGGACGCGATCTGCAGTTCATCCGGATCAACGGCACCGTGGTCGGGTCACTGGCCGGCCTGCTCATCTTCACCGTCGCCACGCTGCTGCTGGGCTGAGGGCCCTCACGCAGTCCGGGTCAGCGCGGTTCGGCGCCGGGCGTTCCGGGAACGTCCTTCCCGGCGGCGTCCACTCCGGGGGCGTCGGGGAGCCGCCGATCGGCGCTCGACGGGTCCAGCTCCAACGGCGCGCGCTGCGGGGGCTGCGCGTGCGACGGGAGTTGCGCGGCGCCGTCGTCGGACGGGAGAGCGGGCTGCTCGCCGAAGGGGGCCACGAGCGGGAGCGCCCCGAAGGCCTCACGGGTGTTCGCGATGACCGCGCGGCCCATGAGCAGATTGCCGCCGCCGCCCATCACCGCGCCGACGCCGAACGGCAGGAGCCGTCCGAAGAAAGCACCGCCCTGCTTCTTGACCAGGGACTTCAGGAAGGCCTTCTGGATGGCGGCCTTCACGGGCTCGAAGGTGGCGGCCGACGTCTTCTTGGTCAGGACGCTGCCCCACACCTGGCTCGCTCCCCGGCCTCGGCCCATGGTCTGGCCGGTGAACGCACTCAGCAAGGAGGTGCCCTCCTCGCCCAGCATGATCGCCATGACCATGGTGCGGGCCTTCTCGGGGTCGGTCACCCGGACTCCGTGGAGCTCGGCGACGCTGGAGGCGAAGAGCGCGGTGGCCTCGAGGAACGCAGCCGTCGCGACGCCGGAAACGGCCAGTGCGGTCCCGGTCCCGACGCCGGGGATCACCGCGGTGGCGCCGGCGCCCGCGCCGGTGGTCGTGACGGTGGCCAGATACTGACGCTCCAGGCGGACGACGAGTTCCGCCAGCGAGGCGTTCGGGTGCTTGCGGCGCAGCCGTGAGATGTGCCCGACGACGAGCGGACGCTGCACATCCACCGCCTTCAGCAGGACGTTGTGGATTCCGGAACGGGGCTTGCCCTGTTCGTCGAACATGGCGTTCTGTGCTGCGTTCTGAGCGATTCCCAGGGCGGGGTTCTTCTTGCGCTTGGCCATGGCCCTAAGCCTAGTCCGCGAGGGGCTTGGCTCAGGAGGCGGCTTCGGCGGGAGCCGTGGACTTGAGCACGTAGTACTTGAGGAACGCGCTCACATCGACCATCTCCTGCACCGCCATGTAGTGGCCCAGTCCGGGATAGCTGCGCGATGTCAGGGCCGTGTTCTCCTCCAGCCATTCCTCCGTGAAGAGTGTGGCGTCCTCGTTGATCACCAGGTCCTCCTTGTCGCGGCCCCAGAAGAAGGGCGGCCGCTGCGTGAAGGACTCGGTGAGCGCCAGAAGGTCGTTGTCGAGGACGAACCCCGACAGGCCCACGGTGGCGCGGAACTGTTCGGGGCGCAGCCTCAGGAGGCTGCTCGCCATGGCCATGCCCTGGGAGAACCCGAGGAGCGAGACGCTGCTGTGCTGCGCCTTGATCCCATCCAGCCAGGCGAGAACCTGCGTGCAGGAGGCCATGACCTGGGAGAAGTCGTTGGTCAGGAAGTAGTCGAGCAGGAACCACCCGTGCTGATCGCCGATCTCCATGACACCCAGGGGCGCGGCACAGGTGAATTCCTGTGGCAGGTGGGGGAACAGCTTCTCCATGCGTTCCGGCGAGGATCCGTAGCCGTGGAACAGCAGCAGCAACGGTGTGCCGGCACGCTCAGATTCCGGCTTGGACCACAGGACCTTCTCCATGGCCCTAAGCGTAGTCCGCGGGGTCCCCTGCCGAGGCACGAGGCCGGGGAAGGACGCAGCGGTAGTCCGAGGGGTCCCCTGCCGTACGTGGCCCCTCCCCCGGATCCCCCCCGCTCGTTTCCGGTTTTCGCCACATACCCCTTGACTTCCAAAAACAAACACAGATAAAGTCAAGCATTCAAAGATTCCTGTGACAACTGTCACAACCTCAATGGCGCGGAAAGGAGACGGGCATGTTCGCAGAAGAACGGCACAGCACCATCGCCGACCTCCTGACCGCGCACGGCCGCGTCACGGTCACCGAGCTCGCTCAGCGGTTCACCATCACCCCGGAAACGGTCCGTCGGGACCTCGCGCTTCTCGAAGAGCAAGGAGAGCTGCGCCGGGTCCACGGCGGAGCGGTGGCGGTCGACCGCGGGAGCACCGCCGAAACCTCGGTCCCCGAGCGCCTGGCAACCCATTCCGAGCAGAAGCAGCGGATCGCCGCGGCCGCCTTCGCCCTCCTCCCCCGCACCTCCGCGGCCAGCATCGTGCTCGACGCCGGCACCACCACGGAAGCTCTCGCCGGCCTGATCGCCCAGCGCGACGCCGACGCCCCGGCCCTGCTGGTCCTCACCAACTCGATCCCGATCGCCGCCGCACTGTCCGACACCCCCGGCGTCGCGCTCCACATCCTCGGCGGCAAGGTCCGCGGGGTGACGCAGGCGGCCGTCGGAGCCGGCACGGTGGCCGAGCTGCGGAACGTCCGCCCGGACATCGCGTTCGTGGGCACCAATGGCATCCATGCCGACTTCGGATTGAGCACCCCGGACCCCGAGGAGGCCGCCGTCAAGACGGCGTTCGTCCAGGCGGCCCGGCGGACGGTCGTCCTCGCCGACGCGAGCAAGCTCGACGCCGAAACCCTGGTCCGCTTCGCCACCCTGGAGGACGTGGACACCCTGGTCACCGACGGGACGCCGTCCCTGGAACTGGCCGAAGCCCTTTCAACCGCAGAAGCAGAGGTGATTCAGGCGTGATCATCACACTCACCGCCAATCCCAGCCTGGACCGGACCGTGGAACTCCCCGGGGCGCTCGCCCGGGGCGAGGTCCAGCGCGCCACGGCCGTCCGGAGCGAAGCCGGAGGGAAGGGCGTCAACGTCTCCCGCGCGCTCACCGCGTCGGGCCTGAAGACCGTGGCGGTCCTGCCCGGCGATCCGACGGACCCCGTGGTCGTCGGCCTGGCCTCCACGGGCATCCCGCACCACGCGCTCCCCATCGGCGCCCCGCTCCGCAGCAACATCACGCTGACAGAGCCGGACGGCACCACCACCAAGGTGAACGAACCCGGCCCGGAGCTCAGCGCCGAGCAGCGGGACGCCCTCACGGCGCTCCTGCTCGACGAATCCCGCGAGGCCTCCTGGGTGGTCCTGGCCGGTTCGCTGCCGCCCGGTTTCCCGGCCGACTACTACGCGCGACTGACCCGCTGGCTCCGCACCGAGCTCGGCAGTGACGCTCCGCGCATCGCCGTCGACTCCTCCGGGACGCCGCTCCTGGAGGCCATCAACGCCGGCGCCGACGCGGCGCCGGACCTCCTCAAGCCCAACGGCGAAGAACTCGCCGAGCTCGCGGCCCTCGCCGGGTTCAGCGAGCAGCACAGCGGAGACGAGCTGGAAGCGGACCCGGTGCTCGCCGCCCGGGCCGCGACCGCCGTCGTCGAACGCGGCGTGGGAGCCGTGCTCGCGACGCTCGGCTCGAAAGGCGCGGTGCTCGTCACCGCCGACGGCGCCTGGCACGCGAGCCACGCGCCCATCCAGGCGGTGAGCACGGTCGGCGCGGGAGACTCCTCGCTGGCCGGCTACCTCCTGCGGGCCGAGGACGGTGGATCCGCCGTCGAGTGCCTCACCCAGGCCGTGGCCCACGGTGCCGCAGCCGCCTCCCTCCCCGGTTCCACCGTCCCCGGCCTGGACCAGACCACCCCCGACGCCGTGACCGTCACGGCCCTAGCAAAGGACTCCCTGTGAGCCAGATGATCACCCCGGACCTCGTGGTCCTCGACGCGGACCTGGGATCCACCCCAGCCGACGTCATCCGCACCCTCTCCGGCAAAGTCGCCGCGCTGGGCCGCGCCGAAGCGGAAGGCCTCTTCGCCTCCGCCCTGGCCCGCGAGGAGAAGACGCCCACCGGCATCCCCGGCGGTATCGCCATCCCGCACGCCAAGACCGACGCCGTCACCGAACCCGCCCTCGCCATGGCGCGCCTGGGCAACCCGGTGCCGTTCGGCGCCAAGGACGGCCCGGCGGACCTCATCTTCCTGATCGCGGCACCGGCCGGGGCCGACCAGGAGCACCTCAAGCTCCTGTCCAAGCTCGCCCGCTCGCTCATCAAAAAGGACTTCACCGCCGCACTGCGGGCCGCCGCGAGCCCGGAGGAGATCGTCGCGCTGGTCGAGGGCGCGCTGTCCGACGCTCCCAAGGCGGCACCGGCCGCCTCGACCGCCGACGCCGGGGCACCGGCTGCCGCAGCCCCCGCGGCAGGCGCCGCCTCCGCAGCCTCCGCGGCGCCGTCGTCGGCTCCCGCAGCCGAGGGTCCCCGCCGCATCGTGGCCGTGACCGCCTGCCCCACGGGCATCGCGCACACCTACATGTCCGCCGACTCCCTCGCCGCCGCCGGCAAGGAGATGGGCGTCGACGTCCAGGTGGAGACCCAAGGCTCCGCCGGCGCCACCCCGCTGCCGGCCGACGTGATCGCCAACGCCGACGCCGTCATCTTCGCCGTCGACGTCGACGTCCGCGACAAGGACCGCTTCGCAGGCCTGCCGTACATCCAGTCCCCGGTCAAGCGCGGCATCGACGAGCCGAAGGAGATGATCGAGGAGGCCCTGGCCGCCGCGAAGGACCCGAACTCCCGCCGCGTGAGGGCCACCGGTTCCTCGTCCTCCTCGGACGCGGACACGGCCGGCGAGTCCGTGGGCGCCAAGCTCAAGCGCGCCCTCCTGACCGGCGTCTCCTACATGATCCCGTTCGTGGCCGGTGGCGGTCTGCTGATCGCGCTCGGCTTCCTGCTGGGTGGTTTCGACATCACCAAGTTCGCCGACACGATCGTGGTCAAGAACAACCTCTTCAGCCTGCCGACCGAGTTCGGTGACCACGCGCTCGGCCCGCTGGGCGCCTACCTCGGAGCGGTGCTGTTCAAGATCGGCGCGCTGTCCATGAGCTTCCTGGTCCCGGCGCTGGCAGGCTACATCGCCTACGCCCTGGCCGACCGGCCCGGCATCGCCCCCGGTTTCGTGGTCGGCGCCGTCGCGGGCTTCATGGGCGCCGGCTTCCTCGGCGGCATCGTCGGCGGTCTGCTCGCCGGGTACACGGCATCCTGGCTCGGCCAGCGGCCCGCACCGCGCTGGCTGCGCGGCCTCATGCCCGTGGTGATCATCCCGCTCGTCGCGTCGATCGTGGCCTCCGGCCTCATGTTCGTGGTCCTCGGCGGCCCCATCGCCTGGCTGACCACCGCTCTGAACAACTGGCTGACCGGCATGAGCGGCGCCGCAGCGATCGTGCTCGGCATCGTCCTCGGCCTCATGATGTGCTTCGACCTGGGCGGCCCCGTCAACAAGGTGGCCTACTCCTTCGCCGCAGCGGGCCTGAGCGCCGGCACCGCGGACAACCACGGCCCGTACCTCATCATGGCCGCCGTCATGGGCGCCGGCATGGTCCCGCCGCTCGGCATGGCCCTGGCCACGGTGCTCCGTCCGAAGCTGTTCACCGCCGCCGAGCACGAGAACGGCAAGGCCGCCTGGCTCCTGGGCGCGTCCTTCATCTCCGAAGGCGCCATCCCGTTCGCCGCAGCCGACCCGCTGCGCGTCATCCCGGCCTCCATGCTGGGTGGCGCAGTGACGGGCGCTCTCTCCATGGCCTTCGCGGCCGGCTCCCGCGCACCCCACGGTGGCGTCTTCGTCTTCTTCGCCTTCGACAACTTCCTCCTCTGGATCCTGTCGATCGCCGTCGGCGCCGTCATCACCGGCTTCGCGGTGGTGGGCCTGAAGGGGGCCGCGGCTCGCAAGGCCGAGGTCCGTCAGGCTCAGGAGGCCGTCGCCGTCTGATCCTTCGGATCGCTGGACCTCCAGGATCCCGGGACGCGAAAACACCCCCGGTTCCGTTGTCCACCCACTGAAATGTGTGTGGGTGAGCAACGGAACCGGGGGTGTTTCCGTGTGGTCCGCCGGTCAGTGCGAGTGCGGCATCTGCGGACGGCTCGTGCGGTGGACCGCGTTCACTCCGGCGGCGTTGCCGGAGCGACCAGGGTTGCTGAAGTGGTCCTTGGGGTGCCGGTGCTTGCCGTTGCCGTCCGGCCAGACCGGGCGGGCGCTGTCACCACCGACCGCCGAGGCCCCCAGTGAAATCTGCGGAACCGCCGCGGGCCCGTCCAGGGACGCCGTCATCTTCTGAACGATCTCGCCGTCCAGGCCTGCGGGGGTGGATTCATGTTCTGCCATGGTGACGCCTCCTTGGGAGTTCGATGCCAGGAACCGGCCGCGTCCGGCCACGAGGGTGGGAAGGGCCGTCCCAGCAGTCTCCGCCCGCGCCCCCGGAAAATCAAGGGATCACGGACATCCGGAACCGAAAATCATCCTCCCGGGGAGGGGTGCGGAGCGCGGTTTCCGGGCACGACGAAAGAACAGCTCCCGACGACGGCGGCCGCGGCCTCCGGAAGCGCCGGACGTCCCGTGGATGGCGGCGTCAGTCCCTGCGCGTCAGATCTACGGCCAGTCGATGAACTGGTCGTTGGCGTGGTGCTTCCGCAGATAAGCGGCGATGAACGGGCAGTGCGGCACGACACGCTGGCCGGCCGCGACCACGTCGTCGATCGCGAAGTGCGCCAGCACCCCCGCCAAGCCCTGCCCGCTGAACTCCTGGGCGACCTCGGTGTGCACGAAGTCCACCCGGCCCGGGGTGAGCCGGTACTGCGCGAAACCCGCGAGCTTTTCCCCGACGAACACCTCGTAGCGATGCAGTTCGGGGTTGTTACGGGTGGTCACATCGGCGTTGAAGGTGTCGTCCTGGCTCATGGGTCCAGCCTCGCACCCTGTCGCCGGGGTGGCAAGGAATCACCCCCTGATCGACTGCTCCCTACGATGCCGGAATCCCGGGATTTCAGCCCGGAAAGACATCGTAGGGAGCAGTCGATCGAGAAAAGGAGGGGCTCAGATGGCCTTGCCGGGGTTGAGGACGCCGTGGGGGTCGAAGACGTCCTTGATGCCGCGCTGGAGTTCGCGGACCCGCTCGGACTGCTCCCAGCCGAGCCAGCGCAGCTTGAAACTGCCGATCCCGTGCTCGCCCGTGATCGTGCCGCCCATCGCGAGGGCCACGCGCACGGAATCATCCAGGGCCCGGTCCAGATCGGCCACCGCGGCCTCCTCCTCGCCGGGCTGCGGTTCGGCCCAGAACGTCGGGTGCAGATTGCCGTCCCCGGCATGGGCCACGAGCTTCATCCCCACCCGGTACTCGGCGGCGATCCGTTCCAGTTCGGCCGCGTAGTCCACCAGGAGCGACCGCGGCACCGCGACGTCCTCGCCCACGCGCAAGCGGTCCTCGGCCCCGGACCCGCGGTTGTTGCGCCGGATCAGCACGAAGCGCTCGGCGTCCGAGGAGCCGGCGCGAAGCGACGATTCGTCGGCCAGGGCGCCGCCCGCCTCCCGCAGGACCTCGCGCACGACGGCGGCCTCCGCGTCCGCGCCGAAGCCGTCGGTCTGGACGAGGAGCAGGGCGCTGCCGCGGCTGGCGAAGGCCGTGCCGTTGAGGGCGTCGGCGTCCTCGATCGAGGCGCGGTCCATCAATTCCATGATCGCGGGCTGGACGCGGGCCCGGCCGACCGCCAGGACACCCGCGGCCGCGGACGGGAGATCCGGGAAGAAGGCGGCGATCGTCACGACCTTGACCGGCAGATGCCGCAGCCGGACGGTCGCACCCACCACGATCCCGAGCGTCCCCTCGGAGCCGACCAGGAGGGCGACCAGGTCATAGCCGGCCACGCCCTTGAAGGTGGCGTGCCCCAGGCGCACCAGCTCGCCGTCGGCCAGCACGACGTCGAGCGCCAGCACCGAGTCGCGCGTCACCCCGTACTTGGCGCAGCGCAGCCCGCCGGCGTTCGTGCCGATGTTCCCGCCGATCGTGGCGAACGTGAAGCTGGCCGGATCCGGCGCGTACATGAGGCCGTGCTCCGCGGCGGCGGCGTTGAGGTCGGCGTTCACCACCCCCGGCTCGACCACGGCGACCTCGTCCTCGGCGCGGACGTCCAGGATGCGGTTCATCCGTTCGAGGCTGATGATCACGCTGTCCTTGACGGCGTGCGCCCCGCCCGAGAGCCCCGATCCCGCCCCCCGCGGCACCACCCGGACACCGGCCGCGGCGCAGGCGCGCACCGTGGTCTGAACATCTTCGGCGGAGCCGGCGAAAACCACTGCGAGGGCGGGTGCCTCCGGACGATCCGGGGCCCGGTCCTGGCTGTATTCCCGCACCAGGACGGGATCCGTGGCGACCTTGTCCGGTCCGAGCTGCTGAGTGAGGGTGGCGGCGATCTCGTGCATGGTCCTAAGCGTAGGCCGCGTGACAGCCCGCAGGGTTACGGTGGTCCCAGCGCATCATCCCCGATGGGCCGGAGAGAAAGGATCCTCATGTTCGGAAGCAAGAAGCGCGAAGAGGAACACGAAGAAGAAGTGGCGGAGGTCTCCCGGCGCGAAGCCGAGCTGGCCGAGGACGCCACCGAGACGGACGATTCGTTCTCCGACACGAACGAAGCCCTCGAAGCCGAGGAAGAACCCAACCCCTGAGTCGCGGCGGGGCGGGCGCGCACGCACCCGCCCCGCTATCGGCCCCGGTCGCGCTCTCGGCAGAGCGTCAGCTGCTCAGGTCCTTGCCCCGGGTCTCCGGAAGCCGCAGCACCACCAGGATCGAGATGATGCTCAGGACCACCGCGTAGAGGTTGAACATCCACGGCTGCTTCACCACATCGGTGAACAGGGTCTGGAGGTAAGGCGCGGTGCCGCCGAACGCCGCCACCGCGAGGGCGTACGGGATGCCGACGCCGGCCGTGCGGACCTTCGCCGGGAACAGCTCCGCGTACACCGCGGGGGCGATCGCGGCCCCGGCGGCGATGAAGACGAGCATCACGGCCATCGAGACGAACAGCTGCCACACCGAATCCCGGAGCAGCCAGGTCATGGGGAAGTGCAGCGCCGCGCACCCCACACCGCCGATGATGAGGACCGGCTTCCGGCCGATCCTGTCGCTCAGACGGCCCCAGAACGGCAGGGCGATCAGGAAGACGATGTTGGCGGCGAACCCCGCCCAGAGCGCCTGCCCCGGATCCAGTTTGAGGCTCGTGGCCGCATAGGTCGGCGCAACGATGGCCCACACGTAGTAGATGACCGTCAGGCCCAGCGTCATGCCGATCACCTGTGCCGCCTGCTTCCGGTGTGCCACGATGTCCCGCATCAGGGCTCCGAACCCCTGCTCCCGCGTCGCACTCCCGGTCTTCAGCTCCTCGAAGGCCTCGGTCTCCGGCATCCGCGCCCGCATCACCAGGCCGTACAGGCCCATGAGGGCGCCGAGGATGAACGGCAGCCGCCAGCCCCACGCCGCCATCTCAGCCTTCGGCAGCAGCGCCGCCAGGATCGCGCCCAGCAGCGCGCCGAGCATGTTCCCCAGGGTGCCGGAGAAGTAGATGAGCGTGGCCCAGAAGCCTCGCTTCTCCCGCGGCGCCATCTCCGCGAGATACGTCTGCGACGACGGCAGCTCGCCGCCGTGCGCCAGGCCCTGGATCAGGCGGGCCACCAGGAGCAGCAGGGACGCGAACGCGCCGACCGCGGCGAAGGTCGGGGCGATGCCGATCAGCAGACTGCCGATCGCCGCCATCGCGACCGTCAGGGTCATCGCGTTCTTGCGGCCGAAACGGTCGCCGACCCATCCGAAGACGAACCCGCCGAACGGCCGCGCCACGAAGCCGACGGCGAAGATCGCCAGCGTCGAGAGGATGGCCGACGTGGGATCCGCGGGGTTGAAGAGCTGCTTCGAGAAGTACGGCGCGAAGGTCGCGTAGATCGCCCAGTCGTACCATTCGGCGGCGTTTCCGATACCGGTGCTGATGAGGGTGCGACGCGCGGACGGCTTGGCGGCGTCGACGGTGGGGGCTGAGGGCGTGCTGGCGGTCATGACGGTCTCCTGAGGTTCCTGGGGCTGGTCAGCGGACGGCCGGCTGGGCGGAATCCGGCTGCTCTGAGTCCGATGGCGCTGAGCCCGATGACGTTGAGCCCGATGGCGCAGTGTCGCTCGGGGCTGTCGCAAGGAGCGCGGTGCGGGACAGCGCGAGCTGCGCGTAGACTGCCGCGCCGTCGGCGAGCACCGCGTCGTCGAAGGTGGCGTAGGGCGAGTGGTTGAAAGCGCTCGTCCGGGGATCGACGCCCTCCGGCACCGCGCTGAGCCCGACGAAGCTGCCGGGCACCTCCGCGAGCACGCGCGAGAAGTCCTCGGAGCCGCTGAGGGGCTGGGCCAGCCGGGAGTGCCGTCCGTCGAAGAGCTCCGTGATGGCGGATTCCGCGAACTCGGTCTCGGCGGTGTCCGTGACGGTGAGCGGGTACTCGGGGAGGTAGGTGACCTCCACGTCCAGACCGTGGGCGTGGGCGATGCCCTGGAGCAGGCGCGGGATCGCGGTCTGCATGCGCTCCCGGTTCGCCTCGGAGAAGGTGCGGATCGTGGCGTCGAACTCGGCGGTGTCCGGGATGACGTTGCGCTTGGTGCCGGCTGCCAGGCGGCCGACGGTGAGGACGGTCGGGTCGAACATGTCGAACTGCCGCGTGACCATGGTCTGCAGGGCCAGGATCATCTCGGCGGACACCGTGACCGGGTCCTTCGCAGCGTGGGGAGCCGAGCCGTGGCCGCCGGCGCCGAGCACCCGGACGAACAGGCCGTCCGACGCGCTCATCATGACGCCGGGGCGGGTGACGAAACGGCCGTGCGGCTCGAGCGAGGAGAAGACGTGCATGCCGAACGCAGCGTCCACCCGGCGGCCGGCGGCGTCCAGGACCCCTTCGCGCACCATGACCGACGCGCCGTCGTAGCCCTCCTCCCCCGGCTGGAACATGAAGACGACGTCGCCGGCGATCCGGTGCCGGCTGTCGGCGAGGAGGGTCGCGGCGCCGAGCAGCATGGCGGTGTGGAGGTCGTGGCCGCAGGCGTGCATCGCGCCGTCGATCCTGGAGGTGTACTCGACGCCCGTGCGCTCCTGGACCGGGAGGGCGTCCATGTCGGCGCGGAGCAGGACCGCGGGGCGTGCCCCCGTCCCGGCGGCCCCGGCGGAGGGGCTCGCGGCGGGGAGGCCGGCCGTGCCGCGGAGGACCGCGGTGACCGAGGTGGTGTCCGTGCCGGTGGAGATCTCCAGCCCCAGGCCATCCAGTGCGGCCAGGACCTTCTCCTGCGTCCGGGGCAGATCCAGCCCGATCTCGGGGGCCTGGTGGAAGGCGTGCCTCCACTGGATGAGCTGGTCCTGCAACGTCCTTGCGTCGTCCGTGATGGCCATGCACCGTCTCCTCATGTGTGATCCACGCCATAGTCTGGCGTATGAAGAGTGTGCGCTTCTCTTCCAGTCCAGAAGGTCAGGTGCAACAATTTTTCAGATGAGCGTGCCACGTGAGCGTTTTCATCCACTACCGGGTTTTCATCCCCTGGGGGTCCCCGCCGTCGAGCTGTCCGAGGAGGACCTTCGCCTCCTGCACGCCCTCCAGATCGCCCCGCGCGTCTCCTGGCTCGACGCCGCCGGCATCCTCGGCTCCCACCCCGCGACGCTGGCCCGCCGCTGGGAACGGCTGCGGGCCTCGGGACGGGCGTGGATCACGGCCCATCTCGCGGGCGACCCGTCCGTCATGATCCTCGCCTTCGCGGACATCGAGTGCGAGCCGGGGCTCCGCGAACAGGCTCAGACGGCTCTGGCCGCCATCCCCGAAGTGGCCACGATCGACGTGGCCACGGGGAACCCGGACCTCGCGCTCACCGTGCTGGCGCCGTCGCTCGCCGAATGCACGGAGCGCATCCTGCCGCAGGTCGCCTCGGCGCCAGGGGTCCTCCATGTGCACAGCGAACTCTGCACCCGCCTGCACTCCGGCGGACATTCGTGGCGGCTCGCCGCGCTCGACCGCGAGGAGATCGCCGCCTTCACGCGCCTCGGCGCGGTCGAACCGCACCACGGACCCGTCCCCGACGCCGCCCTGGACCTCCTCCCGTTCCTGGCGCTCAACGGCCGGGCCGGCGTCTCCGACATGGCCCGCGCCCTCGACCGGAGTCCGGCCACCGTGCACCGCCAGCTCGCGAAGATCCTGGGCAGCGACCTCCTGACCTTCCGCTGCGAGGTCGCCCAGGGTCCCGCCGGATACCCTGTCGCGTGCCGCTGGCTCGCCAAGGCGCCCGCCGGACAGCACGCCCAGGTGGCCGCGGCGCTGAGCGGGCTGCGGAACGTGCGCCTCGCCGCGTCCACGACGGGCCGGACCAACTTCATCATCATGATGTGGCTCCGCACGGTGGCCGACGTCCTCACCGCCGAACTGACGCTGCAGGAACGGCTCCCCCAGATCGAACTCGTGCAGAGCACGGTCATGCTGCGCAGCGCCAAGCGCGTGGGCTTCATGCTCGGCCCGGACGGCACCGCCACGGGCCAGGTGGTCCCCGGACCCGGGATGCCGCAGGAATTGCCCGGCGTGGGACCCGGCATCATGGACGCATGAGCATCCTCAAGTCCATCCTCCTTTTCGCCCTCTCCGCCGTGGCCGAGATCGGTGGCGCGTGGCTCATCTGGCAGGCCGTGCGCGAGGACAAGGGCTGGTGGTGGGCCGGGCTCGGGGTGATCGCCCTGGGCCTCTACGGCTTCGTCGCCAGCCTGCAGCCGGATGCGCACTTCGGGCGGATCCTCGCCGCGTACGGCGGCGTGTTCGTGGCCGGCTCGCTGGCGTGGGGCGTGATCGTGGACGGCTTCCGCCCCGACCGCTGGGATCTGATCGGGGCCTTCCTCTGCCTGGCGGGCGTCGCCGTCATCATGTTCGCACCGCGCGGCGCGGCCTGAGGACCGGCAGCGGAACGCGGGCGGCGACGGCGGGCGGCGAGCGCCGTCGTCGAACGTTAACCGGTTCGCCATCTGCCCTTCACCGAAGCGCATGACGCGCAGGAATCCTAGAGTCATCCCGTCATTCGCACGGGGGTTCGGGGCATTCACGCTGTCATCGCGAACTTTGGAGCAAGCATGAAATTGCGGATCACCAGCCGCCTCGGGAAGACCTTGGCCGGAGTGCTGGCCGTGGGCGCCCTGAGCGCCTCCCTGCTGGCGGGCGGCACCGCCGCCACCGCCGGAACCACCCTCCCCGCGCACGATTCCCAGCATCAGAACGACCAGGGCCAGAACAGCCAGGGACGGGACGGGGCGTCGAAGATCGGCCACGTCTGGACCATCATCCTCGAGAACAAGTCCTACGAAGCCACCTTCACGGGCCTGAACCAGAACGACTACCTCTGGAAGACCCTTCCGTCTTACGGCGCGCTGCTCACGCAGTACTACGGCACGGGCCACTTCAGCCTGGACAACTACATCAGCCTGGTCGGCGGCCAGTCCCCGGCTCCGGACAACCAGAACGACTGTCCCCAGTACACGGACGTCTCGCCGGGCACCCCCGCGGCCGATGGCCAGGTCCTGGCGTCCAAGGGCTGCGTCTACCCGGCCTCCACCAAGACGCTCTTCAACCAGCTCGACGACAAGCACGTCAGCTGGAAGGCCTACATGCAGGACATGGGCAACGACGCCGGCCGCGAGGACGTCTACCGCTGCGGCATCCCGGGCGACCCGTCCGGCGCCGGCGTGAAGGACCCCTCCGGCGCGACCGCCACGGACCAGTACGTCGCCAAGCACAACCCCACGGCCTGGTTCCACTCCGTGATCGACAACCCGCAGGACTGCAAGAACGTGGTCCCGCTCTCCGGCTACCACGCCACCCCCGGCCACCCGGCCCTCACCGGCCTGGAGGAGGACCTCAAGTCCGTCCGCACCACGCCGAAGTTCAACTGGATCACCCCGGGCAACTGCTCCGACGCACACGATGCCACCTGCAAGGGCCCCGGCCAGAACATGAGCGGCGACCCGAACAGCCGCCAGGGCGGTCTCTACGCGTCGGACAACTTCCTCAAGAAGTACGTCCCGATGATCATGAACTCCCCCGCGTTCCAGCAGGACGGCCTGATCCAAATCATCTTCGATGAGGCCATGCCGCCGTACAAGATGTACGGCAACTCGATCGCGGACCTCGGCACCCAGACGGGTCCGTGGGGCAACAACAGCGGCCCCGCCATGGGGACCGACTCCGGCACCGGCGCCTCCGCTCAGGCCGAGGCCAACACGGGCCAGTCCGTGGTCGCGTGCTGCAACGAACTTCCCGGCCCGAACACCAGCCAGCCGGGCTTCCAGGCGTTCAACCAGGACACCACCCCGGGCGGCGGCATCACGGGCGCCGTCATGATCTCCCGCTTCATCAAGCCGGGCTCGGTCAGCAACCAGCCGTACAACCACTACAGCTGGCTGCGCAGCATGGAGGACCTCTTCGGCGTCCACGACGGCGGCACGGACGGCCGGGGACACCTCGGCTTCGCGGCGGCCGACGGGCTCCGCCCCTTCGGCGGCGACGTCTACAACAACCCGTCCGGCCGGGCCCTCCAGCCCACGCCGTCCGGCGCGATCACGTACCCGGCCGTGGCCGGCGTGAAGGACACGGGCATCCCGGTCATCCCGGCCGGCAGCGTCTACGCCCGCCACTGACCCTCACGCCGTCGCTTCACCCCTCCTGCCCGCGAGCTCGCTGGGGAGGGTCTGACCTCGCTGCACCGTGTAGCGATCTCGGCCCCTCCCCAGCGAGCTCGGCGGACCGGACCGTCAGCCGGCCAGACCGCCAGCAAGCCAGACCCCAGGAAGGCCATCGTGCGCTCCCGCTCCCTCCCCGCTCTCCTTCTCACCGCCGCACTGGCGGTTCCGCTCGCCGCGTGCAGCGCACCGGCGTCGTCGGTCCCCTCAGAGGCGCCCACGGCCACCGCCGAGGACTCCGCCCAGGCCGTGGTGCGGTCGCTCGGCGCGGTCCCTGTCCCCTCGGCCCCGAGCGCGGAACCCACCGCGAGCGCGAACGCGAGTCACGGCGCCGTGCTCGCCATCGGCGCACCGGTCGCCGCAACCCTTCCGGACGGGTCCTCGGTGATCCTGACGGCCCTCGGCCCCGACACCGCGCCGGTCCCCGTCCCCACCTCCCATCCGACGGCCGCCCCGGACATCCCGATCGAGGGCACCATCACCGTGCGGGTGAAGGCGACGTCGGGGTCCGTGGCGATCAGCGCCGGCGACCTGGACTGCCGCGATCAGCGGGGCCGCACCGTGGCACTGAACCCGGTCGGCCCGGCGACGGTGACGGTCGCCGCCGGTTCGCAGGCGGACCTGGTGGTGCGCGGAACGTTCCACGACGGCGCCGCCCAGGTGACGCTGCGCCACGCGGGTCACGCGCTGGCCCTGTGGACGTTCAACATCGAGAACGACTGACCTTGTGACCCGCGTCACCTCATGAAATAGTAAGGGTCAACTATTTCTGCGAGGAGGCGGCCGGTTCCGGCGTGCCCGCCGCCCTGCCCGTCACGAAGGTGAGCGACATGGCCGAGAGCCCCAGCACGGACAGCACCAGCACGGACGCCCAGCAGCGGGAGGCGATCGCCCAGGCGATCAGCCGGCTCAGCCTCGAGGACAAGGTCCGGCTCCTGACCGGCGAGACCGCGTTCACCTTGCCCGGAAACGCCGCGATCGGCCTCGCGCCCCTCGCCTTCTCCGACGGACCCACCGGCGTGCGCGGGCTGAAGTTCATGGGCGGCGACGCCGTCGCGCTCTTCCCCAACGCCACCCTCATCGCGTCCTCCTGGGACGACGCGATCGCCGAGGAAGTGGGCGGGATGCTGTCCGAGGAGGCGCACCGCCAGAACATCCACGTCGTCCTCGGACCGACCATCAACCTGCACCGCACCCCCTTGGGCGGCCGGCTCTTCGAGGCCTACTCGGAGGACCCGTACCTGACCGGCCGGGCGGCGAGCGCCTATGTCCGCGGTCTCCAGGACGGCGCGCCAGACCCCGACGGCACCGGACGGCGCGGCGGCGGCACGGGGGCGTGCCTCAAGCACCTCGTGGCCAACGAATCCGAGATCCTGCGCAATTTCATGAACTCCCAGGTCTCCGAAACGGCCCTGCGCGAGGTGTACCTCCTGCCGTTCGAGATGGCCGTTCAGGATGCTCGCCCGTGGGCCATGATGGCCGCGTACAACGACATCAACGGCATCACCGCCACCGAGCAGGACCACATCCAGAACGGGATCGTGAAGGGCGAGTGGGGCTGGGACGGCCTCATCATGAGCGACTGGTTCGCCACCAAGCGCACCGTGGAGTCGGCCAACGGCGGCCTGGACCTGGTCATGCCGGGTCCGTCCGGCCCGTGGGGCGAGCGGCTCGTGGCCGCCGTCCGACGCGGTGACGTGGCCGAGAGCACCGTGGACGAGCACATCGCCCGCCTGCTCCTCCTGGCCCGCCGCACCGGCGCCTTCGCCGCGGACGGGGCCTCGCCCTTCGCATCCGGTATGCCGGCCCCGGACTCCGCCGAGCGACGGGAGCAGCTGCGCCGCATCGCCTCCCGCGGCATGACCCTGCTGAAGAACGCCGACGGCGTCCTCCCCCTGGCCGGCGACGGCCCGGTCGCGCTCGTGGGCCGCTCCGCCGTGGCCACCGTCTGCATGGGCGGCGGCTCGGCGCAGGTCACGCCGCCGTACCAGGTCACCATCGCCGAGGGTCTGAGCGCCCGGCTCGGGGACCGCCTGACCGTGGTGGACGGGGTGGCCATCCGCCGCCGCCCGGTCGCCGCCTCCGCGGAGTTCCTCAGCGACCCGGTCTCGGGCGAGCCCGGGATCCGTGTCACCCAGCTCGCCGCCGACGGCCGTGAGATCTCCAGCGCGCACTCCCCCGTGGCCTCCCTCAGCACCGGCTTCGACGACCCGAGCCAGGAATCGCCCGCGGCCGTCCGCCTCGACGCCGTGCTCAGCAGCGGCGGGACCGTCCGGGTGGGCGGCATCGGCGCGGGTCACTGGCGCCTCGTCGTCACCGGGCCGGACGGCGCGGTGCTCGCCGAGCTCGACCGTGACGTCACCACCGAAGGCTTCGACCCGGGTGAAGGCATCCTCCGCCCACCCGCCTTCTCCGAGGTCCTCGACCTTCCCGAGGGCAGCCGGATCAGCGCCACCCAGACGTTCCGGCCGGTGGACTGGCGCGCTGTCCTGGCCGCGCAGCCGCACGTGCGCGTCGCCGAGGAGAGCCACCTGTTCGCGGCGTCCGGGGTGGGGCTGGCCACCCTCGTGGCCGAGCCGATCCCCGTCAGCGACGACGACGCCCTCGCCGCCGCCGAGGACGCCGCGCGCCGGGCGGGGACCGCCGTCGTCGTGGTCGGGCTGACGGAGGAGGACGAGACAGAGGCCGCGGACAAGCACACCCTCGCCCTGCCCGGCCGCCAGGACGAGCTCGTGACCCGGGTCGCCGCGGCGGCCGAGCGGACCGTGGTGGTGGTCAACGCCGCCACCCCGGTCCTCATGCCGTGGCTCGACGCGGTGGACGCGGTGCTGGTCGTGGGCCTGCCGGGCCAGGAGGGCGGCCATGCCGTGGCCGACGTCCTCACGGGCGAGGCCGAGCCCACGGGCCGCCTCGTCACGAGTTTCCCCTCCGCCGACGGTGCGGCCCCGGCCTGGAGCACTCAGCCGGACGAGACACTGACCCTCGATTACAGCGACGGCACCGCCATCGGCTACCGCGGCTATCACGCCGGCGACGCGCCCGAGCCCCTGTTCTGGTTCGGCGCCGGCCTGGGCTTCGGCGCGTGGGAGTACGCGGACGCCGCTCTCACGGACGACGACGGCGTGCCCTCCGTGTCCCTGACGCTTCGGAACGTCTCGGCACGGGACAGCCGTGAAGTGGTGCAGCTCTACTACGTCCCCGCGGAAGCCGGGCAGCCCGTCCGTCTGGCCGGGTACACGAACGTCGAGGTCCCGGCGGGCGGCTCGGTCCCTGTTGTTGTCCGCGCCGATCCGCGCCTGTTGCGCCGCTGGGACGAGGCGGACGGATCCTGGCGGGAGCTCACGGGCGGCGAATTCCTCCTGGCCCGCGGCCTCGGCGATGTCCGGGCCCGGGTGTCGTGGAGATGAGCTCCACGGGCACGGCGGACGGCGATTCCGTCGAGTCCGACGGGATCGCCCGCCGTGCCAGCGGCCGGCCCAAGGGCGCGGACAGCGCCGCCCGGCGGGAGGAGATCCTGGCCGCCGCGGCACGGGTCTTCTCCGAGGACGGGTACCGGGGCACGTCGATGAGCTCCCTGGCGCGGTCCTGCGGCTTGAGCCTGACAGGACTGCTGCACCACTTCCCCACCAAGGACGCGCTCCTGGCGGCGGTCATGGAGTGGCGCGACGCACGGGACTTGGCGCTGCTGAGCGGTCGGGACCGCGAGGAGCCGCGGGGCTGGGCCGCCGTGGAGCGGCTGGTGGACCTGGTCCGGCACAACACCCGGCAGCCCGGCATGGTCCGGCTCTTCACCACCCTGGCCGGAGAGGCGGCGGCCCACGACCACCCCGCCAGCTCCTGGCTCCTGGAACACCACCGGCTGGCGGAGGCGAAGATCCTCCGGTCCTTCCGGGAGGCGGCCGAGGACGGCCGGCTCCTGCCCGGCGCCCCCGTAGAATCGCTGGCGCGGTGCCTCGTGGCGGCCATGGACGGGCTGCAGATGCAGTGGCTGTCCGATCCGGACGACGACGGCGCGGCCATGGCGGACGACTTCGCCGTCCTGGTCGAGACCATCCGGGAGCGCTGGGGCCGCTGAGCCACCCAGCGCCCCCGGCGACCAGGCCGGCCGGCCCCGGGGGGCCGGGGCCCGCGCCGAGGAGCCGGCGCTCAGGAGTCGAAGCCCAGCCCGACTGCGTCGAGGGCCTTGAGGATGAAGTTGCGCTTGCCCTCGTTGTGGTCGGCGCGGTCCATCGACCAGCGGGTGAGGTTGATCCCCACCGAGGCGAACGGTTCCGGAGGGAACGGCAGGGGCCGCTTGCGGACCATCTCCACGCGGGTCCGTTCGGTGTCCGCGCCGCTCAGCAGGTCCAGCAGGACGTCGGCGGCGAAGGCGGTGGCGCCCACGCCCAGGCCGGTGAACCCGGCGGCGTAGGCCACCCGGTCCTTCCGCGCTGTGCCGAAGAAGGCGCAGAACTGGGTGCTGGAGTCGATGGGTCCCGCCCACTTGTGCGTGAACTTCACGCCCTCCAGCTGGGGGAACGTGGTGAAGAAGTGCGAGGCCAGCCGCTCCCACGTCTCCGGCTGGTACTCGTGCCCCTCGTCCACGCGACGGCCCCAGAAGTACAGCGCGTCGTAGCCGCCGAACAGGATCCGGTTGTCCTGAGTGATCCGGTAATAGTGGAACTGGTTGGCCATGTCCCCGATGCCCTGCCGGTTCGTCCAGCCGATGGCCTCGAGCTGCTCCTGGCTCAGGGGCTCCGTCATGAGGGCGTAGTCGTAGACCGGCACCGTCATGAGCGCGTTGCGCTTGAGCAGCGACGGGAACACGTTGGTCCCCAGCACCACCTGCCCGGCGCGCACGGTGCCTCGGTCCGTCACGACGTCCACGCCGCCGTCGACGTCCACCAGCTCCCGCACGCGGGTGCCCTCATGGATCGTCACGCCCAGCTCGGTGACCACCCGGGCGAGTTCGGTGGCGAGCTTGTACGGGTGCACCATGGCCACGGAGTCCTTGAGCCAGACCGAGCCGAGGAACGTGGGCGAGTTGACCTCGGCCCGCGTGGCCTCCCGGTTCAGCACGTGGCCACCGCTCTCCTCCGCCAGCCACTCCAGCTGATGGGGCTCGACGGCGACGTTCAGCTCGCCGGTCCGCTCCCATTCGCAGTCCATGCCGTAGCGTTCGATCGCCTCCTGCATGCGCTCAAGGTTCTCCAGACCCAGCCGTTCGAGGGTCTCGATCTCCTGCGGCCAGCGGCTCTTGCCGTTCTCGTAGCCGTGGGTCAGGCTGGCCTCGCAGAAGCCGCCGTTCCGGCCGGACGCAGCCCAGGCGATCCGCTCGCCCTCGAGCAGGATGACGCTGCGCTCCGGTTCACGTTCCTTGGCCCGCAGGGCGGTCCACAGGCCCGTGTAACCGCCGCCCACGATCACCAGGGCGGCGCTCGCGTCGCCTTCCAGCTGCGGGTAGCGGGTCACGTCCGGACCCAGGTCGTCGATCCAGAACGGCCGGTGAACGGCCCCTTCCAGAGAACGCGCGACGACGGCGGGCTGGGGGACGTTCCGTTCGAAAACGGTGGTATGCACGGGAGTTTCTCCTGTTTGAGGGTGCGGTGGATGAAGCGGTGTGGAAGGACGCTTGAGCGGAGGAAGCGTCGAGTGGTGGCGGGCGACGGCCTTCAGAGGGCCGCCGGTTCTGCGTCCCAGAGGGGCCTCGGCCGGGAGCCGAGGAGGTTCCGGGTGTAGTCGTCCGCGGGAGCGGCGAGCACCTCGGACGTGGGGCCCTGTTCGACGATCCGGCCCTGGTGCATCACCAGGACCTGCGAACAGATCCGGGACACCACGGCGAGGTCATGGGTGACGAAGAGGATGGTCAGGCCGAGCTGGTCCCGGAGTTCCTCGACCAGCGAGAGCACCTGGGCCTGCACGGAGACGTCCAGGGCGCTCGTGGCTTCGTCGAGGACCAGGAGCCGGGGCTGCGCCGCGAGGGCCTTGGCCAGCGCGACCCGCTGACGCTGACCTCCGGACAGCGCCCGCGGCTTGGAACCGAACCGTTCCGGACCGATGCCGACCCGTTCCAGCAGCTCACGGGCGCTGTCCGCGGCAGCCTTGCGGGACTGCTTGCGGTGCAGCCGGAACACGTCCGCCACGGCGTGACCGACGGGGATCCGCGGGTCCAGGGACAGGTACGGATCCTGGAAAACGATCTGCACATCCTTGGCCAGGAGCTTGCGTTCGGACGCCTTCAGGGGACGGGCCGGGCGCTCGGTCCCGTCCAGGTGGAGCTCTCCGTCGCTCGGGGTCTCCAGCGCGACCACCAGGCGGGCCAGCGTCGACTTGCCCGAGCCGGACTCGCCCACCACGCCGAGCGAGCCGCCGCGCGGCAGGGTGAACGCGGCGTCGTCGAGGGCCGTGATGACCTCGCCGTGGGCGAGCTCGTACCGCTTGCTCAGGCCGGAGACCTCCAGCAGCGGCGCCTCCGCCGACGGGGCGGGCGGGGCGGGGATCCGATCCAGGTCGATCGTGGGGGTGGCCCCCACGAGCTCCCGCGTGTACTCCTGCTGCGGACTCACGAACACGTCCCGGGTACGGCCGTGCTCCACCACCTTGCCGCGGCGGAGCACGTAGACGCGCTCACACAGGCTCGCGGCGAGGTTGAGGTCGTGGGTGATGAAGAGCATGCCCATGCCGCGGGCCTGCTGCTCGTCCCGCAGGAGCCGGACGATCCCGGCCTGCGTGGTGACGTCGAGCGCCGTGGTGGGCTCGTCGCACAGGAGCAGCTCCGGGGAGTCCAGGAGCGCGGCCGCGATCATGACGCGCTGCAGCATGCCGCCGGACAGCTGATGCGGGTACTGGTTTACCAGGTCCTTGGCGCGGCGCAGGCCGACCTGCTCCAGCTGGGTCACGGCCCGTTCGGTGGCCTCGGCGCGGGAGAGGCCGCGCCAGCGGACCAGGGTCTCCGTCAGGAAGTCGCCCACGGTGCGCACCGGGTTGATGCCCGCGCGGGGATCCTGGAAGATCATGGACGCCCGCTGGCGGCGCAGGTCCAGGAGCTGCTGGCGGCCCGCCGTGAGGGTGTCGAGGCCCCGGACGGACACCAGCCCGGAGTGCTGGGCGCGTTCCGGGAGGAGTCCCAGGGCGGCCCGCGTGGTCAGCGACTTCCCCGAACCGGACTCGCCCACGAGCGCCACGGCCTCGCCGTCGTCGACGTGGAGGGAGACGCGGTCCAGCAGCGGGTCGCGTCCCGCGAAACCGAGGGTGAAATCCTGCACTTCCAGCAAGTGACTCATGAGAGCTTGCCTCCGATCCGATCCGAGATCTCCTCGCCGATGACATTCACGGCGACCACGACGACGACCACCACGAGCGCCGGCCAGAACGCCGGCAGGATGTAGCCGCCCAGCAGAGCCCCCCGGGACTCCTCGATCATGGCGCCCCAGTCGCTCGTGGGCGGCTGGACGCCGAGGCCGATGAAGGACAGGGCCGCGAGGTCCGCCAGGACGTAGCCGAAGTTCAGCGCCGACTGGGCCCCCACGGTGGGGATCAGGTTCGGCAGCACCCGGCCCAGGACCACCCACGGCGTCCGGAAGCCGAGCACCCGGTACGCCTGGACGTACGGGCGGGACCGTTCCGAGGCCACGAGGCCCTGGGTCAGACGCGCCACATAGGGGACGTAGGCGATCGTCATGGCGATGATCGGTGCCACGAGACCCTTGCCGAACAGCGCCACGGCGAGCATCGACACCAGCAGGGCCGGGAAGGCGAAGAGGATGTCGAACACGCGGCCCAGGACCTTGCCGAGCCAGCCGTCGGACCAGCCGGCGGCCAGGCCGAGCAGCAGACCGAGGACCGTGGAGCCGAGCACCACGAGCGTGGGGCCGAGCAGTGAGGTCCGGCCGCCGAACATGAGGCGGCTGAGCAGGTCACGGCCCAGGGCGTCGGTGCCGAGGAGGTGCTGGGCGCTGGGACCGGCGAGCACGTTGTCCAGGTCGACGTAGTCCGGGTCGTACGGCGCGAGCGTCGGGGCCAGGACGGACACCACGACCACCACGGCCGTGACGATCACGGCGATCCAGGCCGTGAGGGACAGGGCGGAGGTGTAGCGCCGGAACCCCGTCTGCGGGAGCGTCATTGAGAGGGTCATCGGGTCTCCGATCCAGCGGCGATACGAGGGTCGATGAGGGGCTGGACCAGGTCCACCACGGTGTTGACCACGACGAACGCCGTGACCACCACCATGACGATGGCCTGCACCACGCCGAAGTCCAGCCGGTCGATGGACTGGACCAGGAGCTGGCCGATCCCGGTGAGGCCGAAAGTCTGCTCGATGATGGCGCTGGAGACCAGGAGGCCGGCGATCAGGACGCCGCTCACCGTGAGGATGGGGCCCAGGGCGTTCCGCAGCACGTGGCGCAGGACCACCGTGGGACGCGTCAGGCCGCGGCTCGTGGCCACCTCGACGTGTTCCCGGATGAGCTGTTCGTTCATGGAGGAGCGCGTCACCCGGGCCACGAACGCAATGTACGTGACGCCGAGGGCCAGGGCCGGCAGGGTGAGATGCCAGATCCGGTCCCAGAAGCCGTCACCGCTGCCGAAGGAGGGGAACCAGCCGAGGTTGACGGAGAACACCGCCACCAGGCCGATGGCCGCCACGAAGGGCGGGACCGCGCCGGCCGCGGTGAGGGAGATGAGGATGAACTTGTCGCCGAACCCCTTGTTGAGGCTCGCGATGATGCCGGCCAGCAGACCCAGGACCGTGATGAACACGGCGGCGAGCGCCACGAGCTGCAAGGTGGTGGGGAGCCGGTTGAGCAGCACGTCCGAGACGTCCTGCCGGTAGGTCAGGGACCGGCCCCAGTCGCCGTGCAGGATGCCGCCGAGCCAGTTCACGTACTGCTCCCACGGCGGCTTGTCGAGGCCGTACTGGCGGGTGATCTCCGCGAGCGCCTCCGGCTTGGGACTGCGGCCGCGCAGCAGGAAGCGGGCCGGGTCGCCGGGGACCAGGAAGCGGGAGAAGAACACCGCGAGCGATGCCACGAACAAGGTCAGCAGCAGCGTGCCGATCTTCACGAGCACGAACCGCGGCCGGGAACCGCCCTTGCGTCTGCGGGCCTTGCCGGAGGCGCCCGGAACGCCGGGGCCATCCGCGCCGCCGGACGCGCCGGAGCCGCCGGGGCCCGGGGAGTCGGGCGAGGGTTTCACGTCAACAGCAGTCATGCTCAACGGCCTCCGATCTTGGCAGCCCACGGGAAGTACATGTAGTTGATGGACGGGTCAGCCCCGGTGATGCGCTTGCCCAGCCACATGGACGTCACCGTCTCGTACAGCGGGCCCCAGACCACCTCGTCGCTGGCGATCTTCGCCGCCTGCCCGGTGAACTTCGCGCGCTGGTCCGGGTCCTTGGTCCCGATCGCCTGATTGACGAGCTTGTCGTACTGCTTGTTGACCCAGCCGCCGTAGTTGCTGAAGTCCCCTTCCCGCAGCACGCTGTACATCTCGAGCGGTTCGGTGCTGGAGAGGTACCAAGAGGTCAGCACGAGGTCCGTTCCCTTGCGGGCCTCCGGGTCGGAGAACAGGGTCGTGTACTTGTCGTTGGACATCGTGCGGATCTCCGGGTTGAGCCCGATCTCCTTCGCCGCGGACGCGATGGCCCGGGTCTCGATGTCGAAGGCCGCGCTCAGCGAGGCCGTGGAGAAGACCACCTTCTTGCCGGTGGCGCCGGCCTCCTTGACGAGTTTCTTCGCCTCGGCCAGGTCGTACTTCAGCGGCTCCAGGTCACCGAAGGCCTTGTCCACCGTCGCCGGCTTCGCCGCGTTCCACACATTGCGGGTGGTGAGGGCGTCGGTCGGCCGGGCGTACCCCTGTTCGGCCGCCTTGATGAGGGCGGGACGGTTGATGGCCATCATGAGCGCCTTGCGGACCCTCACGTCCTTGAAGGTCCCGGCCAGGTCCGTGAAGACGAGGCTCTGGACGGTGCTGTCCGCGCCGAAGTAGAGGTTCCCCGCGTCCGTGTTGGCCTTGAGGATGTCCATGGCGTTGGACGGGATCATGAAGGCCCCGTCGATCTCGCCGGTCTGGAGGGCGTTGATGCGCGAGTTGGCGTCCGTCAGCATCTTGAACGTCACCTGCTTGGACTTCGCCTTCAGGGACGGGTCCCAGTAGTCGTCGAAGCGCTTGAGGGTGATGCTCTCCCCCGCCTCCCAGCTGACGAAGGAGAAGGGACCCGTGCAGTTCACGCCCTTCGTGGAGTTGCCGTAGTCCTTGCCGTCCTTGGCGAGGGTCTTGGCGGACTCGACGACGCCGGGCGACCCGACCAGCGCCGCGTTCAGGGTGTAGTCCGGCTTGGCCATGGTGATGGTCACCTGGTCCGCCGCCGTCTTGTCGATGCTCGCTACGTTCTGGAACGCCGACGCCCAGAAGGACCCGACCTTCTCATCGAGGTGCCGGCGGAGGGACGCCACCACATCGTCGGCCGTCATGATGGTCCCGTCGTGGAATTTCACGCCCTGCCGGATGGTGTAGACCCAGTGCAGCGGGTCCGGGTTGTCCACCTTGGTGGCCAGACCGGGCGACACGGTGAGGTCCTTGTTCCAGCGGAAGAGGGACTCGCAGACGTTGGCCAGGACGGTGTTGTCCGGGTAGTCGAACGCGTAGGCGTAGTCCAGGGAGAACGGCTCGGCGTACATGGCCCAGGAGAAGCCGTCGATCTCCTTGGTCGGCGCCGGGGACCCCTGGCTCAGGGTGAACTTCGCTTCGCCGGAATCGCCCGTGGCGCCGGGCCGGGCCGCACAGCCGCTCAGGCCCAGGCCGCCGACCACCGCGAGGGTGATGGCCGCCTTGCCGCGGGCCGCCGTCGTCGGGCGTGCAGCGGACGACGACGGCGCGCCGAACCGCTCCCGCAGCCGCCGGAGCGCGCTCACGCGGCGTCCCTGGGGCGCGGCGCCGCGCAGGGTCTTCCTCATGCTTCCTCCTCCTGGGCGGTCCTGCGGTAGACGCGGGTTCCGTCGATCCAGGTCTCCTCGACCCGGGCGGTGTGGATCTGCTCCGCGGGGAGCTGGAAGACGTCCCGGTCCAGGACCACGAAGTCCGCGAGCCGTCCTTCCTCCAGCGTGCCCGTCAGGTGGTCGAGATGGTTGATCCACGCCGTGCCCTGCGTGTACGCGTTCAGGATCTGCTGAAGGCTCAGCTTCTGGTGGTCGGGGCCGAGGGGCTTGCCGGTCTCGCCGGGCGAGGTGCGGTTGACGGCCACGTGCATGGCGGCGAGGGGGTCCGCGGTGGAGACGGGCCAGTCGCTGCCCGCCGCGAGCCGCGTCCCGTGGGCGGCGAGTTCGCCGAAGGGGTAGTGGCGTTCCTCGGCGTCGGGCTCCAGGAACGGCAGCGTGAGCTCGTCCATCTGGTCCTCGTGGCAGGCCCAGAGCGCCTGCATGTTCGCGGCCGCTCCCAGCTTCGCGAAGCGCGGGGTGTCCTCGGCCCGGACCAGCTGCAGGTGGGCGAGGTGGTGGCGGCCGTCGGTGGCGCCGTTCGCGGCGCGGGCCTGTTCCAGGGCGTCGAGGGCGTCGGTGACGGCGCGGTCTCCCAGGGCGTGGAAGTGGAGCTGCATCCCGGCGGCGTCCAGGGCGGTGACGAAGCCCTTCATCTCCTCCGGGTCGAAGAATTCGATGCCCCGGTTGTCCGTGTGGTGTCCGTGGTGGTCGCGGTACGGCTCGTGCATGGCGGCGGTGAAGTTCTCCGCGACGCCGTCCACCATGATCTTGACCGTGCTCGCGGTGAGGCGCTCCGGCGCGACCGCCTGGGCCACCTCTTCGCGGCGGGCCAGGATGGGTTCCAGCTGGGCGTCTCCGGCGGTGCGGTCCCACCACTGGCAGATGCGGACGCGCACCTTGAGGTCCCCGGCCTGCGCGGCCTTCAGGTAGACCTGGAGGAGGTCCACGCTGCCGTCCTCCGGCATGGTCACCCAGGCGTCCTGCCAGGCGGTGATGCCCTGGGAGAGCAGGAGTTCCTGGGCCTTGAGGAGCCCGGCGTAGGCGAGTTCCTCGGAGGTGCCCGGGCGGACGGAGGCGAAGAGGTCCATGGCGCCCTCGTGCACCGTGCCGGCGGGGGTGCCGTCCGCTTCCCGTTCGAATCGCCCGCTCTCCGGGTCCGGGGTGGTGGCGTCGATGCCCGCGAGCTCCAGGGCCTTGCTGTTGACCCAGGCGCCGTGGTGGTCGCGGTTCTGCAGGAAGACGGGGCGGTCCGGGACCACGGCGTCGAGGAGCTGACGGGTGGGCGTCCCGCCCGGGAAGTGCTCCATGGACCAGCCGGCGCCCAGGATCCACGGCTCATCCGGGTGCTCCTCGGCGTAGCGGCGGACGGTGTCCACGGCGTCGTCGGCGCTGGTGACTTCGGTGAGATCGCACTGCAGCAGCTCCACCCCGGCGAAGACCGGATGCATGTGGGAGTCCTGGAAGCCGGGCACGATCAGCTTGCCCGCGACGTCGAGCCGCTCGGTGGCGCCGTCGGCCAGCGGCGCCAGCTCCTCGGCGGCGCCCACCGCCAGGATCTTTCCGTCGCCGATCGCCAGGTCCGCACGGCGGGGGACGTCGTCCCTGCCGGTGTAGACCCATCCGTTCTCCAGGATGGTCTGCGCAATTGCCATGAGCTCCTCGAATCTGTGTGCGGGGCTGGATTGGACCTGACACTATGATGCGGGTCACAGTTAAGTCAACAGCGTTGACATCGTTAATGACATCAAGGCTGACTCCCTTGACGTGCCGGCCTCGGCATCGTGTACCGTGGGGTTCCAGAACCGAGGCATGGAAGCGGGGTGGATAGATGGCGCAGGCCGCGCAGCCCAGTGATCGCCGCGCACGGCTTGACCCGGAAACCATCATCGACGCAGTCCTGAAAATCGCCGGACAGGATCCCGGCGAGCGCCTGACGTTCCGCCGTCTCGGCGAGGAACTCGGAGTGGACGCCACTGCGGTGTACCGGCATTTCCGCAATCGGGATGCCATCATCCGCGCGGCTCTGGACCGGCTCTTCGCCCTCTCCGTGGAACGCACGCTGGCCGCGGGCCGGCAGCACGGCTGGCGGGCCCGGCTCGAGGCTTATCTGGACGAACTGCTCAGGGTCTTCATGCAGTACCCCTCCCTGGGCAGCGAATCCTTCGCCACGGACACCTACGGTCCCGGCGAGCTGAAAGCCATCGAGTTCGTGCTGCAGTGCCTCACGGACGCGAAACTCCCCGAGGAGCGCGTGGTGCATTACTACGCGGCCCTCGAAAGCTACACCCTGGCCCTCGGCGCCGGGATCGCGCTGGAGATCCAGCGGCTTCCCGACTCCCAGGGGCACGACCCGTGGCTCAACCCGCGGGTGTTCTCCCACCTGTCCGGGCACCCGTTGCTCGAAAAGCATCACCGGGCCCTGCAAGGGCTCGACTCCCTCAGCACGTTCCAGGCCGGCCTCGCCGCCATCCTGGACAGCGCTGAGCGCGAAAGCGACCTCTCTGCCACCTGAGTGCTCAGCCGTGGCGGGTTCCGAGGCGATCCACCACGGCTGAGCACTCACTGTCAGAGAAGGGCGCACCATGCACCAGTTCATCAACGGCAAGGCCGTCACCGGCGCCTCCGGAGCCACCCAGGACGTGATCAACCCGGCCACGGGTGAAGTCACCGCCACCGTCACCCTCGCGGGTCTGCGCGACCTGGAGGCCGCCGTCGCCTCCGCCCGCGCGGCGTTCCCGGCGTGGTCCCGCACCACCCCCGGCGAGCGCTCCGCGATCCTCCAGCGCTTCGCCCGCATCCTGGAGGCCCGCGCCGAGGAGTTCGCCCAGGCGGAGAGCTCCCAGACGGGCAAGCCGCTGCGCCTGTGCCGCGAGTTCGACGTCCCCGGCACCATCGACAACGTCGACTTCTTCGCCGGCGCCGCCCGGAACCTCGAGGGCAAGGCCATGGCGGAGTACTCGGCCGACCACACCTCCGCCATCCGGCGCGAGGCGATCGGCGTCATCGGGTCCATCGCGCCGTGGAACTACCCGCTCCAGATGGCCGCGTGGAAGATCCTGCCCGCCATCGCCGCGGGCAACACCATCATCCTCAAGCCGGCGGAGATCACGCCCCTGACGTCGGTGATGTTCGCCGAGGCGCTCAGCGAGGCGGGCCTGCCGGACGGCGTCGTGAACGTCCTGGTCGGCAGCGGCAGCACCATCGGCGCGGCGCTCATGCGCCATCCCCAGGTGGACATGGTCTCCTTCACCGGTTCCACGGCCGTGGGCCGCACGGTGCTGGAGGCCGCCGCCGTGAACGCCAAGCGCGTGCACCTGGAGCTGGGCGGCAAGGCGCCCTTCGTCGTGTTCGACGACGCCGACATCGACGCCGCGGTGCACGGCGCCGTCGCGGGCTCCCTGATCAACTCGGGCCAGGACTGCACGGCCGCGACCCGCGCGCTGGTGCACCGCAGCGTCTACCAGGAGTTCGTGGACAAGCTCGCCGCACGGTTCGACGGGATCGTCCTGGGCACCCCGGAGAACGACGGCGCGGACATCGGCTCGCTGTCCTCGTTCCGCCACCGGGACCACGTGGCCGGCATGGTCGAGCGGGCGCGCGGCTACGCCCGGGTGGTGGCCGGCGGATACGTCCCCACCGACGACGGGCTCGGCGACGGCGCGTTCTACCGCCCGACGCTGATCGTGGACGCCGCCCCGGACTCCGAGATCGTCAAGAACGAGGTGTTCGGCCCCGTCCTGGTGGTGCTGCCCTTCGATGACGACGACGAGGCCATCGCCCTCGCCAACGACACCGTCTACGGCCTGGCCGCCTCCGCCTGGACCTCGAACATCCAGCGCGCCCTCCGCGCGACCCGCGAGATCAAGGCCGGATGCGTGTGGGTCAACGACCACATCCCGATCATCTCCGAGATGCCCCACGGCGGCTTCAAGCAGTCCGGTTTCGGCAAGGACATGTCCGCCTACTCCTTCGAGGAGTACACCCAGGTCAAGCACGTGATGTTCGAACTGGGCGGCGTCGTGGAGAAGGACTGGCACCGCACCATCTTCGCGCTGCGCTGACGGACGCAGGGCGCCCCGGAGACGGCACGCCCGGAAATGCAGAGGCCGTCCTTCGCCGTGGAATCCACGGCGAAGGACGGCCTCCGGCGACTAAGCCTCCGGCGTCCGGCCCGTCACCCCTCGGCCGCCTGGACTTCCTCGCGAGCGGCCGCGATGGCGTCGGTGAGCTTCGTGATCATCTCTTCGAACAGGGCGATCTGCTCCTCGGAGTATTCGCCGAGCACGGGCATCATGTGCTCGACCATCGGGTCGAACATCTCCCGGCCCGTCGCCCGGGCGCTCGGGGTGGAGCTGAGCACCAGCTGCCGACGATCCACCGGGCTCGGATGCCGTTGCAGGTGCCCCGAGGCTTCAAGGCGGTCGAGCACGGACGTCATGGCCGCCGAGCTGAGGATCAGGAGCCTGCGGAGGTCGCGGGGCGTGACGGTCGCGCCGGTCCGATCGGCTTCCACGACGGCGTTGATCGCGTGGATGTCGTTGCGGGCCAGGCCGTGATGACGCCGGACCACTTCGGAGTAGCGCTCCGCCTCGGTGGTGAACTTCTGCAGGAGGAACAGCACCTCGAATCCGGGCGTGGCGGCAAGGCGCTCACGTTCTGGGGATGACTCCACGCCGAAGGCGCTTTCTTCCGGATGCATGCGATACATCTTAGGATCTCCCTGCCGTTTGAGCCTGATGCGCCCCGGATTCAGACATGATCTTCAGACGGTCCAGAGCGTCCTTCCGGGAATCCAAGAGGTCGACGCAGGGCTGCGGGTACTCGGGCGTGTTCAGTTCCGGGATCCACTCCGCGAGGTACCGGCCGTCCGGGTCATGGGTCTTCGCCTGGGTCTGCGGGTTGAAGATCCGGAAGAACGGCGCGGCGTCCGCGCCGCTTCCGGCGGCCCACTGCCAGTTGAAGGGATTCGCGGCCGGATCCGCGTCCACCAGAGTGTCCCAGAACCACTCCTCCCCCAGCCGCCAGTGGATCCCGAGGTTCTTCACTAGGAAGCTCGCACTGACCATCCGCACCCGGTTGTGCATCCACCCGGCGTTCCACAACTGGCGCTGGCCCGCGTCCACGAGAGGGATGCCCGTCGTGCCCCGCTGCCAGGCGTGCAGCAGAGCGGTCATGTCGCCATCCCCGCCCCCGCCGTCCGGCTCTTCCTCGCCCGGGAGCCACCAGGGATGCCGGTCGAACTCCGGGCGGAGGTTCACCGTCGCCAGCCGTGGGTGGTGATAGAGCTGATGCCACGCGAACTCCCGCCATCCCAGCTCGGAGGCGAACGTCGCGGAACTCTCGGGCGCCTCCCGGCGCAGCGGTGCGAGCCCGGCCCAGACTTGGAAGGGGCTCACATGCCCCCAGCGCAGATAGGGCGAAAGCCTGCTCGAGCCGTCGACGCCGGGCCGCTCCCTCGCCTCGCGATAGTCAGTCAGGCGATCGTCCAGGAAGTCCGCGAGGATCTCCTGCCCGGCCTGCTCGCCGGGGGTCCAGGCCTCGGACAGCGGTCCCGACCAGTCCGGGTGGCTGGGCAGAAGGTCCAGTTCCTCCAGCTCCAGGCCGTCCGGCACGGCGAGGTTCCGGGCGTCTTGCGGGCCCGGCGCGGCCAGTGGCGGACGGAAATCGTGGGCGCTCAGCGTCTTCCAGAACGGGGTGAACACGCGGTACGGGTTGCCCTGCTGCGTGGTGATGCGCCAGGGTTCATGCAGGAGCGTGGCCTGGAAACTCTTGCCCGTGCGGCCTGCCGCCGCCAGGAGGGCCTTGACCGCCTGGTCGGCCCGCCGCTCGGGAGCGCCGTAGCGACGGTTCCAGAAGACCGCGCCGGCACCCGCGCGCGATGCGACATCCGGCACGACGGAAGCGGCCGACCCGCGGCGGATCACCAGCGGCACCTTGAGCTCCGCGAGCCCCTTCCGCAGGTCGGCGAGCGCGTGGTGCAGCCACCAGCGCGCGGCGCCCCCGAGGGGCCGCACACCGGGCGACTGCTCGTCCAGCACATACAGCGCTATCGTCGGCCCAGCGTCGAGGGCGGCACGCAGGGCGGGGTGGTCCGCCGTGCGCAGGTCGTCACGGAACCAGACGATGGAGACTTCGGGCCTCCCGGTCATGGCATCACCTCTTGAATCGCTCGATCATCTACAAATATGATCGTCTAGTAAACGAAGTGTGTCCAGACAGGAGGAGTCCGATGTCCGCTGAAGACCACGGGAACAGCACGCGCCGGACGATCGCCGTCGCGGGCGCCACCGGCTATCTGGGCGGACGGCTCGTCCCCCGGCTCGTCGAGGCGGGGCACCGGGTCCGGGTGCTGGCCCGCACGCCGGAGAAGCTCCGCGACGTCCCCTGGCGGCACGACGTCGAGGTCGTGCCCGGGAGCCTCGAGGACGCCGACGCCATGGACGCCCTCTGCCGGGGCGCCGAAGTGCTGTACTACCTCGTGCACTCGATGGGCGGCGGATCCCATGAGCGCTTCGCGGAACGGGAGCGCGTGGGGGCGCAGACCGTCGCGCAGGGCGCCCGCCGAGCCGGCGTCCAGCGCATCGTCTACCTCAGCGGCCTCAACCCCGGGACCAACCTGAGCCGCCATCTGCAGTCCCGGCGCGACGTCGGGCGCATCCTTCTCGCGTCCGGCGTCCCGACCGCGGTGCTCCAGGCCGGCCTGGTGATCGGGTCCGGATCGGCGAGTTTCGAGATGATCCGGCACCTGACGGACGTCCTGCCGGTCATGCCCGCGCCGCGCTGGGTCCTGAACCGGGTCCAGCCGATCGCCGTCCGGGACGCCCTCTACTACCTCGAGGAGGCCGCCGATCTGCCACCCGAGGTGAACACGACCTTCGACATCGGCGGACCGAGCGTGCTCACGTATGCGGACATGATGAAGGACTACGCACGGGCCGCCGGGCTGCGGCCGCCCGTCATCCTGCCTCTGCCGGTGCTCACCCCCTGGCTGGCCGCACAGTGGGTGAATCTCGTGACACCCATCCCCCGGTCCCTCGCGGTGCCGCTCGTCGAATCGCTGCAGAACGACTGCGTCGTGCGCGAGCACTCCATCGACCAGCACATCGCTCCCCCGCCCGGCGGGCTGACCGACTACCGGCGGGCCGTCGAACTGGCGCTCGTCAAGATCGAACGCGGCGAAGTGGAGACCACCTGGGCCGGATCGAGTGCGGTGCAGACGCCGTCCGACCCCCTGCCGAGCGACCCCGACTGGACCGGCGGCACGGTGTTCACGGACACGCGGGTCCAGAAGACTGACGCCTCCCCCGAGGAGCTGTGGGACGTCATCCAGGGCATCGGCGGCGAGAACGGCTGGTACTCGTTCCCGCTCGCCTGGTCGGTACGCGGCTGGATCGACAAGCTGGCGGGCGGAGTCGGCCTGCGCCGGGGCCGCCGTGATCCACGACTGCTCCACCTGGGAGACGTCCTCGACTGGTGGCGCGTGGAGGCGCTCGATCCCGGGCATCTGCTCAGGCTCCGAGCCGAGATGAAGGTGCCCGGACGCGCGTGGCTGGAGCTGTCCATCGAGCAGTCCGACGGCGTCACGGAGTACCACCAGCGCGCGATCTTCCTGCCGCACGGGCTGCCCGGCCGACTGTACTGGCTGGCGGTCCTGCCGTTCCACGGCGTGATCTTCAAGGGGATGGCGGTGCGCATCACCGAGGCCGCGGCGGCTCATCGGGCGAGCGGCGGTGGGCACCTGGACGGGCAGACCTCCGACCCGCGCGTTCCTGCCGGCCAGGAGGCTCGCAGGTAGCCCGCAGGTGGCCCACACGGGGCGGCGGCCCGGCACGTCCGCCGGAGGCGCCGGAGCGGCAGTCGCCCGCGCCGGGCAGGCGCGGCCGTGTGCATCTGCGGTCATCTGCGCCCGGGACTCCGGGCGCCCGCCTAGGCTGGCCTCATGCCCGACCACACCCTGGGACTCTGCTCCGTCACCTTCCGGCACCTCGACGTCCCCGGTGTCCTCGCGGCCGCGACCGACGCCGGCCTGGCGGGGATCGAATGGGGTTCCGATGTGCACTGCCCGGACCCGGCCGCCGCGCGCGAGGTGCGCCGCCTCACCGACGCCGCGGGCCTGCGCGTCCTCTCCCTGGGCTCGTACTTCCGAGCCGACTCGCACGACGACGACTTCCGCCCCGTCCTCAACACGGCCCTGGCGCTGGGCGCACCCCGGGTCCGCGTCTGGGCGGGCGCCCTCGGCACCGACGCGTCGGACCCGGCCCACCGGACGCGGGTGACCCAAGGCCTCCGGGACGCCGCCGACGCCGCGGCGGACGCCGGCGTCGAACTCGCCCTCGAGTATCACCGCAACACCCTCACGGACACCCTGGACAGCACGCTGATGTTGCTGGACGAGGTGGACCGGGCGAACGTCGGTGTCTACTGGCAGCCGAACGTCGATCAGCCCACCGAGGACGCGCTGCACCACCTCGAAGCGCTGCTGCCCCGGCTGTCCGGCGTGCACTGCTTCTCCTGGTGGCCGTTCGATGCCCGGCTGCCCCTGGAGGCCCGCGAGGACCTGTGGCTCGGCGCCGCAGAGGTGCTGCGCGGCGCGGGCAGGCCGGTGGACGTGATGTTCGAATTCGTGCCGGAGGACTCCCCGGAGGCCCTGACGCGCGACGCCGGCTGGCTGAGGCGAGCGATCGGGCAGGACTGACGCCCAGCCGGGCGGCGTAGACTTGAGTCGCTATGCTGCGCACCATGTTCAAGTCCAAGATCCACCGTGCCACGGTGACCCACGCCGATCTCCACTACGTCGGTTCGGTGACGGTGGACCTCGACCTGCTGGAAGCCTCGGACATCCTGCCGGGCGAACTCGTCTCGATCGTGGATGTCACGAACGGTTCCCGCCTCGAGACCTACACGATCGCGGGTGAACGTGGTTCCGGCGTGATCGGCATCAACGGCGCGGCAGCTCATCTCGTCCACGTGGGCGACACGGTCATCCTCATGAGCTACGGCCAGATGACCACCGAAGAGGCGAAGGCCTTCGTCCCGAGCGTGGTCCACGTGGATGGCGCCAACCGCATCATCCAGCTGGGCTCGGATCCCGCCGAGGCGGTCACGGCCGGCTCGGTCCGCCCGCCCCACGCGCTGTAACGACGACGACCGACCGGGAAGCCCTCGAGAGCAGCATCGCCCGGGGGCCGGCAGCTCCGGCACTCATTTTTCCCTAGCCGTAGCTCTTGGTCTTGGTCTCGGTCTTAGTCTTAGTCTTAGTCTTAGTGTTCACTCTAAGAAGATTTTCAATTAGAATGAACATCACCTTAGACTGAACAGGAGGCGAAGTGGAAGAGTCATTGGCACGCGCCCTGAGCAGTCGCCTGGACGAGCTGGGGCTCCACCTAAAAATCCCGACCACTCTCGCAGGCCTCCAGCCTCACGAACCGGTTTCCGCGACATTGGTTCACAATCAGGGCCCGACTCGATACCTTGCGCTTTTCAGCGACGAGATGACCCTTTCCTCTCTGGAGCGCAAGTGGACCCATCATCCACAGAAGGCGCCACTTTTTATCCTGGGACCCCGCGCTACCGAACGCAGCGCGGAGATGTTCCGGCAGCTCGGCATCAACTTCCTAGATCAAGCCGGTAACGCTTACATCACCTTCAAAGGCGTGCACATTGACGTGCGCGGAAGGCGTCTGACAACATCGGCAAAATCCAACCTCGATACATCTCGGTTGCCCCGAGGTGGAGTGAACCTGTTCAGCACGAAACGAGCGCAGGTGATTTTCGCCATCCTTTCGTGGCCACAGCTTCTCCGGGAGCCGGTCAGACAACTCGCCCACACAGCCGGAACTTCCTTAGGTCAAACACAGGAAACCTTAGGACTACTGGAAGCCGAGGGCTTCCTGGACGAACACCGGAGCCTCATCCAGCATCGGCAAGACCGCCTCATCGATCAATGGACCGCGACCTACCCCGCAGGCCTAGGGGCCAGAAGCAAGGTCCGAGCGTTTTCCGGAGACTTCAGCAGCCTGAGGTCCAGCACCTTTTCGGCGTACGTCGCAGGCGAGGCCGCCATACCGGGCATCCTCCGCCCCGAAACCCTGACTCTTTTCACCGTGGAGAGCCCTACGGAACTCATTCGCGAGCATCGCTGGCGTAGAACCACCGAAAATCCAAACATCTTCCTTCGCCGGCAATTCTGGCACGGACTACATCCGGAAGAGCCGGGCATCCACACTGCCCCCTGGCTCCTAACCTATGCCGAACTCATGGCGGCAAACGAAAACCGGCAGCTCGAAGCAGCACACACGGTCAGGATGGAGCATGCTTGACCTGTCACACATCGACAGCCGTCATCTAGCCACCGTCACACCAGTGGTCACCGAGCTCCGCGACGTCGCAGGTCTGGAACCGGACCGCACGCTCCTCGTAGGGGCGGCATGCAAGGATATCCTGCACGCCGCACTCGGCCACTCATTCCCCGTGCGCGGAACCAGCGACATCGACGTCGGAATCGCGGTGAACTACTGGGGCGTATCGAAACGCATCGAGACCTCCTTCGCCCGGGTAGGTTCCAATGGCATCCGCTATCTGATCGGCGGCATCCCGGTCGATGTCATGCCATTCGGCGCAGTGGAGGACCCCGCGGGCATCAGCCAGCCGGCGGCTCGCAAAGAGGACCTTGTCGTCTTCGGCTTTCGCGACGTGTACGAGCGGGCACTCCCACTTCGAATCACCGCCGGCTCATCCATTCGCATCCCCCGACCGGCGGGGTATGCGGCGCTGAAAATGCGGTCCTGGATCGATCGATCCACGTTCAATGAGTACAAAGACGCCAGGGATCTCCCCCTTGTCGCATATTGGTATCGACAGTCCAGTCATGTCACCGACCGTCTGTACGACACGACTGAACACATCGACATTCTCGAGTCGGTCGAGTTCGACACAGACCTCGGCGCCATTCGACTCCTGGCTCGGGACGTGGCAGACCAGCTGTCCTCACCTAGCCGGGATGACCTTGCCAGACGCTGGGCCGCTCTGGACCTTGATCTTCTAGCCCGAGAGTTCAACCTCCCAGACGGGCAGCCGAACCCCTCGCTGGATCAGCGCCGGGCATTCGTCGATCAGTTGAAGCTCTAACCAAACGAACCACTCCGAACGAGAAACCCTCCTTCCCTCCCTCCTCCCTCTGCAACAGATCAGTCACATCCCCATGACCCCGGTCACTTAAGTTGAGGTAAGGCTTACCTTCCTATAGCGTGTGTTTTCGGCAAATAACGACACGTTTCTATTTGCTATTTCACCCGCATCTCTGGAGGAAGCATGACCTCGCGTTTCAAGACCCTGGCCGCCGGCACCGCCGTCGCCGCAGCACTCTTCGGCATCACCGCCTGCGGGCAATCCGGTGACACCACAGCTGCCGAGAACGCGAGCTCCACCATCACGATCCAGACCAACACCGGCTCCATGGACGTCAAGACCAAGCCGGCCCGCGTGGCCGCCCTCGACAACACGTCCATGGCCACCATCAAGGCCCTCGGCGTCGAGCCCGTCGCGATCCCCAAGCCCCTCCTGCCCAAGAACGGGTACCAGGACTGGATCAACAACGCGAACATCAAGGACGCGGGCAGCCACCGCGAGCCGAAGATGGAGGACATCAGCGAGGCACAGCCCGATCTGATCATCGGCGGCTACCGCTTCGCCAGCCAGACGGAGAAGCTGAGCAAGATCGCCCCCGTGGTGGACATCGCCCCGAGCGATGAGAAGGGCTCCAGTTATCTCGAGGGCCTGAAGAAGCAGACCCTCACGCTCGGCGACATCTTCGACAAGAAGGAGGAGGCGAAGAAGATCGTCGCCGACCTCGACGCCGCCGTCGCCGACGCCAAGAAGGCCACCAACGGCCAGACCGTCTTCCTCGCCAACTCCTCCGGCGGCAAGATCGACAACGGCGCGGGCCGCATCGGCCGCATCCTCGAGGGCGTGAACCTCAAGGATGTCTTCGCCCAGAACGACGCGAAGCTGAAGTCCGACTCCGTGCACAACAACTCCGGCCTCTCCCCCGAAACCGTCGCGGCCGCCAAGCCCGAGTGGATGATCGTGATGGACCGCGATGCGGCCGTCACCGAGGAGGGCAAGGAGTTCAAGCCGGCCAAGGCCGTCGTCGAAGGTCTCGGCAAGGTGTGGAAGGACGTGCCGTTCTACGCCAAGGACCAGATCGTCTACCTGCCCTCCGACTTCTACCTGACCGAAGGCATCCAGGCGTACACCGACGTCTTCAAGACCATCGCCAAGGACTTCACCGCCAAGTCCGGCGCTGCCAAGTAGCTCGCCACCCGGGCAGCACCGCATCGTGACCTCGCGCCTCTTCAGGATGGCGACGGCAGCCGCCGTCGCCATCCTGCTGCTCGTCTCCCTCCTGGTGGGCGGCTACGACATCTCCCTCGACAAACTCTTCAGCGACCCCGCGGCCCAGGAGATGTTCTGGCTCTCCCGGGTGCCGCGCACGCTCGCCCTCGTGTTCGCTGCGGCCGCCATGAGCATCTCCGGGGTGATCATGCAGCTCATCACGCAGAACAAGTTCGTGGAGCCCAGCACCGCCGGCACCAGCCAATGGGCCGGGCTGGGCATGCTCGTCATCCTGCTGGTGGCCCCCGAGGCGACCCCGATGGTGAAGATGGTGGTGGCCACCGGCTTCGCGTTCCTGGGGACGTGGCTGTTCCTCGCCGTGCTGGACCGGGTCCGCGTACGCTCCTCCGTGGTGGTCCCGCTGGTGGGCATCATGCTGGGCGCGGTGGTCGGCGCCGCGACCACCTTCCTCGCCGGAACCTTCAACCTCATGCAGGCCCTCACGGCCTGGCGTTCCGGCGGCTTCAGCGGGATCGTGCAGGGCTTCTACGAACCACTCTGGATCGTGGCCGGGATCGCGGTGGCCGCGTTCCTCGTGGCGGACCGTTTCACGGTCGCGGGCCTCGGCCAGGACATGGCGACCGGGCTCGGCCTGAACTACCGCCGCATCGTGTTCCTGGGCGTCATCATGGTGGCCCTGGCGACCGGCGTCACGAGCGTGGTGGTCGGTTTCATCCCGTTCCTCGGCCTGATCGTGCCGAACATGGTGTCCATGATCCTGGGCGATGACCTGCGGCGGAACCTGCCGTGGGTCGTGGCCACGGGTGTCGCGCTGCTGCTCGCCTGCGACCTGCTCGGCCGCGTGGTGGTGGCGCCCATGGAGATCCCCGCGTCGGTGATCCTCGGGGCGCTGGGGGCAGTCGCCTTCATCATCATCCTGCTGCGGACCCAACGGGCGTCCGCGGCGGGCCCGTCGCTGTCGAGGGAGCGCGCATGAGCACGACCGTCTCCCCCGTGACCACGGCGCCGGCCGCCGAGAAGCGCACCCGGCGAGCGCCGCTGAGTCCCCGCGCGCGCATCCTGCTCACGACGGCGGCGGTGCTGCTCGCCGTCGTCGGCTTCCTGTTCCTGTTCATCCGGGGCGCGTTCTGGTTCGCGCTCGACGCGCGGCTCTCGATGCTCGCGGCCATGGTGATCGCCGCGTTCACCCAGGGCGTGGGCACGGTGGTGTTCCACACGGTGACCGGCAACCGGATCCTGACGCCGTCCATGATGGGCCTGGACTCGATGTACACGCTGTCCCAGACGCTCATGGTGTTCGTGTTCGGCGGGGCGGCGGTCGCGCAGCAGGAGGGGATCGGGAAGGTCCTGGCGCAGACCGCGCTCATGGTGGTGTTCGCGACGATCCTGTACCGCTGGCTGTTCTCCGGGCGCAACGGCAGCCTCTACATCCTCCTCCTGGTCGGGGTGGTGTTCGGGCTGGCGTTCGATTCGATCGCCGTGTTCGTCCAGCGCATGCTGAACCCCACCGATTACGACCTCTTGTCCGCCAGACTGTTCGGCCGGATGGGCGACGTCAATGTCTCCCATCTGCCCGTGGCGTTCGCCGTCTGCGCGGTGGTGGGCGTGATCCTGTGGCAGCGGCGGTACCGGCTCGATGTGCTGCTGCTGGGTCGCGACAGCGCCCAGAGTCTCGGCGTCGACCACAAGCGCGAACTGACGCTCATGCTGGTGCTCGTGGCGGTCATGGTGGCGTTCTCCACCGCCCTGGTGGGTCCCATGACGTTCTTCGGCTTCGTGGTCGCCACACTCGCCTATCAGGTGACCGGCAGTCACCAGCATCGCTATGTGATGCCCATGGCCTTCCTGCTGGGCATGCTCACCCTGGTGGTGGGGCAGTTCATCATGCAGCACGTCTTCTACGCGGCAGGCTTCCTGACCGTCATCATCGAATTCCTGGGCGGCATCCTGTTCCTGGTGCTGCTCCTGCGGAAGGGCAGAGTGTGATCTCTTTTTCGGATGTGACCAAGAACTACGGCGACACCCGGGTCCTCGGGCCGGTCACCGCCACCATCCCGGAGGGCGGCATCACCAGCCTGATCGGGCCGAACGGCGCCGGAAAGTCAACGCTTCTGACCATCATGGGCCGTCTCATCGAGGCCGACGCGGGCTCCTTGTCCATCGGCGGACTGGACGTGCGCCGGGCGAAGAGCGCCGAACTGGCCCGGAAGGTCGCGATCCTGCGGCAGGAGAATCACCTCTCGGCCCGGCTGACGGTCCGGGACCTCGTGGCGCTCGGGCGGTTCCCGCACTCCCGGGGCCGGCTGACCGCGGAGTGCGTGGCCGCCGTCGAGTCCGCGCTGGAATTCCTGAACCTGACCGCCCTGCAGGACCGGTTCCTCGATCAGCTCTCCGGCGGGCAGCGGCAGCGGGCGTTCGTGGCGATGGTGCTGGCCCAGGACACGGACTACATCCTGCTGGACGAGCCGCTCAACAATCTCGACATGAAGCACTCGGTCCTCATGATGAAGCAGCTCCGCCGCGCCGCCGACGAGCTGGGCAAGACGGTGGTGCTCGTCATCCACGACGTGAACTTCGCGGCGGCCTACTCGGACCGGATCGTCGCGCTCAGGGACGGGCTGCTGGTGCACGAGGGGACCGTCGAGGAGACCATGACCGCCGAGGTCCTGACCGGTGTCTTCGACACCCCGGTCACGGTCCACACGATCGGCTGCTACCCGACGGCGGTCTACACACACTGAGGGCCGCAGCCGGTTGGCGCGGGTGGCGGCGGGCCCGGGGTCAGGGGGCCGGCGCGGTCTCCGACACTGCGGCGGTGGGCACCCGCACCGCGAGCAGCACGAGAGCGAGGATGATGAACCCGGCCTGGACGAGCAACGCGAGCGACGGGTGCTGCGTGGGCTGCAGTCCCAGCGCGAGCCAGCTTCCCGCCACGGCCCCGAGTGCCGTGGCGGCGAAGGACCAGCTCATGATCCGGGCGAACCGGGTGCCGCGGTAGTCCTGCTGACGAAGGGTGGTGGTCAGGACCGCGCGGGTGCGCGACAGGATTCCGAGCACCAGTGCGTACACGAGGCCGGTCCACCACGTGGCGGCGGCGTCGACGACGCTCAGGAGACCCGCGACGACGAGCAGGAACGCCACGGTCGCCACCAGCACCAGCCAGACGAGCCGCCTGATCTCGCCGCGCGAGCTGAGGGCCCGGCCGACCCACGGCCCGATGGTCGCACCGATGCCGAACATGGCGATCACCGAGGCCAGGGCGACTGCGGGGTCCATCGGAGACTTCTGGGCGATGGCGAGGTACACGAAAACCCCTCCGATGGTGCCCCCGACCTGCAAGAGGAAGCTGAACAATGGCGACGCCGCTCCGGTGGCCCACAGGTCCTGCAAGAACACGCGGGCGGTCATCCGCTCCCCCAGAACGCCGAAATCCTCAAGATCCTGATCAATTGCAGGCGGCGTCACCACCGTGCGGGAGCTCACCAGGCGCAGCAGGGTTCCGAGCGCCGAGAGGATCAGATTGCCCGCGATCAGCACGGTGATGGACACCCCGGCCAGGATGTTGCCCAGAGGCATCGCGATGACGATCCCGACGAAGGCCAGCACCGAGTAGACCGAGGCGTTGAAGGTCAGGGCCTGCTTCACGTCGACCTGAGCGAGCTGCTGCCCGTAGAACTCCTCGACCACATCGGTCACGGCTGGGAAGACGGCGGCGAGCAGGAGGTACACGATCATCACGGGCATGGTCCAGCCCGGCTCGATCAGCAGCGTCACCAGCGCGACACCGCTGAGCAGCGCTTCCGCGAGGTCGGAGGCCACCAGGACGCGGGCCGGGCTGAAACGAGCGGTCAACCGGGCGATGAGTGGCGACGCGCAGGACACCAGTTCACCGAAGGTGGTCAGGACCGAGACCCACAGAAGCGGCAGAACGCCGAGAGCCACGAGGCCATCGGACCCACCTTCGACGAGGCGCGTTCCGAGAATCGAGACGATCAGGCCGGCGGTCATCCACCGGCGCGCGCTCAGGAGACGTGCCGTGGACACGGCCGGGCCACTGGTGGAGGCCTGGACGGAAGGAGCGGAGGTCACAGGGTCAAGCTAAGGCCCGAAGCGCGCAGGGCAAAGTCACATCGGCCACCGGGTCTGGCCGCAAAGCACGGTCTGGCGTCAGCGGACGGGCTCAGCGGGCGCGTTCCCCGGGGCGCCCGTGCGGCTTGCGGTCGGGCGGAGCGGCTTGGGGCGCAGCGTCACGCGGCCCATCAGCCACTCCACCGGCCCGGTGCCGACCCAGCGGTCCCAGCACCAGGACAGCACCAACGGCAGGATGACCACCATCGCCCAGCCCAGCGGGTCGAAGTGCGACGGCAGCACCCGCTCGTGCGTCGCGACCCACCAGGCGATCAAGCCGACGTGCAGCAGATACAGGCTCAGGGCGTGCCGGCCCCAGACCTTGAGGGGCGCGAAAACGCGGTCGCTCACCGTCCGCAGCGCGCCGGACGACGTCGCCAGCAGCACGACGGCGACGGTCACCGCGAGCACCAGGCCGGCGTCGTGCAGGGTGTCGACATAGTTGCCGGAGAGCCGGAACTCGCGTCCCGTGAGCTTTTCGGCGAGAGGCCGCGCCACGTAGGCGAGAGGCGCTGCTGCAGCCATGGCCCACAGCAGCGGTCCGCGGCGCAGACCGTGCCGGATGAGGAGCCCTCCGAGCAGGAAGAACGGCAGGAGGTTCGTCAGCCGGTACGACCCCCCGAGCGCGACCATGTCCGCGAAGAAGCGCGTCACGGGATCCGCGGTGTAGATCCAGGTCTGGGTCCGGGCGAAGGCGTTGAGCGGGTCGCTCGCCAGCACCACGACGAGCGCCACCACCGCGACCCAGGCGGTCCGGAGATGGAGCACTGGCACGCCGATGATCAGAAGCAGGCCGAGATAGGCGAGCACCACCATGACCCAGGTGCCCCAAGTCGCCATCCACAGACCCAGCACGATCAGGATCACCCCACGGAGCACCTGCTGCAGGTAGGTGCGGCCCGCGCGGGACGAGGCGTTCCAGGTCAGCTGGGCGGACATCCCCATGACGAGGGCGAACAAGGGCGAGGCGAGATCATTGATGTTGCCGACCGCGAACTCCACCGCCCGGGGAGCATTCGGATGGAATCTCGCCGCGTGGGCGATGAGCATGGCGATGATCGCGACGCCGCGCAGCACATCGGGCACGGGCAGTCGCTGAGACAGTGATTTCATGTGTTCCCCCTGACATGGTCCCCTTCATCCTAAGGGCCCTGTCGAGCGTCCGGGCAGCCCTCGCCCACTCGCAACCGCCCAATAGATGAGACGAAATAGTCCACACTCTGGACTTCAGGCTACGCTGGGACCGTGTTGGGAGTTCTCGCCGGTTTCTTCGTGGTCTGGGCCATCATCGGGGTGGGCTGGTTCGTCGGCCGCCGCGGAATCCTCGGACCGAACGCCGGCCAGACCCTCAGCCGCCTGGCCTTCTTCGTCGCCAGCCCCGCACTGCTGTTCGAGACCCTGTCCAAGGCGCGCCTCGAGGACGTCCTCGGCCCGCAGCTCGCAGTGGCGGCCATCAGCGGCACCGCCGTCGGGATGGCCTACCTCCTGATCAGCAAGCTTCTCCTGAAGCGCGACAGCCCGGAAAGCATCATCGGCGCGATGAGCGCCAGCCAGGCGAACAGCGCCAACCTCGGCATCCCGATCGCGGTCTACGTGCTCGGCGACGCCTCGTACGTCGCTCCCCTGCTGATTTTCCAGCTCGCCTTCTACAACCCGCTGAACCTGATGCTCCTGGATGCGACCCTCGGCGGGCGCAGCACGCGGCAGAACCCGGTGGTCAAGTTCTTCCTGATCATCCTCCGCAACCCCGTGATCGTCTCCTCCGCGCTGGCGCTCGCCCTGTCGGCCCTGCACCTCCGACTCCCCGATCTGGTGCTGCAGCCCATTCACTTCATCGGCGGCGCGGCCGTCCCGGCGATGCTCATGTCGTTCGGCATGTCACTGAACGGCAACCGTCCGCTCGCGGCGGCGAGCGGGCGCCGCACGGACATCCTGGTGGCGTCGTCCTTCAAGCTGCTGCTGCACCCGGTGCTCGCGTTCCTGGCGGCACACTTCATCCTGGGGCTCGACGGTCATGGCCTGTTCGCAGCCACGATCGCCGGGGCACTCCCCACCGCCCAGAACGTGTTCGTCGCGGCGAACCGCTACCAGCAGGGCGTGACGATCGCCAAGGACACCGTGCTGATCACCACGATCATCGCAGTGCCGGCCATGCTCGTGATCGCTGCGTTCCTCCACTGACCGTCAGCGGAGGACGAGCTCGTTCACCCGCGGGGCCTTCGGCCCCGACGTGAACAGGATCCGGACCCCGGACACCGCCCATGAGGGATCCACAGCGAAGGCCGCGTACGGCGTCCCCGCCTGGACCGCCCCGAGGTCCACCCAGGAGCCGTTCCGCAGCACCTGGACCGTGCCGCTTGTCGCCCCGACCACCTCGACCTGTCGCGCGGATACCGGCGCGTCCAGTGTGCGCTGTAGGAACGAACCAGACACCGGAGTCGATGCCGCTTGATAGGCGGTGCCGGGATCGGCGTCGAACGCCGCAGGCGCCCCTTGACCGGGCACGGAGGCCAGGTTGCTCGTGGCCGACGACGGCGCCTCCGCCTGGATCTCGCGGATCTTCACCCACTGCCCGCCGGAATTCGGCGCGGTCGCGCGCCAGCGCACGTACCGCGCCTGCACCGGCGCGTCGAAGCTGTACTGCACGAGCGGCCGTGCCGTGAAGGTGCCCGCCGTGGTCCACGTGACCCCGTCGGCCGAATATTCGAGCGCGGCGTTGTAGATCATGTCGCCGGTCTGGGTGTCGCTGTCCGACTGCCGCACCACGATGGACCCCACCGGCTTCACGGCGCCGAGGTCGAGCTGCACGGCGCTGCCCGCGACGGGCGCCTCGTTCGACCAGTAGAAGGTCTGCGGATCACCGTCGGTCATGCTGCCGGCGCCGTAGGTGGAGTACGTGCCCAGGGTGCTGGTGGCGGTACCAGGGTAGACGGCTGACGCCAGCGGGGTGGCGCCGAGCCAGTCCCGGTAGATGCCGGCGGCCTTGGAGCTGAACGCCTCGAATGCACCGTCCCCCACCGAGGGAGTGATGACGTTCTGGACCACGGCGCCGCCGTCCCCGAGGTCCGCGACGGTGGGCTCCTTCGCCGCCTCCACGGCCGAGGAGGCGGCGAAGTACTCCGCGGTCGCGGTGGTGCCGTCGCCGGCGTCGAGCGCCTTCAGCATCGCGAGCTGATGCCGCAGAGCGGTGCCCCACAGCGCCGCGGCGTCGATCCAGGGCTTGGAGTCCCGCGCGAAGCCGGGCTGCGCCATGCGAGGGAGCGTCTGCGGGAGCCGTTCGATGGCAGTCAGGCGGGCCAGCAGCGCCGTCGCCGCCCCTGGGTCCTTGCGGTCCCGGGCCGCCCAGAAGTCCTGCATGTCCTTGCTCAGCGCCGGGGCGTTCTCGGTCCCGGAGCGGTAGGGCCAGTTCTGATTCAGGTCGGCGAAGGTGTCCAGCGCGGCGCGCGTCCCGGCGTCGGGACCGGCCAGCTCACGGAGGGCGGAGGCCATGGACTTCGCCGGGTCATAGGCAGGACCGTTCCACGTGTAGTCACCGTAGCCGGCGAGGGCAGGGAGCGAGGCGTACGGTTCGATCATCGGGTTGGACGTGATGCCGTCGATGTACTTGTAGAGCTCCGGATCGCGGCCCGTGAGGGGGTTCAGGAAGAGCCGCCCGCGCTGGCCGTCATTGACCGGGAAGTTGTCCCAGATGTACAGGTGCTTCGTGGCGTACGAGGTGCTCGCACGCTGCACCGAGGCCGTGGTGATGGTGTCGGAGAAGACGCCCTCACCGGTCCACTGGACGCGGATGTCCGGATCCAGACGCGCACCGAATTCACCCTTGTACGGATCGGGGCCCGAGCCGTTGTAGTTCGTGGGGACCGTCTGGAGCGGCGGGAGGCCGTGCGGCTTGATGTACTCCTTCTCCAGGCGGTTCAGGTAGTCGGCCTGAGCGTCGGCGAGCCAGTGCCAGTTCCCCTGATCGGGGTACTTGGCCTTGTCCGCGGCGCAGTGGAAGGAGAGCGGGATGTCGTCCAGCGCGACGTAGAAGGACTGCACCCCGAGCTTCCTGAGTTGCTCGAACTTCGCCACCGTGGCCTGGAAGTCCGCATCGGAGGAGTAGCAGATGTCGTTTCCAGGCGAGAGCGCGAAGGTGAAATCGACATGCTTCGCGTTCGCCCCCTTGACGAGCTGATCCATACGATCCAGGTCCGCCCCGCTGTACAGCGTGCGCCATTGCGCGCGCAGCAGGGCGTCGTCCTTCGGGGTGTAGATGTACGTGTTCAGCTTGTGCTCAGCGTAGAAGGCGAACTGGTCCAGCCGCGCCTGCTGCGACCAGGGAATTCCGTAGAACCCCTCGATGGCGCCGCGGATGGACATCAGCGGCCAGTCGCGCACGACGACGCCGGGCACTGACTTCCGCTGGACGAGCTGCCGCAGCGACTGGGCGGCATAGAACGTGCCGCGGATGTCGTAGCCGTTGAGGGCGATGACGGGGCGGCCTTCGTAACGCCCGGAGGTGAGCACATACCCGTCGGCCCGGAGGCCCGCGGCGTCCTTGGCCCCCATCCCGGCGACCACGTGGGAGATGGCAGGGTTGTCCTGCACGGTTCCCAGGTAGATCTCCTTGCCCGCCGAGCGCGGCGTCGCGGAGATCTCCGGCTTACCGCCGGCCTGCTGCACGATGGCGCGGACCGCGTCCACCGTGGGCTGGTCCGCGTGGCTCCCGGTAACGATGGTGACCTTGCCGGTGAGCGGCACCGCCTCGCCCCTTGTCTGCATCGACTGGGGCGCGGGAAGGATGGCAGGTGGCGACCCCGGACTCTCGGTGGCGGCTGGACTGGTCGCCGGAGTGCCCGCCGACGCCGGGGCGGCTCCAGCGCTCAGCCCGCCCAGTGCGAGGGTGACTGCCAGAGCCATCGTCCCGCCGCGCCGTGAGACGCGATGCGGCGCCGCGCTCTCCTGTGAGTTCCTGATTGATCTTCCCATCGACACCATGCGAGATCCTGCTCTCTATACCGGTTAAGGAATCACAAAGATGCTATGACGTAGATCACTCTTTGGCTAGGGGGGCCTGTGATGACAGACCCCTCACCTCATCTCCTCCCGGGCCGCTTCGTACGCCAGCCGCCCAGTTGCCCGAGCAGCATCGCCCCGAAGGCCAGGACCAGCCCGACCACCTGCAGTGGCCCGAACGTCTCACCCTTGACCAGGACCCCCAGCCCGGCCGCCATGAGGGGCGAGAGGAAGCCGAGGAGCGAGGCCCGCGTGACCGGCAGTTTCCCGATGGCCCAGAACCACAGCGCGTACGCCAGCAGTCCGCCGACAAGTCCCAGCCAGAGGTAACCGCCCAGGGCGCGGGGGCCGACGTCGGCGGGCAGGCCTTCCACCAGCAGCGTGAGCGGGAGGAGGAACAGTCCGCCGGCCGTGAGCTGCCAGCCGGCCATCGCGAGCGGTCGGACGCCTGCGGGACGCCCCCACTTCTTGGTCAGCACCACGCCCAGGCCCATGGAGGCCGTGCCCGCGAGACCCGCGAGGACGCCGACGGCGTCAAGGCCGGCGGACCGCCCCAGGACCACGAAGCCCACGCCGACCGCACCCACCACGGCCCACGCGAGGCGCCAGAACACCAGCTTCTCCTGGAGCACCGCGACCGCGAGGAAGGCCACGAGCAGGGGCTGCGCGGCGCCGAGCGTCGCGGCCACCCCGCCGGGCAGATGCGCCGCGGAGATGAACAGGAGCGGGAAGAAGAAGCCGATGTTCAGCAGCCCCAGGACGGCCGCCCGGAACCACCACACGCTATGCGGGAGCGCGCGTCCGAGGGCGAGCGCCACCAGTCCGGCGGGCAGCGCGCGGGCCAGCCCCGCGAAGAGCGGATGGCCGACCGGCAGGAAGTCGGTGGTCACCAGGTAGGTGGTGCCCCAGGACAGCGGCGCCAGCGCCGCGAGCACGGTCACGAGCGCCAAGGGCAGCGCACGACGCCGCGTGGCCGGGCCGGGCGCGGCGGCTTCGGCCGGGCCACCCGGACTTCCCGGGCCGGGGGCGCCGGGGACCGTCACGCCGGTGCCGGCAGAAGTCTCAAGAGCTGGTGAAGTGGTCATGCCTCCACTCTGGCCCCGGTCGCATCAATGAGTCCAACACATGGATTTCATGCCAATCATGAATATTCTTGATGCATGGACTTGCAGCAGATGCGGTACGTCGTCGGCATCGCGGAGACCGGGAGCTTCACCCGCGCCGCGGCCCGGAACTTCGTGGTCCAATCGGCCCTGAGCCACCAGATCGCGGCGTTGGAGCGCGAACTCGGCGTGCAGTTGTTCATGCGCTCCAGCCGCCAGGTCCGGCTCACAGAGGCCGGCGAGGCGTTCCTCCCCCACGCCCGTGCCGCTCTCGATGCCGCGGACCGGGCCCGGAATGAGGCGGCAGCGGCCCAGGGCACGGTCAGGGGCACCCTCCGGATCGGCGTGATCCCCACCGTCACGGCCGTGGACCTGCCGTCCGTGCTCAAGGAATGCCGTACGCGCTTTCCGGAACTCGTGCTCGCAGCACGGGTCGCCAACAGCGAGGAGATGATCGCGGAGGTGCGGGCCGGGACCCTGGACATCGGCTTCCTGGGACTCCTCGACGGCACGCGCGTGGAGGGCGTGGCGCAGCGCGTCCTGACACGGGACACGCTGGCCGCGACCCTCGCTCCGGAGCACCCCCTCGCCACGCGGGACAGGCTCTCCCTCACCGACCTCGCCGATGAGCCGTTCGCCGACTTCCCGCGCACCTCCGCGGGGCGCAAACAGAGCGACGCGGCGTTCGCGCGTGCCGGCGTCGAACGCCAGGTGGCCTACGAACTCGGATCCATGGACCTGACCCGCGAACTGATCGTCAGCGGCCTCGCCGTGGCGCTCCTGCCGAGCCGGTACGCGGCGGCGATGCCCGGCGTCGTCGTGGTGCCGCTGGTTGAGGAGACCGTGCGGCACGAGATCCTCATCTGGGACCGGCTGCACCCGAGTCCGGCCGCGCGCGCGTTCACCGAGCTCGTCGCGGAACTGCGCACGCCCTGACCGACGACGGCGGTCCCCCGCCGCAGCTCATGCGTCCGGCAGGACGTCGAAGCCGGATCCGCCGGTCGGCGGCACCGGCTCGGACCGGACCGCATCCACCCGGGCCCAGCGAGGACCGTGGTGCGCCCAGGCCACGAGATCGGCGAGGCGCTTCGGATCGCCCTCGGCTTCGGCCTCGACGGAACCATCCGCGCGGTTCCGCACCCAGCCGCTCACGCCGATCTCCTCCGCCGCCTGGCACATGGCGAAGCGGTAGCCCACGGCCTGGACCCGCCCCGTGATCAGCAGTCGAATCCGTTCCATGTCCTCATGATGACCCGCGGCGCAGCCGTTGGCGAGACCCGGCCCCGCGTCGGTGCGGTTGAGCCCCGCTCAGCCCTGGCCGAGCGCGATCTGGCCCAGCAGTTCGGCGGAGCGCAGCTTGGCCTCGGTGCCCGGGGCCTGGTGGGCGACGATCAGCTCGTCGGCGTCGGCGTGCTTCGCGAAGCCCTCCAGGTACTCCAGAACGGCTGCGGGCTCGCCCACGGCGGAGTACTTCACCATCTCCCGCAGGTGCTGGCCCTGCGGGGCGTCGAGCACCAGATCGGCCTCTTCGTCGGTGAACGTGTGACCCCGGCCGAAGAAGGTCTGCACGCGCTGGCGGAGCGCGTCGCGGAGGAGATCCTGGGCCTGCGCGGTCGAGTCCGCGGCCACGACGTTCACGCCGGCGATCACATACGGCTCGGCCAGCTGCGCGGAAGGCTTGAACTGCTCGCGGTAGATGCGGACCGCGTCCTGCAGGGCGGCGGGGGCGAAATGGGATGCGAACGCGTAGGGCAGACCGAGCGCGGCAGCGAGCTTGGCGCCGAACAGCGAGGATCCGAGGATGTACAGCGGCACCTGCGTGCCCTTGCCCGGAGTGGCCTCGACGCCCGGGATCAGGGTGCTGTCGCCCAGGAAGGCCTGGAGTTCCTGAACGTCCTGGGGGAAGGTGTCGGCGGCCATCGGGTCGCGGCGGAGGGCCCGCATGGTGTTCTGGTCACTGCCGGGGGCGCGGCCCAGGCCGAGGTCGATGCGTCCGGGGTGCAGGGATTCGAGGGTGCCGAACTGCTCCGCGATGGTCAGCGGCGAGTGGTTCGGCAGCATGATGCCACCGGCGCCGAGGCGGATGGTCTTCGTGTGGGCGGCGACATGCGCGATCAGCACGCTTGTGGCCGACGACGCGATGCTGGCCATGTTGTGATGCTCGGCGTACCAGACGCGGCTGTAGCCGGCGTCCTCCGCGAGCTGCGCCAGGGCCACACTGCCATCCAGGCTCTCCTTCACACTCTGGCCGGGGCCGATCGTGGCGAGGTCCAGGATGGAGAGCTTGAGGGTCATGACTGCCTTTCGTCGACGTTGCAGGCCGGGATCACCGGCCCCATGGGCGACAACGACGACGCGCGGCCGGGCATTCCTGTGAGATCCGCCGCGTGCCGCACAGGACGGTTCAGCGCACCCGTTCGGCGCCCCGGATCCTGTCGAGCTCCTCACGGATCAGGACGACGGCCCACCCGGTGTCCGCGTCGGCCGGCTGATGCAGCAGATGGAGTCCCAGGCCGTCGCAGAGGGCGAGCAGCCGCCGTCCGTCATGGCGCGGGCCCTCCCCGGACGGGTCCTCGTCCCGCAGGAAACCGGCCAGCCGGATGAACAGGTCCAGGAGGCGGGCGTGAGCGTCATCGCGGGCGCGGGCGAGTCCGGGGTGACCCGGGGTCTCCGCGATCAGGGCCATGTTGAGTTCGAATTCGCGGCGGGTGTTCGGGGTCAGCGGCAGGAGTTCGCTGATCACGGCGAGGACGTACTCCACCAGGTCCGCGCCCGGGACGAGCGCGGAGACCCGCTCCGTGGCTCGCTCCACCATGAGTTCGGCGGAGAACTCGAGCAGCTCGGACTGCGTCGGGAACAAGTGCCGCAACGAGCCGACGGCCACCCCGGCCCGGGCCGCGACCGTTCGGACGGACACGGCGCTGATGCCCTGTTCCAGGACGATCTCCCAGACCGCCTCGGCCAGTCGTGCTTTGCGCTCCTCGCGCGGCGTGTATCCCACTCCGTCATCCTAGTACACTCGTACTAGCATCAAATTGGTACGACCGTACCAATACCTGTCGAAGAGCGTCTGATGCTGTGAAGCGAAAGAGGAGACCCGATGATCATTCCCGGCGAAGCAGCGGGGGCACTGCTCCTGCTCGCCCTCACGGATTCGCTCAGCTTCGGCACGCTCCTGGTGCCGGTGTGGCTGCTCATGGCTCCGGGACGGATGCGACCAGGACGGATCGCGCTGTACCTGGGGACGGTGGCGGTCGCATACTTCGCCGTGGGCATCGTCCTCATGACGGGCGGCGGCCTGCTGCTCAAGAACGCGTCCGGCCTGCTCGACTCCACCCCGGCTCAGTTCCTTCAGCTCCTCCTCGGCGTGACGCTGTTGGTCCTCAGTTTCGCCCTGGACACCAAGGCCGCGAGGGCACGTGCCGCCGAGCGCGGAACGCAGTCCGGGAGGCTCCGGCGCTGGCGCGACCAGGCCATGGGTGAGGACAGCGGGGCCGCCGCGCTCATGGGGCTGGCGGTGAGCGCCGTCGTCGTGGAGATCGCGTCGATGCTGCCGTATCTCGCGGCCACCGGCATCATCACGACGCAGACGGCGGACCAGCCGACGGCGCTCCTGGTCCTGGCGCTCTACTGCCTGGTGATGATCGCGCCCGCGGTGGTGCTCACAGCGGGCCGGCTGTTCGCGCGGCGGCTCGTCGAGAAGCCCCTGGAGAGACTCGATGCCTGGCTCACGCGCAGGGCACGCTCCACCACGCTCTGGATCATCGGGATCGTCGGGTTCCTGCTCGCCGTGCACGCCGCCAAAGCGCTCGGGTGGGTCGCGTGACACACCCCCGGTCCCCTCAGAGGCAAGCCTCGAGAATGGCGATGCCACGGCGCAGCACAGCCGTCAGGGCGTCTCGTTCCTCCCCCGAGAAGACCGGGGTGAAACGCTCCCCCGCAGGCGTCAGCGACTCCAGGTTCATCCCGGCGGACAGCTTGTCGTAGCACCGCTCGGCCACCGGTCCCCGGTCGGCCAGGTCCGCACCCACGCTGGAGGCCACGTCCCCGAGGAGGTTCCACGTCTCCACGAGGCGGGAACAGGCGTCGTCCCGTATGGGCCCGGCCGGCACATCCTCCACCGCATCGAGATCCACGATCAGCGATTCCTCGTCACGGTCGAAACCGAAGCGGGTGGCGAGCTCCTCGAGCCCTTCCTCGGTGCGGGCATGGACGATCCGGCCCTGCTCCACCGCGACCCCGTCCGGCAGCGCGGCGTCGTCCGCCACGTCCTCGGACTGCCAGACCAGCCACAGCCGCTCACCCCGGAGAGTGACGCCCACGGGATACGAATTCCTCATCCCTGCACAGTAGTCCCACCCCGGGCTCCCGGGGCGGGTTTCTGCGCTCCGGAGGCCCGTCACGGAGGGACCCACTCTCCGGAACCACACGCTTCCAGATGACCTTTCCGCACGCCCGATGACCCCGTGTGCGACGCTCGGTGACGCCGTGATTCCCCGTGTTTCCGCGCGTCTCGCATCGTGTCGAACGGCTTTGACGAGGCACTCCGGCGACCGTGAAAGTTGCTGCACCAGCTCTACTTTCGAAAGGTCATCATGAGCTCTGCAAGATCAACCGCTGCGGCCGCCGTCGTCCTCCTCGCCAGCGTTTCCGTGGGGCTCAGCGCCTGCTCAGACCCCGGCGCGAACGCCGCCGGGAACAAGGACGCGTCGCCCACACCCTCCGCCACCGTCTCCGGCAAGGTCTTCAACCTGACGCCGCAGCAGGACCGCTTCCCCGTCACCGCCGATCCCGCGGCCGCCGCCCTGGTCCCGGACGCCGTGAAGGCGGACGGGAAGCTGGCCGTCGCGGTCAGCCCCTTCGCGGCGCCGCTGGCCGTCTACGCCAACGACGACAAGACCCCCGTGGGCAACGAAGTGGACATCGCCTTCGCCGTCGCGGAGAAGCTCGGCCTCAAGGCGGAAGTCGTCCCCACCACCTGGGAGAACTGGCCGCTCGGCGTCGCCTCCGGCAAGTACGAGGCCGTCATCTCCAACGTCACCGTGACGGAGGAGCGCAAGGAGAAGTTCGACTTCGCCAGCTACCGCAGCGACAAGCTCGGCTTCTACGCCAAGAGCGACAGCTCCATCAGCTCGATCGAGAAGCCGGCCGATGTGGCGGGCAAGAAGATCATCGTGGGCTCCGGCACCAACCAGGAGTCGATCCTGCTGGCCTGGGACGCCGAGAACAAGAAGAACGGCCTCGCCCCCGTCCAGTTCCAGTACTACGACGACGACTCGGCCTCCTCGCTGGCCCTCCAGTCCGGCCGCGCGGACCTCACCCTCGGTCCCAACGCGACCGCCGCTTACAAGGCGGCCAAGAACGGTCAGACGAAGCTCGTGGGTCTCCTCGACGGCGGCTGGCCGCTGAAGGCGAACATCGCCGTCGGCACCAAGAAGGGCAACGGCTTCGCCAAGGCCGCGCAGGCCGCCCTGAACGACCTCATCAAGGACGGCACCTACGGCAAGATCCTGGACCGCTGGGGTCTGAAGGAGGAGGGCATCCCCGCCTCCGAGCTGAACCCGCCGGGCCTGCCGAAGAAGTAGCCCCCACCGACGACGCGAGCCGCCAGTAGATGCCCGAATCCTGCACGGATAAGGGCATCTACTGGCGGCTCGCGGCCGTGAGAGACGCTGTTAGATCAGCGCGTCCGACAGGTGATTCGGCGTGCCGAAGCGGTGCGCGGTGATGGAGACGGCCTGCTCCTTGAGGAAGGTCAGCAGCTCCACCCGGCCCGCGGCGACGACGTCGTTCGCGTAGATCGCGACGTCCGGCTTGCCGTCGGCCGCCTCGGCGGTCGGCAGCACCGGAGCGCCGATCAGTCGGATACGGGCCGAGGACTCCGGGCCGTTCTTCGCGGCGAGACGGCCGACGCGGACGGCCCACGCGGCGTCGTCCTCCAGGATGACCGGCATGCCGGCGGCGCTCAGTGCCTGCACGACGGCGGCGGGCAGCTGCTCCGCGGAGCTCACCACGGTGCCCTCCGGAGTGCGTCCGCCCCACGCCGTGGCCGCGGCGGCCGCGACGCGGACCAGCTCCGCCAGGCCCCTGCCGGAAGCGCCGGACTCGAAGCGGATCGTGGCCGGGACGGCGTGGTAACGGAACACGTTGCGCTCGGCGGTCAGGCCGGAGGCGTCACGGGCGGCGCCGAATTCGGCGCCCCAGGCGACGGCGTCGGAGGCGAGGGCGCCTTCGAGCCACGCGAGGTCCTCGGCGCCGAGCTCTGCGGAACGGGCGGCCGCGAGGAGGCCACGGGCCGCGGCGGTCGGGGCGCCGGCGGCGGACACGTCAGCGTCCTTCCAGGAGCCTAGACCCACGAGGTAGTTCGGGCCGCCGGCCTTGGTGCCCGCGCCGACCGCGGACTTCTTCCAGCCGCCGAACGGCTGACGGCGCACGATCGCACCCGTGATGCCGCGGTTGACGTACAGATTGCCGGCCTGGATGTTCTGCAGCCAGTAGTCCAGCTCGGCCGGGTCCAGGGAGTGCAGGCCGGAGGTCAGACCGTAGTCGATCTCGTTGACGATCGCCACGGCCTCCTCCAGGGTCTCGGCGGTCATGACGCCGAGGATCGGGCCGAAGTACTCGGTCTTGTGGTACTCGCTGCCGCGCTTGACGCCGGTGCGGACGCCCGGGCTCCACAGCTTGCCGGACTCGTCCAGCTTCTGCGGCTTGAGCAGCCACTGCTCACCCTCGCCGAGGGTGGTCAGGCCGCGCAGGAGCTTGCCCTGGGCCGGCTCGATGACCGGGCCCATCTGCGTCTGCGGGTCCACCGGGTAGCCGACCTTGAGGGACCGTGCGGCGTCCTCGAGCTGCTGGTTGAAGCGGCGGGACGTGGCGACGGAGCCCACCAGGACCACGAGGGAGGCGGCGGAGCACTTCTGGCCGGCGTGGCCGAACGCGGACTGGACGACGTCCTTCGCGGCGAGGTCCAGGTCGGCGGACGGGGTGACGATGATGGCGTTCTTGCCACTCGTCTCGGCCAGCAGCGGCAGGTCCTTGCGGAAGCTGCGGAACAGCTCGGCGGTCTCGTAGCCGCCGGTCAGGATCAGGCGGTCCACGGCCGGGTGCGAGACCAGGCGGGTGCCGAGCTCACGGTCGGCCAGCTGGACGTACTGGAGCACGCTGCGGTCGATGCCGGCCTCGTCGAAGGCCTCCCAGAGGGCCTCGACCATGACCGCGCCGGAGCGGCGGGCCTGCTTGGCGGGCTTGATGACGACGGCGGAACCGGCGGCCAGCGACGCGAGGGTGGAGCCGGCCGGGATGGCGACCGGAAAATTCCACGGCGGGGTGACGAGGGTCAGCTTGGAGGGCACGAAGGTGGCGCCGTCCACGTGGTCGAGCTCCTTGGCGAGCTCGGCGTAGTAGTGCGCGAAGTCGATGGCCTCGGAGACCTCCGGGTCGCCCTGGTCCAGGGTCTTCCCGCACTCGGCGGCCATGACTTCGAGCAGCTCGGCACGGCGGGCCTCCAGGCGCACGCCGGCGCGGTGCAGGACCTCGGCGCGCTGGGCGCCGGTGAGGGAGCCCCACTCGGCGCCGCGCGCGACGGCGGTGGCGATCACGGCGTCGAGCTCTTCCGCGGTGTTCAGCACGTGGGAGTCGGCGGTCGCCAGGCCGAGAGCGGTGCCGGGCACGCGCTCCAGGATGGCGCGGCCCCAGGTGCGGTTGGCCGGGAGGTCCGGGTCGGTGTCCGGGGTGTTGTCGAAGCTGAGGGTCGGGCCGCCGAAGCCGGCCTCGCCGGTGCCGAGCGCGGCGCGGGACAGCTCCTCCTCGGCCAGGGCCGCGGCGTCGAACGCGGTGCGGTCCTGGACGCGGTTCGGGCCGGGAACGGTGTCGGTCAGAGCTTCCAGGGAGGCGAGGAAGCGGTTCTTCTCGCGCTCGAACAGGCCCTCGTTCTTGTCCAGCTCGAAGACGGCGGACATGAAGTTCTCCTGGCTCGCGCCCTCCTCGAGGCGGCGGATCAAGTAGGCGATGGCGACGTCGAACTCACCCGGGTGCACGACGGGGGTGTAGAGCAGCAGCGAGCCGACGGTGCGCTTCACGGCTTCGGCCTGGCCGGTCGCCATGCCGAGCAGCATCTCGAACTCGAGGCCCTGCTTCACACCGCGCGCCTCGGCGAGCAGATGGGCGAGCGCCACGTCGAAGAGGTTGTGACCGGCGACGCCGATGCGGACGTTGGCGATGTGCTCGGGGGTCAGCGCGTAGTCGAGGACGGCCTTGTAGGACGTGTCAGAGTCCTGCTTGGTGCCCCAGGTGGCCAGGGGCCAGCCGTGCAGATCGGCGTCGACCTGCTCCATGGGCAGGTTGGCGCCCTTCACGACACGGACCTTGATGGGGGCGCCGCCCTGGGCGGTGCGGGCGGCCGACCACTCCTGAAGGCGGATCATCGCGCTCAGGGCGTCCGGGAGGTAGGCCTGGAGCACGATGCCGGCTTCCAGGTCCTTGAACTCCGGGCGGTCGAGGAGCTGGGTGAAGACCGCGATGGTCAGCTCCAGGTCCTTGTACTCCTCCATGTCCAGGTTGATGAACTTGCGGGGGCTGGAAGAGGCGGCCAGGCGGTACAGCGGCGCGAGCTTCTCGATGATGTGCTCGACGGCCTCATCGAACGCCCAGTGGTTGTGCGGGGCGACCGTGGAGGAGACCTTGATGGAGACGTAGTCGACGTCGGGGCGCGCCAGGAGCTTCCGGGTGCCCTCGAGGCGGCGGGAGGCCTCGTTCTGACCGAGGATCGCCTCGCCCAGGAGGTTGACGTTGAGGTGGATGCCGGGCTTCTTGATCTTCTGGATCGAAGCGCCGAGCTTGGCGTCCGTGGCGTCCACGATCAGGTGGCCGACCATCTCGCGCAGCACGCGGCGGGCCACGGGGATGACGACGCCGGGCAGGACCGGGGCGAGGGAGCCGCCCAGCGCGACGGCGGACTTCATGTACCAGGGCAGGAACGCCGGAACCTTCGGGGCGAGGGCCTTGAGGTTGCGGGCGGCGACGCTCAGGTCCTCGGGGCGGACGACGCCGTCCACGAAGCCGACGGTGAACGCGAGGCCGTTGGGGTCCTTGAGGACGCCGGCCAGCTGAGCCGCGGAGGCGTCCACGGGGATCCGGGAGCCCTCCTCGAGCCAGCGGCGCACCAGGGCGATGGCCTCCGTGGCCAGGTCCTGTGGCCTCACGGATGGCAGTTCGACACGAGCAGGGGTGGTCATGGCGCTCCTTGCACTTCAGTGTTGTCCGCCGGTTCCGGGTTGCGTCACCGGGGGCGGAGAGAGGGGGGTGATCGGCGTGCCGTGATTCGACTGTGAACCGTGCCGCCGGATCGATCTGATCATCAGTATGCGCCTAAAGGAAAATTAGGAAAAGTGATGTTTTCTGTAGGATATGGATCAGCTTTAGTGAACTATCCGCCCGGGCCCCGCGAGGGCCGCCGGCACCCCTGAGTCCACCCCTGAATCGAGGCCCTCATGCTGGAGATCCGCAGGCTCCGACTGCTCCGCGAACTGAGTATCCGCGGGACGCTCGCCGGGGTGGCCGACGCCCTCGCGTACAGCCCGTCGTCGGTGTCCCAACAGCTCGCCCTCCTGGAGAAGGAGGTGGGCGTGGAACTCATGCGGAAGTCCGGACGCGGGGTGCTGCTGACCCCGCAGGCCCAGCTGCTGGCGGAGCACACGGGCGAACTGCTGGACGCCTTCGAACGGGCCGAAGCCGCCGTGGCCGCGAGCCAGGACGAGATCCGGGGCACCGTGCGCATGGCCGTGTTCCAGAGCGCCATGCTCGCCCTCCTCCCGGCGACGCTCCAGGCCGTCGCCGAACAGCACCCGGCGCTGCGGATCGAGATGGTGCAGTACGAACCGGAGACGGCCCTACACGAGACCTGGGCCCATGGCTTCGACCTGGTGGTCGCGGAGCAGTATCCGCATCATGCCGCACCCCATCTGCCCGGCCTGGACCGCAAGCCCCTCGTGGAGGACGCGATCCGGCTCGCGGTGCCGCCGGAGAACACCTTGCAGCAGCTCACGGACGCCGCCGACCTGCCGTGGGTCATGGAACCCCGCGGCGCCGCCACCCGGCACTGGGCGGAGCAGGCCTGCCGGCTCGCGGGGTTCGAACCCGATGTCCGGTACGAGACCGCCGACCTCCAGGCGCACATCAGCCTGGTGGAGTCAGGGCATGCGGTGGCGCTCCTCCCTGATCTGATCTGGGTGGGTCGCACGCAGTCGTCCGTGCGGCTGGTCGATCTGCCCAGCGCACCCCTGCGCACCGTGTTCACCTCGGCCCGGCTCGCCAGTGTGGGCCACCCGGCCATCACCGCCGTGCGCGACGCCCTCGAGGAGACCGCCCGGAGGCTGGACCCCTCGGGGGCATGAGGGCATCGAAGTTCGCAGGACGCGCCCAGGGCGCACTTCGGGCGCAGTCCGGCTGCTGTCGCCGCAGTGCGCGGCGGAGCCTTCAGCCGCGCGGTGGCAGCGGGTTCCGGAGGGCGGCGATGCTCGCGCCGAGGAACTCCTCGACCACGTCCAGGTCCTCCCGGTCGAATGAGCGCACGACGGCGGCGAGCGCTTCGGTCTGGTGCTCGACGATCGAGCGCAGCAGCGATTGCGCACGCTCCGTCGGGAAGAGCAGGTTGGCGCGGCGGTCCCGGGGCGCGGGCTCCCGCCGCAGATAGTCGGCCCGTTCGAGACGGGACACGAGGATGGTGGTCGACGCCGAGGACAGCCCGAGCTGCTTGCCGAGCACGCTCGCCGTGACACCCCACGCATCGCTCTCGATGAGCAGGTACTCCAGGGCTGCGAGGTCGGTGGCGTTCACCCCGAGTTCGCGGCGCATGCTTTCGCGCGCCCTCTCGGCCGCCACGGTGAACTCTCGGAGGAGCTTGAGGGTGTCGCCCGGGTCGCTGTTGTCGCCGTCGTCTTTCCAGTGCTTGTCGATCAGTTCGAGTGCCATCGAAAGATCAGCCTTTTCCACATCGATGTGCTTGCGCGGTCCGCACCGGGGCGCGGCCAGGGGCCGCAGCCGAGGGCGGGGAGGCCCTCGGGGCCGGCACACTCACGATGCTGTGGGTCGATGCCGGCCCCGACGGCGCAGGGAGAATCAGCCAGGGTCACTTGCCCTTGAAGGCGTCCTTGACGTCCTCGCCGGCCTGCTTGACGTCACCCTTGGCCTGCTGAAGCTTGCCTTCAGCCTCCAGCTTGTGGTTGTCCGTCGCCTCGCCGATGACTTCCTTGGCCTTGCCGACCGCCTGATCGGCAGCGTTCTTGGCCTTGTCGATGAAACTCATGATGCTCGTCCTTTCGTTCGGTGATGGATTCGCCCGAGGATTCCCACCCCGGTCAGAGTGAGACCAGAGACGCCGACTCGGGGAGCCGGTGCAGCCTGGAGGCGGAGCCGCTCTCCACCGCGAACCGGATGTGGCGCTGGACGAAAGCACCGCCCAGCACCTCCTCCAGGTCCGGGATGAGACGCTGCTCCACGAGGGCCATGGCCGCGACGGTGGTCGACGATCCGGCCACCGTGTACACGGCGTGGAGGACCCAGCCGTCGTCGTGCCGCTCGAGGCGGACTTCTGCATCCGCAAGCGCGGTGCTCGCCCTGGCCGCGTTCTCCGCAGCCCTCGCGAGCACGATCTGCCGACTCTCCATGCCATCTCCCGACTTCTCAGGTCCTGCCCTTCAGCAGACATTCCCCGGAAACCAGGAATCTCTGGTGTTCCCGCCGACCTGGGCCGACCGGAACTTATGAAGCTAGGCTAACGTATATCTCGCTCATCGAGCTAGTTGTAGATCGAACTTATTTTTCGATGGCTGGAATCGGGAGCGGGAGCGGCGCCGGAAACGCCGGCACTGGGGTCCAGTTCATCGCTCACCGCGTGAGTGCACGAGCGGGGCTGATCTGAGTCGCGCGGATGCCGGGATGAATCCCCGCGAGAATGCCTGCGACGATGCCCGCGGCTATGGCCAGGAGGGGTGCTGTCGGGTCGATGATGGGCACCCAGTGGTTGGCGAGTGAAACAGCGATGGTGACGACGGTTCCGGCGACGGCGCCAGCGGCCCCGCCCAGCAGGCCGATGCCGGCGGATTCCCCAACGAGTTGCCAGAAGATGTCGACCCTGCGTGCCCCGAGCGCTCTCCTCAGGCCGATTTCCGGGGTTCTGAGGACGACTCGCACGGCTGTGGTGCTCGCGATCGAGATGGCCCCGATCAGGAGAATGACAACGCTCACGACCAGGCTCAGGAGGGTGATGCTGCCTTCGACCGCTTGGCGGAGCGTCTGAGAATCGGGCGGGGCGACAACCGTGACGGCACCCGGATTGGTGGGGGCGACGGCGAGGGCGGCCTGGTCGCCGACTTGGGTGGCAGCCCCAGGCGCGGTTTCCAGCAGTATTTTCCGGGCGATCTGTGCACCGCGGAACGCTTCCGATCGTTCCAGGAAGGTGATGGGCAGGAGAAGGGCTCCTTGAGTGCCTGGTTCGCGATTGACGTCTGCGTAGATGCCGATGACGGTCAGACCTGTATCACCGACGAAAATTGCCGGGCCCGGCGCGGCGATGCCGAGTCGATCGGCGACCGTCTTGGAGAGCATCACGACGCTGTCGGCTCGTTTTACGTGACCGTTGTCGAAAGTCCTCCCTGCGATCACTTTCGGCGCGATGGCGGCCAGTGCTCCGTCATCGACACCGTAGGTGTCAACCGGAACGGGGTCGCTCTCGGGAAGGAACAGTCGGCGGTATGACACAGCGCTGGCGACCGAGATCCTTCCGCCGTGCAGCACCCCCGAGATCGTGTCGGCCCGAGCAACAGACGCGGACGTGTACCACCGGTCGAGAACGGCCTCGGCGTCGAAGGGGTCCGCCGGAGGCGCAGCGGTGATGGACACCTCTGTTGCCCGGCGGGCATCGAACTGACTGGAGACCTGGTGGCTCGCCGTACCCGTCAGTCCCAGGGTAGCGACGAAGGCGGCGCATCCCAGCAGCGTTCCCAAGGCCGCAAGAAGGGACCGGGCAAGGTCCCGGAAGACGGATCGGTAGGACTCACGCAGGATATCGACGAGACCGAGCCGGCTCGGCTTCAATGCGAGCCCAGGTGCTCCTGATGCAAGCCGTCGCAACATCACAACAGGCCCCCACCCGGGCCAAGGCGTCCATCCTCAACATGGACGACCCGACTGAGCTGGGCTGCCAGTGCCATGTCGTGGGTGACCATGACCAGGGTCTGTCCCAGCTCGTTGAGCTCGAAGAGGGTCTCGATGACGGCACGGCTGTTCTTCGAGTCTAGGTTACCGGTCGGCTCATCGCAGAAGAGCACCTCTGGCTCGAGGCAGAGAGCCCTGGCGATGGCAGTTCGCTGGCGCTCACCGCCTGAAAGGTCTCGTGGATCCGCGAGCACCCGGTGTCCGAGTCCAAGCCGTGCCAGCGACTCTTCGGCACGGGTTCTGCGGTCCCGTGCAGGGAGCCCCGAGTACATCATCGCGAGCTCCACGTTCTCCACCACGGAACGCTGAGGCAGCAGGTGGAAAGCTTGAAAGACGAACCCAAACTTCTGGCCGCGAATCGAGCACCGCTCCGTCTCCGTGCACGAAGAGATGTCCACCCCGGCCAGGGAGTATGTGCCGGTGGTGGGGACGTCAAGCAGTCCCAGGAGGTTCAGCAAGGTGGACTTTCCCGAGCCGGAAGGACCGACGATCGCCACCGACTCTCCTTCCTGGATCGTGAGATCCGAGGGGTGAAGAGCCGTGACAGGAGAGCGACCCGGATACGTCTTGGAGATGCCGCGGAGTTCCACAAGCGCGCTCAGTTGATGCCTCCGTCCGATGATCCCAGGATGACGTCGTCGCCGGCCCTGAGACCTGAGCCCTCCTCGAGCTGGACCGTGCCTTCGACGTTCGCCCGGATCCGCACCGGGATCTTCTGATCCGGGTGCTTGAGAGGGATGACGTAGGTTCCGCCCTGCTGGTCAGAGTAGATCGCAGTGATCGGCAGCGTGAGTCCGCGGGTGGGGGTGGCGAGGGTGAGTTCAAGTTTCAGCGAGCCGCGGCCCGCACCGGTCGGTTGCGCTCTGCTGCCCGAGGCGAACAACAGATCGATGCGAATTCCTGTGCCGAGCCCGGCGAGGTCGCCGATGGCGGAGCCGACCTTGGTCACGGTCACCGCGTACTGCGTCCCGTCTTCTTGGTACAGGACACCGGTCATGTCGTTTTTGATCCTGGCAGCCCGGTCCGCGGTAGCTATCGCCGCCACGCTGGGACTCTGACCATCCAGGCGCAGCAGTACCGTGCCCGCGTCGATCTTCTGGCCGACTTTCAAGGGCGCGGACGTCACGGCGCTGCTCGCACGGGGAATGGTGACGATATCCCGGGCAGGCACATATGGTCCGCTGGCAGTGCCACCGGACGGGTTCGACGATTCTGCCCCTTGGGCGGGTGTCTGAGCCGTCTTGGAGAGCGCAGGAGTCTGCTCGGAGGTTTTCGGCAGCGTGTACCCCAGGTCGGCATACAGCTGCGAGGCTCCCGACAAGGTCGCCGTGTCAAACGTTCCCGTTGACCCGCTCAAATAGCCAAGTTCGCCCAGGCTCTTCTGCAGTTCTCTCACATCCGGACCCGCGTCACCAACGTGAAGATCCCGGTAGGCAGGAAATGGCCAGTTGAACGCGATCAGAGGCTCTCCGTTAGCCACTGCCACGACCGTTCCAGTCGTCACTGTGACCGGCGATGGACTGGGCAGGCTCGTGACCACCATCCCGGCCGCGCTCAGCATGTCCGTAGCTTTTACGTCGACCGTCGCCCCCGGCAGGACCAGGGCGCGGAGTACGACTTTCGAGGTCAACGTCTGATCCACGACGCGGGCTGAGATTGGCTCGGGCGGAGGTGGCGCCGCGTCCGCCGCCACCTGCTCGGGCGTTCGCAAGGCTGGGAAAACCATGGTCGTCAGAACGATGCCGACGATCACCAGTCCGGCCAACACCGCTGCCGCTGTCCACGCCTTGCGTCGACGATGTGCGGGTTCGACCGGCCTACTTCCCATGGCTCTGCAAGGCGGCTGATGCTGACTTGGCCAGCGCCGTGATCTTCGGGTTCAGCTCATCCAACGCGGCTTCGTTCTGCGAGACCGCCGTCGCCTCGGCTTGGTGAATGTCGTTCAGCCACTCATCGTGGGCACCCGTTTCGACCGAACAGTGGTACATGGCCGCTGCCGACTCGCTCTCTTCCTTCGTCGGCACGTAGGGTTTCGCCGGAACCGCGGGGGAGATGATCACAGCGTTGCCACTCATCCCGGACCCGTCCCGGCGTGGCTGTGGGGGCTGCTCCCCCATCGGGACCTGGAAATCCACGTTCCAGTCGTTGGCCTTGTTGGCGCCATTCGGATCGACGGGGTATTTGCCCTTGTTCATGCAGGCGAAGACCTTGTTGGTGAGGTCTCCTTTGGCCTTGCCTGCGATGGAATCGATGGATTCGGCCAGGGTATTCCCGAGCTGCGTGTACTTCTGGATAGTCCCCTCCCGATCCTCGAATGCGGCAAGGGCCTTCTGGGCGCAGTCGTTCATGACGGGCCCGATGGCCGGGTCCAGCGTCATCACTATCGGCTCAAGGGCCTGTGCCGGCGAGCCATAGCCCTTCGTCCGAGCATCTTGCTCAGAGTCGAACCAGGGAAGTTCGCTATAGGAGGCGAAAGTGGAAGCGAAATCGGGGGTCTCAGCCATGCCACGGAAGGCATTTGCTTTCTGAGCCGGGAGAACCTTCAGGAATTGCGGGTACCCGTTCTCAGCGAGACACCCGTACCTGAGTTCGTTGTAGGCGGAGTTGATAGCCAGAAGATCAGCCGACTTATAGGTGGCATACGGGTCACCCCCGCCGTCTACTCCCCGACCGCTTCCGGTACTGGGAGAGTTCACGTGGTCCGGCTGAACCGCCGGAGAGGTATGCGGTGACCCACAAGCCCCTACACCGGCAAGGACTCCAGCCAGGGCGAATACCACGGTGATGATCTGCTGTTTCTTCATTTTCACTTCACTTTGTCTCAGGAGGACGCCATCATCCAGGGTGTTGGGCACCCGTGGGTGCCCAACACCCTGGGGCCCTTACGGCCAGAGCTTTACAGCCAAGGTGTTGACGTAGGGCGGGTCGAAGTCTCCGCGGAAATTGTGAGGCCGCGCATTCGACCAGTACTGCTTCCCGTCAGAGATGTTGTAGTAAGCGATCTGCCCCGAGTTGTTGCCGGTCCACAAGGAGTATGTGCGTCCCTGCCAGGTATCCATCTGACCTTGGTTTGCAAAGCACAGATCTGTCGGCTGGTCGTACCCATAAATTTCGTAGTACGCCTTACCGGAACAGGTCACCGAGTTCGTTGCGTTGGCCGCGGGAGCGGCCACCATCAGCGAGCCGGTCACCGCGCATGCACCGGCGGCCACAGCCAGCATTGCCTTCTTCAGTTTCACTTTCCCTGCTTTCTTGACCATCAGGCCAGGCCTGATCGATGTGATGAGGTACGTCAACAGGTCGTCAACGCCGGCGCTCAGTGCCTCTGGCTCGCGAAAGCTCGGTCACCTCGTCGTGACGTGCAGATGAACAACGAGGACAAGACTGGAGCCCTGTCCATCCCAGACCGGGGCAACCACCAGGCTCCACTCAGGCCCTCGTTGGACGGCCAGTTCCACACCTCAACCCCGGAAGTATCCCGGCCCAGCGATACGCACTGAACCGGGATACCCGTCAGACCAGACGGCCTCATCTACCGGGGTTGGCCCCGAAATTATTCCTGGTCCGGTGTCATCATCCGACCCTTTGGCACGTTACGTCAAATGTCCAACATTTTGAGCCGACTCGGCTGTTTTCCCTGTTCATCCGTGGTTTACTGCGCCTCGCGCTCCGTACTCGCCCAGGACCCCTCGCTCCGCCGTCAGGCTCCCACTCCCCCGAAACGTCGTCGGCCGGCACCCCGAGAGGGTGCCGGCCGACGGGAGCGGCGGCAGAACGCTCAGCCCCGCGCCCGCCGACCGTCGATCAGCCGGGGCACGTCCAGCGGGTTCTCGTCCCGCAGGGCTTCCGGCAGGAGGTGCTGCGGGAAGCCCTGGTAGGCCACGGGCCGCAGGAAACGCTCGATCGCCGCAGTTCCCACGGACGTGCTCCCGGAGGCGGTCGTGGCCGGGTAGGGGCCGCCGTGCTGCTGCGCATAGGTCACGGACACCCCGGTGGACCAGCCGTTCCACAGCACCCGGCCGGCCTTGCGGGCCAGCACCTCCACGAGCTCCGCCACCTCGCAGGTGTCCGTGCCCTGGATCGTCGCAGTCAGCTGCCCTTCGAAACTCTCCGCGAGCGCCACCAGCTGCGCTTCATCCGTGTACGTCACGACGACGGCGGTCGGCCCGAAACACTCCGCCTGCAGCGCGTGCGGATCTGCCAGCATGTCCTCCGCCGTGGTCAGCAGCAGCGTGGGCGACGGCGGATCGGAGAGGGGATCCGGCCCTTGCGCCAGGACGCTCAGCTTCGGGTGACCCTCCAGGTCTTGGAGCACCTCCGTGTAGCCCGCCTGGATGCGGTCGTTGAGGAGCGGCGCCGCGTCCGGCAGCACGGCGTCACGGAGCCGGCTCACGAGGGTGGACTCCGCCGGGACGAACAGCGTCCCCGGCTTGGTGCAGAACTGGCCGCTGCCCATCGTGAACGATCCGATGAAGCCCTCGACGATGACTTCGGCCCGTTCGGCGGCCGCGGCTTCCGTGACGAACACCGGGTTGTTGCTGCCGAGTTCCCCGTAGAACGGGATGGGCGTGGGCCGGGAGGAGGCGATGTCGAACAACGCGCGGCCACCGGGGATGGAACCGGTGAAAGCCCCCGCCGCGATCCGCGGGTCCTTCAGGGCTGTCGCCCCGGCCTGCGTGCCGAACAGCAGCCCGAAGGCCCCCTCCGGCGCCCCGGCGGAGGCCAGTGAAGCGGTCACGACGTTGGCCGTCAGGCGGGACAGCTCCGGGTGGCCGGAATGGGCCTTGACCAGCACCGGGCAGCCGGCCGCGAGCGCGGAGGCGGTGTCGCCACCGGCCACCGAGAACGCGAACGGGAAGTTGCTGGCCGAGAACACCAGGACCGGCCCCAGCGCCTGCTTGACCCGGCGCAGATCGGGGCGGGGCGCGCCCATGGGCCACTCCGGGTCCGCATGGTCGATCCGGGCGTCCAGGTACCCGCCGTCGCGCAGGTCCTGAGCGAAGAGCCGCAGCTGGAAGGTGGTCCGCTTCAGCTCGCCGGTCAGGCGGCCCTCGGCGAGACGGGTCTCGGCCTGGGCCACAGGGATCAGCTCCCCGGCTGCGGCGTCGAGCCCGTCGGCGACGGCCTCCAGCAGCACTGCGCGCTCGGCGGGCCGGAGCGCGGCGAGCGGTGCGGCCGCGGCGTGAACACCGGCCAGCAGGCGCTCGAGCTCCGTCTCGCTGGTGGCTTCGGTGGTCGTGATCGGGGCGTGGGAAGCGCTCATGAAAAGTCCTTTCGGAATCGGAGGAAGGCGGGGGCTCAGTCGTCGAGCACGTCGAGGGAGGCGAGTTCGGAGATCGGGACCGGCACGGCGAGGGGCCGCTTCGCCGCCGAGGCGAGCGACGCCTGTCCGGCGGGTTCGCCGGGTCCGGCGCCGAGGCAGGAGGCCGCGAAGCCGCACACCCTCCCCTGGCACCAGCCCATGCCCACCCGGGCGAAGGACTTCAGGCTGCGGGAGTCCTCGGCGCCGAGAGCGTCCCGGGCCTCGGTGACCGCGGACACCGGCACCTCCTCGCAGCGGCACACCAGCGTCTCCGGGGTGAGCCAGTCCTGCCAGGCCGCGGGCACGGGATGCGCCTGGTGCATGGCCTGGGCGAAGCGGCGGTGCCGGTCGCGGCGGGCAGCGTCCTTCGCGGGCAGGACGACGGCGGCAGGGTCGGCGGCCGCGGTCCCCGCGGCCTGACCTTCCAGCACCGCGAGCACGGCGCCGCCGACGCCGGTCACCTCCCCCGCCAGGAACAGGCCCGGCACGGAGGACTCCTGCCGCTCGTCGACCACGGCCACGAGGGAACCGTCGGCGTCCACACGGGTCCCGGCGCCCAGGGAGAGCGGCAGTTCCATCTGCGGCGTGAAGCCCCAGCCGAAACCGACCACGTCCACGTCCTCGAAGACGCCGCCGGTGCCGGGCAGCGCGCGCCCTTCGGCGTCGGCCTTCGCCCAGCGCACCGACTGAACCCGCGCCCCTCCTTCGACCGCGGTCACGATGCTGCGGGTCTTGTACGGGATGCGGTGCCGGGCGAAGACGCCCGCGTACTCAGCCCCTTCGAGCGCCTTGCCGGGGACGGAGGCCGCGGCCTTCCAGTGCGGGAGCCAGTTCGACAGCGACGAGGACTCCAGCACCGCCAGCACGTCTCCCCCGGCCTCGGCGATGTTCGCGGCCACGGGCAGCAGGAATGGTCCGGTCCCCGCCACCACGAACCGCCGGCCCGGCAGCGCGCCGTTGGCCTTGAGGAAGGCCTGGATGCCGCCGGCCGCCATGACGCCGGGGAGGTCCCAGCCGGGCACGGGAAGCTGCCGGTCGTACCCGCCCGGGCACAGCACGAGGCGCGCGGCGTGCACGGTGGGTCCAGCGCCCTCGCCGCCCACCACGGTGCGCGTGGTGCGGAGGGTGAAGCCGCCGGCGTCGTCCCGTGACGCCATCCAGACCTGCAGCCCGGGGAGGTGCTGCACGCGTCCGGCCGCGATGCCCGCACGGAAGCGGCGGCGCAGGTCCAGGAACACGTCCCAGTCGTGGTGGCCGTGCCCGTCCGGATCGGCATCGCCCACCTCGGGGCGGTGGCGCCAGAACTGCCCGCCCGGCTGGTTCGCGGCGTCGACGACGGCGACCACGGCGCCCGCCTCCGCTGCCGCGACGGCGGCGGCCAGGCCGGCCGGGCCCGCGCCGACGACGGCGACGTCCACTCGCAGCCCACTCATCGGGCCTCCTCCGGGCTGTCCGAGTCGGCGCCGGCTTCATCCGCAAGGGTCCCGCGCACCTCCATGCCGTCGCACAGGTCCACGAGGCACGCCCGCTGATTGCTCACGCCGTCCACGGTCACGAGGCAGTCGAAGCAGACGCCGATCCCGCAGAACAGGCCGCGCGGACGGCCCTCCTTCCGGGTCCCGCGCCACGCGGTCACGCCGTTCGTGACGAGGGCCGCGCCGACGGTCTGGCCGGGAGCGGCCGTGAGGTCCCGGCCGTCGAAGGTGAAGCGGACGGCGTCGTCCAGAGTGCTCATCGGGTGGCCTCCAACGGGGTCGGGGCGACGGCGCCGAATCGCGCCGGGGCGAAGGGGGTGAGGTCGAGGTCGGGCGCGCGGCCGCTGAGGGCCTGCGACAGGAGCTTGCCGGTGCCGACGGAGAGCCCGATCCCGGCACCCTCGTGGCCCGCGGCGTGCCAGAGTCCCGGGGCGCGGTCGTCATGCCCGATCACGGGGAGGTGGTCCGGGCAGTAGGGACGGAAGCCGTGATAGTGCCGGATCGCCCGGACGCCGGCGAGGAACGGGAAGAGGCCCGTGGCGTTCTGCGCGAGCCGCCGCAGCGCCTCCGTGCTGACCGTCCGGTCGAAACCGACGCGTTCACGGGTGGAGCCGATCAGGATGGTGCCGCCGGGCGTCCCCTCGACCACCGGGGAGGCCTGCAGGCCGGCGTCGGAGCTGCCGACGTTGTCGATGTACTCGGCCGCGTACACCTTGTGGTGGACCATGGGCGGGAGCGGTTCGGTGACCATGACGAAGCCGCGGCGCGGCATGACGGGGACGTTCACGCCCGCGAGCGCGCCGATCTCCCCGGCCCAGGTCCCCGTGCAGTTGACCACGTTCCCGGCGGCGAAGTCGCCCCGCGTGGTCCGGACTCCGGTGACGCGGTCGCCGTCGCGCATCATGCCGGTCACGGTGGCGCCCGCGTGGAACACGGCGCCCGCCTCGGTGGCCAGCCGCACGAGGTGCGCGGCCACCAGCATGGGCTGGACCTGCGAATCCTCCGGGTAGTACGCGCCGCCGAGCGCGTCGGGGGTGATGTGCGGTTCGGCGCGGCGCAGGGCGGCCGGGTCCAGTTCCTCGACCGCGACGCCGAAGCCGCGCTGCACGCTCATCACGCGGTGCAGGGACTCCAGACTGCTGGGCCGCGAGGCGACGATGATCCCGCCTTTCGCCTCGAACTCCCAGAGGTGACGGTGTTCGGCGAGCTCGCCCTTCCAGACGGAGAGCGAGTAGCGGGTCAGCTCGAGTTCCGGGCCGAGTTCCTTGTCCGAGACGAGGATGTTCCCCTCGCAGGCCGACGACGTCCCACTGGCGGGAAGGCCCTGGTCCACGATCGTCACGGACAGTCCGGCCTTCGCCGCGAAGTAGGCGGTGGCGGCGCCGATCACTCCCGCGCCGATCACCAGGACATCGCAGGCCCTGCTCATGGGTACTCCTTGGGGTTAGGGTGCCGGTGGCCGGCTGGTGTCGTGCTGGCCGGATTCCTGGTGTCCCGTGGCCCAGAGGCCGCGGGTGTGCCCGAGGTGGCGGCGCATGAGGGCTTCCGCCCCCGCCGCGTCGCCCGCCTGGATGAGGTCCAGGAGTTCGTCGTGCTCCTTGGCGGAGCTGGACAGCTGGTGGTTGTCGCTGAGGGTCCTCAGGCCGTACATGCGGGTCCGCATGCGGAGCCGGGTGGCGAGGTCCTCCAGCTGGCTGTTGCCGTAGAAGCTGAGCAGTTCGCTGTGGAAGGTGCGGTCGTTGACGAGGTACGCCGTCAGGTCGCCCTCCTCGGCCGCGGTGACGATGGCGGCGGCCAGCGTCCGCAGGCGGGGGAACGCGCTCTCCGGGATCCGGCCGGGGAGCTTCCCGACCGTCGGCGCCTCGATCATGAGGCGGATCTCGGTGATCTCGTCCAGCTCCTCCTCGCTCACCCCGAGGACCCGGAAGCCCTTGTTCTTCACGGTCTCCACGAGGCCCTCGCGGGCGAGGTCCATCATGGCCTCCCGGACGGGGGTGGCGGACACCCCGAACACGGCGCCCAGCGCGGGCGCGGAGTACAGGGTGCCCTCCTCCAGGCTGCCGGCGATGATGGCCGCGCGCAGGGACTCCGTCACGCTCTCCCGCAGGTTCGGCTTGGGGGCGATCGGGGCGAGGGGAAGATCAGACACGGGGTTCACGGCTGTCACTCCTGGGGTGCTCATGGGATGGTTCCCCCTTCATACACCATCGCGGCGGTGACGAGGTCCTCCCAGGCCATGCCCACGCCCGCGTAAAGACAGGGTTTTCCGGGGATCCGTGCGATCCCGTCGACCACCAGGTCCCGCAGGTTCGCCGGCCGGATCCGCTGCCACTCCTCCGCGCTGCGCGCCGGGATCAGATCGCCGGCTTCCCGCAGCGCCGAGGCGCGCCCCTCGACCACCACGTCACTGCGGCGCACCAGCGCGGCGTCGACCTCGCGGGCGTCCAGGCCATGCTGCCCGACGGCGGCCACCACGGCGTCCGGCGCGACGGCGGCGCCGTCGAAGAGCGGCGTCGTGGACGTGGTGGCGCAGAGGATCACGTCCGCCGTGCCCACGTCCGCGGCGGACCGGGCCGCGACGTCGACGCCCTCGGCGGCAAGGGTCTCCACGAGCACGCGGACACGGTCCTCGCTGCGGCCGACGACGCCGAGCCGCGCCCCCGGCAGAAGCGCGTGCGCGGCGCGGAGGTGATTGAGCGCCTGGACGCCCGCTCCGAACACCAGGACCCGCGGGGCCTCCGGGGCGCCGCCCGGCGTGGCCGCGAGGATCCGCGTGACCGCCAACAGGGTGACCGCCGGGGTGCGGATGGCCGTCAGCTCGGTGCCGTCCAGGAGCGCCACCGGGGCCAGCGTGTCCGAGCTGTAGAGGACGTACACCCCCTGGATCTTCTCGAGACCTCGAGCGGGGTTCCCGGGGGCCACGGTCAGGGCCTTCACGCCGCTGTAGCGGGCGCCGGAGGCCGGCATCAGGAGGAACTCGCCGCCCGGGGCCGGGCTGAAGACCCGGGGTCCGTCCTGCTCGGGGTCCACGTCGTCGCGGAGCGCCGCGGCCAGGGCGTCCACGGCGGCACGCCAGGGGGCGCGGGCGCGGACCTGTGCGGCGTCGAAGTACGGCAGGCTCATAGGAGGAACCCCTCCTGGAACGGATCGCTCGGGTCGAGGAAGTACTGCGCGGTCCCCGTGATCCAGGCGCGGCCCGTCACGGTGGGGACCACGGCCGGGCGACCGGCCACCTCGGTCTCGGCCACGAGGCGCCCGATGAACTGGGAGCCGATGAAGGACTCGTTGACGAAGTCCGTGTTCAGAGCGAGTTCACCGCGGGCATGCAGCTGCGCCATCCGGGCGCTGGTTCCGGTGCCGCAGGGCGAGCGGTCGAACCAGCCCGGGTGGATGGCCATGGCGTGCCGGGAGTGCTCCGCGGTGGATCCGGGGGCCTGAAGGTACACGTGGTGGCAGGCGCGGATGTCCGGACGTTCCGGGTGCACCGGCTCGTCCGTGGCGTTGATGGCGTCCATGATCGCGAGGCCCGCCTTCAGCAGATCGTCCTTGCGCTCCCGTTCGAACGGCAGCCCGAGGTCCTCCAGCTTCACGACGGCGTAGAAGTTCCCGCCGAACGCCAGGTCGTACGGAACGGCGCCGTAGCCCGGGACGTCGACCGTGGCGTCGAGCCGGTCCACGAAGGACGGCACATTGCGGAGCGTCACCGACTCGGCGTGGCCGTCCTTCACGGCCACCTCCGCGATGACCAGTCCGGCCGGAGTGTCCAACCGCACCGTGGTCACCGGCTCGACCACCTCCACCATGCCCGTCTCCACGAGCACGGTCGCGACGCCAATCGTCCCGTGTCCGCACATGGGCAGCAGCCCTGACACCTCGATGTAGAGGACGCCGAAGTCCGCGTCGGGACGGGTGGACGGCTGCAGGATCGCGCCGCTCATCGAGGCATGACCCCGGGGTTCGTACATGAGGAGCGTGCGGATCCAGTCACTGTTCTCCATGAACCAGAGGCGCTTCTCCGCCATCGTGGCACCCGGGATGGTCCCGACGCCGCCCGTGATCACCCGGGTGGGCATGCCCTCGGTGTGTGAGTCGACGGCGTGAAAGACGCGCTTGGTCCGCATCGTTGCTCCTTGGTTGGTGGGTTGGTTTCCGGTGGCTTCAGTCCCCGGGGTTCCGGGCCTCCGGAAAGTCGCGCATCGCGGGTGGATGCCCTCCGCAGCTCGCTCTGCGAGCAAGGAGCGCTTCCGCCCGTGTCTAAGCGACGTCGGAGACCCGGAACCCCGGGGACCCAGACCGCTCACCCAGTGCCACTCACCGGATCTGCGAGTGGCACCGGATCGCCTGAGGTTATTTGTAACCCTTGGCGAGGACGGCTTCGGTGTCGCGGGTGATCGCGGCGACCGTTTCCGGGGAGAGCGGGCCGCGCGGCGGGCGGGTCACGCCGCCTCGCTGGCCCACGATGTCCTGGGAGAGCTTGATCGCCTGGACGAACTCGGTCTTGCTGTCCCAGCGCATGAGCGGGTGCAGATCGCGGTAGATGTCGCGTGCCCGGGCCAGGTCGTCGCCCTGGTCCGAGATGGCCAGGCGGTAGAGCTCCATGGAGATTTCCGGGATGGCGTTCGGGTAACCGGACACCCAGCCCACGGCGCCGGCGAGGCCGAGCTCCAGGACGGTGTCGTCCGCGCCCATGATGATGTCCAGCTCCGGGGCGAGTTCCTTGATCTCGTACGGACGGCGGACGTCGCCGCTGAATTCCTTCACGCCCACGATCAGGCCCTCGCCGTGGAGGCGGGCGAGCAGCCGCGGCGTGAGGTCCACCTTGGTGTCGATCGGGTTGTTGTAGGCCACGATCGGAAGGCCGGCCTTGGCCACCAGACGGTAGTGCTCCACCACCTCGTCCTCGTTGGCACGGTAGGTGTTCGGCGGGAGTGCCAGGACGGACTGCGCCCCGGCCTCGGCGGCCTGCTCGGCCCAGCGGAGGGACTGCAGACCTCCATAGGCCCCGACGCCGGCCATCACGGTGAAGCCCTCGGGCGCGGCCTCGATGGCGGTGGTGATGACGCGGGCCCGCTCCTCGTCGGAGAGGGTCTGGTACTCGCCCAGAGACCCGTTGGGGGCCACGCCGTCGCAGCCGCCGGCGGCGAGGAACGCGATGTTCTGGGCGTACGCGTCGTAGTCCACGCTCAGGTCGTCGTTGAACGGGAGGGTGGTGGCGACGTGGACTCCACGCCACGGCTTACGGACTTCGGTCATTTCCGGTTCCTTTCAAGGAGGCGGCTCAGCGCCACGGGGGCAGCCGCACTGTGAGTCGCCTCACAGGATCAATTTACCATGTGACATTGCACAATAGGGAAGGATGATGCCGGGGCTCTCGCCCCGGCATCAGGGGTGAATCAGCTGGCTGGGACCACGTACTGCTGGTCGGCCACCTTGCCCAGGCCTTCGGTGAGGCCCGCGCCCGTCAGGAGCTTGGTGATGGTGCCGTCCTTGCGCTGCGACTCGATGCCGTCACTGAGCGCCTGCTTCAGGCTGGTGTTGCCCTTGGTCAGCGGGAAAGCGGCTTCCGGCGAGTGGGTGATGGCGCCGACGCGGGGGTCCGGCTTGTCGTTGGCCAGGGAGACCGTCACGCCCTTGGCGTCCTTGAACTGCAGCACCTGCACGCCGTAGGCGTCCACGTCCGCGTCCAGACGGCCGGCGTCGAAGTCCGCCTTCAGCTCCACGCTGGAGGGGTAGGTGACCAGCTTGTCGCCCAGGATCTTCTTGAGGTCCTCGACCCAGAGGTAACCGTCGATCGTGCCGACCTTGTTCATCTTCTCCAGGTCGGCCACCGTCTTGGCGCCGGTCTTGGTGGCGATGCCCATGCCGTCCAGGTAGGTGGAGGCGGAGAAGTCCACGGCCTTGAGGCGCTTCTCGGTCGCGTCGATCGTGCCGACGGCCAGGTCGATGCTGCCGCCGGAGATCGACTGCACGGCGTCGGCGTAGGTCGCCTGCTGGTAGACCGGGGTCAGGCACTCGTCCTTGGCGATCTTGTCCACGATCGAGATGTCGATGCCGGTCGGCTTGCCGCTGTTGTAGCTGCTGAAGGGCGGGATGTCGATGACGCCGACGGTCAGCTTGCCCGGAGCGACGGTGGTGACGCCCTGGTGCTTCGGCGTGCAGTCGGCCGACGCCGTCGTCGAACCGGAGCTTCCGCAGGCCGTCAGGCCGACCCCTGCGAGGAGGACGACGGCGGCCAGCGCACCGGGGCGCTTGAGCTTCTGGATTTTCATGGGGTTCCTCTCAAAGGGGGTTGTGGGGGTTTCAGAGGCCGGGTCAGGCATGGCGGGACATGCGCTTTTCGAAGTAGACGGTGATCCACGTGGCCGGCATGGAGATCGCGGCGTAACAGATGCCGGCCAGGGTGAAGATCTGCAGGTAGTTGAAGTCCTGGCTGCCGATGTTGTAGGCGGACTTCATCAGTTCCGGGACCGCGATGGCGTAGGCGAGCGAAGTGCCCTGGAACATCTGGATGGCCACGCCCATCAGGCCCGGGATCGCCGAGCGCATGCCTTGCGGCATGATGACGCGGAAGAACGTGTCGCGGGACGACAGGCCCAGCACCTGGGCCGCCTCGGTCTGACCACGGGCCACGGACTGGAGGCCCGCCCGGATGATCTCGCTCGAGTACGCCGCGGCGTTCCACACGAGTGCGATGCACGCGGCCTGGATGCTCTCGAACGCGATGCCGAATTTCGGCAGGCCGTAGTAGACCAGGTACAGGATCACAAGGGCGGGGGCGCCACGGCCGATCTCGACGATCGCCAGGCCCAGGGTCCGGATGACCAGGTTCTTGCGCTGCACCATGACGCTCAGGAGCAGGCCGAGCGGGTAGCCGATGACGATCGACACCCCGGCGATGAAGAGGCTCACACCGAGCCCGGACAGCATCTGGGGCATGTAGCCCGCCCATTGCTGAAGCCAGTTCATACGAAGATCGCCTTCCTCATGCGAGCGTCGAGACGGCGGGACAGGAAGGCCACCGGCAGGCTCAGGACGATGTAGATGACGCCCACGATCACGTACGGGAGGATGCCCTCGACCGTGGGATGCTGACGGGCGAACGACTGGGACTGGAACACCATCTCCGCCACGATGATGGTGGAGGCGATGGACGAGTCCTTCAGCAGGCCCACGAGATACGTGGCGATGGACGGGGAGACGATCCGGAACGCCTGCGGAATCACGACGCCGAAGAACGTGGTGGCGCCGGAGAGACCCAGGGCCTTGGACGCCTCCAGCTGGCCGCGCGGCACGGCCTGGATGCCGCCGCGGTAGATCTCGGCCAGATAGGCGATCGACACCACGCCCAGGCCCACGATCGCCGCGTTGACCGGGTCGAACTTGAACGTCCCCAGATGGATGCCGAACTTCAGCAGGAACAGCCAGACGATGATCGGCACGCCGCGGATCAGGTCCACGAGCAGGCGCGCGGCCCAGCGCAGCGGCGCCACGGGCGAGGTCAGGGCCAGGGAGAGCGGAACCGCTCCGACGATGCCGATGGCGAACGCGGCGAGCGTCAGCCACAGCGTCATGGGCAGGCCCTGGACGACGGCGGTGAGCGCTTCCATGTCAGCGCTCCAGGACGGCGCGGAGGAAGCGGCGGGTGCGCGCCTCCTGCGGGTCACTCATGATGGCGCGCGGATCGCCCTGTTCGATGATCTTGCAGTCCGCCATGACCACGAGGGTGTCGGAGACGTCGCGGGCGAACTGCATCTCATGCGTGACCACCACCATGGTCATGCCGTCCGCCGCGAGCTCCCGCATGACGGCCAGCACTTCCAGGCCGACCTCGGGGTCCAGGGCGGACGTGGGTTCGTCGAAGAGCATGATCGACGGATCCAGGGCGAGAGCCCGGGCGATGGCGATGCGCTGCTGCTGGCCGCCGGAACAGCGCCCGGGGTGCTGGTTCGCCTTGTCCTTGAGACCCACGCGTTCGAGCAGCTGCATGGCCCGCTCGTCGGCCTCCTCCTTGCCGCGGCCCAGCACCCGCTGCTGCGGGAAGCTGATGTTCTTCAGCGCCGTCATGTGCGGGAAGAGGTTGAAGGACTGGAAGACCATGCCGACGGCGCTGCGCAGGCGGGCCAGGTCCTTGGGGGCGATGTTCTTCCCGGGTTCGATCGTGTGCCCGGCCACCCGGATGGTGCCGCCGTCCGGCTGCTCCAGCAGGTTGATGCACCGGAGGAAGGTGCTCTTGCCGGCGCCGGAGGGGCCGATCAAAGCCGTGACGGTGCCGGGCTCCACATCCAGAGACACATCGTCCAGGACCACATGGTCGCCGTAGTGCTTCCTGATGTTCTCCAGCTGGATGCCGAGCCGTGGCACCCGGTGCGCTTCGGTGGGGGTTGATTTCGCCATGCCTGTCTTCCCTGCCAGGGCCGGAGCTCCGACCACGTGAGTGCCATGTGATTCACATCACTGGATCTGTACAATGTTACATGTCACGTGCCGTTGGTCAAGAGTGTTTCCAGGGGAGTTTTCAGGCTGGATCGCCGCAGTGCGCCAGGGGTCCGCGAGCCCCCTCCGGTCTGAGCGCCCTCACGACGACGGGCGGGGAGCCGGAACATCCGTCCCAGCGCCCCGCCCGCACCGCCGTCCGCCCACCCGGGCGGAGCAGATCAGCCCATGGTCTTCTGACCGTCCAGGGCCTCCCGGATGATGTCCGCATGCCCCGCGTGCTGGGTCGTCTCGGCGATGATGTGGATCAGCGTGCGCCGCACCGACCACGTCCGGGCTTCGCTCCACGGCGTCTCGGGGAGCTCATAGGACGCCCCGAGGTCTTCCAGCCCCTCGACCACGCGAGCGGTCTCCTCCGCAGCGGCCCGGTAGTCCTCCAGGGCGCCGGCCAGCGTCTCTCCCTCGGTCAGGCGGAATCCATCGGCATAACGAGCGAAATCCTCCTCGGTCAGGTTCGAGAAACTGCTCGTCGCGGCCGCCGACTCCGGGCCGTTCACGATGAAGTCCACCCAATGCCGCTCCACCGACGTGACGTGCTTGATCAGGCCGCCGAGCGTCAGCTCGCTGACCGTGGTGCGCTTCCGGGCGTCCTCTTCGCTCGCCCCGCGGCAGGTGTAGCTGAGGAACTCGTGGGCCTGGGCCAGGGCGCCCAGCAGATCGGCCTTCTCGCCCGTGCCCACAGCGTTGATCATCCGTGCAGTCATGACATCTCCTTGGTCGTTCCGGTCTTGATGTCTTCCACGCTACGCACCATTGGTGTCACTTTCCGTCCTCAATCGGGGGGAGACTGAGATCATGGCGAACACGAGTTCACGAACGCTCCGGCTGCTCTCGCTGCTGCAGGCCAGACGGTACTGGCCGGGGGCCGAGCTGGCCGGACGGCTGGAGGTGTCCGTGCGGACGCTCCGGCGCGACGTCGAGCGCCTCCGGGATCTCGGCTACCCCGTGGAGGCCGCCCGCGGAGTCGACGGCGGCTACCAGCTCGCGTCCGGCGCGGCGATGCCGCCGTTGCTGCTCGACGACGAGGAGGCCGTCGCCCTCGCGATCGCCCTGCGGTCTGCAGCCCAGGGGGCGGTGAGCGGCGTCGCCGAAGCCTCAGTGCGGGCCCTGGCCAAGCTGGTCCAAGTGATGCCGCGGGGGCTCAGGAGGCGGGTCGAGGCGATCGGAGCCGCCACGGAAAGCCATTTCTGGGAACCGGTCGAGGAAGCGATCGACCCGGAACTCCTGATCATCATCGGACAGGCCTGCCGGGACCAGGAACGGATCGGGTTCGACTACACCGCGGCCGACGGGCGCGCGAGCACGCGCCACGTCGAGCCCCTGCGCATGGTCCGCCTCGGGCTGCGGTGGTACCTGGTCTGCTACGACCTGGACCGCGGCGAATGGCGCTCCTTCCGCCTGGACCGGATGAGCCGGCCGGTCCCGACCGGCGCCCGGTTCGCCCCGCGGACCCTGCCGGCGGAGAACCCCGTCGCGTTCATCCGCGACCGGGCCGACAAGGCGCAGGGTTCGCAGGACGTGGTCGCCCTGGTCTCGGCGCCGGCACAGCACGTGACCGAGAGGATCGGCCGATGGTCCACCCTGGAGGAGGTCGCCGCGACCCGCTGCCGCGTGACGGTGCACGCCAAGACCCTGGACTGGGCTCTGATGGCGCTCGGCATGCTCGACGCCGACTACACGATCGAAGCGCCGCAGTCCGCGATCGAGGGAGGCCGCGAGTGGGCCGAGCGGCTGCTGAGGGCGACCGCTGCCGACCGCCGGCCCTGACGGCGGGGACGCGCCGTCGCCCTCTCGCATCATTCCGGCGCCCGGCCCGCTCTCATCGCCTGGGCGCGGAAAGCCCGGGGGTTCGGGAGGTCCGCCGTCTCAAAAGCCCTGCGCAGGCGCTGCGTGTTATCGAATCCGGAATAGGTGGCGACCTCCTCCACCGTGAGATTCACATACATCGGATCGCTCAGCAACCGCTTCGCCTCTTGAAGCCGGCGGTCGCGGATGGCCTGGCTGACATTCTTCCCCTGCTGCGCATAGATGTCCTGGAGATTCCTGACGGACATCTTCAGAAGTGACGCGAGTTCGGTCACCGAGAATGAGGGATCGATATAGCGCCCGTTGATCAGATACTGGGACTGACTGAACGCACCGGAGCGCCCGCGGCGCTCGGATTCACTGACACCCCGCACGCTCAGGACGATGCTGGCGACCATTTCCTGCAGGAATTGATCGATGAAGTAATTGTTGAGCGGACCTGCGGGGTGATGGTGGGCGACGGAGGTGCCGAAGGCGAGAATCGACTCGGAAAGTGTGCCGGCGGGACCGAATTGCAGCGGGTCCGCGCCGAAGGACCCATTGTTATATCCTTCGAGAATTTCTTTGGATGTTTCAATGATGAGGACACGTGCGCCGTCGGAGAATTCAACGGTCCGGTTCTCGCCGGGCCGGAGGAGGAATCCATGGCCGGCCTGCCGGGCCATGGCCCCTCTTCTGGAATGCACACTCATCGTCCCTTCCGAGACGATCGAGAGTTTCACCGACCCTATTCCCGGATCGTGATGGATATCGTAAACACCTCCGTCGATGACCACATCCGAAGCGCCGGTGTTGCCGGTGTAGAAACTGATCCCCTGGGCCGAAAAGGTCGGCGACGACTGGGAGGACACACCGAACTTCCCGGCGCTCTCGACGTTGAGGAGCGTCCCTACTCCGGACGTGATGTCCTCGACGAGCCCGCTCTCCTCGACGACCAGCTTATTCTCGATGACCTTCCATTCAACGGGACCCCGGTGAGGGTGTGGAATCGGCGGCGTCGCCTTCATCGGTCTCCTTCGTCTTGCGAATCGTGCACAGCCTCGTGGCCACCGCCGCACCCGGACTGAGCTCCACGGGCGCAGGCACCCAGGTCACCGCGCGGACGTCCCCGGCGAGGTCGAAAGCAGCCGGGATCCCCACAACAGGCGGACGATGGTTCATTTCGCGCAGGAAGTGCGTCGAATTGCGCAATTCCCCCGGCGGTTGGTCACAAGTGTGAGTGTGTTTCCGCGCGTTTCGTGACGCGGAAAACTGTGATTAATTTGTTTCCGGCCCTCGGACATTGACCGGGCGTCAAGGCTGCGAGAACGCCCGGATGCCCCTCACAGTAACCTGAGGAATACCACCGGCCACGTCATTTTTCTGCAAAGTGTCGTCTGGCACGTTTATGTCGATTGTTTGGCGCAGATTTCATTCTTTTGGTTGAAAGCGCTCAATTCATGATGCATTGTTGGCTCGAAACAGTGCCTCGGAGATTCAGCTTCCGAACTACTTCATTCCATGGGAGAAAAACCTTGCCCGACATCACTCCGCCTTCAGCCCACCAGGTCACCCGCCGCTCCGTCGCACGGTCCGCCGTGTGGGCGACGCCCGTCATCGCCGCCGCCGTCGCCGCTCCGGCGGCCGCCGCCTCCGTGACCCCGACCTGTCCCACCTGCATCAAAGCCGGCATCCCCCTGGTGGGCGGCCTGGCGTCCGGCGCCTGGACCTCGCAGGCACTGGTCGCCGGCAACAAGGGCACCATCGCCCTGGGAGGCGCTTTCGGCCTCGACGCGACCCAGTGCGGGATCACCTGGCAGAACATCTTCCAGCCGGCCTTCACCTTCGTCGTCACGCAGGCCACGCTGACCATGTCCGACGGCCGGACCTACAACTCCGGGGTCGGTGCGGGCGTCGGAGCCGGCAACACGTCCACCGTCGGCGTCTTCCCGAGCGCCTTCGTCTTCACCAACGTCTCCCTCCCGAACGGCGGAGCGGTCGTGGGCATCGGATCCTATCCAGTCGTTCCCAAGACGCTGTCGGTGAACGTCACCCTGTCACTCCAGTACGGCCTCGGCCTGACCCTCCAGTGCCCTTACACGCTGACGTGGAACCTCAACGGTGTGGCCACCGGTGGGGTGGCCTTCGGCATCGGCACCGTGAACTTCTCGGGTGTCGCCACCGTCTGAGGCCTCCCGCCTCGTCATCTCCCCCGGTTCCCGGCCTGAGCCTTCAGGCCTCCGTCCGGACGATTTCTACCGAAGGAAACAGCATGACTAGCATCCCGTTCACCCAGGCCCGCGCAGATCAGATCGTGGCAGGCGTCAACCAGACCGACGCCGCCGCCTTCGCCGCCGTCCTCGCGCTGCCGGACAACCTGGTCCCCCTCCCCGCGGTCGCCGCGAACACCTCCTGGCCGGCCGACGCCCGCATCGACGCTTCGACGTTCGTCGCCAACGGCAGTGCCGGCGTCGCGCAGATCTCCTCGAAAGGCCTGTCCGCCGAGCTCTCTCTCGTGCTCCAGGACGACGTCTGGAAGATCGCCCCGAGCGGCGCCTACGGCAACGAGGTCGAAGCCGCCCGCTAGCCGGTTCACCCCCGGCCCGAAGTCTGGGCACCTCACCCGATGGGGGAGTGAGATGCCCACCACGCGTGACCTTCACCGACACCTCGAAGGCCACGCACCGCAAGCGTGGCTGCACTGCATGCCCCCCTAGGTGGAAGTGCAGCCACGCTTGTCCCACCCACCACCAAGGACACCTCCCTCATATGCTCCTCTTTCAGAACGTGCTGGACCCGAACAACGGAAAGCCTCTGCTCCTCGAAGCCGAGGGAAGCGACTATGAGGAAGCGCGCGCGAAACTCCTCCGGCGCCTTGAGGACCTGGCCCGGGGCGGCGGAGAGGCGACGTCCGGCTCCCCCGCCCTCACGCGGCGGGCCTCGCTGGTCCGCCATGTCGCCGAAACCACGCCGGGGACGACCGGGATTCCGCCGTGCGCATGCTGTTTCCGCACCGTGTGAGCCTGCCGCCAGGCCAAGGACCGGAGAACGCTGAATGTCGCCTGTGACCCACCGGATCACTGTCGGAGACCTTGTACGAGTCGCCCGCCCCACCGTCATCGAGGGGACCGACTACACGGACCGCAGAGGAACCGTGATGCGCGAACGCTTCGACGTCCGCGGATTCACCCTGTTCGTCACCTTCCCCGAGGCAGGGCTGGCGTCGGACTGGTTCCACCCCGATGAACTGGAGCGATGAGCCGACGCGGGCACGACGGCGCCCGCCTCGGAGCCCCCTCCCGCCCCTCTCCAGGGGCTGAACGATCGCCACAGTGTAGGACCGAAAACCCCGAGCAGAAAGGGGGTTAACCGGCTCCCGTGAGACCTGTTTGAGTGGTTTCAAGGTCGCAGCAGCGGCCGGTTGGAAGCACACGAAAGGAGATCATCATGGCCGATCGCGAAAACCCAGGTCAGTTCGGAAACCGTGAAGACACCGAGGAGCAGGCCCGTCGTGGAGGCGAGTCGAGTTCCGGCCAGTTCGGTGCGGAGAACGGCGCCGACCCCTCAGAGGCCGGCCGCAAGGGCGGCGAGAACAGCTCCGGCCAGTTCGGAGCCGAGAACGGCGCCGACCCCTCAGAAGCCGGACGTCGCGGAGGCGAGAACAGCCATGGCGGCAACGGCTGATTGAAGCGATCACCCTCCGACGGCCCGCGCGCACCCTCACGGTGTGTGCGGGCCGCCGGTCCCGCCCCCCCGGGGCACCGAATTCATGCGTTGAAGAAGTGAAAAGAGGTTCCGACATGGCGCGGATCCACCAGGACATCACCGTGGATGTCCCCCGAGAGGATGCCTATGAGCTGTGGAGCCGGGTCGAACTCCTGCCATGTTTCCTGAGGCATCTCACCTCAGCCGTCCCCCTCGGCGACGAGCTGGTCTGCTTCACCACCGAGATCGGCCGACGACGCCAGTTCGTCGCACGTGTCCGGCAGCATCGGCCGGGCCACGTCATCCGATGGTCGTGCGCGGAAGAGCCCAGCCACCAGGGCGAGATCACGTTCGTGCAGGTGAGTCACCGACGGACCCGCGTCGACTTCACGATCCTCTGGGACCCTGCCCGCATGTCCGAAACCTCAGGATCGCTCTTCCGTCTCGATCAGCTCAGCGTTCTGGAGGACCTCCAGGAATTCAAGCGCCTGGCGGAGGCAAGCCGTCGCGAAGAGGCCCGGCACCATCGGTTCCTCCCCCGGAAGAGCAAGGATTTCCACGATCTGGTCTCAAGGATCCTGCGTGGCCCGAATCCGGCGTCCAGTCGCCGCACCACACCGGAAACCGGCGAAACCCCGGTCGACGGAGCGCAGCCGACCCCCACGTAGAAAGCCGTGTCCCGGAACGCGCGATGCCGCCGTCGTCGTCTCTTCCGGGACGACGACGGCGGCATCAGCCGCTTCTGCAGCGCGTCAGTCGCGCACGGGCACCGGGAGGCCCAGATGCTCGCGGAGCGTGCTCCCGCGGTACTCGGTCGGATACACGCCGCGTTGCTGCAGCGCCGGGACCAGGTGGTTCACGATCTCGTCCAGGCCGGTCGGGATGAGCCACGGGGAGATGTTGAACCCGTCCACCACGCCGTCCCGCGCATACTCGGCCAGGTGATCCGCCACCGACTGGTACGAGCCCGTGAAGGTCGCGTCTCGGCGAGCAGACTGGGCCGTGACGAACTGCCGGATGGACAGCCCCTTGTCCTTGGCCTCCGCCCGCCACTGATCGGCCAGCTGCCGGGCCCGGGCCCCGTGGAACCCGCTGCCGCGCGTCTCGCTCGTCTCCTCCACCACCGGGTCGATCTCCGGCAGAGGGCCATCGGGGTCGTAGCCGGACAGGCTCGTGCCCCAGAACTGCTCCAGGAACGCGATCGCCTGCTGGGGTCCGATCTGCTGAGACCGGACCCAGGCCTTCTTCTCCAGCGCTTCGGCCTCCGTGGGCGCCAGGATGAACTCACTCGCGGGGAAGATCTGGAGCTCGTTGGGGTGACGGCCCGCCGCCACCGTGCGCTCCACCAGATCCGCCCGGAAGGACCGTGCATCCTCCAGCTGCGGATGGGCGGAGAAGATCACGTCCGCCTGACGCGCCGCGAAATCCCGGCCTTCCGGGGAGTCCCCCGCTTGGAACAGCACCGGGCGGTGCTGCGCGCTGCGCGGCAGCCGCGGGACGACGTCCACCGAGTAGTGCTGCCCCTCATGCCGGACCCGGCGCGCGAAGGCGCCTCCCTCACCCGAACCGGACGCCCACGACTCGGCCGCACCGCTCTCCGCGATCACGCCGTCGTCCCAGGAATCCCAGATCTCCTTGGCCACCTTCACGAACGCCTCCGCGTGCGTGTACCGGTCGGCGTGGTCCAGGTATCCCCCGCGCCGGAAGTTCTGTCCCGTCCACGCGTTGTCCGTGGTCACGATGTTCCACGCGGCCCGGCCACCCGAGATCAGATCCAGCGACGCGAGGCGGTGCGCCAGGTCCGCAGGGTCGTTGTACGTGGTGTTCTGCGTGGCGACGAGGCCGATCTTGTCCGTGACACCGGCCAGCGCGGCGAGCATGGTCTGGGCGTCGGGACGGCCCGCCACATCCAGTTCGTGGACACGGCCGAGGTGCTCCCGCAGGCGCAGGCCCTCCCCCAGGAAGAACGCCGCGAACAGGCCGCGTTCGGCGGTCTGGGCGATCCGGCGGAACGACTCGAAGTCGGTCTGCGAACCCGCCTCGGGCGTCTTCCACACGGTACCCGAATTGACGCCCTGGAAGAAGATCCCGAACTGGATCTGCCCGCTCGGCCGGAAGTCCGCCGCGGTGTGTCTCTGCGTGCTGTGTCCCTGCGTGCTGTCGCCGCTCATGCCTGTGCCCCGGTCCCGGCCGCGACGCTGCGCGCGGCCTCCGTCGAATAGCGATTGACCGCGCGCTCCAGCCCGAGCACGGCGCGGAAGGCGTCTCCCGGCGCCGTCGGGCGCAGGAGGTTCCGCGAGCGCAGCAGCGGGAGGGTCAGCGCGGACAGTTCCGGCAGGTCCGTGTCGAGGACGGCCGGGTGCAGGCGGACTCCGTCGGCGAGGCCCAGGAGCTCCGCGAGGGTCTCCGCAAGCTCCTCGGCCGCCCCGGCGAACCGCGCACGCTCGCTGGACCACGGCGTGGCCGCGTCCAGCGCTGCCAGGCGGTCGGCGGCGCTCAGGCCCCGCGCGTCGAGCACCACGTCCAGCGCGGCGATCAGGGCGGGACCGCCCTCGGACCGGAGACCGAACTCCTCCCGCGCCCCGGCCAGCCGGGTGCGGAGGTTCTCGAGCGAGGGTGCGCTCACCAGGACGGCGTCCACCTCGCGCGGCGACAGCGGGCCGTCCCCCGAGACCAGGTCGGCCGGTGCCACGACGGGCAGCTGACCCTGCAGGGGGCGCGGAATGATGGATGGGCCCTTCACGAAGTAGCCCTCACCGTCGCCCAGGTCCGCCTGGAAGTCGGCGTAGTGGAGACGGTCGGCGTCGAGGTAGCGGCCCGAGGCGACATCCTTGATGACCGCGTCGTCCTCCCAGGAGTCCCACAGCCGGCGGTTCGCCTCGACGGACGCGCCCGCCTCGGCACGGCGCCGGTCACCGTCCGCGACGGAACGCCCGACGGCGGCGGCCTCCCGCGCGTCGTCGCTCGCCGCGAGCAGCCAGCCGCCACGGCCCTGCGACACGTAGTCGAGGCTGGCCAGCTGCGTCGCCACATGGAACGGCTCGGTGTAGACGGTGTCGACCTCGGGCAGGAGCCCGATCGCATGGGTCAGCGGCCCCACGAACGCAGCACGCTGCAGGGCGTTGAGCCGGGCCTGCGCGTCGGCGCCCTCCGGCAGGGGGCCGTCCGCATAGCTCAAGGCGTGGAAGCCCGCCGATTCCGCGGCGAGCGCCACGTCCCGGAGCCGCTCGGGGCCCAGGACCGCTGCGGGCGCCGTGCGACTCGCGCGCCAGGCGGCCGGGTGCGATCCGGCGCCGTCCGCTTCGAGGATGAGGAACCCGCTCATGCTGCGGCCTCCTTCTCGGAAGTCCCGGCGGCCTGCGGGGTCTCCGCGGTGGCCCGCTCGACCGGCAGCTTCTCCCCCGCCTCGACGGCCACCGGCAGACGGTTCCCCGCGGGCGGCAGGGGGCACGTGGCGAAGTCCGTGTAGGCGCACGGCAGGTTCACCGTCCGGTTGAAATCCAGGACGGCGGTCCCGTCCTCGGCTGGGGTGACCACGAGGGAGCGGTTGGCCGGGTACGTGGTGTCACCGCTGGTCAGGTCCGTGAACAGCACATTCAGAGTGCCGGGTGCGTAGCCGTTGAAGGCGGTCAGCACGTGCTCCTGGCCTCCCAGGGTGAACCGCAGGCGGGCGGGCGACTCATAGACATGCTCGATCCCCTCCACCACGGCCCCCACCGTGACGGCCTGCGGCTGCTCGAAGTACTCGACCTGCGCCGTCACGGCGAACTCCTCAGACGCGGGGTAAGCGGGCGTGCCCGGGTATCCGGCGCGGAGCGAGTAGCCGGGGTCGCGGGGGCGGACCACCAGGAAACCTCCCCGGCGGGCGACCTCGATCTGCACGCGACCGTGGTCCAGGAGCACCGCGTCCCGCTCGGCGATGGGGCCGAGGACGGTGGTGCTGCCCGTGCCGTCCGGGTTCAGCTCGCGACCGTCCCAGCTGAGACGTTCGACGGCGGACAGCGTGATGGTCACGGTGTCCTCGACCGCGTTCCAGAGGCCGGGGATGCCCGGGATCCGCTGGGGCGCGTCATCCAGGAAGTGCAGTCCGGTGACCGCGAGGAACCCGTGGGGCGCGGCCCGCTGCTCCTCGTGACGGGCGTGCCAGGCATCCCACTCGGCCTGGAAAGCGCCGGGCTCCGGGGCCGCCGTGGCGGCCTGGCCGGTCACGGCCGTGGCGTTGTCGGCCGTGGTGCTGTCAACTGACGAAGGCATGCTGGCTCCTGTGCTGGTCGTTGAGTTCGGTGATGCGGGCGGCGGCGTCCGGTTCGTGCGCCCCCGCGACGGCGGGACGGCCGCCATACGGGTCCGCCTCCTCCCACAAGGTGGTCGGGGCCGCCGCGCGGACGGCCGGGATGACCTCGGTGGCGAAACGTTCCAGCAGGTCAAGCTGCTGGTCGAACGGCAGGGTGGTGGGCAGGGAGATGGACTGCAGATCGTGGCCGTAGAGCTCGTGGTAGGACAGGATCTTGTCCACCACCTGCTCCGGACTGCCCACGAGCGCCGGACCTTCGGCCACCGCGTGGTCGATGTCCCGGTACGGCGAATTGTTGCCCGGGACGTTCCGGTGCGCGGTGAGTGCTTCGTAGACCGGCCCGAACTGGGCCTTGGCCTCCTGCGTGGTGTCGGCCAGGAAGACCCCGCCCGCGCCGCTGCCCGACCCCAGGTACGCGAAACGCGGATCGTGTCCGTGCCGGGCGTACTCCTCGCGGTAGTGATCGATCAGGACCTTGTAGTTCTCCCGCGGCTGGATGGCGTTCGCGGTGAAGAGCGGGTCGCCGTACTGGGCGGCGAGCGCCGCACTGGTCAACGACGTCGCCGAGCCGTGCCAGACGCGCGGCGCCCCGGCGAAGGGGCGCGGCGTCGTCGTGGTCGGGTCGGTGAGCGCGGGACGGAAGCGGCCCTCCCAGGTGACGCCCTCCTCCCGCCAGAGGCGGTGCAGCAGACCGTACTTCTCGGCGAGCAGCTCCCACTGGTCGTCCAGGGACAGACCGAAGAGCGGGTACTGCAGCACCTCGTTGCCCTTGCCGATCACCAGCTCGAGGCGGCCGGCGGAGAGCTGGTCGATCGTGGCGTAGTCCTCGGCGACGCGGACCGGGTCCAGCACCGAGAGAACCGTGACGCCGCTCTGCAGGCGGATGTGGCTCGTGACGGCGGCGATCGCAGCCAGCACCGTGGTGGGTGAGGAGGAGATGAACTCGCCCGCGTGCCGCTCCCCCACGGAGAAGGAGTCGAAGCCGAGCTCCTCGGCCCGCCGTGCGGTCTCCATCACCTGGCTCAGCCGCTCGGACGGGGACACGATCTCCCCGGTCAGCGGGTTCTTCAGATGCGGGATGATGTCCAGGACCTGGAATTTCACTTCTTCGCTCCCGGGGTGGATCCGTAGTTCTCCGCCGTGATGGTCTCGGAGTCCGGCAGGGCCTCTTCAGACAGACCCCAGCGGGCGAGGACCTTGGCGTAGCTGCCGTCCTTGATGCTCGAGTTCAGCGCCGCGGTGACGGCGTCGGCCAGGCCGTTGCCGCGCTTGGCGACCGCCGCCACGAGCGTGGTGGCCGGCCAGCCGGCGTTGACCTTGCCCACGACCTTGAGATCGTCACGGGTGTTCGCCCGGTACACGGCGGACGGGTAGGGGCCGAGGTTCAGATCGGTGCGGCCGGAGGACAGGGCGAGGATGGTGTCGGCCTCGTTGGCGTAGTACTCGAGCTGCGCGGGGGCCTTGCCCTTGGCCTCGAGCTCCTTGTTCCAGGCGAGCAGGATCTTCTCCTGGTTGGTGCCGGATCCCACGGAGATCTTCTTGCCGGAGATGTCATCCGAGCCCTTGATCTCCAGCGTGGAGTCCTTCTTCGCCTCGAACCCCATGTACGCGGCGCGGTAGCTGGAGAAGTCGAAGAGCTTCACGCGCTCCCCGTTGATCCCGACGTTCGAGAACACGGTCTCCACCTCCCCGGACTGGGTCTTGAGCGGCCAGCTCTCCCACGACGTGACCTTCACGTCCAGTTCCAGACCGAGCTTGTCCGCCACGAGCTGGGCGATGTCCAGCTCGCTGCCGACCGGCGTCTTGTCGTCCGTGGCGTGGAAGGACAGAGGGATGGAACCGGCGCTCGTGGCGACGGTCAGCTTCCCGTCCTTGGACACGGCGGCGGGGACCTTCGCGGCGGCGGCCGCGTCCTTCTGCACCCGGATCCGGTCCTGCTGCGGCGAGGTGTTGTAGGTGAGGCCGTTGCGGGCGGCGGTGGTGGGGCCCGAGGCCGCGTTGGCCCCGGGGTCGGAGCACGCGGCGAGCGTGGGGACGACGACGGCGGCAAGTGCCGCGAGAGCCAGCGCGCGCTTCGGCGCGGTGCGGTGAAGCATGGTGGTCCTTAGATGTTGAAAGCAGGTTCGATGACTTTGGAGAGGAACGCTCTGGTGCGTTCCTGCTGCGGGTTGCCGAAGAGCTGGGCGGGCGGGCCGGATTCGACGATGCGGCCCTGGTCCATGAAGACCACGGTGTCCGCGACGTCCCGGGCGAAGCCCATCTCGTGCGTGACCACGATCAGCGTGGTGCCGGTGCGGGCGAGATCGCGGATGACGTCCAGCACCTCGTTGACCAGTTCAGGGTCCAGGGCGGAGGTGGGCTCGTCGAACAGGACAAGCCGGGGTTCCAGGGCCAGTGCCCGGGCGATCGCGACGCGCTGCTGCTGGCCTCCCGAGAGCTGCCGCGGGTACGCCTGGGCCTTGTCCGCCAGGCCGACGCGGTCCAGGAGGACCTTCGCCTTGGCCGTCGCCTCCTCGCGGCTCCGGCCCTGTGCCACGATGGGCGCCTCGATCACGTTCTCCAGCACGGTCAGGTGCGGGAAGAGGTTGAAGTTCTGGAAGACGAAACCGATGCCGGTCCGCTTCGCCAGGATGTCCTTCTCCTTGCGCTCCAGCAGGCGATTGCCCTTGAGGCGGTACCCGACCGGTTCGCCGTCGATCGCGATGTAGCCGGAGTTCAGGGTCTCCAGGTGGTTGATGGTCCGCAGGAGGGTGGACTTGCCGGAACCGGACGGCCCGACGATCACGGTCACTTCGCCGGGCCGGACCGTCAGGTCGACGCCCTTGAGGACCTCGACGTGGCCGAAACTCTTGTGGGCGTTGACGATGTCGACTCGGCCCACGGTCCCGGGGGCGGCGTCCCCCGGTGCGGCCTGCTTCGCCGTGGCCGGGACGGCCGGGGCTGCTGCGACGGTGCTCATGGGAGGTCCTTCCGGGCGGCGGGCTGGTCAGTCGAAATCTGGGCCGCGGGCTGCGGCGCAGGGCGGCGTCCCGGGTTCAGGTTGGCTCGGATGCGCTGCCAGGGGGTCGGCGGCAGATTGCGCACCGAACCCCGCGAATAGTGGCGTTCGATGTAGTACTGGGCGACGCTCAGCACCGAGGTGATGACGACGTACCAGAGGGTCGCCACCAGCAGCAGCGGCAGCACCTGCTGGGTCCGGTTGTAAATGACCTGCACGGTGTAGAACAGCTCCGAGTAGGCGAGGACGTAGACCACGGAGGTGCCCTTGACGAGGCCGATGATCTCGTTGAACGCATTGGGCAGGATGGCCCGCATGGCCTGCGGGAGCACGATCCGGGTGTTCCTCCGCCAGGCCGGGATGCCGAGGGCCGCGGCCGCCTCGAGCTGCCCCGCGTCCACGGAGAGGATCCCGCCGCGGATGATCTCGGCCGAGTAGGCGGCCTGGTTGAGGCTCAGGCCGAGGACCGCGGCCGCGAACTGGCTGATCAGCGTGGTGGTGGAGGCTTCGAAGAACCGGACGTCCGTGAACGGGATGCCGAGGCTGATCTTCTCGTACAGATATCCCAGGTTGTACCAGAGCAGCAGCTGGACCAGCAGAGGGGTCGAGCGGAAGATCCAGGAGAACGTCCAGGCCACGCCCACGAGGAGCGGCGAGGCGGAGAGCCGCATGAGAGCCAGGACGAAGCCGAGCAGGAAACCGAGGGTTCCGGCGATCACGGTCAGTTTGAGGGTCTCCAGCAGGCCGTTGACCACCGACTGCGCGGTGAACCACTGGGCCACCACGCCCCACTCCCAGCGCGGGTTGGTGGCCAGTGAGTAGGCGATCGCCGCCACGAGGATCGTGACGAGCACCGTGCCCACCCAGCGCCAGGGGTGCCGCGCCGGGACGACCCGGAGGTCGGCGCCGGCGGGGAGGGCCGGCGTCGCGCCGTCCGCGGTGGCACGGTCCGTTCCGGCGTCCGCGGGCAGGAGGCCGAGCGAGTGGCGGTGTTCCGTTCCGTCGTCGAAGGTCGTGGGGAAGCCCGTCGAGGGGGTCGCCTTCTGCGGTTCGGCGGGCTGGCCGAGCACCCCCTCGGGGGGCCCTGCCGGGGTGTTGGTGATGACACTCATGGGAAGTCCTCAGTGATCAGTTCCAGTGGGATTGGGTGCCAATCTATGGACCGCCGCGGGGCGCGTTCAAGGGGACGATTCACATTCCGGCACCCCCGTTCACGGCGCGTCTTTCCGGGTCACACGGGGCCATATGCGGCTCCCCACGACGCTCCGTGACGAGCCGTGAACCCCGGCGTCGGGGCGTGACGGCAGGGCTGGATTCCGGGGCGTCCGCGCTCCTAGGGTCAGGTTCCACCAGACCGTTCCCGCAGCCGTTCCCCGGCCCGCGTCCCAGGAGGAAGCCATGAGTCACCGCAGGCCCACGCTCGTCATGATCGGGGCGGGTCCGCGCGTGGCCGGAGTCCTGGAGCGGCTGGCCGCGAGCGCGCCCGAGCTCCTCCGCAGCCCGGTGGACCTGCACCTCGTGGATCCGCAGGAACCGGGGTCGGGCCGCGTCTGGCGGCACAGCCAGTACGCCGGTCTGCTGCTCAACTCCATGGCCCAGGACATCACCCTGTTCACGGACGCCACCGTGCATTGCGCGGGACCACGGGCCGAGGGTCCTGACCTGCTGGCCTGGGCGGAACTCCTGACCGCTGGGGAGCTGGACGACGACGGCCACCCCGCCGACCCCGCGCTGGAGGACCCGGCACTGCTCGCCGAAGCCGCGGCCCTGCGTACCGGGTCCTTCCCCAGCCGACGGCTCTTCGGCGCCTATGCCCGCTGGTTCCTCCACCGGGCCGTGCTCCGGTTGGCTCCGCGCGCCCGGGTCACCGTGCACCGCGACACCGCCACCGCCGTCCACCACGACGACGCCGGCTACCGTGTGCAGCTGGGCTCCGGGCCGGTGCTGGACGCCGACGTCGTGCTCTACTCGCTGGGGCACAGCGACGCCCGCCCGGACGCCCGCGAGCGCACCCTCACCTCCTTCGCCGAACGGCACGGCGGCCTGTACCTCCCGCCGGCCTACACCGCCGACGCCGACTATTCGGGCATCGCATCAGGTCAGGATGTGCTGGTGTCCGGCATGGGACTGGCTTTCGTTGACCTCGTGGTCCTGCTGTTCGAGGGCCGTGGCGGACGCTTCATCCCCCGGGCAGAGGGTGGCTTCGACTACGCACCCTCGGGCCGGGAGCCCCGCCTGTGGGCGGGCTCCCGCCGCGGGGTGCCGTATCACGCGAAGCCGCAGGTCCCCCTCCGGGGTCCGGCGCCGAGCGGCACCCGCTACCTCACCCAGGAGGCCGTGGGCGCGCTGCTCAGCACCGTCGACGAGATCGGGTTCCGGGAGCATCTCTGGCCTCTGGTGGCCAAGGACGTGGCCCATGCCTATTACGCGGAGCTGTTCGCGGCTTCACCGGAACGCGTCGACGGGCCGTGGGATGCCTTCGAGCGCCGGCTGGACACGGTGGCCTGGGGTTCCGCCGAACAACGGCGTCTGCTGGCCGACTTCATCCCGGATCCGGCGTACCGCCTGGACTTCGACCAGGTCGACCGGCCTCTGGGCCCGGGACAGGGCCCGGAGCCCGGCGGACTGGCCGCCCGCGAGGCCGCGGTGCTCCGGCACGTCGAGGAGGATCTCCGGCTCCGCGGCGACAGCGCCCACAGCGAGCAGACAGCGCTCTTCACCGGCTTCCTGTACGCCTACTTCTCCCTGGGCACGCTCGTGCCCGTGGAGCGACTGAGCGCGTCGGCGCTGGCCGAGATCAACGAGTGGTGGCACGGGTTCTTCTCCTTCATCGACTCCGGTCCGCCCCCGCACCGGCTCGAGGAGATGCTCGCGCTGCACCGCGGCGGGTTCCTGCGCTTCCTCGGGCCCGGGGCCGTGATCGCGCCGGACGAGGCGAGTGGCCGTTTTGTCGCCTCCCTCCCGGGCAGCGACGACACCGTCAGCGCCTCCGTCTTCGTGGAAGCCCGCCTGCCGGAACCGACCGTCGAGGGGTCCCGCAACCCGGCCCTCTGGCAATTGGGCAGCAGCGGCCTGGGACGGGAGAAGCAGGTCCTCACGCGGGCCGGGGTCAGCAGTTCCGGCCGGCTGGCCGTGGATGCACAGCAGCGCATCCTGGGGCCCGACGGCGCGGAGCGGCGCCACCTGTTCGCCGTCGGACCGTGGACGTCGGCGTGGGGGTCGGCCGCGTTCGCGCGACCGCGCACCAACGCCGCCCCGTTCCGCGAGAACGACGCCCTGGCGCGTCGGCTTCTCAAGGCCCTCAACGACGTCGCCGACGGCCTTGCCGCCACCGGCACGGCGCCGGCCCCCGAACGGCTGCGCGCCTGAGCCGCGCGCACCGCATCCCGGCCACGCCTGCCCCCTTGACCACGATCCCTCAGAGCACGATCCCTCAGAGACGGAAGATCCCATGAGCATCACTGCGAACTCCCTGACCGAATCCGCCCCCTGCGCGCCCTCGCAGGCTGTCCCCTCACAGGCAGTGCCCTCGCAGAGCGTGCCGTCCCCCGCCGGGCTTCTCGACGTGACCGTCGTCCAGGTGGCCCTGGACGACGCCCGGGTGAAACCGCTCCTGGAGGAGCTCGCTGTCGAATACTCCACCCGGTACGGCGACTTCTTCTCCGCGGCCGGCGCGCAGGAGGAACTGTCCCGCTATCCGGCCAGCGAGTTCGAGCCCCCGCACGGTGCGCTCCTGATCCTGCAGGAGGGCGGGGAGACCGTGGCCGGCGGGGCGTTCCGCCGCTACGACCAGGAGACGGCCGAATTCAAAAGGATCTGGACGCACTCCGCGCATCGCCGCAAAGGGCTCGCCCGGCGGGTCCTGGTGGAACTCGAACGAGTGGCCGGGGAGCGCGGCTACTCGCGGGTCTATCTGACCACGGGCCCCCGGCAGCCCGAGGCGAAGGCACTGTACCTGGCCACGGGGTACACGCCCCTCTTCGACCTCGACGCGGACCCGGAGGAGATCAAGCACCTGGCCTTCACCAAGCCGCTCTCCCCCTCCCTTTAAGCGTGCCCCTCAGCGCGAGGGAACAGGTGGTGCCCGGATCCGCTGCGGATCCGGGCACCACCTGTTCCCTCGCGGAGCCGGCCCCGCGCCGCTCGGACGCGCGACCCTCCTAGAACTCGCGCTCGAACGGCGTGGTGCCGGTGACCCGGACGAAACCGTACCGCTCGAGGATCGGCCGTGAATAGTCGGTCGAATCGCTGTTGATCAGGGAGATGCCCTGCGCCAGCGCCGCACGGGCCCGCTGAGCGGTCACGGCCCGGTAGATCCCCTGCCCGCGCCACTCCTCGAGCGTGAACCCACCCCAGATCCCGGCGAAGTCCGTCCCGGGAACCGGTTCCAGCCGTCCTCCGGACACCACCTCGCCGCCCACCACCGCCATCCAGGCCTCGGTGCCGTTCCCCCGGCCAAGCCGGCCCATCAGATCAGCGGCGCGACGCGGGGCATCGGCGGCACTGCCGCCGAAGGCGTCCTCCGCCGCGACGCACAGAGCCAGCGCGTCCTCGAGGGACCGGACCCGCTGCAGGCTGACGCCGTCGGGAAGAGAAACGTCGACGGCGAGCGCGGCGGCGTCTCCGATCATCACCGATTCCTCCTCACCCTCCGTGAAACCGGCGGCCCGGAGCGCGGCGGCCAGTCCGAGGAGACCGTCATGACTGCGGGTCTTCCACTCGAGCGTGGACAGCGGCCTGCGCGGTGTCCGCACCGGAGCGGCGGACGTCGCGGAACCACTCGGCCGGGCCGCCCCGTCCTGCGGACCGGAGGGCTGATCACCGGGGCGCCCTCCGACGGCACCGTCCCCGGCGGCGCCAGGCATGCCCGGACCCGACGAGGACCCGTCCTCCACGCTCGCGCGTTCGCCGGCCAGGTCCAGAACGGCGGAGACTCCGGCCTCCACCAGAGCGGCCAGGCGCCCCGGACGGGTGAGCTCGTCCCGGAGCAGCGCGGCGTTCTCCCCCTGACCGACCGCTCCATGGCTGATGAACCCCGACTCACCGGCGAAGACGGCCGTCATCACGGGCAGGAACGGACCGTGCGCTGGGCCCTCCGGCGCGGAGGCCGCCTCCGTCAGCAGGCCCTCCCGGGGGTACCAGTGCAGCAGGCGACGAGCCAGCGCTCCCTGCGCTTCGGCGTCGAGCCTCAGCTGTGAGTCGTACGCGGCGAGCATCCCCGGCTCCTCACTCATGGACGCCCTCCCCTGCGGCGGCGGCAGCGGCGCGGGCCGCGTCCTCGATCCGGCCGCGGTAGGCGGACCAGCGGGCGTCGTCGAAGGCGGGAAGGTTCGGAGGGCCGGCGGTGTAGCCGATGCTCCCGTCGATCAGCTCGCGCACGATGTCCGCGTGACCCGCATGATGAGCCGTCTCCAGGTCCACGTGGACGAGGATCTGGTGAAGGGTGACGTTCCGGGTTTCCGGCTTCCACCAGGGCACCACGCCGGGCGCGTCGAGATCCAGCGCGTCGATGGTGGCGTCACTGTGGGCTGCGGAGGCGTGGTGCAGCTCCAGGATGCTCTGCACCGATTCCGTCTCCGGCACCCACAGGTCCGCGTTGTCCTCGGCATCCGGGGCGCCCCAGGGCATGGGGTGCCCGAAAGGTCTGTCGAAGACGAGACCGAAGTACTCGGCCTGGACGCTGGCGACGTGCTTCACCAGGCCCAGGAGATTGGTACCGCTGCGGGTCATCGGACGGCGGAGGTCGTACTCGCCGAGCCCGTCCAGTTTCGCCAGCAGTCCCGCGCGCCGCGCCCGGAGATAACGGTGCAGGGTGGTCTTGATGTCCTCGGGGGTGTGAGTCATGCCACGAGCCTACGACAAGGGTCCGACAGAAGATCCGGCACGCCCGCCACCCTCCGGATTCCCGGCGGGGCCTGCGGCTTCAAGAGCATTGACACCCCCTCCCGCTAAGCTATGGCCATGGCCAGCAAGAGCACTGACTCCAAGAGCACCGAGGACAAAGTCCAGACGATCCGCGAGGGCTACACCTTCTCCGGCCCCGTGATCGAGCTGGGCGCGGCGATCGTGGACGACGCCGTCCATCAGGACGCCCCGGTCCGTCTGCCCCTCGGCATGATGAACCGGCACGGGCTCGTGGCGGGCGCCACGGGCACGGGCAAGACGGTCACGCTGCACATGATGGCGGAACAGCTGTCCGCCGCCGGTGTGCCGGTCTTCCTGGCCGACATCAAAGGCGACCTGTCCGGCCTGGCCACTCCCGGCGCGGGCGGGGACAAGCTCCTGGCACGCACCGCCGAACTCGGCCAGGAATGGAAGGCCGCGACGTTCCCGGTCGAGTACCTCGCGCTGGGCGGCAACGGCAAGGGCATCCCCGTGCGGGCCTCCATCACGAGCTTCGGCCCGATCCTGCTCTCACGCGTCATGGACCTCAATGACACTCAGGAGTCGAGCCTCCAGCTGATCTTCCATTTCGCGGACCAGAACCAGCTGGAACTGGATGATCTCAAGGATCTCCGGGCGGTCATCCAGTACCTCACCTCGGACGAGGGCAAAGAGGCCCTGGCCCAGCTCGGCGGCCTGTCCAAGGCGACCGCCGGGGTCATCCTGCGCGAGATCGTGGCGCTGGAGGCCCAGGGCATGGAGCAGTTCTTCGGGCTCCCCGAGTTCGACCCCTCCGAGCTTCTGCGCACGGCGCCGGACGGCCGTGGCATCATCAGCGCCCTCGAGCTGCCCACCCTGCAGGACAAGCCCGCCCTGTTCTCCACCTTCCTCATGTGGCTGCTGTCGGAGCTGTTCGAGACGCTCCCGGAGGCGGGCGATCTGGACAAGCCCAAGCTCGTGTTCTTCTTCGATGAGGCCCACCTGCTCTTCACGGGCGCCTCCAAGGCGTTCCTCCAGGCCATCACGCAGACCGTGCGCCTCATCCGTTCCAAGGGCGTGGGCATCTTCTTCGTGACCCAGACCCCGAAGGACGTCCCCGCGGATGTCCTCGGCCAGCTGGCGAACCGCGTGCAGCACGCGCTGCGCGCCTTCACCCCGGATGACGCCAAGGCGCTCAAGGCCACGGTGTCCACCTTCCCCGTCAGCGACTACGAGCTGGACAAGGTCCTCACCTCGGCCGGGATCGGCGAGGCCGTCATCACCGTCATGAATGAGAAGGGTGCGCCCACCCCGGTGGCGCTCACCCGTCTCCGTGCGCCGGAATCGCTCATGGGCCCGGCGGACGACGCGACCATGAACCAGGTCATCCAGGCCTCGTCCCTGGCCTCCAAGTACAGCCAGGCCACGGACCGCCAGTCCGCTTTCGAGAAACTGCAGAACGCGCCGGCCGGCGGTGCGGCACAGCCCGGCCAGGCGCCTGCGGGCCCCGGCTCCGCGGACCAGGGCGCTGTGAACCAGGGCTCCGTGGACGAGGAGGCCCGCCGGATCGAAGCGGAGATCCTCGGACACTCGGTGCCGGGTGCCCCGTCCCAGGCCCCGGCTCCGGCACCCGCGCCGAGCACTCCGGCGCCGCCCGCGCCGGCGCCGCCCGCGCCGGCGCCGGAACCCGCGCAGAACCCGATGGGTGACATCATGGGAGGCCTGGGCTCCGCGCTCGGCGGCGGACTCCGCTCCATGGTGCGGTCGCTCGGCACCCAGTTGGGCCGCGACCTCGGTCGCAGCATCTTCGGCACATCGTCGAGGAGCAGGCGCCGCTGACCCGGTGTGCCCCGCAGCCCGGGCGAAGGACAGGAAGGACGACCGGACGCGAGATGAGGTTCAGAGCAGCGTGACGTGGACACAGACCACCATCAAGGTGGCCGCATCCTGGCTTGCCGGCATCATGCTGGTGGCCGCCGCTGCCATCGTCACCATCGTCGTGGTGAACTCCGGCCCGGCGGGCGCGCAGGAACCGGTGCGCGCCTACCTTTCGGCGCTCAAGGACGGCGACGGCGGCAAGGCCCTCGGCCTGGTCCGCGCCCAGGTGCCGGCCGGGAACCCCAGCCTCCTCAACGGGGCCGGCCTCAAGGCGTCGGTGGAGAAGTTCGAAGACCTCACCGTGGGGAGCCCGGAACGGCAGTCGGACGGGAGGATGTCCGTCCCGGTCACGTACTCCCTGGAAGGCGTCCAGAACAGCACCAGGTTCCTCGTGGAACCCGCCGGTCACGAGTGGCTGTTCTTCACGCGCTGGCAGCTCGTCCCGGCGAGCCTGCCCACCGTCACCGTGAACGTGGTGAACTCCAATCTCGCCACGGTCAACGGGGTCACGGTGAACACCCCGAAGGGCCACGGCCAGTTCCCGGTGTTCTTCCCGGGCACCTACGAGGCGAGCTACAGCTCCCCGTACTTCGCCGCCCCGGCCCAGCGGGTCTCCGTCTCCGGACCCAGCAGCAGTCAGACCGTCAATCTCAGCACCGAGGCCACCAAGAGCCTGGCCGACGCCGTGTCCACCCAGGTGCACAAGTACCTGGACGACTGTGCCGCCGAGGCCAACCACGAGCAGCGGCTCCAGCCGGACTGCCCGTTCTACCACGCGGGACTCGAACGGGTCACGCCCGGGTCGATCCGCTGGAGCATCGTCGAGTACCCCAAGGTCGAGATCCAGCCGTACAACGGCCGCTGGGTGGTCACACCGCTCGGCGGCAAGGCGAAGCTGAACGCGAAAGCCGTCGATCTCTTCACCGGCGTCGACGGCCCGCTGGACCAGGTGCATCCCTTCAGTTTCACCGTGACGCTCAGCTTCACGGCGGACAAGGTGACCGTCACGCCCGTCGTCGACTACTGAGTCCCGCCACCGCCACCCGCGAAAGCACAGATGGTGCCCCTTCCCGCGCTGGGAAGGGGCACCATCTGTGCTTTCGCGTCCGGAGCGGGCCGGGCTCAGTCCATGCCGCGCAGGTCCAGGACCAGTTCCGTGTCGCCGTCGGCGCTCAGGACCACGGGGATGCCCCAGTCCTGCTGGTACAGGTGGCAGGCGGCGTGATCGGGGATCTCGCCGTCGGGGCCTTCGGCGCCGTCGCAGGCCGCCGCACGGGCGGTGATGTGCAGGATGCCCTCGGTGACCTCGGAGGACAGCTCGAGCGTGCGGTTCAGGCCTTCGCCCGTGCCACCGCCCGAGACCAGGAGCTCCGCCGGGGTCGAGGAGATCTTGAGCTGAGTCGGGTCGCCCCAGCGGTAGTCCAGCTTCTGGCCGGTGGGCGCGGTGAAGCGGACCGAGAGGTCGAAGGACCCCGGCGCCACGGGCGACGTCGGACGCTGGGTCTGCGAGGCGCCCTCATCCACCTGCTGCGCCTCGGCCGGGATCGGCACGTAGATCAGCTGATGCTTGTTGGCCTCCACCACCACGAGCAGCGGCTCGGCGCCCCGGGGGTCGAGGACCACGTCGCTGGGCTCGGCGAGGCCACGCGTCAGGGTGGACACGACGCCGGTCGCCGGGTCGTAGCGGCGCACGGCGCCGTTGTAGGTGTCCGCGATCGCCACGGAGCCGTCGGGCAGCACGGTGACACCCAGCGGGTGCTGGAGCCGCGCCTCGGAGGCTTCGCCGTCGCGGAACCCGAAGTCGAAGAGGCCCTTGCCGATGGCCGTCCCCACGGTCACGCGGCCGGCGTCCCCTGTGGGCACGAGGCGCCGCAGCGCGGACGTCTCCGAGTCGGCCACCCAGATGGAACCGTCCGGTCCTTCGGCCAGGCCGGAGGACTGGGCGAACCACGCGGAGTCGGCCGCGCCGTCGAGCAGGCCCTCCAGACCGTTGCCGGCCAGGATGGACACCTCGCCGGTCTCCGGGGAGAACGCGAAGATCTGGTGCACGCCCGCCATGGCGATCACCACGGTCTGCAGCGACTCGGACCAGAGGACGTCCCACGGTGAACTGAGAGCCACCTGCAGGGGATCCGCGCCGAGCGGACCGCCGTAGCCGGCGCCGTCGTCGTCCACCCGGGCAGGGCCCGCTTCCAGCAGCCGCTGCACGCCGCTGCCGGCGAGCGTGGTGACCTCACCGGTGGCGAGGCTGATGCCCCGCAGTCGGTGGTTGACCGAGTCCGCCACGACGACGTCGTACCCGACCCGCGCCGCCAGCTCGGCGGGCAGGAGGGTGAGTCCCTGGGGTTCGTTGAAGCGGGCGCCCTCAGCCCCGCCGTCGACATGTCCCTTGGTCCCGTCGCCATACGCGGACAGGATGGTGTCGAAGTCGTCGGCGAGCTCCAGGACGCGGTGATGACCGGTGTCGGAGACGAGCCAGGACTCCTGCTCGGAACCGCGCCCGGCGGGCAGCAGCAGGGCCTTGCCCGGGAAGCGGAGCGTCCCGGAGGTCGCCTCCGGCGCCACGTACGGGCCGTCACCGCGGTGCAGGGTGCCCTTGTCCTCGTGCTCGGCGATGAGTTCCGGGATCAGCACGGCCAGGCCGTCCGCATGGCCCTCGCCGGAGAGGTGCGCCACCACGTAACCCTCGGGGTCGACGACCACCAGGGTCGGCCAGGCGCGGGCTGTGTAGGCCTTCCAGGTGTCCAGCTCGGGGTCGTCGAGGACCGGGTGGTGGATCTCGTAGCGCTCCACCGCGGCCGCGATCGCCACGGGGTCGGCCTCGTGCTCGAACTTGGGCGAGTGGACGCCGACCGTCACGAGGACGTCGCTGTACTGCTCCTCGAGGGGGCGCAGCTCGTCCAGGACGTGCAGGCAGTTGATGCAGCAGAAGGTCCAGAAGTCCAGCAGCACGATCTTGCCGCGGAGTTTCTCGAGGGAGAGCTGTTCTCCACCGGTGTTGAGCCAGTTGCGGCCCACCAGCTCGGAAGCGCGGACGCGGGTGGCGCTGCGCACAGAGGTCGCGTTCTCGGTGGTCATTCTTTCTCCTTCGGTTCCGGCGTGCCGGGTTCCAGCGTAGAGGCCGCGCCGGCGGTGGGCGCAGTGCGTCCGGTGGGTGAACCGTCCCTCCGGGCCAGACGGGTGAACATGTCGTTGTAAGCGGTCAGCTCGGCGTCGTTATTCCTGTCCGCCGCCCGGTCCTTCCGACGGGTCTCCCTTTCATCCGAGCGGGACCACATGATGGCCACCCCGATCGCGAGCAGGACGGTGGGAACCTCGCCGATGCCCCACGCGATCGCGCCGCCGTGCTGCTGGTCCACGATCGCGCTCGGACCCCAGGCACGGCCCAGATTGCCGAAGTAGTCCGCGGCGAGCAGGCTCGTGCCGCCCATGATGGAGACGCCGAAGAAGGCATGGAAGGCCATGGTCGCCAGGAGCAGCAGGAGCCGCATCGGGAACGGCGCGCGGCGCGGCAGCGGGTCCTGGCCGATCATGGTCAGCGCGAAGATGTACCCGGTCAGCAGGAAGTGCAGGTTCATCAGCTCGTGGCCCACGTGGTCCCGCATGGCGAAGCCGAAGAAGTCCGAGTAGTAGAACAGCACGATCGACCCGGCGAAATTCGCGGCCGCGAAGAGTGGATGCGTCACCACCTGGGAGAACCGGGAGTGCACGAACGCCAGGATCCATTCGCGCAGACCGCGGCTGCCGTCGGTTCGCGGGGCGAGCGCGCGGAGCGCCAGGGTGATGGGTGAGCCGATCACCAGGAAGATCGGCGCGACCATGGTCAGGGCCATGTGCTCCACCATGTGGATGGAGAACATGACGTGTCCGTACACCCCGGGGGCGCCGGAGATGATGTACGTCAGGGCCGCCAGGCCGATGAACCAGGACACCGCCCGCATGACGGGCCACCGGTCGCCACGGCGGACGACCTTGATGACACCCAGGGCGTAGGCCACGGCACCGAAGACGGCCACGGCCACCCACAGCCAGTCGAGACGCCAGACGGTGAGCCAGCGTTCCGGGGTCAGCTCCGGGGGGAGCTCGTAGCCGCTGAGGATGAACGCCGGGCTGGCGTCCTCGGAGTATTTGGTCTCGGACGGCGGAGCCGAGGAGGACAGCGCGACGGCGACCGCACTCGTCGCGGCCATGACCAGCAGTTCCACCCCGATGACCTGCCACAGCACACGCTGGGCGGTCAGGGAACCCTTCGACGGGACCGCGGCGGCCTTGCCTCGGGAGGCCGCGCCGTCGTCGTCGCCCAGCCGCGGGATGATCCACGAGCGGTGCATGTAGCCGATCGCCCCGAGGACCAGGGCGCAGAAGGTCTTCACCAGCACCAGCTGGCCGTACGGAGAATAGAAGAGGTTGTGCCAGCTGGTGATGCGGATGGAGGCGCTGATGATGCCGGACGCCGTGACGAGCAGGAAGCAGAAGAGCGCCAGCGCGGAGAAGCGCTTGAGGGTGGCCGCGGTGATGTCGCGGCGCGGGGTGCCCGAGGCCGGCCGGGCCAGCAGGCCGGAGATGAGGGCCAGGACGGCGATGCCACCCACCCAGAGCGAAGCCCCCAGCACGTGCAGGCCGATCGAGTTCACGGCGCCCGCGTGGTCGTTGGAGCTGGCCGCGTGGCCGTTGAGCGCCGGCGGCACCATGCCGAGGAGTGCCAGGAGCAGTGTGAACGCGAGCGCCGTCGTGTTGCGCAGGCCGAAGCTGGCCGTCGCGACGAGCGCCGCGACGATCACCACGAAGAGCCAGCCGCGGCCCAGCGGGAAGTCGCTCATGAAGAAGACCAGGGCCTTGGTGTACTCGGTGTCGCCGCTGAGCGCCTGTCCGGACACGTTCGCGTAGGTCAGCACCAGCACGGCGATGGCGGAAACCGTCCAGAGGCTTCCGGCAACGCCCGCCAGCAGCATGGTCCGGGTGAAGGCCGGATGCTCCGGCACGTCCTTCGTCTCACCACCGCGCCGCGGGGCGCGGATCCCCTGCGGCAGCACGACGACGGCGAACGCCAGCGCCGCGACCGTCACGGCCAGGCTGAGGTTGTGGACGGTCTTGGCCACCGGCAGGCCCCAGCGCACGAGAGCGCCGGGGTCGGACAGCTGACGCACGCCGGCAGCACCGGTGAACAGGAGCCCCAGCACGAGCGTCACGACCGCCACGGCGAGGGCCGCGAACTGCCAGCCCGGTCCCAGTCCGGTCCTCGTGGTCTGGGGGGCGGGACCGTGGGCGGCCTCCCCGTTCGTCCCTTGCCCGCGCGCGGGTCGTCCGGGGCGCGAGGAGACCTGGTTCCTGGTGGTTGCTGGCATGCCTCCATTGTCCCGCGCGCGCGAGGGCGGGTCGAATCGGGGCGCCTGGTTCACAGGTGGCGGTCAGGTACTGTCCCGGGCCCTCTCCGGTCCCGGGGCGAGGCGTGCGCCCGTATTCGCTGTCCGCGCCCCGATTGCGGCGCCGAAGGTCATCAAGGGCGCGGAAACCGACCAGCGCCTTAAGATGACCGGGTGACCCTTGAACAGTCCCTGCTGGGCTTCGCCGCCCTGTCCGTCCTGATCACGATTCTTCCGGGGACGGACACCGCGCTCGTCCTCCGCTACGCCCTGGGCCGGAGCCGCCGTCACGCGTACACCGCGGCGCTGGGCATGATCACGGGCGCGTTCATCTGGGGCGTGGCCGCGGCCACGGGTGTGTCCGCGCTGCTGGCCGTCTCGACCGTCGCCTACGACATCCTCCGCATCATCGGAGCCGGGTACATGCTCTGGCTCGCCTTCTCGTTCTGGCGTGCATCCTTCCGCACGGGCGAGGGCAGCGTCGACACCACCGGCGGGCCGGCCACCGTGGCGCCCGAACACCTCGGGAAGACCTGGGTTAAAGGGTTCCTGTCCAACATCCTGAACCCCAAGTACGGGATGTTCTGCCTGGCCGTGATCCCCCAGTTCCTCGTCCCGACCATCGCTCCCCTCTGGATGGGCCTCATGCTCTCCGTCATCAGCAATCTGGAAGCGGCACTCTGGTTCACGCTCATCATCACGGCGGCACACTACTTCCGGCGCTGGCTGGACGGCCCCCGGTTCCGCAAGGTCATCGACCGCGTGACGGGGACGGCCCTGGGAGCCTTCGGGCTCGTGGCGCTGGCGGAGACCCGGCACGGCTGAGTCGCGTCTGTTGCTTCACCGTCGTCGGTATGCGACGATTCCACTGATCGTGAACGAATCACAGGAGGTGAGACCCATGTACGCAGTATCCGCAATGGGCGCTCCCCTCCGCCCACGATTCCGCGGCTGACGCAGCCGCCCCTGGGAGCGCCACACAGGCATTTCGCGAAAGGCGACTCCCATGCATCACGACATTTCTTCTGATTCTCCCGCAGCCACCCGCGCCTCCAACCCTTCGGGCGGCCGCGCGCTCGTACTCGGAGGGGGCGGGTCCACCGGCAACGCCTGGCTCCTCGGCGTGATCGCCGGCCTGGCCGACGCGGGCCTCACCGTCACCGACGCCGATCTGATCATCGGCACCTCCGCCGGCGCCACGGCCGCCGCGCAACTGACCGGAGCGGATCCGGCCGAGCTCTACGAGGCCTCCCTGACACCGCTTCCCGTCCGCCGGCCTCAGCCGCCGGAAGCGGGTCGTCGCGGGCTGGCAGGATCCACCATCAATCACCTGGAGCGCACGGACAGCATCATCTCCGCTTCCCACGACGCCGCCGACATGCGACGCCGGATGGGTGCCGGCGCGCTGGAGCTTCCGGCTTCCTCCGACCGGGACGTCCACGCCCGCTGGCGGGAGACGGTCGCGTCGCGCCTGCCGAGCCAGCAGTGGCCGGAACAACGGATCCTGCTGACCGCCGTGGACGCGAGCACCGGCGAGCCCACCGTCTTCACCCGTGACAGCGGCGTGTCCCTTGCCGACGCCGTGGCCGCCAGTTGTTCCAGCGGCTTCGCTTGTCCCGTCGGGGACAAGCGATACATCGACGGCGGCTACCGGCGCAATGAGAACGCCGACCTCGCCGCAGGCCATGCCCGGGTTCTGGTCCTCTCCCCGTTCGGCGGCCGCACTCGCACTCCCCTGGAGTGGGGCCAGCACCTTGATGCGCAGGTCAAGGAACTGCGCGACGCCGGCAGCACGGTGGAGGTCATCTCACCTGAGGCGGAGGCGGAGGACCTCTTCGGCGCCAATGCCATGAACATCGGCTTGCGTCCGGACGCGGCGCGGGCCGGATTCGAGCAGGGCAAACGCCTCGCCGAGAGCCTGGCGCCGTTCTGGGGCGCGTCCGCACCGGTGTGATGCCGGGCTGACCTCGGCTGTTCCGTCGTGTCATCCGGCGTGGTGCCGGATCGGTGGTGCCCGTCTCTTGTGGGGGCGGGCTCCACCCCTCTGCTGGTCCGGTGGGGTGGGGGTGTGATCAGTCTGCTGGGTGGCCGGTTAAACGCGGACAGCCCCTGTGGGTGTGGGGGCTGTGGTTTTGGGGTGGGGGGTGGGTGTGGGCCCCGGCCCGGGTGGGTGGTTAAAGGCGAACAGCCCCCGTGCTCGTGTTGGTGGTGGGGGCTGTTTTGTTGGTGGTGCAGTGATGGCCCGGGCGTCGTTGCTCGGGCCATCCTGGGTGGTTGTGTCCGGCGGTGTCCTACTCTCCCACACCCTCGCGAGTGCAGTACCATCGGCGCTGTGGGTCTTAGCTTCCGGGTTCGGAATGGGACCGGGCGTTTCCCCCACGCTATGACCGCCGTAACTCTTTCAAACTCCCCACCAGGGGGTGGGGGTTGGTTTGTAAGGGTCACTGGATCGTTTCCGTGACACGCAACACCAACCAGTGGATCCCTTGTGGGGGTGGTGGTGTTGCTTATTCAATTATCTGGTTCCCTCGGGTCAAACTGGTGGGTTTGTTGTTTGGGGACCGCATGGTGGACGCGTAGCACAGTTCTTTCACCCACACCCGGGGGGGTGTGGTGTGTGGTCAGGTTGTCGGCTTATTAGTACCGGTCAGCTTCACAGGTCGTTAGTCCCTGCTTCCACGTCCGGCCTATCAACCCAGTGGTCTGCTGGGAGCCTCTCGACCCCGAAGGGTCATGGAAATCTTATCTTGAAGCGGGCTTCCCGCTTAGATGCTTTCAGCGGTTATCCCATCCGAACGTAGCCAATCAGCGGTGCACTTGGCAGTACAACTGACACACCAGAGGTTCGTCCGTCCCGGTCCTCTCGTACTAAGGACAGCCCTTCTCAAATTTCCTGCGCGCGCAGCGGATAGGGACCGAACTGTCTCACGACGTTCTAAACCCAGCTCGCGTACCGCTTTAATGGGCGAACAGCCCAACCCTTGGGACCTACTCCAGCCCCAGGATGCGACGAGCCGACATCGAGGTGCCAAACCATGCCGTCGATATGGACTCTTGGGCAAGATCAGCCTGTTATCCCCGAGGTACCTTTTATCCGTTGAGCGACGGCCATTCCACAATGTACCGCCGGATCACTAGTCCCGACTTTCGTCCCTGCTCGAGATGTCTCTCTCACAGTCAAGCTCCCTTGTGCACTTACACTCGACACCTGATTGCCAACCAGGCTGAGGGAACCTTTGGGCGCCTCCGTTACTTTTTAGGAGGCAACCGCCCCAGTTAAACTACCCATCAGGCACTGTCCCTGACCCAGATCATGGGCCGAAGTTAGATGTCCAAAGTGACCAGAGTGGTATTTCAACGATGACTCCACGAACACTGGCGTGTCCGCTTCACAGTCTCCCACCTATCCTACACAAGCCACTCCGAACACCAATACCAAACTATAGTAAAGGTCTCGGGGTCTTTCCGTCCTGCTGCGCGTAACGAGCATCTTTACTCGTAGTGCAATTTCGCCGAGTTCATGGTTGAGACAGTAGGGAAGTCGTTACTCCATTCGTGCAGGTCGGAACTTACCCGACAAGGAATTTCGCTACCTTAGGATGGTTATAGTTACCACCGCCGTTTACTGGGGCTTAAATTCCCGGCTTCACACCAAAGTGTTGACCGGTCCTCTTAACCTTCCAGCACCGGGCAGGAGTCAGTCCGTATACATCGTCTTGCGACTTCGCACGGACCTGTGTTTTTAGTAAACAGTCGCTTCCCCCTGGTCTCTGCGGCCCTTATCCGCTCCGAGGAGCAAGTCCTCTTCACAGTCCGGGCCCCCCTTCTCCCGAAGTTACGGGGGCATTTTGCCGAGTTCCTTAACCATGATTCTCTCGATCGCCTTAGTATTCTCTACCTGATCACCTGTGTCGGTTTCGGGTACGGGCGGCTGGAACCTCGCGTCGATGCTTTTCTCGGCAGCATAGGATCACTGAATCCCCCACAAGGTGGGGTCCCATCACGTCTCAGCCTTCATGTTCCCCGGATTTGCCTAGGGAACGGCCTACCTGCTTAGACCGGGACTACCATCGCCCGGCTCAGCTACCTTCCTGCGTCACACCTGTTAATACGCTTACCTCCCCCGATCAGTTCCCAGCCTCACCACACACCACTTGCCCGAAGGCTCCTGGAGGCGGATTGGGTGGTTAGTATCCCGGGCTCAGTATGGGCGGTTCTTCGCCGGTACGGGAATATCAACCCGTTGTCCATCGACTACGCCTGTCGGCCTCGCCTTAGGTCCCGACTCACCCAGGGCAGATTAGCTTGACCCTGGAACCCTTGATCATCCGGCGGACGGGTTTCTCACCCGTCTTTCGCTACTCATGCCTGCATTCTCACTCGTGTGGTCTCCACCACTGGTTTACACCGCGGCTTCACCGTCCACACGACGCTCCCCTACCACTCCAGACGACTGAACCACGAAGGCTTGTCTACTATCTGAAATCCACGACTTCGGCGGTGTACTTGAGCCCCGCTACATTGTCGGCGCGGAATCACTTGACCAGTGAGCTATTACGCACTCTTTCAAGGGTGGCTGCTTCTAAGCCAACCTCCTGGTTGTCTAAGCAACTCCACATCCTTTCCCACTTAGCACACGCTTAGGGGCCTTAGTCGGTGGTCTGGGCTGTTTCCCTCTCGACCATGAAGCTTATCCCCCACGGTCTCACTGCTGCGCTCTCACTTACCGGCATTCGGAGTTTGGCTGACGTCAGTAACCTTGTAGGGCCCATCGGCCATCCAGTAGCTCTACCTCCGGCAAGAAACACGCAACGCTGCACCTAAATGCATTTCGGGGAGAACCAGCTATCACGAAGTTTGATTGGCCTTTCACCCCTACCCACAGCTCATCCCCTCCATTTTCAACTGAAGTGGGTTCGGTCCTCCACGACGTCTTACCGTCGCTTCAACCTGGCCATGGGTAGATCACTTCGCTTCGGGTCTAGATCACGCCACTCAAACGCCCTATTCAGACTCGCTTTCGCTACGGCTTCCCCACACGGGTTAACCTCGCGACGTAACACTAACTCGCAGGCTCATTCTTCAAAAGGCACGCCATCACAGGTACAAGCCTGCTCTGACGGATTGTAGGCACACGGTTTCAGGTACTATTTCACTCCCCTCCCGGGGTACTTTTCACCTTTCCCTCACGGTACTGGTCCGCTATCGGTCATTAGGTAGTATTTAGGCTTATCAGGTGGTCCTGACAGATTCACACGGGATTTCTCGGGCCCCGTGCTACTCGGGAATCATCCCTCGAGCGGTGCATCAACGCGACAATTACGGGACTCTCACCCTCTATGGTCGACCATCCCAGGCCGTTCATCTACGCCAGCACATTCACACCCGACCAGGTCAGTGACCCTGGTACGGAACAACCCCACAACCCCGACCATGCAACGCCCACTGGCTATCACACATGGACCGGTTTAGCCTGATCCGCTTTCGCTCGCCACTACTCACGGAATCACATGTTGTTTTCTCTTCCTGCGGGTACTGAGATGTTTCACTTCCCCGCGTTCCCTCCACACAGCCTATGCGTTCAGCTGCGGGTGACTACCCATAACAGGCAGCCGGGTTTCCCCATTCGGACATCCTGGGATCAAAGTTCGGTTATCAACTCCCCCAGGCTTTTCGCAGATTCCCACGTCCTTCATCGGCTCCTAATGCCAAGGCATTCACCGTGCGCCCTTAAAAACTTGGCCACACAAAAACCAAGACAAACACCACAACCCACACAACCCCCCAAAAGGAGGCCACCCAGGCCATGACGCTCGCCTTATAAGATGCTCGCGTCCACTATGCAGTTCTCAAACAACAACCCCACACCCCCATCCAACACACCCAACCGGGCACGCCTTCCAGAAGCAGGGCAACCAAACGAAACAACAACCACCACACACCCCCAAAGGAGACATGCGACGGGCCTGTTGCTTCAGGACCCAACAGTGTGTCAACAACCCCTGCACCACCACAACACCACACCCGTTCCAACCAACCGTCACCGGCCGGCGTACTAAAACGCAGCATCACAGCACCCGTACAGGAACCGCACCCCCAGCCGGCAAGCCCCCTTGTTTCACAGGAACCCACCAACCATCACGAGGATGTGTTTTTTCGATATTCCACCCATGAGCACCACACCCCAGGAACGAACGCCCTGGCAGGCGGGTTCTACACTCAACCACCACCACAACCCATGCAGGAAGCGGCCATGATCTCGTTTGCTCCTTAGAAAGGAGGTGATCCAGCCGCACCTTCCGGTACGGCTACCTTGTTACGACTTAGTCCCAATCGCCAGTCCCACCTTCGACAGCTCCCTCCCACAAGGGGTTAGGCCACCGGCTTCGGGTGTTACCAACTTTCGTGACTTGACGGGCGGTGTGTACAAGGCCCGGGAACGTATTCACCGCAGCGTTGCTGATCTGCGATTACTAGCGACTCCAACTTCATGGGGTCGAGTTGCAGACCCCAATCCGAACTGAGACCGGCTTTTTGGGATTAGCTCCACCTCACAGTATCGCAACCCTTTGTACCGGCCATTGTAGCATGCGTGAAGCCCAAGACATAAGGGGCATGATGATTTGACGTCGTCCCCACCTTCCTCCGAGTTGACCCCGGCAGTCTCCCATGAGTCCCCGCCATTACGCGCTGGCAACATGGAACGAGGGTTGCGCTCGTTGCGGGACTTAACCCAACATCTCACGACACGAGCTGACGACAACCATGCACCACCTGTGAACCAGCCCCGAAGGGAAACACCATCTCTGATGCGATCCAGTCCATGTCAAGCCTTGGTAAGGTTCTTCGCGTTGCATCGAATTAATCCGCATGCTCCGCCGCTTGTGCGGGCCCCCGTCAATTCCTTTGAGTTTTAGCCTTGCGGCCGTACTCCCCAGGCGGGGCACTTAATGCGTTAGCTACGGCGCGGAAAACGTGGAATGTCCCCCACACCTAGTGCCCAACGTTTACGGCATGGACTACCAGGGTATCTAATCCTGTTCGCTCCCCATGCTTTCGCTCCTCAGCGTCAGTTAATGCCCAGAGACCTGCCTTCGCCATCGGTGTTCCTCCTGATATCTGCGCATTTCACCGCTACACCAGGAATTCCAGTCTCCCCTACATCACTCAAGTCTGCCCGTACCCACTGCAGAACCAGGGTTGAGCCCTGGCCTTTCACAGCAGACGCGACAAACCGCCTACGAGCTCTTTACGCCCAATAATTCCGGATAACGCTTGCGCCCTACGTATTACCGCGGCTGCTGGCACGTAGTTAGCCGGCGCTTCTTCTGCAGGTACCGTCACTTTCGCTTCTTCCCTACTGAAAGAGGTTTACAACCCGAAGGCCGTCATCCCTCACGCGGCGTCGCTGCATCAGGCTTTCGCCCATTGTGCAATATTCCCCACTGCTGCCTCCCGTAGGAGTCTGGGCCGTGTCTCAGTCCCAGTGTGGCCGGTCACCCTCTCAGGCCGGCTACCCGTCGTCGCCTTGGTGAGCCATTACCTCACCAACAAGCTGATAGGCCGCGAGTCCATCCAAAACCACAAAAGCTTTCCACCACCAACCCATGCGGGCAATGGTCGTATCCGGTATTAGACCCAGTTTCCCAGGCTTATCCCAGAGTCAAGGGCAGGTTACTCACGTGTTACTCACCCGTTCGCCACTAATCCACCCAGCAAGCTAGGCTTCATCGTTCGACTTGCATGTGTTAAGCACGCCGCCAGCGTTCATCCTGAGCCAGGATCAAACTCTCCAAAAAGAAATTCAAAACCCAGCAAACACCAATCCACCACAGGGGCGGTGAAATCAGTGATTACCAAAAAAACATTGGTATCAAAAAAACATGACACACTATTGAGTTCTCAAACAACAGACTGCTCTGCGATACTCACCGGAGCAATTCCTCCAGGCTTTCCCGCCGCAACCCTTCAATCCTAACCCATCAGCTTTCCCTTTCGCAAATCCGCTCCCCGGCCGGATAAACCATCCAACCAGAATTCGAATTCACAAAAACAAACACCAAAGGCACCACAAAAAAGCACCCGAAAATGGTGAATGAAATCAAAGGAATGAGAATCGAAGACCGCCACCAGAACCAGCACAACCGGCCCGGCAACCCGATCTACTCTACACACTTCTGGAGGACTCCGCAAGCCCTGCCCCAGACGGTGCCTCAGGGCACCCTGACGGCCTCGCAATGACCCAGTGCCCGCTGCGTTCCGCTGGCGCCCCGTACCGTGGCGCCCCTCGGCCTGAACCCCGCGAGGACCAGCTGTTCCTCGACCCATTCACCCGGCCACGACCACGCCGGCGCCACCTGATGCGCAAAGGGCAGCGGTTCGTCACCTTCACCCGCGAAGAAGCCGATCAGGATTCTTCCTCCGGGAGCGAGCACACGATGCACCTCGGCGAGGACAGCGCGCACGTCCACAGGATCGAGATGAATGAGCGAGAACCATGCCAGCACCCCCGCCCACGAGCCGTCCCTCGACGGGAGCCTGCGGACATCGGCCGACTGGAAGGACAGGGCCGGGTACAGGCGTCGTGCGTGCTCCAGGAACTCCGCCGAGAGATCGACGCCCGCGACCTCCACCCCTCGCCGCGCCAGGGCCGCAGTCCAGTGCCCCGGTCCGCAGCCGGCGTCGAGCACAGGACCGTCGCACGTCGCGGCCCACGCCGTGATCGTCTCCAGATCCCGAGGGTCCGCGAGCTCCTCGTCCCCGAAGAGCTCGATGTACAGGCCGGCCACCGCGTCATAGGACGCCGCGACGACCTCACCGTCGGTTCGTGCTTCGTTTCTCCGCATCGCGCTTTCCTCCTCCGTGACGACGTCACCAGGTGCCCGGGCTTAAACAGCTGAGGGCACCGGCGGATGCCGGTGCCCTCAGGAAGCGAAGGAGCTTACTTCTTGGAAGCAGCAGCCTTCAGCTTGGAGCCTGCGGTCAGCTTGACGCTGTGGCCGGCCGGGATCTGAATGGTCTCGCCGGTCTGCGGGTTGCGGCCGGTGCGAGCAGCACGGTCGGTGCGCTCAACGGCGAGCCAGCCCGGGATGGTGATCTTCTCGCCGGCGGCGACGGAAGCTTCGAAAACCTCGAACAGGGCATCCAGCACGTTGTTGACGGAAGCCTGGCTGACGTCAGCCTTCTTGGCAACTTCGGCGACGACGTCGCTACGGTTCTTAGCCATGGGTGTCCTCCTGGACGTATCGACTACTTGGAATTACCACGCGGTTCGCGCGGGAACCACTGTTCTGAAACTTACCAGTCCTGACGGCCCAGAGTCGCAAATCCCGCGTGTTTTCGGTGTTTTTTGCTCGATCTCACCCGGTTTCCGGTCCAAATCAGACACATCCGGGCGTGGGGGACCCCCGTCCGGCGGTGTCTCAGGAGTCGTAGCGGTAGAAGCCCTCGCCGGTCTTGCGGCCCAGTTTGCCCGCCTCCACGTACTCACGCAGGAGGGTCCGCGGCCCCTCCGCCAGGTGCGGGTTCTCCTGCGCGTAGTGCTCCTCGATGTCGAGGACCACGTCCAGACCCACTCCGTCCATCATCTGGAACGGGCCCACGGGCATGTGCCAGTTGAGCCGGAACATCGCGTCCACATCCTCGGGGCGGGCCACGCCCTCGGCCACCACGGCGAGGGATTCGCGCTTGATCGCGGCCCATACCCGGTTGAAGATGAACCCCGTGCTCTCCTTGCGGGCCTCGAACGGGTGCACGTCGAACTCCGGCAGCACCCTCAGAAGGGTGTCGAGCACGGCACGGTCGGTCTCGCCGTCGGACATCACGTCGGCCGCATTGGACGCGGGTGGCATGTAGAAGTGCAGATTGCAGAATCGCGACTTGTCCCGGATCCGCTCATCCATCAGACGTGAGGCGTACGAGGAGGAGTTCGTGGCGAAGATCGCGTCGTCCGGCGCGAGCCGGTCCACTTCTCCCCAGAGCGGAATTTTGATCTCGAGTCGTTCCGGAACCGCTTCGATGACCAGCCAGGCGTCCTCGAGCGCGTCCGCCAGGCCGTTGGCGGCCACGACGGTGCCCGCTTCACCGGAGCCGCGTTCGGACAGGACTCCGGGCAGGGTCTCGGCGACGTACTGCACGGCGGCTTCCGCCACTGCCTGCTGGGGATCGGAGATCCGGACGGTTCCGCCGCGGGAAGCCATCATCAAGGCGATCCTGCGGCCCAGGGTGCCCCCGCCGATGACCGTGACGGGACGGTTGCGGATCTGATCGAAAGTGAAGTCGTATGCCATGAGTGGTCCTCAGTCCTGCTGTTCGTGAGTGCTGTTCAGGCCGGCCAGGCCTGAGAGTGGGGTGCCGAGATCCGCGACCACGCGCGGCGCGGCTGCCTCCCCGGCGGGGTGGAGCTCGACGGCGACGATGCGACCGCCCAGCTCGGAGACGTACGCGACGCCCGCGTCGCCGTCGATCGCCAGGCCGATAGCCTCTCGGAAGCCCCGCGCGAGGATCTCGGGCTCGGCGCCCTTCGCTCCGGGCGCCGGCAACGGCGCCCGGTTGAGGGTGTTGCCGGCCGGTTCGGCGCCGCGGTCGGTCCAGTAGAGGAATCCGTCATGGATCTCCAGGTCGATCGGTTCCGGCAGGTCCTGCCAGAGAAGCTCGAGGTCGCTGCGCGACCGGACGTCCTCGCCCTCCGCCAGAGTGAGGCCCGCACGGAAAATCCGGCCGTGTCCACCCTTCGCGGGGCCCTTCTGGGTCCAGTACAAGGAACCGGCTTCCACATCGACCGCCACCCCGACGCACTCCTGGTCCTTGGACCCGTCCGGCGCGTTGATCACCAGGTCCTGCAGATCCGAACCGTCGGTGCGGGCAGAGGAGATCCGGCATCCCTCGCGATCGCTCCAGTAGAGGCGACCCGCGCCGTCGGCGCACAGCTGCTTGCCGGTGGTGATCCCACCGGGCTCGACGACGGCGAAAGAACGTCCGTCCGCCAGTGCGGCCCCACTGATCCCACCATTGCGGCTGCCGTAGTCGAGGCCTTCCTCGCCGCTGAGGCCCGGGACCACCGATGGAACGCCCATGGTCGTCCAATACACGGTGTCTCCGTCGATCGCGATGCCGTCCGGACAGGGACCGGCCTCCTTCACGAAGGTGGAGAAGGTTTCCTGGCCGGGGACGGACGTGAGAGGAATCCTGATGACGTCTCCCGCCGCGAGGCGTAGGACGAGGAGCGAGTCGAACATGTCGACCTCCATCACTAGTTGCGCTATGCACCATAGCTTACGCCTCTTTTGTTGCGCAGTGCAACAGTTGAGAGGGCGGACGTATCGTGGTTGGCTGACGAAGGGAGGCCGCTCCCGCCGCGTTGAGGAGGGATGTCCGTGATGATGCATGAGAACCAGCTCGTCCTCAGCGAGGAGGACGCCGCGTTCCTCATCGCCCAGCGGTTTCCGGAGTATCGCGGTCACGTCATTCGCCGGCTCGACACCTCCGGGACGGTCAACGCGATCTTCCGCGTCGGAGAGGAGGCGGCAGCCCGCTTCCCGCTGCTGGCTCATGATGTGAACGGCCCTGACCCGACGCCGGCGCATGAGGCGAGTGCCATGGAGGAGTTCCTCCAGGCGTCGCCCTTCCCCGGTCCACGCCCTCTCGGCATCGCGGAACCGTCGGTGACCTGCCCCAGCGGGTGGAGCCTGCAGAGCTGGCTCCCGGGCGTCACCCCCTCGCCGCACAGCCATGAGAGCTCGGACGGCTTCGCCGAAGACCTCGCGGATCTCATCACCGCGCTGAGACTCCACTCCACCGGCGGGAGAACCTTCGCCGGGACGGGACGAGGCGGTGTCCTGCAAGAACACGACGGATGGGTCGAAGAATGCCTCCGGCAGAGCCACGGATTGCTGGACGTCGGGCCGCTCAGGAAGCTATGGGAGCACTTCCGTACCCTGTCGCCGGCCGGCGCCGACGTGATGAACCACGGGGACCTGATTCCGGCGAATATTCTGGTCGACGGCGAACGCCTGAGCGGAGTCCTCGACACCGGCGGATTCGGCCCGGCCGATCCCGCACTCGACCTGGTCGCTGCCTGGCACCTGCTGGATGAACGACGACGCCGGCGCTTACGTGAGCGGCTCGGCGTCGGCGACGAGGAGTGGGAGCGAGGAGCGGGCTGGGCTTTCGAGCAGGCGATCGGCCTCGTCTGGTACTACCGGGAGTCGAATCCGTCGATGGCCGAGCTCGGTCGGTCCACGTTGGGGCGGCTTGTGGGGTGGTAGTTGGTGGCGTGCTGGGATGCCGGTTAAAGGCGAACAGCCCCCGTGCTCGTGTTGGTGGTGGGGGCTGTTTTGTTGGTGGTGCAGTGATGGCCCGGGCGTCGTTGCTCGGGCCATCCTGGGTGGTTGTGTCCGGCGGTGTCCTACTCTCCCACACCCTCGCGAGTGCAGTACCATCGGCGCTGTGGGTCTTAGCTTCCGGGTTCGGAATGGGACCGGGCGTTTCCCCCACGCTATGACCGCCGTAACTCTTTCAAACTCCCCACCAGGGGGTGGGGGTTGGTTTGTAAGGGTCACTGGATCGTTTCCGTGACACGCAACACCAACCAGTGGATCCCTTGTGGGGGTGGTGGTGTTGCTTATTCAATTATCTGGTTCCCTCGGGTCAAACTGGTGGGTTTGTTGTTTGGGGACCGCATGGTGGACGCGTAGCACAGTTCTTTCACCCACACCCGGGGGGTGTGGTGTGTGGTCAGGTTGTCGGCTTATTAGTACCGGTCAGCTTCACAGGTCGTTAGTCCCTGCTTCCACGTCCGGCCTATCAACCCAGTGGTCTGCTGGGAGCCTCTCGACCCCGAAGGGTCATGGAAATCTTATCTTGAAGCGGGCTTCCCGCTTAGATGCTTTCAGCGGTTATCCCATCCGAACGTAGCCAATCAGCGGTGCACTTGGCAGTACAACTGACACACCAGAGGTTCGTCCGTCCCGGTCCTCTCGTACTAAGGACAGCCCTTCTCAAATTTCCTGCGCGCGCAGCGGATAGGGACCGAACTGTCTCACGACGTTCTAAACCCAGCTCGCGTACCGCTTTAATGGGCGAACAGCCCAACCCTTGGGACCTACTCCAGCCCCAGGATGCGACGAGCCGACATCGAGGTGCCAAACCATGCCGTCGATATGGACTCTTGGGCAAGATCAGCCTGTTATCCCCGAGGTACCTTTTATCCGTTGAGCGACGGCCATTCCACAATGTACCGCCGGATCACTAGTCCCGACTTTCGTCCCTGCTCGAGATGTCTCTCTCACAGTCAAGCTCCCTTGTGCACTTACACTCGACACCTGATTGCCAACCAGGCTGAGGGAACCTTTGGGCGCCTCCGTTACTTTTTAGGAGGCAACCGCCCCAGTTAAACTACCCATCAGGCACTGTCCCTGACCCAGATCATGGGCCGAAGTTAGATGTCCAAAGTGACCAGAGTGGTATTTCAACGATGACTCCACGAACACTGGCGTGTCCGCTTCACAGTCTCCCACCTATCCTACACAAGCCACTCCGAACACCAATACCAAACTATAGTAAAGGTCTCGGGGTCTTTCCGTCCTGCTGCGCGTAACGAGCATCTTTACTCGTAGTGCAATTTCGCCGAGTTCATGGTTGAGACAGTAGGGAAGTCGTTACTCCATTCGTGCAGGTCGGAACTTACCCGACAAGGAATTTCGCTACCTTAGGATGGTTATAGTTACCACCGCCGTTTACTGGGGCTTAAATTCCCGGCTTCACACCAAAGTGTTGACCGGTCCTCTTAACCTTCCAGCACCGGGCAGGAGTCAGTCCGTATACATCGTCTTGCGACTTCGCACGGACCTGTGTTTTTAGTAAACAGTCGCTTCCCCCTGGTCTCTGCGGCCCTTATCCGCTCCGAGGAGCAAGTCCTCTTCACAGTCCGGGCCCCCCTTCTCCCGAAGTTACGGGGGCATTTTGCCGAGTTCCTTAACCATGATTCTCTCGATCGCCTTAGTATTCTCTACCTGATCACCTGTGTCGGTTTCGGGTACGGGCGGCTGGAACCTCGCGTCGATGCTTTTCTCGGCAGCATAGGATCACTGAATCCCCCACAAGGTGGGGTCCCATCACGTCTCAGCCTTCATGTTCCCCGGATTTGCCTAGGGAACGGCCTACCTGCTTAGACCGGGACTACCATCGCCCGGCTCAGCTACCTTCCTGCGTCACACCTGTTAATACGCTTACCTCCCCCGATCAGTTCCCAGCCTCACCACACACCACTTGCCCGAAGGCTCCTGGAGGCGGATTGGGTGGTTAGTATCCCGGGCTCAGTATGGGCGGTTCTTCGCCGGTACGGGAATATCAACCCGTTGTCCATCGACTACGCCTGTCGGCCTCGCCTTAGGTCCCGACTCACCCAGGGCAGATTAGCTTGACCCTGGAACCCTTGATCATCCGGCGGACGGGTTTCTCACCCGTCTTTCGCTACTCATGCCTGCATTCTCACTCGTGTGGTCTCCACCACTGGTTTACACCGCGGCTTCACCGTCCACACGACGCTCCCCTACCACTCCAGACGACTGAACCACGAAGGCTTGTCTACTATCTGAAATCCACGACTTCGGCGGTGTACTTGAGCCCCGCTACATTGTCGGCGCGGAATCACTTGACCAGTGAGCTATTACGCACTCTTTCAAGGGTGGCTGCTTCTAAGCCAACCTCCTGGTTGTCTAAGCAACTCCACATCCTTTCCCACTTAGCACACGCTTAGGGGCCTTAGTCGGTGGTCTGGGCTGTTTCCCTCTCGACCATGAAGCTTATCCCCCACGGTCTCACTGCTGCGCTCTCACTTACCGGCATTCGGAGTTTGGCTGACGTCAGTAACCTTGTAGGGCCCATCGGCCATCCAGTAGCTCTACCTCCGGCAAGAAACACGCAACGCTGCACCTAAATGCATTTCGGGGAGAACCAGCTATCACGAAGTTTGATTGGCCTTTCACCCCTACCCACAGCTCATCCCCTCCATTTTCAACTGAAGTGGGTTCGGTCCTCCACGACGTCTTACCGTCGCTTCAACCTGGCCATGGGTAGATCACTTCGCTTCGGGTCTAGATCACGCCACTCAAACGCCCTATTCAGACTCGCTTTCGCTACGGCTTCCCCACACGGGTTAACCTCGCGACGTAACACTAACTCGCAGGCTCATTCTTCAAAAGGCACGCCATCACAGGTACAAGCCTGCTCTGACGGATTGTAGGCACACGGTTTCAGGTACTATTTCACTCCCCTCCCGGGGTACTTTTCACCTTTCCCTCACGGTACTGGTCCGCTATCGGTCATTAGGTAGTATTTAGGCTTATCAGGTGGTCCTGACAGATTCACACGGGATTTCTCGGGCCCCGTGCTACTCGGGAATCATCCCTCGAGCGGTGCATCAACGCGACAATTACGGGACTCTCACCCTCTATGGTCGACCATCCCAGGCCGTTCATCTACGCCAGCACATTCACACCCGACCAGGTCAGTGACCCTGGTACGGAACAACCCCACAACCCCGACCATGCAACGCCCACTGGCTATCACACATGGACCGGTTTAGCCTGATCCGCTTTCGCTCGCCACTACTCACGGAATCACATGTTGTTTTCTCTTCCTGCGGGTACTGAGATGTTTCACTTCCCCGCGTTCCCTCCACACAGCCTATGCGTTCAGCTGCGGGTGACTACCCATAACAGGCAGCCGGGTTTCCCCATTCGGACATCCTGGGATCAAAGTTCGGTTATCAACTCCCCCAGGCTTTTCGCAGATTCCCACGTCCTTCATCGGCTCCTAATGCCAAGGCATTCACCGTGCGCCCTTAAAAACTTGGCCACACAAAAACCAAGACAAACACCACAACCCACACAACCCCCCAAAAGGAGGCCACCCAGGCCATGACGCTCGCCTTATAAGATGCTCGCGTCCACTATGCAGTTCTCAAACAACAACCCCACACCCCCATCCAACACACCCAACCGGGCACGCCTTCCAGAAGCAGGGCAACCAAACGAAACAACAACCACCACACACCCCCAAAGGAGACATGCGACGGGCCTGTTGCTTCAGGACCCAACAGTGTGTCAACAACCCCTGCACCACCACAACACCACACCCGTTCCAACCAACCGTCACCGGCCGGCGTACTAAAACGCAGCATCACAGCACCCGTACAGGAACCGCACCCCCAGCCGGCAAGCCCCCTTGTTTCACAGGAACCCACCAACCATCACGAGGATGTGTTTTTTCGATATTCCACCCATGAGCACCACACCCCAGGAACGAACGCCCTGGCAGGCGGGTTCTACACTCAACCACCACCACAACCCATGCAGGAAGCGGCCATGATCTCGTTTGCTCCTTAGAAAGGAGGTGATCCAGCCGCACCTTCCGGTACGGCTACCTTGTTACGACTTAGTCCCAATCGCCAGTCCCACCTTCGACAGCTCCCTCCCACAAGGGGTTAGGCCACCGGCTTCGGGTGTTACCAACTTTCGTGACTTGACGGGCGGTGTGTACAAGGCCCGGGAACGTATTCACCGCAGCGTTGCTGATCTGCGATTACTAGCGACTCCAACTTCATGGGGTCGAGTTGCAGACCCCAATCCGAACTGAGACCGGCTTTTTGGGATTAGCTCCACCTCACAGTATCGCAACCCTTTGTACCGGCCATTGTAGCATGCGTGAAGCCCAAGACATAAGGGGCATGATGATTTGACGTCGTCCCCACCTTCCTCCGAGTTGACCCCGGCAGTCTCCCATGAGTCCCCGCCATTACGCGCTGGCAACATGGAACGAGGGTTGCGCTCGTTGCGGGACTTAACCCAACATCTCACGACACGAGCTGACGACAACCATGCACCACCTGTGAACCAGCCCCGAAGGGAAACACCATCTCTGATGCGATCCAGTCCATGTCAAGCCTTGGTAAGGTTCTTCGCGTTGCATCGAATTAATCCGCATGCTCCGCCGCTTGTGCGGGCCCCCGTCAATTCCTTTGAGTTTTAGCCTTGCGGCCGTACTCCCCAGGCGGGGCACTTAATGCGTTAGCTACGGCGCGGAAAACGTGGAATGTCCCCCACACCTAGTGCCCAACGTTTACGGCATGGACTACCAGGGTATCTAATCCTGTTCGCTCCCCATGCTTTCGCTCCTCAGCGTCAGTTAATGCCCAGAGACCTGCCTTCGCCATCGGTGTTCCTCCTGATATCTGCGCATTTCACCGCTACACCAGGAATTCCAGTCTCCCCTACATCACTCAAGTCTGCCCGTACCCACTGCAGAACCAGGGTTGAGCCCTGGCCTTTCACAGCAGACGCGACAAACCGCCTACGAGCTCTTTACGCCCAATAATTCCGGATAACGCTTGCGCCCTACGTATTACCGCGGCTGCTGGCACGTAGTTAGCCGGCGCTTCTTCTGCAGGTACCGTCACTTTCGCTTCTTCCCTACTGAAAGAGGTTTACAACCCGAAGGCCGTCATCCCTCACGCGGCGTCGCTGCATCAGGCTTTCGCCCATTGTGCAATATTCCCCACTGCTGCCTCCCGTAGGAGTCTGGGCCGTGTCTCAGTCCCAGTGTGGCCGGTCACCCTCTCAGGCCGGCTACCCGTCGTCGCCTTGGTGAGCCATTACCTCACCAACAAGCTGATAGGCCGCGAGTCCATCCAAAACCACAAAAGCTTTCCACCACCAACCCATGCGGGCAATGGTCGTATCCGGTATTAGACCCAGTTTCCCAGGCTTATCCCAGAGTCAAGGGCAGGTTACTCACGTGTTACTCACCCGTTCGCCACTAATCCACCCAGCAAGCTAGGCTTCATCGTTCGACTTGCATGTGTTAAGCACGCCGCCAGCGTTCATCCTGAGCCAGGATCAAACTCTCCAAAAAGAAATTCAAAACCCAGCAAACACCAATCCACCACAGGGGCGGTGAAATCAGTGATTACCAAAAAAACATTGGTATCAAAAAAACATGACACACTATTGAGTTCTCAAACAACAGACTGCTCTGCGATACTCACCGGAGCAATTCCTCCAGGCTTTCCCGCCGCAACCCTTCAATCCTAACCCATCAGCTTTCCCTTTCGCAAATCCGCTCCCCGGCCGGATAAACCATCCAACCAGAATTCGAATTCACAAAAACAAACACCAAAGGCACCACAAAAAAGCACCCGAAAATGGTGAATGAAATCAAAGGAATGAGAATCGAAGACCGCCACCAGAACCAGCACAACCGGCCCGGCAACCCGATCTACTCTACACATCCGCCGGACCGAGCACAAATCGGGGACGCTGCGGTGGCTGCGGGCCGTCCGGCACGGAGTCCGACCACCTGCAGAAGCCGGCGAGCGCAGTTCCTCCGGGGCGGACCTATGCTGGGCCTATGTGCGGACGCTATGTCATGGCTCAGAGCGCGGAGGACCTCGCCGCGGAGTTCGAGGCCGACCATTTCGCTGAGGACCGGCCGTTTCCTCCGTCATGGAACATCCCACCCACCAGCGATGTGCCCATCGTGCTGGAGCGGTTGGTCGACGGCGAACTCCGGCGCCGACTGCACATCGCTCACTGGGGTCTGGTTCCACGCTGGGCCAAGGATGAATCCGTGGGCGTCCGTTCCTTCAATGCGCGCAGTGAGACCGCCGCCGAGAAGCCGACCTTCCGTTCGGCGCTCAAGGCCCGTCGGTGCGCGGTGCCCGCCGAGGGGTATTTCGAATGGCTCAAAGGAACGGGGGCGGCTAAACAGCCCTTTTACGTCCACCCTGCGGATGGGAGCCTGCTGGCCTTCGCCGGGCTCTACGAATGGTGGAGGGATCCGGGCAAGGAGGAAGGGGCGCCCGACGCCTGGCTGCTGTCCACCTCCATCCTGACGATGGCTGCACCTGCACCCGACCATGAGGTGCCCGTACTGGCGGAACTCGGCCGGCTCCATGATCGCCTGCCCCTCGCGCTGGGCCGGGATTCGCTGGCCGAGTGGCTCAACCCCTCCGAACACGACGGCGCGGGATTACTCGAGGCCGTCCGGGCCGGAGGGCACGAGCAGGCGTCGCACTGGGTTCTGGACCGCGCGGATCCCGCGGTGGGGAACGTCCGCAACAACTCCCCCGCCCTGCTGCGGGAGTCGGGGTCACTGTTCTGAGGCACCCGGCCTCCGCCGTCGTCGTCCGCACTCTCCCCACCACCCAGACCTCCCGTCCCGACATCAAGGAATCCCGTCATGACCTCGCCTGCGAGCGCCGCCCGTCCGTCCGTGCTCTTCGTCTGTGTCCACAACGCGGGGCGGTCCCAGATGGCAGCGGCCTTCCTGACCCATCTCTCGCGGGGCGCCATCGAGGTGCGCTCCGCGGGCTCTCAGCCGGCTGACGCCGTCAACCCCGCTGCTGTCGAGGCCATGTCGGAGATCGGGATCGACCTCTCGGCGGAGATCCCGAAAGTCCTCACCACCGAAGCCGTCCGGGATTCCGACGTCGTCATCACCATGGGATGCGGTGACAGCTGCCCCTATTTCCCCGGCAAGCGCTACGAGGACTGGGTGCTGGAGGACCCGGCCGGTCAAGGGGTGGACGCCGTCCGGCCGATCCGCGACGAGATCCGGGCGCGGGTCGAGGAACTGATCGCGTCGCTCTCGGAACCGTCGGACTGACGAAGCGAAAGACCCGCTCAGGACGACAGAGCCGTATCTCCGGAATCCAAGGGTGGCCACCGCGCGGGGCGCCCCCTAGAGTCGGGGCATGAACAGAGAACAGCGTCCCATCGCCCTGGTCACCGGCGTCGGACGGCGGCAGTCGATCGGTGCCGCCTTGGCCGTCGCCCTGGCCGAAGAAGGGTGGGATCTGGCCCTCAACTACTGGACCCCCTACAACGAGCGGCTCGGATTGGAGCGCGACGCCGACGCCCCGGCCGCCGTCGCCGAGGAGTGCCGTGCGCTGGGCGCCGCCGTCGAGCTGCTTCCCGGGGACCTCGCCGACCCGGAGACGCCGTCAGCCCTCATCGGGGATGCAGCCGACCGGCTCGGCCCGCTGACAGGGCTGGTGATGTCCCACTGCGAGTCGGTGGACAGCGCCTTTCTCGACACCGGGCTGGAGAGCTGGGACCGGCACTTCGCCGTCAACGCACGGGCCTCCTGGCTTCTCATCAAAGCGTTCGCCGACCGGCTGCCGGTGGTCGAGGAACCCGGGCGGGCGGAGGCCAGGATCGTCGCGCTGACGAGTGATCACGTGGCCTACAACCTCCCCTACGGCGCCAGCAAGGGGGCCCTGGACCGCATCGTGATCGCGGCGGCCACCGAGCTCGCGGACCGCGGCGTGCGGGCCAATGTCATCAATCCCGGCCCTGTCGACACGGGATGGATGAGTGACGAGGTGCGCGCATGGTGCCTCAGGGAGACCGCGGCGGGACGGCTCGGAACCGCCCAGGACACGGCGAACCTGGTGCGTTTCCTGTTCTCGGACGCGGGCTCCTGGATCAATGGACAGCTGCTGCACAGCAACGGCGGTTTCACGATCGGCTGACGTGTCCGAGGCGGACGGGGTGACGTCCGGGGTGCGGGAATTAATGTCAGTGGGGCTGACGTAGACTGGCTTCATTCGAACATACATTCGAAGGTGCGCCTCTGGGGCCAGGGCGCATCGTCCGTCCCGGTCCACCACGGAGGTACACCATGGGCTCCTTCACCCAGCGCCTGAACGTCATCTGCTCCACGGGGAACATTCCGGCCTTCGTGTCCTATGACGGGCGGGAGTACCGGGTATGCCAGATCCCCAGCCGCTGGTACACCCGCAAGGCCCGATGGGCCGAGGACAGCCGGGCGGGCTGCGGACACAGCGGGGACCTGGTGGATTACGAGATCTGGCGGGTCCAGCTGGTGAGGGACCTGAACGGCCAGGAATTGACGCTGGACCTCGCCCACTACACCGAACCGGACCAGTGGCGCCTGATCAAGGTCCACGATGCGCCGTTGCTGGACCGTGAGGACTCCGCGGATGCCGGGGAGCGATCCGGCACCGTTCTCTACGCGGACTTCACGCAGACGGTCTGAGCCGCGGGCGGAACCCACCAGCCATGAGCTTCACCCATCTGCACGTCGCCACGGCCTTCACCCCTGGGCACGGCACGGCCACCCCCAACGAGCTGGCGGAGGCCGCGGCCAGGCACGGCGCGACAGCCCTGGCCTGCACCGACCGTGACGGGCTGTACGGCGCCGTCGAGCACGTCGTCGCCTGTCGCTCGCACGGACTGTACCCCCTTCTCGGCGTGGACCTCGCCGTGCTCGAGCCGGACGGCGACGGCGGCCGGGGGCACGTCTCCGGCCGAGTGGTGGTCCTGGCGCGGGGCGGGGGCTCCGGGTATCCGGCGCTCTGCCGCCTGGTCACGGATGCTCACGCGCACACCCCAGGCCGCGCGGGGAACACCGTCCCGGTGGGCGTGACGCGCCAGGAACTGGCCTCCCGTTCCGTGGACCCCGCGACTGGTTCGCCGGTGCTGACGGTCCTGATCGGACCGGAGTCGGACGTCGGCCTGGCCATGCATGGGCCCCGCTACCTCCGGCCCCGCACCCTGTTCAAGGAATGGCTCGCGGCCATGCCCACCGGGACGATCGCCGCGGAAGTCGTCAGCCATCACGAACCCCAGGGCCACATGTTCACCACCGCACATGCGGCACGGATGCTCAAACTGGCCCGGGAGCACCACGTGCCGGCGATTCTGAGCAATGCGGTCCGTCATCTCGTCGCGCCCCCTCGCCCGGCGGCGGAGATCCGCCTCGCCACCAGTGGTGCGGGACCTCGACCCCTCAGCGCCGATCATTCCAGCAGCGCAGGCCATTCCAGCAGCGCAGCTCATTCCAGCAGCGAAGCCCCTCCCACCCGTACGGGTCATGCGCAGGTCGCAGGAGCCCAGGCCTACCTCAAGGACCTCCGTGGCATGGAGCAGACTGCCCGGGAGATCGGTCATGCGGCCGATCTCCGGGTGAACGATCTGGCCCACCTCCTCCAGGACACGGAGCAGCTGGCGGAGGCCTGCCGGCTCGATCCCGCCCTTGATCTGGGCTGGGGCTCATGGTCACTGCCCGAGCCGACGGTCCTCGGACTCACGCAGTCCCCCGACGCGGAACTCGCCGCACGATGCCGGGATGCCCTGGAGCGCAGCGGGGAGGGCCGGAATGAGGCGACGACGCCGGAACTGCGCGCACGTCTGGACCACGAGCTCGCCGTCGTCGAATCCCGCGGCGCCGCGTCGTTTCTGCTCGCCGCCGCTGACGTCGCTCAGACGATCAGCGGCCTCGGCATCCGGGTGCAGGGCCGGGGCGCCGCGACGGCGAGCCTTGCCGCCCATCTGCTGGGCATCACGCCCGTCAATCCACTCGACCACGGAATGGCGTGTGCCGACTTCCTCGACGCGAGCGCGGGCTCCGACGGCGCCGAGCAGCTCCCGCCCTTCCCGGGGATCGAGCTGGATCTGGAATCGGGCAGGCTGCGGGAGGTTCACCGGGCCTTGGCGCGGCGCTTCGGCAAGGGCCGTGTGTGCCTCCTGGGCTCTGCGCCCGCCGCGAAGGCGCAGTCCGAGGCCAGGGCGCAGTCCGAGGCCAGGGCGCTGCCCGGGGCCCCCGCGCTGCCCCACACCCCCGTACTGCCCGGAGACGCGGTGGAGTCGCTGCTCGGGAGTTCCGACCCCTCCGGCACGCTTCCCGGCGGACTCTCCCGGCGGAGCTCCGGGCTGCTCTTCGGAGACCCGTCGCTCCTGCACCGCATCCCGACCCAGCCGGGCGGCTCGGGCTTGCCACTCAGCCAGTACGCACCCGATGACCTGGCCCACTGGGGAGCGCTGCGGGTCACGCTGCGGGAATCGGCGACGCAGACCGTCATCGCCCGAACCCTCCGGAAACTGACGCACCGGGAACCGGCATCCCAGGAACTTCGGACCGAGGAGACCTCGGCCGGTCTCACCGCGGAACAGATGGAACCCGGGGAGACGGCCTTTGCAGTCACCGGAGCCGAGCAGGGGACGACTCCTTTCACCGATCCCGCGGGGGCGATGGCCGCGCACCACGTGGCCTGGCTCAGGACCCGCCATCCTGCGGCGTTCATCGCCGCGTGCTGGGACTCTCCGACGGACGGAGCACCGCGTCACCTGCTCCGAGCCGAAGCCAGACGCCTGGGGATTCCCGTGCTGCCCCTCGATGTGAACCGGAGTTCCGAGGAGTGCGAGGTGGAGGGTGACCGGGCGACATCCGACGGATTCGCACCCGGGACCAGCGGACCAGGCGGCAGCGGGCTGCGCCCGGGCCTGCGTGACGTGCCGGGGGTGTCGGCCGCCGAGCGGAAACGCCTGATGGATGCCCGGCCCTACCGCACGGTGGACGAACTGTTCACCCGGGCCGGCCTCTCCCGCGCGACCGTCAGGAAGCTCGCCGAAGCCGGAGCGCTCGATGCCCTGTGCGGCCCCGACAGCGGCCAGGATGCGCGCGCGGCGCTGGTCCGCACCCTGCAGGAACTCGGCGCTCGCCCGGCCGGAACCTCCCGCGCCGGGGTCAGCGGTCAGCTGGCGCTGCCCCTCGGGGACGGGCTCGAGGTCCACGACGACGGGCTGGTCACCGGGTCGCCCGTCGACGGCGCCGCGGAGGCTGCCCCGCACGACGACGCGGCCACGGACTCAGAGGGGGCGGAGTCAGAGGGGTCTGAGGGGGCCGAGTCAGAGGCGCCGGAGTCAGCAGCCGACCCGGAGACCCCGAGCGGGGCGACCGCTGGAGCACCCGGGGGACCGGCCGCCGGGCCGCCCGCCGTCGTCGACGGTCCCCGGCTCAGCCGAGTTCGTACACCTGCCCCGTCTGAATCCCTTCCACGGACTTCACATACGCCTGACCCAGTACGTCGGACGGGATCCGGGTGAAACCGGGGAAGGAGTCGAAGTACCCCGGAGCAGCCTCCAGGACACTCGGACTCACCGCATTGATGCGCAGGCCACGGGGCAGTTCCGGAGCGGCCGCCAGGACGAACGACTCCAGGGCCCCGTTGGCGAGGGACGCCGCGGCGCCCGTGAGGATCGCCTCGCGGGCCAGAACACCGCTAGTGAGGGTGAAGGAACCGCGGTCTGCCACGCGGTCCATCCCCAGACGGACGACATTGACCTGCCCGAGCACCTTGTCCTCGAAGCCTGACCGGAAGTCCTCGGCGGACAGCTCCCCCAGCGGCTTGAAGGGCACCGAGCCCGTGCAGCAGATCACGGCATCGACCGTTCCCGCTTTCTCGTACATCGCGCGGATGGACGACTCATCCCGCAGATCCACGGGGATGTCGCCCTTCCGGGACGCCTCCAGCACCTCATGCCGGCCCTGGAGCGCCTCCAGAGCCGCACGTCCCACGTGCCCACCGGCACCCACCAGCAGAATCCTCATGCGGTCCATCCCTTCCCGTCGGGGGCCGCATCGGCTCCCGCGCGCCGTCGAACGTTCGGCTCCAGCCTACTCAGCAGGCCCGGAGGCGCGTGGGAGACCCGGCGGTCACGCGCGGGCGGCCACCGCGGCATCGGCGACGTCCAGCGCGCGGTCGATGACGGCGAGCGCCTCCCGCAGCTGCTCGTCCGGGATGTTGAGCGCGGGGACCACGTGGATGCGGTTGAAGTTGGCGAAGGGCAGCACGCCCCCGGCCTTGATCTCCGCGATCACGGCGTTCATCTCGGGGCTGGATCCACCGTAGGCCGCCAGAGGCTCACGGGTCTCGCGGTCCCACACCAGCTCGATCGCCCAGAAGACGCCGGAGCCACGGACGTCGCCCACGCTCGGGTGCTTCTCCTTGAACGCTTCCAGAGCCGGGCCGATGATCTCCTCGCCCAGACGACGGGCGTTCTCCACCATGCCCTCTTCCCGCATGGTCTCGATGGTCGCCACGGCCGCGGCGCAGGCCAGGGGGTGACCGGAGTAGGTCAGGCCGCCCGGGTACACGCGCTGGCGGAAGGTGCCGAACACCTCGTCGGAGATGATCACGCCACCGAGCGGAACGTAGCCCGAGTTGACGCCCTTGGCGAAGGTGATGAGGTCCGGGGTGATGCCCCAGCGGTCGATCGCGAACCATTCCCCGGTGCGGCCGAATCCGGCCATGACCTCATCCGCGATGAACAGGATCCCGTGCTTGCGGGTCAGTTCCCGCACGCCTTCCAGATATCCCGCGGGCGGCCCGTAGATGCCCGCCGTGCCGGGGACTGACTCCAGGATGACGGCGGCGACATTCGCGGCGCCTTCCAGAAGGATCATGTCCTCCAGGTGCCGGAGTGCGCGCTCGGTCTCCTCGGCCTCGGTCGTGGAGCCGAAGTAGGAGCGGTAGAGGTAGGCGGGGAGGAAGTGCACCACGCCCGAGTCGCCGGCGTCGTTGGGGAAACGGCGCGGGTCGCCGGTGACGTTGACGGCCAGCTCCGTGCCGCCGTGGTAGCTGCGGTAGGCCGAGAACACCTTGCGGCGGCCGGTGTGCAGGCGGGCCATGCGGATGGCGTGTTCATTGGCGTCCGCACCGCCGTTGGTGAAGAACACGTGGTTCAGACCCTCGGGCGCCAGCTCGGTGACGAGCCGGGCCGCCTCGGAACGGGCTTCGTTCACGTGCTGCGGCGCGATGGTGCAGAGCTTGCCGGCCTGGGCGTGGATGGCGGCCACCACGCGGGGGTGCTGATGCCCGATGTTCGTGTTGACCAGCTGGCTGGAGAGGTCGATCAGGCGCCTGCCCTCCCCGTCCCAGATCTCGGAGCCCGCCGCCTTGAGGATCGTCAGGGGGTTGAGGGTGTCCTGGGCGGACCAGGAGTGGAAGACGTGTGCGCGGTCCAGTTCGTGGGCGCGGCGTCCGGCTTCGATCTCTTCGGCGGTGGGTGGGATGGTCTCCGTGCCGGGGAGCGTCTCGAGGCTCATGAGAGGGTCCTTTGCGTGTGAGGGTGAATCTGAAGGGAATGCACGACGACGGCGCGCCCACCCGGGCGGGCCGCCACCCGGCCGCCGGGCTCCCCGCAGCCGCGGGGAGCCCGGGACGGCTCAGGAGTTGGTGGGGAAACCGAGGTTGAGCCCGCCGTGGCTGGGGTCCTGCCAGCGCGTGGTCACCACCTTGCCGCGGGTGAAGAAGTGCACGCCGTCGGCCCCGTAGGCGTGGGTGTCACCGAAGAGGGAGTTCTTCCAGCCGCCGAAGGAGTAGTAGGCCATCGGCACGGGGATCGGCACGTTGATGCCGACCATGCCCACGGTGACCTCGTTCTCGAAGCGGCGCGCCGCCCCGCCGTCGTTGGTGAAGATGGCCGTGCCGTTGCCGTAGGGGTTGGAGTTGATGAGGTCCAGGCCCTCGTCGAAGCCGGGGACGCGGACTACGGACAGGACGGGGCCGAAGATCTCATCCTGGTAGATGGTCATGTCCGGGGTGACGTTGTCGAAGAGGGTCGGGTTGAGGAAGAAGCCGTCGCCCTCCGCGTCGGGGCTGGGGTGGCGGCCGTCCAGGACCACGGTGGCGCCCTGTTCGATGCCGGCGTCGATGTAGCCGGCCACCTTGTCGCGGTGGGCCGCGGTGATGAGCGGTCCCATGTCGCAGCCGCGGGTGCCGTCGCCGATCCGCAGGGTACGGGTGCGCTCGGCGATCTTGGCCACGAGTTCGTCCGCGATCGCGTCCACGGCGACCACGGCGGAGATGGCCATGCAGCGTTCACCGGCGGCGCCGAAGCCGGCGTTCACCGCGGCGTCGGCGGCGAGGTTCAGATCGGCGTCCGGCAGGACGAGCATGTGGTTCTTCGCGCCGCCGAGGGCCTGGACGCGCTTGCCGGTGGCGGTGCCGCGCTCGTAGACGTAGCGGGCGATCGGGGTGGAGCCGACGAAGGAGACGGCCGAGACCTCCGGGGAGTCCAGCAGGGCATCGACAGCTTCCTTGTCACCGTGCAGGACGTTGAACACGCCGTCCGGAAGCCCGGCTTCCTTCCAGAGGGAGGCGAGCCAGTTGGCGGCGGTCGGATCCTTCTCGCTGGGCTTGATCACCACGGTGTTGCCGGCGGCGATCGCGACCGGGAAGAACCACATGGGCACCATCGCCGGGAAGTTGAAGGGGGAGATGATCGCGGCGACACCCAGGGGCTGCCGCAGGGAGTGGACGTCCACCTTGGTGGAGGCGCTCTCGGTGTAGCCGCCCTTGAGCAGGTGCGGGATGCCGCAGGCAAACTCCACGACTTCCTGGCCTCGGGCGATCTCCCCCAGGGCGTCCTCGAGGACCTTGCCGTGCTCGGCCGTGATGATCGCGGCCAGTTCGGACTTGCGGGCGTTCAGGAGCTCGCGGAAGGCGAAGAGCACCTGTACACGGCGGGCCAGGGAGGTGTCGCGCCAGCCCGGGAAGGCGGCGGCCGCGGCGGCCACGGCCTCGTCGGTGGTGGCCTTGCTCGCGAGCGCGACGCGGCCGGTGATCTTGCCCGTGGCGGGGTTGGTGACGTCGCCGAAGCGGCTGCCGTCGACCTCGACCGGCTTGCCGTTGATCCAGTGCGTGATGTTCTGCATGGTGGTCCTTTCAGGGAATGTCCTGGGATCATCCTGCGCCGGGAACCCACCTCGCACACGAGACATACTGTCGCGCATTCAGCGGAAAAACATACACTGTGTCCATGATCCCGGCCTCCTTCCCTTTTCAGCGGCCCCTCACCGTGCGGGACGCCCTGGACCTGGATGCCCTGCAGGCCGGCGCGCCGGAGGTGCTGGCGGGCGAGGCGGGCCTCGACTCCCCGGTCCGCTGGGTGCACATCGCCGAGGAGGCGGAGGCCAGCTCACTGCTCGAGGGCGGCGAGCTCGTGCTCACCACCGGCCTCGCCTTCCGTCGTTCGGCGGACCTGACCCGCACCTTCCTGGAGCGGTACCAGGCGGCGGGGGCGGCCGCCGTCGCGGTCGAACTGGTGGACGACGACGGCGCCCCCGACTCGCGCGCGGCGGCGCACCTCCGCGCCGCCGCCGAAGCCGTGAACTGCCCGCTGATCCTCCTCACCCGCCGCGTGCGCTTCGTCCAGGTGACCGAGGAGGCTCACCGCGCCCTGATGGACCACCAGGTCCGGCGCCTCGAACGAGCCCGCCACGTCCATGAGGTGTTCACGGCCCTGAGCCTGGAGAACGCCGGCGAGAGCAGGATCGTGGAAGCCACCGCGGCCCTCCTGGACAGTCCCGTGGTCTTCGAGGATCCGGCCCACCTGGTGCTCAGCTACTCGGCACGCGACCGCGACCCGGCACGGCTGCTGGACGGCTGGGCCGAGCGGTCCCGTTTCGTCGGGTACCGCAACCAGACGGGATTCGGCACGGGCGGGGACCGCTGGCTGCAGACGCCGGTGGGCCTCACGGGGCAGCGCTGGGGCCGGCTCGTGGCGCCCGAGCTCGTCCCGGACTCCGCGTCGGAGGAAGCGGGCGGCCCGGACGGGGACGGCTCGGGCCGGGACTTCGCCGACGCCTTCCAGGTCCTCGAACGAGCCGGCCAGGCGCTCACCATGGCCCGCATGGCCGGCCGAGATCGACGGGAGGTGCTCTTCCAGGCACGCTCAGGCCTCATCCAGGACCTCCGCCAGGCGACGCCGCCGGACGAGCAGGAAGCGCTGGCACGGGCCTCCGCCCTCGGGCTGTCCCGGGGAGCGGCCTACGTGCCGCTGGTCGCCCGCCTGGAGGCCGAGGGGAAGGCCGGAACGGACGGGACAAGCGGGACGCGCGCCGCGACCGCGGAGGCGGCGTCGGCCCCGGACACCCCCGACGCCACGGAGGTGCAGCTCCGCGAGCGCGCCTTCCTCGACGCTCTCCAGGCCTGGGCGCAGAGCACGCGGCAGTCGGTGCTCGCGTCGAGTCTGCACGCCGGGTCCGTGGCGATCCTCCTCCCGCTCGCGGCCCTGGAACTGGAGGACTCCGCGCTGCACCGGCTGGCCGCGGCGCCCCAGCTCGCGGGTTTCCGCTGGACGCTGGGAGCAGGCCGGGCGGAACGGTCCCTGGTCGCCGCGGCCCGCGGCCTGGATGCCGCCGATCAGGTGGCCGAGACGGCGGCCACCCTGGGCTCGCGCCATCTGCCCTTCTATCGGTTCGCGGACATCCGGCTCCGCGGCCTCCTCGCCCTCCTCCAGGACGACTCCCGGGTGAAATCCTTCGCTCAGGCGGAACTCGGACCCTTACTGGACCCTGGGCAAGCGCACACCCTCCGGCTGCTGCGGGACTACCTGGCGCACAGCGGCAACATGACGTCCCTGGCCAAGGCGCGGAACGTGAGCCGCCAGGCCCTGTACGCTCACGTGAAAAGCCTGCAGAGTCTCCTCGGACTTCCTCTGGACGACCCGGAATCGCGGGCCTCCCTCACGGTCGCACTGCTCTGGCACGATCTGTCCGGATCCTGAGACCCGGCGGCCCTTCACCGCCACTCTCTGCCGCCTCGAAACAAGCCGTCCATCTTGTTCTGCAAAAACTTGTGCAGAAGCGGCAATCTGCACATACAATTGCAAATGAGACGAGCATCACAAGCGCGAAGGAGGTGGCGATGACTCAGACCCAGCCCACCGGCACCCCGGAATCCGAGGACGCCACCGCCGTCGTCGGACAGCAATGGCTCGGCGACGCCATCCCGCCCCTCAAGCTCACCAAGGCCCAGGCCCGCGTGGTGGACGCGCTGACGGTCAACCCGAAACTCGCGTCCTACGGCGACGTCACCGAGGTGGCCAACCGCGCCGGAGTCAACAGCTCCAGCGTGGTCCGGACCGCCCAGGCGCTCGGCTACCGCGGCTGGCCGGATCTCCAGCGCGAACTCCGCGCCCGGTACCTCGTGCACATCGCCAACACCGCGCCGCTGTCGCACCGCGTGGAGGTCCGCTCACCCATCCACGATTCGCTGGCCCACGACGCGGAGAACCTCCGGCTCGCCATGGAGAGCGTGGACCCCCAGGCCGCCGACGACGCCGTGGCCGCCCTCTGCGGCGCCCGCCGCATCGCCGTCGTCGCGCAGGGCTCCTACTCGGGAGCCGCCGTCGTGTTCTCCCACCTGGCCGCGACCATGGGCTATCCCGTGACGTTCGAAGGCCGCGCCGGAGTGCACCTGGCCTCGCTCGTCAGCTCGCTCGGACCCGGGGACGTCCTGGTGGTGTTCCACCTGTGGCGCCCCCTCAAGCACCTCACGGTCGCCGCCCAGCTCGCCCATCAGGCGGGCGCCACGGTGGTGGCCGTCACGGACCTCAAGTCCACCGATCTTGCCAAGGCGAGCCACCACCTGCTGCTCGTCCCGTCCGAAGGCGTCTATGCCTTCCAGTCGGCCACCGCCTCCACATCCGTGGCGTACGGCCTGCTCGCCGGCATGGAAGCGCGCGAACCCGAGCGCGTCAAAGCCGGCATCGAAAGAACCTCGCAGTTCTGGCAGGACCTGGACCTCTACACCACCTGAGTCCGGCGTCCCCGCCCAGCCCTTTCCCGCACGACACTTCACTTCCCCGCCTTCACCGCCGGCCCCGCGCTCACGCCCCCGGCCTCCGACCCGTACCCGGGTGACCCCTCCATACCCCCTGCCTCAGGAGCACCATGCCTTCCGCAGCCCCCTTCAGCGAAAAAATCGACCAGGCCCTCAGCGCCGCACGCCCCGCCGTCCTGGAGATGGCCCGGTTCATCCACGCCCATCCGGAACTCTCCTTCGAGGAGTTCCAGGCCGCCGCCGCCATCACCGAGGTGCTGGAAAACGCCGGCTTCGACGTCGAACGAGGCACGGGCGGTCTCGACACCGCGTTCAGCGCCACCCTCGGCTCCGGCGACCTCGTCGTGGCCATCTGCGTCGAGTACGACTGCCTCCCGGAGGTCGGCCACGCCTGCGGCCACAACCTGATCGCGGGTTCCACCGTCGGCGCGGCCCTGGCCCTCGCGCCCTTCGTCGACGAGCTGGGCATCACGCTCAAGGCCATCGGCACCCCGGCCGAGGAGCACGGCGGCGGCAAGTCCCTCCTGCTGGACGCCGGCGCGTTCGACGGCGTAGGCCTCTCGCTCATGGCCCATCCCGGACCGGAGGGCCGCACCGCCAACCCGCTCGGCACCAGCTCCCAGGCCGTGGGCCGCTTCCGCGCCACCTTCACCGGCCAGGCCGCGCACGCCGCCGCAATGCCGCACCGTGGCATCAACGCCGCCGACGGCGCGGTGCTGAGCCAGGTGGCCATCGGCCTCCTGCGTCAGCAGCTTCCCGACGACCACCGGGTGGCGCTCTTCGTCCGCGAGGCCGGCGTGGCCACCAACATCATCCCGGACCACGCGGTCGTCGACTTCGAGTGCCGCGCCTTCACGCTCCCCGAGTACGAATCGCTCGTCTCCCGCGTGCAGAACTGCTTCGAGGGCGCGGCCCTGGCGACGGGCACGGATCTGAGCATCGAGGACATCGAACCGCTCTACGAGCCGCTGTTCCAGGACCCCCAGCTCTCCGCCCACTGGAGCGAAGCGTTCGGCTCCCGCGGGCACGACGTCACCCCCGCCAAGGACTCCTCCGGCGGCGGCTCCACGGACATGGGCAACATCAGCCAGGTGATCCCCAGCATCCACCCCATGTTCTCCATTCCCGGGGCGAGCTCCCCGATCCACTCCGCCGGCTTCACCGCCGCCGCGAACACCCCCCAGGCCTACGAGGCCATGTTCGACGCCGCCTATGCGATGGCCTCCACCGTGGCCGCCGCGGCGTCGGACCCCGAGCAGAAGGCGCGCTTCACCGCGGCCGCCTACCACCCCGTCACGACTGAGGCCATCGCATGACCACCACCACCTCTCCCCAGACCACCCGGACCAAGGCCCTCCCCCTCGCGGCCATGGCCCTCGCCGTCGCCATCACGGCACAGCTCATCGGCCCGCTCAAGGTCAGCATCGGCGTCGGCGCGCTCCTGATCTTCCCCATGGTGTGGGGCCTGCTCATGGGCCTGGTCATCTCCGTGCAGAAGATCAAGCCGCTGCCCGTCAAGTACCAGCGCCTCGCGGCCGCGCTGTCCGGCGTCGCCGTCCTGGTGCTCTGTGCCCGCCTGTCCGTGGACATCGGGCCCAACATCCCCACCATGCTGAAGGCCGGACCGGCGCTGCTCCTGCAGGAGGTAGGACACCTGCTCGGGACCATCATGCTGGCGCTGCCGCTCGCCGTGCTGCTCAAGATGGGCCGCGCGACCGTGGGCGCCACGTTCTCCCTGGACCGCGAGCCCGCGTTCGCCATGGTCTCCGAGCGCTTCGGGCCCAACTCGGACGAGTACCGCGGCGTGCTGGCCATGTACGTCTTCGGCACGGTGTTCGGCGCCGTCTACATCAGCCTGATCTCGTCCCTCGTGGCGAACTGGAAGATCTTCGACCCGCTGGCCCTCGCCATGGGAGCGGGCGTGGGATCCGGCTCCATGATGGCGGCCTCGGCGGCGAGCATCATCGGCGCCTACCCGGATGACAAGACGGCCATCCTCGGCATGGCGGCCGTGTCCAACATGATCACGAGCCTGCTCGGCGTCTACGTCGGCATGTACATCGCACTGCCGCTCGCGGACCGCGTCTACCGCCTGCTCACCCGCACCCCTGCCGCCGTCGCAGCCTCCCCCGTCACCACTCCCGTGACCGACGACGCCGGCAACGCCACTTTCCGCAGCGAGGTCGCCGACGCGACGGCTCACACCGCCGTCCCCTCCCGGGTCGCGCTGCCGATCGTCGGAGGACTGGGGCTCGTCACGGCCACCATGGCGGATCTCGCCGCCGGCAAGGGTTTCAGCGTCCTGACGGTCGTGGGCTACCTGGTCATCATCGCCATGCTCCTCGCCGCGTACGGCCTGGCCAAGCTCACCCGCAACAAGGTGCAGGCCGTCATCTGGCTGACCACCCTGGGAGCCCTGGCGTCGAGCCCGCTCATCCCTCCGCTGGCCGCCTTCATGCACAGCACGGTCGGCGCGGTGGACTTCCTCTCCATCACCACGATCGTGCTGACGCTCGCCGGCTTGTCCCTCGGCAAGGACATCGGACTGCTGCGCAAGATCGGCTGGCGGATCATTCCGGTGGGCCTCGTGGCCATCACGGCGTCCTTCCTGTTCGCGACCCTGATCGCCGAGTTCTCCCTGGGGTTCTGGCACTGAGCCACCCCCTCTCCGCGAGATGACAGTTGGCGCCCTCACCCGAGCCGGATGAGGGCGCCAACTGTCATCTCGCGCGGCGGGGTCATCTCGATCATCGCGGTGGCCTGCGCTCGTGAGACGAAGGAACTCAGGCTGAGTGATCTGGACACCCCGCGGAGCTGACCTCCCCGGAGACCCTGAGAAACGCAGGATGCCGCCGGACTCTCGGTCCGGCGGCATCCTGCGAGTGCATCGGGCGATGCGGAGGGAATTCCCTCGAGTCCGCGATGTCAGGCCATCTGGGCGGCGCGGCTCGAACGCCGCACCCACACGGCGGGGCGGCCATCCACCATGGGAAGCACGTGCCCTTCGGGGATGAACTGCTCCTTGGAGGGATCGCCCTCCGGGAACCAGTGGCCCGAGGCCGGGCAGTGAGCGCCGGTCTCCGCGGTGGAGACGGCACGTTCGTGGACCAAGGCGATGCGCTTCATCGTTGAAACCCCTCGTTGTCTTGCTAGTTCTCTGAAAGCTTGTCTTCAAGCCTAGAAAACAGGTCACACGCATCCCATGTGCAGATGAACAACGATCGTTGGAATCTCTGTACTCGCCGCCGGTGCATAGACATCCCGAGAAGAGTATGTGTTGTTCATCACATACTCCACGGGGCATCAATCCGGATCACTCCCGCTCAGCCACGCGTCGAAGGTCTGGCGGCCGAGGATCGCTTCGGGACCGGGCAGCAGCAACCCGTCCCGCTGCGCCCGGCCGAGCCCGCCGGGCAATGAGATGGCGGGGATCCAGCCACCCGCACCCTGTGCACGTGCATAGGCCCGCACCATCCGATCCAGACTCTCTTCCTGCGGTCCGGCGAGGTCAGCCACCCGCCCGGCGGGACCGGCTTCGGCGAGATCCACCAGACGGTGCGCGACCTCCTCGGCGCCCACGGGCTGGACCCGCCCGCGGGGCGCCAGGTGCAGCGGACCCAGCCGAGCGCCGTCGTACATCTGCCGGGCGAAGTCGTGGAACTGCGTGGCGCGCTGGATGCTCCACGGGACGCCGCCGGACTCCACCAGACGCTCCTGGGCCAGCTTGGCCGCGTAATACCCGTGCGGCGCGCGGTCCACCCCGACGATCGACAGCGCCACATGGTGCCCGACGCCGGCGGTCCTCTCCGCATCCAGCAACGCCGTAGTGGCGGCGGTGAAGAACTCCGTGGCGCGGTCGGTGTTCAAGGTGCTGATGTTCAGTACGTCGACGACGGCGTCCACCCCCTCCAGCGCCCGGCGGACGGCGCCGGGGTCACGGACGTCCACGCCGGCCGTGCGCGACAGCACCACGGCCTCGTGCCCCCGCTTCCGCACGGCCCGCGTGACACGCTCGCCCACGGTGCCGCCGCCTCCGGCGATCGCGATCCTCATGCCTGCCTCCTTGCCGCGTCGCAGGATCCCCCAGCCGGCGACCCTTCCGCTATTCTGCACCCGCGGCCCGCCTCCGGCACCCCCCGCCGCCCGACGGAGGCCCTTCCGCATACTGGACCGCTCGGTATAGTATGCGGACAGTCATCGCACGTCACCCGAGCAGGAGAACCATGGGAACCACATCCCCCGCAGCAGCGCTGCGCCACGTCCCCACCGCCGGGCTCGCCCACGAACCCCTGCCGGCCGAGCAGGTCCTGAGCGGCTCACCGACGGCGGCGGTCCTGGAACTCGAGGACCTCGGCGACTCGGGGGTGGGCATCTGGGAGATGACCCCCGGTATCGCCACGGATGTGGAAGCCGAAGAGGTGTTCGTGGTCCTCAGCGGTTCGGCGCGCATCGACTTCCAGGACGAGGACGGCACGGTCACGCACACGCTGGACGTCGCGCCCGGAGACCTCGTGCGCCTGAGGGAGGGCCAGCGCACCGTCTGGACCGTGCACGAGACCCTGCGCAAGGTGTACGTCAGCGCCTGAGTCACCGGGCTTCCGGCGGCACTAGACTTATCAACCATGTCCTTCTCTTGCCGCGCGTCCGCCGCGCCCCGGACCGAGGGCCGCTGACAGTGGCCAAGCTCTACTTCCGCTACGGCGCCATGAATTCGGGGAAGTCCACCGCCCTGCTGCAGGTGGCCTTCAATTACGAGGAGCGCGGGCAGCGGGTCCTGCTGGCCAAGCCGGGGATCGACACGAAGGGCGACACCTCGATCGTCTCCCGCCTCGGCGTGGAGCGGGAGGTCGACTTCCTGATCCCGCACGACGCCGACGTCCGCTCCCTGGTCCGCCAGCATGCTGCCGGCGACGACCCCGAGGCGCTTCTGGAGCACGTCGACATGGCCCCGGTGGCCTGCCTCCTGGTGGATGAAGCGCAGTTCCTCACCCCCGAGCAGGCGGACGGCCTCTTCCGGATCGCCGTCCTGGACGACATCCCCGTGCTGGCGTACGGCATCCGGACGGACTTCCGCACCCAGGCCTTCCCGGGCGCCGCGCGGCTCCTCGAGATCGCCCACTCGCTCGAAGAGCTCAAGACCATCTGCCGCTGCGGGCGCAAGGCGGTCTTCAACACCCGGATCGTCGGTGGTCACTTCGTGTTCGACGGCGGCCAGGTCGCCATCGACGGCGAAGAGGTCCAGTACGAGTCCCTGTGCGGCAGCTGCTACCTCCAGGAGACCGGCGGCACTCTCAACCCGTGAGGCCCGGCGGCCTGTGACGCCCGGCGGCCCTGACCTCAGAACCGCCGGGTGTCAGCTCGCCGCGCTGTGAGCGAGAACCGGGGGCGCGTCCTCGTACCGTGTGCGGGAGATCTCCAGGATCAGATCGGCGACCGTTTGGGCTCCCCGGAGGTCGCGCTGACGGAAATAGCCCTCCTGCGCAAGAGCCAGATCCGTCAGGGCCTGCTGGGGTAAAGCAAGGCTCAGCTGTATACGCCCGCGGAGAAAGAGTGCTTCGGTGGAGAGACGACTCATGCGTCGAGGGTGCTGCGTGAAGACGGCGAGGGCTTCCAACGCCTGGTCGTAGCAGCGCCGGGTATACATCCACAAACCGTCTAGAAAGGCGAACTCCCGGTCGTTTTCCTGGCCCAATCCAAGGACCTCCTGGGCCGCCACTGCACGGTCGAGACAGACGCGGGTGGCCTCGTCCGCAATGCCCGCCTCGAGCCGGGCCCGGGCCGAACTGATGTTGAAGGCGACCCACTCCTCCAGATCGACCTGGGGCAACAGCAACCTGGCCGCCTGCTCATGGTGCTCGATTCCTCGCTCCGGGCATCCCCGCGCAAACGCGACATCTCCCATCACCCAGGCCAAACGCCCTCGCTCGTGCGACGGGACGCCGGCCGAATGAGACCGGGACGCCACTTCACATCCGCGCCAGGCGGCTTCTTTATGGCCCTCGCTGAGCAATGCACGGATGTGGAGATGACACGCAGCGTGCCGAACCATGGAGTCGTCCGGCAATGCGGCACTCCCCGACGCGCCTTCCTGGGCATGTGCCACCGCTTCGTGAAACTCTTCCTGAGCCAGGGCCATCCGCGCCGAAAGCTGTAATACTTCGGATCGCAACCCCACGTTGCTCGCCACGAGTCCGTCAGCGAGAAGCATCTCCACAAGATTCCGCCCCTGCTCGTAGCGGCCCAGCCGTGCCAGACATTCCGCTCTCAGCAGGTTCATCTCGCACACCGTTGCGTCACGGTGGCTTTCCCGTGCGAACTGCGCTGCCACCAAAGCATGGTGCGCCGCCATCTCGTAGTCGCGCGCGTCCCACGCGCACCACGCGTGAAGGGCCGCGAGCGAGTACTCCTGGTCCTGGACCGTGGGCTGAATCATCCACTGTTCCAGGTCTTCGGCAGCCATTCCCAGACGCCGCGCAAGCCCGAGAACGATGTCGGAGGACGGTTCTCGGGCTCCCCGTTCAAGAAGAGATATGTAGCTGTGCGAACACTCGGACCCGCCCAGCTCTTCCTGAGTAAGCCCTTTACTGATGCGTTGCGCACGAAGGCGCTGGCCGAAGATCCGGCCCATTTGGTCTCCCTTCCGCACGCCGCTTTCCCTGAGAAAGCGACCTTCCGTCCGGGCCATCAATCGCGCCGCGAGCCGCGACGCGCGGATCCCCCTGTCACATCCTGTCGAGAGGCCCTCAGCGGTTAAGCTACCAGCACATGTAGGACATTTGTAAGGTCCGCATCGAATGTCTTGTCACCGCACACCGCATCACGGTCGGCCACCCGCCCGGCGGCGAGGATTGACGGGGATGAAGGAAGGCGCCAGGCGGGCGCAAAAGGCGGCCGCGAACGCTCGGCGGATCTTTGTCCGCGCCAATGGACAGCCCTTACTTGTCGAGGTGCCAATCAGCACAACTTGCGAATTTCCCTGAGCATGAACATTGCCTCGAGCACCAGCCACATTTACTGTCCGATCAGGCATTTCTATGCTAAATGTCCTACTCTTATGGGGTGCATCACCTACACCCAACTGTCCGCAACGTTCCGCTCTCCGTCCAGATCGGAACGCAGTTGCGCGAGCAGATCATGAACGGAACCTGGCCCATCGGGACCAAGGTTCCGGGTGAGCACGATCTGGTCAAGACTTTCGGCACCAGCCGCAACACCGTCCGGGAAGCACTCCGCGCTCTTGTTCATCTCGGTCTGCTGGAATCCCGGCCCGGGGATGGGACCTATGTCCGCTCGACCAGCGAACTCGGCGCAGTGCTGGGGCGTCGCGTCACGGAGGAGTCCACCAAGGAGGTCTTCGAGGTCCGGGAAGCGCTTGAGGTCCAGGCGGCACGCCTCGCGGCCCAGCGCATCACCGTGGAGCAGATCGACGCCCTCCGCGCCCTCCTCAAGGAACGCTACGAAGGCGCCACGGTCACTGATCGTCTGAATGCCGATGTGAAATTCCACCACCTGATCGTCGCCGCCTCCGACAACCCGTTGATCGTCGAGTTGCACCGCGGTCTGGAGCCTGCCGTAATCCATGACGAAAGCAACTACACGAGCATGGGTTCCGACGATTTCCTCCGAGCGGAACACGAGGCGATTCTTGATGCGCTCGCGGGCCACGACCCTGACGGCGCGGTCGCAGCCACGCTTCAATTATTGGATGCCGCAGCGGAGAAGCGCGGCAACGACTAGAGGTTCGTCATCCTCAGCCATCTGCCGTGTTCTCATGAGCAATTTGACTTTGGCCGATGTTCAGTTGTCGTACAATTGACGGGTGCGTTTTGAACACACCCCTCAGCAGCCCTCAAGCGATCCCCGTGACTTCGGCAGGCGCCTTGAACACTGGATCGAGTCGGGCGTCTGGCCCGAGGGAGGCCTCCTCCCCACCCGCGATGAGCTCACCCGCATCTTCGGCAGCGCCGAGCTGGAGTACACACGTGAGGTCATCGATGGGCTCCATCGGCGCGGGATTCTGATCATCAGGCCCGAGGACGGGCGCCTGGTGATCGGAGTGAAGGGCGGGGCCCTGAACAGCTCGACTCTCGAAACGACTGAGGGGAATCCGGGGCCGGACTACGAGCGGTGGCGGCTTGTGAATGAAGCCCGCAAGGCGCTTCTCACGCAGGCCGCCCGGTTGGCTGCCACCAGAGCCTCAGACGACATCGTCATGGAGTTACGCCACCTGTTGGAGCACCCTGAGATCGGCGAGAGCGTGGAAACCGCAGCCACCGGCGGCGAAGATGCTTTCGAACGCGAAGTAGTTGTCGCCGCCGGAAACGACCTGATGGTGCGAATCTACGATCGGCTCATGATTCTCGAAGCCACGACCCGGGTCAACGAAGGCATCGAGGCAGCCCGCACGGAAAATCTCACCCGCGCCCGTCGCGAAGTCCTCACCGCGATCGCTGCACGCCAGCCGACCGCTGCGGCTCTCCTGGCCGACCGTATTCTGTGAATACCGGCTCGCTCCACCAGCGCTCCGCCGCCGGCACTCAGCCCTGCGCTCGCAGGACCTTGATGCGAACGTGGGCCAGCAGGCGTTCAACGGCCCGGACACTGCCCGCCACGTCATGGTCCGCGAGAGCGTCCAGCAACTCCGCGTGTTCTGAATGCAAGGACTCCTCCGGCGAGATCTCCGGCAGGACAGTGAAATCGAAAACCCTCTCCCGATCCAGCCCCTCATACATCTCCACCATGAGCGAGTTACCCGTCGCCCTCACAATCAGCCGATGAAAAGCGACGTCCGCGCTGGCCACAGCTTCAGCATCGCCAGCAACCTCACGGGCGCGGAGAACCGACCGCAGTTCGGCGATCTGCTGGTCTGTGATCCGATCCGCAGCAAGGCGCACGGCGTAGGACTCCAACGCCTCTCGGGCCTCGATCGCGTGAAGTGTCAATTCGTCTTTGACCCATTCGCCCACGAGGCCAGGGAGCTCGGTGACAGCCCTGACGAAAGTGCCCTTCCCCGGCAGGGACTCGAGCAGACCCGTGTGGACCAGGTAGCGCACAGCCTCGCGAACTGCGGTCGGGGACGCCGAAAGGATTCCCGCGAGCGCAGCGTCGTTCGGGATCTTCGCCCCGACCGGCCACTCCCCTGCTCTGAGCAGCCGACGCAGCCGGTCCACGGGTTCGTCGGGCGTGCTGGTGGAAAGGGACACGGGACGGATCACCTGCGTTCGGGGGCGGGGACGGACAAAAACTTGTGAGTGTGAGTGTACGCCTGGGACTGGCGGCCTCCGGGTCGGTGCCCAGCCCGCTCCCGGATTCGCCTGGTACCTGTAGAACGGTCCCGTCCGGCCCGTGCCGTGCCGCCGGCGCCCTGCCTCTGCCCCCGACCTCAGGACCCCGCGTGAACCCTCCGAACCCGTCCGTCACCTCCTCTCCGGAGGACCGGCCTCGCTCGTCCCGGCTCCGCCTCCGGGACCGGGTGGCGCTCGGCTGCGCGGCCGCGGTCACGGCGGCGGCATTCCTGCACCTCGTGCTCCCGGGCCCGGCGGGCACGTTCTTCGCGATCATCCTCCCGTGGCTCTGGATCCCGGCGCTGCTGTGCGTCGCGTGCCTGCCCTGGGTGCAGCGCCGGGCCTGGGCCGTGCTCCTGGTCCCGGTGCTGGCCTGGGGGCTGATGGCCGCGCCCGCTCTGATCCCCCTGCAGAAGCAAGCCGCTCCTCAGGCACAGGCCCAGAGCGGCGCCGGGAACGGGACCGGGAGCGGACGGATCACGGTGGCGAGCCAGAACGTGAAGGCCGGCAGCGGGGCGGACTCCACGGCCCGGGCGGCGGGCGCACTCGCGGAGCGGGGCGCCGACGTCGTGGTGCTGGTGGAGCTCGACGACGCCGGGCGGAGTGCCGCGCGCGAAGTGCTGGCGGAGCGCTACCCCCACGCTTACACCGTGGGGACGGTGGGCATCTGGAGCCGCTACCCCTTGAACAACACGCGGGCGCTGGGACTGGGTCTGGGCTGGAAACGCGCGCTGGCGGTGGATGTCGAGACGCCCGCCGGGACGCTCACCCTGTACGCCGTGCATGCGGCCTCGGTCCGGCCCGGGGAACAGGACGCCCGGGATGAGATGCTCCGGGACCTGTCCCAGGTGATCACCGCCGACGACGCCCCGCGGGCGATCGCGGTGGGGGACTTCAACGCGGTGGCCCAGGACCCGGCCCTGGCCGGGATCCGTTCGACCTTGGCGGAGCCTCCGCAAAGCACACCGTCCTTCGGCTTCAGCTGGCCCTCCGGCCTCCCGCTCGCCCGCATCGACCACGTGTTCCAGCGCGGGCTTCTGCCCCAGGAGAACACGATGCTGCGCGCCGGCGAGAGCGACCATCTCGCCCTCGTGGCGTCCTTCGCCTTCCCGCAGTGACTCCACGAGGCCTTTCGCGCGGGGCTGGTGCAGGAGTTCTGGTTCAGCGTTCGCGAGGAGCCGACCGCACCGATCGCGGCGCCGCACTGTCCCCACCGTTCCGCACGGCCGCCGGGATCTCCCAGTCGTGAGCGCCGGGGCTCCGGAAGTCCAGGTAGAAGAACCGGCGCCCGGGACCGCTGGCCAGGTACGACCGGGTGGTATACACCGAGGTGAAGTCGAGGAAGGCGTCCGGCCCGGCCACCCGGAACCCGGCCCGTCGCAGAAACTCCGGAATCCACGGTTCCGACTCCGCCTGGATGACCCCGTGGAGGAGCGGCGCCCCGGACAGCCGGTAGTGCCACACGAGCGCGTCGAAGAGGGCCTTGCCGACCCCTCGATTGCGGTGCGCAGGGTCCACCGCGATCGCCACCAGCTGAGGGGTGTCGGCCAGGCCACGGAGCGTGAGCTCCTCCCGGCGCGCGGAACGTCCGGCCACCGCGTCATGGATCGACGCGATGCTGGGGGCTACCACGCCGCCGCCCACCACGATCCCTTCCTGGTCCACCGCCACGAGGACCGTGGTGGCGAGCATGAGCGCGGCGCCGGACCACGGATCGCCCGCGCCTTTGCCGATGGCCTTACGGAACGCCTTCATCCCTAACGCCCTCCGTGGCACCGCCTTCCCCAGCCGGGGATCCCCGACGCCGTGCTCCACGAGGAAGCCCTCGCTCAGGCCCGCCTTGGCCATGACACGGACCAGTCCCGCACGGTCCCCCGGCCCCGCCTCGCGGATGGTGACGACACCTTTGCCCGCCGAATTCATCCCCACTCCATCCGTGTCCCCCACGCGAGCACGTGCACACATCTTTCACCATCATATGTCCTACATTTGTCACGGTCGAGGGCGCTCGCCGGCCTGTGGACGACGGCCCAGCCCAGCACGGCCGTCGCCGCCCGCAGGTTCCACTCCATCGGTTAACGACCACGGCCCCGGAATCTCACGATTCCGGGGCCGTTCCCGTGGGCCCTGAGGGGATCGAACCCTCGACCTATGGATTAAAAGTCCACTGCTCTACCAACTGAGCTAAAGGCCCAACCGTCCCTAGGGACGTCACTACTCTACCGTAGGCACGCAAGGGGTTCCGGCACCCGTCCCCGCATCCCAGGCGACGTTCCCTCCGTGCCTGCCGGAGCCGTCGTGCGCCTCCGTGCCGCTCTGGCATGGCACCCGCACCAGGCGTAGCGTAAGGGCATGAGCGAGAACCCGGGAGCAGCCCCACGGCATCACAAGCCGAAGCCCTTCGCACCCCTCGATTTCGAACCGTTCGCGGGCGGCGCGGACCCGGCGCGCGTTTCCGAGGCGGCGCACCTCGCGGCGCACGCCCTCGTGAAACACGGCCGCGCCGCGGACGACCCGGACGTCACGAAACGCCTCGTCAAGCTCGCGGACCGGCAGGGCATCGAGGTGATCGCAGAACTCTGGGCCGAAAGCCCGGCGCACTCCCTCCCCGGCGCACTCTGGCGGCTGTACGCGCTGCGCGCCGCCGTCGTGAAGGATCCCGACCGGATGGCCCTGTACTTCAACGCCGGCAAGGAAGGCGCGCAGGTCTCCCATGTGGTGGCGGGTGCGGCCGAGCCTCCGGGCGCCGACGAGATCCGCCACATGTCCGACGCCATCCTCTCCGGAGCGTTCGACGGCGAGTTCGACGTCGCGCTGGAACGCTTCGCCGCGTTCTGCCGGGTGATCGCCCTGGGCCAGGCACGCCTGGCCGACGCCGCCGAACTGGGCAACGAGGCGAACGCCACCCGGCTCACGCGAGACTCCCACCGCCTGGTCCGCACGGCCGACGACCTCGAATTCGCAGCCGCGGCGTGGCGAAACGGCCACCTGGACTGACGGCGCACTGAATCACTCATTCCAGCGGCTGTCAATGTTGACTCCGGGCCACGGAAGTAGAAAACTGAACTTGGTGTCGGGCCGCGAAACCCCCGGGCTTCAACAATTCGCCGCTTCGAGCGGCCTACCGCCGAGAGGCGTATCCGGTCCGGCACCATTCTCATGCTGAGGTCCGTGCCTCAAGATCTTTACGCCAGCCAAGGACACCGGTACGACGTGAAACTCAGCCTCTTCCCGCAGGAGACTGCAGGCCTCAAGCTCCTCACCCAGCTGGCCCGCCAGTTGGTGCTGGGCACCGGAACCCTCTCCGAGCTCCTGGGAGCCCCCGCCGCGGACTTCGACCGCCTGGTCGAGGAGATGCACCAGCACGAGGGCGAGTCCATGAACCTGCATTACGCGCTCCTGACCCATATGCGCACCAGTTTCATCAACACCCTCCCGCGCGAAGACATGTTCAACCTGTCCCGGTATCTCAACGACGCCATGGAGAAACTGGACGGCGCCGCCGAACTGATCGGCCTCTACAAGCTCGAACGTCTTCCCACCCGTGCGGCGGACCAGCTGGAGATCATCACCCGCCAGGCGGAACTCACCGTGGAGGCGATGCGCCGGCTGGACGACCTGGACGAGCTCGAGGACTACTGGATCGAGGTGCTCCGGCTGGCCAAGCGGGCCGAGCGCAGCCATCGCGTCTGGGTCGCGGACATGCTCCGCGACATGAAGTTCGCCCAGTACACCCGGCACCGGGATGTGGCGAACCAGCTCGTGGAGGTCACCAAGGACATGCGCCGCGTCGCCACGAGCGTCGGGGCGATCATCGTCAAGGAATCATGAGTGATCGCCTTCTTCCTGGTCCTCACGGTCCTGCTGACGGTCACCTTCACCTTTCTCAACGGCTTCCGTGACGTCTCCTCCGCCATCGCCTTCGCGGTCCGCTCGCGAGCGCTGACCGCCAGCGTGGCGGTGGTGCTGGCCGCCTTCTTCAACCTGCTCGGCGTGGTCCTGGCGTTCCCGCTCGCGCTCGAGATCGGCACCAACTGGCTGCGCCTCCCCGAGGGGCTCAACGGCCTCAGCCTCCTGGTCTCCGGGCTGGCCGCCGGCATCATCTGGAACATCTTCACCTGGTGGAAGGGCATCCCGTCCTCCTCGACCCACGCGCTGCTGAGCGGCTTGTTCGGCGCAGGCGCCGCGGCCATCCTCAAGGGCGGCACGGAGATCCCCGAGGCCTCCGCCACGCTGTGGAACTCCGTGGCGCTGCCCCTGCTGCTCTCCCCGGCCCTGGCGTTCCTGCTCTCCTATGTGCTGGTCTGGCCGACGACCTGGGTGGCGCGGAATCAGCCGCCCAACGTCGTGAACCGCCGGCTCCGCAGGGCGCAGGCGATCACCGCGGGCGCCGTGGCGTTCGGGCACGGGCTGCAGGACGGCCAGCGCACGTTCCTGGTCCTGCTGATGGCGTTCTTCGTGGCGGGCTACGAGGACGGCCAGCCGCTCGCGTTCATGATGGTGACCCTCGTGGCCGCGGCCATGACGGCGGGGACGCTGTTCGGTGGCTGGCGCATCTCCTACACGCTGGGACACCGCATGATCCGGGTGGACCCGCTCCGGGGCTTCGTCACGCAGGCGGTCGGCTTCGCGCTCCAGTTCGCCGGGGCCATCGCCCTGAGCTGGCCGATCTCCACCACCCACACGATGGCGGCGGGCATGTGGGGCGCGGGGACCAACCAGCGCTTCTCCCAGGCCAACCGACCGCTGATCCTGAAGATCCTCGGCTACTGGGTGATCACCCCCGTGGCCACGGCCGCGCTGGGGTTCGTGTTCCAGATGGCGCTCTCCGCCTTGACCTGAGCGATCCCCTTCGCCGAAACAGTGAGTTTCCGCTGAAACAGCGTGTTCAGCTCACTGTTTCAGCGGAAAACCACTGTTTCGGCGAGGCGGGTCGGGGCAACCCAGAACGCCCCGCCGCCCTCACTTCCAGACGTACCGGCGCTCCGGCCGGCCGACGCCCCCGTACCGCAGGCGCACCACGGCCCGGCCCTCCTCGGCGAGGTACTCCAGATACCGGCGAGCGCTCACGCGGGACGTGCCGAGCACCGCGGCCGCCTCCGTGGCGGAGACGTCGCCGTCGTGGTCCTTCAGGAGAGCCTCCACCATGCGCAGCGTCTCGATGCTGCAGCCCTTGGGCAGGGGCCGTTCGCGGTGCGCGACGCCGAAGACGCGGTCCACATCGGCCTGGTCCGCCACGCTGCCGGACTCGGCGAGCGGGCGGTAGCTCTGCTGGTAGTGCACCAGGCGCTCCGCCAGGTCCTGGGCCGTGAAGGGCTTCATGAGGTAGTGCACGATCCCGCCCCGCAGCGCCTTGCGCACCGTCTCCATCTCGCGGGCCGCGCTGATGACCAGGACGTCGAGTTCGGGCTGGAGCGTCCGCATCTCCTGGAGCAGTTCGAGCCCGCTCCGGTCGGGCAGGTGGATGTCCAGAAGCACCAGATCCGGCCGGGTCCGGTCCACCTCCTGAAGCGCCTGAGCCGCCGTGTGGGCGACTCCGACCACGCCGAACCCGGGGACCTGGCGGACGAATCCCGCATGGACCTTGGCCACCATGAAGTCGTCATCGACGATCAGGACCTTGATCATGCCTCCGCCCTTTCCCTCTCCGGCGGGCCGTCCCCCGCCTCCACGCTCCGGCCGAGCACCGCCGTGAACACCGCGCCCCCGTCGTTGAGGACCTCCACGTCCCCGCCGCGACGCCGGCAGACCAGCTGGGTGATCGCCAGGCCGAAGCCGTGTCCGCCTTCGCCCAGCGCGTCCTTGGTGGTGTACCCCTGGCGGAAGACCTCGCTCATCTTGTCCCCGGCCACGCCCGGTCCAGTATCCCGCACCCGCACGCCGACGTGGCCGCCGTCGTCGCTGATCAGGAGTGTCACCCGGGCATCAGGGCGTCCGGTGACCGCGTCCAGCGCGTTGTCCACCAGGTTCCCGACGACGGTGCACAGGTCCCGTGACAGCCCCTCGCCGACGCGGCCCAGCCGGGACTCCAGGTCGAGATCCAGGGGCACGGCCCGCTCGGCCGCGAGGCTGGCCTTCGCGATGACCAGCGCGGCGACCGCGGGGTCCTGGAGGCGTTCGGTGACCTCGTCATAGAGTTTGGTCCTGCTCAGCCGGACGCCGTCCACGAAGCGGAGCACGTCGTCGTACTCGCCCAGCTGGATGAGGCCGGAGATGGTGTGCAGCTGGTTCGCGAACTCGTGAGTCTGGGCACGGAGCGTGTCCGTGGCGCTGCGCGTCGCACCGAGCTCCTGCTCCAGGGCGGCGAGCTCGGTCCGGTCCCGCAGCGTGGTGACGGAGCCGATCTCCCGGCCGCGGTTCACCACCGGCCGCCGATTCAGGCTCACGAGCCGCTCGCCGGCCAGGACGATCCGGTCCTCCACGGCGTCCTCCCCCGCGAGGACCTCCCGGAGGCGAAGATCCACCCCGAGCTCCTCCAGGCTGTGGCCCTCAGCGGAGCGCGGCAATCCGAGCATGGCGCGGGCGCTCTCGTTCAGCAGGGTGATGCGCTGCTTCTGGTCGAGGGCGAGGACGCCCTCCTTCACCCCGTGCAGGATGGCCTCGCGGTGCTCCACGAGACCGACGATCTCTTCGGGCTCCAGGCCCAGCGTCTGCTTCTTGACCCTCCGCGAGAGCAGGACCGAGCCGGCCGCTCCGAGCGCGAGGGAGACCCCCAGGTACGTGACCAGATCCGGCAGCGCTTCACCCAGCCGGTCCAGCACGGAGGGGTACTCCCGGCCCACGGCCACGAACCCCACGAGTTCGCCGCCGTCGCTCAGCACGGGCACGTGCGCCACGAGCGCGCGATGCCCGGAGACGTCGGCCGCACCGGTCCACGCCCGGCCTTCCAGGACATGGCTCTGCCCCAGATCCAGGCGGGTTCCCAGCAGCGACGGATCCGGCGTGGTGAGGATGACGCGGTCCGGACGCACGAGGAGCACGAAGTTCGACCCGGAGACGGTCCGCGCGGACTCCGCGACGGCCGGGAGGGCGGCCCCGTGGCCAGGCTGGGCGGTCGGGAGGAGTGTGCGCACGGCGGGCATGGCCGCCACGGACTCGGCCGCGGACAGGGCGCGACGGCCCTCCACCCGTTCGAAGGTGTCCTCCGACTGCGCGAGGGACACCGCGATGACGCCCACCAGGACGGCCAGCACGATCAGGAGCTGCAGGACCAGGTACTGCGCGGCCAGGGACATCCTGGCCCGCCGAGGCCACCAACGCGTCATGGGGCACTCACGGGACGGGTCCTTGTCCTTTCTCCTCGGGGACGGACGTCCCCGCGTCCATCATGACAGCCTGGAGGGGTATGTGACGGAGAACACAATGAACACAACGATCTTTGAGAACTCAAGGGTGACCCACCTCACATCCGCGCATAGCGTGAGGGACGTTCTTTCCGGAACCCCCTCATGACAGCGACGTCATGCGAACAAAGGAAGTACCAATGCGTTCACTCAAAGCCGTCCGCCTGGCCGCCGCCGCGCTGGGCCTGATCCTCGCCGCCACCGGCTGCGGAGTCACCGGCTCCGGCGGCTCGAACCCCCAGGGGTCGGCGTCGGGCGTCTCCAGCGAGCCTCTCAAGGGCCTGCGCATCATGGTCCCCAACAGCCCCGGCGGCGGGTACGACACCACGGCCCGCACCGCCGCGAAGGTCATGGGCGAGACCAAGACCGCCAGCAATGTCGAGGTCTTCAACCTGGCCGGCGCCGGTGGCACCGTGGGCCTGGCCCGCCTGGTCAACGAGAAGGGCAACAAGGACCTCACCATGCTCATGGGCCTGGGAGTGGTGGGCGCCAGCTACACCAACAAGTCCCCGGCCAAGCTCACCGAGACCGTGCCGCTCGCCCGTCTGATCCAGGAGCCCGGCGCCATCATGGTGCCCAAGAACTCCCCCTACAAGACCATCAAGGACCTGGTCGACGCCTGGAAGGCCGACCCCTCCAAGCTCGCCGTCGGCGGCGGCTCCAACCCCGGCGGACCGGACCACCTCCTGCCGATGCAGCTGGCCCAGGCCGTGGGCATCGAGCCCAAGAAGGTCAACTTCGTCTCCTTCGACGGCGGCGGCGACCTCCTGCCCGCCATCCTCGGCAACAAGCTCGGCTTCGCCGCCTCCGGCGCCGGCGAGTACATCGACCAGATCAAGACCGGCGAGATCCGGGTCCTCGCCGTGAGTGGCGCCCAGCGGCTGGACGGCGTGGACGCCCCCACGTTCAAGGAATCCGGCATCGACCTCGAATTCACCAACTGGCGCGGCATCGTGGCCCCTCCCGGCATCTCCGACGCCGACCGTGACAAGGTGATCGCCACCCTCAAGAAGATGCACGACACGGACGAGTGGAAGGCCGCGCTCAAGACCCACGGCTGGACCGACGCGTTCATCACGGGCGATGAGTTCGGCACCTTCCTGAAGGATCAGGACCAGCGCGTGGCGGACGTCCTGAAGAAGCTGGGGCTGGCGTGAGCCATAGCGCCGCAGACGCCGGGGGTCACGCGGACCCCGGAGGCCTCGGCGCCGGGCACGACGACGACGGCGGCGAGCGCGCCGCGGTCGCCGCGCCCGGCGGCCGGAGCCGCGCCGAGCTGGGCATCGCCGCCCTGCTCGGCGTGGCCGGCGTCGTCGTGCTCTGGGACGCCTCACGCATCACGGTGCCCTACTCCGTCTCCGACGTGGTGGGACCGAAGACCATGCCGGTGATCGTCGGATCGCTGCTCGTGGTCAGCGCCGTGCTCCTGGCCGTCAACGTCCTGCGGGGCGGCAGCGGCCAGGCCGAGGAGGGCGAGGACGTGGACCTCAGCCATCCCACCGACTGGAAGACCGTGCTGCCGCTCATCGGTTTCTTCATCCTGAACATCGTGCTGATCGATCCGCTGGGCTGGGTGCTCTCCGGGACCATCATGTTCTGGGGCAGCGTCTGGTCCCTCGGCAGCCGCCACTACGTGCGGGACGCACTGGTCTCACTGGTCCTGGCCGTCGGCACCTTCTACGGTTTCTACCTCGGCCTGGGCATCCACCTGCCGGCCGGGATCCTGGCGGGAATTCTCTGACATGGACATCCTCAACAACCTCATGCAGGGCTTCGCCACGGCGGCGACGCCCACCAATCTGCTCTTCGCCTGCATCGGCGTCCTCCTGGGCACCGCCGTGGGCGTGCTGCCGGGCATCGGCCCGGCCATGGCCCTGGCACTCCTCCTGCCGGTGACCGCCAACCTCGAACCGACCGGCGCGCTCATCATGTTCGCGGGCATCTACTACGGCGGCATGTACGGCGGGTCCACGACCTCCATCCTGCTCAACACCCCGGGCGAATCGTCCACGGTCATCACGGCCATCGAGGGCCACAAGATGGCGAAAGCGGGACGAGCGGCACAGGCCCTCGCGACGGCGGCGATCGGCTCCTTCGTGGCCGGCACCATCGGCACGGCCCTCCTGGCGGCGTTCGCGCCCGCCGTCGTGCAGTTCGCGGTCAGCCTGGGCCCCTCCAGTTACCTGGCGATCATGATCCTGGGCCTGCTGACCGTCACCGCGGTCCTCGGGTCCTCGAAGATCCGCGGCTTCGCCTCGCTGGGCCTCGGCCTGGCGATCGGCCTGATCGGGCTCGACCCCGTGAGTGGACAGCAGCGTCTGGTCTTCGGCATCCCGCTGCTGACGGACGGCCTGGACATCGTGGTGGTGGCGGTCGCCATCTTCGCGGTGGGCGAGGCTCTCTGGATCGCGGCCCATCTGCGCCGCAAGCGGATGGACACCATCCCTGTCGGCCAGCCGTGGATGGGCAAGGAGGACTGGAAGCGGTCCTGGAAACCGTGGCTGCGGGGCACCGCGCTGGGCTTCCCGTTCGGCGCCATGCCGGCCGGCGGCGCCGAGATCCCGACCTTCCTCTCCTATGTCACGGAGAAGAAGCTGTCCAAGCATCCGGAGGAGTTCGGGCACGGCGCCATCGAGGGCGTCGCAGGTCCGGAGGCGGCCAACAACGCCTCCGCGGCGGGCACCCTGACGCCGGCACTCGCCCTGGGTCTTCCGACCAACGCGACGGCGGCCATCATGCTCGCGGCGCTGACCCAGTTCAACATCCAGCCGGGTCCGCTGCTCTTCCAGAAGGAGCCGGATCTGGTGTGGGGCCTGATCGCGAGCCTCTTCATCGGCAACACGCTGCTCCTGGTCATCAACCTGCCGATGGCGCCGCTCTGGGCGAAGCTGCTGCAGATCCCGCGTCCGTACCTGTACGCCGGCATCCTGTTCTTCGCCTCGCTCGGGGCGTACGCGGTGAATCTGCAGGCCTTCGACCTGGTGATCCTCCTGGTGCTGGGAGCCCTCGGCTTCGCGATGCGGCGCTTCGGGCTTCCGGTGCTGCCGCTGGTCATCGGCCTGATCCTGGGGCCGCGGATCGAGGGACAGCTCCGCAAGGCGCTCCAGCTGAGCGGCGGCGATCTCTCGGGCCTGTTCAACGAGCCCGTGGGAGTGACGGTGTATGTGATCATCGCGCTGATCGCCGTGTCCCCGCTGCTGATCGCGACCTGGAAGCGGACCCGCACCCCGAAGGCGGACGCCCTGGTCTGAGATCCTGCCCCCGGCTGAAACCGTGGGTTTCCGTCGAAACCGTGTGTTCCATACACGGTTTCGACGGGAATCCACGGTTTCGGCGTTCAGGGGCAGCGGGCCGGAAACCGCTCCGTCACACTCTTGACCAAGCCGGAGGGCCACCCTAGGGTTCTGATATATGAGTGATATGTCACACTCCCATCGGCGGTCTCCGCTGATGCCAGAAGGGACCTGAACTCCATGACCTCACCGACCGGCACGACGGCTTCCGTCTACCCCACCACGACTCCGACCGACTCCCGTTTCAAGCGCCGATTCATGGTGCGCCTCGTGGCCGTGTTCATCGGGGGCATGTTCCTCGACGGCTACATCCTCGGCATCATCGGCCCCGTCACGGGCCTCATGCGGGCGGACCTCCAGCTGGACGAGCTGTCCCTCGGGCTGATCGCGGCCGGACCGCTCGTCGGGATCTTCGTCGGGTCACCCCTGGCCGGCTGGGCCGCCGACAAGTTCGGCCGGAAACCGATGTTCCTCGTGGACATGGGCTTGTTCCTGCTCGCCTCCGCGGCGCAGTTCTTCGTGACCACCGGGGACGGGGCCGTGATCCAGCTGGCCCTCATCCGCTTCTTCATGGGCGTCGCCATCGGCGGCGAGTACTCCATCGGCGGGCCACTGCTGTCCGAGTTCTCCCCGCCGAAACTCCGCGGGCGGCTCCTCGGCCTGACGCTGATCGCCTGGTACATCGGGTTCATGATGGCGTTCATCATCGGCACGGCGCTCCACGACGCCGGCACCCCCTGGCGGATCGTGATCGGCACCAGCACGGTCCTCGCCCTCATCCTCTTCCTGGCCCGCATCGGCCTTCCGGAGTCCCCCAGCTGGCTCATCACCAAGGGCCGCCGCGACGAGGCGCTCGCGATCGCCCGCAAGTACGTCGAGTCCCCGCAGATGCACCACAGCATCACCGAGGAGATCGACCTGCGCGCGATCCAGGAGGCGCAGGCCGCCCGGGACAAGACCCCGCTCAAGAACGCCTCCTTCACGATGCTGTTCTCACCGCAGTACTGGCGGACCACCCTGTTCACCTCGGGCTTCTGGTTCTGCGCCGTCACCCCGTACTTCGCGATCGCCACGTTCGCCGACGACGTCCTCCACCAGTTCGGCTTCGGCGGCGGCTGGGCGGGCGGCGTGGGGCTGTCCGCGCTGGCGGCGGCGGGCGTCGTCACCACGGTGCTGCTGATCGACCGGCTCGGACGCCGCATCCTCACCGTGCCCGGCCAGTGGCTCTGCGCTGGCATCCTGCTCGTGATCGGCGTCTGGGCGGACGCCCCGGCGATCCTCGTGCTCGTCCTCTTCCTGGCGTTCTCGTTCTTCAACGCCGGCTACACCACGATGACCCAGGTCTATCCGGCCGAGGTGTTCCCGGGCCACCTGCGGGGCATCGGCATGGGCTTCGCGGCGTCGTTCAGCCGCATCGGCGCCGCGCTCGGCACCTTCGCCCTGCCCTGGGCGATCACCAACATCGGCATGGGGCCCAGCATGGTGGTGGCCGCCGTCGTCGCGTTCCTGGGGGCGGCGCTGTCCCAGTGGCTCGCGCCGGAGACGAAGGGCCGCACGCTCGCCGAGATCTCAGCGGACGTCGCCCACTGACACCGGCCGGTTCCACCCCCGGTGATGCAGAAGACCCACGGACATTTCCGTGGGTCTTCTGCATCACCGGGGGTCGTCCGGAAGGATCACCCGAAGCGGCCGGAGACGTAGTCCTCGGTGGCCTTCTGGCTCGGGTTGTTGAAGATGGTGCTGGTGTCCGCGAACTCGATGAGCTTGCCCGGCTTGCCGGTGCCCGCGATGTTGAAGAACGCCGTCTTGTCCGAGACACGGGCGGCCTGCTGCATGTTGTGGGTCACGATCACCACGGTGTAGGAGTCCTTGAGCTCATTGATGAGGTCCTCCACCGCGAGGGTCGAGATCGGGTCCAGAGCGGAACACGGCTCGTCCATGAGCAGCACGGCAGGCTCCACCGCGATCGCACGGGCGATGCAGAGACGCTGCTGCTGGCCGCCCGAGAGGCCCGAACCGGGCTTGTCCAGACGGTCCTTGACCTCGTTCCAGAGGTTGGCGCCCTGCAGCGACTTCTCCACCAGGGCGTCGGCCTCGCCCTTGGAGATCCGCTTGTTGTTCAGCTTCACGCCGGCCAGGACGTTGTCCCGGATCGACATGGTGGGGAACGGGTTGGGGCGCTGGAACACCATGCCGATGTTCGTGCGGACGGTCACCGGGTCGACGCCGGGGCCGTAGATGTCCGCGCCGTCCAGCAGGACTTCGCCCTCCACATGCGCGCCCGGCAGCACCTCGTGCATGCGGTTCAGGGTGCGGAGGAAGGTGGACTTGCCGCAGCCGGACGGGCCGATGAAGGCCGTGACCGACTTGGCCTCGATGTTGATGCTGACACCCTCCACGGCCAGGAAGTTGCCGTAGTAGACGTTCAGGTCCTTGACGTCGATGCGCTTGCTCATTGCTGTGGTTCCTTCGGAATCTTCGGTGGGTGTCTCTAGCGGCCCTGCTTGGGCGCGAAGACCCGTGCGATCAGGCGGGCGATGAGGTTCAGCAGCATCACCAGGATGATCAGGACCAGGGCCGCGCCCCAGGCCCGCTGGTCCGACGGACCGGGGTTGGACGGCGACGTCGGGTTCAGGATCTGCGTGTAGATGTAGGTCGGGAGTGAAGCCATCCACCCGCCGAACACGTTGTTGTTGATCGCGGTCGCGAAGCCGGCGGTGACGAGGATGGGCGCCGTCTCACCGATCACGCGGGCGATCGCCAGGGTGACGCCGGACGCGATGCCGGAGATCGCCGTCGGGATGACGACCTTCACGATCGTCCGCCACTTGCGCACGCCCAGGGCGTAGGCGGCTTCGCGGAGCTCGTTCGGGACGATCTTGAGCATCTCCTCGCTGGAGCGCACCACCACGGGGATCATCAGCACCGAGAGCGCGATCGCGGCGACCGCGCCGGTCTTGGTGCCGGGACCCACCACGATGAAGAAGAACGCCGCCGCGAACAGACCGGCCACGATCGACGGGATGCCGGTCATGACGTCCACGAAGAACGTGATGGCGCGGGCCAGGAAGCGGTCGTTGCCGTACTCGACGAGGTAGACCGCCGTGAGCAGACCCACCGGGACGGAGATGACCGTGGCCAGGGCCGTGATCTGCAGGGTGCCGATCAGCGCGTGGTACACGCCGCCCAGGACCTTGGTGCCGTTCTCCACGGCCTTGTTGTCGGCCACACCGGTCACGCCGTTCATCGAGGTGCTGAGGAAGCCGGGGGTCATGAGACCCGGGATGCCGTTCACCAGCGCCGTCCAGATGACGGAGATCAGCGGCAGGACCGCGATGATGAAGGAGCCGAACACCAGGCAGGTGGCCAGCTTGTCCTTCGCCTTGCGGGCGCCCTCCACGGAACCGCTCCAGGCCACGAGGCCCACGGTGAAGAGGATGGCGGAGATCAGGCCCCAGCCGAACGGGTTGAACCCGATGAGGTTCACGAGCGCCGCGCCGACGACGAGGGACGCGCCCAGCACGACCCACGGGGCGTACTTGGGCAGCTGCCCCTTGGTCAGCGCGGAGCGGCGGCGATTGGGTGTCAGGGTCGTGGTCATGTCAGTTGGCCCCCGAGAATTCCTTGTGCTTGGTGATGATCCACCGCGCGATCATGTTCACGCCGAGGGTGATGACGAAGAGGACCAGGCCGGCGGCGATCAGCGTGTTCACCTTGATCCCGGACGCCTCCGGGAAGTTCAGGGCGATCTCGGCGGCGATGGTCTGATTGCCGCTCTGGATCAGGCTGGCCGTCAGGGCGCCCGAGGAGAGCACCAGGGCGACCGCCATGGTCTCGCCGAGCGCGCGGCCGAGACCGAGCATGATGGCGCTGATGATGCCGGGGCGGCCGAACGGCAGGACGGCCATGCGGACCATCTCCCAGCGCGTGGCGCCGAGGGCCAGCGCGGCCTCCTCGTGCAGCTTGGGCGTCTGGAGGAAGATCTCGCGGGAGAGGGACGTGATGATCGGCAGGACCATGACCGCCAGGACGATGCCGGCCGTGAGGATGGTCTTGCCCGTGGCCGAGGCGGGCCCCGCGAAGATCGGGATCCAGCCCAGGTTGTCCGCCAGCCAGTCGTAGGCCGGGGAGATCTCCTTGGCCAGGAAGGCCGCGCCCCAGGCGCCGTACACCACGGACGGGATGGCGGCCAGGAGGTCGATGACGTAGCCGAGGGCGGAGGCCAGGCGGCGCGGGGCGTAGTGCGAGATGAAGAGCGCGACGCCGATGGCGACCGGGGTCGCGATGACCAGGGCGATCGCGGCGGCGATCAGGGTGCCGATGATGATGGGCCAGATGTAGGCCCAGAAGCCGGCGCCGCCCTGGATGTCGGCCGGGTCGGCCACGAGCGCGGGGATCGCCTGAGCGACCAGGAATGCGGCCACACCGAAGAGGACGAGGAGGATCAGGATCCCGGCGCCGAGCGTGGCTCCGGAGAAGACCTTGTCGCCGGCCCGTCCTGCGGCCGATGACTCGGTCATGGTGTTGCTGCTCACTTAACTGCCTTCCAGTCCAGTGTGGGTGTCCCGGCCCTGCCGGATTCCCGGATCGGGTGGGTAACGGCAAAGTTCCCTGTCCAGGCCTTCCGCATCCCCGGGCCGTGGTCGCCGGGTGTGGAACCCGGTTCCCACGACGTCGGGGAGAATGCTCTGGACAGGGAACTCGTCATTCCCGGGCGGGGAATGCTAGCCCTTGACCTTGATCTGCTCGATCGCGGCCTTGGCCTTCTCCTGAAGGCTCTTGCTCAGCGGCGCGGACTTGGCGGCGTCGGCGGCGGCCTGCTGGCCGGCGTCGCTCACCACGTAGTTCTCGAACGCCTTGATCAGGTCCACGGTGGCCTGGTCCTTGTAGGTGGTGCACAGGATGTGGAACGAAGCCAGGGTCAGCGGGTAGGCCGCGGAGTCCGTGGTCTTGCGGTCGATCTTGAGGGAGAGGTCGCCCTGAGCGCGGCCTTCGACGGACTTGCCGGTCTCGACGGCCTTGGCGGCGCCCTCGGCGTTCGGCTTCACGAAGCTCTCGCCGACCTTGATGGAGGCCACACCGAGCTTGCCGGAGACGGCGGAGTCATCCGCGTAGGTCACGGCGCCGGGGGTGTCGGTGACGGTCTTGACGACGCCGGACGTGCCCTTGGCGTTCTCGCCCTTGAGGGAGGACGGCCACACGCCATCGGCCTTGTCGGTCCAGACGGACGGAGCCACGGCGGACAGGTAGTCCGTGAAGTTCTTGGTGGTGCCGGAGTCATCCGAGCGGTTCACCGGGGTGACCTTGAGGTCGGGCAGGGTGACGCCCGGGTTCAGCTTGGCGATGGCCGCGTCGTTCCACTTGGAGACCTGGCCGCGGAAGATCTTGGCGGTGGTGTCGGCGTCGAGCTTGAGCTCCTTGACGTCCGGCAGGTTGAAGGCCACGGCGATCGGGGAGATGTACACCGGGATGTTGATGGCGCCGTTGGGGCCGCACTTCTCCTTGGAGGAGGCGTACTCCTCGTCCTTCAGGTAGGCGTCGGAACCGGCGAACTGGGCCGAGCCGTCCAGGAGGGCCTTGCGGCCCGCGCCGGAGCCGTCCGGGGAGTACTGCACGCTGGCGCCGGAGTTCGCGCTGGCGAAGCCGGTCTTCCAGGCGTCCATGGCCGCACCCTGCGAGGAGGCGCCGACGCCGGTCAGGGTGCCGGTGACCTTGGGCCCGTTGTTGCTGGGAGCAGCCGAGTTGTTGCCGGTCGCGTTGTCCGAGCCACAAGCGGTCAGCGCCAGAGCGCCTGCTGCGACGACTGCGAGTGCCGCATGGCGGCCGAAGCGGAGAGCCTTCACAATGTTCCCTTTCAGGGTCCTGATGTCGCGCCGGCCCGGACTCTGCCTTCCGCCCCGATCGGGTGCGTGACGGTCCTGCCGACGATGCGTACCTTTGTACCTTCAACGAAACTAAAGAGCCGAGGTAAAGGGATCCGCGGTTAAAGGTGAACGCGAGGTTAACCGGCCATGGATAGTCCGTGACTTCTGGCCGGGCCGCATTGCGTTGGCCTGCCGCACGCCGTAAGGACACTTCCTGAACCACCGGCCACGCCGACGTGAACGGCCGGGCGCACGGCGCCGTCGTCGGCTCCGCAATAGACTGAGCCCATGGTGCGCTTGGGCGGTGTGAAGCCGATCGGCAGGGAAGCGAAGGAGCGCGCCACCACGGGCGTCATCCGCATGCGTGAATCGCTCATCCCCGCACTGCAGATGACGTTCTGCGCGGTGGGGGCGTACACGTTCGCCGAGCTCGTCCTGGGGCATGTGGGGCCGCTGTTCGCGGCGACGTCCTCACTGATCGCCCTCGGTTTCGCCCGGGGCACGCGGTTGCGCCGTGTGCTGGAGGTCGGTCTCGGCTGCACGCTGGGCATCGCGGTGGGGGACGTCCTGCTGCACTGGCTCGGTTCGGGGATCTGGCAGGCCGCCGTCGTGCTGCTCTTCTCGATCCTCCTGGCGCGCTTCCTGGACAGCGGCGCCATCTTCGCGACCCAGCTGGGCCTGCAGTCACTCCTGGTCGTCCTGCTCCCGGCTCCCGCGGGCGGGCCGTTCACCCGGAGCCTCGACGCCGTGGTGGGCGGGGTGTTCGCCCTGCTCGTGACGTTCCTGACCCCACGGGATCCGCGCGAGGAGCCACGGCTGCAATTGCGCTCGACGCTCCAGCAGACCTCCGAGGTGCTGCGCGAATGCGGGAAGAGCCTCCTCGACAATGACTCGACCCTGGCCTGGCACGCCCTGGTGCGCGCCCGGAACTGCCAGCCCGGACTGGACGCCCTGCGGATGACGCTGCGGGCCTCCGGCGAGGTGACGACCATGTCCCCGCTGTACCGACGGCACCGCTCCGAGGTCTCACAGCTCGGCGAAGCGGTCGAGTACCTGGATCTCGCCCTGCGTAATTGCCGGGTGTTCGCCCGGCGGCTGACGAGCGCCATCAACCACACCGCGCTGAGCGATGAGGCGACCCAGAGCATCGCGGAGGTGCTGTTCGAGACCGCCGACGCGGTGGACCTCATGGCCGTGGGCTATGCGGGCGACGACGGCCGCGGCCGCGATTCCGCGCTGCGGGACGCGCAGCAGGACCTGGCCTCGATCGCCACGCGCCTGCATCCCCGTCTGCTGGGGGTGAGCCGTCTGGAGGGCGAGACGGTGGTCATGCTGTTCCGGCCGCTCATGGTGGATCTCCTGGAGACCGCGGGCGTGGAGGCCAAGGAGGCCCGGGACTACCTGCCGGATCTCTGACCCGCGGGTTGTCCACATCGCTCGCCCATCGCTTTTCGTGTCAGTGCCCGCCGATAGGCTTGAGGGCATGGCAAGCAAGACCACCCGCGGCAGCAAGGCGCCGGGATACAAGTGCACCGAATGCGGCTGGACCACCATCAAGTGGGTGGGCCGCTGCGGTGAGTGCCAGGCGTGGGGCACGGTGGTGGAGACCGGAACCACGGTCGCCCGGACGACGGCGGCCGCCACCGTCCTGGAGCCCGCCCTCCCGATCGCTTCGGTGGACGCCGCCGCGGCGGCGTTCCTGCCCACGGGCGTGAACGAGCTGGACCGCGTGCTCGGCGGCGGTCTCGTGCCAGGCGCCGTGATCCTGCTGGCCGGCGAACCGGGCGTCGGCAAGTCGACCCTGCTCCTGGATGTCGCGGCGCGCTTCGCCCGCACGGGCCAGGACGTCCTCTACGTGACCGGCGAGGAGTCGGCCGCGCAGGTGAAGCTCCGGGCCGAGCGGATCGACGCGGTGGCGGACACCCTCTACCTCTCCGCCGAGACGGACCTGTCGCAGGCTCTGGGCCAGGTCGAACGGGTGGAGCCGCGGCTTCTGGTGGTGGACTCCGTGCAGACGCTGAGCAGTCCCGAGGTGGAGGGATCCGCGGGTGGCGTCTCCCAGGTGCGGGAGGTGGCCGCTTCACTCATCGCCGCGGCCAAGAAGCGGAACATGACCACGCTGCTGGTGGGGCACGTGACCAAGGACGGCTCGATCGCCGGGCCGCGGCTGCTGGAGCACCTCGTGGACGTCGTGTGCCAGTTCGAGGGCGAGCGCCACTCACGGCTGCGCCTCATCCGCGCCGTGAAGAACCGCTACGGGCCCACGGATGAGGTGGGCTGCTTCGATCTGAACGAGGACGGCATCGAGGGACTGGCGGACCCGAGCGGCCTCTTCGTCTCGCGGACCAAGGAACCGGTGTCCGGGACCTGCATCACCGTGACGCTCGAGGGCCGCCGGCCTCTCGTGGCCGAGGTGCAGTCCCTTCTGGCCACCTCCCCCAACGCGCAGCCCCGCCGCGCCACGAGCGGCCTGGATTCCTCCCGGGTGTCGATGCTCCTGGCGGTGCTCCAGCAGCGCGCGGGTTGCCAGCTTCACAAGGACGACTCCTACGTGGCCACCGTGGGCGGCGTGAAACTCAGCGAGCCCGCCACGGATCTGGCCGTGGCCCTCGCCGTGGCCTCCGCCAAGGCGGGCAAGGCACTGTCCAGCCGTCTGATCGCGTTCGGCGAAGTGGGCCTGGCCGGCGAGGTGCGCCCCGTGCCCGGCATCAACAAGCGCATCCAGGAGGCGAGCAGGCTCGGCTTCACGCACGCCATCGTGCCGTCGAGCCCCAATGGACCGGGCCCCGTCCCGGACGGCTTCACCGTGAAGGAAGTGGAGCACCTGGCCCAGGCGCTGGAGCTGCTGTTCCACGGATGAGGGTGCGAGGACGGGACTGCGGGGGGCGGCGTGTGACAAGTCCATCCGCGCACCCGCTGGTACAACTGGAGCGTTCACTCTTCCCGTGAAAGGCGGCCGTCCGTTGTTCCTCCCCCTGCAGGTGCTCTCGTCGCTGCCCGACGGATCGGCGGCCGACGGCGCCGGTCCGGTCATCACCGAGGAATTCCCCGACGTCTTCCTGGTCAGGGGCGCGTCGGCGAACTGGGTGATCATCAAGGATCCTGACGGCACGAACTTCACCCTCATCGACAGCGGATATCCGGGTGACCACCCACTGCTTCTGGAATCCATCGAAAGCCTGGGTCTCAAGCCCGCCGATTGCGTCGCCCTGCTGGTCACCCATGGCCACGTGGACCACATCGGCGGCGCCGCGCGGCTTGCCGCCGACCACGGCGTCCCCGTCTGGTGCCATGAAGCGGAAACCGCCAATCTCGAGGGCCCGGGCCGAGAGCAGGTGACGTTCGCGCAGGTCCTCGGCAAACTGGTCCATCGGAGGGTGCGGCACTGGCTGCGGATGGCGCTCCGCCTGGACGCGCTCAAACCCCTCTCGGTCACTCCGGCCCGGACCTTCACGGAAGGGGACGTCCTGGACGTGCCCGGGCGGCCCCTCGTGCTGCACTGCCCGGGCCACACCTCGGGCTCCGTCGCCTACCTTCTCGACCGACCAGAGGGCCGCGTCCTGATCAGCGGCGACACCCTGGTGAGCGACCATGAACTCCTCTCGGGTCCGGTCCAGGCGCAGCTTCTGCCGCTGTTCTTCAGCCACGACCACGACGGTCTGCGCCGCAGCTTCGAACTGCTCAGCTCCCAGAACGCGGATGTCATCCTCCCCGGTCACGGGCCTGCCCTCCGGCCGGCGACGGCGGGCTGAGCGCCGCCGCTCCCTCGGTCCACGGCAGAGCGTTCCGCTGCCCGCCGTCGTCCTGGTGCGCTCAGTTGTGGCGTGCCCGCAGACTTGTGTGCTCAGTTGTTGCGGGTTCCAGGGCCCGACACCCGCAACAACTGAGCACACAAGTCTGCGGTGGATCAGCAGAGACTTGATATGTCGGATATTTCCGACGTATCATCATCCCGTGCTTCCCGACGTCTTCGGTGCTCTCGCCAATCCTGCCCGCCGCAGGATGCTGGATGCCCTGCGCGCGGGACCGCTCACGGCCGGCGAGCTCACCGGGCTGCTCGCACTGAGCCGCTCGGCCGCCTCGGAACACCTCGCCGTGCTCCGCGAAGCCGGTCTCGTCCGCGAGGAACGCCGGGGCAGGAACCGTGTCTATCACCTGAAACCGGCCGGACTGTCGCAGGCCGGCGATTGGCTCAAGCCCTACGAGCAGTACTGGAACCGCCGCCTCGACGTCCTGGGAGACCTCCTCGACGCCACTGCGGCCGCGAGGCCCGCAGGACACCACGCGCCGCACCGGGCAGACCACGCCCGCGACACCCCTCCTCACCCCACAGAACGGACCGACGATGACTGAGAACCCCGAGACCGCCATCCGTCTCGAACGCCACTTCCCGCACCCGATCGAGCGCGTCTGGGAAGCCATCTCGACGCCGGAGCTCCTCGCCCGCTGGTGGGCCGCGGGAGACATCGCGCCCGTCGTCGGGCACCGGTTCACGCTCGACATGGCCCACTGGGGCGAGCAGCGCTGCGAAGTCCTCGCCGTCGAACCCGGCCGGACCCTGACGATCCTCTTCGCCGAGGGCGTCCTCGACACCACGGTCACCTGGCGGCTCGAAAGCGTGGCGGACGGCACCGTGCTGCATTTCGAGCACGCGGGCTTCCGGCTGGACACCCCGGCAGGCCGTCAGGCGCTCGACGGAATGGGCCACGGCTGGCCCGGGGTGCTCGGCCGGATCGAGACGGTGCTGAGCGAAACCGCCTGATCCGGGCGACGCCGGAAGGGCCACTTTCCCGGCCCGGCACGAGGCGCTTCACGGGGCACTTTCCGGCGTCCTGATGCGGAACCCGGCCCTCCTGGACCCTATGATGGTGTCAGCCGTGGAAGGTGCACTTTGTGTGTGCCGCGATGCAGATCGTCCAACGGCTCTTGGAGCCGGGCCGCAAGACCCCGGCCCGGACGCCTGAAGGGAACAGTCAGCATGGCCCGCACACCAGAAGAGACGCTCACGGCGACGCTGGCCCGCGTCGCGCCCGGCACCGCCCTGCGGGACGGCCTGGAGCGCATCCTCCGCGGACGCACCGGCGCGCTGATCGTGCTCGGTTCGGATCGCACGGTCGACTCCATCTGTTCCGGTGGCTTCGAGATCGGCATCGAGTTCTCCCCCACCCGCCTGCGGGAGCTCGCGAAGATGGACGGCGCGATCGTCTGCGACAAGGATGCCCGCCACATCGTCCGCGCCGGAGTCCAGCTCGTCCCGGACGCGAGCATCGAAACCACCGAGTCCGGAACCCGGCACCGCACCGCCGAACGCGTCGCCAAGCAGACGGGCTTCCCGGTCATCTCGGTCAGCCAGTCGATGCAGATCATCGCCCTCTATGTGAACGGCCTCCGCCATGTGCTGGAGGGTTCCGAGAAGGTCTCCGCACGCGCCAACCAGGCCCTCGCCACACTCGAACGCTACCGCTCCCGCCTGGACCAGGTGACCGCGGCCCTCTCCTCCCTGGAGATCGAGGCCATGGTGACCGTGCGCGACGTCGCGGTCACGCTCCAGCGCCAGGAGATGGTGCGCCGGATCTCCGAGGAGATCTCCCAGCTCGTCCTGGAGCTCGGCCTGGACGGCCGCCTCCTCGCCCTGCAGCTGGATGAACTCACCGCGGGCCGCGGACCGGGCAGCGAAGTGATCCTGCGGGATTACGCCGGTTCCGACGCTTCCGCCGAGGACATCGAGCAGGCCGTCGCGGCGCTGCGTGAGCTGAGCGCGCAGGATCTCGTGGACCCTCACCGCATTGCGGCGATCATCGCCGGGGCGGGCGGCGAAGCGTCGCCGGACGCCGTCGTCGAGCCCCGCGGCTACCGGCTGCTCTCCGGGCTGAAGGCCGTGCCGGGCGCCGTCGCCGACCGCCTCGTGGAACACTTCGGCGGGCTGCAGTACCTTATGGCCGCGACGATCGAAGACCTCATGCAGGTGGACGGCATCGGTGAGCAGCGTGCCCGCAGCGTCCGCGAAGGCTTGTCCCGCATGGCCGAATCGAGCCTGCTGGACCGCTACATCTAGGTCGTCACCAGGCCGGCACAGCCCTCAGCCGAGCTGGAAGATGGCCTTGTCGCTCGTGCGCTGTCCCAGCGTCGCCTGGAAGACGTAGGTGGCGCCGCCGGCGCCGGGCTTGGCCGTGATCAGCCGGCATCCCTCGACCGACCGGTTGCGCTGCCACACGAAGTTGGCGGTCTCGCTCTTGCCGGGAGCCAGGGTCTTCTTCAGATCGTTCGGCTTGTCCATGCAGTCGCGGGAGTTGAAGATCCGGTCCTGGCCGCTGGAGATGAGGAACTCCATCTGCGACGTGCCGATGTTGATGGGACACGCGACGGTGCCCTCGTTGGTGACCTTCAGGGTCAGCACCGGGTTCTCTTTGGGACCGTAGACCTTCTTGTCCGTCGTCGCGGTGACCTTGACCCGGCCCTCATCGCAGACGGGGGTCGCGGGCGCGGACGGACTGGCCGACGTCGCCGGGGGCGTGACCGCCGGCGTCTCGGTCCCGGTCGCCGCCGCGGCGGGTCCGGCAGGGTCCTTCATGAGGGACATGAGCCCGAAAACACCCCAGGCCACCAGCGCCAGGACCACGATCAGTGCGCCGAGGACCACCACGCGCCGTCGCCGGTACACGGCGGGACTGACCTTCCGCCGCGTCCCCTTGCCTGTGCTCACACCCTGCCCTGCCATACCCCCAAGCCTACCCAGTGAGCCTGGGTGCACGCCGCCGGGCCGCTCCGGGAACGCGGGGGCGATACAGTGGATTCCGCCATGACCACGTACCCCAGCGACAGCCTCAAGCGGAAGACCGCCCAGCTCATCGAGGACTGGTTCCTGGCCGCCGGCCGCGACCTTCCGTGGCGGACCGCCCTCCCTCACTCCCGGGGATGCAGCCCGTGGGGCATCATGGTCAGCGAGTTCATGCTCCAGCAGACCCCCGTGGTGCGCGTGCTCCCCGTCTGGGAGGCGTGGATGAAACGCTGGCCGACGCCCGCGGACCTGGCGGCCGAACCCGTCTCCGAAGCCGTCCGCGCCTGGGGCCGCCTCGGATATCCCCGACGTGCGCAGCGGCTGCATGCGGCCGCCGTCGCGATCGTCGAGAAGCACGACGGCGCCGTGCCGGACACGCGGGAAGCCCTCCAGGCGCTCCCGGGCGTCGGCACCTACACCTCCGCGGCCATCGCCGCGTTCGCGTTCGGCCGCCGGGAGAGCGTCGTCGACACCAACATCCGCAGGGTCCACGCCCGCCTCTTCACCGGGTCCGCCCTGCCGGCGCCGGCCTTCACGGCGGCGGAGGCACGGCTGGCGGAGCAGCTCCTGCCCGAGGACCGGGCCGAGTCGGTCACGTGGAACGCCGCCGTCATGGAACTGGGCGCCCTGGTCTGCACCGCGAGGTCACCGAAGTGCGAGGAGTGCCCCCTCGCCGCGGAATGCGCGTGGCTCGCGGCCGGCCGCCCGGAGCCCGAGTACACCCCGAAAGGCCAGTCCTGGCATGGCACCGACCGGCAGGTCCGCGGCGCGATGATGGCCGTCCTGCGGGAAGCCGGGGCACCGGTCCCCCGTGAGCTCTTCCTGGCCCGACCGGCAGGCTGGGACGCGGACCCGGCGTCGGTCGATCTGATCTGGGGCGGCCCGGACGGCGTCTTCCGGACACTCGACGCGCTGCACCGCCTCCAGGCTCCGACTGATCAGCTGGAGCGCTGCCTGGCAGGCCTCCTCAAGGACCGGCTGGCCACCGAAAGCGACGCGGGCGTCACCCTTTAAACCATCGACTGCTCCGGAGGATGTCGTTTCTCCCCGGAATCGGCGGAAAACGACATCCTCCGGAGCAGTCGATGACAGGGGGACGAGGAGTCAGAGCTCTCCGAAACCCGTGCGGCACTGTTCGGCGATGAAATCCATGGCCCGGCGGGCATCGGGGCCGCTCGCGCGCACGTGCAGCACCGTTCCCTGGCCTGCGGCGAGGGTCATGAGCATCATGACGGACTGGCCGTCGGCGCCGTTGATGTCGACCTCCACGTCCAGACCGCCCAGGTATCCGGCGAGCACCGCGGCGGGGCGGGCGTGCAGGCCGAGCTGGTTCAGCACCTCGAAGTCCTCGACGATCGCACCGCCCACGGAGACGGTTTCGCCGGCATCGTCCGCGACGGCGCGCGGGCGCACGGGAGGCGCCGTGTTGTCGTCGATGCGGGCCTGCACCTGCTGCGCCAGCGCCGACTCGGCGGCCGCCTTCACCGCGGCCACACCGGCTCCGCCCTGAGCCGCGACGGACGCTGCGACGAGGCCCTCGATGAGCGGGGCGTCGGCCAGCGAGACGTCCTGCGGCGTGCCCAGGAATTCCACGGCGCTCTCAGCCACCATGACGGCCGAACCCAGATCGCACAGGATCACCACGCCCTCGCCGGAGTTGGCCGACTCGATCGCGGCCATCACCTTCTCCAGGCTGGTGCCCAGGCCGCCGTCGTCGGTGCCGCCGGCGGCCTCGAGGCGCACCGCCGGGGCCATCTGGGCGGCCAGCTCACAGGCCCCCTCCGCGATCTTGGAGCTGTGGGAGACGACCACGATTCCGACAGTCATGGGACCCTTCCGGCGAAACGAGCGAGGTGAACCTGGTCCCGAAGGATGCCAGGGAGCAGCGCGCCGAGGCGGGCCGCAGGGTTGATTCTAGCCGTCCGGACAGGCTCCGGGACGGCTCCTGTCCAGGGATCGGACCGCCGGTGCGGCAGCTCACAGGGAGCCGGCGCCGGGCGGGCCGAGGCCCTCGGATCAGCGAGGCCGGTCAGGACGCCGCGGCCGCGGCGTCCGCAGCGGCACGGAGCAGAAGAGCCGTCGACTGGGATCCGGGATCGCGATGCCCTGCGCTGCGCTCGCCCAGATAGCTGGCCCTGCCCTTCCGCGCCACAAGCGGCTCCGTGGCGGCGGCGCCCTCCTCGGCGGCCTTCGCGGCGCGGTCCAGGAGTTCGGCGGGGCTCTCCCCCACGGCGGCCTGGGCGGCGTCGACGGCGGGCGTCCAGGCGTCGATCATGGTCTTGTCCCCCGGCTCGGCCTTACCCCGGGCGACGATCCCGTCGCGGGCCGCCGCCAGGGCCGCCACCAGAGCCTCGGAGTCCAGTTCCTCGGCATCTCCCAGGGCCGTGGCCGCCCGCAGGAACGCCGTCCCGTAGAGGGGCCCGGCGGCGCCGCCCACCTTCGACATGAGGGACATCGCCACCGACTTCAGGGCCGCGCCAGGGGTCGCCGGGGGCTGCTCCTCCAGCTTGGCCAGCGCCGCCGTGAACCCGCGGTCCATGTTCTCCCCGTGGTCGGCGTCCCCGATGGCCCGGTCCAGTTCGATGAGCGCCATCCGGTTCTCCGCGAGCACCGCGCCCGAACGGCGCAGCCAGTCGAGGGCCCAGGCGAGGTCGAGCGTCTGCGCCATGGTCAGACCCCCCACCGGAGTGCCGCGGTGTGCACGGGAGCGTCCCAGAGTTCCACCAGCTCATCGTCCAGTTTCAGAACGGAGATCGAGCAGCCCTGCATCTCGAGCGCCGTGATGTAGCTGCCCACCAGGCTCCGCTGCACCTCGAGCCCGGCTTCCGCGAGGATCTGGGAGGCGGCCCGGAAGACGATGTAGAGCTCGCTCTGCGGGGTGCCGCCCATGCCGTTCACGAAGAGCAGCACCTTCTGACCCGGCGCGGCCTGGAGATCCTCCAGAACCGGGGACAGCAGCCGCGCGGTGATGGCGTCGGCGTTCTCGAGCGGGATGCGGTGCCGGCCGGGCTCACCGTGGATGCCGATGCCGATCTCGATCTCGTCCTCGGCCAGGTCGAAGCTCGGGACCCCGGCGTGCGGGACGGTGCAGGCGCTGAGGGCCACGCCCATGGTGCGGACGTTCTGGTTGACGCGATTGGCGATCTCCTCGACGGCGTCCAGCGAGTCGCCCCGCTCCGCGGCGGCGCCGGCGATCTTCTCCACCAGCACCGTGCCGCCGACACCACGGCGGCCGGCGGTGTAGAGCGAGTCCTCGACCGCGACGTCGTCGTTCACCAGGACCGAGCGCACGTCCACGCCTTCGGCCTGCGCGAGTTCGGCGGCGGTCTCGAAGTTCAGCACGTCCCCGGTGTAGTTCTTGACGATCTGCACGACGCCGGCGCCCGAGTTCGCAGCGAGGGTCGCCGGGAGGATCTGGTCGGGGGTGGGGCTGGTGAAGACGGCGCCCGGAACGGCGGCGTCCAGCATCCCGAGTCCGACGAATCCGGCATGCAGCGGCTCGTGCCCGCTGCCGCCACCGGAGACGAGTCCCACCTTGCCGGCCACCGGCGCGTCCTTGCGGGCGATGAAGAGCGGATCCGCGGTCACGGTCACCAGGTCGGGGTGGGCGAGGCCGAATCCTTCGACGGCCTCCTCCACCACTGCGCGAGGGTCATTGATGAGCTTTTTCATGGGACTACCTGCCTTGTCTCGGAGCGCCTCATTGTGACCCTACTACCAGCGCCCGGAGCACGGTAGAGGGACGGGCTGGAAGCGTCCTGGGGGTTGTCCGTGAAGCTCAGAGCTGGCGGATCATGCGGGTGTTGCCGAGGGTGTTCGGCTTGACCCGGGCGAGGTCCAGGAACTCGGCGACGCCCTCGTCATGGGAGCGCAGCAGCTCGGCGTAGACGGCCGGATCGACGGCGCTCTGGTCCGCCATGACCTCGAATCCGTGGCGCTGGAAGAAGCCGACCTCGAACGTCAGGCAGAACACGCGGCTGACCCCGAGCGCGCGGGCCTCGTCCAGGAGGCGCTTGACCAGGGCGTGCCCCACGCCCCTGCCGCGCCAGCTGTCCGCGGCGGCGAGGGTGCGGATCTCGGCGAGGTCCTCCCACATGACGTGGAGGGCGCCGCAACCGATCAGCTCGCCCTCGGAGGACTCGGCGACGCGCAGTTCCTGAATGCCTTCGTAGTAGGCGACCGTCTCCTTGGCCATGAGGATGCGCTCCTCGGCCAGCGGCGCCACGAGTCGCTTGATCCCCGGGACGTCGGAGGTGCGGGCGGGGCGGAGCGTGAAGTCGGCTGCTGGCATTCCTCCATCGTAGGGCTTGCCCCCGGCCCCGGTTGAACGTGCGACGCAGGGTGGACGCCGCCCCGGAGAGACGGATGACGTCACAGTCGTTCGACTGGCCCCTTGACGGAGCGCCCCCTACCTTGGGGTTCCGCCGCACAACAGCAGGAGGACCCCGAAGATGCCGTCCCGTTCACCCAGAGAACGCACGTTATGCCCCACCGAAGCCACCGGACGTGCCGCGGCAGTCCTGAGGATCCTGCTCGGCGCGATCTTCTCTTGGTCTTTTCTGGACAAGCTCTTCGGGCTGGGATTCGACACTCAGCCCTGCGAATCACTCCTCGCCGGAGTCAGTCCGACCCGCGAGTATCTGGAACAGTTGGACGGCTGGTTTGCCGGCCCTCTGGAGTCTCTTGCCGGCCTTCGGTGGGTCGATTTCGGTTTCATGGGAGGTCTCGGCCTGCTAGGGCTGATGCTGTTGGCCGGCATCGGCCTGCGCGCCGCAGCCTGGTGCGGCACACCGTTGCTGGTGCTCATGTGGCTGAGTGCTCTGCCGCTCCAGCAGAACCCCGCCCTCGACGAGCACGTCATCTACGCCGCGGCCCTCTTCGCCCTTGCCGCCAGTGACGCAGGCCGGACCTGGGGATTCGCGTGCCGCTGGCGGGCGTTCCTGGCTGCTCGCGCGCCGAGGCTCCTTCCAATCCTCGGCTGAGATCGCGTCCCAGAACCGCGGCCAGACGCCTTGGTCTCACCACCGCCGCGCTTCCGGGCTGAGTCCGCTGGCGAGGTGGTGAGTCCGCTGCACGATGTAGCGGACTCACCCCCTCCGTAGCGGACTCACGCGGGGAGGGTCACGCGGGGAGGGATGGACCTCAGGGCATGCGAAAGGCCGGCGACGGCGGGTCTCCCCTCCGTCGCCGGCCTTCACTCATGCACGGTCTTCAGCGACCCGCGGTGCTGCGGGCCTCAGGCGGCTCCGCTGCCCAGCTCCCCGGCGCTGCTGTCGCCGTGGGTGCTCGGAGCAAGCTCCGGGACCGTGGGCTTGGCGGTGCCGGCGAAGGTGAACTTCGCCTCGTCGCCTTCGCCCTCGACGTCCACCAGGACGATGTCCCCGGCCTTGAGCTCCCCGAAGAGGATCTTCTCGCTGAGCTGGTCCTCGATCTCGCGCTGGATGGTCCGGCGGAGCGGACGGGCGCCCATCGCGGGGTCGTAGCCACGGGTGGCCAGCAGGACCTTGGCGGCGGGCGTGAGCTCGATGCCCATGTCCCGGTCCTTCAGACGGTTCTCCAGGCGGGTGACGAACAGGTCGACGATCTCGATGATCTCGTCCTGCGTCAGCTGCGGGAAGACCACGACGTCATCGACACGGTTCAGGAACTCGGGGCGGAAGTGCTGCTTGAGCTCCTCCGTGACCCGGGCCCGCATCCGGTCGTAGCCCGTCTTGGTGTCCGTGCCGGACTGGAAGCCCGTCATGACGCCCTTGGAGATGTCCCGGGTGCCGAGGTTCGTGGTCATGATGATCACGGTGTTCTTGAAGTCCACCACGCGGCCCTGGGAGTCGGTCAGGCGACCGTCCTCCAGGATCTGCAGGAGCGAGTTGAAGAGATCGGCGTGAGCCTTCTCCACCTCGTCGAACAGCACCACGGAGAACGGACGGCGACGGACCTTCTCCGTCAGCTGGCCGCCCTCTTCGTAGCCCACGTATCCGGGAGGCGCTCCGAAGAGCCGCGACACGGTGTGCTTCTCCGAGTACTCGGACATGTCCAGCGTGATGAGGGCGTCCTCGTCACCGAACAGGAACTCCGCGAGAGCCTTGGCCAGCTCGGTCTTGCCGACGCCGGTGGGGCCGGCGAAGATGAACGAGCCGCCCGGGCGCTTCGGATCCTTGAGGCCGGCGCGGGTGCGGCGGATGGCCTGGGACAGTGCCTTGATGGCGTCGTCCTGACCGACCACACGCTTGTGGAGCTCGTCCTCCATCTTGAGCAGACGGCTGGACTCCTCCTGCGTCAGCTTGAAGACCGGGATGCCCGTGGAGTTGGCCAGCACTTCGGCGATGAGTTCCTCATCCACCTCGGCGATCTCGTCCGGACCGCCGTTGCGCCAGGCCTCTTCCTTCTCGTGACGCTCGGTCACGAGCTTCTGCTCACGGTCACGCAGTGCCGCGGCGCCCTCGAAGTCCTGGGCATCGATCGCGGATTCCTTCTCCCGCTTGACCGCCTCGATGGCGACGTCCATCTCCTTGAGCTCGGCGGGAGGCGTCATGCGGCGGATGCGCAGACGGGCTCCGGCCTCGTCGATCAGGTCGATGGCCTTGTCCGGCAGGAAGCGGTCCGAGATGTAGCGCTGCGCGAGCGTGGCGGCGGCCTCGAGGGCGCCGTCGGTGATGCTCACGCGGTGGTGCGCCTCATAGCGGTCGCGCAGCCCCTTCAGGATCTGGACGGCGTGATCCACGCTCGGCTCCGCCACCTGGATGGGCTGGAAGCGGCGCTCGAGCGCGGCGTCCTTCTCGATGTGCTTGCGGTACTCGTCCAGCGTGGTGGCGCCGATGGTCTGGAGTTCACCACGGGCCAGCATCGGCTTCAGGATCGAGGCGGCGTCGATCGCGCCCTCGGCGGCGCCCGCACCGACCAGGGTGTGGATCTCGTCGATGAACAGGATGATGTCGCCACGGGTGCGGATCTCCTTGAGGACCTTCTTCAGGCGCTCCTCGAAGTCACCGCGGTACCGCGAACCCGCCACCAGGGACCCGAGGTCCAGGGTGTAGAGCTGCTTGTTCTTGATGGTCTCCGGGACGTCGCCACGAACGATCGCCTGGGCGAGGCCTTCGACGACGGCGGTCTTGCCGACGCCGGGCTCACCGATCAGGACCGGGTTGTTCTTGGTGCGGCGCGAGAGGACCTGCATGACGCGTTCCATCTCGTGCTCGCGGCCGATGACCGGATCGAGCTTGTTCTCCCGCGCGGCCTGGGTCAGGTTGCGGCCGAACTGGTCCAGCACCACGGAACCGGCCGGGGTGCCTTCCTGCTGACCGGATCCCACGCCTGCACCGGCGGTCTCCTTGCCACCCTGGTAACCCGTCAGGAGCTGGTTGACCTGCTGGCGGACCTTGGAGAGGTCTGCGCCCAGCTTGACCAGCACCTGCGCGGCGACGCCTTCACCCTCGCGGATGAGGCCCAGCAGGATGTGCTCGGTGCCGATGTAGTTGTGGCCGAGCTGGAGGGCCTCACGCAGAGACAGCTCCAGGACCTTCTTGGCACGCGGGGTGAAGGGAATGTGACCCGACGGCGCCTGCTGGCCCTGGCCGATGATCTCCTGGACCTGCTCGCGGACGGCGTCAAGCGAGATTCCCAGGGACTCGAGCGCTTTCGCGGCGATGCCGTCACCCTCGTGGATGAGGCCCAGCAGGATGTGCTCGGTCCCGATGTAATTGTGGTTGAGCAGCCGGGCTTCTTCCTGTGCAAGGACGACTACCCGGCGAGCTCTGTCCGTGAATCTCTCAAACATTTCGCCACACTCCTCAGATACGACGTAATTAGATGCTACGTGCGGACCAGCGGCTTGTGGGGCGTGTTCGCCAGAGGGGGAATCACCCCGACTTGCGCGGACATGGAAGAAGGCACGGGAACGGACACGGAAAAGGCCGGCCCGGGACTCTGAAGTCCAGGACCGGCCTCGAAGCCGTCGACCCTGAGGTCAGCTGTTGGCCTTGTGGTACGCCTCGATGATGTCGGCGTGCACGCGGCCGCGAGAGCTGACCTTGTAGCCGTTCTCCTGAGCCCACTTGCGGATCTGGGCGGTGTCCTGCCCCTTCGCCGCGGCGCGCTTCGGAGTGCGGGTGGTGCTGGTCACCCGGCGGGCGACAGTGATGTATTCCTCAAAAGCGCCCCGGAACTTCTGAGCATTTTCAGCGGAGAGATCAATCTCATAGTTGTTTCCATCCAGCCCGAAGCGGATGGTTTCATCGGCTACGCCGCCGTCGACGTCGTCGACAAGAATGATTTTGACTCGCTGTGCCATGAACTATGGCTCCCATCGTGTGGTGGTTAAAGCAGGTCATACGACCCGTATTGGCTGCGCCCCCGCACTAAAGTATGGACGAATCAATTCAATGAGTCAATAATCCGGATTAGTCAGCACTCGAATTATTCGCCGAGCCGCCGGATTCACCGTTGTTATTCTTTGCCCTGGCGTCCCACTCTTCCTCCGCCTTGGCGAGCGCCTCACGCTCCGAACGGTCCGCATTCAGCAAAGCGCGGATGGCGAACCAGAACAGCAGGCCGACGACGAGGGACGGCAGAATAACGGCGATGTATTCCATATCAGTTCGCCTCTGGCTTGAGGAGGGGGAAGAGAATCGTCTCGCGGATTCCGGCGCCGGTGAAGAGCATCACCAGCCGGTCCACGCCGAGGCCGATGCCACCCATGGGCGGGGCGCCGTATTCGAGGGCGCGCAGGAAATCCTCGTCCAGCTGCATCGCCTCGTCATCGCCGGCGGCGGCCAGACGGGACTGTTCCGTCAGACGCTCGCGCTGGATCACGGGGTCGATCAGCTCGGAGAACGCGGTGCCGCGCTCCATGCCGCCGATGATCAGATCCCAGGCCTCGATCAGCCGGCCGTCTTCGCGGTGCGGGCGGGCAAGCGGCTGGGCCGACGGCGGATAATCGTAGACGAAAGTCGGATTCAGCAGGGTCGGTTCCACGATCTCGCCGAAAAGCTCCACCACGAGTTTTTCCGCACCCCATGCCGGGTCGATCTTCACGTCGTGCTTTTCAGCGATCGCACGCAGTTCTTCCTCGGTGGTGTCCGGGGTGATTTCCTGACCCACGGCACTGGAGAGACCGGGATAGACACCGAGCCAGGCCCATTCCCCGCCGAGGTCGATTTCGCCGGCCTCGGTCTGGATCACGCGGCCCGCGCCTATTGCGTCGGCAGCGTCCAGGATGATCTCTTTCATGCGCTCGGCCATCACGAATTGATCGGCCCACGCCTCATAGCATTCCAGAGTGGTGAATTCCGGGCTGTGCGTGGAATCGACGCCCTCATTCCGGAAGACGCGTCCCATGTCATAGACACGTTCGATCCCGCCCACCACGGCACGCTTCAGATAAAGCTCGGTGGCGATGCGCAGGGTCATCTTCTGGTCGAAGGCGTTGAGGTGGGTCTCGAACGGGCGGGCCGAGGCGCCGCCGTGGACCAGGTTGAGAATCGGGGTCTCGACCTCCACGTAGCCGTGGCGGTTGAGCGTCTCGCGGATGGACCGCGTGATCGAGGCGCGGGTGTAGACCATCTGGCGTGCTTCGTCTCGGACCAGGAGGTCGACGTACCGCTGACGGACACGGGTCTCCTCGTTCAGTCCGGCGTGCAGCACGGGCAGCGGGCGCAGAGCCTTGGAGGCCATCCTCCACGACTCGGCCATGATGGACAGCTCGCCACGGCGGGAGGAGATGACCTCGCCCTTGATGAAGACGTGGTCGCCCAGGTCGACGAGCGCCTTCCACTGCGCGAGAGCCTCCTCGCCCACCACGGCCAGGCTCAGCATGGCCTGGAGGCGGACGCCGTTGCCGTCCTGGAGCGTGGCGAAGCAGAGCTTTCCGGTGTTGCGCACGAAGACCACACGGCCCGTGACACCCACGATGTCCCCGGTGGTCTCATCGGCCACGAGGTGGGCGTACTTCTCACGGATCTCGCCCAGGGAGTGAGTGCGTTCCACCCCCACCGGGTAGGCCTCCATGCCGAGCTCGAGCAGCTTCTGGCGCTTCTCCTGGCGAACCCGCATCTGCTCGTTCGCGTCGGAGGCCTCGGAAAGGGGGGTGGGGTTTTCAGCAGTCACAGTCCCTTAGTTTACGTGACGCAGAGGGCACCCACCTGGACGCTAGCATGGGGTCGTGAAGTTCCGGAAGGTCCTGGAAGTTCCCCGCACCGAATCCATCGTCCGTGCCGGGGACGGGGCGGAGTTGGCGATGGACAGTTATGGCGAGTCGGACGCGGACCGGAGCCTCGTCGTCGTCGGCGGGGCGTTCCTCACCGCGGCGCTCTACCGGCCCTTCGCGCAGGCCTTCGTGACCGCCCTTGAATCCGAGGACGACGGCCGCAGCTGGTCCGTGCACGTCTACGACCGCCGCGGGCACGGCCAGTCCCCCGAGCAGGGCCCCGACTACGGCATGGACCTGGAGATCGCGGACCTGGAGGCCGTGCTGCGGCACACGGGCGCGAAGCACGTGCTGGGCCATTCGCTGGGCGGTGCCGTGGTGCTCAACGCCGCACGGCACAGCGGCTCCGGCCTCGGCGTCTCGCGTCTCTCCGTCTACGACCCGGCGGTCAACATCGACGGCAGCACCCCCGTGGACTGGCTGCCCGCCTTCTCCCAGGCGGTGAACGACGGCGACGTCCCCCGCGCCATGGCCCGCATGCGGCGGGGCATGCTGCCGGGCACCGCCCTCTCCAGGGCGCCCGAACCGATCCTCGGCCTGCTCTTCGGCGCGCTCGGCCGGACCAAGGCCAACAAGGTGTTCGCGGAACTCATGCCCGCCTCTGTCGGGGAGCTGAAGGCGGCCCTGGAGGAGGAGGCGCACGCCGAGGACTTCGCGGGCATCGCGCAGGAATGCTGCATCTTCTACGGCGCCCGCAGCCCCGAGTACTTCAAGCAGACGGCGCGCCTCCTCCATGGTTCGGTGCCGGGTCCGCTGCGCCAGGTGCCGCGCTGCGTGCACGGGTCCGTCCCGGCCGTCGGCAAGCGGCTCGTCACGGCCCTCGCCGAGTTCCACGTGCACGGCGCCCGCGAGGAACAGCATCGCGGGCGGAAGCGGAAGTCGCCACAGCGCGGGACGGCGGATGCCGCCGCCTGACGGGTTCATGACTCGTCCAGGCTGCTCCGCTAGGCTCGTGACATGAAGCGTGAGTTGGTGCGCACCGCTGACGGTGCCGAGCTGGAACTGAACACCTACGCCGGGGGCGAGGACGCCGCGGGGCCGGGCGTCGTCGTGGTGATCGGATCGCTGGTCACCGCCGCCGATTACGCCAAATTCGCCAAGGCCCTCTCCGAGGCGCTGAAGCGGCCGGTCCACGTGCTGAACCGCCGCGGCCAGGGCAAATCGACGCCGCAGACCGACTCCTACTCCCTCGAGCAGGACGTCGAGGATCTGAAGGCCGTGCTGGAGCACACCGGCACGCGCGATCTCTTCGGCCACAGCTTCGGCGGCGCGCTCGTGCTGCATGCGGCCCGCAGCATCCCCGTGGACCACCTGGCCGTCTACGACCCGGCCGTCTCGATCGACGGCAGCGTCCAGGCGCCGTGGATCGGCGAGTACGAGGCCGCCCGCGCCGCCGGCGACACCGAGAAGGCCCTCGCGATCGTGATGCGCGGCCTGGAACCGCACGGCGCCCTGTCCCGCATGCCGCTGCACATGCTGACGCTCGGCAACAAGCTGACCGCCACCACCGGCTTCGGCAAGGAGATGCGCGAACAGCTCCCCAACGGCGTCCGCGAGATCAAGGCCATGATCGCCGCCGACATGTCCGCCGAGCCGTTCCTGGAACTGCCGCTCGAAACCCTCATCATGGTCGGCGAAAAGAGCCCGGCGTACTTCGGGGTGGCCTGCGGCCGTCTGCACGAGGTGCTGTCCGGCTCCGCGTACAGCGTGATCCCCGGCCTCGGCCACGACGGGGTGAACCGCGCCCCGGCCCGCCTGATCGAGCCGCTCGCGGAGTTCTTCGCGGGCTGACGCCCGCTCCTGCTCGACGAGTTAAACGAACCGGCCGTGTCCCCTCAGCTGAGGGGACACGGCCGGTTCTGCGTCACGCCTGTGGTCGGCCGCGGTCAGTGATGACCGGCGCCTTCCGTCCTGCGCATCATGGCGGAGAGCACGACGGCGAACACCGCCACGCCGGCCGCCGTCAGGAACGCGATCCGCGTGCCGTCCAGCAGATCACCGTGCAGGGCGGTCCCCGCCGCGAACAGCGCCACGAGCAGCGCGGTTCCGGCCGCGCCGGCCACCTGCTGGAGCGTGCCCAGAATGGCGGAGCCGTGCGAGTACAGCTGCGGCGGCAGCGGGTTCAGACCGTTGGTGAACGCCGGGGTGAACAGCAGCGCCAGCGAGAAGTTGAGCACCGTCTGGATGACCGTGACGTACCAGATCGGCGTCGACGCGTTCATCATGGCGAACTGCCAGAGGCACAGCACCATGAGGGCCGAGCCGGTCACGGTCAGCGGACGGGGGCCGATCTTGTCGTACATCCGGCCGATGAAGGGACCGGAGAGTCCCATCGCCAGGCCACCGGGCAGCATGACCAGACCGGTCACCAGGGGCTCCGCGCCCAGCACCTTCTGCAGGAACAGCGGGAGCAGGATCACGGTGCCGAACAGCGCGATCATCGCCACCACCAGGAGCAGCACGGAGACCGTGAACATCCGGTGGCTGAACGCCCGCAGGTCCAGGAGCGGAGCGCCGGTCCGCTGGAGGACCAGCTGGCGCCAGACGAACAGGCCCAGGGAGATCACACCCACGGCCAGCGCCACGACGGCACCCGAGCTGGGACCCGCCTGACCACCGTGGCCGCCGCCGATCTGGCTCAGGCCGTAGACCACGCCACCGAAGGCGGGGATGGTCAGGAGGACCGAGAGCATGTCCAGGCGCTGCTGGCCCGGCTCACCCACGTTCACCAGGTACTTCGCGCCGACCAGCAGCGCCACGACGGCCACCGGCAGCACGAAGATGAACATGAAGCGCCACTCGAAGTGCTCCAGGATCAGACCCGAGACGGTCGGGCCGAGTGCCGGCGCCACCGACATCGCGATGGTGATGTTGCCCATCACCATGCCGCGCTTGTTCATCGGGACCAGGGTCAGGATGGTGGTCATGAGCAGCGGCATCATGACGGCCGTGCCGGTGGCCTGCACCACGCGGCCCAGCAGCAGCACCCCGAAGCCCGGGGCGATCGCGGCGATCACGGTGCCCAGGGTGAACAGCCCCATCGCAAGGAAGAACGCCTTGCGGGTGGTCAGCCGTTCCAGGATGAAACCGGTGGTCGGGATGACCACGGCCATGGTCAGCATGAAGCCGGTGGAGAGCCACTGGACCGTGCTCTCGGAGACGTCCAGCGCGGTCATGAGGCGCGGCAAGGCCACGTTCATGATGGTCTCGTTCAGGAAGACCGTGAAGGTCGAGACCAGGAGGACGCTGATGATCACGACGACTTCGCGGGAGAGCTTCTCCGGCGCACCCGCCTCGGGCGCGGTCAGGGTGGCCTCGGGCGGTGAGTCGTACGCGGCGGGCGCGTCGAGCGGCCCGCCGGAGGGGTTCTTGATGTCAGAGGTCATGTCACGTCCTTGCGAGTGAATCAAAGGGGAGCGAGATGCCGCCGGACCGCCGGCGTCGGGGAACGACGGACTGCGGGACCGGCAACGGTGGTTTCCCGGACGGGAGAGGGGACAGGACAGGCCTGACACCGGAGCTCTTCCGAGCGGGAGGGATAGCGGAAACGGCGATCAGGGCACGGCGAAGCCGGGCCACGGAAGCCGGCACACCGCATGGCGCACTCCGAGCATTTCCAGGGAGTCCCTGACAGAGGACTCCGGGAGGAAGGCTGGGTCTCGCCTAGGCAGAAAGCGGTGTGTTATCGATCAGACGCACAGAACCAAGCTTAGCCGCAATGATGGCCAGAGCGTCACCCCTGAACGGGGTGAATTTGCAGTTCTCCGCCAGCGGCTCGAGCGTGCGCGGGTCCACCACCTCGAAGTAGTCGAGCTCGACGCCGGGCGCGGACCGCACCAGGTCGGCGGCGGACTCGAGGTCGAGGGGCTCGTGGGCGGCGGCCCGGGTCTCCAGGAGCCGCAGCGCCCGCGAGAGCACCAGGGCGGATTCGCGCTGCTCGGGCGAGAGGAAGCGATTGCGGGAGGACAGGGCCAGCCCGTCGGCGTCCCGGACGATCGGCACGGGCACGATCCGCACGTCGAAATCGAGATCGGCGACCATCTGCTGCACCAGGGCGAGCTGCTGTGCGTCCTTCTGACCGAAGTACGCGCGGTTCACCGGCACGGGCGCGTGCGCCAGGTGCAGGAGCTTCGACACCACGGTGAGCGCGCCGTCGAAGTGCCCGGGACGGGAGGCGCCCTCCCACTTGCCGCCGAGCGGTCCCGCCGTCACCCGGACGCCCGGCTCTCCGAGCGGGTACATCTCCTCCACCTCGGGGGCGAAGACGAGCTGCACGCCGGCCTCCTCCAGCAGGGCGAGGTCGGCGTCGAGGGTGCGCGGGTAGCGCTCCAGGTCCACGGCCTCGCCGAACTGCAGCGGGTTCACGAAGATGCTGACGAGGGCGAGGTCGTTCTCCCGGGCCGCCTGGCGCGCGAGCGTGGCGTGGCCCTGGTGCAGGGCGCCCATGGTGGGCACGAACCCGGCCGAGGAGACCCCCGATGCCGCCGCCTCCGCCAGGCGGGCACGGAGTGCGGCCTTGGTGGTGACCAGTTCGATGCTCATGAGGACCTCTTCTTCAGCCTGCTCCGGCGCAGGGCCGGATCAGGGACGTGATGTGCTGCGGGCTCCCTCAGCCCAGGACATCACCCAGCGCCGCGGCCTGGTCCGCCCGGAGGCGATCCTGGCGGACGGCGCGCTGAAGAGTGGCACGGGCCATGGAGAGATAGGAATCCAGGATATCGTCGCCCGGAGCCTCCGGCTGTCCGTCACCGCGTCCCGGGGCGTTCCGGAGCAGACGGTCGCGGCCGGTCAGCGCCTCGCGATGGGAGGACACGGTGCCGGCGTCGCCGCGCGACACCGGACCGGTGAGCGCGGACTCGCCCGAGACGAGGGCGTTGTCCAGGGAGGCACGAAGCAGCGGGCCGAGGAGGCGCTCCGGGTCCTCGACACCGATCTCCCGCAGCACCTGCGCCGCCTGGGACGCCAGGGTGACGAGGTGATTGGAGCCATGGGCCAGGGCCGCGTGATACAGCACGCGCTGCTCCTCCGGGATGACCACGGGCTCGCCACCCATCTCGATCACGAGCGCCTGGGCGATCGGGAGCATGGCCGGATCGGCGCTCACCCCGAAGACACAGTCCTGAAGGCGACCGAGATCCAGACTCAGGCCGGAGAACGCCATGGCCGGGTGGATGGCCAGCGGGATGGCGCCGGCCGCGCGGACCGGATCCAGCACGCCGACGCCGAAGCGGCCCGACGTGTGCGCCACGAGCTGGCCGGGACGCCATGCCCCGAGGGACGCCAGGCCCGAGACCAGCTCGCCGAGGACGTCGTCCGGCACGGCCAGGAGCACCAGGTCGCTCGCGGCGACGATCTCGCCGGGCTCCAGCACGGGGACGCCCGGCAGCAGGTTCTCGGCCCGTTCCCGGCTCGCCTCGGACACGGCCGCGACCCCGGAGATCCGGTGTTCCGCCGAGCGCAGGGCGGCTCCGAGCACCGCGCCGACCTTCCCGGCGCCGATCACTCCGACGCGCAGGCGTCCGGCGCGCGAGCTGCCGTCACCGGCGCCGGTCGACGCCGGACCGTTCACCGGCTCAGGCATACTCACCCTCGGTCCCCTTGTCCTTGCCGCCGTCCGCGCCGCCGTCGTCCTCCGGAGGGATGCGGCAGAAGCGCTCCACGATCAGTCCCACCACCAGCATGACCACACCACCACCCGCCATGACGGCGGCCGTGATGACATGGTCCACGGAGCTGGAGTACTGCAGGAACTGCAGCTGCTCCAGCAGGATGCCCAGATGCCAGCCGAACAGCACGGTCCCCGCGTACGCCCCGGCCTGCGCCAGGATGAGCGTCCGGGCGGCCAGGATCGGGTCCAGCTGCTTCTTGACCTTGGCGGTCTTCCAGCGGTGCACCCGCCAGCCCAGCAGGAAGGTCAGCAGCGCGATCGCGAGCATGCTGAACACCGCGGCGAGCGGGAGCAGCGGCACCGGCAGGCCGTACCGCTGCACGATCATCGAGACCAGGAGGCCCACCACCAGGAAGGCGAGGGCCAGCCCGGCGAGCTGGGCGGGTCGCATCAGGCGCATGATCAGTACTCGTCGTACTCGTCGACGTCGGGATAATCGGCCGCGGCCAGCGCCAGTTCGCGCACCGGGGTGCCGTTCAGGGTGGCCTCGGGATCCATCGCGGCCCACGGGACCAGGACGAACGCGCGCTCGGCGGCACGCGGGTGCGGCAGGGTCAGGACGGGATCGTCGCTCTGGACGTCGCCGAAGACGATGACGTCGACATCCAGCGTGCGCGGCCCCCAGCGGACCTCGCGCACCCGGTGATGCATCTGCTCGACGGCCTGGCAGTGGGCCAGGAGGTCCAGCGGTTCGAGCTCGGTGTCGACCGCCAGGACCATGTTCAGGTAGTCGGGCTGGTCCTCGGGACCGCCCACGGCCTTCGTCTGGATGACCGGTGAGATGTCCACCAGGTGCACCGCCGGGTGATTCACCAGATCGGCGACGGCGGCGGACAGGGTGCCCTGACGCTCGCCGAGGTTGCTTCCGAGGGCCAAGACGGCTCGGGTGCGGCTCATGCGGAACCTCCTTCGAGTCCGGGGAAATCGGCACGGGAACGGGACACCACGACGGCGACGTCCCCGAACGGCACTTCGATGGGCGCCTTGGGCTTGTGCACCGTGACCTCGACGGCCTCCACGTCGAAGCCCTCCAGGACGGCGCGGGCGATCAGGACGGCCAGCTTCTCGATGAGGTTCACGGCCGGGCCCTCGATCACCGCGGTCACGGCTTCGGCCACGAGTCCGTAGTGGGCCGTGTCCTCGACCTCGTCGGTCTCGGCCGCACGGCGGAAGTCCCGGCGCATCACCAGGTCCACCACGAACGGCTGGCCCTCACGGCGTTCGAAATCGAAGACCCCGTGGTAGCCGGTGGCGGTCACGCCGCGGAGTTCGATCCGGTCCAGCGTGCGGACGCCGCCGGTCTCCCCCGCGCTCATGTGGCTCACGCCGCCCAGCGCGCGGCGACCTTGACCGCGTCGAGGTTCGGGCCGACGTCGTGCACGCGGACGGCCCAGGCGCCCTTCCCGGCGGAGAGGGCCGTGATGGCCAGCGTGGCGGCGTCGCGCTCCACGGGAGCGGCGGCCTTGCCGGCCGAGGTGAGCAGCTCACCGAGGAAGCGCTTGCGGGACGCGCCCACCAGGACGCGGTGACCCAGGTCCTGGAGACGGCCCAGGCCGCGGAGGAGTTCCCAGTTCTGCTCGCCCTGCTTGGCGAAGCCGAGGCCGGGATCGAGGATGAGGCGCTCGTCGGCGTGGCCGGCGCTCCGGAAGCGCGCGCGCAGTTCCTCGAGCTCGGCGACCACCTCGGACACGACGTCCGTGTAGTCGGCCAGGGAGTCCATGGTCTGGGAGTCGCCCCGCGAGTGGGTGAGGATGTACGGCACGCGGCGCGAGGCCACGAGCTGGATCATCTCGTCGCTGACCCGCTGGCCGGAGACGTCGTTGACGATCGCGGCGCCGGCATCCAGCGCGGCCGCGGCCGTGGAGGCGTTGACCGTGTCGATGCTGACCAGGGCCCCGGCCTTCACGAGTGCCGCGACCACGGGGAGCACGCGGCGCTGCTCCTCCTCGGGGCTCACGGAGTCCGCGCCCGGGCGGGTGGATTCGCCTCCGACGTCCAGGATGTCCGCACCGCCGTAGAACATGCGGAGCCCATGCGCGATCGCGGAGTCCGCGGTCGTGTGCTGACCCCCGTCGCTGAAGGAATCCGGCGTCACGTTCAGCACACCCATGACCAGCGTGCGGTCCTGGGGGAGGTCTTCGAATCGGGCTGCTGCTTTGGCTTTCCGGATCACGGGCAAAGGATTGGTGGCCGGGCCGGTTCCCGGTGCTGCGGCAAGCGAGTCCATAGGGTATTACCTTCCGAGTATCAGGCTCATGGCTTCAGCTCGTGTGGCTGGGTCGTGCAGCTGCCCGCGGACCGCGCTGGTGACGGTCTTGGCGCCGGGCTTGCGGATGCCCCGCATCGACATGCACATGTGTTCGCATTCCACGACGGCGATGGCGCCGCGCGGCTTGAGGTGGGTCACGAGGGCTTCCACGATCTGCGTGGTGAGCCGTTCCTGCACCTGCGGCCTGCGGGCGATGATGTCCACGAGGCGCGCCAGTTTGCTCAGCCCCGTCACCATGCCGTCGTGCGAGGGGATGTACCCCACATGCGCGACGCCGTGGAACGGGACCAGGTGATGCTCACAGGTCGAGTAGAACGGGATGTCCTTGACCAGCACGAGTTCCTCGTGGTCCATGTCGAACATGGTCTGGAGGACCGATCCCGGGTCCTGGTGGATGCCCGAGAACATCTCGGCGTAGGCACGCGCCACCCGGGCGGGGGTGTCGGCCAGGCCGGAGCGGTCCGGGTCCTCCCCCACGGCGATCAGGATCTCCCGGACCGCCGCCTCGATGCGCGGCAGGTCCATGGGGCCGTCCGCTGAGGCGGCGTCCGAGGCAGTGTTGGGGACGTCGTCGTCGATGTGAGTCACCTAAGCATCCTAGCCGTCCGGCTCAGAGACCCTGCGGGCCTTCGGGCTGTCCGTCATCTTCGATCACGTGCGGCGCGGACTCCGACTCGGCCGGGGCCGGGACCTGCTGGGCGGCCAGCTGGGCCTTTTCGCGGCTCGACTGCACCGGCGCGATGTGCTGCACCGGGCGGGACTCCTTGGAGAGCCAGATCGGGCGCTGGACGGGCTTGCGCACGCCCGCCGTCAGGCGCTCCACATCGGCCTGGTTGATGGTCTCCTTCTCGAGGAGCTCCAGCGCCATGGCGTCCAGGATGTCCCGGTTCTCGGTCAGCACGGAGTACGCCTCGTCGTGGGCGTCGTCCAGGAGCCTGCGCACCTCTTCGTCGACCAGGGCCGCGAGTTCGTTGGAGATGGTGACTCCGCTGTCATCGCCGCCGCGCCCGGCGCCCATGACGTTCGAGACGCCGCCGGCCACCTTGATGGCGCCGACCTTCTCGCTCATGCCGAGCTCGGTGACCATGCGGCGGGCCGTGGTGGTGGCCTGCTCGATGTCGTTGGAGGCGCCCGTGGTGGGGTCGTGGAAGACGATCTCCTCGGCCACGCGGCCGCCCATGGCCCAGGCCATGCGGTCCAGGAGCTCGTTGCGGGTGTAGCCCTGCGGATCGTCGTCCGGGACCACCAGGGTGTAGCCGCCGGCACGGCCGCGCGGGAGGATGGTCACCTTGGTGACGGGCGGGGCGTTGTGCAGGGCCGCGGCCACCAGGGCGTGACCGCCCTCGTGGTACGCGGTGATCTTGCGGTCGTGCTCCTTCTGCGTGCGGCTGCGGCGCTGCGGGCCGCCCATCACGCGGTCCACGCCCTCGTCCAGGGCGCGGTCGTCGATCAGGTCCGCGTTGGAGCGGGCCGTGAGCAGCGCGGCCTCGTTCAGCACGTTGGCCAGGTCGGCGCCGGTGTAGCCCGGGGTCTTCTTGGCGACGGCGTTGAGGTCGACGCCGGGGGCCAACGGCTTGCCCTTCGCGTGCACCTTGAGGATATCCTCGCGGCCCTTGCGGTCCGGGGCGTCCACGGGGATCTGACGGTCGAAGCGGCCGGGGCGCAGCAGGGCGGGGTCCAGGATGTCGGGGCGGTTGGTCGCCGCGATCATGATGACGTTGGTCTTGGCGTCGAAGCCGTCCATCTCCACGAGCATCTGGTTCAGGGTCTGCTCGCGCTCGTCATTGCCGCCGCCGATGCCGACGCCACGGTGACGGCCGACGGCGTCGATCTCGTCCACGAAGATGATGGCCGGGCTGTTGGCCTTGGCCTGCTCGAACAGGTCACGGACACGCGAGGCGCCCACGCCGACGAACATCTCGACGAAGTCCGAGCCGGAGATGGAGAAGAAGGGGACCCCGGCCTCGCCGGCGACGGCGCGGGCCAGCAGGGTCTTACCGGTGCCGGGAGGGCCGTAGAGCAGCACGCCCTTCGGGATCTTGGCGCCGAGGGCCTGGAACTTGCCGGGCTCGCGCAGGAACTCCTTGATCTCGTGGAGCTCCTCCACCGCCTCGTCGGCGCCGGCGACGTCCGCGAAGGTCACCTGCGGCATGTCCTTGCTGAGCATCTTGGCCCGGGACTTGCCGAACTGCATGACCTTGGAGCCGCCGCCCTGCATGCGGGACATGAGGAACCAGAACAGGAGGACGAGCAGCAGCACGGGCAGCAGCAGGGACAGCAGACCGGAGAACCAGTTGCTCTCCACCGGCTGGTCCTGGAAGCCCTTGGCCGGCTTGGCGTCGTTCACCGCGGTGACGACGTCCTTGGCCCGGGCGTCGACGTACTTGAAGTAGACGTCCTTGCCCTTGTCCTGGCCGTCGACGCTGAGGGAGTCCTTGAGGGTGAGGTTCACCCGGTTCTCGCCGTCGATGATCTTGGCCTGGTCCACCTTGCCCGACTGGGACAGCAGCTCGAGACCCTTGTTGGTGTCGATCTGCGCGGGTCCACCCGGCGCGAACGTGGCGAAGGCGAGGAGCATGATGGCCACCGCGACGGCGATCCAGATCCAGGGACCCTTGGCGATATTTTTGAGTTTCATCTACCGGGGCGTGTGCCCCATCCCTCCTGCGAATGCTTGGCCCGAGCACGGCGCTGGACCCAGTTCTCTGGAATCTAGCTTTACACCGTCTCCACCATCAGACGCACATCGGATGCGAAAAGTTCCCTCAGGGCGAAAGTGGGGCGCCTCCGTGCGCCGGAGGCGGCGCGGGCCGTCAGCTCAGGAGGTCCACCTCCAGCGAATCCAACACCGCGCCCGCGCCGCCCGTGAGGGACGCCCCCACCTGGCCCGGTCCTCGGAACACCAGATCCGTCAGGACGACGAGGCCGTCCTGGGCGAAGATCTCCACCGAACCGCGGTCCAGGATGATGTCGAGCCGCAGAACACCGTCGCTCGGGGCGACCCTGACCCGCTCCACGGACGCGAACTTCTCGTGGAAGGCGACGTCGCCGCTGCTCCGGCGGTCCAGGCTGAGCACCCCCTCCTCCGGCGAGTAGCGGACGACGGCGGCCCGCTCGCCGTCGTCGAACAGGCGCAGGGTGAGGGGGGCGGCGTCCGGCCGGACCGCCAGGCGGATGCGCTGCGCGGCGTCGTCGGGGAAGTCCGCCAACGCGAAGGGTTCGCCCGGTTCCAGAGCGACGTCCCGGGCCCGCTGAAGACGCTGACCCGCGCCGGACTCGGGAAGGACCGGCTGCTGGGCGAGCCGCAGGCCGTCCGGCGTGGAGACCAGGGCGGCCCGCCGCGCGAGCGTCATCCCGGAGCGCCACGGGTCCGTGGGCGTCTGGACGGCGTAGTCCCAATTGCTCATCCAGCCGATCAGGACGCGGCCCTCGCCGGGGGCGCTGTCGAAGGAGACGGTCGCGTAGCAGTCGCGCCCGTGGTCCAGCCAGAGGCAGTCCGCGAGGCGGCGCGCCGGGGACACGTCCGAGGCAGGGCCGTCCGCGTCCACGGGGCCTTCGGCCAGGAGGGACCCGTGGTCGGGGGTGAAGCGCACGCCGTCGAAGTCCCCCACGAAGTACTGGCCGCCGGAGCCGCCCGCCACGCCGCCGGGGTTCAGGTTCACGAGGAGGACCCACTTCTGCCGGCCCGGACGCTCAGGGTCCGGGAGCGGGAAGAGGTCGGGGCACTCCCAGACGCCGCCGATGGCGTTGGCCGGCCCGAACTCGCTCAGGAACTCCCAGTCCCGCAGGTTCTCCGAGCGATAGAGGACCACTTTCCTCTCCAGCGCCTCGACCGCCACGAGGAGCCAGAAGTCACCGGCGGGATCCTGGCAGCGGATGACCTTGGGGTCCCGGAAGTCGCTGGAGGCCCGGTCCAGCACCGGATTGCCGGCGAACTTGGTCCACGTGAAACCGCCGTCGAGGCTGTAGGCGAGAGACTGCGCCTGACGCCCGGCCAGGGGGTGGGGCGCCTCGTAGGCGCTCGTGTAGATCGCCACGAGGGGCGGCTGCTCGGCGGTGCCGAGCCGACTGGTGTTCCGCGCGTCGAACACGGCGCTGCCGGAGAAGATGGCCTCGCCGTCCTCGCAGGGGATGGCGACGGCGTGCTCGTCCCAGTGCACCAGATCGACGGACGTGGCGTGGCCCCAGGACATGTTGCCCCAGACGTTCCCGAACGGGTTGTTCTGGTAGTAGAGGTGGTAGAGCCCGTGGTGGTAAATGAGGCCGTTGGGATCATTGAGCCAGGTGCTCGCCGCCGTGTAGTGCAGGACGGGGCGGCGGTCCGGAGTCTCGAACCTCACACGTGTTAGGTCAAGGGTGTCGAGAGAGGCGCAGGGGTTGTGGGGCATGGAGACATTAAACGGCATCCGGGCCGGGAAGGGTAGCCGGGGTGATGGCTCGGGAGCCCGAGCGGCCATGACCGGGACCCGTGAGTTCCCTCTCCCCAGCCCCCCGCTCTCTGGAATCCACTGTTTCCGCGCCCAGATTCGTCATTTGCGCCTCAATTGGGGCGCAAGAGGGGAACTAGGGCGCAGGGCCAGGCGAAGAACATGGACCTGGACAGCACGGAACCCCGCCCTGAACACCTCCGGCTGTTGCAGCGCGGGCGGTGTCCGGACGGGGTTCCGGAAGAAGGTGCCTACTCGTAGACGTGCGGGGCCAGGCTGCCCACGAAGTCCAGGTTGCGGTACTTCTCGGCGTAGTCGAGGCCGTAGCCCACCACGAACTCGTTGGGGATGTCCTTGCCGACGTACTTGACGTCGATCTCGACCTTGGCGGCATCCGGCTTGCGCAGCATGGTGCAGATCTCCACGCTCGCGGGGCCACGGGACTCCAGGTTCGCCTTGAGCCAGGAGAGGGTCAGGCCGGAGTCGATGATGTCCTCGACGATCAGGACGTGCTTGCCCAGCAGGTCCGTCTCGAGGTCCTTGATGATGCGGACGACGCCGGAGGACTGCGTGCCGGAGCCGTAGGACGACACGGCCATCCAGTCCATGGTCACGTGGCTGTGCAGCGCCCTCGCCAGGTCCGCCATGACCATGACGGCGCCCTTCAGCACACCCACGATCAGCAGATCGCGCCCTTCGTAATCCTTGTCGATCTGAGCGGCGAGTTCCGTGATGCGCTGCTGGATCTCCTCCTTGGTGAGAAGAATTTCCTTGAGATCTGCCTGGACGTCCTGCGAATCCACCCTGACTCCTGTTGTTTCTAGCCTTGGCCTGTCAGTCCCGCGTCTGCCGCGCGACCCCCGGTACTCCTGAGCACCAGTTTCCCATACTCCCCGCCGCCCCTGCGCGCCCCTTTGGGCCTCGGCAGGCGATGCACGCTCACCTTGCCCGGCAGCTGCACGGGACCCGCGCTTCCCTGTCGTTTCAGGAGTGCGACGGCGGCCTGGAGCCTTTCATAGCTCGGCGAACCGCCGAGCGCGGTCACCGCGAGTGCGACGACTCTCACACGCAGCGCCTCCGGAAGGTCGCGGAGCCCCTGCTCGGGAAGCTCGAGGGCGCCGTCCTCACGAATCACCGCCAGTGCGGCGAAGTGCCGGTCGGCCTCGGCGTCCAGGTAGGCGGCGTCCGCCGCGAGGATGTGGGCCGAGCGGTGCAGCGACTCCGCGACGCCGGGTCCTAGCTGCTGCTCCAGGAAGGGCAGCACCACGGTCCGCACGCGGGAGCGCGCGAAGGCGGGATCGGCGTTGCTCGGGTCCTGCCAGGTCTCCAGCCCCTCCGCCTCGCACACGGCTTCCGTGTCCTCGCGGCGCAGGTCCAGGAACGGCCGCAGGTAGCTCCCGCCGGAGAAGTCCCGACGGCGGGGGATGCCCGACAGCGCGCGAGTCCCGGAACCGCGGGCGAGGGCGAGGAGGACCTGTTCGGCCTGGTCGTCCAGGGTGTGGCCGAGCAGGACCACCTGGGCGCCGGCGTCACGGGCGGCCGCTTCCAGGGCTTCATGCCGCACGGCCCGGGCCGAGGCTTCGGGACCGTCCCCCGTGTCCGGGACCGTCACGGCGACCACCCGGACGGGGTCCAGACCGAGCTCCCGCGCCTGGTCCGCCGCACGCCGGGCGACCTCGGCGGACCCTTCCTGCAGCTGATGATCCACCACGACGGCACCGGCCTCGAACATACCGCCTCGGGCATAGAAAGCCGTCGCGGCGGCCAAGGCGAGGGAATCGGGGCCGCCACTGAGAGCGACGAGCACCCGCAGAGGCCCGTCACCTGCGGCATCCTTGGCCTGCTGACCACGCGCCATATTCCTCGGCAGGTATCCTTCGCCCTCCAGCGCCTGACGCAGGTGCAGGCGGGCCGTCCCCAGGACCGGCGCGAGCCGCCCCTTGCTGCGGCGTCCGCGGGGCCGGGTGCCAGGGGCGGAGGACGCGTCGGCATCAGCCCCGGCGGACTCAGGGTCTCCGGCGGCGGGCCGGACAGAGGAGGACGCGGAGGGTGCGGTGCCGGCGGCGTCCACCGAGCCGGGCACAGCGGTCGTGACGCCTTGCGCGGGAGCCGGCGGGAACTCCGCCTCAGACACCGCCGGCGAGCCCCATGCGCACGAGCCAAGTGTCGGCGTCGTGGATCTCGGCCTCGGTGGGGAGGTTCTCGGGGCGTTCCCAGACCTTGTTGAAGCCCTCCATCCCCACGCGGTCCACCACGGCGCGGACGAAGCGCGCGCCGTCCGTGTACTGCCGCATCTTGGCGTCCAGACCGAGCAGACGCCGGAAGAACTTCTCCACCACGCCGCGGTCCTTGCCGCGCGCACTGAACCGCTGCCGGATGGTGCGGACACTGGGCACGACGTCGGCGTCGACCGCGTCCATGACCACATTGGCGTGGCCTTCCAGCAGGCTCATGATGCCGGTGAGGCGCGACATGATCGCCTTCTCCTCCGGGCCCTGCAGCAGGTCCGTGATCGAGCCCTTGGGGGCGTCCGGGTCCTGGCGTTCCTCCTTCAGGGACACCACGGCGCGGGAGGCCCGTTCGAGGAAGGACCCGGCGTTGTCCACCAGGGAGCCGCTCAGCTGACCGATCTGCTCCATCATGAAGCCGGCCAGCCACGGCGCCGCGGCGAACTGCACGCGATGGGTCTGTTCGTGCAGGCACACCCAGAGGCGGAAGTCGTCCGGGTCCACCCCCAGCTGTCGTTCGATCTCCACGATGTTCGGCGCGACCAGGAGGAGACGTCCCGCCTGGCCCTCACCCTGGTTCAGATGGGCGGAGAACGGCTCGTACTGGCCGAGGACCTTGCTGGAGAGGAAGGCCAGCACCGAACCCATCTGCGCCCCGGTGATCGCCCCGCCCACCTTCGCGCCGCCAGGGGTCATGTCCTTGGCCAGCCGCTCCCGGAACGCGTGCAGGGCCGGCGTCATCATGGCCGCGAAGCCCTGCGTGTTGGCCTTGGACCAGCCGGCCCGGTCCACCACGAGGACCTGGGAGTCCCGCAGATCCCGGGCGGCTTCGAGACCGGTGATGCGGTGGACATGCTCCACCGAGGCGTCCGCCTTGGCCCGGATGTCCTCCACCGCGGCGGCGATCTCGGCCGGCCGCAATCGGGGGCCTGCCGGTGCGAGCCGCGCCGCGGTGGCCGCGGCCAGGTTCCAGTCGATGAGTGCGGGTGTGGACTGAGAGCTCATGTCACCATCCTGCCCTACCGGGCTGACAGTTCACCGGGCTTCCGGTCCGACGCGGGTGGAGCGTCTCAGCGGCAGCCGCAGCCGGCCAGCACGGTCGCCGAGTCGTCGAGGGCGGCCTTGTTCCCGGCCGCGCCCGGGGTGAGGCCGTTGCCGATGAAGGAGAAGACCAGGAGCCTGCCGTCCGCGTCCACCACGTAGCCGGAGAGGCTCAGCACGGTGTTGAGCGTGCCGGTCTTCGCCCGGACAAGGCCTGCGCCGCCCCTGCTGGAGGCGTCTCCGTAGCGGGCGTTGAGGGTTCCGCTGAGGCCCGCCACCGGGAATCCGTCCAGCGCGGAGCGCAGGGCGGCGTTGGAACCGGTCGTCATGAGCCGGATCAGCGCCGCGAACTGGGCGGGGCTCACCCGGTTGGCGGCCGACAGCCCACTCAGGTCCGCGATCACCATGCCGCGTGTGTCCAGTCCGAGCTGATCGAGTTCACTCCGGACGGCCGCGATCGCGCCGGCATAACTTCCGGGACGGCCGGACTTCACGGCGACCATCCGCCCCAGGACGTCGGTCAGGAAGTTGTCCGAGTGCTGGAGCATCCAGGACACCTGTTCGGCGACCGTGGCGGACTCCACGCCGGCCAGGACCTCGCCCGACCCGGCCTTGCCGCCGGCCACGAAGGTGAGAGGGCTCCCGCCGGTCGCGCCCGCCGTGGTGAGCGCGGCCAGGAACGCCTTGACCACGGTGGCGGTCTGATCCTGCGGGCGCGGTCCGGTGAGCACATCGGGGTCCGTGCGGGCGGAGTTCAGCGCCATCGGTGCGACGGGAGCGGTCTCCCCCGCCTCGACGTCGCCCGGGTCCACGGCAGGGTTCAGCGCCGGGCCGCTGAACAGCCCGTCGTCGCCCGCCACCGACACCTTGCCCTTCACCCCGGCCGCCCGCAGCTGCGCGACCGTGCGGGTGGCGAGGGTCGCCAGTCCGGCGTGGCCCATGATCTCGTCCGGCTGCGAAGTGCCCGCGGTGAGCAGCACGTCTCCCCCGCCCCGGATCGTCAGGGAGGACGGACCCGTGCGGACGACCTCGGTCGTGAAGCGGCTGTCCGGGCCGAGAGCCTGGAGCGCCGCCGCCGCGGTCAGGAGTTTCATATTGGACGCCGGAGTGCGAGCCTCGCCCGCGGTGCGTGAATACAGCACCGCCCCCGTCTCCGCGTCCAGGACCTGGGCGGAGAAGCTCCCCGCGCCGTCGGGCACCAGGGTCTTGGCGAGCAGGGCGGACAGCGCGGACGACGACGGCTGCGGCGCCCCGGAGCGCAAGGAGCCACTCTGCGGGGCCGGGGTCGAGGGCGGCAGCTGCCAGGGCGGGGTGCTGACGGCGGGCCCCGGCATGGCCGGGAACGAGGCGCCGGACCAGTGGAATCCGAGGGGGACGATCAGGGCCAGCAGCACCAGGACCAGGAGTGCCGAACCCGCGGCGCGCGCCACCCTGCTCATGTGCGTGAATCCCCTGTCACCGTCCCGGCCCGGCGGCGTCATGGGCCTGCTGCGGGCTGCCCGGCCGGAGAAAATCCCAGGCCGTGGCTATATCCTCAATAGTAGTCGGCGGCAGGGTCATCAGCCTGCCGCTCAGTACCTCACGCCGCGAGGCGGCACGACAAGCTACGGAGTTCCCATGAAGCACGACGTCACGATCGAGATCCCGCGCGGCTCCCGCGTCAAGTACGAAGTGGACCACGAGACCGGCCGCGTCCGCCTGGACCGCGTCCTCTTCACCTCGATGCAGTACCCCACCCACTACGGTTTCTTCGACGACACCCTGGGTGAGGACGGCGACCCGCTGGACGCCCTGGTGTACTACCCGGATGTGGACCTGTTCCCCGGCATCGTCATGGAAGCCCGCCCGATCGCCATCTTCAACATGGAGGACGAGGCCGGCGGCGATGCCAAGGTCGTCTGCGTGCCGGCCGACAAGCGCTTCGACCACCTGCAGGAGATCGGCGATCTGGACGAGTTCCTGATCAAGGAGATCGAGCACTTCTTCACCCGCTACAAGGACCTCGAGCCGGGCAAGTGGGTCAAGGCCGCCGGCTGGTCGGACCGCGCCGCCGCCGAGGCCGAGCTCCAGGCCTCCATCGAGCGTTTCCAGGCCCAGGGCCACTGATCCCCGCCGGGGCACGCCCCGGCTGCACGACGACGGCGACCCGCCGCGCGACTGTCACCGACGGTCCGCGGCGGGTCGCCGTCGTCGTGGTGACGCGGGAAGCACCCGCCCGCAGGCCACCCATTACAGTTGCAGGGAGGCCGGAAACCCGGCCCGGACCACGACCGTCCCCGGAGGCTCCCGCTCATGAACAGCTACGCCGTCTGCTTCCGCGCCTCCCGCATGGCCCCGGACGCGGCCGACGCCCTGCAGGCCCTCGGGGCGCGCAAAGCCGACGCCTCGCCGTCCTGGTGGCTGATCACCCAGAGCGCCGACGACGCCGTGCGCGCGGCACTGCTGGCGCCCCGCCATCCCGGCCTGCTCGCCGCCGTCGGAGCGGCTCAGGGCGTGGACGACACCTCGGCCCGTTTCGCGCGGGACCTGGCGACCGGCGCCATGGTGGCGCTGGAGAAGGGACAGGTCCGCTATGCGGTGGCGGTCGCCGGCGAGTCACCGGACGCTGCCCTGGATGCGGAAGGCGCGCTGCGGCTCGTGGCCCGGATCGTGGCCGACCGGTCGGAGGCCGAATGGCGCGTGGTGGACCTGCTCACGCCGGGCGTGCGCGGGCAGTACAAGACCGTGGCCTCGGCCCTCGGGATCAGCACCCAGGCGGTCAGCAAGGCGCTGAGCCGGACCGGGTGGCATGAGGAGTTCCTCGGGCGAGGCCTCGCCGCCCGGCTGCTCCGGGGAGCGGCCGGCGCCGGCGACTGAGGCTGCCCCGGCCTTTACGCGAGGAGGGAACGCAGGACGCGTGCGGCGCCGTCGTCGTCCACCGAAGCGGTGATCTCGTCCGCCACGGCCCGGACCTCTTCGGGGGCCTGACCCATGGCGACGCCGCGGGCGGCCCAGGCGAGCATCTCGACGTCGTTGCGGCCGTCGCCCATGGCGAGCGTGCGCGTGGCGTCCCAGCCGAGGGATTCCCGGAGCCGTTCGAGGGCGCTGGCCTTGGTGACGCCGGCCGCGGCGATGTCCAGCCACGCCGTCCAGCCGACCGAGTACGTGACGCCGCTCAGGCCGATGCCGGCGATCGCCTCGGTGAAGTCCTCAGACGTGTTCTCGGAGCTGAAGACCACCACGCGGACGGCTTCCGCCTCGAGCATCTCGTGGAAGTCGACGGCGGTGGCCTCGACCCCGAAGCTGGCGTCCTGGAAGCGCTCGGTGGAGAGGAACCGGCCTTCCGAGTCCTCCAGGGCGTACTTCGCGACGGGCAGGCGCTTGCGGAGGGCGGTCAGGGCCGGGGCAGGGTCGAAGGTCTCACGGTGGATGACTTCGTACCCGTCGGCCAGGGTGGGATCCAGGCGGAGCGTGACGCCGCCGTTGCAGCACACCACGTACCCTTCGGTGAGGCCGATGAGCTCGACGATCGGAAGGGTGGCGTTGAGGGAACGGCCGGTCGCGATGATCACCTGATGACCTGCGGCGACGACGGCCTGGGCGGCTTCGCGGACGCCGGGTGACATGTGGCCGTCGTGGTCCACGAGGGTGCCGTCGACGTCCAGGGCGATGAGGTGGGCGGTGGGATTCTGCTGCTGATCTTCGATGTCAGCGACTGCATGTTCAGTCAAAATGGTCATGATTCAGTGAAGCACTCCGCGGCGCGCCGGGCCAGGAGCCAGGTCACAGCGCGGCGTGAATTCGGCGTGAACAGCCGGGCGCGGAGGTTAATACTCACAGCCTTGCGCACAGTGTGCATGTTCGCCTGGGGGGGGTCGCGGCCCGGGCGCAACGTACAGTACAAGGCGGTGGATGCTTGATCCGTGATGGGGGAAGAGGAGCGAGATGGCGGGGAACGGACCGAAGGCCCGGACGGCGACGAGCGGCGCCGGGGCCCGGGGCGCTGGGGCCAAGGTCAAGGGGTGGCTCTCCGGCGCGGTGTTCTTCGCGGTCCTCCTGGTCGGGCCGGCGTTCGCGGTGGCCGGCTTCGTGATGGTGGCCCAGGACGAGGACCTCCTCGCCCACGGGACCCGGACGCCCGGCGTCGTCGTCGCCATCGACGACGGAAAGAAGGCGAGCAACCGCCAGATCACCGCGGCCTACTCTGCCGACGGCCCCGCCTCACCGGACGGCTCGACGGTCTACCCCGAGGAGGCGAGCGGAACCCTGACCGTCCGCGCCCTGATCCCCACCGAACGCCATCCGGCCGAAGGCGAGCAGGTGACCGTGGTCTACGAGCCCGGCAACCCGTCCGACGCCGTCGTGGAGGGGTACGAGACCTGGGGGATCTTCTTCCGGGGCGTGGGCCTGTTCGTGACGTCCCTGCTGCTGATCCCGGTGGTGCTGGTGTTCCTGGTGAAGGGGATCCGGCGTCGCCGCCGCCGGCGCCTGCGAAAGAAATCCCCGGCTTTACAGACTTTCCCCGCCGCCGAAGCGCAGGGGGATGACCGTAAGTACCGGGAAAAGTAGTCACCGCCTTGGGACTCCGGCCCTGAGCAGCTTCCCCCGCAGAAGTTCAGGTTTCATGAGCTCGCCCCAGACCCAGCGCACCACCTGGTAACCCTCGGCTCGGATTCTGTCCTCCCGGACTTTCTCCTCAACCACGACCTGCGCCGGATCTTTGCCGCTGAAGTCCCTGGAGCGGCTGTACTTCATGATCCCGTCGAACTCACCGACCAGCTTCCGGCTCCGCCAGTAAAAATCGGTCCGGGCGACCTCCCCACACGGCCCCATGACCCGGAACTGGGATTCGGGAACTTCGAAACCAAGTTGTTCGATCACCGCCCGGCTGAACGACTCACCCACTGATTCCGCCGCCGGATCTGCGAAGCGCAGGACCTTCCCGGTCCGATCCCGTGCCGCACCCGACGGTAGCCCTGCCAGGGATGCCGCCAGGCCTTCGAGACTGCACGGACTTTTGATCCTCGAGTCGTGCGCCGCAATGGCGTCCACGACCACAATCGCATCGGGGAACGCCATGCGGTGCAAGGTGTCCAGGAGAACAGCCTCAAGTCTCTGCAGTGGAAGCACGACGCCGAGATGAGCCACCGAGAGGCGCGTCGGCTTGCGCTCGGCTCCTGGCCGCCGCGCGTCGCGAAATCCTGTTGGCAGCACCCTTCGAGTGTCGGGTTGGATCCGACCCCACGCCTTTGCCGCCGCGGGCATATCGCCATAGAGCCTGGGCGAAGGCCGTCGGCCCCAACTGGACAGCGAATCCGTCAGGTACTCCACCGTGAGTGGCACTCTGGCAAGGCTGAAGCCATGCAACGACAGCGCCGTCTCCCGGCAGAAGACCGGGGCCGGCCCAGGCAAACCTAGCGACGCAGTCGACGCGGCATAACGCCCCCAGGAGGTGGTTCCGAGCCACTCCTCGATGGGGATGTACACGCCACGGCGCAAGCGAACGAGCCGGCCTGCGGCGAAATTCCGGCTGAGATTCCTGGCTGTGCGCGGATCGGTTCCCCGACCCACGGTCAGGAAGGTGAACTCCGGGAATTCCATGCCTCCAGTCCATCGTGGGCTCTCGGATGTGCTCGGGACGAGTTGCTCCATGTGGAAAACCAGAATCCCCACCCCTGTGGTCTTTCCACACCACCGAAGCGCGGGGGAAAGACCACAGGAGCGGGGACCTTCGATCTGTGGGGTGAAACGCGGCCCCTAGAGAACCGGGAACACCTCGAGGCCGCCCAGGTACGGACGGAGCGCGGCCGGGACCGTGACGGAGCCGTCCGCGTTCTGGTGGTGCTCCAGGATGGCGACGATCCAGCGGGTCGTGGCCAGGGTGCCGTTCAGGGTCGCGACGGCGCGCGTGCCCTTGGGCGTCCCGTCCTCCGAGAACACCCGCTCGCGGATGTTCAGGCGGCGGGCCTGGTAGCCGGTGCAGTTGGAGGTGGAGGTCAGCTCGCGGTAGGCGCCCTGCGTGGGGACCCAGGCCTCGCAGTCGAACTTCCGTGCGGCGGAGGATCCCAGATCACCGGCGGCCGTGTCGATCACGCGGTACGGGAGCTCGCACTTGGCCAGCATCTCCTCTTCCCAGGCCAGCAGGCGCTCATGCTCGGCGGCCGCCTCCTCCTGGGTCGTGTAGATGAACATCTCCACCTTGTTGAACTGGTGGACGCGGATGATGCCGCGGGTGTCCTTGCCGTGCGAACCGGCCTCGCGGCGGTAGCAGGAGCTCTGGCCCGCGTAGCGGATGGGACCGTCGGACAGGTCCAGGATCTCGTCCCCGTGGTAGCCGGCCAGGGCCACCTCGGAGGTGCCCACCAGGTAGAGGTCGTCCTCGGCGAGGCGGTAGATCTCGGCGTCGTGCTTCACGTCGAAGCCGGTGCCCTGCATGGTCTCCGGACGCACGAGCGTGGGGGTGATCATCGGGACGAAGCCGTTGGCGATCGCCTGGTCCATGGCCATCTGCAGCAGCGCCATCTCCAGGCGGGCGCCCACACCCTTGAGGAAGTAGAAGCGCGAACCGGAGACCTTGGCGCCGCGTTCCATGTCGATGGCGCCGATCAGTTCGCCGATCTCCAGGTGGTCGCGGGGTTCGAAATCGGTGAACTCACGCGGCTCGCCCACGGTCTTCACGACCACGTAATCGTCCTCGCCGCCTTCCGGAACGCCGTCCAGCACGAGGTTGGGGATCACGCGGAGCAGCTCGTCCTGCGTGGTCTGAGCCGCGTCGGCCTCGGCGGCCGCGGCCTTGACGTTGGCCGCCAGCTCCTTGACCTCGGCCAGGAGCGCCTGCTTCTCCTCGCCCTTCGCCTGGGCCACCCGCTTGCCGAACGCGTTCTGTTCGGCGCGGAGGTTTTCGTACCGGGTCAGGGCGGACCGACGTGTGGCATCCGCGGCGACCAGCTGGTCCACCAGAGACTCGTCCGCACCACGCGCACGCTGGCTGGCCCGGAACTTCTCAGGATTCTCAATGAGTTCTTTAACGTCGATCACGGTCCAAGGGTATCGAATAGGGCTCAGTCCCTGCTAAGTGGCGGGATCGAAGGGGCCGGCGAAGCGCTTCCTGCTACCCCTTTCCTCGCTTCGCTCGGACGGGGCCCCTCGCAGGTACGCTTAGGAGCATTATGGGGAAGACTGGTCAGTACGTTCTCTTCGCGGGTGGCGCAGCCGCTTTCACCGCGTCCGCCGTGGCCGGATGGTGGGGCGCCCGGCGCCTCAAAGCGATCCATCGCCGCAGCGCGGTGGCCGGCCCCGTGAGCGCGCCGATCAGCGGCCCGCAGCGGATCGCCGTCGTGATCAATCCGGTGAAGAACAACGCCGCCGGCGCCCGCGAACAGATCCGTCACGCCATCCAGACCGCGGGCTGGCCCGAGCCCGTCTTCCTGGAGACGACTGTGGAGGATCCCGGCTACGGCCAGGCGCGGACCGCCCTCGAGGAGGGGTACGACGCCGTGCTCGCAGCGGGCGGCGACGGCACCGTCCGGGCGGTCGCCGAAGTCCTGGCCGGCAGCGGCATGCCGCTCGGGCTCATCCCGCTCGGCACAGGAAACCTTCTGGCCCGGAACCTCCAGATGAACGTCACCGACCTGCGTGGCTGCGTCGGCGCGGCACTGTTCGGCTGGGAACGGCGGATCGACACCGCGACGGCGGAACTCCAGAACGCCGTCGACGGCACCGTCACGCGGCACGGGTTCCTGGTGATGGCGGGGATCGGCATGGACGCCGAGGTGCTCGTCGACACCCGGGACGACCTCAAGAAGACCATCGGATGGATGGCCTACACCGCCGCGGGCCTGCGCCATCTGAGCGGGCGGCGCAAGGCGGTCACGATCAGCCTCGACGGCGCGCACCCTCAGAAGCGCAAGATCCGCAGCATCCTCTTCGCCAACTGCGGCCTGGTCCCGGGCGGTCTCGACTTCCTGCCCGACGCCATGGTCGACGACGGTCTGCTCGACGCCGTCGTGATCAGCCCGCGCAGTGTGGCCGGCTGGATCCTCATGTATCTGAAGGTGCTGTTCAAGCACAACGGAGTCCTGCCGATCATGCGCTCCTACGCCGTGAACCGGATGACGGTGTGGAGCCCGGAACCGATGGAGACACAGCTCGACGGCGATCCGTCCGGGCCCGCCACCCGCATCAGCGTGGAGATCTGGCCGCAGTCCCTGTCCGTGCGAGTGCGCCCGGAACAGTGACGTTCGCGCAGTGACGCCCGCGAACAGACGTCCGCGGGCGACTCGTGAGGCTACTTGGCCTCGCCGGACTCCTCGTCGGCCTGCTGCTGAGCGCGGCGCAGGGAGTCATCCTGATGATGCTCCGACTGCTCCTTGATCATCGCCTGCTCCTCGGCGAAACGCAGGCGGTCGGCACGATCCGCCTCGTCGCCGTCCCAGTCCTGGTTGTCGTCGTCGGACACGGGGTTGACGATCATCCCCTGGCCATCGTTCTCGCTCATGGTGCCTCCCTGATTCGGTTCGGGCGCAATCCGGCGTGCCTGGTGAGGCCCGCCTTTTCCGCCGGAACGCTGAGACCCGGCGCGCACTGGAAATGTTCAGGTAAGCATACGCGCCCGGGCATCCGTCAGATAGAGGCACGCCGCGGGGACGGAGCAACCATCCAGCGCTACCCTGCCGCGCCGTCCTCCAGGATCCCGGCCACCCACTGATCCGCGGCGGCGAAGGCGGCGTCCGAATTGTGCGGTGCGACCACGGGCGACTGCGCATCGGCCCGGGCATACGACCCGAGGAAGCGCGTGGCGGGGCTGATGCGGTGCAGGCCCGCGAGCGCCTGCTGGACGCGGGCTTCATGGGCGTGGCCATCGGCGTCGATGCTGAAGAAGTAGTGGCCCAGGTACTGGCCGGTGGGACGCGATTCGATCCGGCTCAGGTTCACGCCCCGGCTGGCGAACTGCTCCAGGATCTCCATGAGCGCGCCCGGGTGGTCCTCGGGCAGCGGCACCACGAGCGTGGTCTTGTCGGCCCCGGTCGGGCGCGGCATCGAACCTGGCCGCGCCACCAGGATGAAGCGGGTGACGGCGTCCGGGTTGTCGCCGATGTTCTCGGCGAGCACCTCGAGCTCCGGGTGACTGCGCGCCACGATCGGCGCGCACACGGCGGCCTGGTGCTGCGGGTCCTTCTCCAGGAGCGCGACGGCGGCGGCCGCCGTCGACGGCGCGGTCAGGTACTCGACGCCGGGGCGGTGCTCGTCGAACCATTCGCGGGTCTGCGCCCAGGCATGGCCGTGGGTCGAGACGACCCGGATGTCCTCGAGCGCCGTCCCCTTCAGCGCGACCAGCTGGAAATTCACCGGCACGAGCACCTCGCGGATGATCCGGAGCTCGCTGCCGGTGGCGATGGCGTCCAGCGTGGCGGGCACGCCGCCCTCCACCGAGTTCTCGATGGGGATCATCGCGGCGTCGGCCTCGCCCAGTCGCACCTTCTCGAGCGCCACCTTGGCGTTGCTGACGGGGATGCGGATGGCCTCCGAGGCGCCGGGCACCTGGAGGAGCGCGGCCTCGGTGAAGGTGCCTTCCGGGCCCAGGTAGGTGTAGCGGGGCGTTGCAGCGCTCATGGGATGCTCGGTTCTTCCGGTGTTCTGCGGGCGGGTGTTACAGGACGCGCGGGGTCTCGGACCCCTCGGCCACCATGGGACGGCCGGCTTCAAACCACTCGTCCATGCCGCCCGCCACGTTGATGGCGGAATAGCCCTGGCCCACGAGCCACTGGCTGGCCTGCCAGGAGCGTCCACCGGTGCGGCAGATGATGTAGAGGTCCTCGTCAGGGTCGAGTTCCTCGAACCGCAGGGGCAAGGTGTTCAGGGGGACGTGCAGCGCACCCTCCACATGGCCGGCTTCCCACTCGTAGTCCTCACGGACGTCGACGATGGTGGCGCCTTCCGGAATGTCCTGGACCCGTACGGTCTCAACCTCGCTCACGCTGCGACTTCTCCTCTGCCTCCGGCCCGGCGCACGACGCCGGGACAACTGCTCCCAGACTATCCTGCGAGCGCCCCAGTGAGAGTTCCACAACGCGTCATCCTGGAGTTGTCCACAGTCCCACTCCGGGATGATGCCAGGCCTTCGGACCGCAGGCGAGAATGAGAGCGTGGACGCACTTTCCTGGGTGGGGGGCCTCGTCGAAGTCCTCCTCACGTTGTTCTTCTTCCTCGTCCAGACCTGGTTCCTGGCCTCGGTCTCCCGCAGGCTCCTGGGCGTGCCCGTGGGATGGCCGCGCTCGATCCTCGTGGCGTTCATGCTCACCCTCTTCTTCTCCGCCGCGGTGCGGCTGTTTCTGGGCGCGGCGGGTCTCGACAGTCCGGAGAGCGTGAGCCGGGACCCGGCCGCGGCCGTCCTGGTCGCGGGGCTTTCGGCCCTCTGGACATTTGCTCTGGGCGTCGCGGTCCTGATGGCCTGCGAGATCATGGTGCCCACGGGGACCTTGCCCAACCCCTTCTCCTGGCTGCAGTCCGCCCGGACCCATTCCCGGCAGGCCGGCCGGTACACGGAGGTGGTCCGGATCGCCAGCCGTCACGGACTGGCCCTTGGATTCCGGGGACTTTCCCGGCACGCGCGGGACCGGGAGGAGCGGACGGCGCGGGCCTTGCGGCAGACGCTGGAGGAAGCCGGCGTGACGTTCGTGAAACTGGGCCAGATGCTGTCCACTCGGAGCGATCTGCTGCCGGCCGCCTACATTCGGGAGCTCTCCCGGCTGCAGAGCGAAGTTCAGCCTGAACCCTGGGACCGCATCCGGCAGGCTCTCGACCGCGAACTCGGCAAGCCCGCCCTGGACGTGTTCAGTCACGTCGACCACGCTCCCCTGGCCGCCGCGTCCGTGGCGCAGGTCCACACCGCGACGCTGAATCCCCTCGAGCCGGACCACGCGCAACGGGACGTGGTCCTCAAGATCCAGCGGCCGTCGGCGCTGGAACAGGTGAGCCTGGACATCTCCATCATCGAGCAACTGGCACGCTGGCTGGAACGGACGGCCCCGTGGGCCCGCCGTCTGGGCGCCGTGGCGCTCGCCCGTGGTTTCGCCGACTCCCTGACGGAGGAACTGGATTACCGGGTGGAGGCGGAGAACACGCGAGCCCTCGCCCACGCCGTCCGCGGAGAGGAGCTCCGGGTCCCGCAGGTTCACGAGGAGCTCAGCACGGAACGGCTTCTGGTCATGGAGCGCCTTCAGGGGATCCCCCTGGGCCGGGCCGGGGAGCAGCTGGCGGCTCTCAACCCCGCGGCACGGCGGGATCTGGCGCGCACCTTGCTCCGCGCCACCATCGGCCAGCTCACGGTGGACGGCGTCTTTCATGCCGACCTCCATCCCGGGAACGTGCTGCTCTGCGAGGACGGCCGGCTCGCCCTGCTGGATTTCGGGTCCGTCGGTCGTCTGGAGAGCGGGAGTCGGCGCGCCCTCGCCTCCCTCCTCTTCGCGATCGACGCCGACGACGAACGCCTCGCCGGTGACGCCCTGCTGGAACTCCTCGACCCACCCACCCGGCTCGACGAACGGCGCCTGACGCGCGAGCTCGGCCAGCTCATGGTCCGCTTCCGGGGGGGCTTCGGTCCCCAGGGCGGCGCCGCCCTGTTCGGCAAGCTCTTCACCCTGGTCCTCGATCACGGGTTCGCGGTCCCGCCCCAGATCGCCGCGGCCTTCCGCGCACTGGCTGCGCTCGAAGGCACGCTGCGGCTGCTGGACCCGGACTTCGACGTGATCGCGGAAGCCCGCGCGCTCGGTTCGGACCATTTGGAGCAGGAGTTCACCCCGGAACGGCTCAAGACCGAACTGAGCCGGCAGGCCCTGACGCTTCTGCCCACCCTCGCCCGGCTGCCTCGGCGGGTGGACCGCCTGGCCGACGCCCTGGAGCAGGGAACCCTCACCGCGCGGGTCCGGGTGCTGGCCGACGACGGCGACCGCGGCTTCCTCACGCGCTTGTTCCAGCAGCTGATCGTGGCGGTGCTCGCTGCCGCGGCGACCATCGGCGCCGTCCTGCTGATCCTGGACGACTCAGGACCATCTCTCACGGCATCGCTGTCCTGGCACTCGTTCTTCGGCTTCACCTTGCTCTTCGCCGGGTTCGTCCTGGCGCTCCGTGCCGTGACGCTCGCGTTCCGCGGGTCCAGCGGCTCCGGCCCCCACCCCTCGGGAGAACGTGACCGGGGCCACTAAAGATGACTTAACTCACATACCGCTGGGAGCATGGATGGAATGAACCCCGTACAGACCGAGCCGGGCACCACCGTGTCCACGGATAAAGGCTTCTTCGGTCACCCCCGACTGCTGGCCAACCTCTTCACCGTCGAGATGTGGGAACGCTTCTCCTTCTACGGCATGCAGGGCATCCTGGCCTACTACATGTACTACACGGCCACGGACGGCGGACTGGGCCTCGACAAGGCCCTGTCGCTGAGCCTGGTCGGCGCTTACGGCGGCGGCGTGTACCTCTCCACCATCCTGGGCGCCTGGCTGGCCGACCGCCTGCTCGGCTCCGAGCGGGTGCTGTTCTTCTCGGCCTGCGTGATCATGGCGGGCCACGTCGCCCTGGCCCTGCTCCCGGGCGTCGTCGGCCTGGTGATCGGCCTCGTGCTGGTCGCCTTCGGCTCCGGCGGCCTCAAGGCGAATGCGACGGCTCTGGTCGGCACCCTGTACTCGGAGAAGGACGAGCGGCGCGACGCCGGGTTCTCCCTCTTCTACATGGGCGTCAACCTCGGCGGCCTGCTGGGTCCGCTCGTCACCGGCTTCCTGCAGAGCCGCGCCGGATTCCACTGGGGCTTCGGCGCCGCCGCCGTGGGCATGGCCCTCGGCCTCATCGTCTACAGCCTGAAGCGCAAGGACATGCCGGAGAGCGCCCACCATGTGGCGAACCCTCTGGCCCCGGGCGAGCGGAAGAAGTACGCGCTGATCTTCGGCGCCGTCGTCGTCCTGATCGTGTCTCTGCTCCTGACCCACCTGGTGACCGCGCAGAACCTGGCCACCTGGATGGCGTACGTGGCCATCGGCGCGTCCGTGGCGTACTTCCTCATCCTGCTGGGCAGCAGCAAGACCCAGCCGGTGGAGCGCAAGCGCGTCTTCGCGTTCATCCCGCTCTACATCGCCTCCGCCGCGTTCTGGGCACTGTTCCAGCAGCAGTTCACGTTCATCGCCGTGTACTCGGACGAGAAGCTGGACCGCCACCTGTTCGGCTGGGAGATGCCGGCCGCTTGGGTGCAGTCGATCAACCCGGTGTTCATCGTGATCTTCGCGGGCGTGCTCGCGGCCCTCTGGACCCGCCTCGGCGAGAAGCAGCCCAGCTCTCCCGTGAAGTTCTCCCTGGGCCTGGTCCTCATGGGCCTGGCGTTCCTGGCCTTCCTGCCGCTGGCAGGTTCCGAGAAGACCCCGCTCCTGGCGCTCGTCGGCATCCTGCTGCTGTTCACGCTGGCCGAGCTGTGCCTGTCCCCGATCGGCCTGTCCGTCTCCACGAAGCTGGCCCCGGCCGCGTTCCAGGCGCAGATGGTGGCACTGTTCTTCCTGTCCGTGTCCCTGGGCACCACGCTGGCCGGCATCCTGGCGGGCTACTACGACCCGTCGAATGAGACGCCATACTTCCTCGGCGTCGGCAGCGTGGCCGTGGTGCTGGGCCTCGCGCTGCTGGCCGGCGCTCCGGCCATCAAGAAGCTCATGAGCGGCGTGCGCTAGGTCTGTTCCGTCCTGTTACGGAGTCTCCTGTCCGGAGGCCCGGACACCGTCAGGTGTCCGGGCCTCCGGCGTTTTCCAGCCATTCCGCGGCCGTTGCGGCCCGGGGCGAAGGTCTGTATACCGTTTGCGCCTCGTAATGTTCCCGGAAGCCTTCGGAGCGATCAGGGGCGCGGGTAAGGTCATGCGCAAGGCCGTCAGGGCCGGCCGGACTGCAATGGGGCAGTCCCGGATTTCTCGATGTGAGGCCGAGGGACAGTAATGACGTTCGCACCAACAGCCGGGGGACGGTGGGGTGCCGAGATCGGCACCCCCGAAAGCGCATGGCGCACCCGGAAGGACACCTGGGAGTACCTCGGGTACGCCCTCTCCGGAATCCTGCAGCAGCGCCGCATGGGGCAGCTCGAAACGGGCAGCTCCGCCTCCTTCACCGGCATTCTCCAGCTCCTCGAATCACTCGAGCCCTACTGGGCGCTCCCGGGCCTGCAGGCCGTCAAGGACATCTCCGAACTGATCGGCCTGGGCCGCTACTCCGAGGCCATGAGCCGGGTGGAGAGCGTCAACGAGATGCTCCGGACCGGCTTCCACGTCAGCGAGGACGGCGCCCCGGGCGACAACCTCTCCCCCGACGCGGACGGCCCCACCCCTTCCCGTCCCGCGCCGCACATCGAGGTCCTCGTCGTGGACTCCGGCCCGTCCGAGGAACTGGAGCGCTTCACCAAGGAACTGCGGGACCAGCGCCGAGGCCTGGACAAGTTCAGCTATCACGTCAACGTGGTGCCGAGCTTCGTGGACGCCCTGGTCGCGCTCGTGATCAACCCCAGCATCCAGGCCGTCATCCTGACGCCTCGCATCTCCGCGCACTCACAGCAGCGGCTCAGCAGCTCGCTCCGCCGCTTCGTCGAGCGGCGCGCCGGAAGCCGCCTGCAGGAGACGCGGTCCATCCGCCGGATCATCCACCTCGCGGACGCCGTGGCGGAGATCCGCCCCGAGCTCGATGTCTTCCTCATGGCCGGCGTCGCCCTGGAATCCCTCGCCGGATCCGTCAACGGCCGCTTCCGCCGGGTCTTCTCCCGGACGGACGCGATGGACCTGCACCTGTCCATCCTCGGCGGCATCACCGAACGCTTCGAGACGCCGTTCTTCGACGCCATCCAGGAGTACAGCCGCCGCCCCGGCGGGGTGTTCCACGCCCTGCCGGTCTCCCGCGGCGGCTCCGTGCTGGCTTCGCCGTGGATCGAGGACATGGCCGACTTCTACGGCATGAACCTCCTCCTGGCCGAGACGTCCGCGACGTCGGGCGGCCTCGACTCGCTGCTCGATCCTCACGGCGCCATCAAGGAGGCCCAGGAGCTCGCGGCCCGCGCCTTCGGAAGCCACCGCAGCTACTTCGCCACCAACGGCACCTCCACGGCCAACAAGATCGTGCACCAGTCGATCGTCGGCCCCGGCGACATCGTCCTGGTCGACCGGAACTGCCACAAGTCCCACCACTACGCCCTGGTCCTGGCGGGCGCCTCCGTCAGCTACCTCGACGCCTACCCCCTGGACGAGCACTCCCTGTACGGCGCCGTGCCCCTCGAGAGCATCAAGCGCCGGCTGCTGGCCATCCGCGACGCCGGGCAACTGGACCGGGTCAAGATGATCACCCTGACCAACTGCACCTTCGACGGCATCGTCTACGACCCCCGCCGTGTCATGGAGGAGTGCCTGGCGATCAAACCGGATCTCGTGTTCCTCTGGGACGAGGCCTGGTTCGCCTTCGCCGGCTTCCACCCGGTGTACCGGCAGCGGACGGCCATGCATGCCGCCGCGGTCCTCGAACAGGACTTCACGACGGCGGACTACGGCCGCCGCTTCGAAGAGCAGCGGGCGCAGCTGGCCGGAGCCGACACGGAGACGCTCGTACGCACCCACCTGCTCGCCGACCCGACGTCGACCCGCCTCCGCGTATACGCCACACAGTCCACGCACAAGACCCTGACCTCGCTCCGCCAGGGGTCGATGATCCACGTCTTCGACCAGGACTTCGCCGAACTGAACGAGGAGTCCTTCCTGGAGGCGTTCATGACGCACACCTCCACCTCCCCCAACTACCAGATCCTCGCGTCCCTGGACATCGGCCGCCGCCAGGTGGAGCTGGAGGGCTACGCCCTGGTCCAGCGCCAGGCCGACCTCGCCATGAGCATCCGGAGGACCGTGGGCCGGCACGCCCTCCTGCGGAAGTACTTCCGGGTCCTCTACACCTCGGACCTCGTCCCGGACGCCTACCGCGTCTCGTCCAGCCCGAACCCGGCCAAGGACGGCCTCGCCTCCTGGGATCAAGCATGGGCCGAGGACGAGTTCGTGGTGGACCCGTGCCGCATCACCCTGGACATCACGGCCACGGGCGTGGACGGCGACACCTTCAAGCACGACTACCTCATGGACGGCCACCGCATCCAGGTCAACAAGACCAGCCGCTCCAACGTCCTGATCATGACGACCATCGGCACCACCCGCAGCTCCGTGGCGTACCTGATCGAGGTGCTGGTCAAGATCGCCGAGGACCTGGACCGCAAGCGGGCGCTCTCCCGGGTGAAGACCCGCGCCCTGCCGCCCGGACCGGACAGCATCCCGTCGATCCCGCTCCCCGACTTCAGCCGCTTCGCCCCCGCCTTCCTCACGGCCGACGGGGCCTCGGGCGACATGCGCTCCGCCTACTACCTCAGCTACCGCAAGGGCACCACGGAGCACCTCTCCTCCGCGCAGATCCGCGACCGGCTGGCGATGGGCTATGTGGTCTCGGCGAGTTTCGTCACGCCGTACCCGCCCGGCTTCCCGGTGCTCGTGCCCGGCCAGTGCTTCTCCGCGGACATCCTGGACTACATGGACGTCCTGGACACCCGCGAGATCCACGGCTATGACAAGGAGCTCGGGTACCTCGTCTTCCGCCCGGAGGCCCTGTACCCGGTGTACTGAGGTTCGGGAGCACTGCGGGCCGAGCACTGAGACCGGTGGGGTCGAAAGGGACGAGGCCTCCGCCTCAGCCCCCGCCTCGGGCGCGCTGACCGCGCTCGACGGGCGGACTCAGTCCCAGCTGGACGAGAAGGCGAATGCCACGAACAGGCCGTAGGCGAGCGAGACGGCGACCATCAGATAGCCCAGGACCAGGCCCGTGATGGCCATGCCCTTGACCGAGGGCTCCTTCTTGAGCCCGATATGACCGAACACCACCGCCAGGATCTGCGGCAGGATGAACCACCCGCCCGAGATCACGCCCACGATGCCGAGCACGAGGGCCGTGATGCTCATCCCCTTGGGTTCTGACGGGCCCAAGCCCGGGTAGTACGGTTGCCCGTACGCCTGTGCGGGCGGCTGGGCATAGGGCGACTGGGCATAGGGCGACTGGGCATAGGGCGACTGGGCGTAGGGCTGCTGACCATACGGCTGAGGCGGGCGGCCTCCCGGCGCCGCCGGATACGGCTGCTGCGCGAACTGTCCCGGAGGCTGCACCGGTTGTCCCGGCGCCTGGCCGGGGAACTGCCCGGGCCCCTGGACGGGAGCGCCCGGGAACTGGGGCGGTGCGGGCTGCGGTGCTCCGGGATAGCTCGCGGCGGCGAACCCGCCCTGCGGCGCCGGCGGCACGGGGGGCACCACACGGCCCGACGACGGCCGGGGCGCCTGACCGGGAACCGGACCCTGAGCGGGGCCGGGAACAGGACCGGGCGGCGGAGACTGAGGGGCCTGCGGGAACGGCTGGGTCGGATAGGCCTGGGCCGGATAAGGCTGGGACGCCCCGGGGACCGCCCACTGACCGGGCCGGCTCTGCTGCCCGGGCTGAGGAGGCTGAGCGCCGGGTGCGGCCGACGGCGGACCGGGCTGCGGCGTCGTCGTCGGCTCTCCGGGCACACGGTACTGCGGCTCATGGTGCTGCGCTTCACGGTCCTGGGGCGCGCGCTGCTCCGCCGCACCCTGTTCCGGTGTGCGCCGGGACGCCTGATCGCCCTGTTCCGGCGTGTGATCGCTCATGATCCCCCTCACGATTACGGACCTTTGCCTCCAGGTTACCTGCCGGTACCGCGGCCGCCCCGGGGCCGCTCCGCGTCACAGCGGCGTAACCCTGGCCGAGGCGTAGAAGACCGTGGGCTTCTCTGGCATGCTGGCCCCATGGCTAACCGCGCGGGCACCGTGGCCCTTCCCGAAGACCTTGTCGATCTCACCGCACTCCTGGACGCGTATTTCGACGTGCAGCCGGACCCCACGGATCCCGGCCAGCGCGTGGCGTTCGGCACCTCGGGACACCGCGGGTCGAGCCTCAAGGCCAGCTTCAACGAACGGCACATCGCGGCGATCACGCAGGCGATCGTCGAATACCGCGCGGCACAGGGCATCACCGGCCCCCTGTTCCTCGCCAAGGACACCCACGCGCTGAGCGAACCGGCACAGAACACCGCCCTCGAGGTCCTGGCGGCCAACGGCGTCACGGTCCTGCTGGATGCCCGCCACGCGTACACCCCCACCCCGGCCCTCAGCCACGCGATCCTCAGCTACAACAACGCGGGGCACCCGGACCAGGCGGACGGGATCGTCGTCACCCCCAGCCACAACCCGCCCGCGGACGGCGGCTTCAAATACAACCCACCGCACGGCGGACCGGCGGACACGGACGCCACGGGCTGGATCGCGAACCGGGCCAACGAGTACCTCGAGAACGGTCTGAACGGTGTGCGCCGCATCCCGCTGACCGAGGCGCTGAAGGCCGAGAACGTCGGCACCTTCGACTACCTGAGCAGCTACGTCGACTCCCTGCCCTCCGTGCTGGACCTCGACGCCATCCGCGAGGCGGGCGTCCGGATCGGCGCGGACCCCATGGGCGGCGCGAGCGTCGACTACTGGGGCGAGATCGGCGAGCGCCACCACCTCGACCTCACCGTCGTGAACCCGACGGTCGACCCTCAGTGGGCCTTCATGACCCTCGACTGGGACGAGAAGATCCGCATGGACTGCTCCTCCCCCTCGGCGATGGCCTCGCTGATCGGCCGCATGAAGAGCGACGGCGGCGCGGCGCCTTTCGACATCGCCACCGGCAACGACGCGGATGCGGACCGCCATGGGATCGTCACGCCCGACGGCGGCCTGATGAACCCCAACCACTACCTCGCCGTCGCGATCGACTACCTCTACCGCAACCGCAGCGGCTGGAACCCGGCCTCCGTGGTCGGCAAGACCCTGGTGTCCTCCTCGATCATCGACCGCGTGGCCGGCGGGCTCGGGCGCAAGCTCGTGGAAGTCCCGGTGGGCTTCAAGTGGTTCGTGCCGGGCCTGCTCTCCGGCGAGGGCGCGTTCGGCGGCGAGGAGTCCGCGGGCGCGGCCTTCAACCGCAAGGACGGCTCCGTCTGGACCACGGACAAGGACGGCATCCTGCTGGCGCTGCTGGCCAGCGAGATCACGGCCGTCACAGGCTCGAGCCCATCCGAGCTGTACCGCGGCCTGACCGACCAGTTCGGCGCCCCCGTGTACGCCCGCATCGACGCCGCCGCGAACCGCGAGCAGAAGGCCAAGCTGGGCAAGCTCTCCTCCGACGACGTCACCGCCACGGAACTGGCCGGTGAGACCATCACCGCCAAACTGACCGAGGCCCCCGGCAACGGAGCGGCGATCGGCGGCCTCAAGGTCGTCACGGAGAACGCCTGGTTCGCGGCCCGCCCGTCCGGCACCGAGGACGTGTACAAGATCTACGCCGAGTCCTTCAAGGGCGCGGATCACCTCCAGCAGGTCCAGGCCGAAGCCAAGTCCCTCGTGGACTCGGTGATCGGCTGACCCCAGACTCCCCAGGCTCGCACCCGCCAGGCGCACTCGCACCGAAGAGGAGCACCCGCACCCCTGCCGCCGCCCCGGATCCGTCCGGGGCGGCGGTGTTTAACGCGGCGGCGTCCGACGCGGCGGCGCCCGGCCCGCCGCCGTCGTCGCGCCCCTCATCGACTGCTCCATAGGGTGCCGAAATCCCCGAAATCCGGCCCAGAACGACATCGTAGGGAGCAGTCGATGGGGAGGGCGTGACCGTGAAGTCGGCCACTTCTCATGTACTTAACATCGCTAATTAGCTATGCTAAATAACGATGAACACCCCACCCGAACTCCAGGACCTGGCCTCCGAGCTGCGCGTCGCGCTCATGCGCACATCGCGCGTTCTGCGCTCCCAGGCCAGCAGTGACGCCGTCACCCCGGGTCAGAACACCGTCCTGGCCCTGCTGCACAAGCACGGCCCGCAGACCATGGGCCAGCTCGCTGAAGCCGAACACGTCCAGGCGCCCAGCATGACCCGCACGGTGAACGCCCTCGCGGACAAAGGCCTCATCCGTCGCGAGGCCCGCCCCGAGGACGGACGGCAAGTGCTCATCTCCCTCACCAGCGAGGGGAACGCGGTTCTCGAAGAGTCCCGCAGACTCCGCTCCGCCTGGCTCGCCGAACGGCTCGAAAGCCTCGGCGAGCGCGAGCGGGAGACCCTGCATGACGCCGCGCTCCTCCTCCTGGACATGACCCGCACCGACCCCAGGAGGAGTCCAGCCACCGCATGAGCAGCCGCATGTTCCAGTCACTGAAGAACCCCAACTACCGCCTCTGGGCGGCAGGAGCGCTGGTGTCCAACATCGGCACCTGGATGCAGAGGGTCGCCCAGGACTGGCTGGTCCTGACGCAGCTCACGGACCACGACGGCGCCGCGGTCGGCCTCACCACCGGCCTCCAGTTCCTCCCCATCCTTTTGCTCGGCCCCTACGCGGGCCTGCTCGGCGATCGCCTGGACAAGCGCAAGATCCTCCTGACGACCCAGACCGCCATGGGGCTGCTGGCCCTCCTGCAGGCCGTGCTCGTCCTCACCGGCACGGCCCAGCTCTGGCACATCTACGTCATCGCCCTCGCTCTGGGTGTCGCGAGCGCCTTCGACGCCCCGCCGCGGCAGGCCTTCGTCTCCGAGATCGTCGGCCGGGAGAACGTGGCCAACGCCGTCGCACTCAACAGCGCCTCCTTCAACCTGGCGCGCCTGGCCGGCCCCGGCATCGCGGGACTCCTGATCGGCCTGATCGGCACCGGCTGGGTGTTCCTGCTGAACGCGACGAGCTTCGCCGCAGTGCTCATCGGGATCCTCCGGATGAACACGAAGACCCTCCACCGCAGCGCTCCCGTGCCACGCGGCCGGGGCCAGCTCAAGGACGGCGTGAAGTACGTCCTCGCCCGGCCACGGGCTCTCCTGGTCATGGTCCTCGCGGGGCTCGTGGGGACGTTCACCATGAACTTCCAGCTCACCAACGCGGTCATGGCGGCCTCGGTGTTCGACGCCGGCCCCGACGCCTACGGCCTGCTGGGCTCCGTCATGGCGGTGGGCACCCTCGCCGGGGCGCTGCTCGCGGCCCGGCGCGCGGCTCCGCGGCTGCGGTACCTCGTGATGGGGGCGATCGGGCTGGGTGTCACGACGTGCGTAGCCGCCTTCATGCCCGGGTACACGCTCTACGCGATCATGCTGGTGCTCGTGGGACTGTGCGCCCTGACGTTCCTGAACAGCGCGAACACCTTGCTGCAGATGCGGACCGAGCCCGCCTACCGGGGGCGCGTCCTGGCGCTCTACATGACGGTCATCCAGGGCGGGACGCCGATCGGCGGGCCCCTCGTGGGGTGGATCGCCAACGAGTTCGGCCCTCGCTGGGCGGTGTTCGGAGGCGGGGCGGTCGCGCTCCTCGCAGGACTCGCGGGGCTCCTCCTGGTCAGCCGCTGGGGCGAGGGGACGGTGCGGAAGCAGCTCCGGCACGTCTGGGCCGAGCACCGCGAGCTCAGGGAGCAGAACGCCCGCGAGCGCGGCAGCGGGGAGCCGTCCCCCACGCAGAAGGCCGTCGGCGCGGAAGGCTGAGCCCGGCGTCGTCGTGCGGCAAGTGAGCCGGGCACACCGCCGACCGGACAGCCCGGCGCTGCCACCCACGGATTCGTGGTTCACCCACCGAAATTTCAGGGGGTAAACCACAAAGCCGTGGGTCTGACGGCACGGTCACCCGAAGCACCACCCCGGCCCTGAGAACGACGAAGGCCCCGGCTCCCACAGGGGAACCGGGGCCTTCGGGCATCCGGACGGATCAGAGGACGGTGACGGCCTCATCGAAGCCGAACTTCGGCTTCGGGGCGCCCCAGGCGCCCTCGCCGGCCTGGCCGATGTTGACCACGAGGAAGCTCTTCTGGTCGCCCTCCGGGAAGAAGGCGGCGTCGATGGCGGAGAAGTCGGCGCCGGTCATCGGGCCTGCGGAGAGGCCGAGGGCGCGGACGGCCAGGATGAAGTAGCCGGCCTGCAGGTGCGCGTTGTTGTTGGCGAACGTGCCGCTTAGTTCAGCGTTGTCCGAGAACATGGCCTTGGGGGCGTCCCAGCCCGGGGAGAACTCGTCCCACTTGGCGTGCCACTCGGTGTCGTAGGACAGGACGGCGACGGCGGGGGCGGCCGCGGTCTTCGGCTGGTTGCCGGCCATCATGGCGTCGACGAGCTCGGCGCGCTTCTCCGGCGACTGCACGAAGGTCACCCGCAGCGGCTGGGCGTTGAAGGCGGAGGGGCCGAACTTGGTCAGCTCCCAGATCGCCTGGAGCTGCTGCTCGGTGACCTCGCCCTGGAAGGCGTTGGCCGTGCGGGCTTCGTGGAAGAGGGCGTTGACGGAGGCCGCGTCGAGGACGGCTTCTTCGTGGGCGATGCTCATGTCATGTTCCTTCGGGGAGTTCCGTGGGGGTTCCGAATGGTTTCAACTTCAAGCATTCGGCCGTTCTTCCCCGGCAGAGTGTGAGATAGGACACATATCGGCCCGCTCGGTCCACCCGGCCACCCAGTAAAGTTGCTCTGGATACACCCCCATACCTCTGGAAAGGCCTCGCGTGAGCCTGCTCGGAACCTCCTGGACCCTCCACGGCGACGGCAAGACCGTCCGGCCCGGCGAAGTGGTCTCCCCCAACGAACGGCTCAGCTGGCCCCGCACCCTCGGCATCGGCACCCAGCACGTGGTGGCCATGTTCGGCTCCACGTTCCTCGTGCCCATCCTGACGGGAATGCCACCGGCCACCACCCTCTTCTTCTCAGGCATCGGAACCCTGCTGTTCCTCGTGGTCACGCGGGGCCGGGTGCCCAGCTACCTGGGATCGAGCTTCGCGTTCATCGCCCCCATCATGGCCTCGCAGCAGCAGTACGGCGTGGCGGGGGCGCTCGGCGGCGTCATCATGGCCGGCGCGGCGCTGTTCCTGGTGGGTCTCGTGGTGCAGGCGTTCGGCTCCGAGTGGATCAACCGCCTCATGCCGCCGATGGTCACGGGTGCGATCGTGGCCCTCATCGGCCTCAACCTCGCCCCGGCGGCCAAGGCGAACTTCGTCAAGGCGCCCATCACGGCCCTGGTCACGCTGCTCGCCATCATCCTGGTGGGCGTGCTCTTCAAGGGCATCCTGGGCCGCCTGAACATCCTGATCGGCGTGGTCCTCGGCTACGTGGTGGCCATGTGGCGCGGCGAGGTGGATTACAGCCAGATGGATTCCGCCGCCTGGATCGGTCTGCCCCACTTCCAGGCGCCGAGCTTCAATGTCGGCGTGATCGGACTGTTCGTGCCCGTGGTTCTGGTGCTCGTGGCCGAGAACGTCGGACACGTGAAGAGCGTCGCCACCATGACCGGTGAGAACCTCGACGCCTACGCCGGGCGCGCCCTCATGGCCGACGGCGCCGCGACCATCCTGGCCGGCGCGGGCGGCGGCTCCGGCACCACCACCTACGCGGAGAACATCGGCGTCATGGCCGCCACGAAGGTGTACTCCACGGCCGCGTACTGGGTGGCCGGCGTCTTCGCGATCGTCCTCAGCTTCTCCCCCAAGTTCGGGGCCCTCATCGCGACCGTCCCGGCCGGTGTGCTGGGCGGCGCGGCCACGATGCTGTACGGCATGATCGGCATCCTGGGCGTGAAGATCTGGGTGCAGAACAAGGTCAACTTCTCCAACCCGATCAACCTGAGCACGGCCGCGGTCGCCCTGATCGTGGGCATCGCGGACTACACGTGGAACCTCGGCGAGCTCAGCTTCACGGGCATCGCGCTCGGGTCCGCGGCGGCCCTCGTGATGTATCACGGCATGAAGGCCATCGCGAAGGCGCGCGGCACGGTCGCGGAGCCGGAGACGGAATGACCTGGCTGGGACTCACCCCCGACGACGGCGGCCAGGCGCCCGACGTCGTCATCGGTGATGTCCACGGCGCGCTGGAGCCGCTGTCGAACGCCCTGCGGCGCCAGGGACTCCTGGACCGGATGGGTTCGTGGTGCGGCGGGCAGCGCACCCTCTGGCTCCTCGGCGACTTCATGGACCGCGGGCCGGAGGGCTCCGGCGTGGTGCACCTGGTGCGCCGCCTCCAGCATCAGGCGGCCGACGACGGCGGCGCCGTCCACGCGCTGCTGGGGAACCACGAAGTCCTGGCGCTGGGCAAGCGGCGCTTCGGCGCCCTGCGCCTCGAGACTCCCGCCGGACCCCGGTCCTTCCACGACTCGTGGCAACGCAACGGCGGACGCGAACAGGACCAGCGGGACCTCAGCGACGAGGACTTCGCCTGGCTCGCGTCGCTCCCGGGCATGGCGCTGACGGGGTCGCACCTCCTGGTCCACGCGGACACGACGCAGTACCTCCACTGGGGATCGGACATCACCGGCGTCAACGACACCCTGCGGAGCCGGCTCGAGAGCGACGATCCCCTTGATGTCTGGGACGTCTGGGCCCGGCTGACCACCCGGCACGCGTTCCGGGACCGGCCGTCCGTGGCACGCGACTTCCTCCGCGAGTTCGGCGGGTCCCGTCTGGTGCACGGCCACAGCATCATTGCGGACTTCCACGGGCATCCCGCACCCCTCACCCAGGGCCCGGACGTGTACGCCGACGGCCTTGTGGTAGACATTGACGGAGGGCTCTACGACGGCGGTCCCTGCATCGTCCTGCACCTGCCCTGACCCTCTGACCCGCCCATCTGACCTGGCCCGTGGCATCGCCCCCGGATCACCCCCACGACCGTGCCGCCCGGCGGCACGAACCGCCCGACGAACCGCCCCGAAGGAGCCCGAACGACATGCCCCGCACCACACCCCCGGCCCTGGCGAAGGCCCGGTCCTACTGGATGGGCCTGTCCATCGCGTTCGGCGTGGGGCTGGGTCTCTACGCCGCCGCGCCCGCGCCGTGGCATCTGGTGAGCGCCGGGGCGTACGTGGTGTTCGTGGTGATCCAGGCGGCGGTCTACGGGCAGATCAAGCCGGCCCTCGAGGGCAAGCTCGCCTTCAACTCCGCCAGCTTCGGGCTCCTTGCCCTGCTCCTGGTGGTGGCGGCCGTCGTGTCCCGCGATTCCCCGTACTCGCTGCTCCTGGGGATCGGCCTGGGCGTGCTGAGCGGGGTGTCGATGTTCTGGGTCCTCACCCGCCGCGGCCGTTTCTACCCGAAGGAGAACCGGGGCTGACGAGGCCAGGCTCTCAGGCGCACTGTTCCCCGTGATCTCCGCTGTCTGCTTCGCCGAGTCCGCTGCCGACGGCGTGAATCCGCTACGAGATGCGGCGGATTCACGTCCCTCCTAGCGGACTGGCGGTGCCTGGCTCGGGCGGCAAGGGCTGAGCGGCCCCGCGACGGCACCCGCCGCGGAACCCGCCTAAGCCCGCCCTTCGACCGCGTCCACGAGCTGCTGCTCGGCCCGGTCGAGATAATCCCGGAGGTACTCGGCGGCCTCGGCACGCTGTCCCGCCGCCAGGAGCTCGACGATCCTCTCGTTGCCCTCCACATACGGCGCATGGAAGCGAGGGTCCCGGCCCATCGCCGCGAACACCAGCCGCATCTCCGCGAGCACCTGTTCCATGAGTGCGTCGAGCCGGATGCTGCCGGCGGCCGCGAGGACGGTCCGGTGGAAATCCTGGTTCGCCCCGGCCATCCCGGCGATGTCACCCTCCGTGACCGCGGCTCGGCCCCGGCGGACGATCCCCGCGAGCTCCTCGACGTCGATCCGCGGGGCCCACAGCAGGGCGGCCGGTTCCACGAGCTTCCGGACCCGGTAGATCTCGCGGACATCCTCGGCCGTCGGGTGAGCCACGAAGACGCCGCGGTTCGGGATCCGCTGCACCACGCGTTCGGCGTGCAGGGTGGCGAAGGCCTCGCGGAGCGTGTTCCGCGAGACGCCCAGGGCCTCCCGGAGCGCCTCTTCGGGAAGCTTGGTGCCAGGGGTCAGCTCGCCGTCGGCGATGCGCTGCCGCAGCGTGGCCGCCACCCACTGGGCGGTGTGCGCGTGGGCGGCACGCGCTTCGCGGCGCAACCCCGCCAGGACAGCATCAGAACTCACAGGCCCACTGTATGCCGAGGGGCGGAACAGGCCGGAATCGCCGTCACAGCGCTGAAACAGTGAGTTCCCGACGAAACAGCGTGTTCTGCTCACTGTTTCGTCGGGAACTCACTGTTTCGGCGCACGGCCGGTCCACTGCCGGCCCGTGCCACGGACCTACAGCGACGCCGGGGCCACCGGTTCGAAGCGGACCCTCGCCCCGGGCGGGAGCTGGGCCAGCCGGTCCTGGTCCGCGTCGAGCACCACGCCGATCACGGGATACCCGCCGGTCACGGGGTGGTCCGCCATGAAGACCAGGGGCAGCCCGGACGCCGGCACCTGGATGGCGCCCCGCACCGTGCCCTCGCTCTGGAGCTCACCCTCGGTCCGGCGCACCAGGGGCTCTCCGGAGAACCGGATCCCCACGCGGTTCGACTCGGCCGTCACGGTCCATTCCCCCGCGTGGAACGCCTCGAGGGACTCGTTGGTGAACCAGTCGTCGCGGGGACCGGGGACCACCCGGAGCACCGTGGCCTCCTCGGCCGATGGCAGCGCGGGAGCCGTCTCCGGTTCCCCCACGGCGCCGCGCAGCCGCGGATCGAGCAGGCCCAGACGGCTCCCCGCCGTGAGCGGGGCTGGACCCAGCCCGGACAAAACGTCCGTGGCGGCGCTGCCCAGCACCGTGCCGCCCCGCACGCCGCCTCGTACCGCCACGTAGCTGCGCAGACCAGCGACAGGCGTTCCCAGCCGCAGCGTCTCACCGGCCAGGAGCGTGAGCGGGGCGTCGAGCGGGGCGTCCCACTGGGCGCCGTCGTCGCCGCCGATCAGAAGCGGGACGTCCGCCCCGGTGACGGCGAGGATCGTGTCCCGCAACGCGCGCAGCGTCAGGCCGCCTGGCAGGGCTTCGAGTCCGGGCGCGCCGGCGGGATTGCCGACCATGCGGTTGGCGCGTTTGAGGGCGCCGCGGTCCATGGCGCCGGAATCGCTGACCCCCGACGCCGCGTGGCCGGGCCGCCCGAGGTCCTGCACCGTGGTCTGGAGGCCGGGGTTGCGGACCTCCAGGACGGGTTCGCCGGTTTCGGCGGCGGGCCGGGCGGGCAGGGCCTGCACGATGTCGCGGACGGGGACGAAGCGGACGGTGTCGCCGGCCTTGATGAGCGCGGGTTCGTCGCGGGCGGCGTCCCACAGGAGCGCGCCGGTGCGTCCGATGAGCTGCCAGCCGCCGGGCGAGTCATTCGGGTAGACGGCCGAGTACCCGCCGGCGAGCGCCACGGAACCGGCCGGCACCCGGGTCCGCGGGGACGTCCGGCGCGGGACCTCAGGCATGCCGGGCGCGCTAAGGTAGGCGAACCCCGGGGCGAATCCGCCGAACGCGGCGGTCCAGACGGCGTCCGCGTGCCCGGCCACAACGGCCTCGACGCTGCGGCCGGTGAGGCGGGCGACCTCGGCGAGGTCCTCGCCGTCGTACACGGTCTCGATCCTCACCTCGCGCCCGGCGGAGCGCACCCCGGCGGCCAGGTCAGCCGACCGCAGCCGCTCCACCACCCCGGCCAGAGACTGCGGGAGACCCACGGTCACGAGCACGGTGCGAGCCGCGGCCACGACATCCACGACGCCGGCCGGGGGCTCGGCGAGCAGGCCCGCCTGGAGCGCCAGCACGGCGTCCAGGCCGTCGAGTTCGGCGAGCACCGCGCGGTCCCCCACGCGGCGCACGCCCAGCAGTCGGCCCATCTCAGGCGAAGCTCTGGACCACGACGCCGCGCGCCGTGAGTTCCCGGTGGATGCGCTCGGCCATGGCGACCGCCCCGGGGGTGTCGCCGTGCACGCAGATGCTGCCGGCGGTCACGGGCAGCACGGTGCCGTCGGCGGCCCGGACCGTGCCGTCCACCAGGCGGAACACGTGGTCCAGGATCCGGTCGATGTCGTGCAGCACGGCGTCCGGGTCGCTGCGGGGGACGAGAGTGCCGTCGGGCCGGTAGGCGCGGTCGGCGAACGCTTCGGCCACGGTGCGGAGCCCGGCCTCGGCGGCGATCCGTTCGACAGCGGAACCGGGCAGCACCAGGAGGGGAAGCGCCGGATCGACGGCGAGGACCGCGTCGACCACGGCCCGCGCCTGGGCCTCGTGGCGCACGATCGTGTTGTAGAGGGCGCCGTGCGGTTTCACGTACCGGACGGCGGCGCCCTCGGCACGTGCGAGGGCCTGGAGCGCGCCGATCTGGTAGATCACGTCGTCGCGGAGCTCCCCCGCGTCCATGTCGATGAAGCGGCGCCCGAAGCCCGCCAGGTCGCGGTAGCCGGGGTGGGCCCCGACGGTCGTCCCGGTGCGCACGGCCGCGCGCACGGTGGCGCGGATGCCCACCGGGTCCCCGGCGTGGAAACCGCACGCGACGTTGGCGCTCGAGACGTTGGCCAGGATGGCGGCGTCGTCCCCGAAGGTCCAGTTCCCAAAGGACTCCCCGACGTCGCTGTTGAGGTCGATCACGCTCACGCGGTCACGCTCCGCAGGCGTCCGATGGACTCCCGGGCGTCCCACGCGAAGCTCGCGAGCCAGTGCGTGGACATGAAGTCGCCGCTCTGCAGGCCGTGCATCCCGGCCTCGAACAGCGGCTCGACGGCGGCGTCCAGCACCGCGCGCAGGTCCTGCGGCGTGCCGGAGCGGGCGCCGGGCCGGGCTTCAGCCGGGGCGTCCAGCGCCGCGACCACCCGTGCGAGCTGCCCCGCCCTCGTGAGGTTCAGGCCGTGCAGGTGGACCATGTAGCCGTCGCTCTCATCGGCCACCCCGACGGTGGCGAGCATGCGGGACTCCGCGGTCAGGCCGGGCAGGAACCCCTCCAGCCAGACGGCGAACTCGTCGGTGGGGAGCACGCGCTGCAGGAGATCGGCCTCGCTGAGCCCGGCGGAGAGGAAGTCCTGCCCGCTCAGCTCCCACTCGGTGGCCCAGGCACGGTCCTCACCGAACCAGCGGAGGGCGGCCCGTTCGCAGGCCTCCGCGGCTGCGTCGCGGCCGAGGTCACGGAACGCGGTCAGGAGGTAGGACAGTCCGAAAGCCGAGTTGGTGTGCAGGCCGTGCCGCACCGGGTGCTCGACGGTCGCGGTCCACGCCTGGACCAGCTCCGCCACCACGTCCACGCAGCCGTCCAGGTCGCGGCCCCAGGCGGCGATCTCCGGATCCTGGGACGCGTGGCAGGCCGCGGCCAGGCGCACGAGCCAGGCCCAGCCGTACGGGCGTTCCCAGCTGGGGTTGGCTCGGAGGTAGTCCGCCTCGACGGCGAGCTTCGCGGCGGTGAGGTTCGCGCCCAGGGCGGCGCGGAGGGCGTCGGCCGTGCCGGCGTCAAGGTCCGCCTCGCCCCGCAGAGCGGCGTCGAGCACGCTGACGCCGAGCCAGTGCATGTGCACGCAGGAGTGCCAGTCGAAGGAGGTGTGGAACGCCGGGTGGAGCTCGGCGGGCGTGTGCAGATCGGTCTCGGAGCGCTCCACGTGGTGCGAGGCGTAGGGGTACGGGCGGCCCAGATTGTCCAGGACGACGTCGGCGCAGTGCTGGGCGGCGCCCGGGAAGAAGGTGTCGGTCATGAGGGTGCCTTTCTAGAACGCCAGGAAGTACATGAGGCCGATGTTGACCACCAGCAACGGCAGAGCGGTGCCGATCTGCGCCGTGATCACACCGTAGCGGTTCTTCATCTCGAGGAGCGCGGCCGGGACCAGGTTGAAGTTCGCCGCCATGGGGGTGCACAGCGTGCCGCAGAAGCCCGCGAGCATGCCGATGGCGAAGACGATCGCCGGATTGCCGTGGAACTGCTGGATCAGGACGGGCCAGCCGATCGCCGCGGTCATGATCGGGAAGGCCGCGAAGCCGTTGCCCATCAGCACCGTGAACAGGAACATGCCCACGCAATACACCGTCACAGCGGCCAGCAGCGACCCCTTCGGGAGGATGGATGCCGTGAGGGTTCCGACCGCCGTCCCGACGCCCGCCTTGGTGAACAGGATGCCGAGGGTCGAGAGCATCTGCGGCAGGAGCGCCGCCCAGCCGATGGACTCCAGGATCCGGCGGCTCTCCAGCAGCGGCGCGAGCTTGTTGCGGGGCTTCAGGATCACGACGGCGGCGGCCGCGGCCACGATCGCGCCGATGGTCAGTGCCACGAGGGTGGTGTTCTTGGGATCCAGGATCGGCGTGCCCCCGATGACGAGGACCGGCGCCGCGAGCACGAGGGCAACGGTCACCACCGGAAGCAGGAGGGCCGGGATGAACAGCTTGTTCCCGAAACGGGCGGCATAGGCGACGCGCTCGGCGGGGGTGGACGACTTCGCCTTGCCGTCCGAGAGCTGGCCGCTGGAGGCGAGTCCCACGAGCACCAGGACCGCCACGCCCAGGATCCACGCGGGAGCCTTCCCGGCCTGGACCCACGTGCCGTAGAAGAAGCAGAGCCCGAGGATGCCCCAGAAGAGCGAGCTGCCGATGCGGTGCCGGTGGCCGGTGTCCCGCGCGATGAGGGAGGCCCAGGCGATGAACAGGGCTCCGATGAACCAGTAGACGGCTTCGACGTTGATCATGCGGCGCTCCCGGCCTCGACGGTGACGGTCTTCCCGGTGAGACGGGCGTATTCGCGGTCCAGCTGACGGTCCAGGCGGAGGAGCCGGAAGCCGTGGATGAGGAAGGCGGCGATCGCGGTCGGGATGGCCCAGAGCGCGAGTTCGAGCGGTTCGAGCTGCAGGTGGTACGTGGTGTCCACGAAGGTGGTGATCAGCAGGATCGACCCGACGGCCACGAAGACGTCCTCGCCGAAGAAGACGCCGACGTTGTCCGCCGCGGCGGAGTGGCCCTTGATGCGTTCCTTGAGCTTCTCCGGAACCGTGCCGTAGCGGCGCATCGCGGCGCCCTCGGCCATCGGGTAGACGAGCGGCCGGACGGCCTGCGCGTGCCCGCCGATGCTCGTCAGCCCGACGGCGGCGGTCACCTGGCGGATGGCCAGGTACGCCAGGAGGACGCGGCCGGCCGTGAGGCGGGCGAGCTTGGAGATCAGATTCTTGGCCTGTTCCTGGAGCCCGAAGTATTCGATGATGCCGATGACCGGCAGCACGGCCGCGAAGACCGTGACGGAACGGCTGCTGGCGAAGCCGGAACCGAAGGCCTCCAGGATCTGCAAGGGGTTCATACCGCCCAGGAGCGCGGTGACGATCCCGGCGACGGTGACGACGATGAGGGGGTTGAGGCGAACGGCGAATCCGATGATCACCAGCAGCACCCCGATGAGTACGAGCATGCGAGTCCATTCCACGGGGACCGACCGGTCCGGGAGAGCTGTCCGTGGCGCCCGTCACGGGACCACGTGACTCACATCATAGAACTTTGTTCAACAATCCGGCAAGGGTTTGTTGAACAATCCGGAGGCGTGGCGGGCGGCGGGGCGGGCGTCGGTGGGCGTGGCGGCCCCGGAAACGCCGAAACCGCGAGTTTCCGTCGAAACCGCGCGTTAAACACACTGTTTCGACGGAAACTCACGGTTTCACGAAGGACGCCGCGGGCCGGGAACCCGCCTGGACCTGCCTAGCCCGACCGCACCGGGCTGAAGCGGAACGTGCGGACCGAGAACGGCGACAGGGACAGCGCGACGCCGGCCTCCGCCGTCGCGCCCTCAGCCTCGCCGGCCGAGCCGGCGCCGGCAGCCTCCAGGGCCGGGGCGTCCGGGAGCTCGTCCTCGATCAGGCTGACCTCGCGGCCGGCGCCGAACGCCGGGTCGACGTGCAGCACGGCGTTCGCGCGGCGGCCCTGAGGCTCGTAGACGCGGACCACCAGGTCGCCGGAACGGTCGTGGGCGAGCTTCACCGAGGAGACGAGCACGCCGTCGCCGTCGACCCGCACGAGGGACTCGACCGGGGCGGCGCCGGACCGCGCACGGACCGGGCTGTTCAGGTGGATGCCCTCACGGGTCGCGACCAGGGCGTCCGCTCCGATCACGAGACCGTACGAGTGCTGGTGCACGCCCTGATCGGTCTCCGGATCCGGGAACCGCGGGGCCCGGAGGAGGGAGAGGCGGAGGGTGGTGGTCACTCCGGCGTCGTCGTCGGCGTCGCGGGTCATGTCGAAGCCGTAGCTGGACTCGGTCACCAGGGCCGCGCCGAAGCCGGGCTCCTCCGCCAGCACGAAGCGGTGCATGGAGGTCTCGAACTTCGCCGCCTCCCAGCTCGTGTTGGTGTGCGTGACGCGCTTGTTGAAGCCGAACTGCGTCTCCGCGGCCGTGTGCTCCGCGCGGACGTCCAGCGGGAAGGACACCTTGAGGAACTTCTCGGCCTCGTGCCAGTCGGTCTCCTGGTCGATGCGCAGAGTCCGGGCATCCGCGGCCAGGCGGAGCACCTGACGGACCCGGGACCCGGAGAACTCGCGCTCGATCACCACCCGCGCCTCGTCCTCGTCGCCCTCCACGGAGAACGACGTCAGCGAGCGCAGCTCGGTCACGCGGTTGCGGTAGTACCGGTCCACATCCCAGGCGTCCCACATGTTCGGGAAGTCCTGGTGCAGCTGGAGCACGTTCGCCTCGGCGCCCGCGGGGATCGCGTCCCGGCCGCTGGCCAGGTCCACCGCGGAGACGATGTGGCCTTCGCGGCTGATGACGACCTCCACCAGTCCGTTGCGGAGCACGACGCCGCGCGCCTCCTCGCTCACGGTGACCGGCTCCGCGCCCCGCGGGGCGGCCTCGGCGGCGCCCAGCGCGGGCACGCCGGAGCGCCCGAACGGCGCGGCATTGAACGTGAGCTGCACGTCGCCGTCGCCGGCCAGGGCGTCCAGCGCGCGGCCGATCAGGGCCTCGGCCTCCTCCGTGAGACGGCGGTAGGTCTCGACGGCCTCGCGGTGCACCCACGCGATGGAGGTGCCGGGCAGGATGTCGTGGAACTGGTGCAGCAGGAGGTCCTCCCACAGCGCGTTCAGCTCGTCGTAGGGGTACGCATAGCCGGTGCGGGCCGCGGCCGTAGCGCTCCACAGTTCGGCCTCCACGAGCAGGTGCTCCACGCGGCGGTTGCCCTGCTTGGTCTTGTGCTGGCTCGTGAGGGTGGCCCGGTGGAGTTCCAGGTACAGCTCACCGACCCAGACCGGAGGCTTCGGGAGCTCCTGGCGGGCGCGCTCGAAGTAGTCGTCCGGGTTCTCCCAGCGGACCGTGGCACTGCCTTCCAGATCCGCGAGACGCCGGGCCTTGCCGGTCATCTCGCGGGTGGTGCCGCCACCGCCGTCACCCCAGCCGACCGGTGCGATCGACCCGGAGGCGACGCGGGCCTCACGGAACTGGCGGCTGGCGCGGGCCATCTCCTCGCCGGAGAGCTGCGCGTTGTAGGTGTCCATGGGCGGGAAGTGACTGAAGACCCTGGAGCCGTCGATGCCTTCCCAGTTGAACGTGTGGTGCGGGAACTTGTTGACCTGGTTCCAGGAGATCTTCTGAGTGAAGAACCACTCGAAACCGGCACGGCGCATGAGCTGCGGCAGGGCCGGCGAGTAGCCGAAGCTGTCCGGCAGCCACACCCCGCGGCAGGCCGCGCCGAACTCGTCCCGGAAGAACGACTGGCCGTACAGGAACTGGCGGGACAGGGCCTCGCCGCTGGGCATGACCGTGTCCGACTCGACCCACATGCCGCCCAGCGGCACGAAACGGCCCTCGGCGACGGCGGCCTTGACCTTGGCGTACACCTCGGGGCGGTGGACCTTGAGCCACTTGTACTGCTGCGCGCTGGACATGCCGTACCGGAAGTCCGGGTCCTGGCCGATCAACTCGGTCATGGAGGAGCTGGTGCGGGCCACCTTGCGGATGGTCTCGCGCAGCGGCCAGAGCCAGGCGGAGTCGATGTGGGCGTGGCCGATGGCGGAGACGTGGTGGGCGCTGGCCTCGGCGGGACGCTCGAGCAGCGGCGCGAGGACCTCGCGGGCGTCCCCCGCGGTCTCGGCGATGCGCTGGAGGTCGACCCGGTCCAGGGCGTCGTCCAGGCCCTGGAGGATGCGCATCCGGCGCGGCGAGGACTCCGGCAGCTCGGCCTGGAGTTCGAACAGGACCTCCAGGTCAAGGCACAGTTCGTGCACCTCGCGGTTGAACACGGCCAGGTCCATGCGGCGCGTCGTGTAGAGCTTCTTCGGCGAGGAGGTGCGGATGTCGCCCTCCTGCGTGGGAAGGAAGGGGTGGTAGTCGAGCAGGACCGGGTTGGACGCGGCCTCGATGAAGAGCTCCACGGATTCCCCGCCCTGCGCCTCGTCGGCCACCAGGACCCACTGATTGCGCGGGTTGAGCGACTTCAGCGGCTCGCCCTCCGGCGTGTAGACCAGGCCTTCACACTGGAAGCCCGTCATGTTCACATCGAAGCCGAGGTCCACCACCATCTCGACCCGGCGCCCGGACCAGGCCTCGGGGATCCGGCCCTGCAGACGGAACCAGGTGGTGCCCCAGGCGGCGCCCCACGGGGTGCCCACCTGGTACGGCGAGTAGTCGAGGGCCAGGCCCTCGGCGGGGGCGATCGGCTCACCCGGCAGTTCGTGCCAGGCGACGTCCAGCGCCACGCTCTCCTCGTAGACGGCGGGATACAGCCGTTCGGCCAGAACCCGCTTGACCCGTCCGGTGGTCAGGTTGATGTCGTCATGCATGGATGTGCTCGTGTCCTCACGTCTGGTGTCAGGTGGCTTGGTAGGTCAACGGCTCGCAAAGGGCGAGACTAGCAGCGCTTTCCGGGGTTTCGCTAGCGATTTGCGGTAATTGCCCCGGGAGCGGATGCGTCGCTCTCCAGGACCGTGATGATGCCCCGGGCGGCGAGCGCGGCGGGGTCCTGGCCGCGGGAGGCCAGGAGGACCTGCGGGCCCTGTCCGGAGACCGCGGCGGCGTCCAGCCAGGCCCGGTGGAACGCCCCGCCGGGTGCGCAACTCGCGCGGTAGCCTTCGGCGGTGTCGTCGAGGACCAGCGCGACGCCGGAGGGCTCGCCGGCGGCCACGGCACCGCCCGCTCCGCCCGCGGCCGCCCCGGAAGCCCGGAACTCGGCCACGAGCGCGGCGAAGCGCTCCCCCGTGGGCTTCAGCTCGCCGTCGTGGGTGAACAGACCCAGGTCGTACTCGACCTCCGGGAAGTCGGCGAGCGCCCGCGACACGTCATGCGAGCACCACCAGGTCACCCCCATCAGGCCGGGCACGGTGGCCGCGTGGCGGATGGTGGCCTCCAGGAAGTCCGGGGCGGATTCGCGCGGGATCACCGTCGTAGGGGCGCCGACCTCCTGGAGCCACACGGGGCGTGTCGCGTCCTGGTGCCACGCGGCGGCGAGCCGCAGAAGGTATTCGGCGTGGCGGACGGAGCCGTCGTGGAGGGGCCCGAAGGTCTGGGCGGCGCCGTTGAAGACCCACGAGTGCACGACGGTGGCGTCGCCGAACTCCACGGCGTGGCGGGGCTCGAAGGGCTGACGGTCGTCGTACCAGGACGCGTCGTACATGGCATTCGTGACGAAGGGGTTCCCGTGCGCGCGGGCGCCCGCCACGAGGGTCTCCAGCCAGGCCGACGCCTGTTCCGGGGTCACGGGATGGGCGTCCGGGTGGATGGGCGGGGCGAACTGATTGAGCTCGTTGCCCAGGGTGATGCCCATGATGTTGGGACGTCCCTCGAGGCGGCGGGCGAACTCGGCCGCGAGATCCGCCTCGGCCCGCACCACGTCCGGGTCCGTGAACAGGTTCCGCCGGTGCCAGGTGGTGATCCACGCCGGCAGGAAGTCATAGCTGGAGAGGTGCCCCTGGAGCACGTCCAGGTTCACGTCCAGGCCGAACTCCGCGGCGATGTCCACCACCGTCATCACGTCATCGAGAGCGGTCTGGCTGATCAGGCTCCTGTTCGGCTGCACCACGGGCCAGAGCGGGAAGATGCGGATGTGGTCCACGCCGAGCGTGGCGATCTGCCCCAGGTCCCGGCGCACGTCCTCCTCCCGGAGATGCTGCCAGGAGTGGAACCACCCCGACGCCGGTGTGTAGTTGACCCCGAATCGCACGGAATTGTCCTCCTGAAATCGTTGATGAATGGTCTCAGCCCTTGACGCCGCCCTCTTCGACGCCCTTGAAGAAGAATCTCTGCAGGACGCCGAAGACCACGGCGATGGGGATGAAGGCGATCATGGTGCCGGCCGCGATGAGCCGCATGTCATTGGTGAAGGTGCCGGAGAGGTACTGCAGCCCGATGGTGAGCGTGAAGTTCTCGGGGGTGGTGAGAACGATCAGCGGCCAGAGGAAATCATCCCAGGCGCCGATGAACGAGAAGATCGCCACGACGGCGATGGTGCCGTAGACGGACGGCAGCGCCACCCGGATGAGCCGCTGCCAGGCGTTGGCGCCGTCCACCACGGCCGCCTCCTCGATCTCCGTGGGGAGCTGGCGGAAGGCGTTGAACATCAGGAGCACGTTCAGCACGCTGACCATGCCGGGCAGCGCCACACCGAGCAGCGTGTCCGCGAGGCCCAGGTCCCGCACGGTGACGTACTGGGAGATGATCGTGGCTTCGGCCGGCAGGATGAGCGTGATCATGAACAGGCCCAGGACCCACTTCTTGAAGCGGAAGGACAGGCGGGCCAGCGCGTAGCCGGCGGCCGTGGAGAAGACCACGTTGCCCACCACGGCCACCGCGGCCACGAAGAGCGAGTTGCCGATGTACCGCCACACGTCGATCGCCTGGAACACCCGGACATAGTTGCCGAGCGTGGGCTGCTGCGGGAGGAGGCTGAGGTTCTCCGTGTAGATGTCCTCCGTGCTGCTGCGCAAGGACGTCGACAGCTGCCACAGGAAGGGCCCGACCGTCACGAACAGGACGAAGATCAGCGCCGCGTAGCGCCAGAATTTCTCGGCGGCGGAGGGCTCGCCGAAGGTGCGGGAACGACGGCGGCGGGCCGGCGGCGTCGCGCCTTCCAGTGCGTCGTCCGGTGCGGAGGGCCGCAGTTCAGTGGCGCTCATTTGTCCCCCTTGGAGTTCAGGCGGGCCAGGACCAGCATGGGGATCAGCGTCAGCAGGAAGAGCAGGATGCTCAGGGCCGACGCGTAGCCGAGGTTGCCCGTGAAGCCGCGGGCGTACTGCTGGATGAGCATGACCATGGTGAGGTCCTCACCGCCCGGTCCGCCCTTGCCGCCCGTGAGGATGAAGACTTCGGAGAAGACCCGCAGCGCGCTGATGGCCACGAGCACGGCGACCAGGCCCATGGCTCCTCGGACGCCCGGGACGGTGACGCTCCAGAAGCGGCGGACCGCGCCCGCGCCGTCGATCGCGGCGGCTTCGTGCAGTTCCTTGCCGACGTTCCCGAGGGCCGCAAGGTACACGATCATGTAGTAGCCCAGGCCCTTCCAGACGGTCAGGCTGATGGCGGAGATGATGACGAGCCAGCGGTCGGTGAGGAACGGGATCGGCTCGGTGACCACGTGGAGGGCCTGCGCCAGGTTGTTGACGGCGCCGCGCGAGTCGAGCAGCCAGCTCCACATGAGACCGACCACGACGGCGGAGGCGATCACGGGCGTGTAGAACGCGGTGCGGAAGAAGGCGATGCCCTTGAGCGGCTTCTCCACGAGGATCGCGAGGAGGAGCGGGAGCAGGGTCAGCAGCGGCACGCAGATGACCATGTAGACCACGCTGTTGAGCAGCGCGTTCATGACCTGGTCGTCTTCGAGGATCTGCTGGAAGTTCTGAACGCCGACGTAGCGTTCCTTGCCGCCCAGCGGCTTGGCGTTGGTGAACGCCATGCGGATGGTGTTCAGGGACGGCCAGACGTTGAACACCAGGAGCCAGAGCAGCGCCGGCGCCACGAGGATCCACGGGGTGAACCACTTGTTGGTGCGGACCCGGGTGCCCACCGGGGGTTTCGCCGGGCTTTTCACCGGGCGCGTGATGGTGGTCGACGCCATGGACGTCTCCTTTCAGCTGTCGAACGGGGTGGGCCGCCGGGACCGGCGGCCCACCCGCTCAGGAACGGCTCACTTCTGCTGCTTGAGCAGCTGATTCGCCTTGTCCTGAGCCTTCTGCAGGGCTTCCTTGCCGGAGATGTCGCCCTTCACGGCGAGGGCCACCTGCTGCTTGAAGTAGTCGTCCATGGCGGAGTTCCACTGCACCGGGTTCAGGACCTTGCCTTCCTTGAGGCTGTTGAACGCCAGGACGCGGGCCTTGCCGGCCTCGGTGCCGTCCTCCTTGGAGTAGAACGGGTCCTCGGAGGAGCCGGTGGAGGACGGGAAGGTGTTGGTGAGCTTGGCGAACGCGTTCTGGTTCTCCGCGTTGGTCATGAACTTGGCGAACGCCTTGGCGGTGGCCAGGTGCTTGCTCTTGGCGGAGACGGAGAGACCCTGCGGGTAGAGCGGCGGGGTGTCGAGCGCCTTGTTCTCGGTGAACTTGCCCTTCAGGCTGGGGTTGTCCCGCACGAAGTCGAGCGCGCCGGACGAGCCGGCCGTGGTCCAGGCGACCTTCTGCTGGGTGAACAGCTTGGCGTTGCCCTGGTAGTTGTTGTTGAGGATCGACGGCGGCATGTAGCCGGCCTTGTAGGCGTCGCGGTACTTGTCGATCACCTTGGCGGAGTCGTCCGTGGCGAAGGTGAACTGGGCGCCGTCGTCGTTGATGACCTTCTGGCCGGTGGCCGTGAGGGCGTTCAGGCCGGGCAGGGTGCTGATGAGGAACTTGTCCGGGCACTTGTCGTGCATGGTCTTGGCCTGGGTGAACAGCTCGTCACGGCTGGAGGGCAGCTTGGCCGGATCCAGTCCGCACTGGGAGAGCTGGTCCGTGTTCCAGTAGTTCACATCGGTCTGGAGGTACCAGGGGTAGGCGTAGGTGCCGTCGATGCCCGGGAACTTGTACGCGTCGAGCGCTCCCTGGACGTAGCTCTTGGAGAGGTCGTCACCCTGGGAGAGGTCCTGCAGCACGCCCTGCTGGGCCAGCGGGTAGGCGAAGTCGTTCGGGAGGTTGACGACGTCCGGGAGGGAGTTGGAGGCGGCCTGGCTGAGGACCTTCTCCGAGTAGCCGTCACCGGGCTGGTCGAGGAGCTTGACCTTGGCCTTGGGGTTGGCCTTCTCGAAGTCCGCGATCACCTTGTTCAGGTAGTCGCTGAACTTGGGGGTCAGGGACCAGGTCTGGAGCGTGATCTCGCCTTCGATGGCATCGCTCTGCTGGTCGGAGCCCTGGCTTCCGCCCGAACAGGCCGTCATGCCGAGCGCGGCCGAGAGCAGGAGGGCGGCTCCCGCCATCAGCTTCTTCGTGGTCTTCTTCTGGTGCATCGTGCGACTCCTTTGTTGCAAGGCTGGGGGGTCCCTGGCGCGTCCACTGTGTCGCACGTCTCCCCGTCACTGAAGTGAAGCCAGACTTCCAAACTAAACCGATATAGTCAAGACCTCCCGACGGCGTATGATCCTTGCTATGAACCACCCGAAGCGCGCCACGATCAGCGAAATCGCAGCCCGCGCGGGCGTCTCGAAGGGCGCCGTCTCGTTCGCGCTCAACGGGCGGCCCGGCGTCAGCGAGGAGACCCGGACGCGGGTCCAGGCCATCGCCGATGAGCTGAACTGGAAGCCCAATCGGGCCGCTCGCGCGCTCGGCCAGTCGCAGGCCGGGGCCATCGGATTCGTCCTGAACCGCTCCGCCCGTATCCTCGGCACGGAGACGTTCTTCCCCCAGCTGCTCTCCGGGATGCAGCTGGGCCTCAGCGGCAGCCACACCGCCCTCCACATGATGGTGGTGGGCAGCGTCGAGGAGGAGATGGAGGCGTACCGGGAATGGTGGCAGTCCCGGATCGTGGACGGCGTGATCATGGTGGATCCCCGTGTGGACGACCCCCGGCTCGAGGTCCTGGAACACCTCGGACTGCCCGCGGTGCAGGTCGCGGGTCACCCCTCCCAGACGGCGGCCATCCCGGCGGTCTGGGCCGACGACCGCGCCGCCACGGACACCCTGGTCCGGTACCTGCACGGGCTGGGGCACCGCCGGATCGCATACGTGGCCGGGCCCGAGGAGCTCGAGCACACCCAGCTCCGCCGCCAGGAGTTCTCCGCGAGCGCCGAGGCGCTGGGACTGGATGCCTCGCAGAGCGTGATCAGCGGTTATGAGGCCGACGACGCCGCCCGGGTCACCCGGGAGCTGCTGGCCCGGTCCGCGCGGCCCACCGCCGTCATGTACGACACGGACGTCATGGCGATGGCCAGCCTCCGCGCGGCCCAGGGGCTCGGGTTCCGGGTGCCGGACGAGCTCTCGATCGTGTCCTTCGAGGATTCGCTCCTGGTGCAGCTCGGCAATCCGCCCATCACCTCGCTGACCCGCGACACCGTGGCCTTCGGGACCCTCGCCGTCAAGACGCTGCTGGAGCACATCGCCGCCGAGACCCCCGTGCCCAGCATCGAGGGAGCCCAGCCGCGCCTGAGCATCCGCGAGAGCTCGGGGCCGGCGCCGACGTCGTCGTAGAGGTTGATTTGCGGCGCTGAACTCGCTGTGGAGGGCACGGAACCCGGCTCAACTCGCTAAGAAGGAGCCGACTTCGCTGTCCCGGGTAGCGAGTTCGGCCCTTCCCTAGCGAGTTCAGCGAACCGCCACCGGCTCCACGGCGGGGCGGAAGCGCACCCACGCGCGAGTTGTCAGCAACGCGAACAGCACCCGCACCGCCAGGAGCAGCGCCCAGAACTGCACCGCTTCGCCGGCCGTCTGCCGCAGGAAGACCAGCCCTGCCGAGGCGACGAGTCCGTACGAGACGAAGAGTCCCACCAGCCCGGCTTTCGGACCGGCCGTCATCTTCAGTGCGCCGTAGAGGACGCCCGCGAAGGGTTCCACGAGAAACTGCGCCACGATCAGGAGTGACAGGGCCCAGCTGCCCGCGACGGGCCGGCCCAGCAGGCCGACGGCGACGATCACCAGACAGATCGGAACCACGATGGCCCACGTCGAGACGGCGAGCACGCCCAGGGAGGCGGCCTTCCCGTCGTCGGCCGGGACCAGCCCCGAGATCCGCATCCGCCCGTAGGTGAGCCCCACCTGCTTCAAGGGAACCACCACCATGCGGGCGACCCCGACCGCCAGCGCGATCTCGGCGCCCGTCTGCACCGAGATCGACGTCGCGATCATCTGGACCAGGAGGAAGACCGTCATGAACACGGCGCCGTCGATCGCGCCGGCCAGGCGTTCGAGGATCCGTCCGGCGGAGAAGTCGAAGCGCAGGTCCCAGGGAACGACTCCGAATTTCCGGGACAGTCGCGTCAGACGGATCAGGAGGACGGCCACACTGATGAAGGACTGGGACAGCCCGAAGGCCATCAATGCCGTGGACGGTGATCCGGAGAGCTGGAAACAGAGTGCCGCAGCACCGACCGAACAGAACCCCACGGCCGCTGAGGAGAAGAGGTTCTCGCGGCTCCGATCCACGAACTGGTAGGCGCCGTTCATCACCGCGAAGTAGGGGGTGACCAGCAAGGACAGCGACTGGGAGAGGAAGTAGCTCCAGACGATCCAGGAATGCTCCTCCGGGATGCTGCGGGAGTAGATGAGGATGAAGACCGCGGACAGCAGGAGGCTGAACACCGCGAACGAATTGGCGATACGCCAATTGGACTGCAAGGCCTTCGACAGAGCCACACGGGCCGCCTCAGGATCGCCGGATGCCGCCGCCGCGGACTGCTTCCGAGCTCGCACCAGATCCCGCACGGTGCAGATGGAGACCCCCACGGTCGCCACGAAGGCGAGTCCGGTGAGGGACGACGTGAGCCCCAGCAGTGCGGTGACCGACGGAGTGCCGGCCGCGTGGCTGATGGTGAGCACCACCAGGCTCGTCAGCTGGGGAACCAGGCCCGAGAGGATCAGGGGAAAAGCCCGGACAAGGACGGCGCTGGAGGTTCGGAACAGGGAGCTCATCGGCGCGCGGATCCCCCTGTCATGCGGTTCCGCCGCCTTCCCGATCGTCGCCGTCGAGCGGAGTCGCGTGCAGGGCCCGCCCCGGTCCGGAGTGCCTCGCCATCCGCGACGGGTCATCCCCAGGGTTGACTGCAGTCAAGCATGGCGCGGTGGGGCTGTCCAGGGCCTGGACCGCGACGGCGGCGGGCACCCCGGCGGGGTCGGAGTACCCCCGAGCCACACTCACCCTCTTCTGAGCCCGGCCGGCCCCCCGAGCCCCGGCAGGTCCGGAAGCGTTCGGACAGGAGAGACCACGCGGTAGTTTGGGGGTGTGCCGCGGCCTGCGGCCGGCACTGCTCACCTCGCTCACGAACCGGGAGGCATCATGTCCAGGCACCAGGAAGCCCTGCCGACCCGCTCCCTCGTCGCGGCGGACGCCGTGCTCGCCGTGCTGCGCGCCGGGATCGCGGGGTGCGCGGTGGCGCTGGGCCTTCTCCTTCTCGCGATGCTGGTCGCGAGCCTGACCGTTCGGGGCTCGGGAATGGATTCACGCGCCCTCGGCATCCTCGCGGTGAGCTCGATCGGGATCGCCGCTCTCATCCTGCTGTACGGGGTGGCACTGGTCCCGGAGCGCCTCGCCAAGGGCCGCCTCTATGCCGGGCTGGACCCCCGCGACCCCGGATTCCCGGGCGCCCTGGCGGTCCGGGGCCAGGTCTCGGACCCCTACTCCCCCGCCGTGTGGAGCGCCGTCGGCCTGGGTTCCCTGGCCGTGCTGGCGCTGATTCCCTGCGTCGTCCTGGCGGCGGGCGAGGCCGGACGCCTCGACGACCCGGACCACCGCAGCGCCTTCACCGGCTGGGCCGTCGCGTCCGCGGCGCTGCTCGCCGTCGTCGTGCTGTGCACCGTGGCGTGCTTCGTGCTCGTGGCGAGGAATCGGCGCTGGGCTCGGGAGATGGCGCCGGCCCTGCCGAAGAGTGCCCTGGGAGATCGCGGACCGGCGGTCCGCATCACCACGAAAGAACAGCGCCGGCGGGCTCGCCGGGCCTGGACCGCGCACGACTGGTTCCAGCAGGCGGGTGGCTCGCTGACGGTGATCGGGGCGGTGCTCGTGTTCGCCGGCGTCTACCTGCACCAGCCCGGGCTGTACGCGGACAAGGTCAGTTTCGAGGAGCCTGTCGAGCAGGTGATCGGCGGGATCGCCCTGGCCGGCGGGCTGATCGTCGCCGTCGGACTCGTGCTGAGCGCCGTCACCAGCGGCCTCGACCTGGCCCGGGCGTTCGGGGCGATCCGCACCGCGGCACCGGAGAGCGCGAATCCGCGGCAGCGGCGGATCACCCGCACGGCGACCGCCCAGGTCCTCGACGCCGGTGACGCCGCCCTGCGCCTCTGGACCGTCGGCGCGGTGCTGGCCGGAGGATGGGTGCTGGGCGGCGGTGAGCTGAGCGGGGCGGCGGTCCTGGCCGTGCTGTGGGCCGCCCTCGGCGTCGCACTGGTGTGGGTGCGGGTGGTCCTCGAGGCCAAGACTCCGGGACTGCGCAATCGCCTCGGATACCAGCTCCCCTCCGAACCGGACGACAGCGAATACCCGAACCTCACGGTGTACGGCTAGGGCCTGCGCCGAACGCCGGGCCCTCAGGTCACCGCATCCCGCAGCTGGAACTCCGGCGACCTCCACAGTTCCTCGTCCAGGACCCGGCGCAGGACCTCCACCGCATCCCAGATGTCCACGTGGCGCAGGTACAACGGGGTGATCCCGAAGCGCAGCACCTCGGGTTCGCGGTAGTCCCCCACCACCCCCTGGGCGATCAGCGCCTTCATGACGGCGTAGCCTTCGGGGTGCCGGAACGAGACGTGGCTTCCGCGCCGTTCCTCCTCCCGCGGGGTGATCAGGACCAGCGGATGTCCGGGGAGCCGCTGTTCGACCAGGTCGATGAAGAGCGACGTGAGCGCCAGCGACTTGCGGCGCAGTTCCTCCTGGTCGACACGGAGCGCCAGGTCGACGCCGACCTCCATCGTCGCCAGGGACAGGATCGGCTGGGTACCCACCAGGAAGCGGTCGATGCCGGCCGCCGGCGCATATTCCGGGGCCATCGTGAACGGCTCCGCATGACCCCACCAGCCGGTCAACGGCGACTCCGCCCGGGCCAGGTGCCGCGCGGCGACCCACAGGAACGCGGGCGAACCGGGCCCTCCGTTGAGGTACTTGTAGGTGCATCCGACCGCGAAGTCGGCGCCGGAGTCCGCCACGGAGAGCGGGAGGGCGCCCGCCGAATGGCACAGATCCCATACCGCGAGCGCGCCCGCCGCGTGGATGCGCGCCGTCGTCGCGCGCATGTCCCAGAGCGCGCCGCTCCGGTAATTGACCTGCGTGAGGAGCACGACGGCGACGTCGGCTCCCAGCGCACCGTCCAGATCGTCCGGCCCGTCGATCAGCCGGAGTTCGTAGCCCTTGTCCAGGATGTCGATGAGCCCCGAGACGATGTACAGGTCCGTGGGGAAGTTCTCCCGCTCGGACACGATGACCCGCCGTCCGGGCGCATCCTCCGCCTGCAGCCTGAGCGCCGCCCCGAGCACCTTGTAGAGGTTCACCGAGGTGGTGTCGGTGGCGACGCAGCCGCCGTCCCCTCCGCCGATCAGACGGCCGATCTTCTCCCCGATCCGGGCGGGAAGGCCGAACCAGTGGTTCTTGTTCCAGCTGCCGATGAGATCGGTGCCCCATTCGTCCTTCAGCACGGCGGAACAGCGGTCGGCGGCGCCCCGCGGCAGGACGCCCAGCGAATTGCCGTCGAGATAGATCAGCCCGTCCGGCAGGTCGAACTCGTCACGGAAAGACGCCATCGAGTCCCCGCGGTCCGCCCGCTCACAGTCCTCCCGGGTGATCTCGCCGCTCCACTCATGCCCCACTGCCAATACATTCCTGGTGAGAATTCTGGTGCGACCCACGTCCGCCGTGGATCTCGGATTCATCATGTACGTATCAATTCTCGCGATCTTCCGGAATCACTTCTAGAATTTCGGACAGAATTCAGAATTCATTCCATGAGGCGTTTCATCGTCGAATCCCTGCTCTGATGAAAGGCGGTTCCGTGAACCGAATTCAGCTCTCCGCGGCCGATCGCAGGATCCTCGCTGAACTCAGAAGAGACGGGCGGCTGTCCAACAAGGAGCTCGCCGCCCGCGTGGGACTTCCGCGGTCCACGTGCCACGGCCGCGTGCGGGCCCTCGAAGAAGCGGGCGTCATCCGCGGCTACCACGCCGACATCGACCCCGAGGCGGTCGGGACCGGCGTCGAGGCGATGATCTTCGTCAGTGTGCACAGCACGGTCCGCAACCGGCTGCCGGTCGTCGCAAACCGCCTCCGGTCGATCCCGGGGGTTCAGCGCGTCTACCTGATCGGCGGGGACCACGATTTCGTGCTCCACATCGCCTGCGAGAGCGTGCCCGCGCTCCGGGATTTCATCAAGCTCCACCTCGGCTCCGACCCGGACCTCGGCCGGACGGAGACCCAGATCATCTTTGAGCAGCATGCGGGGAAGTCCACGATGCCGGAGCCGGCGGGACCAGCGGGTTCCACGGGACGCCCAAGACGCTCGGACGGGGCGGGCGGGCCGGGCCTGCGCTGAGTCCGCTCTCGGAGGCGTGAGTCCGCTCCACGATGCAGCGGACTCACGCCCTGGGCAGCGGATTCGGCGGGTTCCCGGCTCCGGCACCCCCTACGCCAGGACCTCCAGCTGCACGAGCCGCAGCGGACTCAGCGCCGTGAAGCGCACGGCGTTGAAGAGCGCGGCCCGGCCGGCGCCGTCGTCGTGCGGGCGGAAGGGGCGGAGCTGCCCGGACCGCTGGAAGAACTCGTCCTCGCGGTGGTCCAGGAGGTGCCATTCGCCCGCGACGTCGAGGGCCTCCAGCCGCCAGGAGGCCTCCTGAGGCTGGTCGAGGGTCACCGTGTAGAGCCCGGGCAGCCCGGATGCGGCCGTGAGCGGGGCGAACACCGTCTCCCCGGCGGCGAGGTCCACCGCCCGGGCGCCACGGTCGTCCGTGACGGTGCCCTCCGCCACGGCCAGGAGGTCCCGCCACGGCTGGTCCGGCAGCACCAGACCGGGCACCGCGGCGCCGAGGAGGTCATGCGGCGTCTCGCCACTCAGGGACCACGGCCGGGAGTCCGCCGCCCAGCCACGCGGCACGTCGGAGAGGACGAACTCGAGCCGACCCCCGCCCGCCAGCAGGCTGCGCGGGATGTCGATCCGTTCCCAGGGCTGCCCGTTGAAACGAACCGATTCGATGTACGGCTTTCCGGCGCCTTCCGCCGTGATGACCAGCTCCGCCCCGCCCAGCGGGCGCAGCACCGCCCTCGGGGCGAGCGGCGGTGTCAGGATCAGCCGTCCCGATCCCTGCACGAGCGGGTACAGCCCCAGGCTGGCGAGCAGATGCCAGCCGGACATCTCGCCGTTGTCCTCGTCGCCCGGGAAGCCCTGGCCGATCTCGGAACCGCTGAAGAGCCGGTCCCGCGCGGCGGTGACGACGCGGTGCGCGGCGTCGTGCCGCCCGGCGAAGCAGTACATGTACGGGATGTGGTGCGCCGGCTGATTGGACAGCCCCAGCATGCCCATCCGGACGTCGCGGGCCTCGGTCTGCTCGTGGATCACGAAGCCGTAGGATCCGCACAGCTCCTCCGCGGCCGTCTCCGGGCGGGCGAAGAAGGCGTCGAGCGCGACGCTGAGCCCGTCCTCGCCGCCGTGCAGCTCCGCGAGACCGGCCCCGTCGTGCGGTGCGGTGAACGCCGTGCCCCAGCCGTTCGTCTCGGTGTAGTCGAAGCCCCACACATCGGGGTCATAGGCGGCCTCGGACAGGCGCCACGCGCCGTCGGGCGTCCTGCCGAGGAAGAATCCGAGCTCGCGATGGAAGACGTTCCGGTATCCCAGCGCGCGGCGCGCGAAGTACTCGGCCTCCGTGACCAGGCGGTCGCGACGCGGTCCGTCGTCCTCCTGTTCCGCCAGCCACCCGGCGAGGACGGCGGCGCCCCAGTCGTTGATGGCGTTGTCGAGCGTCCAGGAGAGGCCCTCGTGGACGTCCGTGGAGATGAACCCGCGGAACCGGCCGTCGCTCAGGCCCTTGCGCCCGACCTCCGGCCGTGGCGCGGGAACCGTGGCGTTGACCAGGGCGGATTCGTAGGCGGCCGCCACGTCCCAGCCGGTCACACCGGAGGTCACGAGGTCTGCGAACACCGTGTCCGTCGTGGTCCCGGTCATCGAGTCCACCGGTCCTGGCGCGCTCCACCGGCTCGTCCACCCGGAGTCCCGGAAGTGCTGCACGAAGCTGTCCGCCAAGAGAGCGGCCCGGTCCGGCGAGAGCAGCCCGAGCAGCGGCCAGCACGTCCGATAGGTATCCCAGAAGCCGTTGTTCGCGCCGAAGACGCCGGGCCGCACCTGGCCGTCCACGGGACTGCGATAGATCCGGCGTCCGTCGGAGGTCTGCTCGTCATGCCGGTTCGGGTACAGGAACAGGCGGTACAGGTCCGAGAACAGCGCGCGTTCCTGCTCCGCCGACACGCCCTCCACCGCAAGCACGCCCAGCGACTCCCGCCAGGCGGCCTCCGCCGCGGCGAGCATTGCGTCGTAGTCCCCGGCCGCGCGGAGATTCTCCGCCGCCTGCTCCGCACTGACAGTGGAGAGGCCCACCAGCACTTCGACGACGACGGCGCCCTCCCCCGCGAGCCGCACGTGCCCTCCCAGCCGGCCTCCGGCGCCGGGGGCGTCCACCGCGGTGTCGGCACCCGGCGCCGCGGCCCCCGTGAGGAACGCCGTGGAACCTGCCGGGAAGCGGACGTGGACGTGGTGCGGGAGGCGGCCGGGGCCGTCGTCGAGGGTCAGCTCCAGCACGGAGGCCCCCTCCTCTTGGCGGAACACGACGTCCCGCGCGCCACCCAGGTGGTCCACGATCAGGGAGCGGACGGGGGTATCCGCGGCGAAGCGGAGGCCCAGCGCGAACTCGCCCGCGGTCATGGCGGCGCGCAGACCGTTGTCGAACGTGACGCGGTATTCGTGGGCGCGGGGCTCTTCGGCGGCGTGGCTGAAGGTCATGGCCCTGGCCCGGCGGTCCGGATCGGGATCCGCGTCGAGGCTCGGCATGAGCTCGAAGTCCCCGCGGTCGCCGATCCACGGACTCGGCAGATGGGACGTCGCGAACGCCTGGAGTGCCGGGCGGTTCTCCGGGAGCACGTTGTGGGCATGGTAGGCGTAAGGCCAGTTCCCGGCGGAGGCGTCCGTCATGGGCAGGCCGAAGACGCCGCCGTGCGGGAGGCCCACCAGCGGCGCGGTGTTGCCGCGGGAGAAGCGGTCGCTTGAATGGCTGCCGCGCGTGGTGAGGACGCGGTCCAGGAGCTCACCGCCCGGCTCGTCGCGGGTCCGGAGGCGCAGGCCATCGAGCCAGACCGTGCTGGTCTCGGGCGCGAGGAGCCGGAACAGGACCCGGCGGATGCGGCGGCCCGCGAACGCGTCGAGGGGCACCACCTGGCGGTTCCACTGGTCCACCGCGTGGCGCAGGGACGCCCCCTGCGCGCACGGCAGCATCGGGACTCCCGCGCTGTCCGGGGCCAGGACCGCGGAGAGCGTGCCGCCGTCGTCGAATTCCAGATCCAGGGCGAAGGCCGTGGCGGTCCAGCGCGTGGCGAAGGTCGGCCCAGCCTCCGGGAACCAGTCGTAGACGAGCTCCTCGCCCGCCCGGACGACGTGACCGGCCAGCGGTCCGGCGTCGATTTCGCGAGGCGGGACCGACTCCGATCCGGCCTGTTCCGGAGCTTCCCGGTTGCGGCGCGGCTGGCCGGATCCGGGCAGTTCCTGACCGTGGAGGGCCCGGGCGGCGGGCGACTCGAGCCCCACGCCGGGGAGGGAGTTGTATGTGCGTTCCGGGCCCGAGGGGGCCGAGGGAGAGACCATGCCCAGATGCTATCGAGGCCGCGACTAAACCGCTATATCGCAGGGTTTAGTCGGGTCAACCTCTTGACTATAACGGTTTAGTCATCAAGAGTTTCTCCCACTGGGGTTCCCGGCCGACGTCGACCGGGACCAGTGATGCAAGACCCTTCATCCCTCACGGATCACCCTTCCTACCGGATCGACCTAAGGACTTGTCCATGACGACACCCAGCAACACCCCCCAGAATTCCCCCTTCCCCCGCCGCGCACTGCTGCGCGGCCTGGGCGGGGCTGCTCTCCTCGGGGCCGCCGGACTCGGCGGCGCGACGGCGGCCGGCGCTGCCACCGGAGCCACCACGGCCGGACGGATCAAGAGCGTGGCCTACATCGAGGTCAACAGCAACAGCATCAGCAACGTCGGCCGCTACACCCTGGCCGGCTCCGGGGCCAACGCCTTCGACCTGGCAGTGATCTTCGCCGCCAACATCAATTACGACGGAACCAACGCCGTCTTCTACTGCAACCCGCAGGTCCAGGCGGTGCTGGACAACGCGGCCACCACCATCCGGCCGCTCCAGCAGAAAGGCATCAAGGTCATCCTGTCGGTGCTCGGCAACCACCAGGGCGCCGGCTTCGCCAACTTCCCGGACGAAGCCGCAGCGGACCGGTTCGCCGCGAGCCTCGCCGACACGGTGACGCGCTACGGCCTGGACGGCATCGACTTCGACGACGAGTGGGCCGAGTACGGCAAGAACGGCACGTCCCAGCCGAACGACTGGTCCTTCGTCTACCTGGTGAAGTCCCTCCGGAAGCGCCTGCCGGACAAGCTCATCACCTTCTACAACATCGGTCCGGCCGCGGATCACCTGTCCTACGGAGGCCTCCGCGTGGGCGACATGGTGGACTACGCCTGGAACCCGTACTACGGCACGTACAGCGCCCCGGTCATCGACGGCATGGGCCCCGCGAAGCTCGGCGCCGCGGCGGTGGACCTCAACAACACGTCCACGAGCACCATGAAGTCCTTCGCCCAGCGCACCAAGACCGACGGGTACGGGGTGTACGTCACCTACGACCTGCGGGCCGGGAACTACTCCACGGTGATCTCCTCGTTCACCCGGGAGCTCTACGGCAGTGCCGCGGTCTACTCCTGAGCCACCCCCTTCCGGAGTGTGACCCCACCCCTCATCGACTGCTCCACAGGATGTCATTCGGGGCCCTTCAAGGGCTCAGACACGACATCTGTGGAGCAGTCGATGCCGGGGGTGTCAGAAGCGTTCGTCCACCACGCGCAGCGCGAGATCCGGGCGGTCCGTGACGATGCCGTCGACGCCGAGGTCCAGCAGGCGGCGCATGTCCACCTCGTCGTTCACGGTCCAGACGTGGACCTGTTTGCCCAGCGCGTGAGCGCGGTCCACGAAGTCCTGAGTGACCACCGGGATCTTGCCGAAGTTCTCGGGCACCTGGAAGGCGTCCACGTCGGACACCAGGGCCGCGGCGATCTTCTCCGGCAGGAAGCGGCCGAGCAGGAACGCCGCCGTCGTCGCCTGACCCGCCGACCCGGCGACCGGCCAGGCCACACGGCTCGTGACGGCCTTGCGGCTGCCATCGGAGAAGGAAGCCACCAAGACGCGGTCCTGCAGGTTCTTTTCCTCGATCAGCGCGGCGAGCGGCCGGGCCGCGGCGGCGTCCTTCACGTCGATGTTGAACCGCGCCTGGGGCAGGAGATCCACCACATCGGCCAGCCGTGCCACGGGCACCCTGCCGCGGACCTTGGCCTGGCGGACCTCCTCCCAGCTCAGCCGTTCAACGGCGCCGGTCCGGTCCGTGATGCGGTCCAGGATGGGGTCGTGGAAGCAGATGATCTCGCCGTCGGCGGTCAGGCGGACATCCGTCTCGAGATGCGCGACGCCGAGTTCCTGGGCGGCGCGGAAGGACTCGAGGGTGTTCTCCAGCCCCTCGAGCCGCACCCCGTCCAGGGCGCCACGGCAGTAGCCCCGGTGGGCGAGGACCAGCGGTTTGCCGGGGCCGCGAGGATTCTCGAAGTATTCCTTGGTGGTCATGCTTCTCCTCCCGTGGATGCCGTGATCGGCATATCTCCCGAGGCGCCGGCCGTCCGGACCCGGATCCCGCCCAGCTTCGACTCGAGAACCTGTGCCACGCCGTCGTCGGCCAGGGACGGCGCCCGGAAGGAGGTCGACGCGAGCGCCTCCGGGTGTCCGCCGGTCATCGCGTAACCCTCGCCGGCCCAGGAGAGCATCTGCACGTCATTGGGCATGTCACCGAACGCGACCACCTCGGAGGCGTCGATCCCGAGGGAGGCCGCATACCGCTCGAGCGTGTGGGCCTTCGTGATGCCGGGCGCGGAGATCTCCAGGAGGGAGAACCGAGGGTCCGAGTGGGTCACATGGGCCAGCGGACCCACCGCCTCGACCACGAGCGCATGGAACTCCTCGGAGCTCAGCACGGGCGACACCGCCAGGAATTTCACCACCCGGTCCTCCACGCCGAGGCTCTCCTCCAGGGGAGCGCAGAGCTGTTCGGCGGGCCGGGATCCGGCGTGCGCCCGGCGGAAGTCCTCCTCCAGCTGCAGGCCGTTGACACACTCGGCCGCGAACCCGGCCTCGGGGTGGAGTTCACGGATGATCCCCTGGATCCGCAGCACATCCTCGCGTGTCAGAGCATCGGCGCTCAGGAGTTCGCCGCCCGCCATATCCCAGATCATGGCGCCATTGGAGCAGATCACCGGCCCGTCATGACCGAGCTGCTCGGCCAGCGGCCCCAGCCAGCGCGGCGGCCGGCCCGTCACGAAGACGACCTGGACCCCCGCCTCCCGCACCGCGGCGAAGGCGTTCCGCGTGCGAGTGGTGATGACGCCGTCGTGGCCCATGATGGTGCCGTCGACGTCGCTGGCCACCAGCCGCATGGTCACGGGCGTTCGTAGCTGGCCACGAGGGTGGCCCGGCCGATCGAGTGGCTGAAAAGATTGAAGCCGAGCAGGCCCGGGGAGGCGTCCAGCGGGACATCCAGCACGGGAACGTCGACCGCGTGGACCACCACGAAGTAGCGGTGCGGGCCGTGTCCCTGGGGCGGGGCCGCGCCGACGTAGCCGGCGAATCCGGCGTCGTTCCGTAGCTGAATCGCACCCTCGGGCAGCAGCGCGCCGTCCGGCGACCCGGCGCCGGAGGGCAGGCTCGTGACATCCGCCGGGATGTTCAGCACGGCCCAGTGCCAGAATCCGCTGGCCGTCGGGGCGTCGGGGTCGAACACGGTGACGGCGTAGCTGCGGGTCCCTGCGGGAGCGCCTTCCCAGCTCAGCTGCGGCGAGACGTCTTCGCCGCCGGCGCCGAACACCCCGCTCACCTGGGGCTGCGAGAACACCGCCCCGTTCTCAACATCGGTGCTGGTCACGTGGAACGCCGCGACGGCGGGAAGGGCTGCATAGGGATCGAAGGACATGGTCCGGCTCCTTTGTCAGTGTGTGGTCACCAGCCTACGACAGGCCTGCCCGTCGGAGACCCGGAGGCCCGGCCCTTCACGCCCACCCACGGCCTTTGGCTCATGGGCAACCACAAGCCCGCGGTGGACTGCAGCGGTGCAGCTTCTGGCAACGGCTCCGTCTCATCCATTCGAGCACACTGTGCCTGAAGAGAAGCGCATCGACGACCTCCAAGGCATTTTCGCGACCGACAACGGTCCCGCGGTGCTCGCCTGGATCGCCGTCGGCGCCGCAGCCAAGCTACCGAGGGCCTCCGTTAACCACAGCAGGTGGAGGCCGCGACCGCCGCCTACACCTCGAGCACGGATGCAGTCGGCCGGTTCCTCACCGACGAATGCAGCACCGGGCCCGACACGGCCCACATGAGCGCATCGGTTGCGGCCCTCCGTGCTGCCTACGAGGCTCAGTGCCGCGCCGAGGGGGAACGCCCGTCAGAGGCCGCGCCTTCCCTCACAGGTCTAACGCCACGGCATCACTATCGGACGCAACGCGCCCCGGACCGATCACCAGCGCCTGTACGGCCACGTAGGCGATTTTGCCAACCAGGATCAGGCGGACGAGCACGACGGCGACAGGGAGGGTACCGACGCGGACTTACTCCTCGGTGGACGAGGCATCGGCGTCCGCAGAGCCATTTGTGAGTCTCTCGACGAACGTTTTGTTGGGCCACTTCCAACCGGCCGCCCGCACAATGCGTGTCATTTCGAGTAGTTCCTCGGTCAACTCTTTGTTCAATCTGTCGCGGTGCTCGGCGCCGCCACCGTTCCAGATATTCAGGTTCGCCAGAAAGACCGCGAGGGCAGTTGTGATCCTCGCGAAGTCGGAGTTGCTGAGCGCGCTGATGATTTGCCGACTGCGTAGCGCCCGAGTGACGTTTGCGAAATCTGCGACCAAGCCAGAAAGCAGCTTCTCCGGACCTTCCAAGGCAGCAAGAAGGCTGACCGCTTGCATGAGTTCCTGGAACTGTTCGTCGCTCCCGACCCGCCAGGCTTTGGTCTCTCGATCGACCCCAGTCGTAATTACCGCCAGAGTTGTTCGGAGCTGGGTCATTACGGTCACTGAGCGCATTTCGAGATCGCGAGCCGTAGAGGCGGCTTGCTCTTCCTCAAAGATTCGCCTCTGTTCCTCTCGATCGGCAACCGCCTGTTTACGTTGCTCGGCCTGCGCCTTCTCGAAGAGGTCGAGCTGTACCGCCTGGGCATGCTCGAAATGCTGCTGTTGCCGGGCCTGGGCCCTGTCAAATTGCCGGCGCTGCGCAAGCAACGTCGCGACTACACCGACGACAGCGAGGCCGGCGCCCAAGCCGCCGGAGAAGAGGATTCCCCACTGGTGCCGGCTGAACCCGAGAAACGGCTCCGACACCGCTTGGTCGAACCGATTGCCGGTCGCCTGGCACCAAGCCATCCAACCGATGGCCGCTGCAACGAGTGCACCCCAGGCCCACTTGCGCCAACCCCACGATCTCACGGCCCCCCAGAGTTTATTCACCCCAGCATTCCACCACGGACAGCACGTTAAACCGAGCTGAAAGGACCCACTGCCATTGGCACCGAAACCATCTCATCGCAGCCGCAATGCTCGCAATCGCGTTCCTGATCATCCTCAGACCGCGCTCACGCCGCCAGCCAACAAAATGCATCGCCACCTGCGAGAACTGCGGCTGGTCCTGCGAAGTCGAAAGCCAACGAAGCCCTCGCGAACGACAACGCAGTCGCCTTCTACAAAGCCCACATCACCGTGCACACCCCGGAGAGGAAGCATGAGCGCAGCGGTAACCTGCCTCGCGAACTCCCAGAAGAAGTGGGCGAAATAGCTAGTCGCCTTCCGGAAGGACATACATATAGAAGCCCGTCATGTCTCCACGCTCGTCGCGAAGCACAAACAGATCGTCATCGTCGTCGGCGCCGTTTTGTTCTGCCACTTTCAGCCATTCCCGCAGGTCGCGGACCTTCGACCCCCCGCTCCCCAGGTCATCAATCTCAAACTCGAGGCGCATTGAAATCGACATCGGTTCTCCCCTTTTTCATGTGAGTGGAACGCCAGTCTGCCAGAAATGAGACGCAGATGTCAGCCCGGGAGGAATAGTCGTGGATGCACCGTCCGCCCGCGCCGGCGCAACCGCACCTGCCAGCGGGATCTGGCCTAGCCTGCGGCCTCTTCGTCCTGACGCCACCCCAGCCAGGACGATCAACGCTGTGCCTCGTCCGCACCACCGTCCTCGCCGACGGCCCAAACCTCTGCGGCACACCCTGCCCCTGGCGGCAGGCCAACCTAGCCCCGATCAGCGAGTCCACCGCGATGCCACCGAAGCGGCCCAAGCCAGGATCCACGCCGAGACCGCACAGGTGCGCCGCACACCTCTCCGAAATCACAGACGGTCAACACTTCACCGCCGACTGCCCCTGGTACCACCACGACAGGCTCTAACGCCGCCTTATCGGACGGGGGCACCACCGCCAATCCGTCATCCGCTGCGAATCACCGGAATCCCAATGCAGCGTTAGGCACCACAAAAACCCCATCTGGTCCTTCCACCAATGGGAATGGCTCGCCAACATCAACCACGCCTGACCGCGACACACAGAAGAGCCCCCACCCAGATGGGCGGGGGCTCTGTCGTCTTGCAGGAAAGGTTCAGGTCCGTTGGTTAGCAGGCCGTTTTCGGAACAGCTTGAATACCCCATAAATGATCACGGCAACTGACCCAAACACCGGCACCGCGATGGAAAACACCAGCAACAGAATTCGTGTTCTCAGATCGGGTGATTTGAGAAGAATCAACGCCGCTGCTACGAGAATTCCGAGGATCCAGACTGCCATGAACGTGGCCTCGAGGCCGGACAGATACAGCATGCGATCACGGCCCCCAAGTGCGGACAATGCCGGGTCCGTTGACGACCATGCCCTGCTGATAGTTGTCGGTGCCAGCGAGGCCCCACGCCCGGCTGATGCTCCAGTATGCGATGCAGTTACCCTCGCCGTTGGCAACCCAGTTGCTCGTCTGGACGTTGATGTTCCGGCCGATCACGAACTGGTTGTAGGAGGCCCTGCAGGAGCGGTCTGCCAGGACACGGCCGGAACCGGTCACGTAGTCGTAGTCGATGCGGACCCAGCCCATGCTGACGCCAAACTGGGTCATGTTGACCTGGTAGTGCGACGTCACGTTGTAGGTGGCCGCGGCCGTAGCGCGGGCTGCCAGACCGCCTGTGGCAGCCGGGGCCTGCTGGGTGCCACGGGTCTCGGTGACCTTCAGCGACGGAGAGATCTTCTTTGCCTGGTCCGGCGTAAGGTTCGGCAACAACCGCGAGTCGTTGGCGGTGCGGACGATCTCCTTCTTCTGCGCCCCGGTCAACGCCTTCCACTTCGCCAGGTCCGCACCCTTCAGATGGGCCTCGAAGTTCGCCTCCGTGATCCCGAAGCCGGTGGTCGACGCGACCGCATGCGGGGCAGGCTCCGCATTCGCGGCCGCGCCCACACCCGTCAGGGCCAGCACCGCCAGCGCCCCCGTCACTGCGAACCTCTTAACGCTTGAGATCATCATTCCTTCTTCCCCACAAGATGTATTGACGAATTCAACGTAACTTCACAAACCGAGGATGTCCATTGATTCAGGCTTGACAAAATCAGTTCCAGAATTCGCGATACCGTCCCCCGGCATTCGTGATATGGTCCCGCCCCGCGACTCTCGTCCTCGCCACCCTCACCGACATCGCCAGCACCCTCACGGGAGCCCTCCTGCCGGGTGGCACAACTCGCCCCCATGTGTGAGCCCGAACCCACGCCAGCCACCTCGACGCAACCCCTAACCATGTGTCACGCGTGTCAGAACCTCTACGAGCGCCCTGGCACTAAGACAACCCACCCAGAGTTGCACCCCGCCGAGGGGCCGGAACCACGCGGAAAGTGACCTGTCGCTAACACAAGTGACACGCCCCTATCTATCAGCAGCATGAGCGGTCGACGTCCTATCGGCCCTGCGCGCACACATACACACGCGTTCGCAACGCTTACGTAAGAGCCTGTGTCACTCTGCGTCAGAGTCGCCCTGAGACACCACCCCCTTGACCCAGACAACGTGTAGATAACTAGGGTTGTTTGCAAGCGTCCCTGTCCCAAAAACAGGGAACCACCTGGCGCGGTGCATCCTCCCCCGGCCTTACCCATACCCCACTCGCCGCCACTGCGGAGCCAAGGCCGCTCCCACAACGCCAGCACAAAGCCTGGGCCAAACCCAGCAGCCCACCAGCACCGAACGCACACGCTTCCGCCACGAAAAGCGACGGCGCGAACCCCAATGCCGGGTCTGCGGCACAACCGAAAACCTTGAAGCCAACCACATCATCGAGATCGCAGACGGCGAATCCAAGCTCGCGGCACAGAACGGCCAGACGCTCTGCCACGATCACCATGCACAGAAGGTCCTCGCCGCAAAATGAGCGCGTCGAGGGCAGCAAAGCGCCGGGGAGGGAGTCCTGATCACTCCCGGGGGACTGGACGCGCAGGTCCGGCCCTTCACGCCCGCCGGTTCAGTGCCCGGCGAGTTCCTCCCGGCCCGGCGGGTTGGCGCCCGCGCGGGACACCGTGATGGCCGCGGCACGGGCCGCGTAGGCCAGGAACGAGCGCAGTTCCTCGACGCTCACGCGGCGCAGACGCTCACGGTTCAGCACGCCGTCGTACCCGGCGTCCACCACGCCGGACAGCAGGGCCGCCATGAAGGAGTCACCGGCGCCCACCGTGTCGGCGACGGTGACCCGCGGCGCCGGGACCTCGGTCTCGCCGGAAGCCGCGACGCCCCACGGGCCGTCGGCGCCGCGCGTCACCACGACGAAAGCCGGGCCGTTCTCGCCACCCAGGGCCAGCCAGCGGCGGGCCGACTCCTTGACGTCCACGCCGGGGTAGAGCCACTCGAGGTCCTCATCCGACGCCTTGACGACGTCAGCGAGCCGCACGAACCGTTCCACCTCCTCGCGGACGGCGTCCACGTCGGTGGTCAGGCTCGGTCGGCAGTTGGGATCGAAGCTGATGGTCACGTTCGGATGGGCGAACTCGACGGCGGCCAGCACGTCCTCGGCGCCGGGCGCGAGGACGGTGGCGATGGAGCCCGTGTGAAGGAGGGTGCTGCCCTGCAGGATCACCGGAAGCCGGTCCGCGAGACCGGGGAGCTCCCAGACGAGGTCGAACTCGTAGGTGGCCGCGCCGTCGTCGTCGAGGGTGGCCTTGGCGACGCTGGACGGCAGCGCGTCGGGCGGCAGCGGCACCATGACGGAGGAGTCCCGCAGGTGCACGGCGATGGCGTCGCCGAACTCGTCCTGGCCGTAGCGTCCGATGAACTGGACCGGGTGATCCAGGCGCGCGAGGCCGACGGCCACATTGAGGGGGCTGCCGCCCACATGCGCCGAGGTTCCGGACTTGCTGTGGACCACGTCCACGAGGGCTTCGCCAATGACTGTGAGCATGGGCCTCATCGTAACTAACACGTGCTATGCGCTGGAAGTGCCGGGCCGTTCCGGGCCGCTGCGTGACGTGGGCCGGGCACCGCGCCTAGTACGCTGGCGGCATGGCAAGCAATTGGGATCGTCTGGACGATGACCAGCGCGCGCTGGTCGCCGAGCACGTGGAGCTGTACCGGAAGGTGCGCCCCGCCCTGAAGCTCGTCACGCAGAACGTCCTGCTGACCCTGCGCGGCATCCTGAAGGCCTCCGAGGTCACCCCGCTCTTCGTCACGGGCCGCACGAAGACGGTCGAATCGTTCCAGGAGAAGATCTCCCGCCTGGAGGCGCCTCTGGAACCGGGCGGCCGGCCGGTCCTCAAGTTCCCGGATCCCTTCCGCACCCTCAATGACATGGTCGGCATCCGCGTGATCACCAAGCTGCCCGCGGACAACGCGACGGTCGCCAACGTCATCAAGAAGCAGCGTCAGCTCTTCGACTGCCGCGGCGACCGTGAGAAGGACATCGGCTCGATCGAGTCCGGCACCTACGGCTACTCCAGCCGGCACCTCATCCTGCGCACCATCCAGAACGAGGTGGTCCGGGAGTACCAGAAGATCTTCAACCCCGACATCCCGCCGAACGGCAGCTACTTCTTCGAGTGCCAGATCCGCACCGTGTTCGCACACGCCTGGAGCGAGATCGAACACGACATCCGCTTCAAGACCGACGACCCTCGCGCCTGGACCCCCCAGTTCGACCGCCAGTTCACCGCGACGGCGGCCATGCTGGAGACCGTCGAGAGCGCCTTCGCGGATCTGCAGGAGAGCTACGAGGAGGTCCGCGGCTACTGGGACGAGGAGGGCACCGGGTCCATCCCGCTCACCCCGGACCAGGTCCGACGCGTCTGGCAGACTCTCCTCCCCCATGTGGACCGCAAGGTCGACGACGACTGGGGATGGGCCGCCGAACTCCTGGCCGCCCACGGGCTGACACGCACCATCGAAATGGCGGAGCTCCTGAGCGCCGAACGGATCCGCCAGGTCCGCGATGCCCTCGACCACCGCTATTCCCCCGGCCCCGACCGCCTTCTGGACGACCTTCTGCTCTGGAAGTACGGCCAGGAACACGTCGAGCTCACGGGCGAGGCCCCGGACGTCACACCGCATCCGCGCCGCGATTCGCTGGGCCGACGGCTCAAGCAGATCGAACGCTACCGGACCGTGCACCCCGAGGTCTGAGCCGCCCGCTTCCCGCTCCCCACGTCCTCACGGATCGTTCGCGCCCCGCACGGTGCTGTGCACGGACCGTCAAAGCCTCCGCCTCGTCCCCGGAACAGAATGGGAGCACGCCGCGTGGCGGCATGGAAGCGACGCAAGGAGGCCGATGATGTCCCAGTCCCCACCCACCCGTGCCCACCGGGCCCCGGCCCCTCGCGGGAGGGGCTGAGATGAGCAGCGCGATCGTCGTGGGCGGCGGCTCGGCAGGCGCCGTCGTCGCCCGCAGATTGCACGACGCCGGCGTCGTCACCACCCTGTTGGAGGCCGGCGGGGAGGACCTCAACCCGGCGATCCACGACCCCTCCCGCGCCGGGGAGCTCTGGCACGGCCCGGAGGACTGGGCCCGGCACACGGTGCCGCAGGAGCATGCGGCCGGTCGCCGGCTGCACCTCCCGCGGGGCAAGGTGCTCGGCGGTTCGCACGCCCTGAACGCCATGATCTGGGTGCGCTGCGCACCGAGCGACTACGACGGCTGGGAGGCCGCGGGCTGCACCGGCTGGGGCTGGGACACGGTCCGCCCGGTCTACGAGGCGATCGAGAACGACCTCCTCCCCGTCACCGACGACTACCCGCTCACGCCCATCCAGGAGAGCATCCTCACCGCCTACGGCCAGGAGGGCGTGCCGCGGAACCCCGATTACAACGCGGGCGCCCTGGACGGCGCCTCGCAGGAGCAGATCACCGCGCGGGACGGCCGCCGGGTCAACACCTGGATGGCGTACCTCAAGCCGGTGCGCGACGCCGTCGACATCCGCACAGGAGCCCACGTCCACTCGGTCGTCCTCGAGGACGGGCGTGCGGTGGGCGTGAGATACCGGGACGCCGACGGCGAGCACGAGCTGCGCGCCGACACGGTCGTCCTCGCGGCCGGGGCCCTCGAGTCCCCGGCGATCCTGCTCCGGTCCGGCATCGGCCCGGCGGAGGAGCTCGGGGAGCTGGGCATCGACGTCGCGGTGGATTCACCGCAGGTCGGCCGCAACCTCCACGACCACCTGCTCTCGCCGGTCATCTTCACGACGACGGCCCGGGGCGTCGAACCGCCGCAGCCGGGCGTCTCGGTCACCCAGACCCATGCCTTCTGGCGGAGCCTGCCGGACCTGCCCGAGCCGGACACGCAGCCGATCCACTTCTCCGTGCCGATGTTCTCGGACGAACTCCCCGCGACGGCCGAACACGGGTTCTCGCTCATGGCAGGCATCGTCCGCCCCCGCAGCCGGGGCGCCCTGCGGATCACGGGGCCGGACCTCGACGACCCGCTGGAAATCGACCTCGGCGCCTTGCAGGACCCGGAGGACGTGCGGTCCCTGGCCGCCTCGGTCCGGCAGATGCGCAGGGTCGGGCGTCAGGCGGCCCTCGCCGGGGAGTGGGGCGCCGTCGAGCTGTATCCGGGCCCCGAGGTGGCCGATGAGGAGGTGGAGGACTATGTGCGCCGCACCGCCATCACGTACCACCACCAGGTGGGGACGTGCCGGATGGGATCGGACGCCGAGGCCGTGGTGGACGCCCGGCTCCGGGTGCGCGGCGTGGGCGGGCTGCGGGTCATCGACGCCTCGGTCATGCCGACCATCACCACCGGGAACACCAATGCGCCGGCCGTCATGATCGGCGAGCGCGGCGCGGCCCTGCTGCTGGAGGACCTCCGGGCGGCGCAGCTGCAAGGCTGAGGCCACCGCACGACAGGAAGGGCCGGGGATCCGAGATCCCCGGCCCTTCCCTCGTCCGGCCCGGCCGGCGCGCCGCGGCTACTCAGTACACGCGGCGCCCGGCGAACCAGGTCTCCTGGACCTGGGTGTCGATGATCCGTTCCGGGTCACCCACCACGAAATCCGCGTCGAGGATGACGAAGTCCGCGGACTTCCCCACTTCGAGCGACCCCGTCTCGTCCCCGAGGCCCATGGCGCGGGCCGCGTTGACCGTGAACACCTCCAGGGCTTCCTCCGGTCCGATCGCCTGCTCCGGCCACAGCACCCCGGGGGCGCGTCCGAGCGGATCGGCGCGGGTCACAAGGCCCTGAATGCCCTCCAGCGGGTTCGGGGACTCGCTGACCGGCCAGTCCGAGCCGCCCGCCACGAGCGCACCCGTGTCCAGCAGCGTCCGATTGGGCTGGGAGTGCTCGGCGCGTTCCCCGAGCACCTCCGACAGCGCCATCGGGATGACCCCCGGGAACCACAGGAACGGCGAGATGTCCGCCGAGACGCCCAGGGCCGCGAGGCGCGGCATGTCGGAAGCGGCGAGGAACTGCCCGTGCGCGATCTGCAGGGGCAGTTCGACGTCTTCCGCGCGGAGCCGCTCGGCGGCGTCCAGCACGAGCCGGGCGGAGCCGTCCCCCGTGCAGTGGATCTTCGCGCCGAGGCCCCGGCCCGCGACGTCGCGCAGCCAGCCGTGCAGCTCCTCCGCGGTCATGGTGGTGGAACCGTGGAAGTGCGCGCCATGGGCGGCATCCGGCACGTAGGGCTCCAGGAACGCGGCCGTACGGGCCGGAGGGACGCCGTCGAGGAAGATCTTCACGAAGTCCGGGCGGTGGTGCCCGGTGCGGAACTCCTCGCCGCGCTCGATGAGCTCCACCCCGACGGGGTCGAAACCGAAGATCGGGTCGTTGATCAGGAGCGAACTCACCGCCCACGCGTTGAGCTCCCCCGCACGGTCCAGGTCCGCGAGGGCCTCGAGGATCTGCAGGGAGGCGCCGGCGTCCTGGAACGCGGTGACGCCGTAGGAGTTCAGCAGCTCGACACCGCGGCGGGAGGCCGCCCGGTGCTGTTCCGCGCTCAGTCCCCCGGCGCCGTCGTACGCCTCCTGCACCGGGATCCCGGCCGCTTCCAGCAGCACGCCGCTGGGGGTGCCGTCCACCGGGTCGAGCAGTGTCTCGCCCTCTGCGGGGATCGTCTCCGGAGTGATCCCGGCGAGTTCGAGCGCGCGGCTGCTGGCCCAGCGGTTGTGCCGGGAGTCCTCGGCGAGCATCACGGGACGGCCGCCGGCGGCCTCGTCGAGGCGGCGCCGGGTGGCGGTGGTCGCGAGCGAGGTGAGCAGCGTCGAGGCGATCACGCCGCCGACGATCCATGCGTCCTCCGGCAGTCCGTCCGCCTTCTCGCGGACGCGGTCGAGGATCTCCTCGAGGCCCAGCGAAGGCTCCAGGACCAGCTCGAACAGCTCCGCCCGCCCCGCGAGCGCGTGATGGTTGTGCACATCGACGAAGCCGGGGTAGAGCACCGAGCTCCCCAGCTCCCGCACCTCCGCGTCGGGTCCGGCGGCGGCCAGCACCTCCTCGGGCGTGCCGACGGCGGCGATCCGCCCGTCTCGGACGGCGAGCGCCCCGGCGAGCGGCCGGGAGCGGTCCGCGGTCCTGATGGTCCCGAGCAGGACGAGATCTGCGGTCATGAGAAGCCTCCTGAGAGGGCATCGAAGGGGTCAGCCGAGGTACGCACGGTGCAGCACCTCCGGGTCGTCCTGGAGTCGGGCGGCGGGCCCGCTGTAGCTGACGGCCCCGCCCGCGACGACGACGGCCTGTTCCGCGAGCCCCAGGGCCAGCTCGGTGAACTGCTCCACGAGCACCACCCCGACCCCGGTAGCGGCGATCTTCGCCACGATCGGGAAGAGCCGGGTGAACACCACGGGTGCGAGGCCGAGGGACATCTCGTCGATGAGCAGGAAGGACGGCTTCGCGGCGAAGGCCCGCGCGAGCACCACCATCTGCTGCTCGCCACCGGAGAGGAGACCGCTCGGGGAGTCGATCCGCTTCTCCAGCTCCGGGAAGTTCTCGAGCGCCTCCGCCAGGGCCTGCGGGGTGCGGGCCGTCAGCGAGAGGTTCTCCCGCACGGTGAGCGAGGGGAACACCGCCCGGCCCTGCTCGACGTGCACGATCCCCTGGCGCGCCCGTTGCACCCGGGAGAGCTTGTCGATCCGCCGGCCTCCGAGGCTGATCGATCCGGCGGAGTTCGCGACGACCCCGGAGATCGATTCGATCAGGCTCGTCTTGCCGGCGCCGTTCGGGCCCACCAGGGCGAGCACCTCGCCGGCTTTCACGGTGAAGCTGACCCCGGAGATCACGGGGCCGGCGCCGCGGCTGACCGCGACGCCGTCGAGGGTGAGAGTGGTCATGCGATCATCTCCGTCGTGCCGAGATAAGCGGCGAGCACGGCGGGATCCGCCATGACCTCGGCCTGCCGGCCGGAGGCGATGACCTTGCCGAAGTCCAGCACCGTGAGCCAGGGGCAGACGGAACGGACCAGGTCCAGGTCGTGCTCGATGATGATGAGGGCCACGCCGAACCGTTCCGGGATGGCCTTGAGGCGTTCCGCGAGGGCCAGGTGCTCCTCGTGGGAGAGGCCTGCGGCGGGTTCGTCCAGGATCAGGACCCGCGGCCGGGCGAGCACCGCGGCCGCGACTTCGACGATCCGGCGCGTGCCGACGTCGACGCCGGAGAGCCGCTCGGTGGCCGGCGGGCAGCCGAAGAACGCAAGCGTCCCGTCGATCTCCTCCCGGCTGAGCCGCGCCCGGGCCACGAACCGCAGATACGCCTCGACGGTGAGCTCGGGCGGCACCCGGTCCTGCTGGTAGCTGCGCCGCAGCCCGCGCCGCGCCCGTTCGGTGGGCGTCAGGCCCGCCAGATCGGCGCCGTCCAGAAGCACCGTGCCGCCATGCCGGGGCAGGAACCCGCTGAGGGCGTCCACGAAGGTCGACTTGCCCGCACCGTTCGGCCCGATCAGCCCCATGATGCCCTTCTCCGGCAAGCTGAAGGACACCCCGTCCAGCGCCTTGAGCTCCCCGAACCGCACGCTCAGGCCCTCCACCACGAGGACGGGTTCGCGGGAGTCCTCCCCGGCGTCGTCGGGGAGCGCGGGGGACGCCTCCTCTTCACGAGCTGCGGCCGGCTGCGGCACGGCATGCTCCGGAGCCGACCGACGACGGCGCCGCAGGGCGCCGCGGATGGCGTCACCGAGGGTGGAACCGCTGGTCAGCGCCTGGATGCCGAGCAGGCCGAAGATCACGAAACCCCAGTCCTGCGGAACGCCCCACCGCTTGAGCAGCTCCGGGACCGCCACCCACATGATCCCGCCGAAGATCGCCATGTCGATGAGGTGCGCTCCGGACATGACCGCCAGGATGTACAGGGCCAGGGACAGCAAGGGCGTGAAGCTCGAGGCGAAGGGCAGCTGCACCTGACCGGCCAGGAGCCCGCCCGAAATCCCGCCGAGGGCCGCGCTCACCGCGAACGCCGTCAGCTTCGCCGTGCGGACGCTCTGGCCCGCGGACGCCGTCCCTCGCTCGGAGAACGCCACCGACTTCCAGCTCGAACCGATCCGGCTGCGCTGCAGGAAGAAGACCCCGAGGGCGCAGAGGGTCAGCACGATCACGCTGAAGAAGAAGTACTTCCGGTCGGTGGCGAAGAGTTCGGGCCGCGCGACGGCCACGCCGTCCGCGGATCCCGGGAACTGCAGCTGCACCAGGGTGACGTCCGCTGCGGCGGCGAAGCCCAGGGTCACGACCGCGAGGTTCACCCCGCGCAGACGCAGCGCCGGGAGCCCGACCAGGACGCCGGCGACACCCGCGGCGAGCCCACCGGCCAGGAGCCAGACGGTGAAGCCGCCGGGAGCGTTGATCAGGTTCAGGCCCGCGACCACCCATGCCCCGATCGCGGCGAAGGTCATCTGGCACAGCGCGATCATGCCGGCCGAGCCGGTGACCACGCCCAGGCCGAGGATCGCGATCGCCGCGGTGATCGCGGAGACCCCCAGGAACACGAAGTACCCGGACAGGGAGGTGCTGAGCACCGAGCCGAGGCCGATCGCCACCGCGGCGACCAGCACGGGCCAGCCCAGGCGGAACCAGGGCCGGGAGGAGAACGTTTCAGCGCGCCGCATCCCACACCTCCTTTCGCTGCGTCCACAGCAGCAGAATCACGATGAGCAGGAACGGCAGGAAGTTGCGGATGAAGGCCACCCCGTCGATCTGGGCGACCAGGCCGGAGAGCATCCCCAGCACCAGGCCACCCACCACCGCGAGGCTGAGCCGGCGGAAACCGCCCAGGAGGGCGGCCGCGGCGGCCGGCACGATCAGCATCGCGAGGCTGGTCGCGTCGTTCGCCTGGGAGGGCGCCACCAGGATGATCGCGAAGGAGCTCACGACGCCGGTGACGAACCAGACCGCGATCGACAGGGGCCGGGAGCGGATGCCCAGGAGTTCCGCCGTCGTCGGCCGCTCGCTGAGCGCCCGCAACCGCGTCCCCACGCTCGTGTGCGTGAGGAGCCAGTGCACCGCGCCCGCGACGGCGACCGCCATGACGACCATGACCACGGCCACCCAGCTGATCGCGACCCCGCCGACCACGAGCGCCGGCCCGGGCACGAGCGGCGCGAAGGGCTGGGGCTTGTTGCCGAAGAGGATGAACGACAGGGAGACCAGGAGCAGGAGCGGACCGACCGTCATGGCGGACCGGTTGGTCGTGCTCGCCTCCGACAGCCAGGTGGCGGCGATCCAGCCGATCGCCGCGGCCAGCGCCCCGCCGATCAGCACCCCGATCACCGACCCCAGCCACACCGGCAGTCCACCACGGGTGACGAGCCACACCGCGCAGAATCCGCCGAACATCCCGGTGGCCGTCTGGGCGAAGTTCACCACCCGGACCAGCCGGGACATGAGCGTCAGGCAGACCCCGAGCACCGCGTAGAGTCCTCCGGCGGCGAGGCCGGAGAGTGCGCCTTCAAGCATGCGGGGACCTCAGCTCTTCGGAAGGCGCAGCCAGTCGGTGGCCGCCTTTTCCCAGCGATGCGTGCCGGACTTGAGCACGATGGGCCAGCCGGCCGCGGGGACCTGCCCGAACTTGTACGGGTCACCGATCATCGGGTTGGACATCGGGGCGGCGTCGCGGAGGGCCTTCGCCACCGACTCACGCGTGACGTCCCCCTTGATGGTCTTGATCGCCTCGATGAAGTGCTTCGCCGCGAGGAAGCCGCCCTGGCTGAAGGAGGTGAGCGGGATGTTGTTCTTCGTCATGAGATCCCGCCATTCCTTGGTGATGTCGCTCTGCTCCGTGAAGGGGTAGAACTCGGCGGGGACGTAGATCCCGGCTCCGGCGTTGTCCACGGCCTTGGCGAAGTTCTCGCTGTACGTGCTGGTCAGGAACAGCCAGGTGACGTCGTTCCAGCCCTGGGCGTTCGCGGCCTTGACCTGCGCGATCGCGTCCGGCTCCACGCCGTTGACCGCGAGCGCCTTGCAGCCCTGCTGGCGTGCCTTGACGATGTACGGCGTGTAGTCCGCGGCGCCGTACGGCACGGTGTCGTCGACGTACTTGGGCTTCTTCCCGGTGGCCGCGGTCCATTTGTCGATGGCGGCCTGGTAGCTGGGCCGCGTGGATCCCGCGATCTCGAGCAGGATGCAGATGTCGTTCAGCTTCTTGACCTCGGACCCGTAGGTCAGGGTGAGCGTCATGTCGTTGTATGGGCCGACATTGGCCGGGGAGATGCTCTTGTTGTTGAAGCAGCCCGTGTCCACACCGATGCCGGGCACGGAGACGATCCCCTGCTGCTCGTAGTACTTGGCGTTGAGATCGCACTCGAGCAGGCTGGCGGAGCCGACCATGGCGACCGCCTCGTCGGACCCGACGAGCTCACGGGCCGCGGCGGTGGCGCCGGCCGGGTCGCCCTTGTCATCGAGCGCCTTGTAATCGATCTTCTTCCCGTTCAGGCCGCCCGCGTCATTGAAGGCGTCGAAGACGGCCTTCGCCGCCAGCGAGGATTCGGGGAAGGTCGCCGCACCGGACTTGGTGTTGACGGAGCCGACGACGATCGAGCCGCCACCGCCTCCCCCGTCCGCGCCGGAACACCCCGAGAGGACGAGCGCCGCGGCGGCGAGGGCGGCAAGCGAGCCCAGTGCTGTTTTCTTCATGGTGTTCCTCCTGCTTGTCCGCCGCGCCATCGCGGCGGTCCGTGGGCTCTCGCCCGGGGTGGTGGTGTCCGGACCTGGGCCGGACGGTCGGATGGGGGCGGCTCCGGGCCGCGTCGACGAGTCAGACCGGCTGTTCATCGGGATACGACACCGACCCCAGTGGATAGATGTGGCCCCCGGCCCGTGAGTGCTCGGACTCCCCCGCCCCGTTGAGCCCGAGGAAGATCCCCGTGGTCCGGAGCTGGTAGCCGAGGTCGTGCAGCCAGACGCTCGCCACCGCGATCCGGAACTCGCGGAAGCAGAAGAGGTACAGGCCGTCGTCGAACTTCCAGACCGTGGAGAGGTCCATGTCCCCGTGACCGCGCTGCACGCCCTGAAGGCACTGCCAGGCGTAGCGCCGACTGGAGATGTAGACGTGTTCGTAGAGGTGTTCCGGGCTGTAGCGGTAGATGTTGCGTTTGCCGATCAGGTCGCGGCTCGGGCCGGGCGCCGCGCCCGTCGCCTCCCCGCCGCCGACGACGCCGGCCCAGAAGTCCTGCTGCACCTGCGGCGTGCCGTCGACCGCCTCGGCCGCGATCCGCGAGCGCACCGCGGCGGCCCGGCGGGTGGTGGCCGAGTAGACGAGGGTGAGTGACTCCCGCTCCCGGCTTTCGAGCGGCAGATTGACGAAGAAGACGTCATCCCGCACGGCGACCGCGTCATAGGGGTCGGTGGCGCCGCTCTCCTGGATCCGGCCCTCCGCCCGCCAGCTGACCTGGTGCTCCCCGAAGGACAGCAGCAGGTTCGTGCCGTCGTCGAGGGTGACGTCCAGGACCGTGCCGGTCAGGTTCGCGGAGGGCAGCCGGTAGGTGTCGATGCCGGCGGCGAATTCGTCGTAGGTCCGCCAGTCGTCGGAGTCGGTCTCGGTCGTTGTGGTCACAGTGTTCCTCCCGGTCCTCAGCCGGTCCGCGAGGTGCTCCCGCGCACGGCCTTCGGTGTTATCCACGTCACTTCATGGTTGATCCGGGGGCGGGCCCCAACAAGAACGGGCCCTTCGTTCGGGCACCGAGAGTCAACCGGCGTACCGCGGAGGGCAAGTCACGTCCGGTTCCGCGGGTGCCGGGCGGCGACTGACTCCGACCGGGACGTGCGACGGCGGGCGCCGCCGGGCGCTTTGGCTCCCACCCGCCGTCGTGCCAGCATGAGGGCATGCCCACGGACAGCACCTCTCTGGAGAATCCCGCCTTGGCCGCCGAAGCGAAGGTGGCCCGCCTGGCGGTGACGGTGTTCCCGCTCCTGGTCCTCGCGGCCGGCATCGCGGGCTTCGTGGCGCCCGGGGTCTTCAAGCCCCTGGCGCCGTCCGTGCCGTACCTGCTGGGCGTCATCATGTTCTGCATGGGCCTGACCCTCACGCCCCCGGATTTCGCCTCCGTGGCCCGTCGCCCGTGGGCGGTGCTGCTGGGAATCGTGGCGCACTACGTGATCATGCCGGGCGCGGGGTGGGCCATCGCCGTGCTGCTGCACCTGCCGCCCGAGCTGGCCGTCGGGGTCATCCTCGTGGGCTGCGCGCCGTCGGGCACCGCGTCGAACGTCATGGCGTTCCTGGCGAAGGGAGACGTCGCGCTGTCCGTGGCGGTCGCCTCGGTCTCGACCCTGATCGCACCCCTTGTCACCCCGGCCCTGACGCTCCTGCTGGCCGGCTCCTTCCTCCACATCGACGCCGGCGGCATGGTCCTCGACATCCTCAAGACGGTGCTGCTTCCGGTGGTCGCGGGGCTGCTCGCGCGGCTCTTCCTCCGGAACGCCGTGGCCCGGATCCTACCGGCCCTGCCGTGGGCCTCGGCCGTGGTGATCTCGCTGATCGTGGCCGTCGTGGTGGCGGGGAGCGCGTCCCAGCTCGTGGCGGCGGGCGGCATCGTCTTCCTGGCCGTCGTGCTGCACAACGGCTTCGGCCTGGGGCTGGGCTACCTGGCCGGCAAGGTCGGCCGACTGGACGGCCGGGCCCGGCGCGCCCTGGCGTTCGAGGTGGGCATGCAGAACTCCGGGCTGGCCGCCACCCTGGCCAACGCGCATTTCAGCCCGCTGGCGGCCCTGCCCTCGGCGGTGTTCTCGGTGTGGCACAACATCTCCGGCGCGGTCGTGGCGGCCTGGCTGGCCCGGAAACCGCTCCAGGACTGACGGCGCCCCACCCCACGCCGAACTCGCTATCCCCCGTTCGACCTCGCGACCAAGGACAGCGAGTTCAGCCCCGGAGTAGCGAGTTCAGCCCGGCAAAGCGAACCCCCCCCCTGTCGAACGGCGGGGGACCATAGCACCATTCATCAGCAATGCTTGAAACATTGAGCGGCGAGCATCAGCGCTCCTGTTGCTCAAACCGCCTCCACGCGGCCCTTCCTTGAGGATCCTTAACCGCTGTGGTGAAGGTCTCAGGCCGCCGCGCGCCCGGTGTTAGCTTGATCACCAACATGGTCGCAGGGAACGCTGAACCCCTACCCTGAAACCGCAACCCTTGCAGAATCCGGTCCTGACCGGCGGCCTCCGCGCGCCCGTTTCACCGCTGCACCACCCCCTGGAGGATCCATGAGCGCTGTCCCGCTCCACGAATCCGGCGTGAAGGAATCGACGCCCGAACCACCTCAGCAAGGGCTCCGGCGGTCCATGGACACCCGGCACCTGGTGATGATCGGGCTCGGCGGAGTGATCGGCTCCGGCCTCTTCGTCAGCTCCGGCTACACGATCTCCCAGGCCGGCCCGCTCGGCGCCGTGATCGCGTACCTGATCGGCGCCGTCGTCGTGTATCTCGTGATGGCCTGTCTGAGCGAGCTGGCCATCGCGTACCCGGTCTCCGGCGCCTTCCACATCTACGCCGCCCGCACCATGGGACCCGCCACCGGCTTCACCACCGCCTGGCTGTACTGGCTGACCTGGGCCGTGGCCATCGGCTCCGAGTTTACGGCGGCCGGCGTCATGATGCAGCGCTGGTTCCCGGACGTGCCGGTCTGGATCTTCTGCCTGATCTTCGCCGCCGTGCTGTTCACCATGAACGCCATCTCCTCCCGCGTCTTCGGCGAGAGCGAGTTCTGGTTCGCCATGATCAAGGTCGCCGCCGTCGTCGGCCTGATCATCCTGGGCGGCGCCGCGCTGATCGGCTTCCACCCGGCCGCGCAGGGCCACTACCCGCACCTCTTCGAGAACTTCAACACCCCCGGCGGCCTGTTCCCGAACGGCTTCACCGGCGTCATGGTCACCGTGCTCGCCGTGCTCTTCGCGTTCTCCGGCTCCGAGCTGATCGGCGTCGCCGCCGGTGAGACCGCCGACCCCGTCCGCAGCGTGCCCCGCGCCATGCGCACCACGGTGCTCCGTCTGGTCATCTTCTTCATCGGCGCGATCACCGTCATCGCGGCCACCATCCCCTACGACAAGGCCGGCCTCGACGAGAGCCCCTTCGTCACGGTGTTCTCCGAGCTCGGCATCCCGTACGCCGCGGACATCATGAACTTCGTGGTCATCACCGCGCTGCTCTCCGCCGGCAACAGCGGCCTGTACTCCTGCGCCCGCATGCTGTTCTCCCTGGCCGACGAGGGCCACGCCCCCAAGGCCTTCGCGAAGCTCACCAAGCGGGGCATCCCGATGATCGCGCTCCTGGTCAGCCTCGTGGGCGGTCTGGCGTCCCTGGTCAGCAGCATCGTCGCCCCGACCACGGTGTACCTGGTGCTCATCTCGATCGCCGCGTTCGCCACGGTGGCCGTGTGGATGTCCATCGCGGCGTCGCACTTCTTCCACCGCCGGGCCTTCGTCCGCAACGGCGGCGACGTGCGCGCCCTGCCGTACCGGGCGCCGTTCTTCCCGCTCGTGCCGATCCTGGCCTTCACGGCCTGCTTCGCCTCGATGGTGGGCATCGCCTTCGACCCCACCCAGGTCGCGGCCCTCTACATCGGCGTCCCGTTCACGGTGGCCTGCTATGTGTTCTTCCACTTCCGCTACGGCAAGGGCCGCAAGAAGCGCGTCGGCGAGCAGTCCCCGGCCACCGAGACCGCGACGGACACCGAGCCGGAGCAGGTCCCCGCGGCCGTCTGACGCGCACCGCCCCGACGCCTTAAGCGCCGAGTTCGGGGGTTCCTTCCGGTTTCGCGGTCTGCAGACCACGGTTTCGGAAGGAACCCCCGAACTCGGCGTTCAACGAGCAGGCAGGCGCGTGCTCAGCGCCCTTTACGGCCCGACGACGGCGGCTTGCCGCGCCCGCGACCGGACCCCTTGCCGCCACCCGGCTTCCCGGGGCCCGGCTTCCCGCCGGATCGCCCCTTCTGGGCGCCGCCCTTGCCCTTGGACGCCCCATGAGCTCCGGCCACGGCGCTGCGCGTCTTCCGGGCCCTGGCCGCCTGGGCCTGCTGCTCCTGGTTCACCGAGGGCTGCCGGCCGGAATCCGCACGACGGCCGCGGACGATCCCCACAAACTCCTGAATCCGGTCCGAATCCGCGTCCTGCCGCCACACGAGGACGATCTCGCTCGGCGCGGTGTCGTGCAGCCGGCGAGCCACGACCTCCGGATTGTTCAGGTGCCGCACCTCGGGCAGCGGCAGGACCAGGAGCCCGGCGCCACTGGCCACGACCTCCAGCGCCATCTCCAGGCCGCCCAGCGCCTGCAGTCCCTCACGGGAGTTGTCGAGCAGGGTCTCCCCCTCCAGGTCCTCCAGGGCGAGCTCCTCGAAGGCCGCGATCTCGTGGCCCTTGGCGGCCACCACGGCCTGCTGCTCCTCGTAGAGCGGGATCGCGAAACGGCCCTCACGCAGCGTCGCGGCGGTCCCGGCGGGGACGCGGACGAAGGCGAGGTCCGCCTCACCGGCATCGAGCAGCGCCAGGGTGGCTGCGGCGTCGTCGTCCACCAGGCGGCGCTCCAGCGCGATCTGCGGCATCCGCTCCTCCCAGCGGCGGATCCATTTCCCCGGCGTGACGCCCGGGACGTACAGGAAGGTCAGGGAATCCACATCAGTCCTGGTGCAGGCGGATGAGGTTGCCGCAGGAGTCGTCCACGTCCACGTAGGTCCCGGACGGGTCCACGACGGGCTCGCCCAGCACGCGCAGTCCGGCAGCCGCGAGACGTTCGGCCTCGGCGGCGACATCCTCGACGCCGAAGACGATCGCCGGCATCCCGGCTTCGTAGACACGGGAGCGGTAGTCCTCGCCGATGGGGTTGTCACTGGGTTCGAGCAGCAGGCCCGGTCCGCCCGGGATCGAGGCGTCCTGGACGATGAAGAGATTGGCTTCCGGGATCGCCATCAGGGTGTCGAAACCGAACTTCTCGGTGTACACGGCGTGCGCCGCGGCGGGGTCGGTCACATGGATACTGCACATCTTCACTCGCATGAGACCAGCCTAGGCGTCCTGTGCCCGGCGTCCAGCCCCGAGGCCGGACGGGAACCCGGCAGAACGTCGCGGAATCCTCCACCGCGGGAGCCGAAAACGCGATAGCTTCGGACTGACATCACGCATTCCCCGGCACGGCTCTCCCGAGAGGATCCTCATGAGCACAGCGTCCACCCCGGCCGTCCACGGCACCACCGCCCCCGGTTTCGAGCGCACGCGACAAGCGTTCGTGGAAGGATTCGACGGCCGTCCGGACATGGGCGCGGCCCTGTCCGTCTACCGCGGCGGCGAGAAAGTGGTCGACCTCTGGGGCGGTGTGAAGGACGCCCGCACGGCGGAGCCCTGGCAGGAGGGCACCGCCGCGGTCATCTTCTCGGTCACCAAGGGACTCGCCTCCGTGCTCGTGGCCCGGCTGGTGGAACAGGGACTCATCGATTACGACGTGCCTCTCGCGCAGTACTGGCCGGAGTTCGGGGCGCGGGGCAAGGACCGGCTCACGGTGCGGGAGACGCTCGGGCACCGCGGCGGTCTCGCGGCCGTCCGGGTCCCGCTCACGCGGGAGCAGGTGCTGGACTGGGACTTCATGACGGCCCTGCTGGCGGACCAGGAGCCCCTCTGGAAGCCCGGCGCCGGATACGCCTACCACTCGATCACCCACGGCTGGCTGAGCGGCGAGCTGATCCGCCGGGTCACGGGCAAGACCCCGGGCGAACACTTCGCCGAGGTCTTCGGTCCGGTGCACCCCGAGGGCTGGCTCGGCCTGCCGGCCGCGGAGGAGCACCGGGTGGCCCACATCGGCCCCTCCGATGGCTATCTGCGGGGCGTCCAGGACCGCCTGTCCCTGCCCAACCCGTACGCGGCTCATGGCCCGGAGCTGGGCGGCGCCCTGCCGGCGACCCTCGTGGGTGAGGACACCGGCGCCAACGACCCCCTCTTCCATCGCCACGAATTCCCCGCCGCGGGCGGCATCACCACGGCCCGCGCCCTGGCGGCCTTCTGGTCGGCCACCGTGCACGACGACGACGAGCGCCTCCTCGGCGACGCCGCCCTGGCCGATGCGCTCACCGTCGTGAGCGAAGGCCCGTTGGAGCTGGACATCCCCGGCCCCGGCGAGGACCGTTTCGCCGCGGGGTTCCAGCTGCCGGGCGTCGACCAGGACCTCCTCACCCCCGCGGGCTTCGGCCACTACGGCGCGGGCGGGCAGCTGGGCTTCGCCGAACCTGAGCACGGCATCGGCTTCGGCTACCTCAGCAACTGGATGGAGCCCGACGCCGGCCGCGCCACCGCCGTCGTCCGCGCGCTGCGGGAGGATCTCGCGGAGCTCTGAGAGTCGACAGGCGGCAGCCGGCGGCACCCGCCGCACCCGCGTTAAACGCCGACGCCGCACCGGGGAGTCAGCTCCGGTGCGGCGTCGCGTGCCTGTTGCGAGGCGTGCCCCGGCCCTGGGCACGGGCCGGGACGTTTCAGAAGGATCCCCGGCGGAGCCGCGCTCCGCCGGGGATCCTGGAGTGCAGGGGATCAGGCCTGGCTCAGGGCTTCCTGGCGCAGTTCCTGGTTCGCGGCGATGATGCGGTCGGCGGTCTTCTGGCCCATGCGGACCGCGCCGTCGACGTGCTGGTAGCCCTCGGCGGCCAGGTCGGAGGAGGACCAGTAGATCGGGCCCACGGCGTCGTGCTGGGACTTGCCGTAGCGGCTCAGGCCACCCAGGTCGTAGCTCGCGGCGTAGGCGCCACGGGTCCACTCCTCGGAGCCCCAGTCGGACAGGTAGAACACGGAGGGGTTCTTGGCCTCTTCGCCCAGGTACACCGCGATGGCGTCCAGGATGGCGGCCTTGCGGTCCTCTTCGCTCAGCTCGAACATGGCGTCCGCCTTCTCGTCGGAGACGAAGCCCACCAGGGTGCCACGGGTGTCCTCGTGGTTGGTGTTGTCGTAGACCTCCTGGACGATGGAGTCCGCGCCGAAGCACGTGCCGGAGAGGCCCTTCTCGCGCCAGAACGGGGTCTCGTACACGGCGTGGACCTTGATGACGAGGCCCAGGGACTGGTGCTGGTGCATCTGGTGCTGGCGGCGGGGCAGCGGCGGGTTGAACGACACGCGGCTGTAGAGGTTCGGCGGCACGGCCATGATGACGAAGCGGGCGTTGACCACGGCGCGGTCGGACTCGGCCACGACCTTGTAGCCGCCGTTGCCGTCCTCGGTGTAGTTGATGGTGCGGACCGGGGAGTCCAGCACGACGTCGTCGCCCAGTTCCGCGGCCTGGAGCAGGGAGACCTGCTGCATGCCGCCCACCACGCGCTTGTCGAGGATGAAGTCCTCATCCGTGAGGTTGGTGAAGGAGCCCGCGGAGGCGGCCATGAGGATCGCCTGCAGCGCGGAGAAGGCGTGAGCGGGCTTGGTCAGCATGCCGCCGGCGATGAACAGGCCGATGTTGTTGCAGGCCTCTTCGTTGCTGGAGTTCTGACGCAGCCAGTGGTGGAAGGAGATGGTGTCGAGTTCGCGGGACTTCGCGTGGGCCCAGGGCTCCTCGGCGCCGATCTCGGCGGCGAGCTCGTCCATGATGGCGGTGAGGCGGTCCATCTCGGCCGCGGTCTCCTCGCTCACCGGGAAGCTGGCGCCGGTGTAGCGGCTGAGCTTGCCGTCGGCGCCCAGGTAGATGGACTCGCCCTCACGGTAGCGGGAGTACATCTCGAGGCCGAGCTCGTCGAGGAGCTCCATGAGCGCGGTCTGGTCCGGGGAGACCCACTGGCCGCCGATTTCGAGCATGGCGCCGTCGATGGTGTCGGTCCAGGTGCGCCCACCCACACGGTCGCGCGCTTCCAGGACGGCCACGCTCAGGCCGGCCTTCTTGAGTCGACGGGCTGCGGTCAGGCCGGACGGGCCGGCGCCGACGATCACGACGTCGCGATCAAGAGTGAGCATTTTTCCTCCAAGCGGATGGGTCAGTGGTGCCGTGACCATCGTCACTAAATGAACATCATTCATTTAGAATGACTATAACCCATGTGACCCTTCCCGCAAAAGACCCCCGGGCCCGGATGTTCGTCCCGCTAGAGTGGTGCAAGCCCCAGACCTGAAGAACGAGGATCCCCATGAGCACCCCCAGCACTGAGGACCAGGCCCCCCGTCGACGCGTGGGCCGGCCCATCAAGGCCGTCCTGACCCATGAGTCGATCGTCCAGGCCGCCCTGGAACTGGTGACGGTCAAGGGGTATGAGGGCCTCACGATGTCGGCCATGGCGAAGAAGCTGGGGGTCTCCCCCTCCGCGCTCTACAACCACGTCACCAACAAGCAGGAGATCCTCATCCTGGTGGAGGACCACCTCGCCGCGCAGGTGGATGTGAGCGCCTTCGAGAAGGAGCCGTGGGAGGACGCCGTCCGGCACTGGGCCTGGAGTTACCGCGAGGTCTTCGCGCAGCACACGCCGCTCATCCCGATCATCGCGGTCCTGCCGGTGACCGACGCCCCGCGCACGCTGGCGATGTATGAGGCGGTGAGCGCCGGATTCCGCCAGGCGGGCTTCCCGGAAGCGCGGATCGTCCCCGCCATCGTCGCCCTGGAGTCCTTCATCTTCGGCTCGGCCTACGACGCGACAGCCCCGGCGGACATCTTCAGCACCGGCTCCGAGGGCGAGCGGACCCCGCACTTCACCTCGGCCGTGGCCAGCTTCGAGGAGGCCGAAGGCGGGAGCAACCCGGACCGGGCCTTCACGATGGGCCTGGATGCGCTGATCGGCGGCTTCCGCGCTCTGCTGCCCGCGACGTCACCCGCCTAGGCGGCCACGGCTCCGTCCAGGTGGAAGAGGGACGTGAAGCGCTCGAGGAGGCGCGCGTCGCCGTCGAGCACGTGAAGAGCGCCGGAGTGCTGCGCCTCGTCCGGGGACAGCGTCCCGGCGATCAGCTCCCGCAACTGAGGCCCGGCGGCGAATTCGACGGCGTCCGACTCACCTGAGGCTGCTTGCGCCTCCGCCCCGCCGACGACGTCAAGCCGCCCCTCCGCGGCCCGCGCCACGAGCGTGACGTCCCCCAGGTGGAGGGTGAACACCGTGGCGGGAGTGCGCGCGGACGCTTCGGCGTCGAACGCGGTCCGCAACGCCATGGTGAGGGAGTCCGCGGTGACCTCGTCGCCCTCCCGCGGCTCTCCCATGGCCTTGAAACCCCAGCGGCCGAGCGCGAGGACCACGTCCTCCAGCTCCCGGCCGTAAGGGGTGAGCTCGTAGACCAGCCCGCAGCGCGGCACGGGGACGCGCCGCACGAGCCCCGCGGCCTGGAGTTCTTTGAGCCGGTCGCTGAGGATGTTGGTGGGGATGCGGCTCAGGCCGTTCTTCAGATCGGAGTAGCGGCGCGGGCCCACCAGGAGATCCCGGACGATGAGCAGCGCCCAGCGCTCCCCCACCAGTTCCAGGGCCCGCACCACACCGCAGTACTGGCCGTAATTCCGCGCGGCCATGCGCTCCTCCTTGTCGTCAGTTCCTTCAGCCGGCTGCCTGCTCGGCCACGTGCTCGCCCGGACCGTTCTCCACGGCCTGCGGCTCCATGTAGACGAATTCGAGGATGTTGCCATCCGGGTCCTCGATGGAGCGCGAGTACATGAAGCCGAGGTCCTGAGGGTCGCGGTGCTCCTTGCCACCGTTGGCCAGGCCCGCTTCGGCGGTGCTGTCCACGTGGTCACGGGAGTCCCGGCTGATCGCGTTGAGGACCTGGACCTGGGTGGCGGGGTCCACCAGCTCACGCGTGGTGAAGGTGGAGAAGAACTCGCGCCGCAGGATCATGAAGAAGACGTTCTCGTCCAGCACCACACACGCCGCGTTCTCATCGGTGAAAAGCGGGTTGATGCTGAAGCCGAGGGAGGTGTAGAAGGTCTTGGCCCGATCCAGGTCGCTGGTGGGCAGGTTCACGAAAATCATGGTGCTCACGTCGATACTCCGATGCTGTGATGGCACTTGCTTTTTGCAAGTAACTCCATCGTGACGCGCGGCACACCGGGTGTCAACGGGTGCGGCGGAATCTCTGGAGCGCGGATCCGCCCGAGGCTCACCGCCTCTCGGACAACAAAAAACTCCCGGTTCACTGAACCGGGAGTTTCCCTTTGTGCGCGAGGGGGGATTTGAACCCCCACGCCCTTTCGGACACTGGCACCTGAAGCCAGCGCGTCTGCCGTTCCGCCACTCGCGCGCACTTCGCTTTCCCCGTGACCGGTGAAAGCAACGGGAACAATCATAACCATGAGGGAGCCGGAATGTGAAATCGGGTGCCACCCCCTCCCCTCGGCGGGCGGACCTCACCCTCCACGGGTCGCGCTCCGCCGCCCCACCGCTGGCATCCGGCCCCTCCCCCTCAGGGCGGAGACCCGGTGGGAAGTTGCTGGGAGTTCTGCCGATTCCGGGCGTTTAAGGCACTCCGGGGTAGGGGCTGAAGGAGCCTGGACAGTAGTATCGGATTCAATGGCCGGCACTTCGCCGTCGGCCGTCCCTGGGTGATGTCCCTCAGGAACCGAGAGGAAAGGAGTACGTCATGGGCTTGCTCGACCGTGTTGAACGCGGCCTGGAAAAGGCCGTCCGTGGCGTCTTCAGCGGTGGCTCCAAGGCTCAGCTGCAGCCGGTGGAGATCGCCAGCCTCCTGCGGCGCGAAATGGACAACAAGGTGCTGACCGTCTCCACGAGCCGGAGCATCGCCCCCAACAGCTTCGAAGTCCTGCTGGGCGAGACCGACTACGCCCGCGCCGAGGACTGGGGCACGGCCCTCGCCGAGGAACTGTGCGACGTCGTCATCGCCCACGCCAAGAGCCAGGGGTACACGCTCCCCGGGCCGGTGCGTGTGGCCTTCGTCCGCGAACCCGACCTCAAAGCCGGCGACGTGACCATCGAGTCCCGCGCGGACAAGGCCCAGGGCTCGGCGCCGGCGCCGTCCCGCGGGCACGTGCCGCCGTCGGCTCCCGAGCGCGCCCCCACCCAGGTCCAGCCGGTCCTGGACCTGAACGATCAGCGCTACTCGCTGAACGCGGCCAGCATCATCCTCGGTCGCGCCTCCGACGCCGACATCCCGGTCGACGACACCGGGGTCTCCCGCCGGCACCTCGAGATCCGCACCCAGGGCAACGCCAGCTGGGCCGTGGATCTGGGCTCGACCAACGGCAGCTACATCAACGGCCAGCGGCTCAACGGCAGCATGGAACTGACGGACGGCTCGGTCATCACCATGGGCCGCACCCGCATGATCTTCCGGCTCATTCCCGTCAACCCGGGGAGGAACGCATGAATGAACTCAGCGATCTGACCGTCACGGCCCTCCGCTTCGGCTTCCTCCTGCTGATCTGGGTCCTGATCTTCAGCATCGTCTCGGCCATGCGCCGGGACCTCATGATCGGCGGCACGGCCAAGACCGGAGCCCTGACCGCACGGCAGCTCCGTAAGCACCCGGAACTCGCCCAGGCCCAGGCTCCCGTGGCCCGGCAGCAGGCGCGGCACCTGGTGGTCACCGAAGGACCCCTCGCGGGAACCCGCCTGGACCTGGCGTCCAGCCCGATCCTTCTGGGACGCGCTCAGGAGGCCACCCTGGTCCTCGAGGACGATTACGCCTCCGGCCGCCACGCACGCCTCTTCCCGCAGGGCAGCCGCTGGTTCATCGAAGACCTCGGCTCCACGAACGGCACCTATCTCGGCGATCAGCAGCTCACGCGAGCGCTCCCCGTTGAGCTGGGCGTCCCGGTCCGGATCGGCAAGACGGTCATCGAATTGAGGCCGTGACCTTGGCATCCGAGGAGAAGAACGCAGAGCTGGGCCCTGAGGAGACCCGGCCGCATCTGGTCATGCGCTATGCCGCACGGTCCGATGTGGGGCTCGTGCGCGCCAAGAACGACGACTCGGCGTACGCCGGGCGCCACCTGGCCGTGGTGGCCGACGGCATGGGCGGCCACGCGGGCGGCAACGTCGCCTCCGCATCGACCGTCCTCGATCTGATCCACCTCGACCATGACGATTACGACGGCGACGCCGGCACGGTCCTGGCCGACGAGATCCAGACCGCGAACTCGATCCTCTCCCAGCTCGTCCACGTCGATCCGCTCCTCGCCGGCATGGGCACGACCGTCACCGCCCTGCTCCTCGCCGACGGCAAGCTCAATTACGCCCACATCGGCGACTCCCGCGCCTACCGTCTCCGCGACGGAGCGTTCGAGCAGGTCAGCGTGGACCACACGTTCGTGCAGCGCCTGGTCGATGAAGGCCGGCTGCGCCCCGAGGAAGCCGAGACCCACCCCCACAAGAACGTCCTCATGCGCGTCCTGGGCGATGTGGATGCCAGCCCCGAACTGGATCTCAACGAACTCGAGGCCCGCGAGGGCGACCGCTGGCTCCTCTGCTCCGACGGTCTGAACTTCGTCCCGCACCACATGGTGGAAGCGGTCGTCCGTGGCACCGCATCGGTCGCCCGCGCCGCCGATCAGCTCATCGAGCTCACTCTCGCCGCCGGCTCCCCGGACAATGTCACCGTCATCGTCCTGGACATCATCGCCGACGACGACGCGGCCTCCTCCGCGGCGGCCGCCACCTCGGACTCCGGCGCCGAGGCCGAGGCCCCCATCGCTGCGGACACCGAGGCTGATCTCACCGATCCGGCTCACGCCGCGGAGCCGAAGTCCGGGAATCCCGGCCCCGACCCCTCCTTCCAGGAGGGCGTCAACACGGTCCTCCTCACCCCGGCCCCGGCCGAGGACACCCGCACCGACCCCAATCTCGGCGCGCACCTCACGGCCGAGGTCCTTCGCCTCGAACTCGAGGCCCGGCCGCACGAACTCGTCGGAGCCGCGGCCCTGGCCCTCGAGACCGGCAAGATCCCCAACATCGCCGGACGCGCCGTCGCGCGGCGCGCGGCGACCGTCCTCACGCACCGGCAGGAGAGCGCGGACGCGGCGGCCGACGAGGAAACGGCCGCACCTGTCGGGAGGCCGCGCCGTCGCTGGTTCCGCTGGGCCGTCACCCTCGTGGTGCTCGCCGTCGTCGGCGTGGGCCTCTGGTTCGGGTACGCCTGGACCCAGACGCGCTATTACGTGGGCGAGGTGGACGGCCGCGTGGCCATCTACAACGGCGTCTCACAGCAGCTCGGGCCCATCAAGCTCTCCACCGTGCACTCGGTGACCGAGATCCAGGTGAGCAGCCTGCCGTCGTTCTCCCAGCAGCGGGTGAAGGAGACCATTCCGGCGCGCGATCTGCCGGACGCCGAACTGGTGGTCCGCAACCTCAGCCTCGGCCACGACTTCGACGAGCGTCAGTGCCCCACGGTGTCCCCGTCGCCGTCCGCCATCCCGAGTGCCAAGAGCTCCGCGAGCCCGGCCAAGGCCACCCCGAAGCCCAGCTCGTCGGCGACCGCGAAACCGTCCGCGGCGGCGTCGCCGTCGGGCACGCCGTCCTCGCCCGCCGCCTGTGGAGGTGCCCGATGAGTTCAGCAGTCGCCGCCCAGCCGGTCGTGAAGCCTCGCCGCAACATCGAGCTGGTGCTCCTGGTCCTCGCCCTCCTGGTCGGGATCGGCGCCAGCGTGATGGTCGGCATCAACAACCCGGATTCGTTCAACAAGGACTTCTGGTTCCAGTCGATCCTCCTCGTCGTTGCATCACTCGCGGTGCATATGACCCTGCGCTTCCGCGCGAAGTATGCCGATCCGTTCATTCTTCCGATCGTCGTCGCCCTGAACGGCCTCGGTCTGGCCATGATCCACCGCCTTGACGGCCCCAAGAGCGACGTCGGCAACACGCAGTTGCGCTGGACGCTCATCGCCGTGGTGTGCACGATCGTCCTCATCTGGTTCCTCAAGGACCACCGCCGTCTACGGCGCTTTACTTACATCTCGCTGGCCGCGAGTGCCGTGTTGCTCGTGCTGCCCTTGGTGCCCGGCCTGTCCGCCGGTGAGATCAACGGCGCCAATCTGTGGATCAAGCTCGGCCCGTTCACGTTCCAGCCCGGCGAGATCGCGAAGATCACCCTGGCCATCTTCTTCGCCGGGTACCTCTCGGTGAACCGCGACCTGATCCTGTTGGCCGGCCGCAAGGTGGGCAAGCTCCAGTTCCCCCGTTTCCGGGACATGGGGCCCATGCTTGCGGCCTGGGCCGTCAGCATCGGCATCCTGGTGCTCCAGCGGGACATGGGCACGTCCTTCATGTTCTTCAGCCTGTTCATGGTGATGATCTACGTGGCCACGGGCCGCGTCAGCTGGGTCATCATCGGCCTGGTGCTCATCGCCGTGGCCGGCGTCGTGGCGGCGCAGCTGTTCTCGCATGTGAAGTACCGCATGGAGAGCTGGTCCAACGCCTTCGACCCCGAGATCTACAACCGCGATCTCGGCGGCAGCTACCAGATCGTGCAAGGCCTCTTCGGCATGGCCGACGGCGGCGTGTTCGGCACCGGGCTCGGCCAGGGACAGCCGAACCGGGTCCCGTTCTCCAACAGCGACATGATCATCGCCTCATTCGGCGAGGAGCTCGGCCTGATCGGCCTGTCCGCGATGCTTCTGCTGTACCTCCTGCTCATCACCCGCGGTTTCCGTGCGGCACTCGGCACGCGGGACTCGTTCGGCAAGCTGCTCGGCGTCGGGCTGTCCTTCGTCATGGCCGTCCAGTGCTTCGTGGTCATCGGCGGCGTCACGCGCCTCATCCCGCTGACCGGCCTGACCACCCCGTTCCTCGCCGCCGGAGGGTCCTCCCTGCTGGCCAACTGGATCGTCGCCGGCCTGCTGCTCATGATCTCCAACGTGGCCCGCGGTCCGGTCGACACCAGCCCGCTGCGTGACGGTGAAGCTCCCGTGACCGGCCCCTCGGCGACCGCCGAAGTGCCGTCGCGGCCGACGACCCCCGCCCTGGGCACCGCCCAGAGCGGCACACCGAGCACGGCACAGAGCAGTCAGGAGGTGCACCCGTGAATCAGTCCATCCGCAACGCCTGGATCGCCACCGTGGCGCTCTTCGCCCTGCTCTTCGGCGCCATCAGCTACATCCAGGTCGTCGGCGCCCAGGACCTGAGCACCAACGCCTTGAACGACCGCGCTCTCCAGCGGAACCTCTGCAGCGACCGCGGGACGATCCTGGCCGGTGGTCAGCCCATCGCGGAATCGGTGCCCGGCACCGAGTCCTGTAAGTCGAAGCGGAGCTACCCGGGCGGCGCCCTCTACGCGGGCATCACCGGATACTTCTCGACCAATGGCAGCGCCGGATCCACCGGCCTGGAGCGCGAACTCAACGGCGCCCTGACGGGTGACTCGGACCAGCAGTTCCTGGAGCGGGTGCGCCAGCTGTTCCTCGGCAAGCAGCCTCAGGGCGCCAACGTCGAGACCACCATCGACCCCAAGATCCAGAAGCTCGCCTACGATCTCCTCCCGGATGACATCGAAGGCTACGCCGTCGTCCAGAACCCCAAGACCGGCGCGATCCTGGCCATGGTCTCCAAGCCGTCCTACGACCCCAACACGGTGGCGACCCTGGACAGCGACGCCGCGCTGGCCGCCAAGGCCAAGCTGGACGCGACCAAGGGCATCAACCTCTACCAGAACGTCTCCGGTCCCACGGGCGCGCTCATGGCTCCCGGGTCCGTCTTCAAGCTGATCGACACGGCGGCCGCGCTCGAATCCGGCAAGTACACCAAGGATTCGGTCCTCCCGAACCCCGCGGAACTCACGTTCCCCGGCCTGCAGTACACGCTGCCGAACTACCGCGGCGGACAGTGCTACGCCAAGGACAAGGCCGGATTCGACTTCGCCCTGGCCAACTCCTGCAACACCCCGTTCGCCAGCATCGCGCTGGACCTGGGTGAGAAGAAGATCGCCGAAACGGCCAAGAACTTCGGGATCGGGCAGGACCTCGGCGACCGGCTGGACCTGCAGTACGCCCAGAGCCGTTTCCCCACGGACCTGGACAAGCCCCAGCTGGCCCAGTCGGCCATCGGCCAGTACAACGTCCAGGTGACCCCGCTGCAGATCTCCATGCTCACGAGTGCCATCGCCAACGGCGGCGTGCAGATGAAGCCGCAGCTCGTGAAGGCACTCCGCGCTCCCGATCTGCGGGTGCTCGCCGAGTACAAGCCGGAGCCGCTGCGGACCGCCACGAGTCCCGAGGTCGCCCGTCAGATCACCGACTGGATGGTGGGTGTGGTGGACAACGGTCTCGCCGCCCCGGCAGCCATCCCCGGAGTGAAGGTCGCCGCGAAGACCGGCACCGCCGAGCTCACGGCCGATGACTACAACAACTCCTGGTTCACCGGCTTTGCCCCGGCGGACAATCCCCAGGTGGTCGTGACCCTCGCCTTCCACGGCGTGAACTCGGCCACCGGAGCGCAACTGACCAGTCCTAACGCGAAGAAACTCTTTGAGGCGGTGTTGAACAAGTGAGGCCAACGTCTGGAATCACTCTCGGCGGGAGGTACCGCCTGACCACGCGCATTGCCATCGGTGGCATGGGCGAGGTCTGGAGTGCGCAGGACCAGGTCCTGGGTCGCACGGTCGCCATCAAGATCCTCAAGGAGGAGTACACGGGCGATCCCGGCTTCCTCGAGCGCTTCCGCAACGAGGCCCGCCACACGGCACTGCTGAACCACGAGGGCATCGCGAACGTCTTCGACTACGGCGAAGAGGGCGGCTCCGCCTATCTCGTCATGGAACTGGTGCCGGGCGAGCCGCTGTCGACCATCATCGAGCGTGAGCACGTCCTCAGCCCCGACCTGACGCTGAACATCATCGCCCAGACGGCGCGGGCCCTCGCCGTCGCGCATGAGAAGGGCCTGGTGCACCGTGACGTGAAGCCGGGCAATCTGCTCATCACGCCGGACCGGCACGTCAAGATCACGGACTTCGGCATCGCCCGCCTCGCCGACCAGGTGCCGCTGACCCAGACCGGACAGGTCATGGGCACCGCTCAGTACCTGGCGCCGGAGCAGGCCACCGGCCAGACGGCCACGGGCTCCAGCGACATCTACTCGCTCGGCATCATCGGGTACGAGTGCCTCACGGGGCACCGTCCGTTCTCCGGCGAGTCGCAGATCGCGATCGCCCTCGCCCAGGTCAACGACGCCCCGCCGCCGCTGCCCGACTCGCTGGCCAAGCCGATCCGCGCCCTGCTGATGTCGATGCTGGCCAAGGATCCGGCCAACCGTCCGGCCGACGCCCTCAAACTCGCCGAGGCCGCCGAGGCCATCCGCCGCGGAGACATCGACGCGGCCCACCGTGCGGTCCCTGGCATGCTCCTCTTCGAGTCGACCACGGGCCCCATCACCGCTCCCGTCGACGTCCAGCAGACGGCCGCCACCACGGTCGTCCCCCCGGTCGGCGCGACGACGGCGACCTCCGCCCTGCCGGTCGTGCCGCCGGAGCAACTGACGGCTGAGCGGAACTGGCTGACGGAGGACGAAGAGGACTACGAGGAGCCCACTCCGGAGCGCGAGGAGAAGAAGCGCAGCGCCTGGGTCTGGCCGCTGATCATCCTCGCCGTCTTGGCCGCCCTGATCTTCCTGGGCGTGTGGCTGAGCTCGGCGGGCTTCTTCAGCCCCAAGTCGGACACATCCAGCGCCCCGGTCGCCACCACGCCCAAGACGGTGGTCACCACACCCAGCCAGACGCCGTCGGAGACGCCCAGCAGCCCCACGCCGAGCGAGACGCCGTCGACGCCGGACACCGTCAACATCATCCCGGACGCGTACAACGGCCGGGACATCAACACGGTCCGCAACGAGCTCATCGCCCTCGGCCTCCGGGTGGACGCCAAGGGCGTGGTGGGCAAGGAGGCCTCGGGAACCGTCACGGACGTCAACCCGTCCGGCCCGGTCGCCAAGGGCTCCACGATCACGGTCACGTACTCCACCGGCCCGGAGATGGTCGCGGTCCCGAATCTGAACGGTTCGGTCACCGAAGCCCAGGTCCGCCAGGCGCTCACCGGCGCCGGTCTGGTCCCGCAGGCGGCCTCCGGCTCGGCCCCTTCCGGCACGGTGAGCTTCAACCCGCCGTCGGGCACCGAGGTGGCCAAGGGCAGCACGGTGACGTACACGATCACCGCCCCTGAGCCGCCGTCCACCCCGACCCCGAAGCCCACGACGTCGGCCACTCCCTGAGTCCTGGCCCCTGAGCGGCCTCTCCCTGTAGTAAGGAGCTTCACCTGTCCACCGGCACACGCGTCCTCAACGGACGCTACGAACTCGGCGATCTGATCGGTCGCGGCGGCATGGCCGACGTGTACCGAGGCACAGACCTGCGCCTGGGCCGGGATGTCGCGGTGAAAATCCTGCGTGCGGATCTGGCCCGGGACCCCCAGTTCCTGGCCCGCTTCCGGCGCGAGGCGCAATCCGTGGCCGGGCTGAACCACGTGTCCATCGTGGCGGTCTACGACTCCGGGGAGGAGATCCAGGGCGACGGTGTGGACGGCGTGAAAGCCCCGTACATCGTCATGGAGATCGTCCAGGGTGAGACCCTCAAGGGCCTCCTCAAGGCCGGCGAGGTGTCCGTCGACCAGGCCGTCGAGTACACGCTCGGGGTGCTGGCCGCCCTCGAGTACAGCCATAAGGCCGGGATCGTGCACCGGGACATCAAGCCCGGCAACGTCATGGTCCGCAGCGACTCCGGCAGGGTCAAGGTCATGGACTTCGGCATCGCCCGGGCCGTGACCGACTCCTCTGCCACCATGACCCAGACCCAGGCCGTGGTCGGCACCGCCCAGTACCTCTCCCCGGAGCAGGCCCTGGGCGAGACCGTGGACGCCCGCAGTGACCTCTATTCGGCCGGCTGCCTGCTCTACGAACTGCTGACCGGCAAGCCGCCGTTCCAGGGCGACAGCCCGGTGTCCGTGGCGTACCAGCACGTCCAGGGCATCGCGGTGCCGCCCAGCAAGCTCAACCCCGACGTCAGCGGGGCGCTGGATTCCGTCGTGGCCAAGGCCATGAGGAAGAGGCGCGAGGACCGGTTCCCCGACGCCGCGGCCTTCCGGCGCGCCCTGCGCGCCGCCCTCGGTGGTGTCGCCGTGCACGACGCGCCCCAGGACTCCACCGCGGCGAACCTCGTGGCGGTGCCGGCGGACGCGCTCACGGCCGCCGTCGAGCAGCAGACGACGGCGCGCCACCGGGCTGCGGGAGGCGCGGCCGGCGAATCCACCACCGCCCTGGCCCAGGTTCCGGAGCATGGCGCCGGGCATGGCGCCGAAGCCGCCGCGGACGTCACGCCTGCCCCGTACGGCACCGCCGAGGACGCCCTCACGCTGACGCAGGACCAGCTCCGCGTGCTCCTGCCGGAGATCCGGAACCTCCCCGAGGTGCAGCAGGCCCAGCGCAAACACCGCCGTCACCGACGCGGTCTCATGGTCACCATCTGGATCTTCGTGCTCATGGTGCTGGGCGGCGCCGGCTTCGGGATCTACAGCTGGCTCACCCGCCCGATCCCGGTGGAGATGGTCGCGGTTCCGGCCGTGGCGCAGCTGACCGAGTCGGCGGCCATGCAGAAGCTCTACGACGCCCGCCTCCAGCCGAAGGTGACGCATGTGGCGAGTGCGACCGTCCCGGAGGGCACGGCCATCGAGACGGATCCCCGGGAAGGGGAGATGATCGAGGTCAACAAGGACGTGAAGCTCGTGGTGTCCGCCGGCCCCACGGCGGTTCAGATCCCCGACAAGCTCCAGGGGCAGAGTGAGGCCGCCGTCCGGGACATCCTGCGCGCCGCGGGACTCAAGAGCACTCCCGTGACGTCCTTCGCGGACAGCGCGACCGTCCCGGCCAATCAGGTCATCGCCACCAAGCCGGCCTCGGGCCAGACGGTGCCCGTCAACGGCGCGGTGCAGATCATCGTGTCCACGGGCAAGGTCGAGGTTCCGGAGCTGCGAGGGCAGACCGTGGACCAGGCCACCACCGTCCTGGAGGGTCTCGGCCTGCAAGTGGGGGTCGAGGAGAAGGACAACGCCGTGGTCCCCGAGGGCCAAGTCACCGGTCAGAGCGTGGCGGCCAAGGACCGCATCGATCAGGGCGGCACGGTCGTCCTGACGGTCGCCCGCAAGCCCACCCCGCCGCCCACGCCGAGCAGCACCCCGTCCGCCACCCCGAGTGGGAAACCCACGGCCGACGGCGGCTGACGCTCCCGCGGCCCGTCGACGTCGCGCTCTCGCAGCAGACGGACTCGCACCAGGCAGAGAAGAGCCCCCAGGACCGGACGGTCCTGGGGGCTCTTCCGTCGGCGGATCCGCCGGTCGCGCGGCTTCCGGTCGCGCTACTTCCGGATCAGGGGCGAGAGCGTGGACGCCTTGGCGGCGGCTCCGGCGAGACCGAGCGACTCCAGCCAGTTCCCGAGCATCTGGTAACCGCCCTCGGTGAGGACCGACTCGGGGTGGAACTGGACGCCGCAGAGGGGCGCGGTGCGGTGGCGCAGCCCCATGATGACGCCGTTGGCGGTCTGGGCCGTGACCTCGAGCTCGGCGGGGATGGAATCGTTCTCCGCGGCGAGGGAGTGGTAGCGGGTGGCGGTGAACGGCGAGGGCACGTCGGCGAAGAGCGGATCCGTCCCGTGTTCGACCTGCGAGGTCTTCCCGTGCATGAGCTCCGGAGCGTGGGAGACGGTCCCGCCGTAGGCCTCGGCGAGGGCCTGGTGACCCAGGCAGACGCCGAGCATCGGCTTGGCGTGCTCGCCGCACCACTTGATCAGCTCGATGCACACGCCGGCCCCCGCGGGGTTGCCGGGACCCGGGGAGACCAGCACGCCGTCGCGGGTGGCGGCGAGTTCGATGGCCTCGTCGAGCGAGACGTCGTCGTTGCGCACCACCGTCGTGTCGGCGCCGAGCTCCTGGAGATAACCCACCAGGGTGTAGACGAAGCTGTCGTAGTTGTCGATGACCAGGATTGAAGTGCTCATGGGCGTTGCGCGGAACCAATCGTCGAGTCGGTGAAGGAGGTGAACTGGGCCATCCAGGGGAAGAGGAACTGGACCATGAGGAACAGCGCCACGGCCACCAGGATCAGGGTCTGGAGGATCCTGAGCCAGAGCGGCCCGGGAAGATGACGGAAGATCCATGAGTACATGCGTTCAGCCCTTTCCTGAAACCTTGGCGACGAGCGGGGCGATCTCCCGCGGTGCGCCCGCGCTCAGCGGACGCCAGCTCTCCATGACGGAATACGCGATGATGCGTTCCTCGGACCCGAAGCGCGGATTGCAGCTCGTCATGGTCATCAGGCGCTCCTTCGGCTGGGCTCCGGGGACCGTGGGCACCGGGAGGATGACGTCGACCCGGTTGGGGAGGACGATCTCGGTGTTGCGGTACACATAGGTGTAGAAGCCCTCGCGGGTCTGGACGTAGATCTTGTCCCCAGGCTGCAGCAGGTGGATGTTGTCCAGCACCGAACCGTGGGTCTGCCGGTGCCCGGCCACGGCGAAGTTGCCGAGCGCGCCCGGCATGGCGGTCTTGTCGTAGTGGCCGAGTCCCAGGGTGTCCAGGACGTCCTGGCTGGTGCCCTGGATGAGCGGGCGCGAATAGTCGCTGCCGAAGCGGGGGACGTAGACGACGCCGAGCATCTCACCGTGGGGCTGAGCCTGCGCCACGCGTGGGGCGCCGAAGTCCCGCTCGGCGCTGCCGGCGGGTGGCGCCGCAGGCGGGGTGAACTGCCGCGTGAAGCTCTGGACGGCCTGTTCCTGCTGATGGTCCGCCGTGACATTCGTCCACCAGAGGTCCCATCCGACGAACAGCAGGAGGACCAGGCCGGCGGTCATGAGGAGCTCACCCAACACCTGGATGACTTTGCGCACCGGAGCCTCCTCTTCGCTGGACCAAGCGGTCCCTGATGGCACACGCTCAGATCGGCCAGGGTTCCAGCGGCTACCATGGGAGTCTGAACCGCTTGCGCCCCGGCGTCCGCGGCCGGTCGAGCGTGTCCCAGCAGGATATCAAGGCCGGCTGGTCGTCCGCTTAACACCAATGGAGGAGCCCCATGCCTGAGTCCAAACAGCGACGCCGCGTGTCCCGCCCGGCCGCCGCCACCCAGGGCAAGGCGATCAAGCCGACCCCCACCTGGTACAAGGCTGTCATGTTCGGCCTCATGATCCTCGGCCTGCTGTGGATCATGACCTTCTACATCTCCAGCGGTCTCCTGCCGATCCCGGCCCTGAACGGCTGGAACATCGGCGTCGGATTCGGTCTGCTCCTGGTCGGATTCCTCATGACCACCCGCTGGCGGTCCTGAACCGCACCGGCCCCGCTCGCAGGACCCGTCCCGACCCGGGGAGGGTCCTGCGTCGTCTCCGGGGAAGGGGCCCGCGCCGACGACTCGTCGCCGGTCTCGTCCACAACATCACAGGCAAGTTATCCACAGTGGGGATATTTCTGTGGGAAAACCTGCTGTTCGCACCGCCCGCCGCCCGATCCCCGCAATTCCGGGACCCTGACTTACACAGGTGTAAGTTACCCACAGTGGGGACAAGCTGTGGAAAAGCATTCCGAACCCTTGGCCAAACAAGTTACTGGCGAGTAACATAGTGGCGTGAACCACAGCTCCCAGGCCGAGGCCTTCCCCCTGCTGTTCAGCCCGCTCACCGTCGACGGCGTCCGGCTGAAGAACCGCATCATCATGGGTTCCATGCACACGGGTCTCGAGGACCACCGCAAGGACGCGGACGCCCTCGCGGCCTTCTACGCCGAGCGCGCCCGCGGCGGCGCCGGGCTGATCGTCACCGGTGGTTACGCCCCGACCCTCAGTGGATGGCTCTCACCCTTCGGGTCCAGCCTCACCTCCCGCCGTCAGCTCGGCGCGCACCGCAAGGTCACGGAGGCCGTGCACCGCGACGGCGGCCGGATCGCCTTACAGATCCTGCATGCCGGCCGTTACGGCCACCACCCGCTCATCGTGGCGCCCTCGCGGCTCAAGGCCCCCATCACGCCGTTCACGCCCCGGGCTCTCAGCTCCCGCGGCGTCGAGCGCCAGATCGACGGCTTCGTCCGCTGCGCGCGGCTGGCGCAGGCCGCAGGGTACGACGGCGTCGAGATCATGGGCGGCGAGGGCTACTTCATCAACCAGTTCCTCAGCTCACGCAGCAACCAGCGCACCGATGAGTGGGGCGGGAGCCCGGCCGCCCGGCGTCGGGTGCCAGTGGAGATCGTGCGCAGGATCCGCGCCGCGGCCGGGGAAGGCTTCATGGTCCTGTTCCGGCTCTCCATGGCGGACCTGGTCCCGCAGGGTCAGACCCAGGAGGAGATCCTGGACCTGGCGCGCGAACTCGAAGCGGCCGGCGCCGGGATGATCACCACCGACATCGGCTGGCACGAGTCCCGCGTCCCCACCATCGTCACCTCCGTGCCGCGCGCCGCGTTCACCGAATTCACCGAAGTGGTCGCCAAAGCCGTGAGCATCCCCGTGGCGGCGTCGAACCGCATCAACATGCCGGCCGTCGCGGAGGAGGTCCTGGCCGGGACCGGCATCCAGGCGGTCTCGCTGGCGCGGCCGATGCTGGCCGATCCGGAGTGGTCCCTCAAGGCCGCGAGCGGTCGCGTGGACGAGATCAACACGTGCATCGGCTGCAATCAGGCGTGCCTGGACCACGCCTTCTCGGGCCGCAAGGTCAGCTGCCTGGTCAATCCCCGTGCGGGCCGGGAACTCACCCTCACCCTGGGCCCGACCGTGCTCCGCAAGCGCGTCGCCGTCGTCGGGGCCGGGCCGGCCGGACTCGCCACCGCGGTGACGGCCGCCGAACGTGGGCACGCCGTCACCCTCTTCGAAGCGGGAGACACGATCGGAGGACAGTTCGGCATCGCCCAGCGCATCCCGGGCAAGGAGGAGTTCTCCGAAACCCTGCGGTACTACACGCGGCGCCTGGAGTTGCTCGGCGTCGAGGTGCGCCTCAACCAGCGGGCGACGGCCCAGGAACTGGCCGGCGCCTTCGACGAGGTGGTCGTCGCGACCGGCGTCGAGCCGCGGATGCCCGCCATTCCGGGGATCGACCACCCCAGTGTCATGAGCTACGCCGAATTGGTCCGGGGAGCCCGCCAGGCCGGCTCCCGGGTGGCCGTGATCGGCGCGGGCGGCATCGGCGTGGACGTCTCCGAGTTCCTCACGCATCAGGAGTCGCCGAGTCTCGACCTCGACCTGTGGCGCCGCGAATGGGGCGTGAGCACCGATCCCGACGCTCCGGGCGCCCTGGAGCGTCCCGACCATCAGCCCAGCCCCCGCACCGTCTACCTGCTGCAGCGCCGAGAGGGCAAGATCGGCGCGGGACTGGGCAAGACCACGGGCTGGGTCCACCGGGCCTCCCTGAAGGCCAAGGGCGTGGTGCAGCTGAGCGGCGTCAACTACGAGAAGATCGACGACGCCGGCCTCCACCTCAGCTTCGGCGCCGAGCGGAAGGATCCGCGCATCCTCGAAGTGGACAGCGTGGTGATCTGCGCCGGGCAGGAATCCGTGAATTCGCTCGCCGGAGAACTGGAGCGGCTCGGACAGAGCGTGCACGTGATCGGAGGAGCGGCCCTCGCCGCGGAGGTCGATGCGAAGCGTGCCATCCGCGAAGGCACGGAGCTCGCCGCGGCCTTCTGAGCCGTCACACCGAAGAGCGCGCATCAAGCGCTTGCCGGTCCCCTGCGACAAAACCGGGGCCGCGCGGATAAGTGAGCGTCCACTCTGGATTACACACACCCTCTGCATAGCTCATGACGAAGTTATCCACAGCTGTGGACAGCAATTGTGGGAAACTGCGGTCCGAACCGCCATGGCAGGGATTCGGGTTCGATGATGCGTCATGTACCGATCCACAGAAAGCCACAGCTGTGGACATCTCCTGTGGATAGAGCGCGCCCCGTGAGCCGACAGCTCCCTGTGGAGTTCGCTTCGCACCGGATGGGCCGGCGGACCTCTTCGGAGAACCGGACCGGAGCCGGATCCCCTTCTGACCACCTCGCCCACAAATCCACAAAAAAATCCCCAGATGTTATCCACAGGGGTGGATAACATCTGGGGATTTCATGGAGACCGGCTCAATCCCGGACTCGATGCTCTTGAACTACAGCGCTGTAACTTATTAACACTGTGGACAACCCCTGTGGATTACGGGAGCGGCAGAGTGCTGTCCTTCCACACGGTCAGGATGACGAGAACCACGGTCACCAGGCCCAATCCGAGCCATTGCCAGAGCGGCGCCCGCTGGGAGCGCCCGGTGCCCACGAGGACGGCCGCACACGCGGCTCCCGTGACTAGACCGCCCAAGTGGGCCTGCCAGGCGATGCCGGACACCAGGAAGCCGAAGGCCAGGTTGATCCCGAGCAGCACCCACAGCTGCGTCATGGGCCCGCCACGGCGGCGCTGGACGAGCAGCATGGCGCCGAAGAGCCCGAAGATCGCACCCGAGGCGCCGACGACGCCCACCACCGGCAGCCAGGGGGTCAGCAGGAGATAGCCCACGGAGCCGCCCACCGCGGAGATGAGATACAGAGCCAGGTAACGCGCCCGCCCGAGCAGCGGCTCCAGGGCCTGACCGAAGATCCACAGGGTGTACATGTTCAGGGCGAGATGCAGGATGTTGCCCTGCGAGTGCAGGAAGGCCGAGGTGAGCATGCGCCACGGCTCAGAGCCCGCGTAGATGTTCGCGAACGCGAAGTTCTGGAAGATGAAGTCACCCGGGATCAGCCACTGCAGGGCGTAGACCGCCACGCACACGGCGATGATCCCCCAGGTGACCACGGGGCGGCCGGTGGCCACGGCGCCGCCGAAGGCGCCGCGCACTCGCGGCGCCGACGCCTGCGCCTCACGGACGCAATCGACGCATTGAACCCCGACGGCCGCCGGCCTCTGGCATTCCGGGCAGGCCGGCCGGCCACAGCGCTGGCAGCTCACATAGGAGACTCGGTCAGGATGGCGTGGACAGACAGGGACCGCTCCGGCCGCCGGGGTTCCGTAACTCATGCGGTTTTAGAGCTGCTCGATCTCGATGCTCTTGATCACCACGTCCTCGACCGGACGGTCGCCCATGCCGGTGCGGACGCCCTCGATCGCGTCGACGACCTTACGGGACTCCTCGTCAGCCACCTCACCGAAGATGGTGTGCTTGCCCTGCAGCCAGGTGGTGGGGATGGTGGTGATGAAGAACTGGGAACCGTTGGTGCCCTGGCCCATCTGGATGCCGGCGTTGGCCATGGCCAGCTTGTACGGCTCGTTGAAGTTCAGCTCGGGGTGGATCTCGTCATCGAAGCGGTAGCCGGGGCCGCCGACGCCGCGGCCGAGGGGATCGCCGCCCTGGATCATGAAGTCCTTGATGATGCGGTGGAAGATCGTTCCGTCGTACAGCGGGGTGCCGGTCTTGTCCTCGCCCGTCTCCGGGTGGGTCCAGGCCTGCTCGCCCGTGGCGAGACCGACGAAGTTCTTGACCGTCTTGGGCGCGTGGTTGCCGAAGAGGTTGACGACGATGTCGCCCTGGTTGGTGTGGATGGTTGCCTTGGCGGTTGCAATACTCATGTCCCGATTCTCCCACGCAGCGCTGAGGGGCTCCTGGAGGTGGGCTGGGTTCCGCGGTGGGTGAAATCTTGCGCCGCGATACATTCCACATAGCCGCACATCAGGAAATGCAACTAGGCTGACTGCTAAGGACACCAAGCACTGCAGAGTGCCTGCCGGTCGCCGTCATGGGACTGACGGGCTTCACTCCACAGGAAGTGTTGATGCTAGGAGGCACCATGAAAAAGACCGTCAATTCCGCACGGGACCTTGAGCAGGGCGTGACGCAGGGCATCGAACAGGCCCGTGACTGGGCGGCGCCGCGTGTCGAAGCGGCCGTCAACTGGGCTGTGCCCCGGATCCAGCAGGGCATCGAGACGGCGTCGCCGAAGATCCAGGACGGCCTCAAGAGCGCGGCCCACAACCTGGCCGACGGCGTCGCCACCGTGACCCCTCGTCTCCAGGAGGGCCTGGCCCACCTCGGCCCGAAGATCCACGACGCCGTGGAGGAGGCCAGCCCGCGCATCCAGGAAGCCCTGGACAAGACCACTCCGGCTCTCGCCACCGCCCGGGACAAGGTGGTGAGCGAATACCTCCCCCTGATCTCCGAGCAGCTCGGCAAGGCTTCCGAGGCCGTGCACCACGGCCTGGAGCAGGCGCCCGAGCAGATCGACGCGGTCGCCCGCCGCTTCGCCGATTCCCCCGTGGTGAACCAGCTGCAGGAGCAGGCCTCCGAGCTCGGTCAGCAGGGCCGCCAGATCGCGTCTGCCGCCGCTGACGCCGCGAACCAGCAGCTTGCGAAGCCCCAGAAGGGCAAGAAGAAGGGCCTCCTGGTCTTTGCGGTGATCGGCGCCGCGGTCGCGGCCGGTGTGGCCGTCTGGAAGGCCTCTCGCCCGACGCAGGATCCGTGGAAGGTGCCGGCGGAGCGTCCTCAGGACCGCCCCGCCCAGTCCTCCGGCCCCGCACACAGCGCGCCCGCCGTCGTCGAGGCCGTCAAGGACGCCGGCGAGAAGGTCGCCACCAAGGCCCAGCACGTCGCCGAGAAGGCCGGCGACGCCGCCGAAGCCGGTGTGAAGGAGGCCAAGGCCGCCGTGGAGGAGAAAACGGAGAAGGCGTCGGAGTCCGCTGCGGACGTCAGCGAACGCGCCCGCACCACGGCCCGCCGCGCCGCGGAGAAGATCCACGAGGCCAGCCAGAAGACCGCCGAGGCGGGCAAGGCGAAGGTCGAGGAGGCCAAGGACAAGGCCGAAGAGGTCGCCTCCGACGTGAAGGACGCCGCGGACGGCAAGTAGCCTCCAGCACGGCACGTGCACCGCAAGACGCCCCGTCGGCCACCCTGCCGGCGGGGCGTCTTGCTATGTTTGAGGGGATCAAGCCCCATCGGGCGCATCCGTGTTTTGGAAATCGAGGACTGAGTGAACCGGCCCAGTGTGTCGATCGTGATCCCCGCTTACAACGAGGAGAGCGTCATCCGCCAGTGCCTGACGGCGGCCATCTATCAGAGTTCCCCCGCCCACGAGATCATCGTGGTGGACAACAAGTCCACGGACCGGACGGCGGAGATCGTCCGCTCCATGCAGCTGGAATACCCCGAATCACCCATCCACCTCGTGGCGCAGCATGACGCCCAGGGGCTCATTCCCACCCGCAACGCCGGGCTCGACTACGGCAGCGGTGAAGTGCTCGGCCGGATCGACGCCGACTCCGTCCTGGAACCCGAATGGGTCGAGCAGGTGCAGAACGCCTTCCTGGACCCCACCGTGCAGGCGGCCACCGGTCCCGTGCTCTACTACGACATGCCGCTGCGCCGCTGGGGCCAGAAGGCCGACGACCGGATGCGGCAGCTCATGCTGCGGCTGGCCCGCCACGAGTACCACTTCCTGTTCGGCTCCAACATGGCCCTGCGGAAGAGCGCCTGGGAGATCATCCGCTCCGAGACGTGCCTGGATGAGAAGGACGAGATGCATGAGGACATCGACCTCTCGCTACATCTGGCCGAGCACAGCCTCCGCGTCCAGTACGTCCCCACCATGGTCTCGGGGATGTCCGCACGCCGGCTGGAGGATTCGCCACGGGACTACAGCTACTACGTGACCCGCTTCGACCGCACCTACAAGGCCCACAACATCAAGAAGATCGCCCTGAAAGCACCGATGGTGGTCTTCTACTCGGTCTACTTCCCGGCGAAGATCCTCCGCGCCATCCACAGCGCGACGGCGGCGGTGCCGGAGCGCGGCGGGCTCTAGCGCGCGGCGGGCCGACGTTCTGCCGGGTTGACCCGCCTGGCGGCGTCAGTCGATCGGCGCTTCCTCGAGATTCTCCCGTCTTCCCCGTTGCCCGGCGATGACGATCGCGAGGCCGGCGATGATCAGGGCCAGGCCGGCATAGGTCCCCGCGGGGAGCACTTCGTGCAGGAACACCGCGGCGAGGATCGCGGCTCCCGGGATCTCCAGCAGCACCAGCATGGACACCACGAGGGCGCTCATGTGGCCCACCAGGTAGTTCAGCGAGGTATGGCCGAGGAGCTGCGCGGCCACCGTGATGGCCAGGATGCCGAGCCAGCCGTTGAGCTCGAACCCGACCAGCGGCTGCCGCCCCACGAGCGCCATCACCAGGACCACCAGGGCGCAGAACGCGTAGCAGATCCCCGTGTAGGCGCCCGTCGTCATGTCCTCCCGGGCTTTGCTGCCGGCCAGCGTGTACACACCCGCCAGGATGCCGCCCAGGATCGCCAGGATGTCGCCCCAGAGCGCCTGAGGGGACGACCCCATGTCGAAGCCCGTGATCGCCACGACGCCGATGAAGGAGACCCCCAGCCCCGCCAGGACGTGCCAGGAGTGCTTCGTGCCGCGGAAGAGCTGGATGAGGGCGATCCAGGCCGACTGCAGACAGACGAGCGCCGTGGAGGCGGCCACGCTGGTCAGCTCGAGCGAGTAGAAGAAGCAGACGAAGTGGAAGGCCAGGGCGACTCCCGCGACGCCGCTCCACACCAGCGAGCGGCGGCTCACCCGGGTGAAGGACTGTGGGCGGCGGGCCAGTTCGGGAGCGCCCATCACGACGGCGGCGATCGCGTTGCGCCAGAAGGCGATCGCGAGAGCCCCGACCGTGGTGCCCGCCAGCGTGGCGGAGACCAGCGGTCCCGAGGCGGAGACTCCGAGGATGCCCAGCGTGGCCATCAATGCGTTCATGCCTCAGCCTTCCGCCGTCGTCGTGGGGGCAAAACAAAAGGACCGTCTTGCGACGATCCTTTTGTGCTGGTGGAGGCAAGGGGACTCGAACCCCTAACCCCCTGCTTGCAAAGCAGGTGCGCTACCAATTGCGCCATGCCCCCAGAAATCCCGGTCAGGAAACCGTATCGGTTCCTTGCTTCCAGGCACCCTTCTGGGCTTCGGACTCCCGGGCCTTCTTCACGATGACCACGGAAGCGACTGCCAGTGCGATGACGAGCAATTTCTTCATGGTGCCTCGTTCCGTGAACTCGGTGTTCCGTGGGCGTACCAGGACTTGAACCTGGGACCTCTTCGTTATCAGCGAAGCGCTCTAACCGCCTGAGCTATACGCCCCCACAGCCTACGAGTCTCCTCGATCGGGCCGAGATAAGACTTTACAGGACTTCCCTGCCCAAGCCAAATCGGCCGGGACACCGTGCACACGGTGTCCCGGCCGATCAGAGGCTGGCTCTCGAAGGGGCCGTTCAGTCGTCCGTGAGTGTGACGCCCACGCCGCCCACCAGGGTGGCGGCGAGGTTGTACAGCACGGCGGACAGCGTCGAGATGGCCGTGAGGAGCACGACGTTCACCACGGCGATGATCGTGGAGAAGGAGACGACCTGGCCGAGCGAGGCGACCTTCCGGAGGTCGAAGCCGCCGCTTTCGCTGCCGGCCACGTCGCCCACGAGCTTGTTGACCTGGTTGAAGATGCCGGTCAGGTCCAGCACGGTCCACAGGACCAGGGCGGCCACCACGGTCACGATGCCCAGCGCCACGGAGAGCAGGAAGGACATCTTCAGCACCGACCACGGGTCGACCTTGCTGATCATGAGCTTGGCACGGCGCACCTTTGCCTTGGGCGCGGGCTTCACGAGCCCCGCGGTGGCGGCGGAAGCGGCCGGACCCGCAGGAGCCTGGGCGGGACGCGCCTGCGCCGGGCGGGCCTGCGCCGGCCGCGCGTCGGCCGGACGCGAAGCGTTCGCGGAACCCTGTGCCGCACCCGTGGCGCCGGGGACGGGAGACTTGCTCACGGCCGGGGCCGGACGGGAGGCGGGAGCCTGGCGCTGCTGTTCCGCGGCGGGCTTGGCCTGAGGCTTCGGCTGCTGCGGGGCTTCGAAGGGGGACGCCACCGGCCGGGACGGCTGACCGCCCTTGTCGGCGGAACCACCGGATGGGTTCGCGGAGCCTTCGTCCTTCGTCGGTCGGCTCTCAAAGGGGCTCGAGTTCGAGGGGCTCACGCGGTACCTCCACTGGTTTCATTGCTCTGCGGATCGTCCGAACCGGATTCGCCGGATTCGGTGTCCTGGACGGGGACGGACGCATCGGCGCCGTCCGTGTTCTGACTCAACGTTACGTCATCGCCTGCGGCATCGTCCGGTGTTTCACCGGAATCCTCGGCCTCCAGACCGCGCTCGGTGTTGCGCGCGACGCCGATGATGCGGTCGTTCTTGTCCGGCTTGGCGAAGATGACGCCCATGGTGTCGCGGCCCTTCGCGGGGACGCCCTGCACCGAGGAACGGACCACCTTGCCGCCTTCCATGACCACGAGGACCTCGTCGTTCTCATCCACGATGAGAGCGCCGACCAGATCACCGCGTTCCTCGGCGAGCTTGGCCACCTTGATGCCCAGGCCGCCACGGTTCTGCAGGCGGTATTCATCGGCCGCGGTGCGCTTGGCGTAGCCACCTTCGGTCACCACGAACACGTAGGAGTCCTCGGTGACCACATCGGCGGCGAGGAGCTCGTCGGCCTCGCGGAACTTCATGCCGGTGACGCCCGAGGTGGCGCGGCCCATGGGACGCAGCGCCTCGTCGTCGGCGGTGAAGCGGATCGACTGACCCTTGCGGGACACCAGGATGAGGTCGTCCGTCTCGCTGACCAGCTGGGCCGAGACCACTTCGTCGCCGTCGCGCAGGTTGATGGCGATCACGCCGGCGCTGCGGTTGGTGTCGTAGTCCTCCAGGCGGGTCTTCTTGACCAGACCGCCCTTCGTGGCGAGCACCAGGTAGGGGGCCTGCTGGTAGTCGCGCAGGTCGAGGACCTGGGCGATGTGCTCGTCCGGCTGGAAGGCCAGCAGGTTCGCCACGTGCTGGCCCTTGGCGTCACGGCCGGCCTCGGCCAGTTCGTACGCCTTCGCGCGGTACACGCGGCCCAGGTTGGTGAAGAACAGCAGCCAGTGGTGGGTGGTGGTGACGAAGAAGTGCTCCACGACGTCGTCGCCGCGCAGCTGGGCGCCCTTGATGCCCTTGCCGCCGCGCTGCTGCGAGCGGTAGTTGTCGCTGCGGGTGCGCTTGACGTAGCCGCCGCGGGTGATCGTGACGACCACCTCTTCCTCGGGGATGAGGTCCTCGATGGACATGTCACCGTCAAAGCCGCGCAGGATCTGCGTGCGGCGGTCATCGCCGTGCTTCTCGACGATCCCGGCCAGCTCCTCGGAGATGATCGCGCGCTGGCGGTCCTCGGACGCGATGATCTCCTTGTACTCGGTGATCAGCGCTTCGAGCTCGGCGTGACGCTCCTGGAGCTTCTGGCGCTCCAGGGCGGCCAGACGGCGCAACTGCATGTCGAGGATGGCGCGCGCCTGGAGCTCGTCGATCTCGAGCAGCTCCATCAGACCATCGCGGGCGGCCTCCGTGGTGCTGGACGCGCGGATCAGGGCGATGACCTCATCCAGCATGTCGAGCGCCTTGAGGAGCGCGCGCAGGATGTGCGCCTCTTCCTCGGCACGGCGCAGACGGTACTGGGTCCGTCGGGCGATGACGTCCAACTGGTGCGTCACCCAGTGGCGGATGAACGCGTCGAGGCTCAGCGTGCGCGGCACACCGTCCACGATCGCCAGCATGTTCGCGGAGAAGTTCTCCTGCAGCTGGGTGTGCTTGTAGAGGTTGTTCAGGACCACCTTGGCCACGGCGTCGCGCTTGAGCACGATCACGAGGCGCTGGCCGGTGCGGCCGGAGGTCTCATCGCGCAGGTCGGCGATGCCCTGGACCTTGCCGTCCTTGACCAGTTCGGCGATCTTCACGGCCAGATTGTCCGGGTTCGCCTGGTAGGGCAGCTCGGTGACCACGAGGCAGGTGCGGCCCTGGATCTCCTCGACGTTGACCACGGCACGCATCGTGATGGAACCACGGCCCGTGCGGTACGCGTCCTCGATGCCCTTGTGGCCCAGAATCGTGGCGCCGGTGGGGAAATCCGGTCCCTTGATGCGGACCAGGAGCTCTTCGAGGAGCTCTTCGCGGGTGGCGTCCGGGTTCTGCAGGTACCACTGCACGCCGTCCGCCACTTCGCGGAGGTTGTGCGGCGGGATGTTGGTGGCCATGCCGACCGCGATGCCGGAGGACCCGTTGACCAGCAGGTTCGGGAACCGCGCCGGCAGGATGGTCGGCTCGAGGCTGCGGCCGTCGTAGTTGGGCTGGAAATCGACGGTCTCCTCGTCGATGTCCCGGACCATCTCCATGGCGAGCTGCGACATCTTCGTCTCGGTGTACCGGGGGGCGGCCGCGCCGTCGTTGCCCGGGGAGCCGAAGTTGCCCTGGCCGAGCGCGAGCGGGTAACGCATCACCCAGTCCTGGATGAGGCGGACCAAGGCGTCGTAGATCGCCATGTCACCGTGCGGGTGGTACGTGCCCATCACGTCGCCGACCACGCGGGCGCACTTGCTGAACGCCTTGTCGGGGCGGTAGCCGCCGTCGTACATCGCGTAGATGACGCGGCGGTGCACCGGCTTGAGGCCGTCCCGGACGTCCGGGAGGGCGCGGCCCACGATCACGGCCATGGCGTAATCGAGGTAGGAGCGCTGCATCTCGGTCTGCAGGTCGACCTGCTCGACGCGGTCCACCAGCGTGCCCTCGATGGCGGCCTCAGGGCTCTTCATGCCAGGGATTTCGGGAGTTTCGTCACTCATCGTTCCGTCTTTCGTTTCACGTTGATCAGTTCCGGATCAGGCGCACGACGGCGGCACTCGACCGCCGTCGCCGGCTCGCCTAGATGTCCAGGAACCTGACGTCCTTGGCGTTCTGCTGGATGAAGTTACGGCGGGATTCGACATCCTCGCCCATGAGGACCGAGAACACCTGGTCCGCGGCGAGGGCGTCGTCCATGGTGACCTGCAGCAGCGTGCGGCGGTCGGGATCCATGGTGGTGTCCCAGAGCTCGGTGTAGTCCATCTCGCCGAGACCCTTGTAGCGCTGGATGCCGTTCTCCTTGGGCAGGCGCTTGTTCTCGGCCTGTCCCTTGGCCAGCGCGGCGTCACGCTCGGCGTCGCTGTAGACGTAATCGTGGGTCGCGTTGGACCACTTGATGCGGTACAGCGGAGGCTGCGCCAGGTAGACGTAACCGTTCTCGATGAGCGGCCGCATGTAACGGAACAGCAGGGTCATGAGCAGCGTGGTGATGTGCTGGCCGTCCACATCGGCATCGGCCATGAGCACGATCTTGTGGTAGCGCAGCTTCTCCAGGTCGAAGTCCTCGCCGATCCCGGCGCCGAACGCCGTGATCATCGACTGCACTTCGGCGTTGCCGAGGGCCTTGTCCAGGCGGGCACGCTCGACGTTCAGGATCTTGCCGCGCAGCGGCAGGATCGCCTGGGTCTCCGGGTTGCGGCCACGCTTGGCGGAACCGCCTGCGGAGTCACCCTCCACGATGTACACCTCGCAGCGCGACGGGTCCTTGGAGGAGCAGTCGGAGAGCTTGCCGGGCATGCCGAAGGACTCCAGCGGGCTCTTCCGGCGGGCGTTGTCACGCGCTTTCCGGGCCGCGAGCCGTGCCTGGGCGGCGTTGATCGCCTTCCGGATGATGTCCCGCGCGGGGCCGGGGTTGCGCTCGAGCCAGTCGCCGAATTCCTCGGTCACGGCGCGCTGCACGAAGCCCTTGGCCTCGGAGTTGCCGAGCTTGGTCTTGGTCTGGCCTTCGAACTGCGGTTCGGAGAGCTTCACCGAGATGACGGCGGTCAGGCCTTCACGGATGTCATCACCGGTGAGGTTGTCGTCCTTCTCCTTGATGATGTTCTTCTCGCGGGCGTAGCGGTTGATGAGGGTGGTCAGCGCGGCGCGGAAACCTTCCTCGTGGGTGCCGCCCTCATGCGTGTTGATGGTGTTCGCGTAGGTGTGGACGCTCTCGGAGTACGCCGTGGTCCACTGCATCGCCATCTCGAGCGAGATCTGCTTGTCGGTGTCCTCGGTCGCGAGGGAGATCACGTCCGGGTGGACCAGCTCGGTCTTCTTGCTCTTGTTGAGGTGGACCACGTAGTCCAGGAGACCGTTGTCGTACTGGTAGACCACGGTCCGCGGACCGCTTTCGGCCTCATTGAGGTGGTCCAGATCCAGGTCCTCGTCGGGCGTCTCGATCTCGCGCTCGTCCGTCAGCGTGATGCGCAGGCCCTTGTTGAGGAACGCCATCTGCTGGAATCGGGCGCGGAGCGTCTCGAAGTCGAACTCGGTGGTCTCGAAGATCTCGGGGTCCGGGTAGAAGGTCTGGGAGGTGCCCGTCGCCTCGGTCTCCTCGCCCTTCACCAGCGGGCCCGTCGGCTTGCCGCCGTCGGCGAAGGACATGCGCCAGGCGTGTCCCTGACGGCGGACCACGGTGTCCACGCGGCGGGACAGCGCGTTCACGACGGAGATACCCACGCCGTGCAGGCCACCGGAGACGGAGTAACCGCCGCCGCCGAACTTGCCGCCGGCGTGCAGGATGGTCATGACCACTTCCACCGTGGGCTTGCCCTCGGTCGGGTGGATGTCCACGGGGATGCCACGGCCGTCGTCCACCACGCTGACGCCGCCGTCGGCCTGGAGCACCACCTCGATGTGGGAGCAGTACCCGGCCAGGGCCTCATCCACCGAGTTGTCCACGACTTCGTAGACGAGGTGGTGGAGACCGCGGGGTCCGGTCGAACCGATGTACATGCCGGGCCGTTTGCGGACGGCTTCCAGACCTTCAAGGACGGTGATGTCACTGGCGCCGTAGTCGCGCTGCGTGGTGGCGGACAGTCCGCTTTCCGGCTGCGGATCGGCGTCTGGGTGTTCGGCGTTCTCAATGGCCACAGGCGTGTCTTTCCTTCGTTGCTCTTAAAGCGTGCTCGGCCAGCCATCCGCCACGGCGGTCGGCTGACATGAACGGGCTGACGTGTGTGGTGCTCGTTCCATGGGTCCTCCGGCGCGAGGCACCGCCGGTGCGGTCCCGGGACATGGATCGAGCGCCGGATCCGTCACGAAGCGGCGCTCTGAGCCTCACCCTTCATTCTACCCTTTAGAACTGAACGATTCCTGATTCTGGGACGCTCCTCGCGAAGAAAAACAGCTCTGACCGGCCCGCAACGGGCTCTTGGCGCTCTCGGAGGGCTCTCGGATGGCCCGGGATACGGCTCACGGGGCGTTCAGAGCTCCTGGAGGCCGTGGAGCGTTTCACCCGTAGGTGTCGCGTGGACCCCGTCCGGGCACACTCCGGCGCCCCTTCTTCCAGGACGGCGCGTTGGGTCCGTGGATCTCGATCACCGTCACGATCCCCGGCCCCACTTCGGTCCGGAACTTCTCCAGCAGGCTGGGGCGCAGCAGACGCATATTGGCCGCCCAGGCCGTGGAATCGCAACGCACCGTCAGCGTCGTGCCCGCGAATCCGGTTGCCTGGCAATGCGCGGCGACCTCCGGACCGACGAAGGACGGCCACTGACTGACCACCGATCCCACCGCGACCGGCGAGCTCCAGCCACGGTCCGCCACCAGGCGTCCCATGATCGAGCCGACGCCCTGAGGGTCCCGGCCCAGCCCGAATTCGCGGGAGGGACGGGCCTTCTTCTTCGCCGGCCTCGGCCCTTCGAGCGATCCGGACGTGGACCTGCTGCGGATCTCACCGCGCAACTCGGCGGCGCGGCGCGCACGCCGCAAAGCGTCACGTGCGGCGTCGGGGCCCTCCTGTTCGGGTGTGCCCGGATCCGGCTCACGCACCATCGCCGTCTCCCGGAAGGACCGTGCCGGGAAGCACCCGGACCCTGGAACCGGCGAGCTCCGGGGGCACATCGCTGTCCACCGCGGCCGTGACCAGCACCTGTTCCGCAGTGGCCACGATCGTCGCCAGACGTGCCCGGCGCTGGGCATCGAGCTCGGCGAAGACATCGTCCAGGATCAGGATGGGGGCCTGGGTCCCGGACAGATCGTCCTCGAGCAGGGCGTAGTACGCGGCCAGGCGCAAGGACAGGGCGAAGGACCAGGTCTCGCCGTGGGAAGCGAAGCCCTTCGCGGGCGCTTGTCCCAGGAGCAGTTCCCATTCCTCGCGATGTGGCCCCACGAGGGTCAGGCCACGGTCGGCCTCCTGCTGCCGACTCGCCTTCAGCGCCAGCAGATAGCGCTCGGTGAGGCGGGCGACGTCGTCTCCGGCGAGACGCGCCGCGTCATCCTCAGCCGCAGGGATCCCGACGACGGCGGGGCCGCCGTCGTCGTCCGCTGCGGGTGGAGCGGGCGGCGCGTCCGCCGCACCCGCCTCGGTCTCGAAGGCGACCGTGGAGCGGTACTGGGCGCGCGCGATCTTCGAGCCGTCGGTGAGGGAGGCGTAGGCGGTGTCGATATGAGGCTGAAGGCTCCGGACCAGGGCGAGCCTGGCATGAAGCAGTTCGGCGCCCTTGGCCGCGAGGTGGTGATCCCACACATCGAGGGTGGCCTCCTGCGCGGAGGACAGCCGTCCGCCGCGGGCTGATTTCAGCAGGGCGTTCCGCTGTTTGAGGACCCGGTCGTAATCGGCGCGCGTCCCCGCGTGGCGCGGTTCCAGCGTCACGAGCAGTTCGTCGAGGAACCGGCGCCGGACGGCCGGTTCGCCCTTGACCAGGGCCAGGTCCTCCGGTGCGAAGAGCACCGAACGGACCAGGCCCAGGATGTCCCGGGCCCGCACCGGGTTCCCCCGGTTGATGCGGGCCCGGTTGGCCCTGGCGGCGTTGATCTCTACTTCCACGCTGGCCTGCTGCTCACCACGGACCAGCCGCGCCCGGATGAACGCCTGTTCGGTGCCGAACCGCAGCAACGGCTGGGCCGAAGAGACGCGGTGCGAACCGAGCGTGGAGAGGTAGCCGATCGCTTCCATCACGTTGGTCTTGCCCACGCCGTTGGACCCGACCAGGACGGTCACGCCCGGCTCCAGCGGGAGTTCAAGCTGAGGGTAACTGCGGAAATCCGTCAGCGAGAGATGCGCCAGGTACACGCCAGGAGACTACTGCGCAGCGTCGGTGCCGGCCTGCTTGACGGCGTGGCCCCCGAACTGGTTGCGGAGGGCGGCCACCATCTTCATGGCGGGCGAGTCCTCCTGGCGGGAGACGAAACGGGCGAACAGCGCCGCGGTGATGGCGGGGGCGGGCACCGCGTTGGCGATCGCCTCTTCCACGGTCCAGCGGCCTTCACCGGAGTCATCGGCCCAGCCGGCGATCTTGTCGAGGCCCGGGTCCTCTTCCAGCGCGTTGACCGCCAGGTCGAGCAGCCACGAGCGCACGACGGTGCCCTTCTGCCAGGCACGGAAGGTTCCGGTCACGTCTTTGATGATGTCCTTGGCGGCGAGCAGTTCGTAGCCTTCGGCGTAGGCCTGCATGAGGCCGTACTCGATGCCGTTGTGCACCATCTTGGCGTAGTGACCAGCGCCGACGTCGCCGACGTGGACGAAGCTGTCCTCACGGGGACCCTCCGGGCGGAGCGCGTCGAACACCGGCATGGCCGATTCGACGTCTTCGGCGCTGCCGCCCACCATGAGGCCGTAGCCGTTCTGCAGACCCCAGACACCGCCGGACACACCGCAGTCGGCGAAGCGGATGCCCTTCTCGGCGAGGAGTGCGGCGTGCTTCTGGTCTTCGGTGAAGCGGGAGTTGCCGCCGTCGATCACGAGGTCACCGGGGGAGAGCTTTTCGGAGAGTTCGCGGATCAGCGCGTCGGTGATCTCACCGGCGGGAACCATGACCCAGACGACGCGCGGGGTGGGCAGCGCACTGATGAGCTCGTCCACGCTCGCGACGTCGGTCTTCTCCGGGTTGCGGTCGAATCCGGTGACGGTCACGCCGCCATCGCGGAGACGTTGCCGCATGTTGAAGCCCATCTTGCCGAGCCCGATCAAACCAATGTGCATGGCGTCCACTTCTTTCCTTAGCTGGTTTCGCACGTCAGTTCGGCAGGCGGACGGGCATCACCAGGTAGCGGTAGTCGTCCGAGTCCTCGCCCTCGAGCTCCGCCTGAGCCGTCAGCATGGCCGGCTTCGGAGCGGAGGTGAAGGAGAACCTGACGAACCGGGTCTCGATGACGCTCAGACCCTCGATCAGGTAACCGGGGTTGAACGCGACCGTGATGTCCTCGCCTTCCAAACGCGCTTCCAGCTCTTCGGAGGCCTGGGCGTCTTCGCCCGTGCCGGCATCGAGGTGGACTTGTCCATCAGTGAAAGCCAGACGCACCGGGGTGTTCCGCTCAGCGACGAGCGAGACACGGCGGACGGCCTCCACGAGTTCGGAGGTGTTGACCACGGCGTGGATGGCCGTGGTCTCAGGGAAGAGCGAACGGATCTTGGGGTAATCGCCGTCCACCAGCAGGGAGGTGGTGGCGCGTCCGGCGCTTTCGAAGGCGATCAGCCGGGAGTCGTCCTGAGTGATCGCGAGCTTCAGTTCGCCGCTGCCGCCGAGGGTCTTGGCAACTTCGTTGAGGGTCTTCGCCTTGACCAGCGCGGACATGGACTGCCCGGGAGTGGTGGGCGCCCAGGGGAGTTCCTTCATGGCCAGGCGATAGCGGTCGGTGGCGAGGAACGTGATGAGGTCGTCCTCGAACTCCAGCCGCACACCGGTGAGGATCGGCAGGGTGTCGTCCTTGCTCGCGGCGATGATCACTTGGCTGACGGCCTGCGAGAATGCCGCTCCGTCGACCATGCCGTTGCTGTCGGGCAGCGCGGGGAGAGCGGGGTATTCGTTCTCCGGCATGGTCGCGAGGTGGAACGAGCTGCGGCGGCAGGTGAGCGTGACCTTCGACCCGTCGGTCTCGATGTCGACCGGCGCGGAGGGAAGGCTGCGGCAGATGTCGGCGAGCAGACGGCCGGACACGAGGATCGTGCCTTCGTCACGGATCTCAGCAGGGATCTCCAGACGTGCCGACGTCTCGTAATCGAAGCTCGAGAGGCTGACCGTCCCGTGTTCCGCTTTGAGGAGGAGACCAGAGAGAACCGGTACCGGTGGCCGGGGAGAAAGTGAGCGTGCTGCCCAGCTCACTGCCTCGGCGAGAACGTCCCGTTCGACTCTGAACTTCACGGAAGGGTGCCGCCTTTCAAGTACGGGAGCTCGTTGCGCCCAGCTTAGTCGGATTCAGCTTGCAAGAATACCCGGCCCCGGAGCCAAGTGGTGCACGGGTGGCCGAGCTCACGGGATCCGGGCGGATCCGGCGATGCCGGGTTCACCTTGGGATCCAGGCGTCCGGCGTCTCGTCTGACGGGTTCCCGGGGACCGGTCGTCGAGGGTGTTCCGGTCCCGGGGGCCGGAGGCCTCGGGATTTTGTGGGACGGGTGCCAGGGCGGAGGGAAGTTGTTATCTCACGATTTTCAGATCTTTTGGGATTCGTAGTGTTAATAACTGCTGTGGATTCTGTGGATAACCGGATCCAGCCGCGTCCTTCCGCGGAAGGGCCCTGTTGACTCGCTGTGGGCGTTAATGCCGACAACCGCAGCGTGCCTGTGGGCAGCGCTCAAGCGCCATTTCGGGGATCCACAGCGTCCCTGGAGGTTTTAAGACCATCGCGCGGGCTTCTCCACTTAACTGTCCCCAGGTTTATCCACAGGTGTAGTTAAGTTAATAAGGAGTGGGTTCCGCAGAGGCCCTCAGGCTTCGCGCTGCTGCTGCTTGATCTTGTTGGTCAGCTCGGTGACCTGATTGAAGATCTGACGGCGTTCGCTCATGAGTTCGCGGATCTTCCGATCGGCGTGCATCACCGTGGTGTGGTCCCGTCCGCCGATCTCCTGGCCGATCTTCGGCAGTGACATGTCCGTGAGCTCGCGGCAGAGGTACATGGCGATCTGACGGGCGGTCACGAGCGTACGGGTACGGGACTTGCTGCACAGCTCGTCGAGCGAGAGCTTGAAGTAGTCCGCCGTGGCGTCGAGGATCTGGGACGCCGTGATCTCCTGAGCGCCTTCATCGGTGATGAGATCCTTGAGGACCATCTCGGCCAGGGCCACATCCACGGGCTGGCGGTTCAGGCTGGCGAACGCGGTGACGCGGATGAGAGCGCCTTCGAGTTCACGGATGTTGCTGGAGATGCGGGAAGCGATGTACTCGAGCGCTTCATCCGGCGCGGAGAGCCCTTCGCTGAGAGCCTTCTTGCGGAGGATGGCGATACGGGTCTCCAGTTCCGGGGGCTGGATGTCCGTGAGGAGGCCCCACTCGAACCGCGACTTCAGGCGGTCCTCGAAACCGTCGAGCGCCTTGGGCGGCTGATCGCTGGTGATGACCACCTGCTTGTTGTTCTGGTGCAGGGCGTTGAACGTGTGGAAGAACTCCTCCATCGTGGCGTCTTTGCCGGCCAGGAACTGGATGTCGTCGATCAGCAGGACGTCCACGTTCCGGTACATCTGCTTGAAGCTGGTGCCCTCGTCGTCGCGGATCGAGTTGATGAAGTCGTTCGTGAATTCCTCGGAGTTCACGTAGCGGACGCGGATCCCGCTGTAGAGGCGACGGGCGTAGTGGCCGATCGCGTGCAGCAGGTGGGTCTTGCCCAGTCCGGAGTCACCGTAGATGAAGAGCGGGTTGTAGGCCTTGGCCGGCGCCTCGGCGACCGCCACCGCGGCAGCGTGCGCGAAGCGGTTCGACTGCCCGATCACGAAGGTGTCGAAGAGATACTTGGGGTTGAGCCGCCCGAACTCCTGGGAATTGCTCGGCGGAGTGGGCTGGGCCCGGACCTCGCTGGCCGGCGTCTCGATGTCCAGTTCTTCGGGGATCACGACGGCGGCGGGCACGGCGGGCGCGACGGGAGAGAGATTGGCGTCCACGTCGATCGCGCAGCGGATCTCATCGGAGAACACCTCGCGCAGGGCGGCGTCGAGGGAATCCTTCACCTGGTTGATCAGGACGTCACGGGTCATCTCGTTGGGGACGGCCACCAGGAGGGTGGAACCGACCAGGCCCTGAGCCTGGGCGAGGGAGACGAAAGCGCGCTGACGTGGGGAGACCTGCGGATCCCGCTCCAGAAGATGGACCACCTGGCGCCAGGGACCACCGACCGTGTCTGCGTGATTGCTCTCGTCCATGCGCACCGTGACTTTCTGACTCTGGGGTTCCCGTACGTCGTGCCGCGCTGTACCGTCGTGATGGACCGCACTTTTCCACAGTGTTATGCACAATCGGTGGAAAACGGCTACTGAGACACTGTAGACGATCGAAAATCCAGAAGATAGCCAGCCTCCGGCCTGTGGATAATTACATGGATGTGGTTCCGCGGAATGGCCGGGAACCGCGCTCGTCCACAGTTTCCACAGCTTCTTGTCCACTCCCCTGTGGATGGGTGTGGGTATGCTCTAGATTTGACGCCCTGCTCCCGCCTGCCCTAACGTTGACTAGTCCCCTATGTCCTCATGGGGGGTCCACGCCCACACTTCAGGGCCGAACATGGCAGCCAGCCGTTCCGTTCGTCCCGTGGGTGAGTACAAACTTTGCGTCAGCCTTTGCTTCCCCGCGATCCAGGTAGACGCGTCCCGTCAAACAACTGGAGCAACCACCGTGAGCAAGCGGACTTTTCAGCCGAACAACCGCCGTCGTGCCAAGAAGCACGGCTTCCGTCTTCGTATGCGTACCCGTGCAGGCCGCGCCATCCTGGCTGCCCGCCGTGGCAAGGGCCGCACTGAGCTCTCGGCGTAAAGCCGACTAGTCGACCCGAGCCAGGCCTGGCGACAGAGTGCTTCCCGCACAGAACCGCCTGCGGCTTCCTGCCGACTTCTCCACCACACTTCGTTCCGGTGTCCGTGTAGGGCGCCGGAACTTAGTTCTATCTGCATGCCTTTCGTCGCCGGACGCGCCGGGCCGTTTCGGCTTCATCGTGTCGAAGGCGGTCGGGAACGCTGTGGTCCGCAACCTCGTTAAGCGGAGGTTGAGGGAGATCGGTGCCCGACTGCTGCAGGAACACCCCGCTGGAATCGATGTGGTGGTGCGTTCCCTGCCGGCGGCGGCACAGGCGGACTGGGAGGAACTCGTGGCGGACATGGATCAGGCATTCGCCGTGGCACAGCGCCGTCTTGCCGCGCGCACGCGCGAGCGGTCCGGGGCGGACTCCGCCACCGGCGAGGCTCGAGCGTGAACGTGGCGTTCGCCGTCGCGCGCGGTGTCATCGATCTGCCGAGAAACATCCTGATCGGCGCGCTCAAGCTGTACCGCCTGGCGGTCTCACCGCTCTACGGGCAGGTGTGCCGGTACTTCCCCAGCTGTTCCGCCTATGCGCTGGAAGCGGTCACCGTCCATGGTGCGGTCAAGGGAAGCTGGCTTGCGGGCCGGCGCCTGCTGCACTGCCACCCGTGGAGCGACGGCGGCCTGGATCCGGTGCCGGAGGGTGGCCGTTCGTGGCCGGCGGACCGGGTGCCGCGGATCGTCATGCTGAACCACCCGCACGACTACCTGCCGCAGGACACCGGGCCCGGCTCGGCCGCAGCCAAGACCACTGAAGAAGAGCGCCGCTCCGCGGCCTGATTGAGGGACACATCATGGACATCTTTGGGGCGATACTGGCGCCTTTCAAATGGCTGGTCAGCATTGTCATGCTGGGCTTCCACGAAGCCTTCACGTTCCTGGGCCTGCCCAGTGAATCCGGCTGGACCTGGACCCTGTCCATCATCGGCCTGGTGGTCGTGATCCGTGCGGCCCTGATCCCGGTGTTCGTGAAGCAGATCCGCGCCCAGCGCGGCATGCAGCTCCTGCAGCCGGACCTGAAGAAGCTCCAGGAGAAGTACAAGGGCAAGACGGACCAGCTCTCCCGCCAGGCGATGGCGCAGGAGCAGATGGCCCTCTACAAGAAGCACGGCACCAACCCGTTCTCGGCCTGTCTTCCCATGCTGATCCAGATGCCGTTCTTCTTCTCCCTCTTCCAGGTGCTGTCCGGCATCTCGCAGGCCAAGGAGAAGGGGGAGGGCATCAGCGCCCTGAGCCACGAGAACGTCATCGAGTTCGACAAGTCCTCCATCTTCGGCGCTCCGCTCTCTTCGGCACTGCTCCACGGAGGCGGAGTGTCCGTCTGGATCCTGTCGATCATCATGATCCTGGCGATGACCGCTTCGCAGTTCATCACCCAGAAGCAGATCATGGCCAAGAACATGTCCGAGGAAGCTCTGGCCAGCCCGTTCATGCGCCAGCAGAAGATGCTTCTCTACATCCTGCCGGTCGTCTTCGGCGTGGGTGGCATCAACTTCCCCATCGGTGTCCTGATCTACTGGACCGTCTCCAACCTGTGGACCATGGGCCAGCAGTTCTACGTCATCCGCCGCATGCCGACCCCCGGTTCCCAGGCGGCCCGCGAGCTCAACGAGCGCCGCAAGGCCAAGGGCCTCGCTCCGATCGACGTCACCACGGGTAAGAAGGTCGCCCCGGAGGACATCCCGGCCGAGCCGGAGAAGCCCAAGGGACAGCGTTACCAGCCGAGCCGCAAGAACAACCGGAAGAAGAAGAAGTGAGTGTAGAGACGCCCGCCGAGGAGACCGCCGTGACCGAGGCTCCGGAGAACGTGAACCGTCTTGACGAGGAAGGCGACGTCGCCGCGGATTACCTCGAAGAGCTTCTGGACATCGCCGACATCGATGGGGACATCGACATCGAGGTCCGCAACGGCCGCACCTACATCTCCATCGAGGCCGACGGCGAGGACCACGGGCTGGACAGCCTCGTGGGCCAGGACGGTGAAGTGCTGGAGGCCCTGCAGGAGCTCGCCCGCCTGGCCGTCCTGTCCGCTACGGAGAACCGTTCGCGCCTCGTGCTGGACATCAACGGTTACCGCCGTGGCCGCACCGTGGAGCTCTCCAAGATCGCCCAGGACGCCGTGGATCGCGTCAAGAGCGACGGCGGCCGCGTCGCCCTCGCGCCGATGAGCGCCTACGAGCGCAAGATCGTGCATGACGCGGTGGCCGAACTCGGATTCGTGAGCGAATCCGAGGGTGAAGGCCCCCGACGGCACATCGTGGTCAGCGCAGACTGACTTTCCACCCGCCCGGCCCTCAGGACCGGGCGGGTCGCTTTTTTCCACAGGAGATCACGGGCCGCACGGCCCTCGAACCAGATCAGGAGAGGAACGGATGTCCCCCATCCAGGACGAGTCGGCACAGGACCTTGAGAACGCCCTTGAGGTGTCCGCAGCCGACGCCACGTTGACCGACGGAGAGCGGGAGGCTGCGCAGCGCATCTTCGGCGACCGTCTGCCGCTCGCCGAGCGCTATGTGGAACACCTGGCGACGTCGGGCATCGAACGCGGTCTCCTCGGCCCTCGCGAAGTCCCGCGTCTGTGGAGCCGCCATGTCCTCAACTGCGCGGTCATCGAATCCTGCATCGCCGAGCATGCCGTGGTCGCGGACGTCGGATCCGGCGCCGGCCTTCCCGGTCTCTGTCTCGCCATCGCACGGCCTGATCTGAAACTCACGCTGATCGAACCGCTGGAACGCCGCTGCATCTGGCTGCAGGAGGTCATTGACGATCTCGGGCTGGACAACGTGGTGGTGTGGCGCGGCCGGGCCGAGGCCGCCGTGGGACTCGAGGATTTCACCGTGGTGACCGCCCGGGCGGTGAGTGCGCTGGACAAGCTGGCACGCCTGACGCTGCCCCTCCTGGAAGGCCGTGGAGAACTCGTGGCGATCAAGGGCCGGAGCGCTCAGGATGAGATCGACAAGGCCCAGAAAGTGCTCAAGAAGCTGGGCGCCGTGAAGACGGACATCGTGGTGTGCGGCGAGGACCTCCTCGAGGAGTCCACGACGGTGGTCCGGGTGAAGGTCGGCAAGCAGAACTGACGGCTGCGCACGCCCTCGGGGATGCCTTCCTTCAGGGTGGGCGGGGCGCGCGCTCTGTGAAGGCCGCCCGTCGGCCGGAGGGCCGAGCGGTTAGGCTAGAAGTCGGTCGGAGAGATGTCCAGGAGAAAGAGTGTGTCCCGTGAGTGAACGCGAGAGTACCGTGCACCGGATCCCGCCCTTCGTTCAGCTGGGTTCCGCACGTTCCACGGAGGTCCGCAGCGTACCGACTCGACCCGCGCCTAAGAAACCTGATTCGGTTGATAATGCATCGAAAGAAGGCGTTTCACGTGAAACGCCTGGCAAGAAGGCGAGTACTGTGATCGATTCGATTGACGAGTCAAGCCCCATCGCGCGGCAACTGGCGAGTGAGACGCGACGGCGGGAGAAGCTTGCGGGCCGCGTACTGCCCAAGCCGAAAGCCACTCGCGTCTTCACGGTGTCGAACCAGAAGGGCGGCGTCGGCAAGACGACGACGACGGTGAACATCGCGGCCGCTCTGGCGTCCGCGGGACTGAATGTCCTCGTCATCGACATCGATCCTCAGGGCAACGCGTCGACGGCTCTCGGCATCGAACACCATGCTGAGGTCGACTCCATCTACGACGTCCTCATCAACGACCTCCCCCTCGCCGACGTCGTGGCCGATTGCCCGGACATCGATCGTCTGCAGTGTGCGCCGGCCACGATTCACCTCGCAGGCGCGGAGATCGAGCTCGTCTCTCTCGTCGCCCGTGAGCAGCGGCTTCGCCGCGCGATCGACGTGTATGCCAAGCACCGTGAGCAGCAGGGTCTGGAGCGGCTCGATTTCATCTTCATCGACTGCCCGCCCAGCCTGGGGCTCCTGACCGTCAACGCTTTCTGCGCTGCGCAGGAGGTCCTCATTCCGATCCAGTGCGAGTACTACGCTCTGGAGGGTCTGAGCCAGCTGTTGAAGAACATCGAGATGATCCAGAAGCACCTCAACGGTGATCTGCGGGTCTCGACGATTCTGCTGACGATGTATGACGGACGGACCAACCTCGCGGCCCAGGTAGCAGCCGAAGTCCGGGAGCACTTCCCCCAGGAGGTCCTCTCAGCTGTCATTCCTCGCTCGGTGAGAATCTCGGAAGCCCCGAGCTACCAGCAGACGGTGCTGACGTATGATCCGAACTCAAGCGGAGCGCTCTCCTATCTGGAAGCAGCTGCTGAGATCGCCGAGCGCAGCTGATGCGTGAAGCAGAACGACCAGAGAAAAAACCCCTGCGATTGATTTCGCGCCATCGGAAGGAGGGAGGAATCCCACATGAGTGAAAAGCGACGTGGCCTGGGCCGTGGTCTGGGTGCCCTGATCCCCAATGCTGCCGATGCGGGCAGTGCAGCGCCCACCACCCGACCGGTGGATCTGTTCTTCCCCGCTCCCCAGCGGACCCGCGAAGAGGATGGTGCGAAGAAGGCTGTGGAAACCAGCCCGGCGTCGCAGAAGGTGGCTGCTCCCACTGAGAAGCCGCAGAAGGCCGCTCAGCGGCCCACCAAGGTGGCCGACAGTTCCGAGGCCGTCGAGGACTCCGGGAAGGCCGCGGCCGCCAAGGAGAGCGCCGTGAAGAGGGCACCCGCCCGCTCGGCGAAGGATCCAGAGGCAAAGGCTGCTCCTGCGTCCGAGAAGCCGACGCGCACGCGTCGTCCGAAGGCTTCGGAAGCGTCCACCCCTGACACCGCAGCGTCGGCCGCCGCCCCTGTCACAGACGACGCCGGCGCGCAGGACGGGCTGGTTCCGGTGCCCGGTGCTCAGTTCGCTGAGATCCCGGTGGGCGACATCTCCCCCAACCCTCGTCAGCCCCGCCAGGAGTTCGACGAGCAGGACATGGCGGAACTCGTTCATTCCGTGCGCGAGATCGGTGTTCTGCAGCCGATCGTGGTCCGCCGGAAGCCCGAGGGAACCGGTTTCGAGCTGGTCATGGGCGAGCGGCGTTGGCGTGCGACGCAGGAAGCCGGCCTGGAGACCGTCCCCGCGATCATCCGTGAGACCACCGATGACGACCTCCTGCGTGACGCTCTGCTGGAGAACCTCCACCGCAGCCAGCTGAATCCCATCGAAGAAGCGGCCGCGTACCAGCAGCTTCTGGAGGACTTCGGCGCCACCCACGAAGAGCTCGCCGACCGGATCGGCCGGTCGCGTCCTCAGGTGTCGAACACCATTCGCCTGTTGAAGCTTCCTCCCCTGGTCCAGCGACGCGTGGCCGCCGGAGTGCTGTCAGCAGGGCACGCGCGTGCGCTGCTGGGTCTGCCGGACGCTCCGGCCATGGAACGCCTGGCACAGCGCATCGTCGCCGAGGGTCTCTCGGTGCGAGCGACGGAAGAGGCCGTGGTGCTGTTCCAGGATCCCGGAGATCCCAAGAAGCCCGCGGCCCCGCGGAATACCGCACGGCACGAGCGGCTGGATTACCTGGCCACTTCGCTCGCGGATCGCCTTGATACGAACGTCAAGATCACTCTTGGCGCCCGAAAGGGACGTGTCAGCATTGAGTTTGCCAGCGTCGATGATCTCAATCGAATCATGGATGTCATCAACCCGTCCTAGCGTCGTGCCTCCGGAGGGGGCCTGTGTTTCACGTGAAACACAGGCCCCCTTTGGTGTCTCCGGGATGAGTTCCGGGGTGCTGTCATGCCCTCGACCCAGCCGACGTGAGTTCTCGGATCGGTCTGAAGGGCGTGCGGTACCTGAATTCTGCGATGGCTGACGACGGAGAGCTCCCTGTGCTTCGTGGCGGGACTGCGCGGCTTGCTGCTTTAGGGGAGCTGTCCGTCGACTGTTCCCGACCGGGCGAATCCATCGGCGGTCGGATCTGTTGTGCTAGGGGTGCTTCCCGCCGTCGAGAGGCGCGCTCCCCGCCGTCGAGAGGCGCGCTCCCCCGGCACACGGGTTGCGTTGCCCATTGGTTCCGCCGACTCAATCCCGAGGCCGATATGTTTCACGTGAAACGCTGATGGGACTCGTGAATGCCGGTTGCCTGGCCCATGGCCCGTCGTCCAGGGCACATCTGATCACCTCAGTTTCTGCGCAGGATCCGAGGAATGCCGATGAAATTCGAACCAACTTCAACCGACTCGGCTCGGCTTCGGGGATGTCCCCGTGCGGGCATGAATACCCATCAGCCTCGCCCGATATGACATACCCGCATTCGGCTCCTATTGCCGTCATCGCCTGGTTGGTTGCCCAGGCGATCCCTGTGGGGCAGTCACATACACCCAATTTGGGGAGCCCGCCGAACATTTGCCGTGGGTGATCCGTGAGCTGCGATCGGAAGGCCGGTGCCAGAATTCCGGGCCGGTCTCGCTCCACTGCATTCTCGGGGATGCTGTTTCACGTGAAACATCAGCAGCTCCTGGAGCATTTCGCCCGCCCTTGCGCGACACAGCACTATCCACACGTGCAGCGGCGAAGTTGGCGCCGAATGTGGGGCGTTGTGGTGCCGCACAGACTTGTGAGACGTGGTCGTCCACTCTGATGTGACTCCGCAGGTGGTCCGACTCAGCACGACGACCTTGAGGAACACCCTCTGAACCGGCTCTTCGAGACAGCCGACAGTGCTTCACCCCTGCTCGGAACTTTTCCATCGGGATTCAGATGGTAGATTGAAATTAACTTCAGCAGGGTACCAGGCCATGCCTACGGCTCATCGTTCGTGGTCAGTTGTTGCTGGGTGCGCCGGCGAGCTTCTCTTCCGGCGGGCAGCAGATAGGGCCACCAATCGCGACGCAGCAAGCTTCGATTAGTGCTCTGACCGCCTCTGCTCTCTTGGTACTTGCCATCATGGTCGTCCCGTACGACGCGCTTCTCCCAACCGAGGGTCATCAGTCACGGACTGCTCCCCTGCGGCGTGACGGGTTGTTAGACAACCCAGGATCGACCGCTTGTGCGATGTAGGTGGTGCGCTGGCAGGGTCACGGTAGCGCATGAGCGGCTCGTCATCGCTGGTCCAGACCGCAGTGACGCCGGGAGGAACCAGACGGGAGGCGGGAAGGCGCGACTCCGAGCGTCTGAATCGCCGTCGCGCTCCTCGGTCGTATTCGCCACGGCCCAGTCCTGACCGCGTGACCCGTTGGAGGCTCTGTGGGTCGTTCGCGCGAGGGACGCCGGGTCTCAGGGGGCTCCACAGCGAGAGACCCGAGGAGGGCGTCTCATGGGCCCTCTAGGGCGGCGTCAGGTCCCCTGGTTGGTCTTCACATCATCACATGCCGCGGTCGTGGGGCTCTCCGTGGGATTCTCGGTGCGGAGGAGCAATGGCGACCTCATCGAACTCGTGTGGAGTCGGCCAGGGCTCCTGTTGGTGTTTCACGTGAAACGTCCTTTGAACTTGTAGCTCCCTGCGCTTCCAAGTTTTGCGGAGCTCGGACTATTCCGTCTTGCCGGTGTGAACCAGGGCGGATATCTGCGCCCGGGCGGCCGTGACTCCATTGTTCCGGCAACGTGGTGGTGGCTGGTCGTCATCACCGGATCGATCTGCGTAGCTGAGGATGTTTCACCTAGCTCGGCGGACGGCTGTGCTGGAGTGTGCCGGAAGAGGCTGTTGGTGAGGTCGCGCCACCATCGCGATGGCTGTGGAAGGTACTGCGGCTGCACACGCTCGCTGAGCATGGCGCACAGCACCTGTCGATAGCAGTCCGCCGTTGAGCTCGAGTTCGGCAAGATGGGCCGCGAGAGGCCGCTCTGTAGGCCACCGTCCCCTCCTGAGAGGTCCGCCTGCACGCTGTGGACAGACTCTGTGGATAACTCTGTGGACAGCAGAGGGGTGATATGCGCACTGGACCGGCCCTGATGATTCCCGGCTTTCGTCACTGTGGATGGATCTGCCGGTGCGCCCGTTCCGCAGCGACGATGCGTGGCCTCCTTTGGACGCTCACTGGCCTACGGCGACCACTCTCAGCCGGCCGGTCAGATCTGTCCGTTTTGGAGGAGGAACGGATGGCTGAGCAGCGCTTTAGGCCCGGAATCGGCGTGATCTCGCGGAATCGTGCACCTTCATGGAGTCGTTACTGGGCCCACAGTTCGAGTCTGATCTCTGTCCCCTACGCCTTGCCGAATATGTCTGGAGGAGGCGGGCCCGGGTGAGAGAAATGGCGTTTCACGTGAAACGGGAGGCCTACTTCTATCCACAAGCCGCTGTGGATAACGTTACGATGATCCACATCACTCTCTTCCGGTACCTCGGGATGCCTGTGTACAGATCTGTGGATAAGTCCTGTGGAAACCTGAGGTGTGGTTCGCTGCCCTGAAGAGATCCGATCGGCCCAACCTCCTTCGGGACGGCTTTCGGTGGAGCCTCCGAACAGGTCCCTCGAAGTCTACTGGAAAGTTCGTCGATGGGCGCCGACCTGCACGAGATCAACCGACCTGATCCGAGGTGAACCGATCTGGGTCAAGCCATCAGAAAGGAACTGAAGGGGCCGTGACTGGTCGGAAGCGGACTGAGGCGTGTGGCCTGGATGTGGATGGCCTAGATTGCCCTGGGCCGTGGCGACGCGGAGCGGGTTGGGGTGGCCCGGCTGGTCTCGCCACGGTTCAATGTATCGGCAGCGAGTGCGTTGAGTTCATCGTGGGTCAGATCCTGAGAGAAGCCGCGTCTGGACCCCGTGGAGGCCGGTGGGGCGGAGGAACTGGAGGCTCGGTCAATCCCGGCTCAGCGCGCCTGTGGGTCCTGGGCTACGTAAGGACCCTCTGGCCCCGGTCGGCCATCGTGGCCGCGGTCCTGGGTTAGTGGAGAGTGTGGCCGGATTCCAATCCCCCGTGGCGCGCTCGTGAGGCTCTGCGCTTCGCCGATCGCCATGTGGGGCAGCGTTCTCCCGTTCGAAGTTCTCTTCGCTGCAGCCCAGACTTGAAGTATGACGGTGTGGCTACCCGCGCTAGGCGTAGCGTGGGGCGCAGTGGCGACAGTGGGTACTTCCGTGGCGCTGGAGGCAAGCATGTTCTGCCTCAGGGACCGTTGGTCACCTGCTGCTGGGTGGGCGGGCGATAGTGGAAATTCGATAGTTTGGGCCGTCTGTCAGGGATTGAAATTCGGAGCGGTGTGGCGATCACCTGGCCAAACTTCCGGTCTCACGGCGCTTCGTTTCGAACGTTCCCAACCTGGAAGACGGGCCGCATGGCGAACCGCTGGTCTGAGTGCTAAGCCAAGGCTGGTGGGCCGGGGCAGGGCCGACGTTCCTGTTTCACGTGAAACAAAGGATTGAAAGCCTGCACGCTGCTGGTCGCCTCTGGATGATCGTCCCCTGGCGGTTGGGGCGATGCCTAGGCATCGGAGATGTCACTCACCAGGCGCGGGTCTCAGGCTTGGCGGTGCGCCTGACGGTGAGGACCATCGAGCGCAAGAGAGGCGAGTCCTTGGTCCAGATCTCGTGTTTGGACGGCTTCACCTGCGCGATGTCTGGAAGCTGGAGCTGATGGGCGCTCGGACTTCTGTGGAACGGTTGGAGCCTTCGAGATTCTTCGGCGTGTGGGTACTCACTGACCGTTGTGGGCTGGTGGTGAGGTCGAGGCGCGGAGTCGACGGGCAGGATGTGAATGCCCGCGTTGGGATGCAGCTCCGACATGGCAAGGCTCGTCCCCGTGTGTTTCACGTGAAACTGTAGGTGGTCGCGACTGAGTGCCTGCTGGCGTCGTCGTGCGAAGGCTCTGGGGTTTTGGTCCCTCGTGGTGTTCCGTAGGGCGTCAGGAGGCGCAGAAGGCGCGAGGAGACCTGGAGGTGCGGTACGTCTCCCCGCCGGTTCTACGGCAGCCTGAGAGGCGCTCAGCGGCTGAAGATCCCCCATGGTTGCGCTTGCAGATGCGCCTTCCCCGGCACCCCAGTGGTCACCGTCGGTTGAGCATCTGAGACGAGTGTCGTTCAAGGACGCGCTGGACTATATCTGCCACCCAGACCCCTTGACACAGAGCGCGCGATGAGTGCGAGGCGACCCTCCGCTACAGATGGGTGCATCACGCCGTTCAGGGGCAGTCAGAGTGCTGTTCCGTGATCCGATGGACCCCCCAGTCGCCCTGGGGTGGGGCGTCCGGAGAACCAGCCAGCCAGGGCGCCGAGTGGGCTGGGCCGGTCTCTCCGCCATGTCGGAATGGTGACGGTCGGAATGATCGGATGGTGACCGGGCGGAGCCTTCGCGCCGCGCCTCGGACGAGAGGATGCCGTTAGGCTGCGCGATGGCCGGTGGGGCGCCCGACGGATACTGCAGGATTCTTCTCCTGACCTGGCCGAGCTCGAGGCGCAGTGGGTCGTGCGACAGTCGGTAGGTTTCCCATGGAAAACCTTGCGAACTAGGGAGACAGGCCCACTCCGGCCGAGGTCGTGGGGAGCGCCTTTCGCACCCCGATCAACCTTCGAGGATTCCATAGGGAACTGCGGAAAGGCGCTGCTGGCTGGTCGCGTTCCGGCGTGTGCCTGGCGGAAAGACGCCAGGCGTCAGGCGATGGTGCTTGCGTGCTCGGCTTCTTCCCGGTGCTGGTCGGCGGGATGGACTCCAACTTCCGGGAACTGCTGGCCCTGTGATTCCCGCTCGGGTCGATCTACGCGCTCATCATCCTGTTCCGCCTCAGCCGGGAGACCCGCGCCATGCCGCCGGCATCCCGGGCAGTTCCGACCACCGCCGAGTCTGCTGGGTAGGTCCAGCTGGAGTTTGGCCGAATGAGAGACTCCGCATTTCAGGGCACAACACGATCCCTCGCCGCTCCCCTTGCGGCGCTGAAGTTCAGGTTGAGAAGAAAGCTCTCACAGTTGATGAGAAAGCCGATACAGAGAGTCGACAAGTGCCTCAAGTCCTGCGACCGGCAACCGATCGTCGCGGCGGGCGGCCGGCGGATGTCCCGTCGGAACGTGCCGTCAACACTCCCTCTTCTTACACTCCTGTGCCGGCCCTGGAACCTGAGGTCGTTACGGCGGCTCTGACCATCGTGCGGCGCCACTGGTGTCCGATGGGTATCCTGTCCGTGGTGGTCCACGGTGGGGGCTCGTCTGTTGTTGTGACCGGTGGTGTGCCAGTCTGGACCATTGTGGGGAGCCGCGCCTCACCGGGCTCCCGAGGTGAGGCACTGGGCCGCCGTAGGGCCGTCGAGAGTTCATCCGGTCATACCACGGCCAGGGCTGCGTGCTGCCGATCCCTGGTCCGGGTTCATAAGACTCACTACCTTCAGAGAGGGCGCTGTCTCTTGTGAACCTGAAGCGAGGAAGCCTCTGGATGGCGCTTCGCTGTGTTCGGCCAGATGGTGGTACCACCGGTGTTGTCGCCGCGCTTGATGCGTGGAGGAAAAACCCCTCCCCTTCTGGTGCCTCACGCGCTGCGCCTGGGTGTCGCCGTCGTCGTCTCGAGGGTGGGTTCGATGCCTCGCGGACTGGATTGTTCTCAAACCCGTAAGGGTTCACTTCGAACAATTTCTACGTTTCACGTGAAACACCGGGCAAACAGAAGGGGCCCGATGCTTGCGCATCGGGCCCTTCCGAGCGGCTGGTCACCGCGAGGAGATTGTTCAGCCGAGAACGTCGGCGAATTCCTTCTCGAAGTACTGCTTCGGGTAAGCACCGGTCACAGTGTTCTTCACCTCGCCACCCTGGAACAGGTACACGGCGGGGATGGAAGTGATTCCGTACTTGGAAGCGACGGCGGGGTTGTCGTCGACGTTCACCTTCACGACCTCGACCTTGTCAGAGTTCTCCTCTGCGATCTGGTCCAGGATCGGGCTCAGCCGGCGGCAGGGACCGCACCATTCCGCCCAGAAATCAACGATCACGGGCTTTTCAGCCTGGAGAACGTCGTTCTCAAAGCTTGCGTCGGTAACGTCCTTGGCGTTGCTCATGGTTTCCTTCTTTCTTCGGAATACTCAGTGGTTCTGGAGATAGTGCTCGACGTCGATGGCGGCGACACAACCGGAAGCCGCGGCGGTGATCGCCTGGCGGTACTTCGGGTCGATCACGTCGCCGGCGGCGAAGACGCCCGGAAGGCTGGTCTTCGACGTGCGGCCGTCCACGGCGATGGTCCCGTCAGCGGTCAGATCAAGGATTCCCTTGAAGAGGTCGGTGCGCGGGTCGTTACCGATGGCGACGAAGAGACCGGTGACCGGAAGCTCCTCCTCGACGTCGGTCACGAGATTGCGGAGCCGGATGCCGGTCACCTTGTCCTCGCCGAGGACGTCGACGACTTCGCTGTCCCACACGAAGTCGATCTTCTCGTGGGTCAGAGCGCGGTCGGCCATGATCTTCGAAGCGCGGAGTTCCTTCCGGCGGTGCACCACCGTGACCTTGGAAGCGAACTTGGTCAGGAACAGGGCCTCCTCCATCGCAGAGTCGCCACCGCCGATGACGGCGATGTTCTGATCCTTGAAGAAGAAACCGTCACAGGTTGCGCACCAGCTGACGCCGTGTCCGGAGAGACGCTTCTCGTTCTCGAGGCCGAGCTCGCGGTAGGCGGATCCGGTGGACACGATCACGGTGCGGGCACGGTGCGTTTCGCCATTGCCGAGCGTCACGGACTTCAGATCACCCTCGAGATCCACGGAGACGACATCCTCATACTCCACCTGAGCACCGAAGCGGCTGGCCTGCTGCTCCAGGTTGTCCATGAGGTCGGGGCCCTGAATGCCCTCCGGGAAGCCCGGGAAGTTCTCCACCTCGGTGGTGTTCATCAGCTCGCCTCCGGCGGTCACCGAGCCGGCGAACACGATCGGGTTGAGCTTGGCGCGCGCCGTGTAGATGGCAGCGGTGTACCCGGCGGGACCGGACCCGATGATGATGACGTCGTGGACCTCAGGGGCCGTGGTTTCTTGCGTGCTCACGTGGGTGGAATCCTCTTCCTCGCTCAAGCCAAACGAATGCGGCAGAGGGCACAACGGAACGGAGCGCTGAACTATTCCGTCAAAGAAGTGGCCCCAGGCCTCTTCACAGAGTACCTGGGGCCAGTCGACTACTGAATTTTGATTTCCGCCAGCCTCAGGCCGTACGGGAACTGTGTCCGCGGGGCCGCCAGCCGGGGCAGTGCCGTGATGTCCATGATCACGTACTGCGTCGTGATGTCGCCGCCCACGGCCATGGTCAGGTTCGGGCCCGTGAAGGTGTTGCTGGCCACCTGCTTGGCCCCGTCAAGACTGGGCTTGTCGTTGGTGTACATCGTGACCGAGCCGCCGGATCCTCCGAGCTGGGTCAGCGTGATCGACTTGACCTGCGCGGGCTGCTTGAGCTTCACCACGAGGGGGATGCTCTTGACCAGGCCGCCCCAGTTCTCCGAGCCGAACTCCATGTTCGACCAGTACGTCGCATTGTTACCGTCGATCGCCTTCGGCAGGTCCTTGTCGAAGCCGGCGGCGAAGTCGAAATCGCCTAGGCGCGTCAGTGAGTCGATCGCCGGCGGAGCGGCGACCGGTGCGGTGCTCGGAGGCGGCTGCGAACCGGGGTTCGTCGCGGTCGGCGCCGTCGTCGTGGTGGTCTTGTCCGCTGACGGCGCCCCGCCGTTGAAGAGGTTTCCGAGATTGGTCACGGCGAAGATCAGGGCGGCGATCAGCACGACGACCAGCACGCCGCCGACGATCCAGCGAGTGCTGCGGTTCTCCGGTGCGGGTGCGTCCTCGTCGTCGTCCGTCTCGGTCTCGAAGCCGAGCATCTGACCTCGCGCGGCAGCCGGGAAATGCCCGGCTTCGCGGCGGTCGCGGTCAGTGGAGGCTGCGGGCTGCTGAAGGAAGGCCGCGGTTTCGGGCGCCGGGGCCGGTTCGGCCTCGCGGTGGTCCTCGTCATTCCAGACCGTCACCTTGGGCTGCTCGGGCGCCGCAGGCTGTTCAGTGGCGGAGGACTCCTGGGCACGCGTCACCGGCTCGGTGGCGGGGGACGCCGGGGCCGCAGGAGCGGGGCGTGCCGGCTCGGCCGGGACCTGAGTTCCGGGAGCGGTCCGCGTCGCTTCGTCCTCGGGGGTCCAGCCCTGTTCCGAGTCGTAGTGGATGACCTCGCCGGAGGTCTCGTCATAGCGCCCACCGTACGTCTCCGGCTCGCGGGAACGCTCCTCCCCGAAGATCTCGCTGCCAAGAGTCTCGGTGAAGAACGGCTCCACGTAGGGCGCATCCGTGGCGACCAGCAGGTCGAGCAGATCCGGAGCGCTCGAATGGCTGGTGATCAGGTACGTCAGACCGTCGCTGACGCCGAGATCCAGCACCTGCATGGCCCCGGGGCGTTCACCGGTGGCGACCTCACGGGCGCTCTGCGAGAGCTGCTCCGCGTTCTGCTCGCTGGCCACCAGTATGCTGACCGGGCGGTTCAGGACCTGGTCCACACCGTCCAGCACCTGATCGCGGTCATGGGAGAGCAACACCGAGCCTGTGACCTTGTAGCGGCCACCCAGGACGGATCCTGCCTCGATCTGCTGGGACATCACAACCTCCTCAGGCCCCGGGAAGACACGGGGTGTTTCGAGTTTCGATCCTATCGGAGGTCAGATGGGAAGTGGGGATTCTCCCCGGACCGGCCCTGGTATGTGTGACGACCGAGCTGCGCCTGCTGTGCAGGAGGCGCCCAGAGCCAGTCACGGAACACCGCCAGCAGGCTCCTCCGTCCCTCGGCTCGCACCGCCGGCTCCTCCTCGCCGTAGTGCGGGGTGGAGGGATGTGCGCCGCGTGCGGGCTGAGAGAGGCCCTCCCCCACGTCCTCGGCACTCGGCGCCGCGCGGAAGCCCTCGGAATCGAATCCGCCGGAGATCCTCGGGAGCAGGCCGGTGTCCATCGAGACGGCCGGGAGCGCGCCGGTGGCGGGCTCTTCGCGGGACTCGCGGTGAGCCTGCTCGGCCCGCGCGGAGGGGGCCGACGACGGCGCGGCGGCCGGCGTCGTCGTGCCCTCGGCGCCGGCGGGGCGGATGAAGCGGGCCAGCAGCGGGCGGAGCAGGTCGCGGAGCTCTTCGACGTGGAAGACCCGCAGGAGCACGACGTAGACGCCGAGCATGACCGGTGCGGCCACACAGATGGACAGCAGCGCGGCCGCCTGGTTGTGCCAGAGGAAGCCGTCGGCGCGGTAGGCGCCGAACAGCCACAGGACCACCCCGCCGGCGATGGCGGAGCCGATGCCCGCGTAGCCCATGCGGATGTAGGAGTTGATGATGCGGGGGCCGTCCAGATGGCCCAGGACCCGCCGCAGGAAGAACGCGCTGATCACGACGGAAAGGATGTTGCCCACGGAGTAGAGGCCGGCGATGGCGTAGATGATCATCCCGGCCGGCAGGAACTGGATGGCGAAGGCGCCGGCCAGGTTCAGCACGGCCAGTGCCAGCTGCACGTAGAACGGGGTCCGAGCATCCTCGCGGGAGTAGAACACCCTGGTCATCATGAAGTTGATGCTCAGGCAGGGGCTGGTCAGCGCCAGGATGGAGAGTGTGATCGCCAGCAGCGCGCCGTCCTGCGGTTTGCCGGCCGAGAAGAACATGCCGATCGGCGCTGCCAGCACCAGGAGGGCGATGGCGCTGAACACGATCGCCACGGCACTTGTGCGCAGGCCGTTGGAGAGCGCCGCGCGGAGGCCGCGCACGTCGTTGTCCAAGGAGGCCTTGGCCATGCGGTTGAAGAGGACCGTGGCGAGGGACACCGAGATGATCGAGTGCGGCAGGAAGTAGAGCTGGCTGGCGATCTCGAGCACCGCGTTACCGGCGATGGGCGGCGAGCCCGCCGGGGCGTCGGCCCGCACGGCACCGGGGATCGTGGCGATCTTCATGACGTACAGGAACGCGAGCTGGCTGACCACCGTGGTCAGCAGGGCCCACGAGCCCACCTTGGCCGCCGCGCCGAGGCCGACGCCGCGCCAGCCGAAACGGGGCCGCAGACCCAGATTGAGGCGGCGGAGCGGGATGAACAGCAGGGCGGTCTGCACCAGGACGCCGAGCGTGGAGAAGCCTGCCACCAGGATGGTCTGCCCCGTGCCCCAGTTGTCCAGCGTGTGCGGGTTGGCGGCGCTGGCGCCGAAGATGGCCACGAAGAGGCCGAGACCGGCGATCGCCACCAGGTTGTTGACGATCGGGGCCCACATGGCCGGTGCGAAGGAGCCGTGGGCGTTGAGGACCTGCGTGAGCATCGCGTACAGCCCGTAGAAGAAGATCTGAGGCAGGCAGTACACGGCGAACGTGACGGCCAGGCTCATCTGTGGCGGACCGTAACCCGAGGTGGTCACCTGGATCAGCAAGGGCGCGCACAGCGTGACCAGCGCCGTCAGGGTGAACATGACGATCACGGCCAGGGTCATGAGGCGGCTGATGTAGTCCGCCCCGCTGTCCGGTGCGCGGCTCGCCTTGAGGATCTGGGGCACCAGCACGGCGTTGAAGACGCCGCCCGCCACCAGCACGAACACCATGTTCGGCAGGTTGTTGGCGTTGATGAAGGTGTCCGTGACCGAGGAGCCCAGGCCGAGTGCCACGATCAGCAGCCACGACTTCACGAAGCCGAGGATCCTCGAGATCAGGGTGCCCGCCGCCATCAAGGCGCTGGCGCGTGAATCGCTGGCGCGGGAGGCTGCGGAGGTCGGGGAGTTCAGGGCCGCATCGGCCTTCTTCGCGTGAGACATCCCCAGTATCGTCTCACTCCTGGCCGCTCCAATGCCTGAGGCACGGGCAGGGACGGCCCGTCAGACGGCCTTTCGGGCGGCCGTCAGGAGGGCAGGTGGCCCGGCAGGAGTTCCCGCGCGAGGTCGGCGATCCGCCGCTCATTGGGGAAGGAGAGGCGGCGCGCCAGATCGGCCAGAGGCACCCACGCGACGTCGACCGCCTCGTGGTCCGGGTCGTTCTCGATGGTGAGCTCGCCGCCGGTGGCTTCGAGGAGATAGTGGTGCACCGTCTTGTGGACGCGGTGGCTGGTCACGGTGAACCAGTAGTCGATGCTGCCCAGGGGCGTGAGGATGCTCCCCTCGATCCCCGTCTCCTCGGCGATCTCCCGGACCGCGGCGGCCTCATTGCTCTCGGAGCCTTCGGGATGGCCCTTCGGCAGGCACCACTCCAGGCGGCCTCCGCGGTTGATGCGGGCGATGATGGCCACGGGCAGCTGGGGCGAGGTGGTGTCCACGACGACGCCGCCGGCCGAGACCTCTTCGACGGTGGGTAGAGGAGTGGTGAAGTTCTGGTTTGCTGGCGCAATGTGGGCACCGATCGCCGAGGGCAGGGGGGCGTTGTTCCTCCTGTTCGGAGCGCTCGGTACTGGATTGGCCATGCCCATAACTCTATCGACCTTTCGGTGGCCTGAGGACCGGTCCGTGTCCTGGCGCGGGCTGACGCGGCCCGGGGCGGCATTGGGGACTGATGCCGGAAACGTGACAAGCTTGGACCACTATGGTGAGTGAATTTCAGGGTGGCACGGCCGACTCGGTCGGTTTCCACCTGGACCCCGTGATTCTGGAACTGGGCCAGCTCTTTGCGGATGCAGGACATGACCTTTCCCTGGTCGGCGGACCGGTACGCGATCTGTTCCTGGGCCGGGACGCCCTGGACCTCGATTTCACCACCGACGCGACCCCGGACCGGACCCTGGCGCTCATCAAGCCGTGGGCGGACACGCATTGGGAGATCGGCAAGGCCTTCGGCACCATCGGCCTGCGCAAGGCCGGCTTCCAGATCGAGATCACCACGTACCGGGCCGAGTCGTACGACCCGGAGTCGCGGAAGCCTGTCGTCGCGTTCGGGACCTCGCTGGAAGACGATCTCTTCCGGCGTGATTTCACCATCAACGCGATGGCCCTCCGCTTGCCCGGCCGCCAGCTCGTGGATCCTTTCGGCGGGCTGAAGGATCTGCGCGCCGGCATTCTCGCCACCCCGGGCACGGCCGAGGCCTCGTTCTCCGATGATCCGCTGCGCATGATGCGCGCCGCGCGGTTCGCCTCGCAGCTGGACGTGGGCGTCAGCGACGACGTCAGGGCCGCCATGACGGACATGGCGGACCGGATCTCGATCATCTCCGCCGAACGGGTCCGGGACGAGCTGGTGAAGCTCATCAACGGCGCCCGGCCGCGGGTGGGCATCGACCTCCTGGTGGAGACCGGTCTGGCGGACCGGGTGCTGCCCGAGGTGTCCGCGCTCCGTCTCGAAGCCGACGAGCACCACCGCCACAAGGACGTCTACCAGCACTCGCTGCAGGTGCTGGAGCAGGCGGCGGACCTCGAAACGGACAACGACGGCGCGGTGCCGGGTCCGGACTTCGTGCTGCGGTTCGCGGCGCTCATGCATGACATCGGCAAGCCGGCCACGCGCCGCTTCGAAGAGGGCGGCGCGGTGAGTTTCCGTCACCACGACGTGGTGGGCGCCAAGCTCGTGTCCAAGCGCATGAAGGCGCTCCGCTTCGACAACGACACCATCAAGGCCGTGGCCCGCCTGGTGGAGCTGCACATGCGCTTCTACGGCTACGGCGACGCCGGCTGGACCGATTCCGCGGTCCGCCGGTACATCACCGATGCCGGCCCGCACCTGGAACGACTGCACCGCCTGACCCGCTCGGATGTGACCACCCGGAACCGCAGGAAGGCTGAGCGCCTGGCGTTCGCCTACGACGATCTCGAGCAGCGCATCGCCGAGCTGCGGGAACGCGAAGCGCTCGACGCGGTCCGTCCGGATCTTGACGGCCAGCAGATCATGCAGCTCCTGGATCTCCGCCCCGGCCCCGTGGTGGGCCGCGCCTACAAGCACCTCCTCGAGCTGAGGATGGAGCACGGCCCTCTCGATCCCGAGCGGGCCGAGGAGGAGCTGCGCGCCTGGTGGGCGCAGCAGCCCGAATCCCAGGCGTCACCGGAGGGCGCCGCCACGGAGCGGACGGCGGCTGATCAGCCGGCCGGCGATCGCGCTGAATCCGACCCCCCAGCCGTTGATCACCCCACGCAGCAGGCCGCCGTCGACGGCCGTCAGAACTGAAGGACTGCCATGAACGCCTCCCCGAACACGGATCTCCCCCAGCTGTGGCTCCTGCGCCACGGAGAGACCGAATGGTCCAAGAGCGGCCAGTACACCGGTCTGACCGACCTGCCGCTCACCGAGGAGGGTGAACGGCAGGCGCTCCGCGCCGGTGGAGTGCTGAAGGGCGTGGAGTTCCGTGAGGTGTTCACCTCTCCTCTGCAGCGGGCTCGTCGCACGGCCGAGCTGGCCGGATTCCCGGACGCTCAGCTCGAGCCGGACGCGGTGGAGTGGAACTACGGGGACTATGAGGGCGTCAACTCCGCGGACGTGCGCGCCAAGAACCCCGGCTACCTGATCTGGACCGACGGCGTGCCGAACGGCGAGACGATCGACGAGGTGGCGGAGCGTGCCGACCGGATCGTCGAGCGTGTCCGCTCCGGTGGCGCCGGCGACGTGCTCTTGGTCGCCCACGGCCACTTCTGCCGCATCCTGGCCGCTCGCTGGCTGGAACTCGATCCCGTCGAAGGACGGCACTTCCTGCTGGGCACGGCGCGCGTGTGCACGCTCGGCTGGGACAAGAAGACGCCGGCCGTGGTGTCCTGGGGTCTCTGAGCGCCCTTCCGGCGCTGCGGACCATCTCCGGCCCAGCCTTCGACGACGCCCTCGGCACTTCCGCCGGGGGCGTTCTCCGTTTCCCGTCGTCAGGCTCCGGGTCCCCGGGAATTCCCCTCCGGGAGGCATCGGATTACGGACCGACGGGTATCCCGGAAAAGAATTTAAGAAAATTTTCAGGAAAGTGCCGTTCCGGGCTGGCGAAGCCTGAAAACTTCCTGTACGTTGTTTATTGTTCCCTTCACAGCGAGGGAGCGAAACCCGGTCAGTGCCCTCTGGCATCGCTTCGTGCGACCACTGCGTGCCGGACCGGGATGGTAACTATCGGCGTCAAGAGAAAAGGAGGTTGCGACATGAATATCACCAAGATCACCGCACTGTACACGGATGCGCACATGGTTGGCGGAGTGGCAGCCTCCCGTACTTGGCTCCGGCGCGCAGCGTAGTTCTGCGTCCGGTTCCCGCCAGGTTGCGGGAACCGCTTCTCATGGCAGCGTAGTCCTGCCACTCCGCCTGCGGGCACTCTCACACTGATGCACCCCGGTTCTCCATGAATTCCGGTATGCCCATCAGTGCACCCTGAATTCTTTATGGATTTCTTTTATGGAATTCCCATGCCCTGGGCACTGAATTCTTTCCCGGCATTTCACTGTTGATTCACCGCGCCCGAAAACAGAGGAAATCATGATCATCGTCGCTTTTGACGACCCCATTCCCGCATCGCCGAGACACATGAAGCGTGTCAGCGAGGCATCGTCCAGGTCCCGGAGCCCCGAGCCCCGCGACAAGAACCCGCACCACACGAAGGGGGGTGTGCCCTCATGAGGAAGTTTCCCAAAGAATCCCTGGTCTTCCAGCAGCAGAACCGGTTCAGCAACCAGGAGATCAGCAGCCGGACCCTGGAGCAGACCCGTGATGACGTGTTCGTCCAGATCCACCTGATGAACACGCTGCGCTAGCCGTACTGACAGACGGCTCGACGTGGCGACCACACATCGCGGCGCCTTCAGACGCACAGGCGCCGCAGCACCGGCGAAGCCCCGGGTGAAGCAGACACCCGGGGCTTCCGTGTGTCCGGGGCCCGGCCGGATCGCCCCGGTGCGTTCAGGCGTGGCCCTGTCAGGCCCCGCACCTCCGGGCGTGTCTCCGTCATGCCCCGCTCCGTCATGCCCGGTGCAGGACGCATCCTGGCCGGTAGGCTCGTGACATGGCAGGACATGGCGCTCCCAGGACCCGGATGCGGCTGGTGGTCCCCTCCCGGACGGACTCGCTGCTGAGCCGCTTCACAGAACTGGTGGGCGGCCCTCTCGGACGGAGGACGGCGCCGGGGGTGGTCTCCCCCGGCTTCTTCACCGTCGACCGCGTCCTCGTGCTGCTCACGGTCGTGTCCGCGCTTCTCGCAGTGGGCATCAAGTCCGTCTGCCGCGTCCAGGGCTGGGGCGGCGCCGGGGCCTACTACGGCACCTGCTATTCGGACTTCCCCACGCTCCTCGGCGGTCCGGCCTTCGCCGGCGGGTCCCTCCCGGTCTTCATCCAGGATGTCCGCTTCGAGTACCCGGTGCTGCTCGGCGTCGTCGCGGCCGTGACGGCTCTGGCCATCCCGGCGAGCGGGGACGGCGCGCAGCGCGCGCTCGGCTACTTCGACCTGAACTCCCTGCTGGTGGTGGGCCTCTGGATCGGCACGGTGCTGGTCATCGCCCGTCTGGCACGCCGGAGGAAGTGGGACGCCGCGATGGTCGCCCTGGCGCCCGGGATGATCACGTCGGGCTTCATCAACTGGGACGTGTGGGCGGTCTTCGCGCTCGCTCTCGCCCTGCTCTGCTTCGCCCGGGAACGCCCCGTCTGGGCAGGGGTCTGGATCGGTGTGGGCGCGTCCTTCAAGTTCTATCCGCTGCTCCTGCTGCTCGCGGTGCTGATCCTCGCCGTCCGGAGCGGGACGATGCGCGCTTTCGGACGGACGGCGCTGGGCACGGGCGCGGCACTGCTCGCGGTCAATCTGCCCTTCGCCCTGCTCAACCCCGGGGCCTTCCGGTACTTCTTCGACTTCGCGTTCTCCCGCGGGGCCGGTTTCTCCTCCCTCTGGGAGTCCTGGAACCTCGTGGCCGCCCGGCTGGGGCAGCCCGCCCTGAGCGCCGCTCAGGTGAACGTGGCTGCGGTGGTGTCGTTCGCCGTCGTCGCACTGGCGATCACCGTTCTGGCGCTCTCGGTCCCGCAGCGTCCACGGCTGGCGCAGATCCTGTTCCTGCTGGTGGCCGCGTTCGTCCTGTGCAACAAGGTCTATTCGCCGCAGTTCGTGGTCTGGCTCATCCCGCTGGCCATGCTCGCCCGCCCCGTGTGGCGGGACTTCCTGATCTGGCAGGCGGCCGAGGTGGTGCACTGGGCCGCCATCTGGATGTACCTCGGCGCCGGCGCCAGTGGAAGCGGGCCGCAGCACAACATCGACGTCCCGTACTATGTCTGTGCCGTGCTTCTGCACATGGCCGCCACCTTCTATCTGATGGTCCGGGTCGTGTGGGACATGGTGAATCCGGACGACGACGTCGTGCGCGCCGGCGGCGTCGACGACCCCCAGGGCGGCGTCTTCGACCTCCGTCCGGACCGGCTGAGGCTCGAGCCTCGCCGTCTTCGCGCGTCACTCCGCAGGACCCCACGCGCACCCGCAGCACCACCGCACACTCCGCACTCGTGAAACCCGCACCCGTGCCAGCAGAACCGCACACTGTAGAACCGCAGACAGCAGATCTCCCGAAGGAAGAGGCCGAGGCTCAGCCGTGAACATCCAGCTCCGACGCGCAACCATCATGACCTTCGTGGTCTTCGGCATCAACGGACTCGTCTTCGCCAGCTGGGCGTCACGCATCCCGGCCGTCGCCGCGACCCTGCAGCTCTCCCCCGGCGAGATCGGCGGCCTGCTGCTCTGCATGGCGGTCGGCTCACTTGTGGCGCTGCCCAGCGCGGGATGGTGCGTGAATCGGATCGGCGTCGCGAACACCATCCGGGTGGCCAGCGTGTTCTGCGCCCTCGCGGTCTCCGGGGTCGCCACGGGTCTCGCGCTGCACTCCGTGCCGGTCACGGGAGGCAGCCTCGTGCTGATCGGCGTGGGGATCGGGCTGTGGGACGTCGCGCAGAACATCGAGGGCGCCGACGTCGAACACCAGCTGGGGCGCACCATCATGCCGCAGTTCCACGCGGCGTTCAGCGGCGGCGCGTTCGTGGGGGCGCTGCTCGGAGCGGGTCTCTCCGCCGCGGGCATCGGGCTCCCGGCGCACATGGTGGGCATCGCGGTCCTCGTCCTGGTGATGGGTCTCGCGGCGCCGCGGTTCTTCCTGCCGCACGCGCCGGAGGACAAGGACGAAGCGCCCGCGGGCGGACGGATGTTCGCCTGGAAGGAGCTGCGCACCCTGCTCATCGGCGTGGTCGTCATGGGCGCCACTCTGAGCGAGGGCGCCGGGAACGACTGGATCGCCAAGGGCACCGTGGACGGCCTGCACCAGAGCGAATCCACCGGCGCGCTCGTCTTCGCGGTGTTCGTGGCCGGCATGACCGTGTTCCGTGTGCTCGGCGCGGGGCTGATCGACCGCTTCGGACGCGTGGCGGTGCTGCGCGGCAGCATGCTCGCGGCCGCCGCGGGTCTGGCGCTCTTCTGCTGGAGCGGCACCCTGTGGCTCGCGATCCTGGGGGCGCTCCTGTGGGGCGCGGGCGCCGCGCTGACGTTCCCCATGGGCATGTCCGCCGCCGCGGACGACCCGCGCCTCGCCGCGGCCCGTGTCTCCGTGGTGTCCACGGTGGGCTACGTGGCGTTCCTGGCGGGGCCGCCCGTGCTGGGCTTCCTGGCCGACCACCTCGGTGTCCGCAACGCACTGTTGTTCATCGGGATCCCGATCGTGCTCGCCGCAGTCCTGGCGTCGGCCGCCAAGCCGCTCAGCGTCGAACGTACGCCCCGCTGACCGCAGGGGGTCCACCTGAGGGCGTAGCGGCGTCGTCGGGAATCATCCGCCGGACAGAGGCACGCCGCGACCCCACTGGATAGCCTGGATGGAGGGCAACCCGCCGGCCGAACCCGGCGGGAGCCGACACCGATCGCATCATCGAAAAGCGAGGACCAGGCATGATCCAAGCACAAGGCTTGCGCAAGCAGTACGGACCCAAGACCGCTGTTTCCGGCATCAGCTTCACCGTCCAGCCCGGCAGGGTCACGGGCTTCCTGGGCCCGAATGGCGCCGGGAAGTCCACCACCATGCGCATGATCATGGGGCTGGACAAGCCGACCGCCGGGCACGTGACCGTGAACGGCAAGCCGTTCGCCCAGCACAAGGCGCCGCTGCGGGAGGTGGGCGCGCTCCTGGACGCCAAGGCCGTGCACACCGGCCGGAGTGCCTACAACCACCTCCGGGCCATGGCCGCCACTCATGACATCCCGCTGAGCCGGGTGCACGAGGTGATGGCCATGACCGGCCTGACCGAGGTGGCCAAGAAGCGTGCCGGCGGGTTCTCGCTGGGCATGGGCCAGCGGCTCGGCATCGCCAATGCGCTCCTGGGCGACCCCCAGACACTCATCCTGGACGAGCCCGTCAACGGCCTCGACCCCGAAGGCGTGCACTGGGTCAGGAACCTGGTCCGCTACCTCGCCGGGCAGGGCAAGACGGTCTTCCTGTCCTCCCACCTCATGAGCGAAATGGCTCAGACGGCGGACCACCTCCTGGTGATCGGGCGCGGCCAGATCCTGGCCGACATGTCCGTCCAGGAGCTGATCGCCGGCGTCCAGCAGAAGAAGGCCCTGGTCCGCACGCCGCAGTCGGCCGACCTCGCCGCGGCTCTCGCCGCACCGGGCGTGTCGGTCAGTCAGTCCGCCCCGGAGACCCTCGAAGTCTCCGGCCTGGACACTCGGGACATCGCCCGCGCGGCGCTGGAGCGTCAGATCCTGCTGTACGAGCTGACGCCGCAGGAGGCCTCCCTCGAGCAGGCGTACTTCGAATTGACGCGCGGGGCCGCCGAATACCAGTCCGACTTCAGCATGGCCAACGCCACTCATGCTCACGCCGCGGCGGCCGGTCCCGCTGACGGCCAGGGCTTCGGAAACTAGGGGACAGTGATGAGCACACAGACTTTGAACACGACGCAGACGGCCCCCGCCCAGGGCGCCACCACCGGCAATTGGAGCTTCCTCGGTCTGCTGCGCAGCGAATGGATCAAGTTCTGGAGCCTCCGCTCCACCATCTGGCTGCTGGCGTGCACCACGGTCGCCGCCGTCGGGATCGGCACGCTGTCGGCCTGGGTACGCCACACCTTCTTCCAGCAGATGATCGACATGGCGACTGAGCACGGGGCGAAGCCCACCGCGACGGAACTGCAGGCGAACCTGCCGGCGGGATCCGGTTTCGAACTCTACAACCTGCCCAACGCCGGCCTCCAGATCGCCGTCCTGGTCCTCGGATCCCTCGCGGTGCTGTTCCTGTCCAGCGAATTCGCCACCGGCATGATCCGCTCCACAATGTCCGCCACCCCCAAGCGGCTGCCCGTGTTCGCCGCCAAGGCCATCATCCTGGCCGTGATCGGGTACGTGCTGGCCACGGTGACGGGCGTGATCACGTTCCTCATCTCCCTGGCGATCTTCTCGGACATGCCCGAATTCAATCTCGGCTGGGACACCGACGGCGTGCTGCAGGGCGTCTTCACGGGTGGCCTGTACGTGGCCGCCGTGGCCATCATCGGTCTCTCCCTCGCCGCGCTCCTGAAGAGCTCGGCCGGCGGTGTGACGGTGCTCGTGGCGCTCCTGTTCGTCCTGGACTTCGCGGGGACTTTCCTGCAGCTTGTCCCGGGTGAGTTCTGGAAGTACGTCCCGCAGTACCTCCCGAGCCAGGCCGGTGGACGGTTCCTCGCCATCGGGCACGTCGACGGCATGCTCGATCCGGGCATCGCGGGCCTCGTCCTGCTCGGCTGGGTCCTCCTGCTGGCCATCCCCGCGCTCGTCGTCCTGAAGAAACGGGACGTCTGAGCACGTGACCCGCTCCAAGGACTCCTCCGCGGCGCCGTCCCCCTCGGGGACGGCGCCTGCGCCGCTTTCACTGGCGGAGATCAACGCCCGCCACCGCGGAGCGGTCCGCCGGTACTTCGCGGCCCATCCGAAGGTGATGGACGCCGTCGTGGTGGTCTCTTATCTGCTGCTCTCCCTGGCGACGGCCATCGGCAACACCGCCCGGGGGACGTGGCTGGCCCCCGTCGCGGTCCTGGGCATCGCGACGGCGCTGTGCTTCCGGCGGAAGACGCCGCTGGTGGTCTTCGGCGTGGTCATGGTGCTGGAGTTCGTCCTGGCCATGACGGACCTCTGGGCCTCGAATCTGAGTGCCGGGCTGTGGTTCGCGCTCTATGCGGTGGGGGTCGCGTACCGCCGTCGTGTCGCGGTCATCGCCTTGCTGATCGGTCCTGCTCCCCTGGTCTGGCGCTACGTTTTCGGGACGAGCGCCGAACAGTACGCGGAGGCGTTCACCACCGGCGGCCCCGAAGTCAGTGACATCGCCTTGCGCCTCTCGGTGGTGCTCACCACGTACCTGAGCTGCGTGATCGCGGTCGGGTTCGGCATCGCCGTCCGCCAGCGGCGGCAGTATGAAGCCGCGATCGCGTCCTGGGCGGAGCAGTCGACGCAGTGGGGCCGTTCGGCCGAGCGCAGCCGGATCGCGCGGGAGATGCACGATGTGGTCGCGCATTCGCTGACGGTCATGGTGTCCCTGGCGGACGGCGCGTCGACGGTGTTGAAGAGGGATCCGGAGCGGGCCGCGGAGGTGCTCACCGAACTCTCCCGGACCGGGCGCGCTGCCCTGGCGGACACGCGACGGGTTCTCGGCGTCCTCCGCGAGGAGGACGGCACGGCACCCTTGACCCCTCTCAACGGGGACAACGATCTCGAACGGATGGTCACCGGGTTCCGCACGGCGGGGCTGCCGCTGACCTTCACCTTCACGGGCCCGGGCCTTCCCGAGGACACCACCCTGCGGCTCTCTGTGCACCGCATCGTGCAGGAGGCGCTGACCAACGTCCTGCGGTACGGCAAAGGGCTCTCTCGAGTCGACGCCGTGGTGGAGCACACGCCGGGCGTCGTGCACATCCGCGTGCAGAACGACGGCGTGGGGTCGGCGTACGCGGCAGGCGCCGCCAGTGCTCTCGGCAGCGGGCAGGGCATTCCGGGGATGCGTGCCCGCGCGGGCATGTACGGTGGCACTGTGCAGGCGTCAGCGCTGCCGGCCGGAGGCTGGCTGGTCACCGCGGAACTGCACTATGACAAGGGGGTTGCAGGCGATGCCTGAGCTGGTGAATGAGACGGGCGGGACCGTGGACGGGCCGGTGCGATTGCTGCTGGTGGACGACCAGCCGCTGCTGCGTGTGGGTTTCCGTCTCGTGCTCGAAGGCGATGAGAACCTGGTCGTGGTCGGCGAGGCTTCGAACGGCGCGGAAGCGGTGCGGCAGGTTTCCGCCCTGACGCCCCACGTGGTCCTCATGGACGTCAGGATGCCCGGCATGGACGGGATCGAGGCGACCCGCTTGATCGCCGCGGCGCACCCGGAGACCAGGGTGATCATCCTGACGACCTTCGACCTGGACGAATACGCCTTCGCAGGGCTGCAGGCCGGCGCCTCCGCGTTCCTTCTCAAGGACGTGGCTCCCGAAGAGCTCATCCACGCGGTCCACGTCGTGGCGAGCGGCGACGCCGTGGTGGCGCCCCGGGTGACCCAGCGGCTGCTCGAGACCTACGTGCGCGGCGCCGGGCGGGGGCATGGCGACGGTCAGGCGCCTCCCCGGGATCCCATGCTGGAGGAACTCACGCCGCGGGAGACCGAAGTCCTCCTCGCGATGGCCGAGGGCCTCACGAACGGGGAGATCGCACTGAAGTTCTTCCTCTCCGAGGCGACCGTGAAGACGCATGTGCGCCGCATCCTGGCCAAGCTCCATTTACGGGACCGGGTGCAGGCCGTCGTGTACGCGTACGAGACCGGTCTCGTGGTCCCGAGCAACCCGGACTACTGAGCACGGCCGTCGAACCTGACCACGGAGTCTGACCACGGAGCCGTATGCCGGGCCGTCCGTCGGTCCGGACGGCTCGTTCCGTGTTCACCGGTGGGCGGTTCGGTGTGTGGCGGGTCGTCGGCCCCGGATGCGCCGTGGCAGGGGGCTAGCCTTGAACCATGTCTTCACCTGCCACCGCATACGAACACATCCAGGACCTGGGCGCCTACGTCAGCGCCTCGCCGTCGAGCTTCCACGCCGCGCACGAAGCGGCAGCCCGGCTCGACGAGGCCGGCTTCACCGCCCTCGACGAGCGGGAGCCCTGGGAGGGTGGTCCGGGCGCGTTCTACATCATCCGGGACGGGGCGCTCATCGCCTGGGTCACTCCGGACGGCGCCGGGCCCACCACGCCGTTCAACATCCTGGGCGCGCATACGGACTCGCCGTCCTTCAAGCTGAAGCCCCGCCCCACCACGGGACGTTTCGGGTGGCTTCAGGCAGGCGTCGAGGTGTACGGCGGCCCGCTCCTGAACTCCTGGCTGGATCGTGAGCTCCGTCTGGCGGGGCGCCTGGTCCTGCGCGACGGCAGCGAGCACCTCACGGCGACCGGTCCCGTGCTCCGCTTCCCTCAGCTGGCCATCCACCTGGACCGCGCTGTCAACGAGGGCCTCACCCTGGACAAGCAGCACCACATGAACCCCGTCTTCGGCCTGGGCGATCCGCTGCAGGAGGACCTCCTCGCGGTGCTGGCCGCGAGCGTGCCGGAGGGCGGGGTGGATCCTGCGGAGATCGGCGGGTACGACGTCGTCGTGGCGGACACGCAGCAGCCGACGGTGTTCGGGGCGAAGGACGAGTTCTTCGCCTCCGGTCGCCTGGACAACCTCTCGGCGACGCACGCGGGTCTCGTGGCCCTGATCCGGCATGCCGCCTCGGGCGTGCCCGCAGGTGGTCCGATCGCGGTCCTGGCGGCCTTCGACCACGAGGAGATCGGGTCCGGCTCACGCTCCGGCGCCTGCGGTCCGATCCTCGAGGACATCCTGACCCGGATCTCGGACGGGCTCGGCGCCACGGTGAGTCAGCGGCGGCAGGCCCTGGCGGCGTCGTTCTGCGTGTCCGCCGACGCCGGCCACGCCGTGCACCCCAACTACCCCGAGCGGCACGACCCCGCCAACCGCCCCGTCCTCAACGGCGGCCCGCTGCTCAAGATCAACGCCAATCAGCGGTATGCCACGGACGCCACGGGGGCGGCGTTCTGGGCGAGGCTCTGCGCGGACGCGGGCGTGCCGTACCAGGAATTCGTCTCCAACAACGACGTCCCCTGCGGCTCCACGATCGGCCCGCTGACCGCCACCCGCCTGGGCATCCGGACCGTGGACGTGGGCGTCGCGCTGCTGTCGATGCACTCGGCCCGCGAGCTGTGCGGTGTCGAGGACCCGTTCCGGCTGGCGAAGGCAACGGAGCTGTTCTTCCGGACGGCGGTCTGAGACTTCTTGCCGAAACGCCGGTGGCCCCACGGAGATCCGTGAGGCCACCGGCGTTTCAGGGTGCGTGTCAGGACGCCATGCTGACCACCAGGTTGATGGTGCTGGCCAGGACCACCGTGCCGAAGAGGTAGGAGAGCAGCGAGTGCTTGAGCGCCTCCTTGCGGATGGCGGTGGTCTCCAGGTTGGTGTCTGAGACCTGGTAGGTCATGCCGAGGCTCGTGCCCAGGTAGGCGAAGTCGGTGTACTGCGGGGGTTCGTCCTGGTTGAAGGCGATGCCTCCCTCTTTCTCCCCGCCGTAGTACATCTCCGCGTAGCGAAGGGTGAAGAGGGTCTGGATGAGCATCCAGGACAGGGCGACCGTCACGAAACCGAGCGCGGCATTCGACAGCCGCTCGGAGGAGTCCCCCTGGTGCGAGGAGATCACCAGGATCGCGACGGCGACGATCGCCGCGAGGTTGGCGCTCAGGATCAGCGCCTCCGTCACGCCACGGGAGGGATCCTCCGACGTCGCATGGTCGCGCGTCTGCGCGGCGTTGAGCCGGATGGTCCGGGAGAGCACCCAGCCCACATAGGAGGCCGCGGCCGCGGCCCAGCCCGCGGCCGGAGCCTGGACCGGGTGCCCCGTGAGAAGGACGATCACAGCCGTGGTCACCCCGACGATCAGCATGATGAAGAAGCGCAGGCGTGCCCGGTGGACCGGTTTCTTGGTGGTCATGACCCAAGGCTAACCGTCGGTCCACAGCACCTTCTGTCGCAGCGATCCACATACGGACGCCTCCTCTGTCCTCCTGCGGAGACGCCGAATAGGCTTGAAGCGTGAAATGCACTAAGATTGTGAAGTCTGTGTTGCGCCTTGCCCTCAATCGGAGGGTCGGGCCACCGACAGTCGCAATGAACCTCCTGTTACGGAGAGACCGTAACCGTTCAGCCCAAAGGAGGTGGGTTCACATATGCGTCCTTATGAGTTGATGGTGATCTTCGACCCCGAGGTCGAAGACCGCGCCGTTGAGCCGTCGCTGCAGAAGTTCCTGAATGTCATCACCACCGACGGTGGAACCGTCGACAACGTTGACATCTGGGGCCGTCGCCGTCTGGCCTACGAAATCAAGAAGAAGTCTGAAGGTATCTACGCAGTGGTCAACTTCACCGCTGCTCCCGCTACCGCTCAGGAACTGGACCGCCAGCTCGGCCTCAACGAGACCGTTCTGCGCACCAAGATCATCCGTCCGGAAGACCAGAAGGTTTCCGCAGAGTAATTCTGCGTGACTTCGGTCCTCCACATTTCTCGCAGGAACCCCAAGGAGGAAGCAGATGGCAGGCGAAACCCCAATCACCGTTATTGGCAATCTGACCAACGACCCCGAACTGCGTTTCACGCCGTCCGGTTCGGCCGTTGCGAACTTCACCATTGCTTCCACCCCGCGGACCTTTGACCGCCAGTCGAATGAATGGAAGGACGGGGAGACCCTGTTCCTTCGCGCTTCGATCTGGCGTGAGGCTGCCGAGAACGTCGCAGAATCCCTGACCAAGGGCATGCGCGTGATCGTCAGCGGCCGTTTGAAGAGCCGCACCTACGAGACCAAGGAAGGCGAGAAGCGCACCGTCATGGAGCTCGAGGTCGACGAGATCGGCCCGAGCCTCCGGTACGCCAACGCGAAGGTCAACCGCAACCAGCGCTCCGGCGGTCAGGGTGGCGGTGGCTGGAACGGCGGCCAGTCCGGCAACGGCGGCGACTCCTGGGGCAACCAGGGTGGTGGCTCTCCGGCCCCCTCCGGTGGAAACCAGGGTGGCAACTGGGGCGGCAACAACCGTCCTCAGCAGCGTCCGGCCTCCCAGCCGCAGGACGACCCGTGGGCGACCCCGGGTGTGTCCGATGGCTGGGGCAACGGCCCGGACTCCGAACCGCCTTTCTAAACCACAACATTCACCATCCCGTGGATCACTCCACGGGCTCCCAGGAAAAGGAGCTCCACGATGGCTAAGGCTGAAATCCGTAAGCCCAAACCAAAGTCCAACCCCTTGAAGGCCGCTGACATCACCGTCATCGACTACAAGGACGTCGCACTTCTGCGCAAGTTCATCTCTGACCGTGGCAAGATCCGTGCCCGCCGTGTCACTGGTGTCTCCGTTCAGGAACAGCGCAAGATCGCCCAGGCAATCAAGAACGCCCGCGAAGTTGCTCTGCTCCCTTACTCCGGCGCTGGCCGCGGCTAAGGAAGGGATTCACAACCATGGCAAAGCTCATTCTTACCCAGGAAGTCACCGGTCTCGGTGCTGCTGGCGACGTGGTCGAGGTCAAGAACGGGTACGCCCGTAACTACCTTCTGCCCCGCGGCTTCGCTCTGACCTGGACTCGCGGTGGCGAGAAGCAGGTCGAGAGCATCAAGGCTGCCCGCGCTGCTCGTCAGCAGGCCAGCCTCGAGGCCGCTCAGGCTCAGGCTGCCGCGCTGTCTGCCAAGAAGGTCGTCCTGAAGGCGAAGGCCGGCGTCGCCGGTCGTCTCTTCGGCACCATCAAGCCGAGCGACGTCGTCGCCGCTGTCGAGGCCGCAGGCCTGGGCTCCGTCGACAAGCGCTCCGTGCAGCTGCCGGTCCATATCAAGTCCACCGGTTCCTACACCGCGAACGTCCGTCTGCACGACGACGTGACCGCTGTGGTCAACCTGGAGATCGTGGCCAGCAAGTAGTCACGCCGCGCAGGATTCCTTGAGACCGAGCTCAGCGAGGCTCCAGGGAACTGCCGCAGGACTTCGGAAGGCGCTCCACCCGTGTGGGTGGGGCGCCTTCGTCATTCCCGGAAGTCTTCTGCCACTCGGGCCCCGCGGGCGCCGGCGACCATCAGGGGCGGTGGTCGTGTTCCATGGTGTGGGCGTAGCCGCGACGGGCGAGCTCGGACAGGACGTCAAGGTCCACGTCGGAGAGCCGGTTGACGTAGAGGCAGCTCACTCCGCGCCGGTGCTTTCCCAGTCGTTCCAGCAGGCGCTCCGCCTCCGGGTGGTTCAGCAGCCCGTACAGCGCGAACTTCCCCTTCCGTGGGGAGAATCCGAGCGGAGGGGCGTCGCCCTCATGGCCGCTCTCGTAGCGGTAGTGGTAGAGCCCGAAACCCACGATCTTCCCGGTCCAGAGCGTCGCCTCCTGGCCGCTCACGCCCTCGAAGAGCCCGATCAGGGCCCGGGAGTCGGCCTGCTGCTCCGGACGGTCCAGGGAGCCGATCAGCTCCTCGGTGGGCGAGGAACCGGTGGCCGCGTCGAGAGGATGCATGCCTCCATCCAAGCACCGGAGCGGCCGCGGGAATAGATCAGCGAGGCACGCGTTAAGGAAAGTAAATGCAAATGCATCTACTATGGGAGTGTGGATCACATGGAATCAGCAACTGAGCCCCGCAAGGTCGTGGTGCTGTCGGCAGGCCTGGGCGTGCCGTCGTCGAGCCGTCTGCTGGCGGATCAGCTCGCCGCGGCGACTCAGCGCTCCCTGACCGACCTGGGCATCCAGTCGGAGGTGGAGGTGGTGGAACTGCGCGATTACGCCGTGGACATCGCCAACAACTTCGTGACCGGGTTCGCCGCCCCGCGCCTCGCGGACCTCATCTCGGCCGTGGAGAACGCCGACGGTCTCGTGGCCGTGAGCCCGGTGTTCAGCGCGAGCTTCAGCGGCCTCTTCAAGTCCTTCTTCGACGTCGTCGACCCGAAGGCTCTCGAGGGGACCCCTGTGCTCCTGGGCGCGACCGCCGGGACCGACCGTCACCAGATGGTGCTCGATTACGCCATGCGTCCGCTGTTCGGCTACCTCCGCTCGCGTGTGGTTCCCACCGCGGTGTTCGCGGGTCCGCAGGACTGGGGCAACGCTGACGACGGCGCGCAGCGCGGCTCGCTCGCCGACCGGGTCGAGCGCGCAGGCCGTGAGCTCGCGGGCGTCATCGCCGAAGCGCCTGCCCGCCGGCGGGAGGACGACATGGTGTCCCTCCCTTTCGAGCAGCTTCTGGCCGGCATCGCCGCTCACTAGAGCAGCGCGACGAACTCCCGGGCCTCGTCGAGTGAGATCGTCGAGTGGCGGGCGAGGAGCGCTGCGGCCTGCTCCCGCTCGCCATGGACGGCGAGCTCGCGGATCCGCCCGTAGATCTGGTCGTTGAGCATGTTGCTGCTCACCTCGAGGGTGGTGTCCCCACTGCTCGCGATGGCGCGGTAACGGTAGCCGAAGACCTCCGGGGCGTCCTCCTCGGCGGCCTCGCCCCCGTCCGCGGCCTGAGGGGCCGCCAGATAGGGCTGTGGGTAGCGTGCCATGGCCAGCACGGTGTCCCGCGCCTGACGCAGCCCGACTCCGGTGGCTTCGCGGTACACCTTGATGGCGCCGATGAGCTGCTCCTGGGCGATGAGGGAGTACAGCGCACGATGCTGCTCCGAGCTCAGGCCGCGTGTGGCCTCCCGGGCCAGCTCCCGCGGATCCCGTTCTTCGACCGGTTCCGAGGGGCGGTTCCAGCGGCGGGCCAGCAGCAGAACCACGGCCACGACGGCGATCAGGATGAGAAGCGGGATCAGGAGAGGTTCCACGTCTCCAGCCTATTGCAGACGGGCGTGCCGCGCATGGGCGCAGGTCACAGGCTTCCAGTCCGGGGAAGACGGTGGGTTGTCCACAGACCCGACCGTGCCCTGTGGATGAAAAAATATCCCAAAATTCTTTCCCTCCACACGATGTAGACAGTGTTTCTGCAGGTCAAGCGGCGATTTTGGCTGGATGGTCCCCTACTTACCCACAAGTGGACCCACAGAAGCGCACAAGCACGGCGCACTCATCCACAAGTTATCCACAGCTGTGAGGAAATGTGGGCTTTGAGGCTGTGGGAAACCCGACTACCGTGAGTGGGTACTCCACCCGGGACGGCGCGCTCCGCGCGCTGCGACCGCCGTCGCGACCGATTCCCCGAGTCGGTTCTCCAGGGTGTTCCTCTTCCCGTGACCCGGGCGCGGACCGCCGTCCTTGCCCGCTCGGGAAGGGTCGGAGGCCGGAGCCGCACCCGGTCCGGACAACCCTGTCAGATCGAGCTCCTGTCGGTTCGAATTACTGTCAGTCCTCCCGGGGAAGATCTTCTTGACAGACAGCAGGAAAAAGGAAGGCAATCGTGTCCGTAGCGCCCATCGAGGCCGTGGATGGCCCGCGTCAAGACGACAACCTGAGGACTCCCCCGCAGGACATCGCCGCTGAACAATCCGTCCTGGGAGCCATGCTCCTCTCCAAGGACGCGATCTCCAGCGTCAGCGAGGTCATGCGGGGCAATGACTTCTACCGCCCGGCCCATGAGGCGATCTTCGACGCCATTCTGGACCTGGATTCCCGGGGTGAACCCGTGGATGCCGTCACCGTCTCCGATGAGCTGACCAAGCGCGGCGAGATCAACCGCATCGGCGGCCCCGCCTACCTCCACGAGCTGCTGCAGACCGTCCCTACGGCGGCGAACGCCAACTACTACGCGGACATCGTCGCCGAGCGCGCCGTGCTGCGCCGTCTGATCACCGCGGGCACCAAGATCGTCCAGCTGGGGTACGGCCAGGACGGCGAGGTCGAGGAACTGGTCAACCAGGCGCAGGCAGAGGTCTACGCCGTGGCCGAGCGCACCACCACCGAGGACTATGTCGCCCTGAAGGACGTCATGGAACCGACCCTCGATGAGATCGAGGCCGCCGGCACCCAGACGGGCGGCATCTCCGGCATTCCCACCGGGTTCCGGGAGTTCGACGAGCTGACGCATGGCCTGCACCCCGGTCAGATGATCGTCATCGCGGCCCGTCCCGCCGTGGGCAAGTCGACCTTCGCTCTCGACTTCGCACGGTCCGCCGCCATCGCCAACAATCTGCCCACCGTCTTCTTCTCGCTCGAAATGGGCCGGAATGAGATCGCCATGCGTCTGCTCTCCGCCGAGGCGGAGATCAACCTCCAGGACCTCCGGCGCGGCACGGTCAAGCAGGATCAGTGGGACAAGATCGCCGGCAGCATGGCCAGCATGAACGACGCCCCGCTCTTCATCGACGACAGCCCGAACATGACCCTGATGGAGATCCGCGCGAAGTGCCGTCGCCTCAAGCAGCAGCACGGTCTCAAGCTGGTCATCCTCGACTACCTCCAGCTCATGACGAGCGGCAAGAAGGTCGAGTCCCGCCAGCAGGAGGTCTCCGAGTTCTCCCGTGCGCTCAAGCTGCTGGCCAAGGAGATCCAGGTGCCGGTCATCGCCCTGTCCCAGCTGAACCGTGGTTCGGAGCAGCGCACCGACAAGCGCCCCATGGTCTCCGATCTGCGTGAATCCGGCTCGATCGAGCAGGACGCCGACATGGTCATCCTCCTCCACCGTGAAGAGGTGTACGACAAGGAGACGGCCCGTGCCGGCGAGGCGGACATCCTGATCGCCAAGCACCGTAACGGCCCCACCAAGGACCTCGTGGTCGCCTTCCAGGGCCGGTACTCGCGCTTCAAGGACATGGCCGCAGAACAAGAAGGATTCTGATGGCCGGTGAGGCGCGGCTGGGCCGGGAGATCCTCCGGCTCGCCGTCCCGGCCTTCGGCGCCCTCATCGCAGAACCGCTCTTCCTGCTGGCGGACTCCGCGATCATCGGCCACCTCGGGGTCGCGGAACTGGCCGGCGCCGGCCTGGCCACCACGGTCCTCCACACCGCCGTGGGACTCATGGTCTTCCTGGCGTACTCCACGACGCCGGCCGTCGCCCGTCTCGTCGGTGCCGGCCGTCCCGAGAAGGCCCTCGCGGCCGGCCGGGACGGATTGTGGCTGGCGGGCGTGCTGGGGGTCATTCTCGCCCTGCTGGGCCTGTGGACCGCCCGTCCGCTGCTGGCCACCCTCGGCGCCAGTGACGAGGCCGTCCTCGGTTTCGCGGCGGAGTACCTCCTGTGGTCCCTGCCCGGCCTGGTGGCCATGCTGCTCGTCTTCGCCGGCACAGGCGTCCTGCGCGGCTTCCAGGACACCCGCACACCTCTCGTGGTGGCCGGGGCGGGCTTCGGCATCAACATCGTGCTGAACTGGATCCTCGTGTACGGGATGGGCCTTTCCGTGGCGGGTTCCGCCCTCGGGACCAGCATCGCCCAGTGGCTCATGGCGCTCGTCTACATCGTCATGGTCGCCCGGAGGGCTTCCCGTCTGGGGGTGAGGATGGTTCCGGACCTCCGAGGAGTGCTCTCGCTGGCGCAGGTGGGCTCCTGGCTCATGCTGCGCACGGCCTCCATGCGCGTGGCCATCCTGGCGACGGTGTTCGTCGCCAGCGCTCAGGGCGCCGTGAACCTGGCGGCCCACCAGCTCACCATGACCATCTTCAGCTTTCTCGCCTTCGCCCTGGACGCCCTCGCCATCGCGGCGCAGGCGATGATCGGTAAGGAACTCGGGGCCCATCAGCTCGGGAAGGTCCGCGAGCTCACCCGGACCATGATGCGCTGGGGCCTCGGGTTCGGGGTCATCACCGGGGTGTTCTTGGCCGCGGTCTCCCCCTGGGCCGGCTGGCTGTTCACCCCGGATGAACGGGTTCATCAGTCCCTGATCGCCGCGCTCCTGGTCCTGGCGGTGGGACAGCCGATCGCGGGTCTCGTGTTCGTGCTCGACGGCGTGCTGATCGGCGCCGGGGACGCCCGCTACCTCGCCCTCGCGGGTGTGGTGAACGTCCTCGTGTACGCGCCACTCCTGCTCGGGGTGTATTTCCTGGGACCACAGGACGGCCCGTGGGCGCTGTTCTGGCTGTGGCTCGCATTCGGCATCGGTTATATGTCTGCCCGGGCATTGACGCTGGGCTGGCGGGTCAGAAGGGACGATTGGATGGTGGCGGGAGTCTGACGCGGACCCGGGTGACAGAGGCCCGATTCGCGGCCTGATCCTTGCGGCTTTAAGCTTGAAGGCGTGACTATGGACCAGGAACTCCCCCAGAACGAGCCTGCCGGGCCCCAAAGCGCCTCGCGGGACGCCGGAAAGCTGTGGGCGCCCCTCTTGGTCCGCTCTCTCGTGGCTCTGGTGTTCGGAGCCATCACGGTCTTCTGGGTCGGCCCCAGCCTCGCTGTCTACGCCTACGCCGCCTTCGGGTATCTGCTCGCCGGCGCGGCCACGCTCTTCTGGCTCGGGCGGCTCTCCTCGGACTCGCTGCGCACCCCGCTGACCGTGGCGGCGATCGCCCAGGCGGCCGCCGCCGTCGTGATCCTGGTGCTCAATCCGCACACGGACGCAGGCGTCACGCTGGCGCTTTCCGCGGCACTGGCCGTGACCGGCGCCGTGGAGGTCGGGCTGTTCCTCAAGCGCCGCACGTCCGGCGAAGCGCGACTGCTGGGGCGGGACCTGTTGATCTCCGGCGTCGTCGGTCTCGGCACCGCGCTGCTGCTGCCCTTCTTCATCTCACTGGGCGCTCACGCGCTCCTCGGGGTGGCCGGTGGTGGCGCCGTGCTGACGGGTGTCCTGTGGATCCTGTCGGCGCTCACGCTGCGGCATGATGCCCGGCGCAGCCCCGGAACGCTGAACGCGTAAACTAGTAGAGGTTCTACGCGAGGTAGAAACCAATGCCGTGAGGGCATGCACGACGGCAGCCGCGGGGCTGCATGATTCAGACGCACGACAAGCCAGGAGTTGGACAGTGGACGGGCAGCAGCCGGAAGAACAGCGTTCAGTGCGGTCGTCCATCAAGGGACCCTTGATGTTCTCCGCTTTCTGGGCCGTGGTGGCCTTCTTCGGCGTCCTGATCTTCGCCTCCGGTGGCAGTGCCAAGATGCAGCGCTTCGACCTCGCCTTCACCGGCGCCGGGATCGCGTTCATCGTCACCCTGGTCATCTCGGCCATGCTCTCCCTGACGCACAAGGACAACGCCCCGCACCTGGGTGAAGGCTCCGGTGTGCACCTCTCCTCCGCGGACCACGCCGACGAAGTCGGCGACTCCGAGAAGCCCGGCGACGAACCGGGTTCACGCCACTAGGGAGAATTCCTGACCACTCGTTAGACTGGCTGCACTTCGCATACCGCCACGGCGCCGACATCCTGAGCGCCGCCAACAGATGAGGTGTCCCGGTCCATGTCCCGCGTCCCCCAAGCTCCCAAAGCAGCCCGCGAACCGGGAAGCGGCGCCTCCAAGAACGCACGGGGCGGACTGCTGGCGATGCCGTCCCGGAAGACCCTGATCACCACGGGCGCCGTGGTGCTGGGAGCCATCGTCGTGGTGCTCCTGGCCATCTGGATCCGTTCCACATCCGCGGGCCAGGACTTCATCCGCACGTACCCCGGCCATTCCGAGCTTCCGGCGGGGACTCAGGAGGGTCTGCCGCTCTGGCTGAGCTGGCAGCACTTCCTCAACGCCTTCTTCCTCCTGCTGATCGTGCGCACGGGCCTTCAGGTGCGGACGGTGCAGCGCCCCGCTGCGTACTTCACGCGCAACAACAAGGGCCTGATCAGGACCAAGAACCCGCCGACCAAGATCTCGCTGGACCTGTGGTTCCACCTCTGCCTCGACGCGCTGTGGGTCCTCAACGGTGTGGTGTTCATCGTGCTGCTCTTCGCGACGGGGCACTGGGTCCGGATCGTCCCCACGAGCTGGGACGTCTTCCCGAACGCCGTCTCCGCGGGCCTGCAGTACGCCTCCCTGAACTGGCCGACCGAGAACGGCTGGGTCAACTACAACGCCCTGCAGCTGCTGACGTACTTCCTCACGGTGTTCGTGGCGGCTCCGCTCGCGCTCCTGACGGGCATCCGGATGTCGGGCGCGTGGCCCAAGAAGGCGGCCGTCAATAAGTTCTACCCGCTGGAGCTCGCCCGCAAGGTGCACTTCCCGGTCATGATCTACTTCGTGGCCTTCGTCGTGGTGCACGTGTTCCTCGTGCTCAGCACGGGCATGCTGCGGAACCTGAACCACATGTACGGCAACCACGACGGCGAGGACTGGCTGGGCTTCTGGCTCTTCGTGGCCTCGCTGGTGGTCATGGCGGCGGCCTGGCTGCTCGCCCGGCCGGTCTTCCTGCGGCCGATCGCGTCCCTCATGGGCAAGGTCGGCCGCTGAGCGCGGCAGCCGGGTGCGGCTCCCCGCCACACCCGGCTGCACTGCTGTATGCGTCAGCTCAGTCCGCCGTCATAATCGGGCAACTGGAATCCCCGCTCGTAATTCCCTCCTTGCATGTCCGTGGGCCGATTTCCCACGTTGGCGGTGATCGTGTAACCAGCCGCCGCGTATTGCTGCCGGCAACGCTGTTTCGTCACTGCCGGGCCTGAATCGCCCGTCACCTGACCACAGACCCCATCGATGGAGTATCCGGCGGCTTCCAGGTCCTTCTTTGCCCCGGCGGTATCACTTCGGTAGGTGGCCACGAGCACCTTGAACCCGAGTTTCTTGGCGTGCTGGGCGAATTCCAGAACCTGCGGCGTTGCGGTGCCCGGACTGTAGTACGTCTCCAACGACGTGTTGTCGATGTCGAGAACCACTGAGAGCTTGGATCCCCCTTGCTGGGCGCGGCTGTCCAGGTAGCTGCTGGATCCGCTCATGGCGGTGGTCACGTCACTCAGCCACTGAGATTTCGAGGGTGGTGTGGCGGCGTGAGCTGGCGCGGCGCCAGCGGCCAGGCAAAGTGCAATGGCGCCGAGGAAGAAGGCACGGTGACGGGATCTTGGAGTTGCTGAAGTTGTCATGACACGACCCTCCTGGGGTGAGGTGAACTGATATCAACGAACGAATCAACGGGAGGTGTCAAATGTACTACAACTGATCACGATCGACTGTCATTCGTGAGAGCGGCCCAAGCTCGTGGTTCGGAACTCTCAGCCTCGCTGACGTGCCCGGTAGGCGGCGACGTGCGTGCGGTTGGCGCAGTTGCCGGTGTCGCAGAAGCGCTTGGAGCGGTTGCGGCTCAGGTCCAGCACCGCGGCGTCGCAGTCCTCGGCCGCGCACAGCGCCAGCCGCGAGAGCTCCTTGGAACGGATGACGTCCAGGATCCCCATGGCGGTCTCGGTCGCGATGCGGTCCGCCAGCGGCGCGGCGTGAGTGGTCGCGTGGAGATGCCAGTCCAGGCCGTCGTGCTTCATCAGCTGCGGCAGCGCGCGGGCTTCCCGGAGGATCCTGTTGACCTCTTCCGCCGCCTCATCCTCCGGGGACGTCCACAGGGCGCGCAGCACGCCCCGTAAGTGGCGCACGGAGTCGAGTTCGGCGTCGTCGTGCGTGCGGGAGCCGTAGAACTCCTCGCGCGCCAGGAAGGCCGTCAAGTGTTCGTCATCGGGGAGGAGTTCCGCTCCGTTCGCGCTCGTGTTGATGAGATTCATGGCGGAACGCAGGGCCACCTCGGTGTCATGAGCAAAAACCATATTGACTCCTTACTTATCCTGCCACTACTGTCACGAGTAAAGCACGTTTCACTCCTGACAGGAACTCGCCATGCCTCGCACCGCAGCGACTGCGCGCCGCGCCCCTTCGGCCTTCGTCGGCGTCCCCGTGGCGCTGCTCTCCTCGGCGGTGTTCGCCACCTCGGGGTCCTTCGGCAAATCCCTGCTGGAGATGGGCTGGTCGCCCGGAGCCGCGGTCGCGATGCGCCTGAGCGGCGCCGTTGTCATTCTGACCCTTCCGGCCCTCTGGTCGCTGCGTGGCAAATGGCACCAGGTCCGGGACAACTGGGTCACGATCGTCCTCTTCGGCCTATTCGGCGTGGCGGCGTGCCAGCTGTTCTACTTCAACGCCGTCCAGACCCTCTCGGTGGGGGTCGCACTGCTCCTGGAGTATCTGGCGCCCGTCATGATCGTGCTGTGGCTGTGGGTGGTCAAGCGGCACGCGCCGCGGTGGCTCACCATCACCGGAACGGTCGTGTCGATCGCGGGACTGCTCCTGGTGCTCGATCTGGGCGGCGCGCGGGTCGACCCGGTGGGCGTCCTCTGGGGCGTCGCGGCCGCGGTCTGCCTGGTGGTCTACTTCTTCATCACCGCCCGCCAGAATGAGGGCCTGCCGCCCCTGGTGCTCGCCTCGGGCGGGATGCTCGTGGGGGCCGTGGTGCTGTGGATCGTGACTCTCACCGGGATCATGCCGCTGCGCTTCACCTTCGCGGAGGCCCACCTCGGCGGCGCCTCGGTGCCCTGGTGGATCTCCCTGGCCGGGATGGTCATCCTGTCCACCGTGATCGCTTACGTGACCGGCATCTACGCGTCGCGCGCCCTGGGTTCCAAGGTGGCGTCCTTCGTGTCCCTCACGGAGGTCCTGTTCGCGGTGGTGTGGGCTTGGCTGCTGCTCGGCGAACTGCCGGCGCCCATCCAGATCGGCGGCGGCCTGCTGATCGTCCTGGGCGTCCTGCTGGTGCGGGTGGACGAACTCCGGGACCCCGACTTCACCGACGAGTCGGCCATGGTGGCCGAAGCGGTGCCGGCCGGGCGGCCCGAGGCCCGGGTCGACGCCCGAGCCTAGCGCCCGGGAGCGGCGCTTCGACGACGACGGCGCCCCCTCCCGGCTGCCACCCGCCCTTCCGGGTGGGCGCGGCCGGGGGCGGGGTGCCGTCGTCGTGATCGGAGGCTGAGCGCTTCAGGCGCGGTCTGCGACGACCACGTAACCGGCCTCCGCCACGGCCTCGCCGATCTCCTCCGGGGAGAGTTCCCCGCGGGAGGAGATGGTCACGGTGGAGATCCCGCCGGCGTTGAGGTCAACCGCGACGCGCTCCACGCCGTCGACCGCTTCCAGCTCCTCCGTCACGGAGGAGACGCAGTGGCCGCAGGTCATGCCGGAGACGGAGACCTGGGTGGTGATCAGGGATTCGGGGGTGCTCATGATGTTCTCCTCGGGTGACGGGGTGACGGGTGCTCGATCAGCGCAGGAGGCGGCCGATGGCGTCGGTGGCCTCTTTGACCTTGGCGTCGACCTTCTCCTGGCGCAGCGCGCCGTCGGACTCCTCGGCGGCGCCCACCACGCAGTGGCCGATGTGCTCCTCCACCAGGCCCAGGCTGACGGCGTGCAGCGCCTTGTTGACGGCGGCGATCTGCGTGAGGATGTCGATGCAGTACTTGTCCTCATCGACCATGCGTGCGATGCCCCGGACCTGGCCTTCGATCCGCTTGAGACGCCGCTGGTAGGCCTCTTTGTTGGCGGAGTAGCCGTGCTGGTGCGGGTGTTCCTGGATGTCCGACTCGCTCATACCTTGAGCGTATACCCCCTGGGGGTATCAATCAAGGGTGTCGTCGGCCCGATGGCTCTGTTCCGGGAATTGGAAAGCCCCGGAACACGTCATTGGGGGATACGTGCTCCGGGGCAGCTCATGGGGCAACTTCTTCGTCGCTGGATCGAGCTTAGCGGCAACCAAAGGCGCTTCGCCACTTCTGCCGATAAATAATCGCGGCGGACTTTCGTGACAGAAAATCAACAACCGTGTGAATCGCAGATGCGGAGAAAATCGCTCTGGAATTCCGCACTATTGCGGGTGTTCTGAAGCAGTGCTTGCATGGAGGCATGTCAACGGCGACGCAGTACCTGGTGGCGATCGGTACGAAGAAGGGCCTCTGGCTCGCCCGCAGCAAGGACCGCAAGGAATGGGTGCTGGACGGCCCGCATTTCCTCATGACGGAGATCCCGAGCATCGGCATCGACACGCGGGACGGCACCCGCCTCCTCGTGGGCATCCGTTCCGAGCACTGGGGACCGACCGTCGCGCATTCGGATGATCTCGGCGTGACCTGGACCGAGCCCGAAGGAGGCGGGATCGCCTTCGGCGAAGGTGACGGCGCCGCCGTCGAACGCATCTGGCAGCTCCAGCCCGACCGGGAGGGCCGTCCCGGCGTCGTGTGGGCCGGCGTGGAGCCGATCTCGCTCTGGCGGTCCGACGATGGCGGCGAGCACTTCGAGCTCAACCGAGGCCTGTGGGAGCACCCGCACCGTCCGGAATGGGGCGAGGGGGCCGGTGGCGGTGCGGTGCATTCGATCATCCCCGCGCCCGACGGGTCCACCGTGCATGTCGCCATGAGCACGGGAGGCGTGTACCGCAGCCGCGACGGCGGCGACAGCTGGCAGGCGACGAACCGGGGCATCGGGGCGTCGTTCCTGCCCGGGGAGCTCCCCGAGTTCGGGCAATGCGTGCACAAGATCGCCGCCGACGCGGACGACCCTGAGCAGATCTACGCGCAGAACCACGGCGGGGTGTACAGGACGCGCGACGGCGGCGACAGCTGGCAGGAGATCGAGCACGGGCTGCCGGCGAACTTCGGTTTCGTGATGCTGAGCCATCCCCGCAACGCCGGAACAGCGTGGGTGATCCCGCTGGCCGCGGACGTCGAGCGCATCCCCGTGGACGGGCATCCGGCCGTCGGCCGCACACGGGACGCCGGCGAGAACTGGGAGATGCTCGACGCCGGCCTGCCGGAGAAGGACTACAACTCGATCCTCCGAGACGCCGCCGCCCTCGACACGGCGGAATCGGTGGGCGTCTACTTCGGAACCCGCGGCGGCAGCGTGTACGCGAGTGCCGACGAGGGCGCCACCTTCCAGGAGATCGCGTCCCACCTTCCGGACGTGCTGTGTGTCCGGGCCGCGGTCATCGAAGTGCCGAACCAGGGATCAGCAGCCGATGACGGAGTCCTGGCGGCGAGCTGAATGGGCGCCTTCACCGTTCTGATCCCCAGTGTCCTGCGCCCCTTGGTGCGGGACGCGGACGCGTTGGACGTCGAGCTTCCCGACGACGGCGGGCCGGCCACCGTGGCCCGCATCCTGGGCTCTGTGGCGGCCGACCATCCGGTGCTGGGCCGGCGGCTCCGCGATGAGACGGGAGCCCTCCGGCGCCATGTGAACGTGTACCTGGGACCTGATGAGGTCCGCAGGCTTCAGGGGCTCGAGACCGAAGTCCCTGAAGGGGCGCAGCTGATGATCATCCAGTCCGTCGCCGGCGGCTAGGAGTGCTCCTCCCTCAGGCGACCCGCCAGAGCTGGTAATCCTGGGAATCGAGGACGCGGCGTTGACCGGTCTCCTCGTCCCGGATCCAGACGACGCCCAGGCCGGGAGCGATGTCCTGGACCTGGCCACGCCGTACGAAGGTGGTCCGTGGCATCAGGTGGAAGCGTTCGGCCTCCACGTGATCACCACGGCGCAGTTGGTGGAGCGAACTGATGAGGGTTCGTGCGGTCATGTCCCTTCACCTCCACGGAGAGAATTTTTCGGTACTCCCAGTCAACCGGCCCGTGATTTCAGGCGGGTTTCGACGCCGTAAGAAGTGGGTGAGGGCGCGGTTACGGATGTGCGGTTACGGACGCGCTGTGCCGCGGTCACGGCGCGGATGAGGGACGGAGTACGCGAGGGACCGAGTAGGTGTGGGACGCCGCGGGGCGCGTGTCAGAGGAGGCCGTGCAGCCGCCAGGAACCGGGGGTCCCTTCGACGGCGACGATCCCGGTGTTGGCGAGCGGCAGCCGGACGTCGAACGCGCCGTCATGCTGCACCCGGGCCGCGGTCCAGCAGCGGATCGCCGCACCGTGGCTGACGGCCAGGACACTGGAGTCGGGCCCGTGGGTCCGCGCCATCTGGTCCACGGCGGCGTCGAAACGGCGGAAGAAGGTGGTGTGGTCCTCAGCGCCCTCGATCCTCGACAGCGAGTCACCGAGGCCCCAGGCGATGACGTGAGCGCCGTAGCTGGCGCACGAGTCGTCGTCGTTCAGCATCTCGAGGGCACCGGCGCCGATCTCTTCCAGTCCCTCCAGCACGGTGGCGGTGAGGTTTCTGGCCTGCGACAACGGCCCCGCGGTGAGCTGGGCTCGCAGCAGAGGTGAGGCGTAGACGGCGTCCAGGTGTTCGGCGGACAACCGTTCCACGAGAGCGCGCGCCTGTTCCAGGCCCAGGTCCGTCAGGCCCGGACCCGGGCGTCCCGTGTCCAGAGCGCGGAGCAGGTTACTGGGCGTCTGGCCATGCCGGACGAGGAACAGGCGCACGGCCGGGGCTACTTCAGGTAGTCGACCAGGGCCGCCGCGACGCCCGTGTAGGACGCGGGGGTCAGCTGGAGGAGACGGTCCCGGGCCTCGTCCGAGAGGCCCAGGCCGGAGACGAACTCCTGCATGCGGGCCGCATCGACGCGGTGGCCCCGGGTGAGGTCCTTGAGGCGCTCGTACGGGTTCTCCATTCCGGGAACGCCCGCGATGGCCTCAGCGCGCATGACCGTCTGGATTGCCTCGCCGAGGACCTCCCAGTTGCCGTCCAGATCCGCGGCGAGGACGTCCACGGACACCTTGAGCTGCTTGAGGCCCTTGACCACATTGCTGATGGCCAGCAGGGAGTGCCCGAACGCGACGCCGATGTTGCGCTGCGAGGACGAGTCCGTGAGGTCACGCTGCCAGCGGGACGTGACCAGGGTCGACGCGAGGACGTCGAGCAGTCCGCTCGAGATCTCCAGGTTGGCCTCGGCGTTCTCGAAGCGGATCGGGTTGACCTTGTGCGGCATCGTCGAAGAACCGGTGGCGCCGGCCACCGGGATCTGCGCGAAGTAGCCGATGGAGATGTAGCTCCACACATCGGTGCAGAAGTTGTGCAGAATGCGGTTGAAGCGGGCGACGTCGGCGTACAGCTCGGCCTGCCAGTCGTGGCTTTCGATCTGGGTGGTGAGCGGGTTCCAGTCCAGGCCCAGACCCTCCACGAACGTGCGGGAGACCTCGGTCCAGTCCGCGCCCGGCACGGCGGAAACGTGGGCCGCGAAGGTGCCGGTGGCGCCGTTGATCTTGCCGAGGTATTCCGTGCGGGAGATCCGGTCCAGCTGACGGCTGAGGCGGTGGGCCACCACTGCGAGTTCCTTGCCCAGCGTGGTGGGAGTGGCCGGCTGACCGTGGGTCCGGGAGAGCATCGGAACGTCACGGTTCTCCGTGGCCATGACGCCGATCTGATCGACCAGGGCACGGGCTGCCGGGAGCCAGACATCCTCGACGGCGCCCTTCACACCGAGCGCGTACGAGAGGTTGTTGATGTCTTCCGAGGTGCAGGCGAAATGCACCATGGGCGTCAGCGATTCGATCCCGATGGCCGGGAGGCGGCGGCCGATGTAGTACTCCACGGCCTTCACATCGTGGACCGTCACGGCCTCGATCTCCGCGAGTTCCGCGACGGAGTCCGCGTCGAACTCGGTGACGATGGCGCGCAGCTGATCCTGCTGCTCCTGGGTCAGCGGAGCTGAGCCGGGAAGGACGGAATTCGAGGTGAGGTGGATCAGCCACTCCACCTCGACGGCGACGCGGTCACGGTTCAGCGCGGCCTCGGACAAGTAGTCCACGAGGGGTGCCACGGCTGCACGGTACCGGCCGTCCAGGGGCCCTAGGGCGATCTGGCCCTCGCCTGCAGCCAGGGAGAGTCGTCCGGACGGGATGCGCGCAGTGGTTTCAGCCATGGGTCCATTCTTTCATGTGCCGGGTGGCAGTCTCATCTTCGGGCGGCCATGTGGACAACGCGTGACGCGCACTGTCCACATGGCCACGTCGACGCCGGGGGTGGAATGTCCATGCTCCTAGCGTGGTGTGCAGTCGGAGGTCGGCGAAGGAGGAGGAACGGCATGGATTCGGCGTACCAGCGGTCCGGGGTTCTGCCGGGTGGGCGGGGCGGTCTTGAAGCGGGGCTTCTCACGCTCGCCCTCTGGCTCGGGGGTCAGCGGGACGAGCTTTCCGCAGCCCTCGCCGCCCTTCGCCAGGCGGGAGAGCTGCACTGGGATTCCGCGGCGGGCAGCGCATACCGCATGGCGCTGGAGGAACGACGGCGCAGCCTTCTTCGAGCGGGCGAGGCGCTGGAAGCGGCGCGCTCCGCGTTGGCCCTCCGCGCCTCCCTTGGGGGCTCGGCGCCCCGGGGCCGAGCGGTGCCGGCGGTTCAGGCCGTTCCGGGGGATGCCGGCGCCGGCGTGGAGGCCTCACCATCGGTTCACTATGAGGGGCGATGATGGCCGTCCCCTCCGACGAGACCGGCTTCTGGATCAACGGCCGGTACAGCATGGTCAGCGTCGATCCGAATCAGCTCTGGACGGCATCGGGCCGCCTGGACCTCGTCGCGGACCGTCTTCAGTCCTGTCTGCAAGGGATCCAACGCCGATGGGAGGCGATTCTGGACGGTGGATCTGCCGCCGGTCCTCTCCCCGGCGCGGGCCTGAGCGAGTGCGGCATCGCGGTGAACCGGACCACGGTGGAGCTCGACGGCATGGTCTCGGCACTCCGATCGCTTGCGGGATCTCTGAGGGGATCAGCCACTTCGTATGCGGAGGCCGAACGTGGGACCGAATCGAAGGTGGCCGGAACCGGCGATCTCGTCCAATGGGGCCTGGCCTTCGTGCCGGGGGTTCTCGCCTACGTGCTGGGGATGATCGACCCGCGAGCCCGGGACGGCTACCTCAAGGCGCTCAGCGCAACCGGGACCAAGGACCCCGTCGATGCCCTCACTCATGCGTTGTCATCCTGGGATGGCGGCGTGGAGGAAGCCCGGCTCCGGCAGGACGCGGTCACGGTGACGGCGGAGCGATGGCGTTCCGCGCCTCCGGCCCCCACGCCCGGAACGTTCCTGGGCTCAGCGTTCCGGGGTGCGAATCGTGCGGCCGGTGACGAGCCGGGGGTTCCGGGCGAGAAGCCGATCCCCTTGTCGTCCATCGTCGTGGACAAGTACCCCCGGACCGACGGCAGCTACGCCGTGGTCGTGAGCATTCCCGGCACCGAGAAGTGGGCGCCCTTCGATTCCCCGGACACCACCGACGACCTCAAAGGCAACATCTCGGCGATGGCGCAGGGAACGGAGCGCCGAAGCTACTTCACCCAGACCCAGGCGGCCGTGGTGAGGGCGCTCGAGGCGGAGCACGTCACCAGGAAGGATGAGATCGTCCTGAACGGCTACAGCCAGGGTGGGATCAACGCGGTGGCGCTCGCCGCGAACAAGGATTTCACTGCCACGTACACGGTCCGTGCCGTCAACACCGCAGGGTCACCGGTCGGCCGCTTCCTCGGCCGGGTGGACGCGAGCGTGCTGACGCTGGAGAACCAGCGGGATCTGGTCCCCGCATTGGACGGGGTGCCGAACCCGCGAAGGCCGAACGTGGTGACGGCGCGCTTTTCCGCGGAGCCGGCCACGGTCGACCCGGTCGTGTCCGGGATGGCCAAGGGGAGACCGGTGGAAGCGCTGTCCGGCAGCCTCGATATACCGACGAAGATCAGGAACGCCCACGACATCGGCAATTACATCGCAGCAGCGGATCGACTGGGGACCAGTCACGATCCTGGAGTCCTCCGGCATCAGAGGGTGCTCGCAGATGTTCTGGGTCCTGACCGGCTCGACACATCCCCGGACTCGGTCAGAAAGGCCACCCGGACCGTCTACACGGCCCACGAACCGCCGCTGAGTGAAGACCAGTGCCGGCCGTGACGCCGGGTGAGGCACCCCTCAGGTCATCGGCGGCTCGGAGCCGGTCGGGTTGACGGGTGCGTGCGACGTCAGAGGCGTTCGTCGGAGGGGCTCAGCGGTCTCGGTCCCGGGCGAACAACCGATCCGTGATGAGGGAGATGATGCTGATGATCAGCGCTCCGAGGACGGCGGTCCAGAAGAACGTGTCGATCCCCAGATGGACGGGCGTGAATCCACTCAACCAGGAGGTGAGGTAGAGCATGGCGGCATTGATCACGAGGGTGAACAAGCCCAGGGTCAGAACGGTCACGGGCAAGGCCAGAAAGCGCACCACGGGCCGGATCCACGCGTTGACCACGGCGAAGATCAATCCGATGAACAGGTACGCCAGGATGCTGCCGAGGGTGTCGGCGGGAGCGGACGGAGCCGCACCTGCCACCAGATTCTGGGCGGCGCCCGTGGACAGAGTCAGCCCGGGCAGGAGCCACGTGGCCACCCAGAGGGAGAACGCATTGATCGCCAGACGCAGGAGGAACTTCGCCATGCAACCATGCTGTCATACCTGTCTGGGCGTATCCCCGGCATTTAGGCTGGAGACATGAGTTCCCATGTGTCGCCCTCTGAGGGTGTGTCCGCAGACCACGGTCAGGAAATCCTTCCCCGTCCCGCAGTGGGACTTCTTCCCAAGTACACCGCCGGCAAGCCGCCACGGGTCCTGGAAGGGCTGACCAGTTACAAGCTCTCGTCCAACGAGGTGGCCCTCGGCCCGCTTCCGCAGGTCCGGGAAGCCGTGGCCGGATTCGACGGCTTCAACCGCTACCCCGATCCTCTGGTCACCCAGCTGCGCGAACGGATCGCCCAGGCGTTCGGCGTGCCCGCCGAGGACGTGGTCACGGGAGCCGGAAGCCTCGGCGCCCTCATCCAGATCATCGGAGCCTTCGCAGGCCAGAACCCGGACGGGAGCCAGGACGAGGTCCTCTACGCCTGGCGTTCCTTTGAGGCATACCCGATCTGCGTCGGCCTGGCCGGCGCCCGCAGTGTTCAGATCCCTCTGCTCCCTGACGGCCGTCACGACCTCGATGCCATGGCCGCGGCGATCACCGACAGCACCAAGGTGATCCTCCTGTGCACCCCGAACAACCCGACAGGTCCCGTCCTGCGGACCCAGGAGACCCACGACTTCCTGGCGAAGGTCCCGTCCAACGTCCTCGTCGTGATCGATGAAGCGTACGTCGAATTCGTCAGGGACCCGGACGCCGTCAAGGGGCTCGAGTTCCTGGAGCGCTACCCCAACGTCGTGGTGCTGCGGACATTCTCGAAAGCCCATGGACTCGCGGGTCTCCGAGTCGGATACTCCGTCTCCCACCCTGAGGTGACCCAGTACCTTCGGCTGTCTGCAACTCCTTTCGCGGTGTCTCAGGTGGCTGAGCGTGCGGCCATCGCCTCGCTGGACCACCTCCCCGAGGTCCTCGAGCGGGTGGATGGCGTGGTGGCGGAGCGCGAGCGCGTGGTCGCTGCCCTGGAGGCTCAGGGTTGGGAGATCCCGCAGGCCCAGGGCAACTTCGTCTGGCTGCCCCTGGGCGAGGAGACCGCCCGCTTCGCGGAACTCGCCGGAACGCATGGCCTGTCCGTCCGGGCGTTCGCCCCAGAGGGCGTGCGCGTGAGTATCGGCGAGCCGGAGGCGAACACGCGCTTCATCGAACTCTGTGAGGAATTCCGCCGGGCCTGAGGGCCCGCGTGTATTCCGTTGCGTTCACGACTTAATGATCACTTCTCCCGGAACTCCGGCTAAAGTGATCCCCGGACCAGATATATTCCACCTCGGGAATGCATGCCTGAGGTGGAATATATCGTTTGATTCCCACGAGGTGTGGGACGGATGCAAGGAGACGGCATGGGCGTAGGGCAGCTGCCGACCACTGAATTCAATGACGAGGAACTCGACGATCACCCGGAGACCCGTCTGGACCCGGCGTCACAGCCGGCCGGCGGGGCAATGATCCAGCTTCTGGACGCTCAGGGGAACCGCCGGGAGGACCCGGTCTTCGGTCCCTACGTGGAGTCCCTGGATCCAGAGGCGCTGCGTGCGTTCTACCGTGACATGGCCGTGGTGCGCCGCTTCGATCAGGAGGCGACGGCATTGCAGCGGCAGGGGCAGCTCGCCCTCTGGGTGCCCCTGACCGGTCAGGAGGCGGCCCAGATCGGTTCCGGCCACGCGTTGCGGACCGAGGATTTCGTCTTCCCGAGTTACCGCGAGCACGGTGTGGCCCTTTCCCGCGGTCTCGACATGTCGGACCTGCTCAGGATCTTCCGGGGCGTCACCCACGGTGGCTGGGATCCCCGCGAGACGAATTTCAACATCTACACCCTGGTGCTTGCCGCGCAGGTGCTCCATGCGGTCGGCTACGCCATGGGCATCCAGCGTGACCAGGCGTCCGCCCGCGCGAAGGGCCAGACGGTGGAGGACGCCGCCGTCGTCGCCTATTACGGTGACGGCGCGAGCAGCGAAGGCGACGTTCACGAGGCGATGGTCTTCGCCTCCAGCTACAAGGCGCCGGTCGTGTTCTTCTGCCAGAACAATCACTGGGCGATCTCGGTGCCGTCCAAGGTCCAGACGAAGGTCCCCCTGGCGCACCGCGCCCAGGGTTACGGCTTCCCCGGGGTGCGCGTGGACGGCAATGACATCCTCGCGGTGCACGCGGTCACCCAGTGGGCGCTCGACCGTGCCCGCAAGGGTGAAGGCCCCGTGCTGATCGAGGCTTTCACGTACCGCCTGGGTGCTCACACCACGGCCGATGACCCCACCAAGTACCGCACCAGCTCCGAAGAGGACCAGTGGCGGGCGAAGGACCCCCTGACGCGTCTGGAGACCTACCTCCGGGCCGAGGGACTCGCGGATGACGACTTCTTCGAGGACGTCCGTCGCCAGGGTCAGGAGCTGGCGGATTCCGTCCGCGAGGCCGTCCAGGCGATGGAAGGCCCCAGCATGGAGGAGGCGTTCGCTCACGTCTACTCGCAGGCTCATCCTCTGGTCCAGGAGGAACTGCGTTGGTACCGGGAGTATGAGGCAGGATTCGAGAACGCGGAAGGCGCGGGTGAAGGCTGAGCCATGACCACCATGACCATTGCCAAGGCCATCAACGAAGGCTTGCGCGAGGCCCTGGCCGGGGACGACAAGACTCTGCTGATGGGCGAGGACATCGGGGCTCTCGGCGGCGTCTACCGGGTCACCGACGGCCTCCAGCAGGAGTTCGGTGAAGACCGTGTGGTCGATTCGCCGCTCGCGGAGGCCGGGATCATCGGCACGTCGATCGGCCTCGCCATGCGCGGGTACCGCCCGGTGTGCGAGATCCAGTTCGACGGTTTCGTCTTCCCGGGTTTCAACCAGATCACCACGCAGCTGGCCAAGTACCATGCGAGGACCAGCGGCGCCGTGACGCTGCCCGTGACCATCCGCATCCCGTACGGCGGAGGCATCGGTTCGATCGAGCACCATTCCGAGTCTCCGGAAGCGCTGTTCGCCCACACGGCGGGCCTGCGGATCGTCACCCCGTCGAACCCGCACGACGCGTACTGGATGACCCGGCAGGCCATCGAATGCCAGGACCCTGTGATCGTCTTCGAGCCCAAGAAGCGCTACTGGCTCAAGGGTGAGGTGGACACGCAGGATCCCGGCACCTCCGCGGACCCCTTCAGTGCTCACGTGGTGCGCGAAGGAACCGACGCCACGCTCGTGGCCTACGGGCCGCTCGTCCCGGTGGCCCTGGCCGCTGCGGCCGCCGCCGAGGAGGACGGCCGCAGCATCGAGGTCATCGATCTGCGGAGCATCTCCCCGATCGACTTCGACACCGTGGAGGCTTCGGTCCGCAAGACCGGACGCCTTCTGGTGACTCATGAGGCGCCCACTTTCGGCGGGATCGGCGGCGAGATCGCCAGCCGCATCAGCGAGCGGGCGTTCCTCAGCCTGGAGGCGCCGGTCATCCGCGTGGGCGGGTTCCACATGCCGTACCCGGTGGCGAAGGTGGAGGAACACTATCTGCCGGACATCGACCGCATCCTCGAAGCACTCGACCGCGCTTTCTCCTACTGAGAGCCACGGAGTTTAGGGACATCATGAGCACGCAGAAATTCAATCTTCCCGATGTGGGCGAAGGCCTGACCGAGGCCGAGATCGTCTCCTGGAAGGTCCAGGTGGGGGACACGGTCGCGATCAACGACGTCCTCTGCGAGATCGAGACCGCGAAGTCCCTCGTGGAGCTTCCCTCGCCGTTCGCCGGCACGGTGACCGCGCTCCTGGTCCCCGAAGGCAAGACGGTCGAAGTCGGCACGCCGATCATCGCGGTGGGTGCCGCAGGGGAGGCCGCCGCGGACGACGACGGCGGTTCGGCGGCAGCTCCCGCTGCGCAGCCGTCGGCTGCTGCTGAGGCCCCTCGGGTCGCCTATGGGACGCTCCCGGTCGACGACTCCGAGGCTCCGGGGCCGTTGGTCGGTTCCGGCCCGAAGGCGGACGCCGTCAAGCGCCGGCCCCGCCGCAATGGTGCTTCGCCGGTCGCCCCCGCGGCACCGGCCCAGGGTTCGGTGCCGGCTCAGGTCACGGGGACCGCGCAGGCCCCCGTGTCCCAGACACCGACCGCCGCTGCGGCTCCGGCGACCCTCTCGCAGCCCGCCCCCGCGGCCCCGATGGCTCAGCAGGCCCCCTCCGCTCCTCTCGCGTCGTCCGCGCCGTCGGCCGCAGGTGCCGCCGGTGAGGACCGCCCCGGATTCGGCGGCGCACTGACGGGACTGGTCAACCGTGTGCTGGCGAAGCCGCCCGTGCGGAAGATCGCCCGTGATCTCGGCATCGATCTCGCTCTCGTGACACCGACCGGCGCCCGTGGCGAGGTGACCCGTGAGGACCTGGTGAGCTACCAGTCCCAGCGGGAGGCCGAGCAGGACCAGGCCGGCAAGTTCTGGACCGCTCCGGCGAGGAATCCGGAGCGCAGGATCGAACGCATCCCGGTGAAGGGCGTGCGCAGGGCCACCGCGAAGGCCATGGTGGATTCCGCCTTCCAGGCCCCGCACGTCTCGATTTTCGTGGACATCGACGCCAGCCGCACCATGGAGTTCGTACAGCGTCTCAAGAAGTCGCGGGACTTCGAAGGCATCAAGGTCTCGCCCCTGCTCATCCTGGCCAAGGCCGTCATCTGGGCCGCCGCCCGCAATCCCAGTGTGAACTCGGAGTGGGTGTCCGGTCCGGAAGGCGACGAGATCCACGTCAAGCACTTCATGAACCTCGGCATCGCCGCCGCCACTCCGCGCGGTCTGCTGGTCCCCAATATCAAGGACGCCCAGGACCTCTCCCTCAAGGAGCTCGCGGTGGCGCTGAACGACCTTGCCACCACGGCTCGGGCGGGCAAGACCAGCCCGGCCGACATGAGGGACGGGACGCTCACGGTCACGAACATCGGCGCCCTGGGCATCGACACCGGCACTCCGATCATCAATCCCGGTGAAGTGGCGATCGTCGCCTTCGGCACCATCAAGCAGAAGCCGTGGGTGGTCTCCGGTGAGGTCATCCCGCGCTGGATCACCACACTCGGCGGCTCCTTCGACCATCGCGTGGTCGACGGCGACCTCTCGGCCCGTTTCATGGCCGACGTCGCGGCGATCATGGAGGAGCCCGCGCTGCTGCTGGACTGAGCATCGTCCAGCGCCCGGACTCTGCTGCCGGGACTCCGCTGCCGGTCCCTGCGGCTGGACGGGTTCCGTCGTGCGGAACGGCGGGCGTGGGACGACGGCCTAGGGACGGCCAAAGCACGGCCGCCGGCTGGAACGACCGGCCGCCAGGACGATTCGAAAGGGGTCAGGATGACGGAGTGGATCACCCGCACGCTGGTGGAGAATGACCGCGACGAGTGGTCGCGCCTGTTCGAGGGGTACTGCACCTTCTATCACCGCGAACTCACGCCGGAGCACCGGGATGTCGTCTGGTCGTGGCTCCAGGACGGGCGGCTGACCGGTCTGGTGGCCGAGGATCCCGCGGCTCAGGGGCGGCTGGTGGGCCTGGCCCATGTCCGGCCCGTGGTGCGTCCGACGCTCGGCGTGGTGGCCGGGTACCTGGACGACTTGTTCGTGGACCCTGCGGGGCGTGGCGGAGGCGTCGTGGACGCCCTGTTCGACGCGATCCGGACTCAGGCTCGGACGGAGGGCTGGAGCCACGTCCGGTGGATCACCTCCGAGGACAACTACCGTGCCCGGGCCGTCTATGACCGCCTGTCCACGCGCACACCGTTCCTGACGTACCAGCTGGACCTCGAGGCCTGAGCGGCAGTCCTCACGACGACGGCGCCGCCCCCGGACGTTCCGCAGGGAACCTCGGGGGACGGCGCCGTCGTCGTGCGGCTGCGCGTGACCGCGCAGCCAGGGCGTGCCGGGGGTCAGGACACCGTGGTGTTGACGATGTAGACGTCGCAGGGGGCGTTGTGCGCGACGGTGTTCGCCACGGAACCCAGGACGCGGCCGATGCCGCTCATGCGGCGGTTGCCGACCACGATCACATCGGCGTTGAGGCGCTCGGCCTCGGACAGCAGGGCGTCGGCGGGCTTGCCGCGGGCGGACAGGTACTCGACGTCCGAGCCCAGGCCCTCCGCCACCTGCTTCGCCACGCGCTGCGCGTCATCCGCGTCGGACATGATGAAGGTGTCGCTGCCGCTGCCGAAAACCTCGACGTTGTCCTTGTCGAAGGCCGTGATCACGTGAAGGCGGGCTTCGAGGCCCTGGGCCAGCTTGTAGGCCGCTGCGGCAGCCCGGGCCGCGGTCTCGCTACCGTCGACGCCAACAATCACAATTCCGGACATATCCGCTCCTCGTTGATGCTTATGTTGGAAGTAACTGTAGACGGCGACGGCACGGCGGAAAAGTGCATCCGCCGCCGGGGACGGCGGCGAAGTTGTGTCGCGGACCCCTGGCACTGTATAGCCGCCTTCGCGGAGTGTCCAGTCGCAGCGCAATGCCGCGTTACTCGCCGGTAGCTAGATAACGATCTGATTGCCAAGGAGTGAAATAGGCCTTTCAGACCGCGTGGTTCGTGGTACTTTTCCGGTGGAATGTGACGCGCCGCACACAGGCCACGAGCCTGCGGCAGTCTGGAAGGAAACCCCGTGCACCAAAAATCCACGGCCCCTGCCTTGTGCGGTAGCCGGACGCCCTCACGCCTGCATGCTGTGCGTGAGAAGGGCGGACGTCAGTGATCAAGTACCTCCTCAAGCGCATGGCGACCTATGTGGTCATGATCTTCCTGACCACTTCGGCCGGGTACTTCCTGGCGGTCTCCACCATGAAGCCTGCCCTGATCGAGCAGGAGAAGATCCCGCGGCCGACCCCCGAGCAGGTCGCGCACTCGCTGGCCCTCAAGGGACTCGACCCCGCCATGAGCCCCTGGGACCGTTACGTCCAGTGGCTCACGGGCATCGTGACCCGCTGGGACTGGGGCATGAGCCCGGCCGGCGGATCGGTCAACGCGGCCTTCGGTGACCGGGTGTGGGTCTCCACCCGCCTCTTCATCGCGGCCATCTTCCTGACGCTCGTGATCGGCGTCGCGCTCGGTGTCTTCACGGCCGCACGGCAGTACAAGACCTCCGACCGCGTGATCACCAGCTATTCCTACCTGACCTACATCGTCCCGGCCCCGATCGCCTACTTCCTGGTGCAGCTCGCGGCGATCTGGATCAACGACGCCACCGGCCAGCAGATCTTCTTCGTCACCGGCATCTCGACACCCGGCGTGGAGCCTGGCTGGCCCGCCTTCGTGGACCTCGTGGCCCACTACGTCGTGCCGACCTTCGCCATCACCCTGGTGGGCTGGGGCGGGTATCAGATCGCCCAGCGCCAGTACCTGCTGGACAACGTCAACGCCGACTTCGTCCGCACCGCCAGGGCCAAGGGCCTCACCCGGAACCAGGCCATCCGGCGCCACGCGCTTCGGGTCTCCTTCATTCCCGTGGCCCAGACCATCGCTTTCACCGTGCCGGCCATCTTCGCCGGCGGCTTCTTCGCCGAGGCGATCTTCGCCTGGCCCGGCGTCGGCTTCTGGAGCATCGACGCGATCGGCAAGCAGGACGTCAACGCGGCCACCGCGACGCTGGCCTACGGCTCCGTGATCTTCGCCGTGGGCGCCATCCTCGCGGACCTTGCCACCACCCTGGTCGACCCGAGAGTGAGGGTTTCCTGATGTCCACAGTTGACGCGGTCCAGCCTGAGACCGAAGCGGATGTTCTCACGACGGACGACGGCGTGGTGATCGCCAAGGGCGTCATCATCTTCCGCCGCTTCCTCCGGAACAAGACCGCCGTGGCGGGCCTGATCCTCTTCCTGGCCCTGACGGTCTTCTCCCTGGTGGGTCAGTTCCTGACCCCCTGGACCAAGAACGACATCGACCCCGCCTTCATCGGCGAGGGCCCCTCCGCAGAGCACTTCTTCGGCACGACCCAGGCTGGTGTGGACCTTTACGTCCTCATGGTCGAAGGCGTCCGGACGTCCATCCTGATCGGCCTGATCGTGGGCGTCGGATCCATGCTCGTGGCCGCCGTGTACGGCTGTGTCATGGCCTTCTACGGCGGCAAGGTCGACAAGGTGATGCTCTTCATCCTCGAAGCGCTCATCATGATGCCCTCGCTCCTCGTGGTCGCCGTGGTCACGAGCGGCAACGGCGGCGACCTGAAGGACGCGCTCCCGAGCTGGTTCCTCCTCACCGTGGTCCTGCTGGTGTTCGGGTGGATGGGCGCCGCGCGTCTCATCCGGTCGATCTCCATGTCCCTCATCGAGCGGGACTACGTGAAGGCCGCCCGCTACATGGGCGTCTCCACCTGGCGCATCGTCTGGAAGCACCTGATCCCCAACATCGGATCCCTGCTGGTCCTCGAGATCACGCGCGGCGTCACCCTGGCGATCCTCTCCGAGGTGGCCTATTCCTTCATCGGCATCGGCATCAAGCCGCCGGACATGAGCCTCGGCATCCTGATCGGCCAGGCCAGCCAGCAGGTCAGCAGCTTCCCCTGGATGTTCTGGTTCCCGCTTCTGGCCATGTTCGCCCTGACCGGTTCGATGGCCATGATGAATGACGGCCTCCGGGACGCCTTCGATCCGAGCTCCAGCTCGGTGGGCAAGGCCAAGAAGTCCCGCAAGGCCCGCAAGAACACCGTGGAGGCCGCGGCATGAGCGCTTCCCAGCACGACAGCACGCAGGAAGGCACCGTGACACAAGGCACCGGAGCACTGGACACCACCGAACGCCTCCACGTCGCCGGACTGTACGCCCCCGGGGAACCGGTGCTCTCCGTCCGCGACCTGAACGTCCGCTTCAACTCGGAGAACGGCGTGGTGCACGCCGTCCGCGGCGTCGACTTCGACCTGCTGCCGGGTAAGACGCTCGGCATCGTCGGCGAATCCGGTTCGGGCAAGTCCGTCACGTCGATGGCGATCATGGGCCTCCTGCCGGAGACGGCCGAGGTCACCGGTTCGGTGCGGCTGCACGGCCAGGAACTCCTGGGCCTGTCGGACGCGCAGATGTGCAAGTACCGCGGCAACGATCTGGCCATGGTGTTCCAGGATCCGCTGTCCTCCCTGACGCCCGTGTTCACCATCGGCACCCAGATCATCGAGGCGCTGACGGTCCACAACCCGAAGATGAGCAGCAAGGCGAAGGAAGCCCGCGCCGTCGAACTCCTGACCCTGGTGGGCATCCCCAGCCCGCAGGCGCGTCTGAAGTCCTTCCCGCACGAATTCTCCGGCGGCATGCGCCAGCGCGTGATGATCGCGATCGCGATCGCGAACGACCCGCGGGTCCTGATCGCCGACGAACCCACCACCGCCCTGGACGTCACCATCCAGGCGCAGGTGCTGGAGGTCATGCACAAGGCGCAGGAGGAGACCGGCGCCGCGCTCGTCATGATCACCCACGACCTGGGCGTCGTGGCCGGCATGGCCGACGACATCATGGTCATGTACGCGGGCAAGCCGGTGGAGACCGGCTCGGTGGACCAGCTCTACTACGCCCCGCGGATGCCGTACACGATGGGTCTGCTGGGCGCCGTGCCGCGCGTCGACGTCTCCGCGGAGACGTCCCTGGTCCCGATCGAGGGCATGCCCCCGAACCTCATCACTCCGCCCACCGGCTGCTCCTTCGCTCCGCGCTGCCCGCTGGCGGGCCCGGAGTGCCTGAGCGGCGAGCCGCCGCTGCGCCTCGTCCCGGGCGATGACGGCCACCGGGCCGCCTGCGTCAAGGTGGAGGAGTTCGGGGCCGGTGTCGACGTCCACGAGATCTTCAAGGCGCCCCCGGTGCCGGTGTCCAAGTTCGAGGGGATCCCGCGGACCGACCGCACCACGGTGCTGGAACTCAAGGATGTCAAGAAGCACTTCCCGCTGATGAAGGGGTCGCTGTTCAAGAAGCGGATCGGCACGGTCAAGGCCGTGGACGGTCTCAGCTTCGACATCCGCGAAGGCGAGTGCTTCTCGATCGTGGGCGAATCCGGCTGCGGCAAGACCACGACGCTCCTGGAGATCATGGAGTTCAGCAAGGATCAGCCGGGCGAGATCACCATCGGCGGGGTGAATTCGAAGGCCGCCACCTCGGCCGCCGAGAAGACCGCCATGCGGAAGTCGCTGCAGATCGTCTTCCAGGACCCCACGGGCGCCCTGGATCCCCGCTTCACCGTGTACGAGGCCCTCGCGGAGCCGCTCGAGAACCTGGGCACCCCCAAGTCCGAGATCCGCAAGCGCATCATGGAGCTCATGAAGCTGGTGGGCCTCCAGCCGGACCACGTGAACCGTTTCCCCAACCAGTTCTCCGGCGGTCAGCGCCAGCGCATCGGCATCGCCCGTGCCCTGGCCGTGAACCCGAAGCTCGTGGTGCTGGACGAACCCGTCTCCGCGCTGGACGTCTCCGTCCAGGCCGGGGTCATCAACCTCCTGGACAAGCTCCGGGCGGAACTCGGTCTGAGCTACCTGATGGTGGCCCACGACCTCTCAGTTGTACGTCACATCTCGAACCGGGTGGCTGTGATGTATCTGGGGAAGATCGTGGAGGTCGGCGACGTGGACAGCGTCTTCGACAATCCCCGGCACCCCTACACCCGTGCACTGCTCTCGGCGATTCCGGTTCCGGATCCCGAGGCGGAGCGCTCACGGGAGAGGATCATCCTCAAGGGAGACCTTCCAACGCCATTGGACGCTCCCCGAGGATGCAACTTCGCTTCCCGGTGCCCCATTTTCGCTGCCTTGCCTGAGGACAAGAGGACCAAGTGCCTGGAACTTGAACCTCCCCTCGAGAATGGTGGAGGGGACCACCAGTTCGCCTGCTTCTACCCGAACGGGGAGATGGATGCGGACATGCTGGTGCTGCACGACTCATCGGACAGCGCTGCGTGAATATCGTTGATGACAGTGGGAAACCCAACCCTCGCTCCTTTGAAGGGAACAGTATGAAAAAGAAAGTCACGCTCGGCGTCGCCACTCTGGCGGCCGTCACGCTGGCGCTGACCGCTTGCGGCGGCGGCACGGCCAAGGGCCCTGAGAGCGCCAAGGCCGAAGGGTCCGGCTCGGACGTCTCCAAGCTGATCCAGACCAACCCGAAAGACGTCAAGGACCTGGATCAGGGTGGCACCCTGACCCTGGAACTGGGCAACATCGGCCCCGATTTCAACGGCTTCGGCAACAGCGGAAACTCCTCCGACAACACCGCGCTGATGGGCCCGATCAACCAGGCTTTCTACTATGGCTGCTGGAAGACCACCGCGGTGGGCGACTTCGAGCTGGACAAGGACTTCTGCGAGGACTTCAAGTCCGAGGTCAAGGACGGCAAGCAGATCCTGAACATCAAGATCAACGACAAGGCCACCTGGAACGATGGAACCCCCATCGACTGGAAGACCTTCGAGAACACCTGGAAGGTGCTCAACGGCACCAACAAGGATTACGACATCGTCGATTCCGGCTCCTACAAGTACATCGAGTCCGTGACCCGTGGTGCGACCGACAAGGATGTCGTCGTGACGGTCAAGCAGCCCGTGTACCCGCTGGCATCGTTCTTCGCCGGTATCGTCCACCCGAAGGTCAACACCCCGGAGATCTTCAACAAGGGCTTCAACAACAACATGCACCCCGAGTGGATGGCCGGCCCGTTCAAGGTCGAGAAGTTCGACTCCGCCGCCCTGACCGTCAGCATGGTCAAGAATGAGAAGTGGTGGGGCACCAAGCCGGTCCTGGACAAGGTCGTCTTCCGCCAGATGGAGGACTCCGCCACCATCGCCGCCTTCAAGAACGGCGAGATCGACGCGACCGGTGGCCGCACGGTGGGCCGCTACAAGCAGCTCGAGGGCACCAAGGACACCGACATCCGCCGTGGCCAGCGCCTCTTCGCCGGTGGTCTGAACGTCAACGCCAAGCGTCCGGGTGTCCAGGACGTCGCCGTCCGTAAGGCCATCTTCACCGCCGTCGACCGCGAAGCGATCCGCAAGGTCCGCTTCAACGGTCTGAACTGGGAAGAGCCGAACTCCGGCACCATGATGCTGATGCCGTTCTCCAAGTACTACCAGGACAACTGGCCGGTGCAGGAGCAGGGTGCGGATGCCGCCAAGAAGGTGCTGACCGACGCCGGTTACAAGCCGAACGCCAAGGGCATCATGGAGAAGGACGGCAAGCCGATCACCTTCAAGATCACCAACTTCGGTGACGACCCGACCGTTCTCGCCTCCGTGCAGACCCTGCAGAAGCAGCTCCAGGCCGCCGGCATGGACGTCGGGATCGACCAGCGCGGCAACGCCGAGTTCGGCAAGATCGTGGGCGACCGCGAGTTCGACGTGACCATGTCCGGTTACACCGTTGGCTCCGACGCTACGCAGGCCGTGGGCCAGTACTACTCGACCGCGAGCGACCGCAACGGCCTCGGCAACGCCGACCTGGACAAGCGCATCGCCGCTCTGCAGTCCGAAGCTGACGACGCCAAGCGCAACAAGGAAGCTCTGGATGTGGAGAAGGACTACGCCAAGCAGTACTTCACCCTCGGCCCGGTCCTGAACGGCCCGCAGATCGAGTTCGTCAAGAAGGGGCTGGCCAACTACGGTCCGACCCTCTTCGCGAACAACGCCACGGACACCCACGTCCCGGACTGGACCACGGTCGGCTGGGAAAAGGGTTCCACCCACAAGTAGGACTCAGGCGGTTAGGAGTCGCCTGAACAATATCTCTTCGCCCGGTTGATGCAACCGGTGTCTAGGGGGGACGGAGCCTGCGGCCCCGGGAGACCACTTCGTGTCTCCCCGGGAGCAGGTTCCCCACCGTTCCCCTCCCAGGGAGCCCTGGATGGCGGAAGCCGTCCGGGGCTCCTTGCGAGGGTCCGCCTTGTGTCCTCAAGGCGGAGGAGCACCACCCCTGAAAGGAAGAGCATGAAGAAGAGCGTTTCACTCGGCGTCGCGCTCGCGGCGTCTTTAGCACTGGCACTGACCGCTTGCGGTGGAGGCGGAGCCAAGGGCCCTGAGGTGGGGCAGGGCGAGAGTGCCGGCGGTGACCTTGGAAAACTAATTCAGACCAATCCGAAGGACGTCAAGGATCTGGACCAGGGTGGAACATTGACGGTGTCCGTCGGGGACATGGGTCCAAATTTCAATGGGTTCAGCAACGATGGCAACACGGCGAACAACACCGCGCTGACGGCCCCCGTGAATGCCGCAAGCTGCTGGACCGCGGCACCTGACGGGAAGTTTTCCCTTGACAAGGACTTCTGTGAGGACTTCCACTCCGAACTGAAGAATGGAAAGCAGACCATCGCCATCAAGATCAATGAGAAAGCGACCTGGAACGATGGCACGCCCATTGACTGGAGGACTTTCGAGAACACCTGGAAGGTGCTCAATGGCACCAATAAGGACTTCGACATCGTCTCCTCGGGTGTCTACGAATTCATCGACTCGGTGAAGCGCGGCGCGACCGACAAGGATGTCGTCGTGACCACGTCTAAGCCGACGTACCCGCTCTCCAGTTTCTTCGCGGGACTGCTTCATCCACAGGTCAACACTCCTGAAGTGTTCAACAAGGGATTCGAGAACAACCTGCGACCGGAGTGGATGGCCGGTCCATTCACCGTGGAGAATTACGATTCCGCGGCCAAGACGGTGAGCATGATCCCCAACCCGAAATGGTGGGGCGCCAAGCCGGTGCTGAGCCGGGTGATTTTCCGCCAGATGGAGGCCAGCTCGACGATCGCCGCGTTCAAGAACGGCGAGATCGACGCCGTCGGAGCGCGTACTCTGGGCCGCTACAAGCAGGTGGACGGCACCAAGGACGCAGATGTCCGCCGGGGTCAACGACTCTTTGCGGGTGGGCTGAACATCAATGCCAAGCACCCTGCCGTGCAGGATGTCGCCGTCCGGAAAGCCATCTTCACAGCGGTGGACCGGGCCGCGATCCGTAAAGTGCGGTTCAATGGCCTGAATTGGGAAGAGCCCGATTCGAGTTCGATGATGCTGATGCCGTTCTCCGCGTACTACCAGGACAACTGGCCGGTGCGGGAGCAAGGTGCGGAAGCGGCCAAAAAGGTGCTGAGCGACGCGGGCTACGCACCGAATGACAAGGGCATCATGGCCAAGGATGGCAAGCCCGTAAGTTTCAAGATCACCAACTATGGTGACGATCCGACCTTGCTGGCCACCACGCAGACGCTGCAAAAGCAACTCCAGGCGGCCGGCATGGACGTCGGGATCGATCAGATCGGCGATGCCGAACTCGGCAAGGTGCTGGGGCAGCGCGAGTTCGATGTCATCATGTCGGGATTCACCGTGGGTTCTGACGCAACGGATGTGGTGAAGCAGTTCTACTACAGCAAGACCGATGAGAATGGCCTCGGAAATGCGGACCTGGACCGGCGGATCCTGGCGATTCAGAGCACCGCTGACGATGCGCAGCGCAACAAGGACGCCATGAATGTGGAGAAGGACTACCTGAAGCAGTACTTCACCATGGGTTCCGTCTTCAACGGACCGCAGATCCTCTTCGTCAAGAAGGGCCTGGCGAACTTCGGCCCGACCCTGTTCGCGAATCTCACGGACGTGCCCGTGGCGGACTGGACCACGGTGGGATGGGAGAAGGGTTCCGCCCACAGGTAGGAAAGGCGGGCGGTGACCCACCGCCGACACGGCCCCGGGGAACGTTCAGCGTTCCCCGGGGCCCTGTTCGTTGGGGCCCTGTTCGTTTCCGGGCGACCAGGGGACAAGGGCGCCGTTTGCTGGGACACTGGGGACCATGCAGCGACCCGCGCCCCTGAGAACCGCCGTGGTGGGCTACGGACTGGCCGGCCGGGCCTTCCACTCACCCCTGATCGAGCACAGCCCCGACTTCAGCCTGGACGTGATCGTCACCGGCGATCCCGGACGATCGGCGGCCGCCCGCGAGACCTACCCCGACGTGACGGTGGTGCCCGGCTTCGAGGACGTTCTCGCCCGCGCCGCGGACCTGGACGTCGTGGTCATCGCCACCCCGCCCGAACTGCACCACCCGCAGGCGAAAGCCGCGCTGGAAGCGGGGCTCGACGTCGTCGTGGACAAACCGTTCACCGTCACCAGTGCGCAGGGGGAGGAGCTCGTGGCGCTCGCGGAGCGGCTGGGGCGCACGCTGGCCGTCTATCAGAACCGACGCTGGGACAACGCGTTCCTCACGCTGAAGGCGCTTCTGGCCGAGGGGGCGCTGGGCGAGGTGCACCGGTTCAACGCCGGCATGGAGCGCTGGTCGCCGGGCTTCTCCAAGGCGTGGAAGCAAGCCTCGGGAGTGGAGCGCGGCGGTGGCCTGCTCTTCGACCTGGGCACCCACCTGGTGGACTGCGCCCTCCAGCTCTTCGGCCCGGCACGCGTGGTGCACGCGGAGATCGCGGCGCGCCGCCCCGGTGAGCCGGCCGACGACGACGTGTTCCTCGTCCTGGAGCACGCTCCGGCGGGCGGTGGGGCGCCGGTGCTGAGCCACCTGTCGATGACCCTCTCCGCCGCCCAGCCGGGCCCGGTGTTCGACGTCCGCGGAAGCGCCGGGAGCTACCTGAAGTACGGTTTCGACCCGCAGGAACGCCAGCTCTCGGCGGGACTGCGGCCGTCCGACCCGGGCTACGGCGTGGAGCCCGAGGAGGCGTCCGGGACGTTCAGCGACGGCACCGTGGTGCGGCCAGTGACGAGTGAGCCCGGCGGGTATCAGGAGTTCTACCGGCTCCTGGCGCGGCATGTGCGCGGCGAAGGACCCGCGCCCGTCGAGGTGGCCGGTGAGACCGGACCGCTCGCGGGGCTGCGCCTGATCGAGGAGGCACGGCGGATCGAACGCTGAACTCCTGCGCTCCACGCGAGAGGCCACCTCAGCACATGCCGGGGGTCCCGGACTGTGCTGAGATGCCCTCTCGTGGACAAGGAAGAGGTGCGGGGCGTTCCTAGCGGGCGCGCTCCACCCGCTTCTCGTCCCAGACCGGCTCCTCGGACTCGTAGACCTTGCCGTCCGAGCCGAAGACCAGGAAACGGTCGAACGACTTCGCGAACCAGCGGTCGTGCGTCACGGCCAGGACGGTCCCCTCGAAGGCATCGATCGCGCGTTCCAGCGCCTCGCCCGAGTGGAGGTCCAGGTTGTCCGTCGGCTCGTCCAGGAGCAGCAGCGTGGCGCCGGAGAGCTGCAGCAGCAGGATCTGGAACCGCGCCTGCTGACCACCCGAGAGCGACTCGTACTTGTTCTCCGCCTGCGCCACGAGCCCGTAGGAGTCGAGCGCGCCGGAGGCGGCCTCCCGGCCCAGCCCGGAACGGTGCTCATCGCCCCGGTGCAGGATGTCGAGAAGGGTGCGTCCGGCCAGGTCGGGCCGGGAGTGGGTCTGGGCGAAGTAGCCGGGCCGGATGCGGGCTCCGAGCTTCACCGTGCCCTCGTGGGGCACCTCGCGGATCTGGATGTCCGAGACCGGCAGGTGCTCCCGCTCGGGATCCGTGCCGCCCGCGGCGAGCAGCCGCAGGAAGTGACTCTTGCCCGAACCGTTCGACCCCAGCACGCCCACACGGTCCCCGAACCAGATCTCCGTGGAGAACGGCTTCATGAGGCCCGTGAGCTCGAGCTTCTCCGCGACGACGGCGCGCTTGCCCGTGCGGCCGCCGCGCAGGCGCATCTGGACGTTCTGCTCGAGCGGCAGTGCCTCGGGCGGGCCGGCCTCCAGGAATTTCGCCAGACGGGTCTGGGCGGCCTGGTACTTGTTGGCCATGTCGGATCGGAACGCGGCCTTGGTCTTGTACATGGTGACCAGTTCCTTGAGCTTGACGTGCTCCTCGTCCCAGCGCTTGCGCAGCTCCTCGAAGCGCGCGTTGCGGTCCTCGCGGGCCTGCACATAGGAGCCGAAGCCGCCGCCGTGGATCCAGGCGCCGGCGCCGTTGATGCCGGGCTCCAAGGTCACGATGCGGTCCGCGGCGTTGTTCAGCAGCTCGCGGTCGTGGCTGATGAAGAACACGGTCTTCTTGGACTCCCGGAGCTTGTCCTCCAGCCAGCGCTTGCCGGGCACGTCGAGGTAGTTGTCCGGCTCGTCGAGGAGCAGCAGCTCGTCCGGTCCGGCGAACAGGGCCTCCAGCACCAGGCGCTTCTGCTCGCCGCCGGACAGCGACGACGCCGCGCGGTGCGCCGCCTTGTCGAACGAGACGCCGAGCGCGGCCATGCAGACCTCGTCCCAGACGGTCTCCAGCTCGTAGCCGCCCGCGTCTCCCCAGTCGACGATCGCCTGGGCGTACCGCATCTGGGTGGGCTCGTCGTCGTGCTCCAGCATGGCGTTCTCCGCCTCCTCGACCGCCTTGCCGGCCGCCGCGAGGGCAGGGGTGGCGGTGGTGAGGAGGAGGTCGCGGACCGTGGATTCGTCACGGACCTGGCCCACGAACTGGCGCATGATGCCCATGCCGCCAGAACGGCCCACCACGCCCTCGTCCGGCTTGAGATCGCCGGAGATGATGCGGAAGAGCGTGGTCTTGCCGGTGCCGTTCGGCCCGATCAGGGCGGTCTTGGTGCCGTCGGGGACCTTGAAGGTCACGCCGTTGAGGAGTTGGGTGCCGTCAGAAAGTAGTCGATGCCGGCAACGTCGATATGGCCCATTGCTTCAGTTTATGGGCACGACGGCGGGGCGGGGGTTCGTGGGTGGGCGGTGGGGGTGCCGGGTTGCTCTGGCCGCTTTCCCCACGGCGCGATGGTCGAGTCCCGTTGTGGAACCGGCCGTGGGGCCCCTTGACGCGGCCGGCCGCAACCCGCCACCCCCGCCGCACCTCGGGGGCCTGCCGCCGTCGTGGGCAGGGGTGTGAGCCTGGGCCGTTTCGACGGTGCCGGCAGGGTCGAGGGGGAGAAGGCGCCCGGGGTGTTTCATCCCTCGGGAGCGAGGTCTCCGGGCGGGGTCCGGTGGTGTGGGGTGTCCGCGCGGTGCGGCCCGGTCTGACGCGGCCACAACGGCAAACGGGCGGGGAGGGGTGAAGCGGCAGGCTGCGTCAAGGGCCCCTGCGGCCCTGTGCACAGCTGACGCCGCACAGAGGGCCGCAGGGATAGCAGCCAGAGCTTCACCCCTCCCCACCCGTCCTGAGCGAGGAGAGCCCGCGGACTAGACCAGGTCGCGCCAGTCGGAGAGTTCCAGGCCGGAGGCGTCGGAGACCGAGTGGTGCGCCACCTTGCCCGCCGCCACGTTCAGGCCGGCGGCCAGGGCGGCGTCGCGCTCGAAAGCGGCCCGGACGCCCAGGTTGGCCAGCGCCACGGCGTAGCGGAGGGTGACGTTGGTCAGCGCGTAGGTGGAGGTGTTCGGGACGGCGCCCGGCATGTTCGCCACGCAGTAGAAGATCGAGTTGTGGACCTTGAAGGTGGGGTCCTCGTGCGTGGTGGGGTGGGTGTCCTCGAAGCAGCCGCCCTGGTCCACGGCGATGTCCACCAGGACCGAGCCCGGCTTCATCTTGGCGACCAGCTCATTGGTGACGAGCTTGGGGGCCTTGGCGCCCGGGATCAGGACGGAGCCGATGACCAGGTCGGCCTCGACCAGGGCGCGCTCGATCTCGTAGGAGTTGGAGGCCACGGTCTTCAGGCGGCCGCCGTAGAGGGCGTCGAGCTCGCGGAGGCGGTTGATGTTGATGTCGAGGATGGTGACATCCGCACCGGCGCCCATGGCCATGACGGCGGCGTTGGTGCCCGCCACACCGGCGCCGAGGACGACGACGTTCGCCGGGCGCACGCCGGGGACGCCGCCCAGGAGGATGCCCTTGCCGCCGTTCGGGGCCAGGAGGGAGGAGGCACCGACCTGCACGGAGAGTCGGCCGGCCACCTCGGACATGGGGGCGAGCAGCGGGAGGGCGCGGCCTTCCTGCACGGTCTCGTACGCGATGGCCGTGACCCCGGACTCCACGAGTCGTGCGGTCAGTTCGGGCTCAGCGGCCAGGTGCAGGTAGGTGAAGAGGATGAGGCCCTCACGGAAACGGTGGTACTCCGCGGCGATGGGCTCCTTGACCTTCATGACCATGTCGGCACGGGCCCAGACCTCATCGGCGTCGGCCAGCAGGGTGGCGCCGGCCGTTTCGTACTCGGCGTCGGTGATGCCGGAACCGAGGCCGGCCCCCGCCTCGATGAGGACCTCGTGGCCGTGGTGACGCAGTTCGTGGACACCGGAGGCCGTGATGGCCACGCGGAATTCGTTGTTCTTGATTTCCTTGGGGACACCGATGATCATGTGGGGGCTCCATGACGTTCATGTCCGTCGGGCCGGTCTCTGGCCCGGTGCGGACCGGGGAAGTTTCTGTGGGATCAGCTTAGGTCCGGTGTGAGCCACCCGACAGGGCGAAGGCCACCCCGGCGGAGCGGAATCCGCGGAATTCCGGGGTTCTCCCTGCCGAGGAATCTACATTTGTTCAGGGCCGTGGCGGCAAGTGTCGCCTGGTGTAGCTTGGCGTCCAGTAGGCTGGACGACATGCAGCAACCCGATGTCGAACAGCTCGTCGAGCAGCTCGCCGCCCGCCTGGGGCGTGGCCTGTCCCTGGAGGATCTGGACGGTCTCCTCGTGGCGTACAGCTCCAATCAGGAGCAGGCGGACCGTGTGCGGGTGAACTTCCTGCTCACCAAGAGGGTGCCGCCGGACGTCAGCGCCTGGCAGCTCTCCCACGGCATCTCGGCCGCCGTCAGGCCCGTCGTGGTCCCGGCCAATGACGAGCTCGGCATGCTCGGCCGCGTCTGCGTCCCGCTCCTGGTGCGCGGCTTCCGGGTGGGGTACCTCTGGGTGCAGCAGAGCAGTGGCGAGACCAGCGCCGCGCCGATCCTGGGCCAGCTGGCCGAGGTCCGTCACGAGATCGAGCTCCTGGCGACGCTCCTCCTCGAATCCAACACGGCCGAATCGGAACAGCGTAAGCGCCGCGAGGTCGAGTTCCTCTCCGCCTGCTCGGGAGAGCGTGGGGCGATCGCCGCCGTCGGCAATTGGCCGGAGGTGCACGGGAAGGGGCCGTGGCAGCTGATCACGGTGCTCGACGCCGGCGCGCGCCACGAGCCCGAGGATCCCCTGGCGGCCTCCCTCACGCACCGCAGCGCGGCGCTGCAGTCCACGGTCGGTGTGCAGGAGGCCCTCTTCAGCGCAGGCCGCCCCAGCCACTCCGTCATGCTGTTCCGGGCCTCGCAGGGCCGGGCCGTGCATGCGCAGGTCCTGGTGCATTATCAGCTGGAACTCGCCAAACGGTCGGGCCAGGGCAGGCCGCGGATCGTCCTGGGGCTCAGCGAGCCCTTCGGGGAGATCCGGAAGCTGCCGGATGCTTACGGCGAGTCGCGGACGGCCGCGCTCGCCGGCGTCGTCGAGCCGTCACTCGGTGAGCTGGTCGACTGCCGCGACACGGGCATCTACCAGTTCTTCGCGACGGCGGCGCAGGGCCCCATGGACTGGGGCGGCGCGAGCACGCTGAACTTCGCTGCGCTGGAGGCCGGGGACAAGAACCAGGAGCTGCGGCCGGTGCTGGAGATGATCTATGACACCGGCGGGACCGTGCAGGACGTGGCGGACGAGCTCCACCTGCACCGCAGCACCGTCTACAACCGGCTTGCGAAGGTCCGCCAGATCATCGGCGCGGACCCGCTCAAGGGCTCCGTCCGCCTGGAGCTGCACGCGGCGCTGAAGGCGGCGCGCTGGCACGGCCGCCCGCGCGTCTGAGGGGCGCGCTGACGTCCGCTCAGGTGTCGCGGCGTTCGGTGGCCTGGCGTTCGCGCTCGATGCGTTCCAGGGCGCGCGCGTCGAAGTGCTGGGGCGCGGGTTCGTCCGACGCTGAGGCGTGCGGGGCGGGTGCCGCTGGTTCCGCAACCGGCGTGACGGGCGCCGGGGGAGTGCTCTGGAGCCCCGCCGCGTCCGCTTCGCGGCGGTCCGAGAGTGCCCGTTCCTCCTGGATCCGGTCCAGCGAGCGGGAGTCGAAGTGGTGGAAGCGCGGCTCGGGGTCCTCCTCGGCGCTGGCCGCCGGTTCGTGGGCCGCGCGGCGCTTCTTCAGGACGTCATGCGCCACGATCGACCCGCCGATGTACGCCACCACCACGAAGAGCAGCTGCATCAGACCATCGGCCTTCAGCAGGCTCAGGAGCGTCCCGACGAGGACCGCCGCGAGGGCGCCGTAGAGGTTGTGGAGACCGAAGAGTTTGGGCACGGGATCAGTCTACGGTTCCGGGGTGTGAGGCCTTCTGCGAGGCCAGCCAGGCGGTGATGTCGCCGCGGCGGATCCGGCGGTGCGTGCCGCGGTACTGGACCGGGATCTCACCCCGGTCCGTCATGTTGCGCAGGTACGTGTGGGAGATGCCGGCCAGCTCCGCCGCCTTGCTCGTGGTGAGCAGTTCGTCATCGAGCGGGTTCCGGGACTCCGTGCGGGCGGCGTCGCCGCTGCTCACGGTGACGGTCTCCCCGCGGGACAGGCGGGTCAGGAGGTCCACGACGGCGTCTCGTGCGCCATCGGGGAGCCGGAAGACCGTGCCGTCCACGAAGACGGTGACGTCCTGGCCGCCGTCGAGCGCTCGACGCAGCCCGGAGGCGGCGTCTGCGGTGAGGGGGCCGGTGGTGTGCGGCTGGGCCTTAAACGTCGACTGCTCCATAAGATGCCATTTTCCACCCGATTCGGGGTGATTCCGGCATCCTATGGAGGGCCCCCGGCGGCGAGGGCCCAGAGCCGAGCTTGCGAGGCCCGGGAGCCGCCGGGGACAGTCGGCGAGGAGTGTTACTCGGCGTCCAGGTCGGTTTCGACGAGGGTGGCGAGCTTGTCCAGGGCCTCTTCGGCGCCAGGGCCCTCGGCGCGGAGGACCACGGTGTCGCCGTTGCCGGCGCCCAGGGTCATGAGGGACAGGATGCTCGAGGCGTCCATGGCCTCATCCTCGGGGGTGCCGGCCAGGGCGATCGTCACCTCGACGTCCAGCTCGGCTGCGGCCTCGGCGAAGATCGCGGCGGGACGGGCGTGCAGGCCGGAGGCGCTGGCGACGACTGCTGTGCGTTCGGGCATGGGGTTCTCCTTCAGGTGGAAACGGTGAGGGTCGGGTGAAATTCCGAGGCCGTTACAGGCCGAGATCGTCCAGGATGGGCAGCCGGGCGCGGACGGCGGCGCGGCCTTCCACGGCGGTCGCGGCGTTCAGGGCCAGAGCGGCGATCTCCTGCGCCTCGGCCAGCGTGACGCTCTTCAGCACGGTGCCGACGGCGGCCAGCGACCGCGCGGTCATGGACAGCGTGTTCACGCCCAGGCCGGTGAGCACGACGGCGAGGGCCGGGTCGGCGGCGGACTCGCCGCAGACGCCCACGGCCTTGTCCCCGGCGGCCTTGGCACCCTCGACGGTCAGCTGGACCAGGCGGAGAACGGCGGGCTGCCACGGGTCGTTCAGGCTCGCGAGCGGGCCGAGCATGCGGTCCGCGGCCATCGTGTACTGCGTGAGGTCGTTGGTGCCGAGCGAGGCGAACGCGACGTCCTTCAGGACGCTGGAAGCGTTCAGTGCGGCTGAGGGGACCTCGACCATGACGCCCGGGGTCTTCAGGCCCACGCCGGCGCAGAGGGAGGCGAAGTGCGCGGCCTCGGGCTGCGTGGCGATCATCGGGGCCATGACCCAGACCTCGGCCTCGGTGTCCACGGCGGCCACGGCGATCGCGGAGAGCTGGCGCTCGAGCACGCCCGGGGTGGTCCAGTCGGTGCGGTAGCCGCGCACGCCCAGGGCCGGGTTCGGTTCGGTGGTGTCGGTGAGGAACGGCAGGGGCTTGTCCGCGCCCGCGTCCAGGGTCCGGACCACCACCTTCTTGCCCGGGAAGGCGGCGAAGACGGCGCGGTAGGCGTCGGCCTGCTCGTTCACGGACGGCTCGGTGTCGCGTTCCAGGAAACAGAATTCGGTGCGGAACAGGCCCACGCCCTGCGCGCCGAGGGCCGCGGCGGCCTCCGCGTCCTTGGCGTTGCCCACATTGGCGAGCAGCGGCACCAGGTGGCCGTCCGCCGTCGCGCCCTCACCGTCGAACGTGGCAAGGGTCGCGGCGCTGCTCGCCCACTTCGCGGCGGCTTCGCGCTCCTCGTCGCCGGGCTCGGGGACCACCAGGCCGGCCGCGCCGTCGACATACACTTCGGCGCCCTCGGGGATCTCCTCGATCCCCTCGGCCGCGACGACGGCCGGCAGGCCGAGCGAGCGGGCGATGATGGCCGTGTGGGACTGGGGGCCGCCGCCGGAGGTCGCGAGGGCCAGCACGACGGAGGTGTCCAGGGTGGCGGTGTCGGCCGGGGCCAGGTCCTCCGCCATGAGGATGAAGGGGGTGGAGGACGCCGGGATGCCCGGAGCCGGGACGCCGCGCAGCTGCGCGACCAGGCGGGCCCGCACGTCCAGCACGTCCGTGGCGCGCTCGGCCATGTAGCCGCCGAGTGCCTTGAACTGCGCGGCCACGCCTTCGGCCGCCTCCCACACGGCGCGTTCGGCGCCGGTCCCGGCGGTGATCAGCTTGCCGGCGGCCTTCAGGAGCATGGTGTCCTTGGCCATGAGCGCGGTCGCCTCGAGCACGGCCTTGCCGTCCTCGCTGGCGCGGGTGGCGCGTTCCTTGAGCTCGTCGTGCACCGCCAGGGCCGCGGCCTTCAGGCCCGCGATCACCTCCGCGGGGTCGGCTCCCGGCGGCAGAGTCTCCCCGGCCTGAGGCTCCGCCAACGGCTCCGGCATGTGCTTGACGGTAGCGATGACGCGGCCCGGATTGACTCCGACTCCCTGGAACCCCATGGTGAAAACTCCGATCGACTCACACGGATCTTGTGCTGGCAACACTGTCGAAATACTAGTGGGCGGGCCTGAGGCCCGCCCACTAAAAGACGCTACTTCATACTTTGTTTCCACGCCTCATGACGTGCCAGGTGATGCGGCGATCGCCGGATCGCGAGCCAGGCGATCACGAGGATCACGAACCAGATCGGCGTCACCAGCAGAGCCGTCAGCGTGTCCGGCTGGGTGGTCAGCGCCCAGATCAGGAAGAGGAAGAACGCGAAGACCACGTAGACCATGGCGACGCCGCCGGGCATCTTGTACTTCGAGGCCGCGGCCAGTTCGGGACGCTTCTTCCGGTACACGAGGTAGCTCAGCAGGATGATGCTCCACACGAACATGAAGCAGACGGCGGAGACGGTGGTCACCATGTCGAAGGCGGCGCCGATGTCCTTGCCCGCGTAGAGGAGGACGACGCCGGCGAGGAGCAGCACGCAGGACAGGAACAGCGCGTTCTGGGGCACCTTGCGGCGGGAGAGCTTGCCGAAGACCGCCGGGGCGTCCCCGTCGCGGGCCAGGCCGAACACCATGCGGGACGTGGAGTAGATGCCGGAGTTGGCGCTCGACATGGCCGAGGTCAGGACCACGAGATTCACCACGGTGGCCGCGATGCCGAGCCCGGCCAGGGAGAACATGCCGATGAAGGGGCTGTGACCGGCCTTGAACTCGGTCCACGGGGTGACGGACATCAGGATGATGAGGGCGCCCACGTAGAAGAGCATCACGCGTACGGGGATGGCGTTGATGGCCTTGGGGAGGTTGTGCTCCGGGTTCTTGGTCTCTGCGGCGGCGGTGCCCACCAGCTCGATGCCCACGAAGGCGAAGACGGCGATCTGGAAGCCGGCCACGAAGCCCATGAACTCGCGCGGGAAGAAGCCGCCGTGGCTCCAGAGGTTGGTGAAGCTCGCCTGGCCGGCCGGGGACTGGAAGCCCGTGAGGATCATGACCAGACCGGTGACGATCAGGGCGACGATCGCGACGATCTTGATGAGCGCGAACCAGAACTCGGTCTCACCGAAGGCCTTCACCGTCGGCAGGTTGAGTGCCAGGAGGATCAGGATGGTGAGCACGCCGGGGATCCAGAGGGGGATGCCCGGGATGAGGGTCTCCGCATACCCCGCGATCGCGATGACGTCGGCGACGCCCGTGACGACCCAGCAGAACCAGTAGGTCCAACCGGTGAAGAACCCGGCCCACGGACCGAGGAGGTCGCCGGCGAAGTCGCTGAACGACTTGTAGTTCAGGTTCGAGAGCAGCAGTTCGCCCATGGCGCGCATGACGAAGAACAGCATGAAGCCGATGATCATGTACACGAAGATGACGGACGGCCCGGCGACGGAGATGGTCTTGCCGCTGCCCATGAACAGGCCGGTGCCGATCGCGCCGCCGATGGCCAGGAGCTGGATGTGCCGGTTGCTCAGGGCCCGGGCGAGATGCGGCTCGCCCTCGCCCGACGGTGCGGAGCCGGGGGTCCGGGTGGCTGTGGTGGCCGATTGCGGATTGGTCATGCGGGGCCCTCTCGTTCGCAATGCCTGGTTGTGACCTGGCTGACATTTTGCCGCTCATAGCCTAGCGCGAAGGGGATTTCTCCGAAGGGGACAGTTGTCGAATGCTTTCGGGTGTTACGCGGCGAAGTGTCGAAGGCGGTCTGTCGATGCCCGCAGCCTTCTCGTCGCGAGGCGACTCTTGAAGTTAGGTTCCCTAACTGTTAGGATGCCTAAGTATGAACAGCGAATCAGATGCCGCTCTGGAGCTGGCCCGGACCTTCCGGGAGGCCCTCCGTCAGGCGGTCTACGTCACGCGCCGACTGGACGTCGGGGAGACCGAGCTGACCGGCTCGCAATTGAGCCTTCTCACGCAGCTGGCCGACGGCGGGGCGCGCGTCAGTGACATCGCCCGCAATCTGGGGGTGCGCGCGCCCACCGCGACGGAGCAGATCACCCGGCTCGAAGGCCGCGGCTACGTGCGGCGCGACAGCGATCCCGAGGACTCGCGCGCCGTCGTCGTGCGGCTGACGGATGACGGCTGGGACGCGGTGGCCCGCGTCAACCTCCGCCGCAACCGCGCCATCGCCGCCGTGATCGACGAGCTGCCGCCGCGCGACCGCGAGGCGCTCGAGGCCGCCATTCCTGTTCTGACCAGTATTTACGACCGTTTGCGTGGCGAGTGACCGGACATCCCGGATCCCGCCCACAGGAGAGAAGCGAGTAATGAACCAGCTGGATGAGACCATCCACGAGAGTCAAGAAGTCCTGGAAGAGGAGAAGGCGTCCTTCTTCCGGCAGCCGAAAGCCGTCTGGGCCACCGCTCTGGCGGCCGTGTTCTCCTTCATGGGGATCGGCCTGGTGGACCCCATCCTCCCGGCCATCGCGGAGAACCTGCAGGCCAGCCCGAGCCAGGTGTCCCTGCTGTTCACCAGCTACTTCCTGGTGACCGCCGTGGCCATGCTCATCACCGGCTTCGTCTCCTCGCGGATCGGCGGGAAGAAGACCCTGCTGATCGGTCTGGGCCTGATCGCGGTGTTCGCCTCGCTGTCCGGGCTGTCCGGCTCGGTGGAGCAGCTCGTCGGCTTCCGCGCCGGCTGGGGTCTCGGCAACGCGCTGTTCGTGGCGACCGCGCTCGCGGTGATCGTCGGCGTGGCCAGCGGCGGCTCGGGCGTGGCGATCATCCTCTACGAAGCCGCGCTGGGCCTCGGCATCTCGCTCGGCCCGCTCCTGGGCGCCCTGCTGGGCGGCTGGCAGTGGCGTGCGCCGTTCTTCGGCACCGCCTTCCTCATGGCCGCGGCGTTCATCGCCCTCTTCTTCATGCTGCCGACGCTGCCGAAGCCCGCGCAGAAGGTGCGGCTCCGTGATCCGATCCTGGCTCTCGGCCACGCGGGTCTGCGCACCACGGCCCTCGCCGGCCTGTTCTACAACTTCGGCTTCTTCACCATCCTGGCCTTCACACCGTTCATCCTGCACATGAACGCCTACGGCATCGGGGCCGTGTTCTTCGGCTGGGGCGTCGCGCTCGCGGTGTTCTCCATCTTCGTGGCCCCCATCCTGCAGCGCCGCTTCGGCACGACGCGCAGCGTGATGATGGCGCTGACCGGCCTGCTCGTGGTACTCGTGGGGCTGGGGCTCGCCGCCCTGGCGCACTCCGTGCCCACCGTCGTGGTGCTCGTGATCATCTCGGGCGCGCTGCTCGGCATCAACAACACCCTGTTCACCGAGCTGGCCATGGAGGTGTCCGATTCGCCGCGGCCCGTGGCGTCCGCCGGCTACAACTTCGTGCGCTGGATGGGCGGCGCGCTGGCTCCGTTCATCGCCGCGCAGCTCGGGGAGAATTTCGGGGCGCAGGTGCCGTTCTTCTTCGCCGCCGTCATCATGGTCCTCTCCCTCGTGGCGATCTTCACGGGCCGGAAGTACCTGAACGCCCACGAGCCGCACATCGTCTGAGGCCCCCACCTCCCGCATCCCCCTCGCGAACCGCCAATAGGCGCCCGTATTCCTCGTGAATAAGGGCGCCTACTGGCGGTTCGCGCGTTCATGAGGGGCGCGACGACGGCGGCGGAGAGCGACGGCGGCGGGCGGCCGCCGCCGTCGCGCGTCATCGTCCGGGATGCCGGACAGCTTCGCCTGTGATCCGGTTCACAGTGATCCTCCGCTGGAGTGCAATGGAGCAGAACACCAGCAGGAACCTCAGCCCCGGGAGCGTGACCATGGCGGCAGCCACTCTAGAGATCCGATCCATCGACAGGGTCCCCAGCGGGGAACGTCACGGCAGCCCGTGGAGTCAGTTCACGCTCTGGTTCGGGGCGAACGCGCAGATCACGGCGATCGTGGACGGCGCCCTGGCCGTGGTGTTCGGGGCCGACGCATTCTGGGCGATCATCGGCCTGCTGGTGGGCAACCTCCTGGGCGGGGCCGTCATGGCGCTGCACTCGGCGCAGGGGCCGAGCCTGGGCCTGCCCCAGATGATCTCCAGCCGCGCGCAGTTCGGGGTGTACGGGGCGATCATCCCGCTCGTTTTCGTGATCCTCATGTACATCGGCTTCGCCGCGACGGGCACCGTCCTTTCCGGGCAGGCGATCAACCTCATCATCGGGTCGGACAACCGCTCGGTGGGCATCATCGTGTTCGGCGCGCTGACCGCCGTCCTCGCGATCATGGGCTACCGGTACATCCACGCGCTGGGCCGCGTGGCGACGGTGCTGGGGCTGACCGGTTTCGCGTACCTGACCTTCGTGATCCTGACCCGTTACGACATCTCCCAGGTCCTGTTCACCAAGCCCTTCGAGATCAGCACCTTCCTGATCTCGGTCTCCGTCGCGGCCGGCTGGCAGCTGACCTTCGGTCCGTATGTCGCGGACTACTCGCGGTACCTGCCGGAGGACACCAGCGCGAAGCGGACGTTCTGGTACACCTTCGCGGGGTCGACCCTCGGGGCGCAGTGGGCCATGACCCTGGGCGCCCTGGCCGGCGGGCTCTCCGCCGCAGGGCTCGGCGGGAGCTTCCTCAAGAACCAGGTGGGCTACATGGGCGATCTGGCGGGGGGCGGTCTGCTGGCGCTCGGCATCTACATCATGATCGTCACCGGCAAGCTGACCGTGAACTGCCTCAACGCGTACGGCTCCTTCATGTGCTCGGCCACGATCTCCACCGCGTTCAGCCGCCGGAACACGGTCCGGCCCGCGGTCCGCGCGGTGTCCGTGCTCGTGGTGATCGCCCTGAGCGTGATCGTGGCGCTGGTGGCCTCGGCCGATTTCCTGAACCTCTTCAAGAACTTCATCCTGCTGCTGCTCATGGTGTTCACGCCGTGGTCGGTCATCAACCTCATCGACTACTACAAGGTGTCCGGTCACCGGATCGACGTGGCCGCGCTCTACGACCCGGACGGTCGGTACGGGAGTTGGAACGCGGTGGCGCTCGTGTCCTACGCCATCGGCATCCTCGTGCAGATCCCGTTCCTCTCCCAGGCCCTCTACACCGGGCCGCTCACCGCCTACCTCGGCGGGACGGACATCTCCTGGATCGTCGGCATCGTGGTGACCGCTGCCGTGTACTGGCCGTGGGCGACGGCGGCGAAGCGCTCGCGGGAGCTCCGTGAACGGGAGGGCGCGACGTCGGCGGTCTGAGTCGTCGCCCGGCCCGGTTCCCATTAGGTGAGGTTAAGCTATCCTAATTCCTGCGCGGTCCGGCTGATCGGCCCCGCGACCGAGGATGAGACGGAGGACGGCAGATGGCCCTGACCAAGCACGGCTGGGAGGGCGTGGTCCTCAAGGCCTTCGGCGCCAAGGACTTCCAGGTCAGGGCGCACGGCAGCCGCTGGATCACTGAGGACTACCTCCGGGTCGACTTCACGGGCCGCGAACTGCTGGAGGCCATCGGGACCCACCCCACCGCCTGGATCCGGGTCTGGTTCCCGACCGGAGGCCGCGGCCACCAGCGGGCATACACGCTCGTGGACCCCGACCCCGCGTCGGGCACGTTCAGCCTCGAATTCGCCATGCACCGTGGGCCTGCGGCCGATTGGGCGCGCGACGCCGCCGCGGGCGACGTCCTCGACGTCACCATCCAGGGCAGCGCCTTCCGCCTCCCGGACCCCGCGCCACGGCGCGTCCACGCGGTCGGGGACGCTGCGGCGGTCCCGGGCCTCAACACCCTCTTGGACGCCCTGGGGGAGACGCCCGCCGTCGTGTTCCTCGAGCAGCAGCATGAGAGCGACGGCGGCATCCCGCTCCGGCTTCGCTCGCAGGACAGCCTCGTCTGGATCCCACGGGAGGACGACGGGCGGCGCTTCGTCGCCGAGGTGAGCGCCGCCTGGGCTGCCGGCGACCACGCCCTCGACCCGGAACAGGATTTCGTGTGGATCGCGAGTGAAAGCTCCGCCTTCCGCCACCTGTCCAAGGAGTTGCGGTCCACCCACCGGATGGCGCGGGACCGCGTGGACGCCCTGGGCTACTGGCGCGCCTGAAGTCCTGTCCGGCTCGGTGGTGTCTTGTCCACAGGGCGCGGTCCACCGGGCCGCGGGGCCATCGCTCGGCATAGGATGAGGCACGGCGGGCCCGCGTGCAGGACGCGGGACCGGCCTCCAGGGGATGAGGAGCACGGCATGTCGATCGCCCAGCACGGCCCGTCGGGTGTGGCGCAGGAGCCCACCCGCGAGGTGAGCCCGGTCTGGATCACGGGTGTGGTCCTGGTCAACCTGGGCATCAACGCGGCCTTCTTCGCCCCGCTCCAGGTGCTGCTCGGATTGCAGGCCGCTCAGCTGGACCCGGGCCAGAAGGAAGGCATCCTCGCCCTGGTGACAGGCTGCGGTGCGGCCGTGTCCCTCGTGGCCAACCCCGTCTTCGGGGCGTTCAGTGACCGGACCACCGGGCGTTTCGGACGCCGCGTGCCGTGGGTGGTGGGCGGCGCGGTGGTCGGCGCCCTGGCTCTCGTGGCGCTCGCGGGGGTGCCCGACGTCGCCCTCATGACCCTGGCCTGGTGCCTGGTGCAGGCCGGCTGCAACGGCGCCTACGCCGCCATCACCGCCGCCATCCCGGACAAGGTCCCCACGGAGCAGCGCGCCACGGTCGGCGGACTCGCGGCGATGGGGCAGACGGCGGGCATCCTGCTGGGCGCCGTCATCGCGGCCGTGGTCAGCGGCAATCTGTGGCTCGGCTACGGACTGGCCGCCCTGGCGCTGGTGCTCGGGGTGGTCCTCTTCGCGTTCCGCTCAGGGGACGAGCCGCTCCCGCGCGACGCCGTCCCGCCCCTGAACTGGGGGAAGTTCCTGCTGAGCTTCATCACGCCGCTGGCCTCCGCCGATTTCCGCTGGGCCTGGATCACGCGCCTGCTGGTGAACATCGGCAACCATATGATCACGCTCTATCTGCTCTTCTTCCTCACGGACGCCGTGCACCTGCAGGAGACCCAGGGCATCCCCGCGGAGACCGGCGTGCTCATCCTGACGGGTCTCTACGCGATCTTCGTGATCATCACCAGCGTGATCGGCGGGCGGATCAGCGATCGGATGGGCCGGCGGAAACCGCTGGTCATCATCTCGTCCGCGATCATCGCCACCTCCGCTCTGATCCTGGCGTTCTCCCCGACCTGGGCGGGCGGCCTGATCGGCGCCGCGGTGCTCGGGATCGGCTTCGGCGCGTACCTCGCCGTCGACTTCGCGCTCATCACGCAGGTCCTGCCCCACGCCGAGGAGCGCGGCAAGGACCTGGGCGTCATCAACATCGCGAACTCGCTGCCGCAGGTCATCGCGCCGGCCATCGCCTGGCCGTTCGTGACGCTTTGGGGCGGGTATCTCTCCCTCTATGTCGCCGCCGCGGTGATCGGATTGCTGGGGGCGGTGTTCGTGGTGCGGATCAAGGGAGTGGAGTAGCCGTGGCCGGTCCCCAGCCTCCCGGGAAGCCTCCCCGGAACCTGCCCCCGCATCCGGTGGGCGGCGGGATGCCCGTGCATCGGGAGACGCGGGAGATCACCCCCTTCGTGGGCGTGGTCTTCCAGGTCTCGGTGCGGAAGATCGCCGGGGGACTGGGTGAGCGGATCAGGGCCGGGCGCGGCCTGGACCCGGTGAACCGCTTCGCTTTCCGGGAAGGACCCGGGCGGCTGCAGGGATTCTCCGGGAAGTTCGCCAAGGCGCTCCACGCCGAGATCACGATGGGCGGCGGGCCGGAGCGGCTCATCCTCCTGGCCCGGAGCCACAGTGGCTTCGCCGGGCTCTGCTACGTCCTGGCCGGGCTGCGGGCTTACCAGGGGCGGCAGTACCCGCAGGCGGTGGAACTGCTGCGCCGCGGGCAGGAGACGCTCGTGGACGACTCCGCCCACCGTTTCATGCAACGACACCTGCTGGGCCTCGTGGTGGAGGTCGAGCTCAGTGACGGGGTCGCGGCCCGCATCCTGTACTCCGATGAGGCCCTGCACTACGCCGCCGCGCACGCGCTGCGCGAGGTCGGCGAGGTGGAGGCCGCCGTCGTCGAGCTGGAACAGGTGCCGCACTCGCCCGCCAAGGCGCTCGCGCTCGCGCAGCTGGCGAGTCTGCAGGAGGACTTCGAGTCCGTGATCCGGCTGAGTGAGGGCGCACGGAACGCGGACGAGCTGAGCGCCGCGCTGCTGCTCCTGCGGGCGCGCGCTCAGCGGCAGAGCGGCCGCCTCAAGGACGCGGACGAGACGCTGACCGAAGTGCTGCGGCGCAAAGGCACGGCGCTGCAGCTGCGCAATGCGGCGCTGACCGAGCGCGCGCTTCTGGTGCTCGACGCCGGCTGGAAGGCCCTGCCGCGCACGCGCCCCGGGCGGGTGGCGGCGAAGCCGCGGTCGGGTGAGCGGGACGCCCACCAGGAGTGGAGCAAGGAGTTCCGGAGACTCAAGCGCCGGAAGTGACCCCGGAAAATCCCGGAAGAGGCCCCGAACCGGCCCGGAAGGGGCTTCTGAACTGCGGTTTCGTCATGGGTGGTTGACGCGCGGTGAGCGGATCGGCTTGAGTGGAGAGACCACGCGAACCGGGGAGGCGGCGCTGCGCATGAGTGACGAGTATGACCTGATCGTGTTGGGCGGTGGCCCGGTGGGCGAGAACGTGGCCGACCGTGCTGTCCAGGGTGGCCTCACGGCCGTGATCGTGGAGAGCGAACTTGTCGGAGGAGAGTGTTCCTACTGGGCCTGCATGCCGTCGAAGGCATTGCTCCGGTCCCCGCAGGCTCTCCGGGCTGCCCGGAAGGTCCCCGGCAGCGCCGAAGCCGTCACGGGCGACCTCGACGTCCGCGCCGTTCTGAACCGCCGCGACTCCTTCACGAGCCACTGGAAGGACGACGGGCAGGTGTCCTGGCTCGACTCGGCCGGGATCGACCTGGTCCGCGGGCACGGGCGCCTCAGCGGTGAGCGCCGGGTGACCGTCACGACGCCGGACGGTGAAGATCGCACGCTCACGGCCCGCCACGCCGTCGTGCTGAGCACCGGCTCCGACGCCGCGGTTCCCGGGATCCCCGGTCTGCGCGAGGCCAAGCCCTGGACCAGCCGCGAGGCGACGAGCGCCGAGGAGGTGCCGGATTCCCTCGTGGTGGTGGGAGGCGGCGTCGTGGCGGTCGAGATGGCGACGGCCTACGCCGCCCTGGGATCGCAGGTCACCGTGCTGGCGCGGAGCGGATTGCTCGGCTCGGTGGAGGACTTCGCCGGGGACCTGGTGGCCGATGGGCTGCGGGACCTCGGCGTGGACGTGCGCCTGGGCGTGAAGACTCTCTCCGTGGAGCGCGACGACGAGGGCGTGACCGTCCGCACCGATGCCGGCGACGTGCACGCCGCCGAGATCCTCGTGGCCACGGGCCGGAAGCCGCGCAGCGGTGACATCGGCCTGGAGGCGGTCGGACTGGAGCCGGGTGCTTCCGTCACCGTCGATGACACGCTGCGCGTGCCGGGCGTGGACTGGCTCTACGCGGTGGGCGACGTCAACGGCCGCGTGCTCCTCACCCATCAGGGCAAGTACCAGGCGCGGGCCGCCGGAGACGTGATCGCGGCGCGTGCGCAGGGTCAGACGGTCGACGACGGCGCGTGGGGCCGCCACGTCGCCACGGCCGATCACGCCGCGGTGCCACAGGTCATCTTCTCCGAGCCGGAGGTCGCCGCCGTGGGCCTCACCGAAGCGGAAGCCCGTGAGGCGGGGCACCGGGCGCGGGCCGTGGATGTCGAGTTCTCCTCCGTGGCGGGTGCGTCCCTGCACGAGGACGGGTATCAGGGCCGCGCCCGCTTCGTGGTGGACGAGGACCGCGAGGTGCTCCTCGGGGTGACGTTCGTGGGGCCTGATGTGGCCGAGCTGATTCACGCCGCCGCCATCGCGGTCGTGGGCGAGGTGCCCGTGAAGCGACTTTGGCACGCCGTCCCGTCCTACCCCACCCTGAGCGAGGTCTGGCTGCGGCTCTTGGAATCGTACGGGCGGCAATCCGCCTGAGGGGTCGGCTCCGAAGAGTGTCAGAGGCTCACCGTAGTGTCGTCAGGACACGGGAGAAAGAAGATCATGCACACCGAATTTGCAGGAAACGGCCGCCCTCACGGGTCCGCCGGCAGCGTGGCTGAGCCGAGGGCCGCCGTCGCGCGGACTGAGACCGCGCTGCTGGAAAGCACGCGGGACGCGGTCCTGGCGTGTCCGAACGGCCCGGCGCGCGCCGGAAACCGGGGGCGGGCCGGACGATGATCGAATTCCGCTCCGTCTCCAAGACGTTCCCCGACGGCACGCTCGCCGTGGACGGCTTCAACCTGGTCATCCCGCCCCGTCAGACCACCGTCCTGGTGGGCTCCTCCGGATCGGGCAAGACCACCCTTCTCCGCATGATCAACCGCATGGTGGAGCCGAGCTCCGGCACCGTGGAGATCGACGGCGACAGCGTCCTCGACCGTGATCCGGTGGCCCTGCGCCGTGGCATCGGCTACGTCATGCAGAACTCCGGCCTGATGCCGCACTTCACGGTGCTGGACAACGTCGCCACCGTGATGCGCCTCAACGGCGCCTCCCGGGCCGACGCCCACGCGCGCGCCCGCGAGATGCTGGACACCGTGGGCCTCTCCCAGAAGCTCGCGGACCGGTACCCGAGCCAGCTGTCCGGCGGCCAGCAGCAGAGGGTGGGGGTGGCCCGGGGCCTCGCCGCGGACCCGAACATCCTGCTCATGGACGAGCCGTTCGGAGCGGTGGACCCGATCGTCCGCGCCGAGCTCCAGCAGGAACTCCTGCGCCTCCAGTCCGAACTCGGCAAGACCGTGGTGTTCGTGACCCATGACATCGACGAGGCGTTCCTGCTCGGCGACCGCATCGTCATCCTCGGCGCCGGCGCGCAGATCGTGCAGGAAGGAACGCCCGAGGAGATCATCGCCAACCCGGCGGACGACTTCGTGGCCGCCTTCATCGGAGCGGACCGGGGCAAGCGCGCCCTGCGTCTCGTGGAGACTCCCGAGGGCACCGTGGTGGTCGACGCGACCGGGCGGGCCCAGGGGGCGCTCGTGGACGCCCCGGCGACGTCGGGAGCCGTGGGCGGACCCGCCCCGTCCGTGGCGCCGGGCGGCGGGACCGGCGGCTGACGTGACCTGGATCCTCGACAACCTGGGGCTGATCCTCAACCTGACCGGCGTGCATCTGCGGCAGAGCGTCATCGCCCTGGCCCTCGGCATCGTGGTCGCGATCCCGCTGGGCCGGTTCGCCTGGCGGTACCGGCTGGTGCGCGGACCCGTCATCCTGCTGACCGGGCTCCTCTACACGATCCCGTCGCTCGCGCTGCTGATCTTGCTGCCGGCGCTCTTCGGCTACCCGGCCACCAACGAGGCCAATCTCGTCACGGCGCTGACCATCTACGCCGTCGCCATCCTGGTGCGTTCCGTGGCGGATGGTCTCGACGCCGTGGACCCGGACGTGCGCCGAGCCGCCACCGCCATGGGCTACGCGCCCGCGCGCCGGTTCTGGACGGTGGAACTGCCCCTCGCCGCCCCCGTGATCCTCGCCGGGGTGCGCGTGGCGGCCGTCAGCACGATCGCGCTGGCCACGGTGGGCACCCTGATCGGGGTCAACAACCTGGGCTATCCCTTCACCAACGGGCTGGACCGCCGGCTCATCGAAGAGGTGTTCGCCGGAGTCGCCGCCGTGGTGATCCTGGCGGTTCTCGTGGACGTGGTCCTGGTGCTTCTGGGACGCTTGCTCATGCCCTGGCAGCGCGCCACGAACGGGCGGGCGAAGCGCTCGCGGGTCACGGATCCGGCGGAGGTGTCCGCATGAACCTCTTCGCCGATGCGGTCCGTTGGCTGACCGATCCCGAGCAGTGGACCGGCACCTACGCGCTCCCCACCCTCCTCGGCCAGCACCTGCTGTACACGGCGCTGTCCGTGCTGATCGCCGCCGTCGTCGCGGTGCCCGCCGGCTGGCTCATCGGCCACACGGGACGCGGCCGTGAGGTGGCCGTCGCGATCTCCGGCGCCGCCCGCGCCATTCCTTCGTTCGGCCTGCTCATCCTGCTGGTGCTGCTCTTCGGGGTGCTGCAGGTGCCGGCTGCGGCCCTCGTCACGTTCGTGCTGCTCGGCATCCCGTCCCTCCTGGCCGGCGCGTACACCGGGATCGAGGCGATCGACCGCCGCGTGATCGACGCCGCCAAGGCCATGGGCATGACCCCGTGGCAGGTCTTCTGGAAGGTGGAGTTCCGCCTCGGACTGCCCCTGCTCATCGGCGGTCTCCGTGCGGCCACGCTTCAGGTCATCGCCACCGTCACTATCGCCGCCTACGTCAATCTGGGCGGCCTCGGCTGGCCCATCATCCAGGGCATCCCGCTGCGCCGCTTCGATCAGGTGCTGGCCGGCGCCCTGCTGGTGGCCGTCCTCGCCCTGATCGTCGATCTCCTGTTCGCCCTGGCTCAGCGCGCCGCCGTCCCCGCCGGGGTCCGCGCGTCAGGCGGCGGGCGCCAGGAGACCGAACCCCGTGCGCGCCGTCGCACGTCATCCCGCGTCCGGCTGAACACCCCAGCCGCGTCCAGACAGCACGCCGAGTGAAACTCCGCGTGAGGAAGTGAAGAGAGGAACCACCATGTTCACTGCTCGCATCGCCAGGATCGCCGCGGCCGGCGCCGCGCTCGCCGTCACGCTCGCCCTCAGCGCGTGCGGTTCCGGCAACCCGCTGGACCAGCCCAGCACCGCGGGAGGAGGCTCCGGGGACAAGATCGTCGTCGGGTCGCAGGCGTACTACTCGAACGAGATCATCGCGGAGATCTACGCCCAGGGGCTCGAGAAGGACGGCCAGAAGGTGGAGCGCCGCTTCAACATCGGCCAGCGCGACGCCTACATGGGCGACGTGAAGTCCGGGGCGATCAGCCTGTTCCCCGAGTACACCGGCAACCTCCTGGAGTTCCTGCAGGGCAAGGCCGCTTCGACCAGCCCGGCCGATGTGTACGCCGAGCTGAAGAAGGCCCTGCCCAAGGGTCTCGTGGCGCTCGACTACGCCCAGGCCGCGGACCAGGACACCTACACGGTGACCAAGGCGACCGCCGACAAGTACGGCCTCCAGACGATCGCGGACCTGAGCAAGGTCCAGGGCAAGGTCACGATCGGCGGCGCCCCGGAGTTCGAGAAGCGCCCGTACGGACCGGCTGCCGCGAAGACCCAGTACGGCGTGGATCTCGCCTTCTCCGCGACCGGCCCCACCACCCTGGACGCGCTGCGTGCCGGGACGGTGCAGGTGGCGGACATCTACTCGGCGGATCCGGCCTTTGAAAAGGGTGACCTGGTCACGCTGAAGGATCCGAAGAACATGATCCTGTCCTCCAATGTGGTGCCGATCGCGAGCGAGGCCGTCTCCGGGAAGATCTCCAAGGTGATCAACGCGATCAGCGCGAAGCTGACCACCGAGGAACTGGTGAAGCTGAACGTCCAGAGCACGGTGGACAAGCGCCAGCCGGCCGAGATCGCCACGGCCTGGCTCAAGGACAAAGGCCTGAGCTGACCGGCCTCGGCTGATCGGCAGGGGACGCTCCGGGCAGGGGGAGGAGCGTCCCCGCCGTCGCGGGTCATGGGATCCGTGACGGCTGACGCGTGATGGAACGGAGGAGCGATGACGGCTCAGCATCCCGAGGACGGCGACCCCCTGCTCACGGGGCCGCGCGGCACAGTGCCTGACGGCGCCGTCGTCGACTGGCTCCTGAGCGGTGACCCCGCACTGCGCTGGCAGGTCCTGCGCGATCTCCTGGACGCGCCCGCCTCCGTGTGGGAGGCCGAACGGGCGCGGATCGCGACCGAGGGCGCCGGCGCCAGGCTGCTCGCCCTGGCCGGGGAGGACGGCCAATGGGCCGGCGGGTCCTTCGTGCCCGAGGGCTTCACCCCGGCGGACTGGAAGGCGGAGGGGCAGCCCTGGACCGCCACCACCTACAGCCTCACGCAGCTGCGCGAGTTCGGTCTGGACCCCTCCACTCTGCGGATCCGGGAGATCGTGGAACTCGTAGGCCGGAACTCCCGCTGGGACCATGACGGCCAGCGGTTCTGGGACGGCGAAGTGGACACCTGCATCAACGCCAGGACGCTCGCGGACGGCGTCTATTTCGGGCTCGCACTTCCTGCTCTCGTCGAGTGGATGCTCGCCGAGCAGCAGCCCGACGGCGGCTGGAACTGTGAGCGCGAGAACGGTTCCGTGCGCTCCTCCTTCGACACCACCATCAACGTCCTCGAGGCGCTCCTGGAACTGGAACGCAACGGGCAGGGCACCCCGGAGACCCGGCGGGCGCGTCGGGCGGGCGAGGAGTACCTCCTGGAACGCGGTCTCTTCCGGCGGAAAAGCACCGGCGAACCCGCCGACCCCGGGTACCTTGAACTCCGTTACCCCTGGCGGTGGCGCTACGACGTCCTCCGTGCCGCCGACCACCTGCGGGCCGCGTCGCTCGTGGACGGCACCGCGCCCGACCCCCGGCTGGCCCCGGTGATCGACCATCTGCGCTCCCGTCGTCAAGCCGATGGCCGGTGGCTCCTGGACGAGGAACTGCGTGGCCGGGTCTGGTTCACGCTCGACGACGGCGCCGGACTCCCGTCGGGCTGGATCACCTTCCGGGCGCTCCGGGTCCTCCGCTGGTGGGAGGCGGGGCAGGGCGCCTGATGCGCGGGCCCGGTCCGTGGATCCCGTCAGGGCGTCAGGACCGACCGCAGCCCGGTTCCGGCCGCCAGATCCTCGAGGGCGTCGGCGGCCTCGGAGAGGGGCCGGACACGGTCGATGAGCCGTTCCAGCGGCAGCAGGCCTGCGAGGTGGAGCCGCGCGAGCCGGGGGATGTCCACCTGCGCCACGCTCGACCCGTAATTGCACCCCAGGATGCTCTTCCCCTGGTCCGCCAGGTCGAACGGGTCGATGCTGGCCCGGGCGCCGATGCGGGTCATGCCGACCAGCACGGCGGCGCCGCCCGGAGCGAGCAGTCCGGGGAGGGTCTCGATGACCTTCTCGTTCCCGATCGCCTCGAACGCGAAATCCACGCCTCCGAACTGTTCCGTGACGAATTCGCTCAGGTCCGTCTCGCGAGGGTCCAGGGTGACCGTGGCCCCCAGTTCGCGTGCCATGGCCCGCTTCTCCTCGGACAGGTCCACGGCGATGATCGGGTCGGCGCCCGCGAGGCGGAGTCCCATCACCACGGAGAGGCCCACCCCGCCACAGCCGATGACCACGGCGGACGCTCCCGCTGGGACCTTCGCGGTGTTCAGGACCGCTCCCACGCCGGTGGTCACCGAGCAGCCGAGGAGGGCGCCCACGGTGAAGGGCAGCCGTTCGTCGACCTTGACCGCCGCCGACTCCGGCACGACCACCTCCGGCGTGAAGGTGCCCAGCCCGAGGTAGGGCCACAGAGGCTCGCCGTCGCCGTCGCGGAATGCGGTGGTGCCGTCCGGCAGGGTGTTGGACAGTGCGGTGGTGCCGGTGCACAGCCAGCCGCGGCCGGCGGCGCAGTTGACGCACCGTCCGCACGGGGCGAACCAGGACAGCACCACATGGTCGCCGGGCTGGACGGTGGTGACGCCCGGTCCGGTCTCCTCGACGACGCCCGCGGCCTCGTGCCCCAGGACCAGGGGCTGCTCCGCAGGCCAGTCGCCGTTCACGATGTGCAGATCCGAGTGGCAGACGCCCGTGGCACGGATGCCGACGCGCACCTGGCCCGGTCCGGGGGACGCCACGGTGAGCGGCTCCCGGGACACTCCGCGCCCGGTGCGGAACGTGGTGGCTTCGGTCATGGTGATCTCCTGATCGGAAGGCTGCACAGTCGGAAGGCTGCACAGTCGGAAGGCTGTGAATGAAGGGTGTGGAGGCGGACCCGCCTACGCGAGACCCTGCCCGGAGAGCTGTTCGTCGCTCCGGCGTCGTTCGCTCTCCTCCGCCGCCAGATCGAGCGAGCGGCCCAGCAGCCAGTACGCCACCGAGGTGACGGCGAGGCCGACGAGCCAGGCGATGTCGACGTCGCCCAAGGCCGAGGCCACCGGACCCACGAAGCTCCAGTCGCCGATGGTCGGCAGGACCATGAAGGGGATCTCGCTCAGGAGGCCGATGGCGAACGCGGTGAGCCCGCGCCAGCCCCAGGCTCCGTAGATGCCGTTCGGCGTGAAGAGGTCCGCGATCGCGTAATGGCCGCGCCGCACCACGAAGAAGTCGACCAGATTGGTGGCCGTCCACGGGACCAGGATGTAGAGCATCAGGGTCAGCGCGGAGAAGACCGTGGCGACGGAGCCGGAGCTGATCGAGGAGGCCACGAGGTACCAGAGCACCGCGAGTCCGAGGACCGTGACCACGCGGGCTGTGGTCTTGGGTTTGATCGGGCGGATCGAGTCGACCGTGGTCAGGACCGTGAGCATGCCGCCGTAGGCGTTCATGCCCATGGTGGCGGTCAGGGCGAGGGCCGAGAGCAGCGCGGCGACGTTCCCGAGGGACGGGAAGATCGTGTTGCCCGCCGTCTGGAGGCCGGCGAGGCCGTCGGTCGCGCCGAGGGCGATCGACAGCCACGCGCCCAGCGAGATCAGCCAGATGGCCGAGGACGAGGCGCCGAAGAAGACGGCGGCGATCACGGACCGCGCCGGGGTGTTCGTGGGAAGGTACCGCGAGTAGTCGGAGACGTAGGGGGCGTAGGTGATGTTGTACGCGGCGCAGGCCGCGAACTGGGCCATGAACGCGACCCAGGTGAAGCCGTAGTGCGAGGAATCCCAGGACCCGCCGGCGCCGCCGCTGATGACGCCGATGGTCAGGATCGTCATGATGGGCAGCGAGACGTACAGCAGGATGCGGAACGCCTTGTGCAGCCAGTCGTGGCCGAAGATCGCCAGGCCCGCGCCGGCCACCGTCGCGAGAATGGCGATCAGCGTCGGGTTCCAGCCGAAGGAGCTGTTCAGGCCTTCGCTCAGCAGGACCGTGTCCGCCACATTGAACGCGATGTACGTGAAAAGGGTGGCGAGGAGCGGGACCACGACGCCGCGGTAGCCGAACTGCGCCCGCGACTGGATCAGCTGGGGCAGGCCCATGGTGGGGCCCTGGGAGGCGTGGAAGGCCATGAAGACCGTGCCGACGGCGATGCCCAGGACGCTCGCCACGACGGTCCAGCCGAGGGAGAGCCCCATGGACGGGCCGATGAATCCGATGGGGATGGAGAAGTACTGGAAGTTGCCGAGGAACCACAACGGACCCTGGTGCCAGAGTTTGCCGTGGCGTTCGCTCTCCGGGACCCAGTCGATGGACCGGGCTTCGATGAGCCGGGCGGGGCTGCCGGTGTCAGAAGGGGTGGTGGTCATGGCGTTCCTTCGAGGGGAGGGATCCCGGGGTGTGAGGTCCGGGAGAAGGGGGATGACGGCGTATCGGACGAGGCTGGAAGAGTCGGGTTGTCTTCTATGCAACGAAAGTTTTCACCATGGTATGGCCTGGATCACACTTTAATCAAATGGCATTTGGTTTTAGGTCGTGCAGACGGGACCTGGAATACTCGGACCATGGCCAGACCCCGCACGCGTCTTCTCTCGCGCGACATCATTCTGGACGCGGCGCTGGAACTGATCGACCGCCACCATGACTTCACGATCCAGGGGATCGGCAAGCACCTGGGCGTGAACCCGTCGTCGCTGTATCACCACCTCAGCGGCGGGCGGGACGAGATCATCAACGCGCTCCGCGAGCGGTTCTACCGGAAGATCAGCCTCGACGCGCTGCGGGACGCGGACCGCCCCTGGCAGGAGCGCGTGGAGCACTGGATCCGCTCCTACCGCGAGGCCGTGGCCCAGTACCCCGCCGCGATCCCGCTCCTGATGGGGCGCATGGTGGATGACCGGCCCACGCTCGCCGTGTACGAGACGCTGGTCGTGCTCCTCGCCGAGGCGGGGGTGCCCGCCCGGCAGCGGGTCGCGGTGGTGTCGATGCTCGACGCCGTCGTGTTCGGTTCGGCGGCCGACGCCGTCTCGCCGGACCCCCTCTGGCTCACGACCCCGCTGTCGCAGCCGGCGCTTCACGAGGCGGTCGCCGCCGCGACGCCGTCCGAACGGGTGGCCGAAGGGCTCACCCTCGCCATTCAGGCGTCCGTCGCCTGGATCGAAACGCTGGCGGCGAGAGCGGCCGAGGAGGCTACGCCGTCCCGGCCCCCGGCGCCCGGCGACGCATGAGCGCGCGGCCCGGCACGCCGTCGTACACCCGGGTGAAGCCCGCCTGCTCGAAGAGCGTCACCGTCCCGTGGAACAGGTCCGAGGAGTTCGCCTTGGGGCGGCTGGCGGTGTCCACCGGGTAGCCCTCCACCCAGTCGGCGCCGTGCTCGGCGGCGAAGGCGACCGCCGCATCCAGGAGCGCACGGGCGACTCCACGACGGCGGTGCGTCCGCGCCACGACGAAACAGCTCACCACCCAGTGGTCACCGTCCTCGGGCGGGGCGGCGCGGTCGGCCTTCTGGACGAGCTGCAGGTGCTCCACGCGCGGGTAGCAGCGGCGCGGTGCGACGGCGGCCCAGCCGACCGCCGTCCCGTCGGCGAAGGCCAGCACCCCCGGCGGCACCTCGTCCTGTTCGAACTGCTCGCGCAGGAGCTCCTTGCGCTCCGCGCGCGGCCGGCTCTTCCACTCGGCCGGACGCAGGGTGAACCACTGGCACCAGCATCCCGCCGCGTCCCCGCCGAGGGAGAAGAGGCGTTCCACCTCCTCCCAGTCGGCAGGGGCCGTCCTGATGCCGTCGGGCCGGGGTGCGCGCGTGTCCACGGTGCTCATGAATCCACTCTGACGTGGGTCGGGTGTCCTGTCGAGAGCCGGGGTCCGTACCATCAGAAGGTGCGACTTCTCCTGATCGGCTTCGGTCTCCTGCTCCTCGGCGGCATCGCGGTGCTCACCGGCGTGCTGCCGGCCACCGAGGCGCTCGCGCTGGGCGAGCGGGTGCTGCCGGTGCTGCTGTTCGCGGGCGGGATCACGGTGGTGGCCGAACTCGCCGCCGACGCCGGGGTGTTCCGCGCGGTCTCCGGCCTGCTGGCGGGCCTGGCCCGGGGCCGGACGGTCCTGCTCTGGCTCCTGGTCGTGCTGCTCTCCATCCTGTGCACCGCGTTCCTCTCGATCGACACCACGGCCGTGCTCCTGACACCCGTGGTCGTCCTCCTCGCATCGCACGCCGGACTGCGGCCGTTTCCGTTCGCCCTGACCACGGTCTGGCTGGCCAACACCGCGTCGCTGTGGCTGCCCGTGTCCAATCTGAGCAATCTGCTCGCCACCCATCGTCTGGGCGACGGCACCGCCGGAGGGTTCCTGCAACTGCTCTGGGCGCCGGCCCTGGTGGCGAGCCTGCTCCCGGCGCTCCTCATCTTCCTGCTGTTCCGGCGGGAGCTGCGGGGCACTTTCACCCCGGAGGTGGTGAAGCCGCCGGAGGACAAGGTCCTCTTCTGGATCTCGGCGGCCGTCACCGCGGTGCTGCTGCCGCTGCTCACGAGCGGCCTCGAGCCCTGGATCCCGGCCTGTGCCGCCGCGGCGGTGCTGCTCGTGGTGTTCGCCGTGCGACGCCGGACCTCCCTGAGCTGGCGGCTGTTCCCCGGTCCGCTGATCGTTTTCGTCTGCGGCCTCTTCCTCGTGGTGCAGTCGGTGCACTCGCTCGGCGTGACGACTGTCCTGAGCGGGCTGGGCAACCAGGGCTCGGGCCTTCCGCAGCTCCTCGCCATGGCCGGCAGCGGCGCCGTCGGCTCCAACGTCGTGAACAACCTCCCGGCCTACCTCGGCCTGGAGCCTTTCGCGACGTCGCCTCAGCTGCTCGGCAGCCTCCTGATCGGCGTCAACACGGCGCCGCTCGTGACGCCGTGGGCGTCCCTGGCCACGCTCCTGTGGCACGACCGCCTCACGACGGTGGGTGTCAGCGTCAGCTGGGGCGCCTACATCCGGTTGGGTCTTGTCGCCGCCCCGCTCGTGATGGTCACGTCGGTCCTTGCCCTCTGGCTCACCCACGGCTGATCCGTCACCTCGGTTCGCTATGGTTGCTGTAGTCAACCGATCCCAGGAGGTCTCATGTCGTACATCGTGGATTTCGTCAACGTCTCCACCACCGGTCTGGAGTCCTCGCCCGTCGTGGACGCGCTCGCCGGACTGCGGGCGAATGAGGCCCGGTACTTCAAGAACAAGTACGACCACGTCTTCACCGTCCAGCCCGCCGCCGAGGCGCCCGAGGTCCTGGAGCGCGTGAACCGCATCCTGCGCGAGGAGCGGGAGATCGTCATCGAATCCACGCCGCTGGAGGTCTCCTCCTTCGAGGTGGACGGGATCCGGATGGACTACGTCATTTACGAATCGGGCCTGGTCCTCAACGTGATGTACACGCTGGAGGACGGCGGGAAGCGGGCCGTGGGCTTCAAGCTCTCCCAGGGCATGGAGGTCCCCGAGGAGCTGGCGTCCTGCTTCAAGTTCGCCCGCCAGAAGTCGAAGCTGGCCGGGGAGATCCGCGGCTCGTACTTCGTGATCAAGGGCGAATACTGAGCCCCGGTCCCTGAACGGGCGGACCCCCGCCCTCATGGAAGGAAGTCCGGTCGTGCCCTCATCCCAGGCATCCCCGTCCCGGCCCGCCGTGCGCGCCGCCGGAGTGTTGTTCCTACTGGCCCCGTGCTGGTACCTGTTCTGCGAGACCATCGCCGCGCTCGGCTTCCCCGGGTACGACTACGCCCGCAACTACATCAGTGACCTCGGCGTCCCGGCCGGCGGCGTCTTCGAGGGCCGGACGATGGAGTCGCGTCTCGCCGAGGTGATGAACGCCGGCTTCATCGGCGAGGGACTGCTGATCACCCTCGCCGTCGTCGCGCTGCTCGCGGCGGATGCGGGACGACGACGGCGCCGGGGCGCCCTCTTCGCCCTCCTCCTCGTGCACTCCGCCGGCATCGCCGTGGTGGGCCTGGTGCACGGCTCGCCGGAGAACGCGGCCAACGGGCTGATGCTGTTCCACGGCCTGGGGGCCGTGGCGGCCATCGGGGCCGGCAACGCGGCGGCGCTCGTGGCGGGGACCGGAGACGCGCTCGCTGTCGGGGACCGGCCCGGTGGCGTGCTGTACCGGAGGATCAGCACGGTCCTGGGCGCGCTCGGCTTCGTGTTCGCCGTGCTCCTGATGACGCACACCTGGCTGCCGGACGGCGTCTGGGAACGGGGTGCCGTCTACACGATCATCGCCTGGGAACTGGTCACGGGCATCGTCCTGCTCCGCCGAAGCGCTCCCTGACCGCGGCCGGACCGCCCGGCTCGCCCTGGCTCGCGAGGGAACAGCTGGCGCCCTTTCCCATGACGGAAAGAGGCGCCAGCTGTTCCCTCGCGGCGGGGTTCAGTGCGCTCAGCGCGCCGCGGCGAGGGCGAGGGCATGACCGGTCTGCGAGTCGGCGGACGTGAGCAGATCCTCGGGACGGCCGGCGAAGAGCAGTTTGCCCCCGTCCGATCCGGCGCCGGGACCGATGTCGATCACATGGTCGGCCTGCGCGACGACCCGGAGGTTGTGCTCCACCACCACGAGGGTCGCACCCGCGTCCACGAGCTCCGCGAACAGGTCGTTGATCCGGTCCACGTCGCTCGGGTGGAGGCCCGTGGTGGGTTCGTCCAGCACAATGCGTTTGGCGCCGAGGTCGCCGGAGGCCTGCAGGTGCCGGGCCAGGAGGAGCCGCTGTTTCTCGCCGCCGGAGAGGGTGTCCAGCGACTGTCCCACGGCGAGGTACCCGAGCCCGACGCGTTCCAGCCAGGTCATGGCGGAGACGATGGCCGGATGTTCCGCGAAGAGCCGGGTCACGGATACCGCCGTCATCGTCAGGACGTCTGCGATGGTGTGGCCCGCGATCCGGACGCTCAGCGCCTCGCCGTTGAACCGCGCGCCGCCGCACACGTCGCAGGGTGTGGCGACATCGTCCAGGAACGCGAGTTCCGTCGTGATGTAGCCCTTGCCCTTGCACGCGGGGCAGGCGCCCTTCGAGTTGAAGCTGAACCAGGCCGGGGCGAGGCCGCCGGCGTCGGCGAACACCTCACGGACCTCATCGGCGATGCCGAGAACGCTGAGAGACGTGGAGCGGACCCCGCCGCGCAGCGGGTCCTGGCCCACCACGGTGAACTCCGGATGCTGGCGCGGCAGTTCCTCCGTGGCGAAGGAGCTCTTGCCGGAGCCCGCGACGCCGGTCACCGCGGTGAGGAGGCCGAGCGGCACGTCGACGTCGAAGCCGCGCAGATTGTGGGCGGACGCCTGCCTCACGGTGACGGCGCCTCGGGGCTCACGGAGCGTCTCCTTGAGGTGAAGTGGCCGGGAGATCAGCCGTCCCGTGAGGGTTCCGCTCTCCGCCAGTGCGCTCGGCGTTCCTTCGAACTGGACCGTGCCGCCGTCCGGCCCGGCGCCGGGTCCGATGTCGATCACGTGATCGGCGACCCGGATCACCTGCGGGTGGTGTTCCACCACGAGCACGGTGTTGCCCTCGTCCCGCAGCCTGTGCAGGAGGCGGTTGAGCCGTTGGACATCGGACGGGTGCAGCCCGGTGGAGGGTTCGTCGAAGACGTAGGTGACATCGGTGAGGGCGCTGCCCAGATGACGCACGATCTTGACGCGCTGAGCCTCCCCTCCGGACAGCGTCGAGGACTGGCGGTCCAGGGAGAGGTACCCCAGGCCCACGGACAGCAGTGCGTCGAGGGTGTGGCGGATCCCCACCAGGGCCGGCTCCACCCGCGGATCGTCCATCCCCTCCAGGAGTGCGCGGAGTTCCGCCACGGACAGCGCGGACCAGTCGGCGATCGAGCGGCCGTCGATCAGGCTGTTCCGCGCCGCGGCGTTCACCCGGGCGCCGTGGCACTCGGGGCAGGTGCGACGTGACGTCAGATGATCCAGTTCTTCGCGCACCGGCGCCGCGATCTTCTCCGGACGGTTCTTGACGTACACATCGCGCATCCGGGTGACGACGCCGTCGAACCGTGCGGTTTTGGGGAAGCGCGGGTCGGGGTTCTCGAGCTTGAGCTGGTCGGCGTAGAGGAAGAGGTCCATCTCCTCTGGAGTGTACTCGCCGAGCGGCTTCTTCCGGTCGAACAGCCCGCTGTAGGCGAAGCGCTTCCAGCGGTAGACACCGGGCCGGAACTGGCTGAATCGCACTGGGCCCTCGTCGATGTTCTTCGAGGAGTCGATCAGCGCCTCGACGTCGATGTCGACCACGGTGCCCAGCCCTTCGCACCGGGGGCACATGCCGGTGGGGTCATTGAAGGAGTACGCCGGAGAGTAACCGGCGGAAGGTTCTCCGACGCGGGAGAAGACCAGGCGCAGCAAGGGCGCGACGTCGGACGCCGTCGCGACGGTCGATCTCGCGTTGCCGGTGAACCGACGCTGATCGATGAGGGCGGTGAAGGTGAGCCCTCCCATGGCCTGCACCTCCGGGGCGGGAAGCTGCGGCAGCCGGTTCCGCACGAAGGTCGGGTAGGAGTCGTTGACCAGCCGCTGGGCTTCCGCGGCGATGGTGTCGAGGACGAGGGAGGATTTGCCGGATCCCGACACCCCGGTGACCACGGTCAGCGCCTTCTTGGGCACGTCCACGCTGACGTTTCTGAGGTTGTTCGTGCTCGCACGAGTCACCCGGATGACGCTTTCCCCCTGCACCGCTCCCATGAAGCCATCGTAGGCACGGCGCCCGCCGTCGTCGCGCCCCCGGCTCCTCACGAGAGAACACATGGTGCCCCTTCCCATGCTGGGAAGGGGCACCATGTGTTACTTCGCGGGATGGAGAGGGATCAGATGCCCACCGAGGTGATCGCGTTGTTCACCTGGGTGCAGTCTGCGGTGGTGGTGCCGGCGACGCCGTTGGTGACGTTGGCGGTGCAGGCCTGCTTCAGTGCGCTCTTGAGGGAGGCGTACGTGGCGTTGGACGGCAGCAGGGTCTGCGTGGTCCAGTACAGCTCGGCCGCCTTGTGGACGCCCAGACCGGTGATGGTCTGACCGTTGAAGGTCGCGCCGTCGGTGATCAGGTAGGCCAGCTTGTTGCCCACACCGCTGTTGGTGTGGACTCCACCGTAGTCATTGTTCTGGTTCGGGTTGGTGCTGGTCGCGTGCCAGTACGTGCCCTTGTAGATCTCCGGCTGCTGGTAGTTCTTAGGGCTCTTCATGTCACGGATGACGCCCAGCGAGCTGCCCTCGCCCATCTTCCAGCGGTTGGCGGCGGTGTCATCCGCGCTGCCGTTGCTGATGTCGGTGAGTTCGCCGAAGACGTCGGACATGGACTCGTTGATGGCGCCGGCCTCGTTCTGGTACTGCAGGCCATTGGTGCGGGACGTGACGCCGTGGGTCAGCTCGTGGCCGGTGACGTCATCGGTGGTGACACCCTCGCCGTAGACCATCGCGCTGATCTCATCGGACCAGAAGGCGTTGGTGTACGGGCAGGCGTCGCCGCTGACGCACTGACGGACGCTGCCGCGGATGGCGGTGCCGAGGCCGTCGCTGTAGTTCGCGCCGACCAGGGTGGTCAGGTCACCGGCGTTGGTGTTGGCCGCGTAGAAGGAGCTGGTGTCGCCGAAGAAGTTGTAGACGGCGTTGACGTCGGCCACGGTGGAGGCCGCCTGGCCTTCCTTGCGCTTCAGGACGTTCTTGGTGCCCACACCGCACTTGAGGTCGTCATAGGTGACGCCGCTGTTGCGGTTGGCGTCACACACGGCGCGGTTGAGCTCGTGGGTGTTGGTGGCGGTGGCCAGGACCGTCGGGGCGCCGGTGGCGGCAACGGTGACGGTGAAGCTGGCGTCCTTGTTGCTCACCACGACTTCGTACGCCGGCTGGCCGACGGTGCCGCCTTCCGGGAAGCCTGCGAGGGCCGGTGCGTACCAGACGGTCTTGGTGACCTTGGCCTTGGAGGCCGGGAGCTTGACCTGGGTGGCGGCCGCTTCCTTGGCGGCCTTCTCGCCCTTGGCCAGATCGCGCTGCTGCGGGAACGTGGCGCTGGTGGTGCCGGTGGCCACGGAGCCCATGGCCTGGATCAGGGCGCCGTCCTTGTCAAGGGTCTGGGCGATCGAGGAACCGGCCACTTCGTGACCGTCGATCACCTGGACGAAGCGGGCGAGGTGACCGGCGCCGAGCTGCTGGTCGCGGACCTGCTTGAACTGGGATCCGGGCGCCGAGCCGAACGACTCCTCCAGCATTCCGCTGACGGTATTGCGATCGACACGATGTGACTTGCTCTTGAAGACGAAGCTCTCGGCCTGGCCTGACTTCGAGGTGAACGCTTGGCTGTCGTCCGGATTGTTCTGACCGGCCCAGGCCGTGTTGACGGAAAGGCCGACTGTGGCAAGTGCGCCGACAGCGCACATGGTTCCCAGCCTCTTGAGGCCTGACGTGGATCGCACGATGATTCCTCCTGATTTTGTGTGGTGTTGCCCCCCGACTGAGAATGCAGGAGAAGTTAACCCTCAGTCAAGAGCTTTCCAAATTTGTCATGAAATGACAGCTTCAAAAAATCGAGGCGAACTGAGAGTCCACTCCGCAACTTCCGCGGGATCACAGGGAAGCGCCGGGCACCGGCCGTCGCACCCGGCCTTCGGGTGGACTTCGCGTTAGCCTTGGAACGCGGCGTGTGTCGAAGCCGTGTCACATCGCCCGGAGGGAGCATGACCGATGCGTGAGCCATCCAGGACCACCGCCCATGGGACGGTGCCGCCCCTGCACCTGGACCCCCGGGCGATCGGCTGGGTCTTCGGCGGCGGGGTGGTCGGCGCCTACGCCCGGTACGGGCTGTCGGTGGCCATCCCGGCCCCTGGCGGCTGGCCCTTGGCGACCGTGCTGATCAACGTGCTGGGCGCGTTCCTGCTCGGGCTTCTGCTGGAGGCGCTCATCCGACGCGGCTCGGACATCGGCTGGGCACGCCGTCTCCGGCTCGTGGCCGGCACCGGCTTCCTGGGCGCCTTCACCACGTACAGCACCTTCGCCGTCGACGCCGTCCATCTGCTCCAGGCCGGCCGCCTCGCCGAGGCATTCGGCTACCTGGCCGCGACGCTTCTGCTCGGTGGCGCCGCCACGGCGCTCGGCATCTGGCTCGCCGCGGTGAGCCATCGGCTGCGGGAGTCGCGCCGGGACGGCCGCGCGACGCCGGGAGGAGGCGCATGAGTGCCTTGATCCCGCTCTGGCTGGCTCTCGCGGGAGGGGCGGGCGCCGTCGCGCGTTTCATGCTCGACGGCGCGGTGCGGCGCCGCTGGCCCACGGACTTCCCCTTCGCTACCCTCGTCATCAACGTGACCGGATCGTTCGCCTTGGGCGTGCTGACCGGGGCTGTGGCGGCCCAGAGGATGGGTCCGGAGGCCCTGCTGATCGCCGGCACCGGGTTCCTCGGCGGGTACACGACGTTCAGCACAGCCAGCATGGAGACCGTCCGGCTCCTGCACAATCGTGAGCCGCTGCGGGCGGTGCTCTACGGTCTGGGCGGCGCGGCGCTGTGCCTTCTGGCCGCGTGGGGCGGGATCCTGCTCGCCTGACACGGGTCGGTCGGCGCTCGCGGTTCCGGTGCATGGTTCCGGGCATGTGAAAGCCCGTCCGAACCGGTGGTGTCACCGGTTCGGACGGGCTTCGTGATCAGGCCGTCAGGGCCTGTCCAGTGCGCCGTGAATCAGGCGGCGCCGCCGGACCGGACGCCCGCCTCGATCCGTTCGCCGACCTCCTGGTCGATCTTCTTCCAGTACTCGAAGACCCGGCTGAGGACCGGTTCCACGACCTGGCCGGACACCATGCCGACGACCGTGTCCACGAGGCGGTCCCGCTCGGCGTCGTTCATGACGTCGCGGACCAGCGTGTGGGCCTGGCCGAAGTCGTCATCCTCGGCGTGCAGCGTGTACGCGGCCCGGACCATCTCGCCGTCGGCCTCCCAGCCGTTCTCCGCCCGGCCCTCGGTGTCCTGGTACGGACGGCCGTAGGAGTTCGGGGCGTAGACGGGGGCCGCGCCGCTGTGGTGGTACTGCATGGCCCCTTCCTTGTCGTAGGAGTTCAGCGGGACCGCGGGGCTGTTGACCGGCAGCTGGTTGAAGTTCGTCCCGAGCCGGTTCCGCTGCGCATCCGGATAGGAGAAGATCCGCGCCAGCAGCATCTTGTCCGGGGAGACACCGGTGCCCGGCACCAGGTTCGACGGGCTGAACGCGGCCTGCTCGATCTGGGCGAAGTGGTTCACCGGGTTCTGGTTGAGCGTGAAGCGGCCCACCGGGATGCGGGGGTAGTCCTTCTTGGACCACACCTTGGTCAGGTCGAAGGGGTTGAAGCGGTAGCTCCGGGCCTCCTCGTACGGCATGATCTGGACCTCGACGCGCCAGGACGGGAACTCGCCGCGGCCGATCGATTCGAAGAGGTCCCGGCGGTGGGCGTCGGCGTCCTCGCCGGCCAGGGTGGCGGCTTCGTCATTCGTGAGGAACTCGAGGCCCTGCTCGGTCAGGAAGTGGTACTTCACCCAGAAGCGCTCGCCGGCCTCGTTGACCCACATGTAGGTGTGGGAGGAGTAGCCGTTCATGTGGCGCCAGCTCCGCGGGATGCCGCGGTCGCCCATGAGGTAGGAGACCTGATGCGACGACTCGGGGGAGAGTGTCCAGAAGTCCCACTGCATGTTGACGTCCCGCAGACCGGAGTCCGGCAGGCGCTTCTGGGAGTGGATGAAGTCCGGGAACTTCATCGGATCGCGGACGAAGAAGGTCGGCGTGTTGTTGCCGACGATGTCGTAGTTGCCGTCCTCGGTGTAGAACTTCAGCGCGAAACCGCGCACGTCCCGCCAGCTGTCCGGCGAGCCGAGTTCGCCGGCCACGGTGGAGAACCGGGCGAGCATGGGGGTCACGGCGCCCTGCTGGAACAGCTTCGCCTTCGTGTAGGCCGAGACGTCCTCAGTCACCTCGAGCTGCCCGAAGGCGCCGGAGCCCTTCGCGTGGGGGCTGCGTTCCGGGATGCGTTCCCGGTCGAAGCGCGCCAGCTTCTCCACCAGGGCGACGTCGTGGAGGAGCAGCGGACCGTTGGGGCCTACGCTCAGCGAGTGTGCGTCGCTGTCGCGGCGCGCGCCCGATTCCGTGGTCGACGGCACCGGGGCGTCGAGTTGCGAGTCACTGTTGAATGTCATGTCGTGCTCTCCTTCGGTCGTTCGGGTCAATCCGTTCCCGGGCGAGGTGCACTCGGCGCCGAAGGAGAACCCTCGGCAGTCCGGATCCACGGGGGACCGGAGCGTGGCGCCATCGCTCTGAGCTGGGGTTTCCCTCTCCGGACGGCACCGGATCGCGAGTTGCGCCTCGCACGGCCATTCTTCAAGAAACCATCACGAGCGTCAAAGGCATCGCGCCCGTGGGGTATGGCGACCGTGCGGGGAACGGGGTTTCATGCGCCGGCGCCGGAGGAAATGGGGCGGAACGATGTCTGGCATGAGGCGAGGACCAGCGCCCGTCAGATCGGAACGGGCCATGCCTGAAGCGAGCCTCCCGCCTGGACATACGGCGAACGATTCGAGCTTCGCCTGCAGTTGCTGAATCAACTCCTTCAGGCCTGTCCGGGCGGAAGGCTCCGACGGGATCCACAGCAGGGGCGCATCCGGCAGAGGCTACATCAGGGGAACGACCGTCAGGGATCCGACATCGCGGAAACGGTCATCCTGGATGATCAGCGCCGGACGAGGTTTGGGGGCATACCCGCCACCGGCCACCGTCCAGATCTCGCCCCTCACTCCGCGTCCCATGCCCCGGACACTTCGACGATCCACTCATGGACCGCGTCGTGTCGGTCTGCCTCTGCGACCAGGGCGTGATCGGCGCTGGAGCGGAGCTGAAGGTGTGATTTTCACCGGGGCCATTTCTCAGGGAATCGCCCCGATCGTTTTCAGGACCACGGTGGTCGCAGTCCATGCTCCGGTAGCTTTGGAGATCAAATCGAGGAGGGCGTTCGCCTTATTTATGGCGCTGGATTCGCGGCCTGCGTTCATGTCCGCTTCCAAAGCATCTGCCGTAGATGCAGCCTCCTCCGCCTCAACGCCGGACAACGACCCGGAATCCAGACGCAATGCCTCGATGAGTTGGACCAGTTGCTCAGTAGGCAGCGTCTCGATCCGCCGGGTTTGGCTTATCGCTGTATTCGAGGTCCCCACAGCGACGGCACTTCCGGGGCTGTTTTTGATGGTTGTCTTGGTCTTCTTCCGCTTCTTGATCTTGGTCTGGTTCCCGATGAGTGTCTTGATAGTCACCTCTGTCTTGGCTCCGTTCGCGAGTTGATGCCAGTCGCGATCGCTGAGCTTCACGTACGAGGGTGGGTTGGCGAAGAGCACCCATGACAGGGTTTGGAAGAACTGCTCGAGCTTGTCCTGTGAGTACGCCGGGAGAATGATCTGCCGTGATCGGAGGTCCGCCAAGATCCAGTGCCTGTCTGCCTTCGACGTCCCCTTCCGCCTCCAGAAGACCCCCAGGGAGACTGCTTTGCCTTGGGTGGGAGACTGGTCCTTCACAAAACCCAAGAGCTCACCTCTGATCCGAAGGATCTCCTTCTCGTTCAACCGTGCTTGCGCCGCGTAACGGCGGATGCGCGCTCTCGGTACCAGAATGAATAGCGCAACGATCACAACTGCACACACTGCCAGGACGATGATGGCCCATGTGACGAACGTCTGGAGGTTCGACGTCAGGGTGCTGAGCGGGGACAGATGCGTCGGGGTCGGCGTTGGAGTTGGTTTCACAGTGGCAATCTCCGATAGTGGATGGCTTCGATGAGTTCATTTGGATCTGAAATCCCCCACTCGCCCGGGCGAGCTGGGTGCCTTGGTGGAGGATGTTCTTGGCTGGTTTCAGGGACTGCCCGTCGACCTTCCTGGGGCTGAAATTGATGTGCATGATTTTGGGCAGGGTCTGTTGTCCTTTCTCTGGAAGGTTGTGATCATGCCGGATGCATGTCGGCGGTGGGCGGCCAGATGGTGATGGGAAAGTCAGGGTCCTGCCAGCCTTTTCCCGGGGGTGTGACCAGGTGGGGGTGCCCAAGAACGGAGAGAAAGGGCAGGTCGCTGCGGTGGTCTCCGTAACCGTGCGACGTGGTGAGGTCGATCCCGTGATCCCGAGCATCGGCGAGGAGTGCCGTGCGTTTGGCATCGCCGATCAGGGGTTCGCCGATCTCGCCGGTGAATCGGCCCTGACCGGTCAGGGGAACGGTGGCGATCACCCTGGTCACGTCGAGGGCTGCGGCCAACGGTTCGATGAGCTGCACAAAGGACCCTGAGAGCAGGATCCGGGCGTGGCCCTGCCGGGAGTGCCACTCGTACCTGGCCAGGACATCGCTTCTGAGAAAAAGGTCAGGTTTCTGCAGTCGGCCGGCCCACCAGTTGCCAGCCAGGTCGCAGATCTTCTGGACGTCCCGGCCCTTCCACCACTGGTAGTAGTACCGATTGGTGGATTCCCGGGGTTCCCCTTGAGCGCGCCGGGCGGCGAGCTCTCGAAGAAATGTCTCGGCCTGTTCGGTCTGCCCGGTGGTGTGCGCGTCGTGGCGGAGGAAGGAGAACAGGGTGACGTCGTGGGTGAGGGTTTCGTCGACATCGAAATAGGCGGCCGTCTGGTTCAAACCCGGGCTCCTCCCCCGGCCATGCGCTCGGAGAGGAGTTCCGCCAGGGCAGTGAAATTCTCGGCGGACGCGATTTCATATTCTTCGAGGTCGACATGGTAGCGCTGGCCGAGGAACACGACCAGCTCGACGCAGATGAGCGAGTCGACTTCGATATCGGTGAATGCTGCCGTGGGGGTGGCACGGCCGCCGAGCTCGGAAATGTGCTCATTGATCAGATCGACGAGTTCTTCTGCGGAGAGGGTCTGGGCGGGCATGATCAGTCGTCCTTTGCTGCTGTGATGTGGGCGATGGAGGGAACGTGGAGGCCTTCGGGCCAGGTCAGAGCAACGGCACCCCAGGTATAGCCGCCACCGAAGGCGGTCAGGAGGAGCTTGTCACCGGAGGCGAATCGCTCGTGATGGCGTGCCATGGCCAGGGGGATGGATGCGGCGGAGGTGTTGCCGACTTCGTCGAGATGAGTGATGACCGAGCGGTTGTTCACGCCCAACGCCAGGGCAACCTGGTTGAGGATCCGCTGGTTGGCCTGGTGAGGAACGAGCCAGTCGACCTCCGCGAGATTCCAAGCGGCCTCGACTGCGGTTTGCTGGCTGACCTCGGTCATCTTCTTCACGGCTTCCTTGAAGACGTCGCGGCCGTCCATCCGGAAGTACGGGGAGTCGGTGCCACTGTTCGGGACCCAGATTTTTTGCTCGCCCTGACCGTCTGCACGTAGCCGTGAAGCAACGATCTGACCCCGCTCTTCCGGGGTGCCGGCCTTGAGAACGACGGCACCGGCACCGTCACCGAAGATGGCGTGATTGACTGCGTCTTCGGGGTCCAGCAGAGAGCTGAAGACATCGGCACCGATCACCAGAGCGGTGCGGGCCTGACCAGCAGCAATGGCGGCCGCCCCCTGGGCGAGGGCATAGACGAATCCGCTGCATACGGCGTTGATGTCGAAGGCCGCAGCGTGGGTGTGGCCGAGCTGCCGTGCGACTTTGGGTGCTGTTGCAGGTACCGGGCAGTCGGGCGTGGTGGTGGCGACGATGACGAGGTCGACCTCGAGCCGGCCGGCGGACGCGAGAGCCTGGCGTGCGGCCTCGGTGGCCAGATCGCTGGTGGTGGTTCCCGCATCGACGCGGTGGCGGGTACGGATCCCGGTCCGGGCCTCGATCCAGGATGGTTCCAGTCCGTGATCCTGGTGGATTTCGTGGTTGGTGATCTTGCGGGCAGGCAGGGCGGCGCCGAGGCCGCAGAGCACGGGGATAGAGCGATGAGTGGAGGATTCGGGCATGGGTGCTCGTTCCTTAGGAAGGGAAGGGTCGTGGTCAGGGGATGTGGTGGGCGACGGCGCAGGAGACGGTGAAGTGCTCTCCAAGTGCTCCCGTGATGGTCGCCAGGCGCCAGGTTCCCTGGCGCAGGGTTCGGATCCTGGGGTTCTCCAAGGTGGCGGTCGCCGTGGTGGATGGAGCCGTGGTCGTGCAAGCCACAATGCGGGTAGTGCGCATCCAGAGGGTTTCGGAGTCGGCCCTGGTGAGGCCGTCGAGTTCGTAGAGGAGTACTTGACCCAGTTGGAGGACCGTGACGAAGGCGTCGATGAGGTTGAGCCCCCGGGCTTTGGCCGCGTCCAGGGCGGTGGGAGTAGGTCCCGGGGTGCCGACGCCGACGCTGACCTGGGTGCGGATGACGTCCTGTACCCGGTCGATTGGAGCCAGCTCGGGGACCCGAGACCGGAAGACGTCCCGGTACACGCTGCCGGTGCCGTTGAGGCCGCCCTCGGGCAGTTCCTGGGGTGCGAGGCCGATGGAGACGGTGAATCCTCCGACAACGACTTCACTGCGGGCCATGTCCTCGGTGGTGTCCAGGATGAGGGCCAGAGGCAGGGCCTCGAATCCTGATTCCACCGGTTGGGAGGGTGCCCGCACTTCCAAGAGGGTGACAGTCCAGCTCACAGGCCGGGCGAGCCGGGCCAGGGCGGCTTCGGTGGCCTGCAACGAGAGGCTGAGAACGTCGATGGTTCCCAGGTGCGGGACCGCGGTCCGGGCTCCCTTCTTGGACCAGAGACCGCTGATCTGAATCGACGCCGTTCCCTTGGCCGTGTGCCGGCCATTCTGGCTCTGCCAGGAGTCCAGGTGCTCAATGGTGGGGATGACCTGGGCGTAGCGGGATCCGAAGTATCGATCTGAGGCAGGTCCCAGAATGGAATCCACCGTAGGCGTCGTGGTGTGCATGTGCGTCCTCCCCCTTGAGGGCTGAATTTGTGTCGTGTTCAGCCTTCCGGGGGTGGACTACCCGAGCCAGAGCTTCGTGATACTGGCAGTGATCATGCCTGGCTGATCAGAGGTGCAGCGGCTGCCAGCCTTCCGGGGTGAGCGTGCCGAAGACGATGTCGGCGAAGTGATAGCCGACGCCGATCGTATGGGGCTCGGTCAGGAGCTCGGCGACCAGCTTGCGGGACCGACGAGCTTGGTCCGGGTTCTCGTCCGACCAAGGGCCCATGGTCGTGTCATGGAACTGGACTGGGCTGTGGAAGACGTCCCCGAAGATCAGGGCCCGCTCTCCCCGCGACTCGACCATGTAGGACATGTGTCCGGCGGTATGGCCTGGGGTGTGGATCGCTCGGACGGAATCGCTGATCTGTTCGCCGCCGTGGAGGGCTCCGACGTTGGTCGTGCCGGTGAGGTGGGCCAGCCTGGCCGCGTCGGGGGCGCCGACGAACACCTGCTCGGGATTCAACCGGTCCGGCTGGCCGGCGCCGATCCAGCCGACATGATCCTCGTGGGCGTGCGTGATGGCCAAGGCTTTGATGCGTTCGTCACCGAGCGTTGCGTACTCGGGGTTCAGCCCACCTCTCATGGTTCCCAGAGAGGGGTGCGTCCGGTGGCGAGGCAACTGAAGAGGGCCGAAGCCTGCATCGATCACGACGAGACCATCCGCTTCGTGAATGACCACGCTCCCGACTGACCCGATGAGGTAACCGTCTTCGGAGATTGGAGGCCTGGTGGGGAACGTCGTCGTTCGGTACCATCCTTCAGGCTCCAGCTCCACATACCCGTCAGGGACATAGGAGATCTTCAGGTCCCCCAAGGTGATGTGCCGTGACTGTGCGGGCGAGTACCAGCGTTCTGAGGCGACGGCCATGTCAGCTGAGCCTTTCGATTGCGGCGGCCGATTCGGGGCGGGCGATGTACATGAAAAGCATGAGGTCTCCGGCATCGATGGGTGTCAGAAGAACTGAATCGAAGAAGAGGCGGCCCAAGGCGCTGTGGTCGTAGGAGACCTCAAGGTGGGGGTCCTGAGCCATGCTGTGCCCGTCCCAGAGGTGGGCGAACTCCGGCGACTCCTGCTTGAGTTCGTCGGCCAGCAGCTGGAAAGCGGTGTCGGACGGAAAGGACGCGGCCCGTTGCCGGAACTGAGCGACCATCATGGTGGCCGCAGTTTCCCGGAACGGGTACTTCGCGGCGTACTCCTCGTCCGTGAAGAACTTGACCAGGCAGTTGCTGTCGGGGGTCAGCCCGAAGATATAGTGCCCGAGTTCGTTCACCGCGAGCACGTTCCAGTAGCGGTCCGCGATATACGCCGGGACTTCGCGGACAGCGCCCAGGAGGCGGCTGAGCGTCTCGGTGACCCGGCCATTGGCGCTGTTCAGCTCCGGTAGTGCCTTGCCTGCCAAGGTGTAGAGGTGCTCGAGCTCCTGGCCCTCCAGCTTCAGGGCTTCGGCGATCGCCCCGAGGATCGGAGTCGAAACGGTGATGTCCCGGCCCTGCTCGAGCCAGGTGTACCAGGTGACCCCTACGCTGGCCAGGACCGCGACCTCTTCGCGACGCAGACCCGGGGTTCTGCGTCGCTCAGTGGTGGGCAGTCCGACGTCGGACGGCTTCAGGCTTTCGCGTTTGGCCCGGAGGAAAGAGCCAAGCCAGCGACGGCGTACCGCCGCAGAGTCATGACGACGTTCGGGCAAATTCGTGCTCACTGCAGCCAGCGCCTGCTTTCTGGACTCGTCTCCGATCTGAGTTCTCCGATGAAGGACTCCCAACGGCGTTCCTCAGGATCGTCGACGATTTCGGTGTGGAAGAGGTGGGAGGAACTTTCCATCGCGTGGAAACGGAGATCCTCCCAGCCGAGGGACTCCCATTTCAGTGCCGCGTGCGGCACGACCAGGGGGTCCCGGGTGGCGTAGAGAACTCTAACCCGCACGTCCGGAACGTCGTGGTCGCACGGCAGGTAGCGGTCGACAGCGGCAAGATGGGTGACCAGGCGCTGCCCGCTTCTGCCCTTGATCCCCGGCCCCGGTGCGGCGATACGCGGTCTGGTCACGCCGGGGAGCCACCATGGAGCGGTCGCTGCGAGAACGACGACGTCGATCAATTGGTCGATAGCCGGCCCCAGTTGGCGGCAGATCTCGTAGGCTACGGTTCCGCCCATGCTGTGCCCGTACAGAACGCGCGGGCCTGTGGCCCGGACGGTCGTCCGGGCCACAAGGTCTGAGATGGCGTGGTGCGCGAAGTCCTCGATGGTGGACCCCGTGCCGGCGAACCGAAGGGGCGTGACCGTGGAGTCGCCTGTGCGCAGGGCTGCTCGGAGGTTACGGGGAACGCAGGGCAAGCCTCCCGCGTGGTGCAGGTAGTAGATCTGCATCTGGTCAGAACCCTCGATTCCCGTGACTCCGGTTCAGTTGACGGCGGTCGCTTTACGGTCCTCGTGCGGTGCCTCGACGGCGGCCTGTGCCGAACTGCGGACGGACGCCGCGATCAGGAGGCCGAGGAGAAGCAGGACGACGATCCCCGCCATGCCCGCCGTCGTGAAGTCCAGGGTGAGTGCGCCCACCGTGGTGTGGCCGGCCGCTGTCGCAGCCGCGACGAGAACTGCCAAGCCGACCGCGCCTCCGATCTGCTGCCCCGAGGTCGCGATGCCGGAGCCGACGCCCTGGTCGGCGGCAGGGATCTCGGCCGTGGCTACGGAGTACATCACCGTGAACACGACGCCTTGGGCGAGGCTGAGGACAGCGAAAGGAAGTGCCCCGAGGAGGACGGGCCCTCGGGCCGCCATGACGATTCCCGTCAGAATCGTGCCGACCGCGCCCACACTCCAGGCGAGTGCGAGAATCCGTCGGCTGGACCAGATGTTGCTCAGACGCCCTCCGATCATCGTGCCCAGCAGCACACAGGCCGAGGGGAGCATGAAGATCAGACCGGTGGCCAGAGGGTCCACATGGGCGATCTGCTGAAGGTAGATGGTGATGAAGAACGGAAGCGCCCCGAATGAGGCCATGAACACGAAGGTCGTCGCGGTGCCGGTGCGCAGTCCGGCGTTGCTGAAGAGGGCCAGCGGAACGAGAGGTGAGGCGACTCTTCGTTCGATGACGACGAACAGGACCAGGAGGATGATTCCCGCGAGGAGCGGAAGGAGGGTTCCGGGCGCCGCCCAGCCGATCTCCGGGGCTTGAACCATGCCGTAGACGATGGCCAGGATGCCGGCGGTGGACGTCACCGCGCCGGGGATGTCCAGGCGGGTTTTCGCGGTCGAGGGCTGGTCGGCGGGCAGGAAGAAGAACGCTGCGCCGGCCCCGATGAGGCCGAGCGGGACGTTGACGAAGAATACCGAGCCCCAGCCCAGAGCGCCGGCCAGGACGCCGCCGAGGAGGGAGCCGAGGACCATTCCGGTGCTGCCGGCCGCGGCCCACAGACCCATGGCGCGATTGCGGTGCCGGCCCTCTTCGAAGATCGTGGTGACCAGGGACAGGGTGGCCGGGGCAAGCAGAGCCCCGCCGAGGCCTTGACCGGCCCTGGCGACGATCAGGAGCCATGGTTCAGTGGCGAGACCGCCGGCGAGCGAAGCGATCGCGTACAGAACCATGCCGGTGACGAACATCCTGCGCCGCCCGAAGAGGTCCGCGAAGCGGCCGCCGAGCATGAGGAAGCCGCCGAAGACCACGGCGTAGCCACTCACAACCCACTGGAGGGCGGATTCAGTGAAGGCCAGGCCTTCACTGATCTTGGGCAGTGCGACGAAGACGATGTTGTAGTCGAGTGCGATGACGAGCTGGGCGAAGGCCAGCAGAGCCAGGGTCACTCCGGGATGCCGGAGGCGCGGTGCGCTCATGGGTGATGATCCGTTTCTGTGGGTGGATGAGGGCTGTGCGTGTCGTGAAGGCCGCGTGTGCGGTCGGTGGAGAAGGTCAGTAACGCAGGGCGTAGCTGAGCTGCCGGGTGAACGATTTGGTGCGCTGTGCGTCATGGAACCGGGCGTCGTCCTCCAGGATCTTGGTGGCCGCCGCGACGTTCGTCCGGGCCTGGGCGATCGCCTGTTCGATCGGCACAGCCACCGGCAGGTCGAAGAGGTCGATGATCTTCTCCAGCCGTTCTTCAACGGAACCTCCGACGATGTGGAAGGGCTTGCCCATGGTGGAGACGGTGTCGATCAGCAGATCATCGGAGAGACGGCGGAAGGGCTCGGACACGGGGCGATGACCATCGGCATGCATGTCGAACTCGACGGGCAGATGCACGTAAGCGTCGTACAGACCCCGTGCGCGACGGCGGGTCACTTCGCCGAGCACGTCGGCGTACGACTTGTAGAAGTGCTTGACCGGGAGGCCGGTGATCTTTTTCACCGCCTGAAACCAGGCCGGCGCTCCCGGGTTGATCCCGATCCGCATGCGCGCCTCGAGGTAGACCCACTCGTGGAAGACGCCGCCGTCGGAGATGAAGGGACCCTCTCCGGCCTCGTTGTGAACACGCTCCTCGAATCGCCTCATCATCAGCTTGATCAGCTCCATGCCGTTGAGCTCCATCACGGTCTTGCCGGGGATGAGGTCGATCAGGATCTCCCGTGATGTCATGGCGTGAGTCCGCGGGATGCCCGTTGCGATGGACAGCGCCTCGGTGGTGGTGCTCTTGCCGGTGGAATACGTCCCGGAGATTGCGAGCTTGAGGTCGTTTTTCATCAGTGCTCTTTCTCAGTGGGTGGTTGATTCGATGGCGCCCCGGCACTGTGCCAGGCGCTCATCGAGGGTTCCGGTGACCTCCAGGGTCGGGATGGAGAGGTGCGCCAATTCCGAGATGAGGTAGCGGTCGCTGAGCTCCCGGAATTTGTCGGACACCGGCCGGTTCTCCACCGCGAGCGGAAACTCGATGGGGAGGTGGACGACGAGGTCGTAAAGGTCGGCCATCCGGGTCAGAAGCGCTCGCCGGATCGGCTCGATGGATTCGATCTGCCAGCTGGTGTCTGCGTGAACGTCAGGAGGGGGGTGTGCGCCGTGCATCAGCATGGTGCGCACGAACACCCAGTCGTGCAGGAGAGACCCGTCCGAGACGACATCAGGCTCGTCGAACTCCAAGGCCGCCCGGTCCATCAGGCGCCGGATCAGAAGTTCGATGAGCTCGTCCCGGCTGCATTCGGTCGCCTGCTTGCCGGCCTGCCACAGCGGGGAGCTCATTTCGGGAACATGTTGATAGTGCAGCCCGACATTGGCGACCAATTTCTTGACCAGTGTTGTTTTTCCGGCACCATACGAACCCGTGATGGCAATTCTCATAAGGGTCTCCATAGACAGACGACGAAATGTCTACGAACGACGCTAAATCGGTTCGTGGATCAGACCCAGAGTCGCGTCATCATAGTGCGCTCGGTACCAGACTGAGCGTTCCTGAGAGACGTGGAACCGGACAAGAATCGCGATCTCGTGCCCCACGATCGGCCGATACCGCTCGTGGCAGCACTAGCACTGCACCCCACGTGATGGCCGCGCAGAGGCGAGCACACTGCCGGGACAGAGGTCTGGTGATCCGGGCGGCCAGATCGCGAAAATGGTGAGCGCTAGGTTGATGCCTGACGGGTCTAAGTGGCGAAGAATCGGGCCATGTTCGCAGACTCGGCGCGCAGCGCTCCTTCGGTCACACTCCTTGATGCACTGGAGAATCATTTCGACGATCGACCGAGTGGCAAGGGCCTTGAGAATTTGAGCGCTGCTGACCTCGATGAGGTCAGAGGCATCCTGAACGGGTTTTGGGAGGTTCAGGCGGATCAGGCTGGAGCTGTCGTTTGCGACCTCCCGCTGTGGAACTCGCAGTCAAAAATCCCGCTGGGCTTTCGTTCCGCGCCCCAGAAGATTTGATGTGGTCAGAATCCCCCATGACGCGAAAATCCCCCGGCCGGCGCGCCAGTGCGCGCCCGTCGGGGGATTCGGTCCCGGAGAATCTTCAGGATTCAGCCGGGGAAAGGCTTGATCAGTGGTGCTTCTTCTCGTTGCCTTCTTCACGGCGGCGGTCCTGGGAGCCGAGCTCGGCGCCGTCGGTGCCTTCGAAGAATTCGCCGTCGCGCCGTTCCTGGCGCTGCTCGTCCTGCTCGTTGTGCTCTTCGCGCAGTTCGTCGTTCTTGTCGTGTCCCATGACAGCTCCTTGATCCGCTCGGTATGAGCCATTCGGTGTGGTCGGTCCCAGGCTATACCCGCTGAGCCGTGACGTTCCTGTCGAAAATCGCCGTCCCGCCGAGGTGTTCCGAGGCTCCCTCAGACCGGATTGGCAGGGCCTCCGGCGGCACTCCGGAGAAGTGCAGGGCTCCACGCGCCCAATGTCCAACGGCCACGCCCGCTGAACGGCGCCGTGAAGTTCTATGGTGGCGGTCAATCGGTGCGCGGCCACAGGGGCGGGCACCCGCTCGCCCCTGCGGTCGGCGCTTAGCTCAGGAACTCCCGCGCGGCGGCCACCAGGGCCTTCACGCCGTTGTCCAGCGTCGGGTCGATGACGGGGGCGAAGAACGGCGAGTGGTTGGATGGGATGTCGTCGGGCATCCGTCCGGTCTTCGCGACGATCTCCGCGAGGGACGGTTCGCCGCCGCCGAGGAACCAGTAGACCAGCGGCACGTCCGCGGCCGTGGAGAACTCCCCGACGTCCTCGCTGCCGGAGAGCGGGCCCGGGTTCAGCACCCGCTGCTCGCCCAGCACGCCCCGCAGCACGGTGGCGACCCGCTCGCTCGCGGTGGGGTCGTTGACTGTGACGGGGAAGCGCTCGAAGTACTCGATCGTGGGTTCTTTCGGGCTGGCCGAGGCCTGTGCCTCCGCCTTGGCCACGCGCTCCACGCTCTCCAGGACCTTGGAACGGACCTCTTCGCGGTAGCTGCGCACCGTCAGTCCGAGGGTCGCCTTGTCCGGGATGATGTTGTTCTTGGTCCCGGCGTGGACCTGGCCCACCGTCACGACGGCGGTGTCCAGGGCGCTGATCTCGCGGGACACCACGCCCTGCAGGCGGTTGATGACATTGGCCGCGAGGTACACGGGGTCCACCGTCGCTTCGGGACGCGAACCGTGACCGCCCACGCCGTGCAGCGTGATGCTCAGACTGTCCGCGGCGGCCATGGCCGGGCCGGGCGTGAGGCCGATGAAGCCGGCCGGGATCGGCGCGACGTGCTGCCCCAGCACCACGTCGGGACGCGGGAAGCGGTCCAGGAAACCGTCGCGGAGCATCTCCGCGGCGCCGCCACCGGCTTCCTCGGCGGGCTGGAACACGGTGACGAGCGTGCCCGACCACTCCTCGCGGGAGCCGGCCAGCACTTCGGCCGCCCCGAGCAGGCAGGTCACGTGCACATCGTGGCCGCAGGCGTGCATGACGGGGACGTCATTGCCGTCCGGATCGGTCCCGCGGGCGGTGCTGGCGTAGTCGAGCCCGGTCTGCTCCTCGACGGGCAGGCCGTCCATGTCGGCGCGCAGCAGCACGGTGGGGCCGACGCCGTTGGCCAGGACGCCGACGACGCCGGTCCGGCCCACGCCCTCCGTCACCTCGAAGCCGAGCTCACGCAAGTGCCCGGCGACGATGCCGGCGGTGCGGGTCTCCTGGAAGGAGAGTTCCGGGTTGCTGTGAAGGTCCTTGTATATGGCGGTGAGATCCAGAGTCATGTCCCCAGGCTAGTTGCGTTGAGCAACCACAGGAAGCGCCGCGCCGGACACGCGGCCACCTCGCCCGCCGGTTCCCCCGGTCTACGGGAGTAGTGCGGGCGAGGCCGGCGGGCGCCTGGTCAGCCGACGACGACGCGCTGGGCGCCGAGGCCCGGGGCCTCGATCTCGACCACGTCACCGTGCTTGAGGTATTCGAACCGGCCGGACATGGCGACACCTTCCGGGGTGCCCGTGATGATGACGTCGCCCGGCTCCAGGGCCATGAACTGACTGACGTGATGCACCAGGAACGCGGCGCGGAAGACCATGTCCGCCGTCGTCGAGCGCTGGCACTCGACGCCGTTCACGCGCGTTGCGAGGGGGAGCGAGGAGACGTCGAACGGCATGCCGTCCGCCCCGACGGCAGGGACCAGCCACGGGCCGAGCGGGGTGGAGCCGGGCAGCGACTTGCCCTTCGTCCACTGACCGCCCGCGCCGCCCAGCTGGAGGGAGCGCTCGGAGAGGTCGTTGGCGAGGACGTAACCGGCGATGGCGGCCTGCGCCTCGTGCTCGTCGGCCAGGAGGTGCGCGTGCCGGCCGATCACCAGGCCGAGCTCCACCTCCCAGTCGAGCTGCTCGCTGCCGGGCAGGCCCGGGAACTCGTCGTAGGGTCCGGCGACGGTGTTGGCGGGCTTGAGGAACACGACCGGCGACGCCGGCGGCTCCAGGCCGGACTCGGCGGCGTGGGCAGCGTAGTTCAGGCCGATGCCCACCACGGTTCCGGGGCGGGCCACCGGGGCGCCGATCCGGGCGGACGGCGCGACGGCGGGCAGCCGCCCGGCGTCGAGGGCCAGCTGGGTCTCGGCCACGAAGTCGCGGGAGAGGAAGGCGGAGTCGATGTCCTGCGTCAGGGGCAGGAGGCTGAAATGCCGGGTGCGGCCGTTGGCGTCATCGACAACCACCACGGGCTCCTCGGCCCCGAGGGAGCCGAAACGGGCGAACTTGAGGGTCATGCCACCAGTGTCCGGGCAGGCCGGGGTGAGGGGGAAATGTGACTGCGACGCGCGTCACGGGGAACGGTGGCAGGGCTGGGCCGCCCGGGCCGACTCAGCGTGGGGCGCTCGTGGAGGCCCGCACGATCAGCCGCGGCTCGATCGAATCGACCGTGAGCGTGGCCGGATCCGAGATGTGGCGCAGCAGATGATCGACCGCCACCCTCGCCATCTCCTCGAACGGCTGAGCGACCGTGGTGAGGGGTGGCGAACAGTATTCCGCCAGCGGAATATTGTCCACGCTCACCACGGAGATGTCCTCCGGGACGCGTCGGCCGAGCTCGTGCAGCGCCCTGATCACACCGAAGGCCATCTCATCGCTCGAGACGAAGACGGCCGTCACTTCGGGCCGGCGCCCCAGCTCCAGACCGAGCCGATGGCCCGACCCGGGCGACCAGTCTCCCACCAGCTCCTCGGGCGGGACGATACCCGCGGACACCAGCGTCTGCCGCCAGCCGGCACTCCGGCTCGCGGCGTCATGCCACTCCGGCGGGCCCGAGACGTGCCACACCGAGCGGTGCCCCAGCTCCAGCAGATGCCGGGTGGCCAGCTGGGCTGCCTGAGTCTGGTCGACGGCCACGACTTCGGTGGCGGAGGTCCGGGAGCCGTCGATCGAGACGGTCGGGATCGCCTGCGTCAGCTCTTCGATGCCGCGCGTGGCATGTATCAGCGGGAGGGCGAGGATGATGCCCTCGACGCCCTGATCGGCGAGCACCGACATGGCCTCCTCGATGGCCGCCGGATCGAGGGAGGGGCTCGTGGCGGCGCTGAGCGAATAGCCCGCCTCCCGCGCTGCGGCTTCGACGCCCGAGATGATCGCCGTCCGCGAGTAGTAGCCCGTCTGGAGCTGAACGATCCCGAACGCCCGGCTGCGGCCCGAGGACAGGGCGCGCGCGGCGTTGTTGCGGCGGTAGCCGAGCTGCTCGACGGCGGCCAGCACCTTGTCCCGCGTGCTGTCCTGCACATTCGTCTGCCCGCGGAGCACCCGCGAGACCGTCTGGGCCGAGACGCCGGCGAGTGCCGCGACGTCGACCATCCCCGGCGCCCTGCGGGGCTTCTTCAGAGGCTCGATCACCCCGTGATCCTAACGCGGGACGGCCCGGGACGGACGGTCGTGTCCGGCCCGGGCCGTGTGTCAGTGCTGGGGCGTCACCTCGTGGGCATCGGCCCGGAGGCTCAGCCGAGCGTCCAGCGCTGGTTGCCGTTGCCCGTGCAGGTCCAGAGCTGGATCCCCGCCCCATTGGCCGTGGAGCCGTTGGTGACGTCGAGGCACAGCGTCGGGGACAGGGCCGAGCGGATGGTGCCGTCCGCGTTGACCGTCCACTGCTGGTTGGCGCCGCCGTTGCAGTCCCAGATCTCCACCGCTGCGCCCGCGCTGGCCTGGGAGTTCGGCACGTCCAGGCACTTGGCGCCGTACACCTTCACGGTGCCGTCCGCCGCGGTGGTCCACTGCTGGTTGGCCCCGCTGTTGCAATCCCAGAGGTCCGGGAGCGTGCCGTTCGCGGTGGCCGAGTTCGGGACGTCCAGGCAGCGGCCGGAGGCCGCGCCCCGCACCTGGCCCGTGGTCGGGACCTGGGCGAGCGTGATGGTCTGGGCTGCCGGGGTGCTCGTGTCGCCGGCGCTGCCACTGTTGGTCCAGGTCCTGACGGGCGCGGTCTTGCCGGAACCCGTGAGGCTCAGGACGAGGCCGCTGTAGCGGTTGACCAGGCTGTACGTGCCCGTGCTCACGGCCGCGCCGGAGCTGCTCGGCGTGCTCACCTTGGAGATCACGAACCACTGCTGGCCCTGGGTCGCCCCGCCGGAGGGCAGCGAGGCGAGGCTCACGGCCGTGCCCCAGGCGCGGTTGGCGGTGGAGCCGGAGTTCACGCCGAGCGCCAGGCCGGAGGAGGTGTTGGTGATCGTGTAGGCGCCGTCGCCGGTGGGCGTGAACTTCCAGGCGGCCGTGCTGCCCGCGGTGGAGGTCGCCACCGTGGAGAGGGTGGAGGTGCCGCTCTGGTTGAGTGACTGACCGGCCGCCGACTGGATGCGGTAGGACTTCGTGGAGTCGATGGTCCGGGCGGGGTTCGCGGCGTCGATGGTGACGTTGACGTACTCAGAACTGGAGGCCTTCGTCGATCCGGACGGGATGGAGCAGGCGAAGTAGCAGTAGGACCGGAAGGTCTTGCCGACGATCGCGGTGCTCGTGGCGTTGGTCCCGTCCAGGAGCCAGCGGTACCAGGACTGCTGGGTGTAGTTGGGCGCAGTCCCCAGGTCCACCCACTTCTGAGTGGCGAGGTCCGTGGTGCCGTAGAAGTGCAGCGGCCGGTTGACGCCGTCGCCCAGATCGGTCTGCGGGGTGCCGATGTACATGCCGAGGTAGGCGTTGTAGGAGACGTTCAGGATGAACAGGTCGGAGCCGTTCGCGGGGAGCTGGCCGGCCTGCGCCTGGGCGGCGACACTGCCGGTGTTGGACGGCTTGTACTCGAGGTTCGAGGGCAGATAACCGGTGCTGCTCTGCGAGGTGGAGACGATGGTGCTCTCCGCTCCGCCGACGCCGGGGGTGGACCAGCTGCCGTTGTAGTACTTCTGCCAGGACGACGGCGCCATCTTCTGGCTGATCGGTGCGCGCGCCACGTGCTCGGCGAACCCTGGCGCCGCCCAGCCGCCGTTCTTGTTGATCACGCGGGAGCCGTAGAAGACGTAGAAGTAGCCCGAAGCGGTGTCCACGACGAGGCGGGGGTCGCCGTCGCCGTAGTAGTAGGTCTGATTCGGGAACGCCGTCGTGTCGTTCCGGGTGGTGCTGTAGGGGGAGGTGATCACGTGGCCGGTGATGGTCCACGTCTTGCCCTGGTCGCTCGATTTCGCGTAGTCGATCGCGTCGTAGTGGACGCCGTCGCCGAACGGTTTCGGCGTGAACTCGTTGTGGACCAGGCCGTACCAGTCGCCCGTGTCGGGGTCGACCCAGACGCCCGTGAGGTCGCAGTAATTCTTCTGGGAATATGACGAGGTGTCCGGGGCGAACGTGGCGGAGGTTCCCGTGGGGCTGTTGTTGCAGCGCCAGGTGGTGTTGCCGTTCGAATCCGAGGAGTTCGACGGGTTGGTGTAGTTGCTCAGCGACGAGTTGAAGGTTGCCGTGTCGAGCGTGGTGCCGGTGTAGAAGTCCCAGCGCCGCGCCTCGGTGGCCCCGTACAGCGCCGCCGATTGCTGGAAGTAGAACGACCCGTCCTTGTCGATGTAGGGCCAGGCGGGAGTGTCCGTCGCGTGGCCGACCTGGACGACGGACCCCGTCGACACGGTGTAGTCCGAGGTGGTCGCGGCCGAGGCCGGGGCGGAAGCGGCGGCGGTGAGGGTGCCTCCGAGGAGACACGCCACCGCCGCGGCGGCGCCGATACTGGCTGTTTTCATGAACGATTCCTCTGCGTTGAGCTGGTCGATGTGCCGCCACAAACCTGAGGACGCCCCCGGAGCCCGGCGCGGAGTCCAGGCGGTCCACCGAGGATCGCGAGGGCTCTTTCGTCGCGCCGACCTCTCATCCATCGTTGAGAACGTGCGTGGCATCGATAACATTACGACACGAATCCCCGTCCGGGAATAGCCTTTCGGCGACGGTTTCCCGGACGGGGACGGTGTGGAGGCGGCGCGGCTGGTCAGGGATGACGAGCGACGGACTCCAGCAGCCTGCGGCGTTCCGTGGGATCCTGGGCGGCGCGGGCGGCCGCGGCGGCGAGCCCGTACGCGGCGTCCACGACAGCCAGATCCGCCGACGACCCGGCCCCGGCCAGGGCGAATTCCGCCGTGTGATGAGCGGCCCCGCCGACGTCGTAACCGACCATCGGGTGGATGCTCGGCACGCGGTGGGAGACGTTGCCCATGTCGGTCGAGGCGATCGCATCGCCGCGCAGGGGCACGCTCCGGCCGCGCCGCTCCATGGTCTCCGCATAGGCGCCGGCGAGGAAGCCGTCCTGCCGCAGATCGGCGAAGACGTTCCCCGACCGCTCGATGTCCAGCGTGCACCCCGTGGCGTGGGCGCCCGCCTCGAAGCACCGCCGCACGGCCGCCCACGCGGCGTCGAGCTGGTCGCGCCGTGGCGCCCGGACCTCGAGCCGTGCCGAGGCGCGGTCCGGGATCACATTGGGCGCCGACCCGCCGTCGGTCACCACCTGGGAGACGACGACGTCGCGCGGCAGCTGCTGCCTCAGGAGCCCCACCGCGGTCTGGGCGACGACCAGGGCTGACAGGGCGTTCACGCCGTCCTCCGGCGCGGTGGCGGCATGGGCGGCCCGGCCGTGGAACGTCAGGTCCCAGCAACCGAGGGCGAGGGAGGAGTTGCCCACGGCGTCCTCCCCGCTCGCATGGACCATGAAGGCCATCGCGGCACCGTCGAACATCCCTTCCTCCAGGAGGTCGACCTTGCCGCCATGGGACTCTTCGGCGGGGGTCCCGAGCACCCGGACCGTGAGGCCCAGCGGCCCCGCGGCGGAGGCCAGGGCCAGGGCGGCTCCCAGCGTCGCGGCGGCATTCACATTGTGGCCGCAGGCGTGGCCGATCCCCGGCAGGGCGTCGTACTCGATGCAGAACACGGCCACCAGCTCACCCTCCCCGGCCTCCGCCCGCAGCGCGGTGGGCGCGGCCGGCTGGGGGACGTCGAACCGGAATCCGGCCTCCGCCAGCATCGCCCGCACCCGCTTCGCCGCCCGGTGCTCCTCCCCGCTGAGCTCGGGATCGGCGTGCAGGGCGTGGCTCAGGTCCAGCATCCGGGGCCGCCAGCGATCCACCGCTTCGGCGATCAGGGTTTCCACCCGGACGTCCGTCGCGCCGGTCACGCCCGTGCTCCTTCCGGCAGGGTGGCGGTCCGCCGCGGGTATCCGAGAGACACCACGCCCGCGAGGACGGCGCCCAGGCCGAGGACCGCCCACAGGGTGGCGAAGCCGCTGAGCGGGATCCTCCCGTCCACCGCGGACGCCGCGGAGATCAGCCGGACCACTGCGGCACCGATCGAGATGCCGACGGAGAGGGCCAGTTCATTGAGCCCTGCGGCCGTGGACGTCTCCTCCACCGGGACGCCTTCCACGCTGAGGGTGCGGGTGGCGGACTGGTACATGCCGAGACCCAGGTAGAAGACCCCGAATCCGGCCACGTACCCGGCTGCCGATCCGTGGAGCAGGCCCATCAGCAGGAATCCCAGAGCCAGCACGGACGCGGCGCACACCAGGCCTCCGCGCTCGCCGATCCGGGCCATGAGCGGCGGCACGGCGAGGGAGGACAGGAATCCGAGGGCCGATGCGGCCGCCAGCACCACGGCGATGTCCAGCGGGCCCATGCCGAAGCCGAACCCCGCCTTGGCGGCGTCCGCGTGCAGGAACAGGCCGTTGCTGCCGAAGTAGCTGATCGAGGAGAAGCCGAAGAGGAACGTCGCCACGGTGACCGTCCGGACGCGGGGGACCGCGAGCAGGTGGAGGTCGATGAAGCGGCGGGGCGCCGCCGTCGTCGTGCTCTTGCGCAGGTCGAGTTTCACCCAGAGAGCCAGGAGGGCGACGCCGAGGAGGCCGCTGACCAGAGCCGGAGCGGAGAGCCAGCCCCAGTCGGGGCCCATGGACAGGGCGGTCACGAGGCCGATGAGGCCCAGGCTGCACAGTGCGAGCGGGAGGAGCGCGAGGGGTTCCCGCGTGGCGGGCAGGCCCTCCGGCAGGAAGAAGGACGCGACGAGCGCGAGGGCGGCGAAGGGGACGGCCACCCAGAACCCGAGGGTCGGGCGTTCGGCGCCCACGATGCCCGCCAGCAGCCCGCCGACGCCCACCGTGATCATCAGGGTCCCGATCATGGCGCCGACCCCGCTGCGGGTGCTCTCCGGCCGGGTGGCGCGAAGGATCCCCATCATGAGCGGGATGAAGCCGACCACGCAGGTCAGCAGCACGACGCCCACCGAGATGGTGAGCAGGCTGGGGGCGACCGCCATCAGGACCGCGCCGGCGGCCACCGTGACGGTGGACAGCCGCAGGATCCGGCGGCATCCCCAGCTGTCCCCGAGGCGCGAGATGATCGGCGTGAGGACGGCGAAAGCGACGTTCGAAATGAGGAAGAGCCCGTTGATCGTGGGGTCGTCCAGGTGCAGCTCGGGGCCGAGGGCGGGGAGGATCGGATTGAGGTAACCCTGGGTGATCCCGGACAGGGCCTCGACGAGCGCCATGGCGACGATCAGGCCGAGGGCGCTGGTGCGGGTGGAAGGCGGGGCGGGGGTGCTGGTTTTCATGGCGGCAACTCTCGGGACGGCGCCGTGCGGCGCCCGTGATGGACATCACTAAGCTAGGAGAATCCGCCCCTGCTGCGGCGAAATTGCTTGAATCCTCCAGAGATGGCGTTCACATGACCGAAAATGCCGAAATATCCGAAGTCGATCTCGCGCTCGCGGGCGCCTTGGAGATCAACCCGCGTGCGGAGTGGTCCGTCCTCGGAACCACGCTCGGCCTGGCACCCACCACCGTCTCCCGCCGCTGGGCCGCGCTGAGCGCTCGCGGCGACGCCTGGGTGACGCTCGCCCCCGGACCGCGCTATCTGGATGCGGGTTCCTCGGCCTTCCTCTTCCTCTCCACCGCCCCGAAACGACAGGAGGCGGTGCTCGACGCACTCTGCTCGAGCCCTACGTTCGGCACGGTCTCGCGGATGACGGGCGAGTTCGACGTCATGGCGGACTGCTTCGCCCCGGGCTATGACGAGCTCATGGACGCGGTCTCCGGCGTCCTGTCGGGGCTCCCCGGGGTGACCCGTTGGGAGGTGGTCCTGGCGACCCGTCTCCACCGGGAGGGCACGCAGTGGCGGCTCGGCACCTTGGACCCGGGCCAGGAGCGGGCCCTGGGCGGCGGCGCTCCGAACCGCAGACCGGCCAGACTCGGCGCGGTGGACGCGGCTCTCGTGGCTGCGCTGAGCGAGGACGGCCGGGCGGGCTGGGAGCGACTGGCCGCCCGGGTGGGGGTCTCCCCACAGACCGCGCGACGGCGGACCGAACAGCTCCTCGCCGGTGGTCACGTGACGCTGCGGTGCGATTTCTCCACGGCCTTCCGCCCGCGCCACCGGGAGGTGACGATCGTGCTGAGCGTGCCCGCGGCGCACCTCGAGCAGGCGGGCCGGTTCTTCGCCGACCAGCCCAGCTGCCGGGTGAGCGCGCAGGTCCTCGGACGCGGCAACCTCCTCGCCACGTTCTGGGTGCGCGACCTCCTGGAAGTCCACGCCCTCGAATTGCGGGTGCTCCAGCAGATCCCGAGCGCGGTCGTGATCGGGCGGCAGGCCGTGGTGCGGACCGACAAGAGGTCCGGGCACCGGCTGGACCGGGCGGGGCGTTCGGTGGGCGTGGTGCCGCTGCCGCTGGGTGGGTGAGGGGGTGGGTTGGGCGTCTCAGTTCCCCCGCAGCCGGTCCATCTCGCGGCGGTCCTTCTTGGTGGGTCGCCCGGTGCCCCGGTCCCGGACCGGGATGCCGAGCTGCGGGGCCAGCGGCCGCGGTGGGGTGCGGTCCGTGAACGCGTGCGACGCCGCCTCCGCCCCGACGCGCTTGGCGATCAGTCGGCGCACCTCGAGGATGCGCTCGTAGCCGGGCATGCGGATGCGGACCTCATCGCCGGGGATCACGATCTGGGACGCCTTGACCGGGTTCCCGTTCAGCCGGACGTGGCCCGCCCGGCAGGCCGCCGTGGCCGCGGAGCGGGTCTTGTAGGCGCGCACGGCCCAGAGCCACGCATCCACCCGGACGGCGTTGGGCGCGGACTTGGAGAGGGACGAAGTCCCGGAAGGGGCAGCCATGGGTATTGATTATGCGCCTTAAGCGCCCTTGGCGTGCTGTTCCTCCGGATCCTGGGACGGTCGGAGGATGCCGGGAACAGTGTTCCGGGCGGAGTCGGTCGGCCGCGGGGCGCTCCGTCCGGAGCTCTTTGGCGCGGCCTTCTTCGCGGGACGGGGGCCGCCTGCGGGCGTGACGACCGGAGTGACCGCGAGGGCGGGCTCGGGGCGGGTTTCCTGGGCCTGCTCCGGGTCCGCTTCGGCGCGGAGCCCCGCCCGTTCGGCAGGGGGCGTCTCCGGTTCGCTCAGCTTCACCGTCACGGACGGCGCGGCCTTCTCGGTGGACGCCGCGTCCCCCGCGGGTTCGGGGGCGGGGCCGGCGGGCTTGCGCCAGGACGGGATGAGTCCGGACTTGCCGTTCGCCGTGGTCGTTCCGGAAGCCGCCGCGGCGGTGCTGGACGACGGGGCCGGAACCCGCTCGGAGCTGTCGCGCGCGGCAGAGGAGGTGACAGCCGCGGGCGCGGGGGCGTCGGCGTCGTGCGAGGTCTGGTGGCCCGAGGTCTGGCGTGCGGCGACCACGCGGCCGCCCAGCGTGCGCCCCGCGCCGATCAGCCGGGTCGCGCCCAGATAGACCAGGCGGCCGAGCCCCGTGAAGACCAGCGCCATGCAGCCGGCGAAGAGCACCAGGGCCGCCAGGAAGGCAGCGATCATCAGCGTCCCCACGAAGGTGAGGTTCAAGATCATGGTCGTATCAGATGTCATTCGCCGTCATCCCCTTTGGCGGTGTGCAGACCAGGTGCCAGGCCGCTTTCCTACGGCGCCCTGACGGAACTCTGAAATTCAACGGTAGCCACCGGGGGACGGTCAGGGGAACGACGTGTCGGGTCCGTTGCGGAATCGTAGTTCGTTTGTGATGAAAAATGACAGGTCCGGACCCGCCGCGCGGCCCGCGTACCCTTAAAGCTGGTCATTTTCGGCATGCCTCGTTCCGCGCGGGGCCGCGAGGTTGAGGAAAGGGGTGTGCCCGATGGACACCACGGACCTCTCGCGACGGCTCTCCACGCTCGAAGCGCTGACCAAGGGGCCCGCCTGGGCGCTGACCCGGTCGGCCCCGTGGGTGATCGCCGTGCTCCAGTCCACCTTCACCCGGACGCGCCCGAGCCTGACCCTCGAGGAGTTCCACGCGGAACTGGACCTGTGTCTGGAGGAGCTCCGCGCCACGGACCCGGCGATCGCGGGAGCCAACACGGGACGCACCGTGGCCGATGAGTGGACCCGCCGGAAGTTCGTGACCCGCCGCCACCACTCCGGGCACATCGTCTACGAACTCACCGAAGCCGCCTCCCGCGTGCTCGCGTTCCTGGACAGCCTCAGCTCACCCCGTTCCACCCTCACCGGCTCCCGCCTCGGCACCTTGCTGAACGACGTCGAGAAGCTGGCCCACGAGACCAACCCGGACCAGACGGCACGCCTGGAGTCCCTCCGCGAGGAGATCCAGGAACGCGAGGACCTGATCCGCGGCATCACCTCCGGCGAACTCGATGGTCTCCTGGACGAGGACGAGGCCGTGGAGGCCACGGAGAACATCCTGGACCTTGCCGCGAGCCTCCCGGCCGACTACAAGAAGATGCGCGACAGCATCGAGGACCTGGTGGGCAAGCTCCGCAACCAGATCATCGAGGAGTCCCTGACCAAGGGCGCCACGATGGCCCAGGTGCTCGAACAGGACCGCATCCTCCGCCAGAGCCCGGAGGGCAGGACCTTCCGTTCCTTCACCGCGTTCCTGGAGGACCCGCAGCAGCAGCTGCGCTTCCGCTCGGCGATCGCCGAGGTGCTCAGCCGGCAGTTCGCGGACACCCTCGCCGCCGAGGACCGGGAGACCCTCAAGAGCCTCGTCTCGGAACTCCGGAACCAGCACGCGCAGATCCAGCGGATCTACGGCAAGCTCTCCGAGAGCCTCAACACCTATGTGCAGAGCGACGACTTCCGGCACTCGCTCCGCCTCCGGCAGGCGCTGCGGCAGGCCGAGCAGGCCGTCCGCGGCCTTCCCTATGAACGGGACAAGCCGGGCTTCGCGGCCGCTCCGGAACTGTTCGGCGGCGTGCTGGAATCGATCTCCATGGTGCAGCTGTTCGACCCGGACGAATTCGAGGAGCCGCCGCGGCTGGCGGATCCCATCGACTTCGCCGAGCAGGACCGGACCCGTGCCCCGCGGACGCCGAAGGCCAAACCGGCGCTGATCCGGACCGCCCTGGCCGGGGCGCAGACGGTGGGCGGAGCCTGGTCGGCCCTCCCGCCGCAGGAACGGCACATCAACTCGATCCGTGCCTTGCTGTCCGAAGCGCTCAACTCGGGGGCGGCCTTCTCGGCCGCGAGCCAGGAGAGCGTCGAGTTCGAGCAGGTGGATGGCAGCCTGCGCGCCGCGACCGTGCCGCTCGTGACGCTCCCGGGTGGAACGGACGCTGGCGGCCACGCGGGCGGTGGAACGGACGGCGCCGGCGGTGACGCGGGCGTGACCGGCACCCCGACGGCGTCGAGCACCAAACGCAGGAAACGCACGAAGGAAGGACAGGAATGAGCGAGCAGATCCACGGCGTCGACGCGCGGGACACGTTCGTCGACGGAGCCGAGCTCTACCCCGGTGACACCGGAGTCCTTCCGCTGCGTCTGCGCCATGCCCTGGTGCGCCTCCTCAAGGGTCCCTATGTGGACGGCGGGCGTGACGAGAAGCTGTGGACCACGCTGACCGATCATCAGCAGATCCTGAGGTCCCGCCTCTCGGAGCTGTTCCTGACCCTGCACCTGGACCACGAACGCAAGATCGCCGTCCTGCGCCCGGTGGACCCGGAGCTGCTCGGCGGCAACGCCCGGTCCAGCCTGCTCCGCCAGCAGCGCGCGCTCAGCCGCGTGGAGACCATCGTCCTGCTGCGCCTGCGCCTGCTCCTCGACCGGCACAGCGAGGCCCAGACGGAGCCCACGGTCACCCTGGAGGAGATCGCGGAGATCGTGGCGCACTACCAGCCCGCCGCGGAGCAGGACGCGTACCGGGACGCCAAGACCGTCCAGGCCGCCGTCGAGAAGCTCCGCGCCCGTCAGCTGCTCCTGCCGACCGGTCTGGAGAACGTGTACGGCATCAGCGGCGCCCTGCCGCTGGCCCTCCCGTTCGACAGCATCACCGCCATCACCGCGCAGCTGGAACGCCTCCAGCACGCCACGGAGGACGCCGTGGGCACCCAGGCGCTCCTGGACATCGACGACGCCGGTGACGCCGGTGAGCCGGACGACGCCGAGCCTGGCGACGCCGAGCCGGACGTCGACCCGACTGACGAGCCCGGAACCCACGAGGAGGAGCAGGCATGAGCATCCCCGCACTGCTGCCCATCGGTGACGACATCAACCCGGGCCAGATGCGCCTGGCGCGGGTCCAGCTCGTCAACTGGGGCACGTTCCACGGCGCCCACGTCATGCACGTCGACCGCCGCGGCACCCTCCTGACCGGCAACTCCGGCGTCGGCAAGTCCACGCTCTTCGACGCCATGCTCCGCGTGTTCGACGCCCGGCCCCGCTCCAACGAGGCCGCCGCGGCCCGGATGGGCGGCGCGGTGGACGACAAGCGCACCACCTACACCTACATGCGCGGCAAGGTCGGCGACCGCGCCACCACGGACGGCGCCACGAGCGCCTTCCAGCGCCCGGGCGCCACCTGGTCCGCCGTCGCGCTGACCTTCGACAACGCCGCCGGCACCACGGTGACGCTCTCGGCCCTCTTCGACCTCCCGAAGAACGGCACCGAGGCCAATGTCGGCCGGCACTACATGATCGACTCCGTCCCGCTCGACGTCGACGTGCTGGAGACCCTGGCGCACAAACGCTTCACGCGCTCGGCTCTCGAGGACGCCTTCCCCGGCGCGCAGGTCTTCGATGTGCACCGCACCTTCGCCGAACGGTTCCGGCGCATCCTCGGCATCGGCAGCGACCAGGCCCTCCCGCTCCTGCGAGTCATCCAGGCCGGCAAAGGTCTCGGCGGCAGCGTCAACACCTTCTTCCGTGACCAGGTCCTCGATCCGCCCGCCACGCTGGACGCCGCGGACGCCGTCGTGGAGGAGTTCAGCAATCTCATCTCGATCCGTCAGCGGCTCGAGGACGTCCGCCTCCAGCGCGATGATCTCGCCCCCGTCCCGCAGCTGAACAAGGACTACGCCCGCCACCTGCTGGAAGCCAACCGCCTCCGGACCCTGGGCGGCACCGAGTTCGACGCACAGCGGCAGGCGCTCGCCGTCGTCGTGCATGAGAACACCGTGGCGCGGCTCAAGGCGCTGGCCGCGGACAAGGCGCAGGCCCTCAAGGCCGAGCGGATGAGCCGTGATGCCCTCGCCGCGCAGCTGCGCGAGCTGGAACTGGACTACAACAACCAGGGCGGCAACGCGATCGCCTCGATCGAGGCGGGCCTGGAGAACGCACGGCTGGCGCAGCGGCTCCGGCGCGACCTCGAGACGACCGTGCAGAAGCAACTGCGCGACGCCGGCCTGGAACTCGAGTGGACGGCCGAGGGCTGGGCGCAGGCGCACCAGCAGGCCGAGCAGCGCAGCGCCGAGCTGACGGGCGACGCCGAGTCCCTCAAGGCGCTCCGCTTCGAGGCCTTCGACGCCCACGCCACCGCCAAGCGCGAGCTGGAGGAGGCCGGGAAGGAACTGCGGTCCCTGCAGTCGGGCACGTCGCTCATGCCGCAGCCCGCCCTCGAGAACCGGGCCGCGATCGCCGCGGCGCTGGAGGTCGAGATCTCGGAGCTGCCGTTCGCCGGCGAGCTGATGGACCTGCTCCCCGAGGAGGACCGGTGGCGCCCCGCCGCCGAGCGCGCCCTGCGCAATCTCGCCACCACGCTCCTCGTCCCGGGCGAGCTGTTCACCCGCGTGACCGAGTTCCTGGACGGCACCACGATCCGCGGGGCCCTGCGCGCCGTCGACGTCTCCCGCGTGCTGCCCGGCGCGGAGGCGGCCCTGTCCGCGGTGGAGCCCCGGGACCTCCTGGCGAAGCTGCGCTTCCTTGAGACCGGACTGACGCCGGCCCGGGAGACGGCCGTCGAGTGGCTGCGCGAGCGGATCGCGCTGGACTACGCCTATCCATGCGTGGAGGACCCGGCCGAGCTCGCCGGACTGGAACGCGGCCTGTCGCTGGGCGGCGTGGTCAAGCGCAACAGCCACACCGTGGAGAAGGACGACCGCTTCGCCGCGCGTCGTGACTTCGTGCTCGGCTTCGACAACGCCAGCAAGGTCGCCATGGTCCAGGACCGGATCGCCGAACTGCGGGAGACCCTCAAGGCTGCGGAGACCGTGGCCCAGGACCGCGAGGATTCGCACCAGGGCGTGGCCCGGCAGCTCGAGGCCCTGCGCCGGGTCGCCGCGGATCACCGCGAGTGGAGTGAGGTCTCCGCGGAGGTCGCGGCCGAGGAGGTCCAGCGGCTGGAACGGCGTCTGGCCGATGCGCTCGCGGCCCAGGCCGATCTGGAGCCTCTGCGGGCCAAGGTCGAGCAGACCAGGAAGCAGCATCAGGAGAGCACCGAAGCCGCGGCCGTCCTCCAGAACGAGTACAAGGCCCTGGACGCGCAACTGGTCTCCGCGGACAAGCTGCTCGCCGCGGCCCGCAAGCGTGTGGCGGAGAACCCGCCGTCGCCTGAGACCGTGGAGGCGCTCGCCCCGCGGTTCGAGGAGATGGGGGAGTTCGGGGACATCGCCGAGCTCGACCTGGCCGCCGTGCGGGTGCGCTCCGCCCTGCAGGACGAACTGCACCGGGCCGAGAGCGCCGCGCAGGCCACCGCCGAGCGTCTGACCAGGATCTTCGACTCGTTCGCCCGTCGCTGGGGCGGCACCGTCTCGGCGGATCACGGCACCGGGATCGGGGCCGCGCCGGACTACGAGGAGCGTTACCACGCGATCGTCCGGGACGGCCTGCCCGCCCAGGAGGACGAGTTCCGGGCGTTCTTCAACCAGCGCACCCACGAGTCCTTCTCCACCCTGCTGCACCTTCTGGACGAGGAGCGGCGCGCCATCACGAGCCGAATCCTGCCCCTCAACGGCATCCTCGCCGGCGTGGACTTCCACGAGGGCAGCCACCTGGAACTCGACATCAAGCAGACGGTCCCGCCGAGTGCCAAGGCGTTCAAGGACGCCATCTCGCGGGCGCTGCGGGTCCGGCCTGCGCGCGGCGCGGAGGCGGCTTCCGGGGGCGCGGCCGGCGCCACGGCCGACGACGACGAGCTCACCATCCGCTACAAGACCCTCGAGAACCTGGTCACCCGGCTGTCCTCCCAGGCGCCGGAGGACCGCCGCTGGCGGGCGGAGGTCCTGGACGTCCGCGGACACCTGTTCATCGCGTGCAAGGAGCACCGCATGGTGCAGGTGGAGGGCGAGGAGCCCCGGGCCGAGGTGTTCATGCACTCGGACACCGGTTCCATGTCGGGTGGCGAGCGGCAGCGGTTCACGGCGTTCATCATGGCGGCGGCCCTGAGCTACCAGCTGGGCATCGCGGAGCAGGGCTTCACAAGCTACGGCACGGTGATGATGGACGAGGCGTTCGTGCTGGCCAGCGAGGAGTTCGCGGGTCAGGGCATCGCCGCGCTGCACGAGTTCGGCTTCCAGCTCCTCCTGGCGGCGCCGGAGAACGTGATCGATCTCTCACGCCACCTCGGATCCGTCACGGAGATCCTGCGGGACCGCCGCACGAACCGCTCGGGCGTTCTGCCGATCGGGGGCAAGGCCGCCCCAGGTCAGCCCCGGAGTGAGGCGAACCCCGTGGACATCCGGCTGGGGTAGCGGGCGGGTTCGGGCCTGTCAGGGTGCCGGTTCGCAGGCCGGGCCGAGGCTCTCCCCGCCGAAACAGTGAGTTTCCGCTGAAACAGTGTGTTCTGATCACTGTTTCAGCGGAAACTCACTGTTTCGGCATACCGGGGGCCGGCGGGATGCGGCGCCGGCCGGGTCCGGGAGCTGTCGGGCCGCCGGGCAGCCGTGGGACAATGGAAGGTGATGGCTTCCTCACCCCGTAACCCCAGCTCTGAAACGCCCAGCAACGGCAAGGCTTCCGCGCGCCCGGCGCGTGCCGGCGTCGTGCCCGCCAAGATCCAGGGTTCGGCACACGGTGAAGCGGTCGCGAAGGTCGCTCTCACCGAGGACCGCCCGCAGGTCCGCCCCGCGACCGAAGGCTGGGAGCAGGCCCGCACCACGGAGGGCCGCCCGCTCCTGCAGTTCGCCTCGCCGCGCGTGAAGCAGCCGCCGCAGCACCTCGCGGACATGACGCTGGACGAGCGCGCCGCGAAGCTCAAGGAGCTCGGCCTGCCCGCGTTCCGCGCCAAGCAGCTCTCCACGCACTACTTCCAGCATTGGACCACGGACCCCGAGGAGATGAGCGATCTGCCCAAGGCCGGCCGTGAGGAACTGGTCGAGGCCATGTTCCCGCCGCTCCTGACGCAGGTCCGCCGTCTCCGCACGGATGACGGCAACACCATCAAGTTCCTCTGGCGGCTGTTCGACGGCGCGCTGGTCGAGTCCGTGCTCATGCGGTACCCCGGCCGCATCACGCTCTGCGTCTCCTCCCAGGCGGGTTGCGGCATGAACTGCCCGTTCTGCGCCACCGGCCAGGCCGGCCTGACCCGCAACATGTCCACGGCGGAGATCGTGGACCAGGTCGTGGCGGCGAACCGTGCCATCGCCGCGGGCGAGCTGGGCGAGAAGGAGCACGACGACGAGCGCGTCACCAACATCGTCTTCATGGGCATGGGTGAGCCGCTGGCCAACTACAAGCGCGTCATGGCCGCCGTGCACCGCTTCGTCGACCCGTCCCCGCAGGGCCTCGGCATGAGCGCCCGCAACATCACGGTGTCCACGGTCGGTCTGGTCCCGGCGATCCGCAAGCTCGCGGACGAGGACGTGCCCGTCACCTTCGCGCTGTCCCTGCACGCCCCGGATGACGAGCTCCGGGACGAACTGATCCCGGTCAACAACCGCTGGAACGTGGACGAGGCCATCGACGCCGCATACGACTACTTCCGCAAGACCGGCCGCCGCGTGAGCATCGAGTACGCGCTCATCAAGGACATGAACGACCACGCCTGGCGTGCCGCGCTCCTGGCCAAGAAGCTCAACCGGCGCGGCCGTGGCTGGGTCCACGTGAACCCGATCCCGCTGAATCCGACGCCCGGCTCGATCTGGACGGCCTCCGAGCCGGAGATCCAGGACCTCTTCGTCGCCACCCTGCGCGACGCCGGCGTGCCCACCACGCTGCGGGACACCCGCGGCAAGGAGATCGACGGCGCCTGCGGGCAGCTCGCCGCGGCGGAGTAAGCGGCACGTGACTCGGAGCGGCGCACTGGACGAGGCGCCCGGCGACGGCCGGGCCGCCGGAGGGCGCGTACGGGCCGTGGGCTCGTTCTTCCGGGAGATGCTGTTCAGCATCGGGCCGGCGGGGCGTGATCATCACCCGGCCGCCCGCGTGGCGCTCGGGCTCTTCCTGCCGCTGCTCCTGCTGGTTCTGACGGGACGTCTGGACCTCGCGATCTTCGCCAACTTCTCCGCGTTCACGGGCATCTACGGCCGTAACGAGCCGCACCGGATGCGCGTGGTCACGCAGACGCGGGCCGGTCTCCTCATGTTCGGGGTGCTCATGGCCGCGACGCTCCTGGCCCGGCAGAGCCCCGGCGGGGTCCTCGACCCCTGGGTCAGCGTCGCCGTCACCACCGGCGTCGCATGGGCCTGTTCGGTGATCGCGGGGCTGTGGCATCTGCGGCCCGCGGGTTCCCTGTTCTACATCTTCGCCTTCGCCGCCGTCGCGTCCGTCCCGCATCAGCCGCCCCTCTGGGAGGTGGCGCTGACCTCGGTCCTGACCATCGCCCTGTGCCTCGGCATCGGCCTCCTGTCCCGGGTCAGGCCGTCCCACCGCACGCCGCTGAACTGGAAAGAGCTGCGGAGGGTCTGGCGGATCCGGGTGGCTCCCGCGGAACAGCGCATGGTGTGGATCGAGTCCGTGGGGTACATCGTGGCGCCGGCGATCGCGGGCTGTGTGGCGACGGCGGTCGGTCAAGCCCTCGGATTCGGGCACAACTACTGGGCCATGGTCGCGTCCGTGGTGCCGCTCGTGGGGCATTCCACCCGGCATCGCGTGACCCGCGGTCTTCAGCGGGTGTTCGGCACCGTGGTGGGTCTCGCCGTGCTCGGAGCCATCGTGGCGCTCCGGCCGGAGGTGTGGCAGATGGTGGTGCTCATCGCGCTGTGCCAGTTCGGCGTCGAGCTGCTGATCACCCGGCAGTACTTCCTGGCGCAAGTGCTCGTGACCCCGCTGGCTCTGCTGTCCACGCTCCTGGTCGCTCCGGTGGAGCCGGGCGCGCTGTTCCACGACCGGCTCATCGACACCGTGATCGGTTCGGCCGTGGGCCTGCTCGTGGTGATCGCGCCGGCGGTGTTCCGGCGGGCTGTGGCGTCCCGACGGGCCTGACCCTGGGCTGACTGGCCCGCCCGGTGGCCGAGTTCGCTATGGAGGGTGTGAGTTCGCTACATCGTGTAGCGAACTCACACCCTCACTAGCGAACTCGGCGAACGGCGCCGGACCTTCGGACTCCCGGGCCCCTCGGCGTAAGCCTCAGAGGCCCCGGACGCGGTCCAGGAACAGCTGGGCGCGGTCCTTCAGGCCCACGATGCGTTCCTGCACGACGACGGCGGGGTCCGGGTTGATCTCGTTCTTCGGCGGCTCCACGCGCACGTTGGCGCTGCAGTCGAAGTCGGCGCAGATCAACGTGCCGACGGTGTTCCCGTCACGGCCGGACTGGCCGGCGCGGCGGGCCACCCAGAGGAACACGTCGTTCTTGGCGTGAACGGCCCGGCAGAGTTCGCAGAGCACGGACCGGTTCTTCCGGGCCCCGCCTTCCGGCGCCCGGAGCAGGACGGAGGTGAGCTTGCCGTCGTCGGACGGCAGGACGAGATACCCGCGCAGGGGCATCTTGGGATCCCGCCAGCCGAGGTAGTCCAGGTTCTCCCAGTCCAGGGAGTCGAAATCCTTGGGCAGGTTGAGCTTGGAGGCCTCGGAGCGGCTGGCGTTGACGAAGGAGGCGCGGATCTTCTGGGCGCTGGGTTGCTGCATGGTTCTGTGCTTTCACGGTGAGTCGGTGGAGAGCCGCCGAGTGCTCGCGTGAGATGCCACGGCGGGCAGAGGAATGCCCGGGGTCTGAGCGAGGAGGAACCGGCGGTTCAGTGGTGAGAGGAGGAGGGCACGGGTGCGCAGCAGGCCATGACGGCCACCCCGCGATCCGCGGCATGAGGCACGGTACTGGTGCGCATGCTCAACTCCTCTGCCCGGACGGCACCGGGATGTGAAAGCGTCTTTTCCGACTTCTTCAGTGTAGCGCGCCCCCGGAGCGTGCGCTTCGTCACATCGGCGACGGAGGATTCCCAGCTCGGAGCAATAAGTGATAAAAACTTAACGTATTTGCCGCAGAAATAGCTTAGCCTTGCCTAAGTACCTTTCATTGTTCCTCGAGGAGCCCGCATGTCGTCCGACGTCAACCAGCCCAGCCGCCGCACCCTGCTCCGGACGGGAGCCGGCCTGGGCGCTGCCGCCCTGTCCGCCGTCGTCCTGGCGGCCTGCGCCACGGGCCCGGCCGGCGGCACCGCCTCGAACAGCGCACCGGCGCAGTCGAGTTCCGCCTCCTTCCCCGTGACCATCAAGCACGTGTACGGCGAGACCACCATCAAGGCGCAGCCGCAGCGCGTCGCCACCGTGGCCTGGGTCAACGACGACGTCGCCATCGCCCTCGGCGTGGTCCCGGTCGGCGTTCCCAAGGTCGAGTGGGGTGGCAATGACAAGGGCTCCACCCCGTGGAAGGACGCCGCCCTGGAGAAGCTCGGCGCCTCCTTCGGCACCGCCAAGGCCCCCGCCATGTACTCCGAGGCCGACGGCATCAACTTCACCGAGCTGGCCAAGACCAACCCGGACGTCATCCTGGCCGCCTACTCGGGCCTGAGCAAGGAGGACTATGAGAAGCTCTCCAAGATCGCACCCGTCGTCGCCTACCCGGAACTCGCCTGGGGCACCCCGTGGGAGACCGCCACCACGATGATCGGCAAGGCCCTCGGCAAGGAGACCGAGGCCAACGAACTGGTCAAGAACGTCGAGCAGCAGATCAAGGACAAGGCCGCCGCCCACCCGGCGATCGCCGGCAAGTCCTTCATCTACGGCAACCTGGAGCCCGCCAAGGGTGATGGCGTGAACGTCTACACCGCCAACGACAACCGCCCGCGCTTCCTCTCCGCCATCGGCATGACCCTGGCGCCCGTCGTCGCGGACAAGAGCAAGGGCAGCAAGGAGTTCTTCCTGCCGTGGTCGGCGGAGAAGGCCAACGAGCTCGCCAGCGACGTCTTCGTCACCTGGGTGCCGGACGCCAAGACCACCGACGCCATCAAGAAGGACCCGCTGCTCGGCCAGATCCCGGCCATCAAGAAGGGCGCCTTCGTCGCGTTCGAGGACAAGACCGTCACCCTCGCCACCTCCGCGGCCTCCCCGCTGAGCCTCCCGTGGGCCCTGGACACCACGCTGGACCAGATCGCGGCCGCGGCCGAGAAGGCCGGCAAGTAACCCGTGTCCCTCACCCAGGCACGGCCCTCCTCGGGGCCCGACACCGGAGATGACGCCGTGCGGCGCCTGAAGTCTCCGTCGTCCCCGGGGAAGACCACCACGGGGGAAGGCCGCGACGCGCGACGCCGCGGCCTCCTCCTGCTGACCCTCGCCGTCCTGCTGGGGCTGGCCTGCCTGGCCTCCCTGGCGGTCGGCGCGAGGGCCGTGCCGTTCCCCGAGGTCCTGGACGCGCTCGGCCACGCGTTCGCCCCGGCCGCGGACCCCGGCAACGGCGACCAGGCCGTCGTGCTGTCGCGCCTGCCGCGCACCGTGCTGGCCGTCGTCGCGGGTGCGGCCCTCGGCCTCGCAGGCGTCCTCATGCAGGGCGTGACCCGCAACCCCCTGGCCGACCCCGGCATCCTCGGCGTCAACGCCGGCGCCGCGTGCGCCGTGGTGTTCGGCATCCAGTTCCTGGGCCTCGCCAGCGTGGGCGCGTACCTCTGGGTCGCCTTGATCGGTGCGGCCGTGGCCATGGTCCTCGTGTACGTCCTGGCGACGTTCGCCGGACGCGCCCAGGGCGGCAGCGGCTCCGGCCCGACCCCGCTGTCCCTCGCCCTTGCCGGCGCCGCCCTCTCGGCCGGGCTGTACTCCCTCATGAGCATGGCCCTCGTGACCCGGCAGGACACCCTGGACCGTTTCCGTTTCTGGCAGCTCGGCAGTGTGGCCGCGCGCGAATGGGCCGCCGTCCTCCCCGCTCTTCCCTTCCTGGCCGTCGGCGCCGTCCTGGCGCTCGGCATGGCCCGCCCGCTCAACGGCCTCGCCATGGGCGATGACGCGGCCCGCGCCCTGGGCCAGCGTGTCGGCCTGACCCGCGCGGTGGCCGGCGTCTCCGTGGTGCTGCTGGCCGGTGGGGCCACGGCCGTCGCGGGGCCGATCGGCTTCGTCGGGCTGGTCGTCCCGCACGCCCTGCGCCGCTTCACGGGCCCGGATCACCGCTGGCTCCTCGGGACGACGCTCCTGGCCGCCCCGGCCCTGGTGCTCGTGGCGGACATCCTGGGCCGCGTGGTCGTGCTGCCGGGCGAGATCCCGGCCGGTGTGCTGACCGCGATGGTCGGGGCCCCCGTCTTCGTCCTGCTCCTCCGACGCGGCAAGGGGGTGGGCGTATGAGCCCGGCTCTCACGGACCCCCGGGTCCCCGGTTCCACCGCTCCGGCGAGCGGTCACCCGCGGGAGGGCGGCGCGGAGGCGCCGGCCGCCGTCGTGCGCTCGCCGCGTGAAGCCCGCCGCCGTGTGCGGCCGCTGACCGTGGTCCTCGCGGTCCTGGTGCCGCTGCTGGTGCTCGGGTACGTCCTGCTCGGCAGCTACACCGTGACGTTCCCGGACCTGGTGACGATCGTGGTGAGCAATCTCCGCGGCGAACCCGGCATCCCCGGGGCGAGTTTCATCGTGCTGGAGAACAAGATCCCGCGCGCCGTCCTCGGCGCTCTGGCGGGCCTCGCGTTCGGCCTGTCCGGCGCGACCTTCCAGACCATGCTCCGCAATCCGCTCGCGAGCCCCGATGTGATCGGCGTGAGCTCCGGCGCGAGCGCGAGTGCCGTCGCCGCGATCGTGCTGTTCGGCGCGTCCGGGGTCGCCGTCTCCGTGGCCGCGCTGGTGGGCGCGCTCGCCGTGGCGCTGCTGATCTACTCGCTTTCGCGGGGCGGCCTGGGCGGCGGCAATGCGGGTCTCCGCCTCATCCTGGCCGGCATCGGGGTGGGTGCGGCTCTTCAGGCCGTGGTGCAGTTCCTCATGGCGCGCACCGACATCCGCACCGCCGCCGACGCCCTCCTCTGGGTCTCCGGGTCGCTGAACCCGGCGTCGGGGGAGCGCATCACGGTGCTGGCGCTCGCCCTCGTGGTGCTGGTCCCGGCCCTCCTCTGGCTGTCCCGGCCGCTGCGGGTGCTGGAGCTGGGCGACGACGCCGCCGCGGGCCTGGGCGTGAACGTCCCCCGCGCGCGGCTCGGGCTGCTGCTGGTCGCCGTCGCGCTCGCGGCGTTCGGCACCGCCGCGGCCGGTCCGCTGGCGTTCGTGGCCTTCCTGTCCCTGCCGCTCGCCCGGCAGCTCGACCCCCGGGCGGGACTCCCGACCGCGGCCCTGAGCGGCGCGGCGATCGTGGTGATCGCGGACTTCGCCGGCGCCAATCTGGCGCCTCTCCTGCTGGGCGGCTCCGTGCTCCCGGTGGGCCTCGTCACGGGCGCTCTCGGCGCCCCCTTCCTCCTCTGGCTTCTGGTGGCCCCTGCCGGGCGCGCCCAGCGGGCGGACCGTACGACACGAAAGGCGGCGGCATGAGCCGGCTCAACGCCCAGAACATCACGCTCCAGTACCAGGACCGGGCGATCGTGGAGGACCTCTCCCTCACCCTGCCCGAGGGCCGGATCACCATGATCGTGGGGGCCAACGCCTGCGGGAAGTCCACACTGCTGCGCGGGCTGTCCCGCCTGCTGAAGCCCGCGCAGGGCGTGGTGACCCTGGACGGCAAGGACATCCACACGCGCGCGGCCCGTGATCTGGCCCGCGAACTCGGCCTCCTGCCGCAGCATCCGCTGGCGCCCGACGCGATCACGGTCCGGGAGCTCGTAGGCCGTGGCCGTTACCCGCACCAGGGCTTCTTCCGGAGCGCCAGCGCGGACGACGACGCCGCCGTCCACCAGGCGCTCGAGGTCACCGGCACGCTGGAGCTGGCCGAGCGCCCCGTGAGCGAGCTGTCCGGCGGCCAGCGCCAGCGGGTCTGGATCGCGATGGCCCTGGCCCAGGAGACCGACGTGCTCCTGCTCGACGAGCCCACCACCTACCTCGACCTGGCCCACCAGGTGGAGGTCCTGGACGTGGTCACGGAGCTGAATCAGCGCCGGGGGACCACGGTGGCCATCGTGCTGCACGACCTCAATCTGGCCGCGCGCTACGCTCACTACGTGGTGGCCATGAAGGAAGGGCGGATCGTGGCACAGGGTCCGTCCCAGGAAGTCTTCACCCAGGACCTGGTGTCCGAGGTGTTCGGCCTGGAATCCCAGGTCCTGCTCGACCCTGTCTCCGGGACGCCGTTGATCGTCCCCATCGGCAGGCACCACAGCACCCGACGCGAGGAGGCCCACGCATGAGTGGAACGTCCGTGACGGCAGGCACCGCCGCCGTCGAACCCATGGCCATCGCTTTCGCCGTTCAGGTGACCGCGGTGCAGGATCTGGGGGCCAATTTCCGCCGGATCACGTTCGGCGGGTACAGCCTGCGCCAGTTCGGCGTGCACGGTGAGCTGCTGGATGCCCGCATCAAGGTGATCATCCCGCCGCGGACCGCCGACGGCTGGGCCGAACTGCCCGAGTTCGACGCGCATGATGAAGGCTGGTATCAGCAGTGGCTCGCGCTCCCGGAGGATGAGCGCGGCTCCATGCGCACCTACTCCGTCCGGCAGGCACGCCTCGACGCGGCCTACCCGGAGATCGATGTGGACTTCGTGCTGCACGGCGTGCACGGCGAGGGCGACGCCGGCCCCGCCGCGACCTGGGCCGCCCAGGCGACGGCAGGCGACCGACTGACGATCATCGGGCCGAACAACCGGGCCGCGCACTGCATCACCGCGCAGACTTACGGCGGCATCGAATGGCGCCCGGGCCTGGCTCAGCGCGTGCTCCTGGCCGGCGACGAGACCGCGGTCCCCGCCATCTGCGCCATCCTGGAGACCCTGCCGGCGTACATGAGCGGCCACGCCTTCCTCGAGGTCCCGGAAGCGGGCGACTTCCAGGACGTGCGCACCGCGGCCGACGTCGAGATCACGTGGCTGGCCCGCGGCGCCTCGTTGGGCCGTTCCCGTCCCCACGGTGAGGTGCTGCAGGAGGCCGTGCGCCGTGCCGTGCCCCTTCCCGGCCACGCCCGGCTCGGGGCCGAGACCGGCGCCGCCGTGGCGGGAGCCGAGCCCGCGGACGTCAACATCGACGCCGAGATCCTCTGGGACACCCCGCAGCTGCTGGATCCGTCCGAGGTGGAGGCGACTCGTGTGCCGGGCGCCCCGGCGGGTGCTCTGCCGTTCTACGCGTGGGTGGCCGGGGAGGCCGGTGTGGTCAAGGAGATCCGCCGCTACCTGGTGCGCGACGCCGGCATCGACCGTAAGCAGGTGGCCTTCATGGGTTACTGGCGCCACGGCCGCGTGCTGGACTGAGCGCTTGTGCTGGACTGAGGTTCTGCGGCCCGTCGACCTTTCGGTCCCGGTGAAACAGTGAGTTCCCGTCGAAACAGTGACCACAACACGCTGTTTCGACGGGAACTCGCTGTTTCAGCAGGGCGCGGGTCACCTCGGATCCAGAGTTCACCCTCCCGTTCCGTGGACGTTCCGCGCTCGTCGCCCGGCGTCCCTAGGCTGGCGCTGTGGCCGAGCAGAACGGGGTGCGACGGTACCTCGCCCTGGGGGACTCCTTCACCGAGGGCGTGGGGGACCGCCATCCCCTGATGCCCAACGGGGTGCGGGGCTGGGCGGACCGGGTCGCGGAGCGCCTGGCGAAGGCGGAGCCGGGGTGGGAGTACGCCAATCTGGCGATCCGCAGCAAGCGCCTCCGCCACATCATCGACGAGCAGCTCGAGCCCGCGCTCGCCATGAAGCCCACGCTCATGTCGCTCTATGCGGGCGGCAACGACATCCTCGACGTCGGCACCGACATGGACCGTCTCATGGAGGAGTACCGGGGGCTCGTGGCGTCCCTGGCGTCCACGGGCGCGAAACTCATCCTCTTCACGGGCTACGACGTCAAAGTCTCCGCCCTCCTGGAGCCCCTCAAGAAGCGCAACACCTTCTACAACGAACGCGTCCGGGAGATCGCCGCCGAGCACGATGCGGTCCTCGTCGACTACTGGTGCTTCGACGCCTACAGCGACCCGCGCATGTGGGACACGGACCGGCTGCACATGTCCAAGGCCGGCCACAAGTACCTGGCCGCCCGCGTCCTGGAGCAGCTCGGCGTCCCGCACCGTATCAAGGAGAAGGACTGGGAACCGCCCACACCGCGCGGCTTCCGGGAGTGGGAGGCCGCTCAGCGCCGCTGGGTGCATGACTGGGTGCTGCCGCTGTTCGGGCGGAAGCTGCGCGGGGTGACCCTGGGGGACACCCTCGAACCGCGCTGGCCGGAACCCGTGAAGGTCCCCCGGAAGGGCGGCCTGCGGAAACTCGCGGAACGCCGCCTGCTGGACGCCGCAGAGAACGGGGGGCGCCCATGATCGTCGACCTGAGCGGCCGGCTGCGCTTCGTCGCGCTGGGGGATTCGTTCACCGAAGGCGTCGGTGACCCGGCGCCGGATCTTCCCCACGGCTGCCGGGGCTGGGCGGATCGCGTGGCCCAGGAGCTCGCCCGCTTCAATCCCGGCACGGAGTACGCGAATCTGGCGATCCGGGGGCGGCGTCTCGACAGGATCGTCGAGGAGCAGGTCGACGCGGCACTCGCCCTCCGCCCCACGCTGGTCAGCTTCTATGCCGGCGGGAACGACTTGCTCATGGCCCGGCTCGACCTCACGTCCCTGCTCGACCGGCTGGAACGGGCCGTGCGGATGCTGCGGGAGTCGGGCACGCAGGTGCTCCTGTTCACGGGCTACAACGTGCCGCTGTCGCCGCTGCTGGAACCGCTCAAGCTCCGCAATGCCGCGTACAACACGCGGGTCCGGCGCATCGCGCGTGAGCTCGACTGCCCCTTGGTGGATTACTGGTGCTTCGAGCGGTTCCAGGACCGGGCGCTGTGGGCTCCTGACCGTCTCCACATGTCCGCGGAGGGTCACCGCTACATGGCGGCCAAAGTCCTGGAGGTGCTGGGGGTTCCGCGCCTGACCGCGGAGGGGGATGCGGCGCCGTCGTCGGGGGCTGAGGCGAAAGCGACCCTGGCGCGCCGCATGAAAGACGACGCCGCGTGGCTGCGGCGTGATTTCGCGCCCTGGCTCGGGCGCAAGGTGCGGGGAGTGTCCAGCGGCGATGCGCTCGGCCCCCGCTGGCCGGTGCCCGGCCCGGTGGATCCCGTGACGGGGCTAGTCGGTTTCCGGCGGGAGGAGCGCCTCGTACCCTTCGGCGACCCGGTTGGGCACGAACTCCTCGATGTCGAACTCGGCCACGCCGTTGATGTTGAAGGGGTCGCGTTCCACGGCGGCGCGGACCTCGTCCAGGCCCGCCGTGGACAGCAGGATGCCGCCGGTGCGGGGCGATTTGCGGCCGGACGCCACGAACAGCCCGCGTGAGTAGCACTCGTCCAGCCACTCGAGGTGGGCCGGGATGTGGAACTCCACCACGTCGAGCGGGACTTTATAGCTGAGGGACACCACGATCATGCTTCCAGGGTAAGGGCCCCGTGGCCCCGCCGGACAGAGTGCCGACGGGGCCACGTCATACGCCTTCGCGCGGCCGCTCGTCAGCCGTCGATGCTGGTCACCTCGTTGGGGACGTGCTCCAGCCGGGTGCTCCCGGTGACCTTGCGGGTGCCGAGGTCCACGGTGTGCAGGGTGCGCTTTCCGGGCTCGGTCACGTAGGCGGTGCCGCCGCGGACGTGGAGCGTCGGGCGGGGGTCCTGCCAGGTCTCCGATTCGGTCCAGGCGCCGACCACGGGGATCGTCGCGGAGATCTTCCCGGTCGCCGGGTCGATCACGCGCAGGCCGCCGTCGGTGCCGAGCACGAGCGCTTCACCGGCGGGTCCGCGGCCGAGGGAACGGAACGAGTAGCTGGTCCCCAGCTCGACCAGCCGCAGGGTGGCCGTCCTGGTGTCCACGAGGGAGACGCGGGTGGGGCGTTCGAGGGTCGCGTCACGGTCCACCTTGTAATCGCCGAGGATCACTGGAGACTTCTCCGATCCGGCCTGGTTTCCCAGGCGGCCGTAGGAGTCCGGGCTGTCGACCTTGGTGATCTTGCCGTCCCGGTAGATCAGCATGCCGTCCTGGCAGCCGACCACCACGGCCTCCTGCGCTGCGACGGCTTCGCCATGCACGCCGGGGCAGTCGTCGTTCTTCAGCAGTTCGGGGCGGTTCTGGCTGCTGCCGCCCTTCGGAGCGGGCCCGAGCACGGAGATGCCGCTGCGAGTCTTCTCGTCGCCGCGGGTCACCAGGAGCTTCCCGTCGGACAGCTCGACCGCCACGCCGTGATGCGGGTGCGGGGTGGTGTAGACGGACGTGGCGGGCAGGCCGGTCTTCAGCGCTTCCGTGAGGGTCTTCGGGTCGAAGGACTCGACCTTGCCGGAGCCGTCGCTGAACAGGACCGTCCGTCCGGCGTGCCGCACGACGTGCCCGGCGTGGTCGGCGGCGAACGCGTGGTCGGTCAGGCGCGGGGCGGTCGTGTAGTGGTGCGAGTGGTCGCCGTGGGGCTCCGCCCAGGCCCCGGCGTCGAACACCCGGAAGGCGTCCCCGGTCGAGACGAGCACGTGGCGGCCGTCCCCGGCGGGGTTGAGACGGAGGAAGCCGTCGAGTTCGGCGCCGCCCACAGGCTTGAGCGTCTTCGCGTCGAGGACCGTGAGGCCGCCGTCGTGGCTCAGGACGAGCCGCGGGGTCGGCCCGGCCGCCTCGCGCGGTGTCGCGCTCGCGGGCGCGGTGCCTGTCGGGGAGGGCTCAGCGGCGGGCGCCGGGGTGCCGCAGCCGGTGAGCAGCAGCCCGACGACGGCGGCCGGCGCGGTGAGTGCGAACCACGGCTTGGCGCGGCGCGAGTCCGGGCGGGGGTGGGCAGGGGCGTGTTTCAGGAGGGTGCGGATCATTCGTTAAATGGTAATGATTCTCATTATCAGTTCAATTCGATCGTGGTTCGTGACGTGGCGGCACGCGGGAGCCGTCCGCGCTCAGCCACAGAAGATGCCTCGTGCCCTGAACTGTTCCCCCGGTTCCCATGAGCCGAGAGTCTAGCCGCCGCTCCCGCGCACTCCGCCGGGCACCGCGGAATCCGGCCCTGACCTCGCTCGTCAGTGCACATAGAATCTCCCTATGAAGGATGTACGGTGGCTCTCGCCGGCTGAGCGGCGGGCCTGGCTGGCGGTGGTGAGCGTGAGCACGCTCCTGCCTGCGGCGCTGGACACGGACCTCAACACCCGGGGCCGTCTCTCCCTGTTCGACTACAACGTCCTGGCCATGCTCTCCGAGGCTGACGGGCGGTACCTGGCCATGAGCGAGCTGGCCGCCCGGACGTCCGCGTCGCTCTCCCGCCTCTCGCATGTCGTCACCAAGCTCCAGGGCCGCGGCTGGGTCCAGCGGGAGTCGCATCCCGAGGACGCCCGGGTCACCGTGGCGCATCTGACGGACGAGGGTTTCCAGACCTTGACCCGGCTCGCCCCGGAGCACGTCGAGGTGGTGCGGGAGCTGGTGTTCGACGCTCTCGACGAGCAGGATGTGGAGGACCTGGCCCGCGTCGGCGAGCGGATCGTGGAACGCCTCAACTGCGACCACTGGATCCTCCGCGAGGGCCGTGAACTCCAGGAAGGCCGCTGAAAGAAGGACCATGACCGACTTCACCACCCGCTATGTGGCACTGGGCGACTCCTTCACGGAAGGGGTCGGTGACGTCGACCCCACCCGCCCGAACGGCGTGCGCGGCTGGGCGGACCGGTTCGCCGCGCTGCTCGCCCAGGACGCGGGCGACGACGGCGGGGTCGGCTACGCGAACCTGGCGATCCGCGGGCGCAAGATGCGCGGGATCCTGGCCGAGCAGATCGAGCCCGCGCTCGCGCTGAAACCCACGCTCGTGAGCATCTACGCCGGCGCCAACGACATCCTCCGGCCCAAGATTGACATCGACGCGCTCCTGGCCGAGTACGCGCGGGCCGTCGCGCGTCTCCGTGAAACCGGTGCGCAGGTGCTGCTCTTCACCGGCTTCGACGCGCGGTCCTCCAAGGTGTTCGGGGCCATGCGCGGCCGGACGGCGATCTACAACGAACTGGTCCGGGGCATCGCCGAGGACCACGACGCGATCGTGGTGGACTACTGGCGCTTCGCCGAATACAACGACTGGCGCCTCTGGGGCGTCGACCGGATGCACATGTCCACCCTGGGACACCAGAACATGGCCGAGCGGGTGTTCCATCGCCTGCGCGGGATCCAGACGCCTGGCGCGGAGCCGGGGCCGTTCACCCCGCCGCTCCTGCCGGCGGCGCCCGTGGTCCCGCGGGCCGAGGCGTTCAAGGCCAACGCGGCGTGGACGCGCGACGAGGCCGTGCCCTGGGTCAAGCGTCGTCTGACAGGGACCTCCTCCGGGGATTCGCTGAGCCCCCGCTACCCCCACCTGGTGGACCCGCGCAGTCTGGGCGACTGAGCCGGGACCGCGCCGGCCTGCCGGTCGCGGCGGTGGCGGCGCCCGCCGTCGTCGTGCGGGCGGAACACGCTGATTGGCCTTAATTGACGCGGCCCCGTAGACTTGATAGGCGCTCAGTTGTGTGAAGTGTGCCTGATTGCTCCGGCTTGCAGCGGACCTCGCGGTCAAGCTCGCCGGTAGTTAGGGGCTCAAGTCAGCCATTTCTGTTTCCCGTGCTCATCCTTTCAGGGGTGAGGTGCGTGGACGCGACGGCGGCGCCCGGGATGGAAAACCCTCCCGGTATCACTGACATCGAGGAGTCGATCATGGCAGCACACTGCCAGGTGACTGGGGCCGAGCCGGGCTTCGGGCACAGCATTTCGCACTCGCACCGCCGCAACAAGCGTCGGTTCGACCCGAACATCCAGAAGAAGCGCTACTGGGTTCCGTCCCTGCGCCGTAACGTGACCCTGCAGGTTTCTGCCAAGGGCATCAAGGTCATCGACCAGCGCGGTATCGACGCTGTTGTCGCCGAGATTCTGGCTCGTGGGGTGAAGCTCTAATGGCAAAGAAGGACAAGGACGTACGTCCGATCATCAAGCTGAAGTCCACCGCGGGCACCGGCTACACCTACGTGACGCGCAAGAACCGTCGTAACGACCCGGACCGCCTGGTCCTGAAGAAGTACGACCCGGTTGTGCGCCAGCACGTCGAATTCCGAGAGGAGCGCTAAACATGGCGAAGAAGTCCAAGATTGCTCGTAACGAGCAGCGCAAGGTCATCGTTGAGCGCTACGCTGCCAAGCGCCTCGAGCTCAAGAAGACCCTGGTCGACCCGAACGCGACCGACGAGGCACGCGAGGAGGCCCGCCTGGGTCTGCAGAAGCTGCCCCGCAACGCTTCCCCCGTCCGCGTCCGCAACCGCGACGCCATCGATGGCCGCCCCCGTGGCACCTTCCAGAAGTTCGGCATCTCCCGTGTCCGCTTCCGCGACATGGCCCACAAGGGCGAGCTGCCGGGCATCACCAAGTCTTCCTGGTAGGACAGTGACCCTCTGAGGGTCGCTTCCACCTGAGACTGAAGGGCCGGTCATCCGCAGGGATGGCCGGCCCTTCGCGTACCCGGGTGCAGGGCCACCGCGCCTGGGCTCCGGCCGGGCGCGCGAAAGGCCCCCGCTTGAGGAGCGGGGGCCTTCGGAAACGAGGGGCTGACGGGAATCGAACCCGCGTCACCTGCTTGGGAAGCAGGTGCTCTACCATTGAGCTACAGCCCCGCGGCCAGGGCCAAGCCGTGGCAGCACGCCTCAGCTTAGCGCAGCCCGGCGTCGGGTGCGAATCCTGTCCGGGTGCCAGATCCTGGCTCGCGGGAAGCCGCTCAGCGGAAGATGTTGAGGGATCCCCAGCCCTGCCCCACGGTGCGGGCCGGCAGCCACTGGCCGCTGCGGAAACCGTAGTACACCAGGCCGCCGTCGGGCTTGCGGGCCATCACGCCGCGCGAACCCGGTCCGGCGAAACCGTAGTCCGCCACGAGGGCCGTGAAGCCCTGCCAACCGCTGCCCACCGTGACGGCGGACGTGAAGGACGCGGCCCCCGTTCCTCCGTAGAGCCGCATGGTCCCGGTGGACATGCGGGCCAGGAGGTCGGTCCTGCCGTCGCCGTTGAAGTCGGTGAGCGTCAGGAGTGCGCCCTTCCAGCCGGTGCCGATCCTCTGCCCGGCTGACGGCGCACCACCCGAGGTGTTGGCGTAATAGGAGAGGACCCCCGCACTGTCGTACGCCAGGATGCCTGGCCGCTGCCCGGTCTTCAGCCGGCCCGTGACGAGCGTCCGGCCCGCCCAGCCCCTGCTGATCTCCTGACCGCTTGAGAAGCCTCCGCCCGTGGCGCCCCGGTAGAGGAGGAGCCGCCCGTCGTTGGTCTGGGCGAGGATGTCGTAGACCCCATCGCCCGTCCAGTCCACCAGATGTCCGGAACGGAATCCGGACCAGCCGCTCCCCACCACCCCTACGGCGGAGAGGTTGCTGGCAGCCCCCCGGTACAGCCGCAGGTTCCCTGAGCCGTCCACGGCCAGGAGATCCCCGCCGCTCTTCACCGAGGCGGAGCGTGCCGGGTTGCCGGCGAAGTACTGCTCGAGGGTCGGGATCGAGCGGGCGCGCATGTCCGAGGCGACATCCACGCCCACATAGCGCAGGTGCCAGGGCTCGTAGGCGTAGCCGGTGGTGCCGGTGTACCCGTTCGGGTATCGCACGATGAAGCCGAAGCGCCACGCGTTGGCCGCGACCCACTGGCCCTCCGGCGTGCTGCCGAAGCAGGTGCTGAGGCCGCAGTTGTAGGTGTTGCCGACGTCGACGGCCAGGCCCGTCTGGTGCTCGCTGTAGCCGGGGCGGGCGGAGATCGTGCTGGCATATGCCTCGCCGTACTGGCTGACGTAGTAGTTGTACGTGCTCACCTGGGTCTGATAGCTCCGGAACGCGCTGACGACGGTCAGGGGCTTGCCCGCGGCGCCGGCCGCGGTGAAGAGGCTGTTCAGCGCCGTGGCGGCCTCACGCCGGAGGGAATAGCCCGTGCCGCGGAAGTTCACCAGATCGGACGGGTAGTACTGCGCCGGGTTGAGCGGGCGCTGCTTGTTGACGAGCACCGCGATGCTGGACGCGGACGGCGAGGGGTCCACCGAGGGGAGCGGATTCCCGGCGGCGTGGGCCGGCGTCGTGAATCCCAGAGCCAGGGCGGCGGCTGCGGCGGCAGCGGCCACCAGGCGCAGTCCGCGCCGCGTGCGGGAACCCGGTGATGTGGACACGTGAACGGTTTCGGACATGAGCAACCCCCTGTGCAGTCAGGCTCATCATCCCCTTGATTTCCGGCGGGTGGAAGAGGCGCGACGCGGGAGTTCTTCGTGACAAGGGATAACCATTCGGTAAAACCTGCCCCGAAGTCCTGGTTGTACCTGCAAGTGAAACGTATTCTTTTTTGTGCCTTGATCGGGGGATACGGGCTGTTGACGACTCTCGAGGAAGGACTATGGCAGTGGTGCATGCGTCGCATGATGTGCTCATCCGTTGTGATGCGCTCTCTGTCTTCAGCTTCCTCGCGGACGGCGCGAACAACCCCCGCTGGCGGGAGGGTCTGCGTTCCGTGATCCTGCGCAGCGGATCGCCGGGTGCCGTGGGCGCCGTCTACCAGCAGTCGTATGAGCACAGCTCGGCCAGCAGCATCCCCGGCACGTACCGGATCACCGCCTCCCGCAGCGGCGCCGAGCTGGAGTTCGCCGTGCTGTACGGGCCGGTGGGCACGCGCGGCGGGTACTACCTGAGCACCGAGGGTGACTCCACCCGCGTGCGGTACGCCCTCGATTTCACCCCGCGGGGCTTCCGCCGCTTCTACTGGCGCGATTCGCAGCGCATCCTCGAGCAGGAGGTCCGCCAGCTGGAACGTCTCAAAGAAGTCCTCGAGACGCCTCTGGAGCGCGTGGCCTGAGCCCGGTGCGGTATTTTTGAGACTGTGCTGATCTCTGACCGCGACATCCGATCCGAACTGGCCGCAGGGCGCATCGCTCTGGACCCCTTCGAGCCCTCCATGGTGCAGCCCTCCAGCGTCGATGTCCGGCTGGACCGGTTCTTCCGCCTCTTCGACAACCACAAATACGCCCACATCGATCCGGCGCAGGAGCAGCCCGAGCTGACCCGCCTGGTCGAGGTGGACGGCGACGAACCCTTCATCCTGCACCCCGGTGAGTTCGTGCTCGGCTCCACCTACGAGACGGTGACGCTTCCGAACGACATCGCGGCCCGCCTCGAAGGCAAGTCCTCCCTGGGCCGCCTCGGCCTGCTGACGCACTCGACCGCCGGGTTCATCGACCCCGGGTTCTCCGGCCACGTCACCCTGGAGCTCTCCAACGTCGCGACGCTGCCCATCAAGCTGTGGCCCGGCATGAAGATCGGTCAGCTCTGCTTCTTCCAGCTCACCTCGGCCGCCGAGCATCCGTACGGTTCCCGTGAGTACGGCAACCGGTACCAGGGTCAGCGCGGGCCCACCGCCTCCCGCAGCCACCTGAACTTCCACCGGACGGACATCTGAGGGTGCCCGGTGCTCTGACGCTGCTGGACGGCGGCATGGGCCGGGAGCTGGCACGACGGGGCGCGCCCTTCCGGCAGCCCGAGTGGTCCGCGCTTGCCCTCATGGAGGCGCCGGAGCACGTCCAGGCCGTCCACGAGGACTTCATCGGCGCCGGCGCGCGGGTCATCACCACCGACAGTTACGCCCTGGTCCCCTTCCACCTGGGTGAGGACATCTTCGCGGCCCAGGCTCGGACGCTGGCCGACCGTGCGGGGCGTCTGGCGCGTGCTGCGGCCGACGACGCCGGCTCCGCGGGCGTGCGCGTCGCGGGCTCCCTGCCGCCGCTGTTCGGCTCCTACCGCCCCGATCTCTTCGACGCCGAGCGTGCGCCGGAGGTGCTGGCTCCCCTGGTGGCGGGCCTGTCCGGGCATGTGGACCTGTGGCTGGCCGAGACCCAGGGGTCCCTCGCCGAAGTCCGTGCCGTGAAGGCCGGTCTTCCCGACGACGGCCTCCCCTTCTGGATCTCCTTCACCCTCCGAGATGAGCAGGAGGACGGTCCGGCCGCACTGCGGTCCGGGGAAAGCGTGGCCGAGGCTGCCGAGACGGCCGTCACCCTGGGAGCTGCGGCGCTGCTGTTCAACTGCAGCCGGCCGGAGGTCATGGGGGCGGCACTCGCGGAGGCGGGCGCCGTCGTCGGGCGGCTGGGGGCGGAGCTGGAGCTCGGCGTGTACGCGAACGCCTTCCCGCCGCAGCCCGAGGACGCGACGGCGAACGACGGCCTCGACGAGCTCCGTGAGGACCTCGGCCCGGCCGGGTACCTGAGCTGGGCGGAGCGCTGGCGCGAGCAGGGCGCGGCGATCATCGGTGGATGCTGCGGGATCGGCCCGGAGCACCTCGAGGTCCTGCGGGAACGGCTGAGCTGAGTCGACCGGGCGCCGCGGGTGATCCGCCCGGGCTCCTGCCTACTCCTCGATCTCCGCGCCGACCGCCCGGAGGTAGCGACGGAAGGTCAGTGCCGGGTCCTCGGCGCGGGCCGCGAGGTATCCGTCGAAGTCGGTCTGCTGCCGGAGGCTCGTGCCCTGCAGCATCCTGAGGGCCTGGCCACGTTCGGTCTCGCGGATCGCGGCGGCGGTCTCGGCCACTTCCGCGGCGCGGTCGAGCGGGACGAACAGGACGCCGTCGTCGTCGCCCAGGACGACGTCGTCAGCCGTGACCACGTGGTCGCCGATCCGCGCCCAGTCCATGGCGTCCGGGGTCCGCGGATCGAGGCGCTGCGGCCCAGCCGGCAGCGCACCGAGGCTGAACACGGGCAACTGGATGGCCCGGAGCTCCGACGTGTCGCGGTGCAGGCCCCAGATGACCACGCCGGCCAGCCCCGCCTGGCTGGCTTCGAGGGCGACCAGGTCGCCGACGCACGCCTCGTCCGCGCGGCCGCCGTTGTCCACGACCAGGACGTCGCCGCGTTCGGCGCCGTTGATCACTTCGAGGAAGATGTCGGCGCTGCCGAAGTGCTGCACCGGCCGGGCGCGGCCGACGACGGCGGCCCCCTCCCAGGGCGCTGTCGTGCCGACGGGGGCGCAGCGTACCTCGACGCCGAGACGCAGGCACGCGTCGGCGACGTGCGGGGTGCTGAGGTCCTGATACGCCTGTCGCAGCTGCTCGCTGTCCATGCCGGGGGCTCCTTCATGATTCCGGGATCCTTCGTGTGGCGGGCCGCCCGTGAGGGATGCCGGCACGGCGCCACGGAGCCAGTCTCGCGGAAAGTGGCCTCGAAAGATGTAGCCAGTTGGAATCACTGGCCACGGGCCGGGCGACCCTCCGTTGTGTGCTCAGTTGTTGTGGGTTCCAGGGCGGAACACCCGCAACAACTGAGCACGCAACGAGAGCTCACACTGTCGCTGCCGCTCGCCCCCGGCGTCGCGCCTCCGTCAGGCGCCCTGGCCCTGCAGAGCCAGGAGCGTCAGCTTCTCCTCGGAGCGCGGCCTGGCTCCCAGGGTGCTGCCGCCGCTGACGTCGAGGGTGGTCCCGGTGGTCCGTGATGCCCGGTCGGACAGCAGGAACAGCACGGCCTCGGCCACCACGGACGGGTCCGCCACATCGCCCTGCACCGCGAACGTCGACATGTGGGCGCGCGCCTCGGGGATGCTGAACAGCTCGTGCCCGTTGTCGGTGAACCCGGGGATCACCGCGTTGATGCGGACGCCGCGTTCCGCGAGTGATTCGGCCGCGTGGAACGCCATGGATTCGAGCGCGGCCTTGCCCATCGCGTACACGATGTCGTCGGGGCAGGAGAAGTGCACGCCCGCGGAGGACACGTTGACGATGGCGCCGCCCGGCGGCATCCGGAGCGAAAGCCTCTGCGCCAGGAAGAAGGGGGCGCGCACGTTCACGGCCATGTAGGCGTCGAACTGCTCGTGCGTGGCGCTGCTCAGGGACGGTCCGAGGAGCATCGCCGCGTTGTTGACGAGGGCCTTGAGCTCGCCGCCGGTGCTGCTGAGCGCATCCTCGACGGCTGCGTCCACGGCGTCGACGGCCTCGGGCGCTCCCAGGTCGCAGGACACCGTGGTGCAGTGGGCTCCGAGCTCATCGAGGGAGAGCTTCAGCTGCTCGGCCCTCTCGTGCTGCGAGTTGTACTGTGCCACGATGTCGTAGCCCTCGCGGGCCAGCAGGCGGCAGATGTCGCGGCCGATTCCTCCGGTCGCCCCGGTGACGACGGCCAGGGGGCGGGTCGAGTGCGTCATGATGTCCCTTTCAGATGCCGGTGAGGTGCTCTGGTCTCAGCACGAGGCGCGAAAACATGCCGGTTGCCCCGTTTGCTCATCCTAGCGAGGAGCGGGGACCGGCCGGCCCTGGACGGTTGTGTGCTCAGTTGTTGCGGGTTGTGGACGGAAAGACCCACAACAACTGAGCACACAAGGCGACGGAGCCCACAAGGCCGGGCACGCTCTACGCCGTCAGCCGATCCAGTTCCTCGCGGTCGCCGATCAGGCGCACCGCGTGGATGACGCCGTCGCGGAGCTGGAACGTGAAGGCCACCTGGACCACGCCGCGGTGCTGCCACACGAGCCCGGGTTCGCCGCCGAGCATCGCGAAGCGTGCGGCCTTGGCCTTGCCGTTGAAGAAACCGGACACCTCGTCCCGTCCGAGTTTGAGGGCCGGGGAGCCCATCGCCGCGGCGGCCGCATCCGAGGTCATGACGACGTCGGGATCCAGCAGTCTGACCAGGGCGGCCAGGTCGCCGCCCTTCGCCGCCGTCATGAACGCCTCGACCACCGCCCGGGGCGCCCGCGCGCCGTCCGCTTCCTCCGCCGTCGGGCTTTCGGGCGCGGCGTCCGACGACGCCGACGGCTCCGGTCCCGCCTGGCCGCGCACCCGGCGCCGGGCCCGGCTGGCCAGCTGTCGCGCGGCCGCGGCGGACCGTCCGGTGGCCGCGGCGACCTCCTCGAACGGTGCGCCGAAGAGGTCGTGGAGCACGAAGGCCACCCGTTCGGCCGGGCTCAGCGTGTCCAGGACGACCAGGAGCGCCACGCTCAGCGAGTCGTCCAGTTGCGCCTGTTCCTCCGGTCCGGGCGTGACCTCGTCGAGCTGTCCGGCGAGCGTCTCCGCCAGCGCCTCGTGCCGTGCGTGGGAGCGGAGGGCGTCGAGGCAGATGCGGCTCACCACGGTGGTGAGCCAGGCGGGGAGGTTGTCGACGTCGTCGTCCAGCCGGGCGAGCCGGAACCAGGCCTCCTGGACGGCGTCCTCGGCGCCGAGCGGGCCGGACGGTCCGAGGATCCTCTGGGCGATGCCCAGCAGACGGGGGCGCTCCTGGTCGAAGCGGGTGGCGAGTTCGAGCTCGGATTCCATGTTCTCCATGCCTCTTCGACGTCCGGCGGGCGCTTGATGTGACGCGTCGCCCTGGCCATGTCACATCTTCGAACGCCCAGACGTCAAGAGGGTGAATGCGGGAAGTGCCCGTATCGATCCTGAAGGAGAATCCCATGCGCTACGCCAAGAGCATGTTCTACGTCGACAACGCCAAGGACGCCGCCGAGTTCTTCGGCGCCGCCTTCGGACTGCAGACCCAGGTCTACGGCGAGGGCTACGCCGAAGTCGCCGCAGGTGACACCAAGCTCGCCTTCGGCACCCTGGAGGCCGCCGGCAACCACCTGCCCGGGCAGCCGCTCGAGGTCGCCGATCCCGCCCGCGTCACGGGCGTGCTCAGCTTCGTCGCCGACGACGTCGACGCCGCCTACCAGCAGGCCGTCACCGCGGGCGCCGAATCGCTCGTGGAGCCCACCGACCGCGAATGGGGCCAGCGGGCCGCCTTCGTCCGCGCGCCCGGCGGCCTCGTCCTGGAGATCGGCAACTTCGCCTGAAGCGAGGCTCCGCCGTTCACGGTGTCCCCTGGTTCCGCAGCGCGGAGACCAGGGGACACCGGCGTTTCTTGGCCCGGAACGTCGTCGGCTTGCGCGGGTTCTCTATCGTGGAAGGCAGAACCGATCCGGACCCCGGGGCGCACCGCCCCGGCATCGCGCAGGGAGAACCGCACATGAGCACCGCCCGACTTGGACTCCGGCGCATGAAGCCCCGCGACCCCTTCGAGACGTTCCGCGCCGCGAGCCCTCTGGAACTGTTCTTCGACCTGGTGTTCGTGGTAGCGGTGTCGATGATCTCGGCCCAGCTGCACCACTTCTATGCGGAGAACCACGTGGGAGAGGGGATCGTGGCCTTCCTCCTGGTGTTCTTCGGCATCTGGTGGGCGTGGATGAACTTCACCTGGTTCGCCACCTCGTTCGACACGGATGACTGGCTCTACCGGATCCTGACGATCATCCAGATGGCCGGCGCCCTGGTCCTGGCCGGCGGCGTCGGGGCGGCGATGTCCGAGGGCGACTTCACCGTCGCGACCCTGGGGTACCTCGTGATGCGGGTTCCGCTGGTCTGCCAATGGCTCCGCGCGGCGGCGTCCAGCCCGGAACTCAGGGTCACCGCACTGCGCTACGCCGGCGGGGTCGCGGTGGTCCAGGTGCTGTGGCTGCTCAGGCTTCTGCTGCCGGCGGAGGTCGGGATCTGGGGCTTCCTGGTCCTCGTGCTGGCCGAGGTCTCAGTGCCCGTCTGGGCCGAGACCGCGCGGAAGACGCCCTGGCATCCCAGCCACATCGCGGAGCGGTACGGCTGTTTCACCCTGATCGTGCTCGGCGAGTCGATCCTGGCGTCCACCGGCGCGATCGTCGACGCCGCGGCGGCACAGGAGCATCTCGGCGCCCTGCTGCCGATCGCCGCGTGCGGTCTGGTCCTCGCCGCGGGGATGTGGTGGATCTACTTCTCCCGGGAGCACCACGAGCACTTCGGTTCGCTGCGGAACGCGCTGACCTTCGGCTACGGCCACTACCTGGTGTTCGCCGCCGCGGCCTCGTTCTCGGCGGGTATCGAAGTGGCGATCGACTTCGCGGACGGCCACGCCGAACTGGGCCGGGTGGCCGCCGCCGCCACGCTCACCGTGCCGATCGCGCTCTTCGTGCTCACCACCTGGTTCATCACGCTGCGGAAGTCGCTTCCGCGCCCCACCAGCCTGCTCTTCCTGGTGCTGACCGTGCTCCTGGCGGCCTGTGCGTTCGTGCCCGGGGAGAACACCCTCGGCTCGATGGCGGCCGCCGCCGTCGTCATGATCCTGCTGGTGGTGCTGCTGGAGCTGCCGGCCACGCTCGCGGCGTCGGAGCGGATCGAGGAACTCGAGGAGGCGGAGGGCGCAGGCGCCTGACCGTTCCGCGGGGCGGGCGCTGAGCCGGACGGCCTACGCCTCGATGTCGTCCAGCCGCGCGATCACGACCTCCAGCATCCGGGCCAGTTCCTTCATCTCCGGGCTGCTGAGGTCCTGAAGCACGTCCGTCTCCACGACGCTCGACCCCTTGATCGCGAGGTTGAAGAGCTGACGGCCCTCCTCGGTGAGGCTCACGAACACGCGGGTGCGGTTGCCGGGGTCCTGCGTGCGTTCGACCAGCCCGCGCAGCGCGAGCTTGTCCAGGCGATGCGTCATCGACGACGGCGCGACGTTGCTCAGGTCGGCCAGCTGACTCGGCGTGAGGGGCTCCTTCGCCTTCACCAGCGCGGTGACCACGCCCCATTCGCCGGCGGTGACGTCCAGGTCGGCCAGCTGACGGGCGTACCACTGATCCAGCTTCCGGTTGAGGGACTGCACGGCGGTGATGACCCGCTGCACGGTCTCCTCGCCACCGGCCGCGACATAGGCCGCGACGCTCCGGCGGTGTTCTTCCTGGGCACTGGGCTTGCGAGGGGGCATTCAGGGATTCTCTCACGAACTTCGATGTGGTAATATTTCGATATCGAAATATTCGAAGTCGAATAAATGTGGCCGCGCTCACTCCGGAGGGAATGAGGGCGGCTCGTCCTGTTGACCACAAAGTCTGTTAAGCGCAGAGCCTGTTGAGCACAGAGCAATTCGACGCCACACGTCCTTCAGCGGACATCGTTCCTTCATCAGACCCAAGGGGGTGCACTCATGCGCGCGAAGCTTTTGATCCTCGCGTCCGCCATCGGTTCTCTCGGCTGGGGAGCCGTTCTTCCCTATCAGTACGCCTATGCCGCGGAAACGCGTGGCTGGGGCGCCCTGGTGGCCGCCGCGGCCGCCTCCTTGTTCTCTCTCGGAGCGCTCTTCGCCTCGCCGGTCGCCGGAAGGCTCGCGGACCGCTTCAACCCGGTCCTGGTCGCCGTGCTGGCGCAGCTGGTCGGCGCGGTGGCGGTCGGTTCCCTCATGTTCGTCCAGGAGCCGGCCACCTTCCTGCTGGGGATGCTGGTGTTCGGCCTCGGCCTCTCCGGCGCGGTCCCCGCGAAGCAGGTGCTCGCGCTCGAGTGGTCCTCGAGCGCCGACCGCCGCAAGGTCTTCGCCTACAAGTTCACGGGTGAGTCCCTCGGCATGGCCGCGGGCGCGTTCCTGGCCGGCCTGGTGGTCGACCTCGGCCGCGCCGACGGCCTGACCGTCGGCTTCCTCATGGCCGCCGGAGGCTTCGTGATCTCCTCGGCGATCATCGCCCTGGCCGGGGGCCTCGGCCGCGGCGCCGCCCCGGTGCTCGACGGCGTCGCCTCCACCACTGATCAGGCGCTCGACGACGGCGGCCGCCGCCGTGGCGCCCTGCGGCTCATCTTCGCGGATCCCGCCATGCGCTGGACCGCCGTCGTGACGATCGCCCTCGCCCTCGGGTTCTACGCCCAGTTCGAGTCCGGCCTGCCCGCCTACGCGCTCACGGTGCTGAACGCCGAGCCGTCCGTGATCGGAACCGCTGCGGCCGTGAACTGCCTGGTGATCGTGGCGCTGCAGCTCGTCGTCGTGAAGCTGACGGCCAAGCGGCCCGCCGCGACCCTGCTCATGGCGGTCGGCTCGGTCTGGCTGGTGTCCTGGCTGCTGCTCTCGGTGGCGCAGTTCATGCCCGGGATCGCGTCGGCGCTGTTCGTCATGACCTACGGGATCTTCGCCGTGGGGGAGACGGTCTACAGCCCGGTGCTGAACCCGCTCACGGCCTCGCTGGCGCCCGCCGGCATGGTCGGCCAGACCCTCGGCGTGGTCGCGGCGCTGCAGACGGCGTTCTCCGCGGCCGGTCCGCTGATCGCGGGCGTGCTGCTGGGCGCGGGCCTCGGGGATGCGTTCCTGATCATGCACCTGGTCATCAGCGTGGTGGCGATCTTCGCGGCCTGGCGCATCCGCCAGGTGCTCGCGGCACGGGCGCGGGCCGGAATCCCGGTGCGGTCGGACGAGGCGCTCGCCGCCTGACGCCGACTCGCCGCAGCGATCCGACGGTGGCCGGAACCGGACCTCAGGCCGAGGTTCCGGCTCCGGCCACCGGTGCTTTGCGGGGTTTGATGAAGGGTTTGACCCAGCTTTCGATGAACCGGGCGATCAGCGGCCCGAGCACCGCCATGATGAGCACGTAGGAGGAGGCGAGGGCTGCCATCTGGCCCGGCACCGCGCCGGAGGCGACGGCCAGGCCCGCGATGACGATGGAGAACTCGCCACGGGCCACGAGCGCCGCGCCGGCGCGCACACGACCCGGCTTGCCGATCCCGGCCCGTCCTGCGGCCCACCAGCCCGTGAGCATCTTGGTGGCCGTGGTCGCGACGGCCAGGAGCAGCGCCCAGCCGAGGACCGGCGGGATGGACGTCGCGTCGGTGCTGAGGCCGAAGGCCACGAAGAAGATGGCGGCGAAGAGGTCCCTCAGCGGTTCGAGCATCCGGGTGGCGTTGTGCGCCGTCGCGCCGGAGATGGCGATGCCCAGCATGAACGCGCCGACGGCGGCGGACACCTGGAGCGCCGAGGCGAGGCCTGCCACCAGGAGGGCCGCGCCGAGCACCGTCAGCAGGAAGACCTCGGCGTTCTCGCTGTGCACGATCGCCGAGACGCGCTGCCCGTGCTTCATCGCGACCAGGAGCACCACCGTGATGACCGCCAGCGCGATGGCCACCGCCTGCAGGCCGCCGAAGAAGCCCACGCCGGCCAGCGTGGCCGTCAGGATGGGGAGGTAGACGGCCATGGCCAGGTCCTCGAACACCAGCACGGAGAGGACCACGGGCGTCTCGCGGTTGCCGAGCCGTCCCAGATCGGTGAGGGTCTTCGCGGCGATGCCCGACGACGAGATGTACGTGACGCCGGCCATCACGAGGGCGCCCACCGGACCCCAGCCGAGCAGGAGTGCCACGGCCGCGCCCGGGATGGCGTTCAGCACGGCGTCGAGCACACCGGCCTGCCAGGACTTCCTGAGGCCGGTGAAAAGCTCGTCCGCGGTGTACTCGAGGCCGAGCATCAGCAGCAGGAGGATCACGCCGATCTCACCCGACAGGTGACTGAACTCACGGACGCCGTCGAGCTGGATGATCCCGCCCGCGCCGAAGCCCAGGCCGCCCAGCAGGTAGAACGGGATGGGGGACATGCCCACCCGTCCGGCAAGCCGGGCCAGGAGGCCGAGTACGAAGACCACGGCCCCCAACTCGATCAGGGTCACCGCGAGTTGGTCCACCGCTATCCCTTGCGGAGTATTTCGGCGGCCTTGTCCAGGCCTTCGAGCGTCCCCACTGCCACGAGCAGGTCACCACGGTGGAGCACGACGTCGGGACCCGGCGAGGGGATCACCTCGCCTTCCCGCATGATCGCCACGATCGAGACGCCGCTGCGGGTGCGGATCGAGGCCGCTCCCATCGGGCGATCCCGGAAGGGCGAATCCTGGAGGATGGAGAACTGGCGCGTCACGATGCCCGGGACGTCCCGGTGCTCCTCCGTGAGCTGGTTGACGATGAGCTGGCCGCCCAGCAGCTGGGCGAGGGTGGTGGTCTCCTGTCCCGTGAGGGGGATGGAGGCCTGGCAAGTGTCCGGGTCGTCCCAGGTGGAGACGATGAACTCCGTGGTTCCATCACGGTGGACCACCACGCCGATCCTGCGGCCGCTGGCGGTCATGAAGTCTTTCCGCACCCCGAGTCCGGGGAGGTCGGTTTCATCCACGTGCATGGCATAAGCCTAGTCCCCGGACTCTTCTCGTGTTGCGTGCTCAGTAGTTGCGGGTCCAGACCCCAAACACCCGCAACTACTGAGCACACAACGCGGTCACGAAGGCTCACCGGCCGCGCGAAGAGCCCGTTGCACTTTCCTGACCACGCTCGGCCACGTTCCGCGGAGGTCGGCGGCGCTGATGCGTAGTTCCTGCCAACCCAGCTCCGCCGTGATCGTGGCTCGCGCGATATCCCGGTCGTACTGCCGCTCTGCCCCGTGAACCTTGCCGTCGTATTGCACGCTGAGCCGTTGCCGCGGGTAGGCGAGGTCGGGCCACACCCGCGGGTTGCCCCAGGGGTCGTAGAGAACCACATTGAGCTCCGGCTCGGGGACGCCATGATCCACCAGGATCAGGCGCATCCGGGTCTCCTGCACCGAATCCGCGCCCGGGCGGATCAGGTCCAACGCCGCCATGGCGTTCCTCTTCCCCTTCATCTTGGGGTGGGCCATCGTGACGCGGCGGAGGTCGGCCACCGTGCAGAGCGGCACCCGTGGAAAGGGGTGATCCGGGCCGTGCTCATTGACGAGGTGGTCTCCCGCCGCCACGAGATCCGCGAGGGGCAGATGGTGCGCCAGATCCAGCCAGGTTCGTGCCGCCGAGGTGATGCGCACACCGGCCAGGTACTCGACTTCCCCTGGCAGCAGCAGCGTTCGATGCCCGACCACGCCGGCGCGCCGAGGGTGGGTGCCACCCCGTGTGCGCGAAACGTGGATCCGCTGGTCACACCAGAACGGCAGAGGGATGCCGCGGGCGCGTGCAGCGGTCAGCTCGGAGACCGCCGTCGCGTCGTCAAGTGCGGTCAGAGCCCGAAGGCTCGCCAGGAGTGTCGGATCCGCGCCTCGGGGAATGCGTATCCCACGGCTCGGCGCCCGCAGGTCTGCGGCCCGGAGGCGGCTGCTGGACACACCACTCTCCCGTGCCTCCGCCACGGTGAACGAGGTGTTCAGGAATCGTTCGGGAAGTTCTTGTGCTCTCATCCGTCCATCGGAACAAGGCGGGAGCGCGGATGGCCGCGCTGTTCCGGCTATGTGGATGGCTCAGGTTTCCGGTGGCTCCCGGTTCCCGCAGTTGCGTGCTCAGTAGTTGCGGGTCCTGGCCCGAAATACCCGCAACTACTGAGCACGCAACTGCGGGGGGTGTGGACGGCGTGGAGTGGGGCGTGGAGTGGGGCGGGGTTGTCCTGCGGGTCAGGCGGCCTTGTCCTTCGCCGGGGCCTTGACCGGGATCAGGACCAGCAGGCCGGCCAGGAGCACCACCATGATGCCCAGGATCCCCCAGCGCTGGGCCTGACCCTCCGCGACATAGTGGGAGGCGACGGCGATGGAGATGGTGAAGAGCGTGGGCGCCAGGAAGGAGACGGCGCGGCCCGTCGTGGCGTAGAGGCCGAAGAGCTCGCCGACCTCGCCGTCGGGAGCGAGCCGTCCCAGGAAAGCCCGCGCGGAAGCCTGCGCCGGCCCCACGAAGAGACAGAGCAGCAGGCCGAACACCCAGAAGGTCAGCTTGCCGTGCCACTGCATGCCGAAGAAGGAATATTCGCTGTTGCCCAGGATCAGGATGGCCGTCCCCGCCACGAGGAGGCCCACCAGGGACAGCTCGATCACGCGCTTCGGCCCGATGCGGTCGTCCAGGAAGCCGCCCAGGATCGCCCCCGCAGCGGCCACCACGTTCCCGAAGACCGCGAAGAAGATGACGTCCTTGAGCTGGAACCCGAAGGTCCCTGCCGCGATCACGCCGCCGAAGGTGAACACCGCGGCGAGACCGTCCCGGAACACCGCGCTCGCCAGGAGGAAGTAGATGGTGTGCGGCGACCGCCGGAACAGGGCCCGGATCCGCCGGACGAGCACCACATAGGACTGCAGGAATCCCACCCGCGCCTCGCCCGGCTGAACCGGCGGTTCCGGGACCCGGAAGAACACCGGAAGCGCGAACACGCCGAACCACACTGCCGAGAAGAGCGCCACGAGGCGGATGTTGAGGGCGTCGTCGGTCGACGCGCCGAACCAGTGGAACGCCGGCTGGACGAACAGCTGGAGCACCAGCAGCAGCGCCACGATCCCGCCCAGGTACCCGGCGGCCCAGCCGAAGCCGGAGACCCTCCCGATGGTCGACGGGGTGGAGATCTGGGTCAGCATGGCGTTGTAGTTGACCCCCGCCAGTTCGAAGAACACGTGCCCCACGCTGATGAGGATCACGCCGAGCAGGAGGTACTCGGGTTCGGGCCGCACGAAGAAGCACAGCGCCATGAGGATGACCACCACGGCGCTGTAGATGCCGAGCCAGAGCTTCCGCCGTCCGCCCGCATCCGCGCGCTGTCCCGTCACGGGGGCGAGCAAGGCGATCGCGAAGCCCGCGAGTCCGAAGCCGAGCCCCAGCACGCCGGACGCGTGGTCCTCGCCGCCGAATGCTTTGGACGTCAGGTAAACGGTGAAAACGAACGTCGTCATGACCGCGTTGAACGAGGCCGAACCCCAATCCCACGAGGCCCAGGCCAGGACCATGCCCCGCCGCCGTCCGGTCTCCTGCGACACGTGTTCGCTACCGGCGTTGTAAGTCGCTTCGGGGCTCATAGCACGAATAGTAACGGGCGCCAGTTGCTAAAATGAGAAGACACCTGTTTAAGGAACCGCTCCGGATGACAGGACTGCCCGCGGCCAGCAACACCGGAAGTGGTGATGACCACGTGACCCTAGTCCTCTGTTCCCTTTTCGCGCTTGCCGCGGTGGCTCCGCTGATCTTCAAGCGCCTGGGGCGGAACGCCTTCTACCTCCTGGCCGCGGCCCCTGCCGCCGCCTTCGTCTGGCTGCTCTTCCAGTACCCCGCCGCCTACGGCGCAGGCCTCGTGGAGCACTTCGACTGGATCCCGCAGCTCCAGCTGGACCTGACCTTCCGCATGGATCCGCTGTCCTGGGTGATGTGCCTCCTGGTCCTCGGCGTGGGATCGCTCGTGCTCGCGTACTGCGCCCGCTACTTCAAAGCGGACGACGCCGATCTGGGCAGTTTCGGCGCCCAGCTCCTGGCCTTCGCGGGCGCCATGTTCGGGCTGGTCACCTCGGATGATCTCATCCTCATGTTCGTGTTCTGGGAACTGACCACGATCCTGTCCTACCTCCTGATCGGGTACGCCCGGGCCCGCCTGTCCGCCCGGCGCTCCGCCCTCACGGCCCTGATCGTCACCACCGCCGGCGGTCTGACCATGCTGATCGGCCTCCTCATGATGGCCCAGATCACCGGGACCAGCCGCGTCTCGACCCTCCTGGAGCGCGCCCCGGCCCTGCTGACGGGCGCGAACCGCGACGGCGCCGCGGCCGCCGCGCTGGGCGTCGCCGTCGTGCTGGTGCTGGTCGGCGCGATCACCAAGAGCGCGCTCTTCCCGTTCCACTTCTGGCTGCCCGGCGCGATGGCCGCGCCGACCCCGGTGAGCGCGTACCTCCATGCCGCGGCCATGGTGAAGGCCGGCATCTACCTCGTGGCGCGCCTGGCACCCGGGTTCTCGCAGGCCGACACCTGGCTTCCCGTGGTCCTCGGCCTGGGCCTGATCACCATGCTGGTGGGCGGGTACCGGGCGCTCCGCCAGACGGACATCAAGCTCATCCTGGCGTACGGCACAGTGTCGCAGCTCGGCTTCCTGACGATGGTGGTGGGCCTCGGCACCCCCGAAGCTGGACTCGCAGGCCTCGCCCTGCTCCTCGCGCACGGCCTCTTCAAGGCCGCGCTGTTCCTGGTCGTGGGCATCATCGACCATCAGACGGGCACGCGCGACGTCCGCAAGCTCTCCGGGGTGTTCCGCTCCTCCCGGGCGCTCGGCGTCGTGGCCGTCCTGGCCGCGGCCTCCATGGCCGGCATCCCGCCGCTCGCCGGATTTGTGGCCAAGGAGAGCGTGTTCACGGCGTTCGTCGACTGGGCCACGGGTGAGACGTCGACGGCGCCGGGGCCCTGGGGCCCGGTGGTGCTGATCGGCATCGTGGTGGGATCTATACTCACGTTCGCATATTCCGCTCGGTTCATATGGGGGGCTTTCTCGACGAAGCCGGGCGTGCCGCCCACGCCGTTCAAGCCGATCCGCTTCTCCTTCCTCGCGTCGCCCGCGATCCTGGCCGCGCTCAGCCTCGTCTACGGCCTGTGGCCGGTGCCGGTGGATTCGTGGGTCCAGCCGTACGCGGCGCTCTTCCAGGAGACCGAGGAGCACATCGAGGAGGCGGCCTCCGCCGGCCACCTCGAGCTGTGGCACGGCTTCACGGCCGCGCTCGGCCTGACCGCCGTCACGTTCCTGGTCGGCACCCTGCTGGTGGTCGCGCGGGAGCGGGTCACCCGCTTCCAGGCAGCGATGCCGAAGGTCCCCGAGGCGGACCGGGTGTACCAGCACGTCATCGGCGGACTCGATGACACCGCTGTCTGGGTCACGGGCCGCACGCAGCGCGGTTCCCTGTTCTTCTACCTCGTGGTGATCCTCGCCGTCGCGGTGATCATGCCGTCCGTCACCCTGCTCTGGCACGGCCAGGCGGTGCCGTCCAATCTGTACTGGATCGACCCCGGCTCCCCGTTCCAGTGGCTCATCGGCCTGGCGATCGTGATCGGCGCCTTCGGCGCGGTCCGCGCCGACAAGCGCTTCATGGCCGTCCTGTTCGTCTCCGTGACGGGCTATGGCATGGCGCTGATCTTCGCCTTGCAGGGAGCTCCCGACCTCGCGCTGACCCAGATGCTCGTGGAGACGGTGGCCCTGGTGGCCTTCGTCCTGGCCATGCGCCGGCTTCCGCCGGAACTCCGGGACCGCACGGGCGGTCACTTCCGGGTGATCCGCGTGATCCTGGGCCTGGCCTTCGGCGCCGCCATGGTGGTGTTCGCGCTCTTCGCCACGGATTCCCGGGTGGCGACGCCCATCTCGCTCGACTTCCCGAAGCTCGCCTACGAACAGGGCGGCGGACTCAACGTGGTCAACGTGACGCTCGTGGACCTGCGCGCCTGGGACACCTTCGGCGAGATCTCGGTGCTGGCGCTGGCCGCAACCGGCGTCGCCAGCCTGATCTTCGTCCGGAACATCGGCAACAGCCTCGGCCGCAGCGCCGGGGTGGAGACGGGCAGTGTCGGGCGGGTGCGCGTCCAGGCGGAAGGCTCCGCGGAGGCCGCGGCGCTGGCCACGGCCCGGAAGTTCGGGGCGCCGCCCCGCGCCAAGACCGGCGTGGCCCTGCGGAACCCGTGGATCGTGGCGGGCCGGACCCTGGCGCCGGAACGCCGCTCCATCCTGTTCGAGGTGGTCACGCGGCTCATCTTCCACACCATGGTGGTGCTCTCCGTGTATCTGCTGTTCGCGGGGCACAATCTCCCGGGCGGCGGGTTCGCCGGCGGCCTGATGGCCGGCATGGCCCTGACCATCCGGTACCTGGCGGGCGGTCGCTTCGAGCTCGCGGAGGCTCTCCGGATGAGTCCGGGTCTCGTGCTCGGCATCGGCCTCGCGCTGGCCGCCGTGTCAGGGCTCGCCCCGCTTCTGCTGGGCGGGAACGTGTTCCAGAGCGCCATCGTCCACTTCAGCCTGCCCGTGGTGGGCGACGTGAAATTCGTGACGAGCACCTTCTTCGACATCGGGGTGTATCTCGTGGTCATCGGCCTGGTGCTGGACGTGCTGAGGGGCTTCGGCGCCCAGATCGATGTCGAACTCGAGGAGGAAAGCGAGGTGGCGGCACGATGAGCGCCAATATGACCCTCCTGGTGATCATGGGGATCCTGTACGCGTGCGGCATCTACCTCCTGCTGGAGCGCAGCCTCACCCGCGTCACGCTCGGCCTCATGCTTCTGGCCAACGCCACCAATCTGCTGATCCTGGTGACGGGCGGGTACGCGGGCCTGGCGCCGCTCTTCGTCAAGGGCACCGACCCGCACGACTACAACGACCCTCTCCCGCAGGCCCTCATCCTGACCTCGATCGTCATCAGCTTCGCGGTCACGGCGTTCATGCTCGGCATCATCTACCGCACATGGGTCCTGGGCCGCCAGGACGTCATCGCGGACGACACGGAAGACCAGAGAGTGGCCAACACGCCCAGCTTCGACGCCGAGGACGACGCCGTCATCCCGGACGAGACCACCGAGTTCCCGCTCACGGCCGACGACGACGCCCAGCACGGCGCGGTCCTCGCCGCCGTGGGCGCGGCCACCCACGCCCACGGCGCCGCTCGCAGCGACGGCTCCGCGGGGGAGGGCGACGGGAACGCCGAGGGCTCCAGCAGCTCCACCGGCTCGGACAGCTCCGAGGGCACCCGCTCCACGGCGTCCAGTGCGGGGGCCGCCCTGGCGGACGGCGTGGGCACCGAAACCCGCTCCGCCGACGGTGGGACCCGCGGTCCCGCAGCCGACGGCGCCGGCCCGCAGCCCGGCGTCGAGCCCCAGGAAGGCTGGAACCACCGCGCCGACCCTGAAGCCGACCATGGACAGCACCCCGAGGAAGGAGGGCGGGCATGAGTGTCAATCTCGCGTACCTGGCCCCCTTGGCCGTTCTGCTGCCGATCCTGGGCGCGGCCGTGGCGTTCACGCTCGTCCGGCACCCTCGGGCGCAGCGCACCGTCAGCGTCTCGGTCCTCTCCCTGACGCTGCTCCTCGAGTGCTTCCTCCTGGCCTCCAGCTGGGACGGTGGCACCACGGCCGTGCGGCTGGGGCACTGGTTCCCGCCGTTCGGCATCGTCATGGTGGTGGACGCGTTCTCGTCGCTGATGCTCGTGGTCTCCTCGGCCGTGAGCCTCTGCGTGCTCCTGTACGCCTCGGCTCAGGGCGCCAGTGAATCCGGTTACGACGGCCCGGTGTCGATCTTCCACCCGAGCTACCTGATCCTGATCGCGGGCGTGTCCAACGCGTTCCTCTCGGGCGATCTGTTCAACCTCTACGTGGGCTTCGAAATCCTGCTCACCGCGAGTTACGTGCTCATGACCCTTGGCGGGACCGAGGCGCGCATCCGGGCCGGCGTCACCTACGTGGTGGTGTCCGTGGTGTCCTCGCTCCTCTTCCTGATCGCGATCGGGATGATCTACGCGGCCACCGGAACCGTCAACATGGCGGACCTGGCCGTGAAGCTCGCGCAGCTCGACCCCGGCATACAGACTTTGCTGCACGTCATGCTGCTCGTGGCGTTCGGCATCAAGGCGGCTGTGTTCCCGCTGTCCTTCTGGCTCCCCGACTCGTATCCGACGGCCCCTGCGCCGGTCACCGCGGTGTTCGCGGGCCTGCTCACGAAGGTCGGCGTCTACGCGATGGTCAGGACCGAGACGCTCCTGTTCCCGGGCGACACCCTCAACCAGCCCCTCATGGTGGTCGCGCTGCTGACCATGGTGGTCGGCATCCTGGGCGCGGTCGCGCAGAACGACATCAAACGTCTCCTGTCCTTCACCCTCGTCTCCCACATCGGGTACATGGTGTTCGGGCTGGCCCTGAGCTCCACCGCGGGGCTGGGCGCCGCCGTCTTCTACGTGGCGCACCACATCACCATCCAGACCTCGCTCTTCCTGGTGGCGGGGCTGGTGGAACTCCGGGCGGGCAGCTCATCCCTCGACCGCCTCGGCGGTCTGGGCAAGCTGTCCCCACTCCTGGCCGTGCTCTTCTTCATCCCGGCGATGAACCTGGCCGGCATCCCGCCGTTCTCCGGCTTCCTGGGCAAGCTGGGCCTGCTTCAGGCGGGCGTCGCGCAGGGGACCGTGCTCGCCGTGATCCTCGTGGTGGGTGGCGTCTTCGCCTCGCTGCTGACACTGCTGGCGATCGCCCGCGTGTGGAACCGCGCCTTCTGGCGCACGACCGACGACGCCGAGGACCCGGAGCCCGAGCTCCTCACCACGGGCGCTGCGGCACGGCGCCTCATGCCGCGCGGTATGGTCGCCCCGACGGCGGCACTCGTGGTCCTGGGGGTGGCCCTGACGGTGTTCGCCGGTCCGCTCTTCGGGCTCGCGGACCGCTCCGCCGCCCAGATGCTGGACCGCAGTTCCTACATCCACGCGGTGCTCGGCCCGGACGTGGCGGTGCCGCCCCTGGAGGCGCCGCCGTCGTCCGCCGAGTCCCCGGCCACTGACAGCCCATCCGCTGACACCTCGGGAGGTGCACGATGAGTCTCCACCGCCGCAAGATCCGCTTCCTGCAGGAGCTGCCCCTGCTCATCTGGCTGATGCTGGTGTGGGCCATGCTCTGGCAGGACTTCAGCCCCGGGACGCTGCTCTTCGGGGCGCTCCTGGCCATCGCCGTGACGCGGGTGTTCTACCTGCCGCCGGTGCAGCTGAGCGGTCGCTTCAACGTGTTCCACGCGATCGCGTTCGGCATCGAGGTGCTGGCACGCATGGCGTGGGCGTCCCTCCAGGTCAGCCTGGTGGCGGTCTTCCAGGGTCCGAACGTGCGGAACGCGGTGCTGAGCGTGCCGCTGCGCAGCCACTCGGACCTCATCCTGACCGCGGTGGGACACGTCAGCTCCTGGATCCCCGGGTCCATGGTGGTGGAGGTCGACCGCTCCACGTCGACCCTGTACCTGCACGCGCTGGACGTGCACACCGAGGCCGACGCCGAGAAGGTGCGCGCCGGGGTGCGGCGCATCGAGGCGAAGCTCATCGAGGTCATGGGCTCGCGCGAGGAACTGAAACGACTGCGGGCCGAACGGACCGGGGAGGTGACGGCATGATCAACCCGGTCTTCGTGACGGTGGCCGTCGTGGCGCTGGGGCTCGCCTCCGCCGCGGCCATCTACCGCATCGCCAAGGGCCCGTCCCTGCTGGACCGCGTGCTCGCCACGGATGTGCTGCTGAGCATCGTGATCACCGCCCTGTGCATCGACATGGCCGTGCACCGGCACCTGAACAATCTGATCCTGGTGATCTCGCTGACCGTGGTGGGCTTCATCGGTTCCGTGACCGTCGCACGCTTCGTGCAGGACCGCCGTGAGGAGCCCCGCGATGACCGCTGACGGGAACAGCATCGACTGGAACAGCGTGGTCGACATCCTGAGTGGTGTGGCCCTGACCTTCGGCGCGCTGCTGAGCCTGGGCGCCGCCGTGGGCATGGTCCGCTTCCCGGACCTCATGAGCCGCATGCACGCCGCCAGCAAGCCGCAGGTCCTGGGTCTGCTGCTCGTCCTCGTGGCACTGGGGCTCCAGATGAGGAGCTGGGTGGTCTGGCCCGTGCTCCTGCTCGCCTGGCTCTTCCAGCTGCTGACGGTGCCGATCTCGGCTCACATGGTCAGCCGTGCCGGCTACCGCACCAAGCACCGTCACCCGGAGCTGCTGACGGAGGACGATCTCGCCGCCGTCGTGTCCCAGGCCGCGGAGGAGCGGAAGACGCAGGACTGACCGTCCCTTCCCTCAGGGGACGCCCTCAGGCGGGGGCCGCGCCCAGGGCGGCTGCGGCGTCGCGCATGGCCTGTTCCGCCGTGGCCACGGTGATGAGGCTGTTCCCCGCCGTGATGTGCAGGCCGTACGCGTCTTCCAGCGCGACGAGGTTCATGGCCAGGGTCTCGGCGGGCAGGCGGAGGGTGAAGTCCCCGCTCGCCGCGCCGCCCTCCAGGACGCCCCGGTAGGTCCGGAGCTGGCGCCGGTACATGGTCTCGACCAGTTCATGGTGCAGCGCGGAGTTCCCCGCGAGGACGTCGAATTCGTAGAGCAGGCGCATGAGGGCGTCGTCCGGGCCGCTCGGAAGGCCGTGCCGGATGGCTGCCGCGAGACGGGCGGCGGCCGTGGGCAGACCGGCCACGATCTCGTCCCGGGCGTCGCAGAACCGAGCGACGCCGGCGCGGTGCGCCTCCACCAGCAGCTCGTCCAGATCCTCGTAGTAGTAGAGGACGGCGCCCCTGGTCAGGCCGGCTTTCGCGGCGACGTCGGTCATCGAGATGGAGCGCAGCCCGCGCTCCGACGCCGCCTCCAGTGCAGCGGCCACGAGCTTCTCGCGTCGTGCAGTCTGGTTGCTCGGCCTCGCCATGCCTTGACGTTAGCAGAGCGCCGGTGCTTCACTGAGAGAGTTATTTGACGTTGATGTCAAAGAATTCTTCTGACTCCCGACAGGACCCCGCCATGCTCGATCTCCTCCTGACCCGCGCGACCGTCCGGACCTTCGATCCCGCTCAGCCGTGGGCTGAGGCCGTGGGTATCACCGACGGCCGCATCAGTTACGTGGGCAGCGCGGCGGACGCCCCGGCGGCCCGCCGGACCAGGGACCTCGACGGCGCGCTGGTCACCCCGGGCGTGATCGACTCGCACAACCATCTCCTCCTCGGCTTCGACGCCGACGCGGTCAGTCTTGAGGGCGCCGAGACGCTCGAGGAGGTCCGCCGGCGGATCAAGGAGCTCGCGGACCGTCGCCCCGAGCTCGACTGGATCTGCGCCGAGAACGCCGTCTACTCGGTGGTCCACGGCCGTCGCCCGAACGCCCGTGACCTGGCCGGCCTGACGGACCGTCCGGTGTTCGTCACGACCTACGACCAGCACTCCGTCTGGCTCAACGAGGCCGCACTGCGGGTTCTGGGGATCAACGACGGTGGCGGCATCCCGTGGGGCAACCCCGAGCTCGACGCCGACGGCCGCCCCACCGGCTGGGTCACCGACTTCTACACGAGCGCCATGACCACGGCGGGTCTCGCGGGCCTCCAGCGCGACATCCCGATGTACTCCCCGGACCGCCGCTACCGGAAGTTCCTCTCGAGCCTGGAAATGGCCACGGCCACGGGCATCACCACGGTCGTGGAGCCGCAGGTCCCCCTCGCCGAGGTGCCGCTCCTGGACCGTGCCATCCGCGAGGGCAAGCTGTCCTCCCGGGTCATCGCGGCGCTCTTCCACCCTGTCGACGCCGACGACGCCTTCCGCCGCGAACTCCGCGACGCCGTCGACCACGGCCCGTCCCACGACCGCCTCCGGCTCGGACCCATCAAGCTCTACGCCGACGACGTGATCGAACCTCACACCGCCTGGATGCTGGACGATTACGCGAACCGTCCCGGCCATCGCGGGCACCCTTCGGCGGCCCTGGGTGAACTCACGCGGATCGTCACCGAGCTGGACCGCCTCGGCTTCCAGACCCACACCCACGCGACCGGCGACGGCGGCATCCGCCTGGCGCTGGACGCGATCGAGCACGCCGCGCGGGCCAATGGGACCACCGACCGCCGCCACGGGATCGTCCACGTCGAATGCCTCGACCCCGCGGACCTGCCCCGGTTCCGTGAGCTGGGGGTCACCGCGGCCATGCAGCCGCGGCACTGCTCCCCGGATCTCGTGGCCGGGACGTGGATGGAGAACGTGGGCGAACAACGCTGGGACCGTGCCTGGCGGTTCCGGTCGCTCATGGAATCCGGGGCTCACGTGGCCCTGTCCAGCGACTGGCAGGTGGGCGAGATGGATCCCGTGGTGGGCTTCTACTCGTCGCTGACCCGGGCCGGGCTGGACGGTTCGGACGCCTGGACTCCGGCGGAACGCCTCACCCTGGACCAGGCCCTCCGCGGCTACACGGCCGAGGGCGCCTGGGCCTGGCACGCGGAGCACGAACTCGGCGTCATCAGGCCCGGGGCCCTCGCGGATCTGGTGGCCTGGAGCGGGAATCTCTACGACCACGAGCAGGACCCCGCGGCGCTCCTGGAACACCGCGTGGCCCTGACGCTGGTGGGCGGCGAGGTGGTGCACGACGCCGACGTCGACCCGGCGCCGGTCCCGGTCTACGGCGGGCAGTCGCACTGCTCGGCCCACGACAGCCACGCGCCTGCCGAGGGCTGAAGTCCCCGAAACGCCACGAGTGGGCCTTTCGATCACAGGATCCCGGACGGGATGGTGAGTGAAAGACCCACTCGCGATGCGGGTGGCGCGGCAGCCGTCAGATCAGACGACGTCCCGCGACTTGTTGAACTTGGCGATGGCCTGCTGGGTGCCACGGTTGGTGAGGACCTGGATCACGGCGCTCACGGCTGCGGAGATGACCGCGAAGCTGAGGGCCGCGCGGAGGCTCGCCTCGGCGTCGTCGCCCTTCTGCGGGGGCTTGTTGCCCGTGGCCTTCTCCCACGCGGCGTTCACCAGCTTCGACCCCACGAGACCTGCGCCGATGCTCACGGCCGTACCGAGCAATTTGAACAGAAGCTGCATGTTTCTCCCTCACGGTAATGACAATGCCGTCACTGTAAGCCTAGTACGCGAGGGGCCCCGAACGAGCTTGCGAGTTTGGGGAGCGGACTGGGCGCTAGTACGCGAGGGGCCCCGAGCGAGCTTGCGAGTTTGGGAGCCGGTGGGGAGCTTGCGAGTTTGGAACGCGCTGTCTCCGAAACGACTGAGCCCCCGCCGGGTGGGCGGGGGCTCAGCTGTGCGCGACGGGTCAGCGGCCGGCGTTGACCGGGTCGCTCTCGGGCTCGTCGTCACGCTGGGCCTTCTGCTCGCCGGCGGCCGGGACCACGGGGATCATCCCGGTCTCGATCAGCCGTTCGCGCTGCCGGGCTTCCCGGCGGCCGCCCGGGATCGGGCTGCCGAGCTCGCGCGGTTCGGCATCGGGGAGCTGGATGAGCGCATGGGAGCCGGTGTGGGCGTGCGGCTCCTCCGGCTGCTCGACGACGACGCGCTTCCCCTTCGCCTTCTTCTTCGGCTTCCCGGGGCTCGCCACGGCGGTGGCCGGGGCGGTCGACGCGGCGCCCGCTCCGGAGGCGGCAGGGGCGGAGACGCCCGCCGTCGCCGTGGCCAGGGCGGGAGCCGTCCCGTCGGCGTCGTCGGTCGTGGCGGAGTCCTCACCGTGGTCCTGGTTCAGGCGTGCGCCTTCCACGTCGACGTCCGGAAGGTGCTTCTCCAGCCAGGCCGGCAGCCACCAGGCCCGCTTGCCCAGGAGGTGCATGGCCGCGGGGATCAGGGTCATCCGGACCACGAACGCGTCCACCAGCACGCCGAATGCCAGGGAGAAGCCGAGCGGCCGGACCATCGTCAGGTGGTTGAAGATGAAGCCCGCGAACACGCTGGTCATGATGATCGCTGCGGCGGTGACCACGACGGCGGCGTGCTTGAAGCCGATCCGGACGGCCGCCTTGGCCTTCGCGCCGTGGACGTAGGCCTCGCGCATGCCGGAGCCGATGAACACCTGGTAATCCATGGCCAGGCCGAACAGCACGCCGATCAGGATGATGGGCAGCATGCTCAGGATCGGACCGGGATGCGGGACGTCGAACACGGAGCCCAGCCAGCCCCATTGGTACACGGCCACGACCGCGCCGAACGAGGCGGCCAGCGACAGCAGGAAGCCGGCCGTCGCCAGGACGGGTACCCAGATGGACCGGAACACCAGGAGCAGCAGGATCAGGGACAGGCCCACCACGATGCTCAGGTACAGCGGCAGGGCCTCGATCAGCTTGTTCGAGACGTCGATGTTCGCGGTGGTCTGACCCGTGAGGCCGATCTTCACGCCGAGATCGCGCTGGATGTCCGCTCCCTTGGCACGGATGTCCGCGACCACCTGGACGGTCTTCTCGCTCGCCGGGCCCTCGGTGGGGATCACCTGGAAGACCGCGGTCTGGCGGTCGTCGCTGAGCTTGGCGGGCACGGCCGCCACGACGCCCGGCACGGAGCGCAGGCGGTCGGCCAGGTCGAGCTGCTTGAGGGCGGCATCCTGCTCGCTGAGACCGGCCGGGAACTCGCCGACCACGACGATCGGCCCGTTCATGCCGTCCCCGAAGGACGTGCTGATGGTGGAGTACGCCTTGTAGGCGGAGGAGTCGGCGGCCTCGGAACCGCCGTCCGGCAGTGCCAGGTGCAGCTTCTGCGCGGGGAGCGCCACCACGCCCAGTACGACGACGGACACCACCACGGCTAGCCACGGCCACTTGGTGACCCACGCGCCCCAGCCGCGGGAGGCGTCGTCGTGATCGGCCAGCGGGTGCGCGGCGCTGTCCGCGGCGCGACGCCAGCCCCGCTTCGAGATGACACGCTTGCCGATCAGCCCGAGCACCGCGGGCGTCAGAGTCAGGGAGACGAGGACCGCCACGGCGACCGTGGCCGCGGCGGCCAGGCCCATGAGGCTCAGGAACGGCAGACCGGGGACGGCGAGGGCGGCCAGGGTGATGACCACCGTGACGCCGGCGAAGAACACGGCGTTGCCGCTCGTGCCGGTCGCGCGGGCGACGGATTCCTCCATCGACATGCCGGACAGGATCTGACCCCGGTGCCGGTTGACGATGAAGAGGGAGTAGTCGATGCCGACGGCGAGGCCGAGCATGAGGGCCAGGATCGGCGTCATGCTGTTCATCTGGATGACGCCCGAGAGCGCGATGGTGCCGCCGACGCCCACGCCCACCCCGGCGATGGCCATGAGGAGCGGAAGACCCGCGGCGATCAGGGTGCCGAGCATGATGATCAGGACCAGCACCGCCACGCAGAGACCGATGATCTCCGCGGGTCCGGCCAGGCTGCCCAGGTCTTCGGAGAGTTCCTTGCTCGGGTAGACGTTGAGGCCGGTGTTCTCCGTGGCGACCAGGCTGTTCACCACGTGGTCCCGGTCCTCGGTGGAGAGGGCGCTCAGGGAGCCCTTGAAGCTGATCTGCGCGACCGCGACGGTGTTGTCCTTCGAGACGAAGCGGATGCCCTGCGAGGCATCGGACTTCCGCTTGTTGAAGTCCAGCTCGGCCTGGTGGGCCGCGAGTTCCTTGGCCGCGGCATCGGACTTGGCACGGCCGGCGTTGTAGTCCTTCTCGGCGGCGGCGATCTGGGCGGCTGCGGCCTCGGCCTGGGCGGCGGGCACCTGCACGCCCGAGTTCTGGGCTGCGGCGGCCTGCGCCTTGGCGCTGTCCAGCTGCTTCTTGGCGTCGTCCAGCTGCTTGTTGCCGGCATCGAGCTGGGCCTTGCCGGCGTCGAGCTGCTTCTGCGCCGCGGCCAGCTTCGCCGGTGCGGCGTCCACCTCGGCCTGCGTGGTGAACGGGTCCACGCTCGACTGGACCTGCGACGTGCCGTTGAGCTTGTCCAGGGCGTCGGAGACGGCCTTCTTCTGGTCATCCGTGAACGGCTTGCCGTCCTTGTTCTGGAAGACCACGGAGGCCGTGCCGCCGGCCGCCTCCGGGAGGGCCTGCTTGAGGTGGTCGATGACCCGCTGGGTCTCGGTCCCCGGGATCTTGAACTCGTTGGTCAGCTGCCCCTTGAACAGCGCGGCGGAGCCGCCCACGGCCAGGAGTACCACGAGCCAGAAGGAGACGACCCACCAGCGGTGCCGGTAGGAGAACTTGCCGAGCCTGTAGAGCAGGAGTGCCATGGTCTGTGCCTTTGTTGGTGCCGGTGGTGCGGGGCGGAGTGCGAGTGGACGGGAGGTCTGGGGTTCGGGGTTTCCGGGTTCCCGGGTGGGCCGGGCCGGGGCGGGCCGCTCAGGCGAAGCCGTTGCGGAGGTGCTGGAGGGCCTGGGTGATGAGGTTTCTGAGGACCATGCTGTCGGCATCCGTCACCTGTCCGCTGCGAGGAGCCTCGTGTTCCAGCCAGAACTCCGTGGCGGCCTTCCCGGCGCCGATGATGGCGCCCACCATGGTTCTGACGAAGAAGGGGTCCGCTTTTGTTCCCAGACGTTCCACCGCGGCCGCGCTGAGCTTGCTGGTGGCATCATCCCAGGCCATGAGCTGCCAGCGCTGGACCTGGGGCTGATTCTCGGTCAGGAGACACATCCGCGCCATGCGGGAGAGTGATCCGGGCTCGACGAGCGCCATGACCGCGGCGATCGCGGAATCGAGGATCGTCTCGTCGGCGGGGCGCTGGCGGAACTCCCCGATGGCGCCGTCCAGGAAGTTCTGGACCGTGGCCGCCAGGGCCGCCTCGGGGCTCGGGAAGTAGTTGAAGAAGGTGCGGCGGGAGATGCCGACGGCGTCGGCCAGGTCCTCCGCCGTGAAATTGCCCAGGCCGTTCTCGGAGAGCAGGTTCACCGCGGCCTCGATGATGGCTGCGCGGGTGGCCTGCTTGTTGAGCTCGCGGCGGGAGGTCTTCTCCTCCGCGGAGCCGCCGTGGGGATGATCCGGTGGAGTTCCGTCCAGGAAAGTGGTGGAGTCCATGCTCCGATGGTACGACAATTTGTGCACCCAGTGCAATTAGGGGACCGAGTGCAAAGTTTGGGGTGGCGCTCGGCCCGCTCGTGAGTCCGCTATGAAGGGGGCGAATCCGCTGACTCGTGGAGCGGATTCACCACGTTGACAGCGGACTCAGCGCCAGGCGGCGGACCCCGGGGGCCGGTGGGGAACCCGTGGTGGAGGGCTCGGCGGACGCCCCGGTCTGAGGGCGGTGCTCAGTTCCCCAGAACCTGGTCCAGCGGGGACTTCAGGGTGTTGTAGTCGCTGGAGTCGACCTGCAGCAGCTGACCTTCCAAGACCAGGGACGGGGTGCCCCGCAGGCCGAGTTCCTTGGCGTCGTCGAGGTCCCGCTGGACACGGGTCGCGACGGCCGGGGAGGCGAAGTCCTTGGCGAAGCGGTCCATGTTCAGCCCGAGCTCGCGGGCGTACCCGGTGAAGGTCTCTGCCTGGCCCGACGTGGACTTGGCCCACTCGGCCTGCTTGCTGAACACGAGGTGGCTCATCTTCTCCAGGGCGCCCTGTTCGGCTGCGGCCTCCACGGCCTTGGCCGCGAGCGGCGCGTTCTCATGCATCGGGAGCGGGAAGTTGCGTACGACGATCCGCACCTCGGACCCATACTCCTTCTTGGCGCGCTCGATCAGCGTGTCCATCTTGGCGCAATACGGGCACTGGTAGTCGGTGAAGAGGATGAGCGTGGTCCGCGGCTTCGCCGGGTTCGCGATGATCCGCGCATCCGAGGGGACGAGCTTCGCCATGAGCTCGGCCGACGGCGTGGCCGGTGCGGTGCTGCTGGGCGTGGCGCTCGCGGACGGCGCGGAGACGTCGGACGACGACGGCGCCCCGCACGCTCCCAGCGTCCCCGCGGCGACCACGAGGGCCAGGGAGGCGAGGAGGGTCTTGGCGGTCGATCCGGCCTTCTGGGTGCGCATCAGTCTTCTTCCATCGTCACGTTCGGCTTGCGTGTGAGCCTAACGAGGGCGCGGAGACGGGGCCAAGTTTCGTGAGGCGGGCCACCCGTGCGCTGCCCGTGGGCGTGGCGGCGAAGTCGCTATGAGGGGTTCGAGATCGCTACGGGCGACAGCGAGGTCGGGCTCTCCATAGCGAGTTCAGCCGTCGGTGGGCGTCCCGCGATCACCCGGCCCGGGCCGACTCCCGCGGCACCCGGGGAATGTGACAGTGGGGCCTGCGCCGGCGTCGTCGTGCAGGTATAAACTGGGAGGCACAACGAACGACAGGGGAGCGCCGCCACCTCAGGGTGTGTGGGCGCTGAGAGTGCGGAGCAACCGCAGACCCTCGAACCTGATCCGGTTAGTACCGGCGATAGGGAGTCGAGCATCTCAGAACGTGCCTCCGGGCACCTCCCCTCCTGTAATCCCAGGAGGATGACAATGACTACTCAGGCTGTTGCCCAGCGTCGTGGCTGGCGCGTGGTGGACATCGTGGTGGCGGCGCTGATCGCCGTCGCCGGTGGCGTGCTGTTCTGGGCGTGGTCCCAGGGCGCGAACCTGATCACCCCGCTGACCGCCGCCTACGCTCCGCTCTCGGGCCTCTACGCCGGCGGCTGGATGATCCCGGCCGTGCTCGGCGCGCTCATCATCCGCAAGCCAGGCGCCGCCATCTTCTGCGAGGCGGTCGCCGCGAGCGGTGAGCTCATCATGGGTTCGCAGTACGGCCTCACCGTGCTGATCTCCGGGCTGCTGCAGGGCCTCGGCGCGGAGCTGATCTTCGCCGCCTTCCTCTACCGGAAGTTCAACCTGCCCACCGCGCTCCTGGCCGGGGCGGCATCCGGGCTCTTCTGCGGCCTCAACGACAGCTTCCTGCCCTGGGGCTGGAACATCGCCTACGACGGCACCGCCAAGTTCCTCTACATCCTCTTCTGCGTCATCTCCGGCGCCGTGATCGCGGGCGCGCTGTCCTGGGTGGCTACGCGTGGCCTGGCCCGGACCGGCGCCCTCTCCTCCTTCGCCTCCCGCAAGGCCGGTACCGAGCCGGTCTTCGGCTGATCGTGGGCGGATTCGCCGGCGCCGTTCAGCCGGCCCGGGTCACGGCACGAGACTGGGGCTGGCGTCACGGCGGCCGCAGCCGCGCCGCCGTGGCAGGGCTCGACCTGGACCTGGAACCCGGGGAGAAGGTCCTCCTGCTGGGTCCGTCCGGTGCGGGGAAATCGACGCTGCTGCACGCCCTGGCCGGAGTCCTCGGCTCCGCGGAGGACGACGACGCCGACGAGTCGGGCACGCTGCTGATCGACGGCCGTGCGCCCCGGGACGCCCGGGGCCGGGCCGGGCTAGTTCAGCAGGATCCGGAGACGCAGGTGGTGCTCGGCCGCGTGGGTGACGACGTCGCCTTCGGCGCGGAGAACCTCGCCGTGCCGCCCTCCGAGATCTGGTCTCGGGTGCGCCAGGCCCTGCACGACGTCGGCCTCGGGTTCCTGCCCCTCGACCACCCCACCCATGCCCTGTCCGGTGGGCAGAAGCAGCGTCTGGCACTCGCCGGGGTGCTCGCGATGCGTCCCGGGCTGGTGCTGCTCGATGAGCCCACGGCCAACCTGGACCCCGACGGCGTGCTCGAGGTCCGCGACGCCGTGATCCGAGCGGTCACCGCTTCCGGCGCGACGCTCCTGGTGGTGGAGCACCGCGTGGAGGTGTGGAAGGACTCGGTGGACCGCGTGGTAGTCCTGGGCGCGGGAGTCGACGGGCCGTCTGGCGTGGTCGCGTCCGGTGATCCTGACGCCGTCCTCGACGCCCAGGGTGAGGCTCTGGCCGCCCAGGGGGTCTGGATCCCGGGTCGCGTGCCCGTGCTGGCGGGCTCCGGCCGCGTCCTGCCCGGGGACGCCGCGGGCAGGACAGGAGATCGTCCCATCGGCCGTCCGAGTGCTCGTTCCGTGGGGGCGCTTGCCGATGCCTCGCCTCCCGGTGCTGTCCTCCTGGAAGCCCGGGACCTGGCCGTGAGCCGGGCTTCAGCATCCCGCCGGGGATTCGCACCCCGGAAGTCCGTCCCCGTGCTGAGCGGGGTGGACCTGGAGTTGCGGGCCGGCAGCGCGCTGTCGGTGACCGGCCCCAACGGCGTGGGCAAATCGACCCTGGCCCTCACCCTGGCGGGGCTGCTCGCCCCGGCCGGGGGCGCCGTCGTCGGCTCGTCCGAACTGCTCGCCGCTGGCGCTGCCGTGCCTCGGCACCCGGAACCGTACCGCTGGAAGGCCAAGGAACTGATCACGCGGATCGGCACGGTGTTCCAGGAACCCGAGCACCAGTTCGTGACCGGCAGTGTGCTGGACGAGCTGCGCTTCGGGCCACGGCAGCTGGGCCGCGGCGAGGAACGCGTGGACGAGCTGCTGCACCGCCTGAGGCTCGACGGCCTGGCCGACGCCAACCCGTACACGCTGTCCGGAGGCGAGAAGCGGCGGCTGTCCGTCGCGACGGTGCTCGCCGCCCATCCCCGACTGCTGATCCTGGACGAGCCCACCTTCGGGCAGGACGCCCGTACCTGGGCTGAGCTGGGCTCACTGCTTCTTGAACTGCTCGACGAGGGCGTCTCACTCCTCTCCGTCACGCACGACGCCGACTTCACGCGAGCCCTCGGCGCCACGGAGCTGGTGCTCGGGGGAGCGCCGGGGCCGGAGCTGGCGGGCGCGGCCGCCGTCGTGCGGACCGGAGACGAACCCGGGAAGGGGGACGTATGAGCATCGTGACCGACGACCGTGCCGTCATCGACCCGTACGCGGCGTCCCGCGCCGAGCTTCCGCTTCTGGGGCGTGCGAACCCGTTGTCCAAGTTCGGCGCCCTGGCGATCATCACCGTCGCACTCGTGTGGTCGATCGACTGGCTGTCGGCCGGGATCGCGGTGTTCTGCGAGCTCCTCGTGCTTCCGCTGGCGGGCCTGAACCTCCGCCTGCTGTGGACCAGGGCGTGGCCGCTCGTGGCCGCGGCCGTCCTGGGAGGCTGGAGCACAGCGGTGCTCGCCCCGGACAAGGGGCCGCTCATCTTCAGTGTCGGGATCTGGACCATGGGTGAACATTCCCTGCTCCTGGGCGTCGGGTTCTTCCTGCGTGGACTGGCGATCGCGTTGCCGGCGGTCATCGTCATGGCGTGCACCGAGCCGACCGATCTGGCCGACGCCCTGGCGCAGCTGGCGCGTCTCCCGCACCGTTTCGTCCTGGGCACCCTCGCGGCGCTCCGCCTGGTGGGGCTCATGGTGGCCGAGTGGCAGACCATCGGCATGGCTCGCCGGGCACGCGGGGTCGGCGCTTCCGGGAACGTCCTGTCCGGACTTGCCGCGAAGCTGGGCCAGAGTTTCGGGCTGCTCGTCCAGTCGATCCGCCGCGCTTCCCGTCTGGCCGTGACCATGGAGGCCCGGGGCTTCGGCGCGGGACCACGAACCTGGGCCCGGCCGTCCCGGCTGTCCGCCGTCGACGCCTGGGTGGTGCTGGGTGCTCTGGTCATCGCGGGCGTGGCCGTGGGGACCTCGGTCCTGCTGGGCGTCTGGCACGTGGTGTACTGACGTGGCCGACGGCTGCCGGATGGGCGGCGAGTTCGGGGGTTCGTTCCGAGACCGCCGGTTGCAGCCGGTGTTTTCGGCATGAACCCCCGAACCCGGCGCGAAGGACCGCCGGCTCATCGGCTCCTCCTCAGGCCGGCCAGAATCCGATGCTTGAGGGCGGACTCGTCCTGCAAGTCGCGCCAGGAGATCCGGATGAAGGACCAGCCGTGCTCCATCAAGAGCTTCTCGCGCTGCCGCTCCTCCACGAGCGCCTGATCCGCCGGCTTGAAGTCGAAGTACTTGGAACTGCCGTCGAACTCCAGAGCGAGTTTCTCCTGTTCCCACCCGAAGTCCAGGCGACGGATTCCGCGGGCGGTCCACACCTCCAGCTGAGGCGTGGGCTGTTCGATGTTCATTCGCGCGACGGCCACTCGGGTGCAGCTCTCGCCGGGTGACTCGCTTCGGGCATCCGCGCCGTCCAGGACTCTCCGGAGCTGGATCACGCCCCGGTGGCCCACCAACTGACGCGTCGCGTCCAGCACATCCTGTGCGCGCACTCCGGATCGCAGCGCTTGGTCCATGACAACCATTCCTCCGCTGAAGGTGAGGGACCGCGCGCAGTCCACCGCGGTCCGGCAGGCCGTCGTCACCACGACGCCGGACATCACCTCGGTCTGGTCCACCGGAAGCGGCGCGGTGTGCGCCACGACGTCGGGCGCATGCTGTCCCTGACCCGGGCGCGTTGAACTCGTCACGTGAATCCGTGGCTCCGCATGGAGGACCGCCCATCCCCTGAGCCGCGCCGCGGTGGCGTGACTGTAGGCATACCGGCCCGGTGATGCCTGGACCGCCACGTGGGCGTGCGCGAGGATCCGCAGCGTGTCCCGTTCCCAGGGTTTCCGCTGCTCCCAGGCGGCGCGGGGGTAATAGCACCCTCTCCTGAGCCGTTGAAGATGCCCGGTTCGGTGCAGCCACCGGATGCTCTCGTGTCCCACCCCGGAGTCCAGCAGCTGACGGGTGCGCCAGAAGCGCGGAGCGCTGGTCTCGAGGTGTTCGAGGAATTGCCCGGTGACGGTTTTCATGTGTGAAGTCTCGTCTGGAATCCGGGGATGGAAGAGGGGTCTCCTGGCATATGTGGACAAGGGAACGGGTCCGGAGGTGTGGGCGCCGTGGACCCGGAATCCTGATCCGCGCCGAGTTCGGGGGTTCGTGCCGAAAGCACTGGCTGCAACCCGCGCCGCGCGAACGAACCCCCGAACTCGGCAGGTGGGGCAACTCGGCGGGTGGGCAGATGGGGCAGACGGGCCGGGAGGGGGGTGAAGCCGGCAGGTGCGGACACGGGCAGCCGGCCTGAGCTGCTGAGTGGCCCGGACCCGCGGATCGTGACGCGAAACGGCATAGGAAATATCGCACAATATGACTTAGGTATCCCATATTCGAGCCGACGGGCCGGTGATTTGCTTCGCGGTAACTCACATCTGATATATTCGTGCTCATGACTGAGACGATGGATCACCTGGCTTCCTGGCTTCGCGACGCCCGCAGCGAGAAGGGCTGGACCCAGGGCAAGCTGGCCGAGGAACTCGGCACCAGCCAGAGCGCCGTGGCCCGCATGGAGACCGGCAAGCAGAATCTGAGCCTGCGCATGATCCGCCGCCTGGAGGATCTGTTCGAGGCCACGCTCCTCACCCCCGCGCGGCCGCGCGTCACCCACCTGCGGGTGGAGGGCGGACATCAGCTCAGCGGAGCGGTGGACGTCAACAGCAGCAAGAACGCCGGCGTCGCGCTTCTGCTGGCCAGCCTCATCAACCGCGGCACCACCACGCTGCGCCGCCTGGCGCGCATCGAGGAGGTCAACCGGATCGTCGAGGTGCTCGCGAGCATCGGCGTCGAGTGCACCTGGCTCAACGACAACGACCTGCAGATCCGCCGCCCCGCCGTCCTGGACCTGGACGCCATGGATGTGGACGCGGCCCGTCGTACCCGCAGCGTCATCATGCTCCTCGGCCCGCTCCTGGACGAGCGCGAGGAGTACCAGCTGCCCTACGCCGGCGGCTGCGACCTCGGCACCCGCACCGTGGAGCCGCACATGCAGGCGCTGCGTCAGTTCGGGCTCGCCGTGGAGGCCAAGTCCGGCTTCTACCTGGTCCAGGCCCCCGAGGCCGACAGCAAGGACCGCACCTTCGTGCTGACCGAGCGTGGCGACACCGTCACCGAGAACGCCATCATGGCCGCCGCGCACCGCACCGGCACCACCGTGATCCGCAACGCGAGCCCCAACTACATGGTCCAGGACCTCTGCTTCTACCTGCAGATGCTGGGCGTGACCATCGAGGGCATCGGCACCACCACGCTGCGCATCACCGGCCGCACCAACATCGACCAGGACATCGAGTACTTCCCGTCCGAGGACCCGATCGAGGCCATGAGCCTGATCACCGCGGGCATCGTGACGAACTCCGAGGTCACCGTGCGCCGCGTGCCGATCGAGTTCATGGAGATCGAGCTGGCCTTCCTGCAGCACATGGGCCAGGAGCTGGAGATCTCGGGCGAGTACGTGGCGCGCAACGGCCACACGCGCCTGGTGGACGTCACCACCAAGCCGAGCACGCTGCACGCCTCCGTGGACAAGATCCACCCCATGCCGTTCCCGGGCATGAACATCGACAACCTGCCGTTCTTCGCGGTCATCGCGGCCAACGCCGAGGGCCAGACCATGATCCACGACTGGGTCTACGAGAACCGTGCCATCTACCTGACGGAACTCAACCGCCTCGGTGCCAACGTGCAGCTCCTGGATCCGCACCGCATCTACGTCAACGGCCCCACCAAGTGGCGCGCGGCCGAGATCGGCTGCCCGCCGGCTCTCCGCCCGGCGGCCTGCCTGCTGCTGGCGATGCTCGCGGCCCGCGGCACCTCGACCCTGCGCAACATCTACGTGATCGAGCGCGGCTACGCGGACCTCGCGGACCGTCTCAACTCCATCGGCGCGCGGATCGAGTACTTCGAGGACTGATCCGCCCCCTGCGGTTCGCGAGAGAACAGTTGACGCCCCCAAAACCAGGTTTTGGGGGCGTCAACTGTTCTCTCGCGGGGCCCTCCGCACCGTGGGGGCGTCCGCCGGGGAGAATGGAAGGATGAGCTCCATCCACCAGCGTTTCTGGACCCTGCCCGGCCTGCTCGGCAAGCACGTCGCTCGTCTGCCCTGGTGGGTCGTGTTCCTGGTCGGCCTGGCATCCCTGGCGGGTGGTGTCTGGCTGTTCCTGCATCCGCTCGGGGCGCTGACCCGCATCGAGATCTACGCCGGGGCGGGCTTCGTGCTGTCCGGTCTGGGAGACCTGGCCGACGCCGCGCAGGAGGCCCGGGGCGGAAAGGCGCGACGCCGGCTCTGGCCCTTCCTCCTCGGGCTCGTCTGGATCGCGGCCGGCCTGGTCGTGCTGCTCATCCCGCTCCCGTCCGCCGTGCTGGTGTACCTGGCGGCTCTGACCTTCGTCTCCAGTGGGGCCACGCGACTGGTCGAGGTGCTCCGCAACCACTCCGACGCGCCGTGGCAGGACCTTCTCCGGAGCATCCTGGACCTGGTCCTGGCCGCCTTCTGCGCGGTCCTGCCGGGCACCGGGACCACCGTGCTGGCCTTCGCGTTCGGCCTGCGCAGCGCCCTGGTCGGCCTGAAGATCGCCGTCCTGTCCGTCACGAAACTGCGCCGGGCCCAGGCCGCCGCATGACCGGAGCATCTCTGTTCGACCTTGACGTGATCGGCGCGGGCCTGCCCTTCGCCGCGGCGCTGGGGGAGCTGTCCGCCGCGCTCGGCGGACCGGACGGGACCGCTTCCGGCCGGACGGGCGACGACGCCGGGCCCGCCGCGGTCGTCCAGGCGCCGCCCGGGACGGGCAAGACGACCCTCGTCCCGCCTCTCGTGGCCACCCTCGCCGGTGCGCGGGCCGCGGGGCGGAGCCCGCGCGTCGTCGTGACCCAGCCGAGAAGGGTCGCCGCACGAGCCGCGGCGACGCGCCTGGCCGCCCTGGACGGGAGCCCGCTGGGACGGACAGTGGGGTTCACGGTCCGTGGCGAACGGCAGGCCGGGCGTGACACGGTCGTGGAGTTCGTGACCCCGGGCATCCTGCTGCGCCGCCTCCTGGCCGACCCCGCCCTGGACGGGGTGGATGCCGTCGTCCTGGATGAGGTGCACGAACGCGCCCTGGAGAGCGACCTGCTCTTCGCCATGCTCGCCGAGCTGCGGCAGCTCCGCGACGACCTGATGGTGGTCGCGATGTCCGCCACCCTCGATGCCGCGCGGTTCGCGGAGCTGCTCGGCGGGGCTGCGGGCGCGGTGCCCGTGGTCGATTGCCCCTCGGCGCTGCATCCGCTCGACGTGGCCTGGAAACCCTCGCCCGTCGCCCGCAGGGACGAACGCGGCGTGACGAGGGGTTTCCTGGATCACGTGGCCGACACGGCGGCCCGCGAGCACCGGGCCGCGCTCGCCGCCGCCCCGGACGTCGACGCTCTCGTCTTCGTGCCCGGGGCCTGCGAGGTCAGGCATGTCAGCGAACGGCTCCGTGGCCTGGCTCCCGAGACCGAGGTCCTCGAGCTTCACGGCCAGATCAGCCCCGCGGAACAGCAGAGAGCCGTCTCCGGACGCCGACCGGGGGACCGTCCGCGCATCGTCGTGTCCACGTCCCTGGCGGAATCCTCGCTCACGGTTCCCGGTGTGCGCCTCGTGATCGACTCGTGCCTGAGCCGCGAGCCCCGGAGGGATGCCTCGCGGGGCATGAACGGTCTGGTGACCGTCGCCTGTTCGCGGGCGAGTGCCGAGCAGCGGGCCGGACGCGCCGCGCGGCAAGGTCCGGGACGTGCTGTGCGCTGCTGCGACGAGCGGGCCTTCGCCGCGGCCCCCGCGCAGCCGACGCCGGAGATCGCCGCCGCGGATCTGACGGAGGCCGCCCTCGTCCTGGCCTGCTGGGGCGCGCTCCCGGGAGTGCTCTCCGGCGTGGACGGTCCCGATCGTTTCGCCTTGCCCGACGCACCTCCGGCGCCGGCTCTGCGCGACGCCCTCGCCACCCTGACAACTCTCGGAGCCGTGACGCCGGACGGCCAGCCGACCGAGGAGGGCCGGACCCTCGCCGGGATCCCCGCCGACCCCCGGCTGGGCCGGGCCCTCCTCGAAGGCGCGGCGCTCCTGGGCGCCCGGCCTGCGGCGGAGGCCGTGGCCCTCGTGGCGAGGGAGTTCCGGGCGCCGGGCGCCGACCTAGGCAGACTCCTGAGCGGGCTGCGCTCCGGGCAAGACCCGCAAGCGCGGGCCTGGAAGGACGAAGTCCGCCGCTTCGAGCGCATCGCCGACTCCTCACGCGCGACGACGCCGGCCCCCGCCCGGCCGGTGCCGCGCGGGGAAGAGGTGGGCGCCGTCGTCGCGCTGGCCTTCCCGGCGCAGGTGGCGCGCAGGGTGCCGGGCGAGCGGGAGGTCTACCTGCTGGCCTCCGGGACCCGGGCGGCCCTGCCGTCGGGGAGCCCGCTCTCGGGGCACGAGTGGCTCGCCGTGGCGGAGGCGAGCCGAGCCGGTGGCAGAGAGGCCGCCGGGACCGGTGCCGTGATCCGTGCGGCCGCAGGGATCTCCGGGGAGACCGCGGCGCTCGCGGCGTCGCATCTGCTGGCCGATGGCGTGGAGGCGTCCTTCGACGGCGGCCGAGTGGCCGCGCGGAAGGTGTCCCGGCTGGGGGCGATCGTGCTGTCCTCGACGCCTGTGAAGCCCGGTCCCCGGGAGGGGCATGCCGCGGTCCTCCGGGCTCTGGAACGGGACGGGCTGGACGCCATCGGCTTCCCCGGCCCGGCGGATGCGCTGCGGCGGAGGCTCGCGCTGTTGCACCGTGTGCTGGGGGATCCGTGGCCGGACATGTCGTCGGCGGCGCTCCTGGCCCGCGCCGACGAGTGGCTGGGCCCGGACCTCGACGCGCTCGCCGGCGGGGCGTCCGTGAAGGGACTGCCGCTCGTGGACGCCTTGCGCCGGCTGCTGCCGTGGCCCGAGGCCGTCCGGCTGGAGGAGCTGGTTCCCGCGGAGCTCGAGGTGCCGAGCGGACGCCGGGTGCGCCTCGAGTATCCGGAGGTCGAGGAGGCCCCGGACGACGGCGCTCCCGTGCCGCAGCCGGTGGTCGCCGTGAAGCTGCAGGAGTGCTTCGGCTGGGCCGAGACGCCGCGGCTCGTGGACGGGCGGGTGCCCGTGGTGTTCCATCTGCTGTCTCCGGCGGGGCGGCCGCTGGCCGTGACGGCGGACCTGGCGTCGTTCTGGTCCGGTCCGTATGCGCAGGTCAGGGCCGAGATGCGGGGGCGGTACCCGAAGCATCCCTGGCCGGAGGACCCGTGGGCCGCCGTCGCGACCGCCCGCACCAAGAACCGGATGGGCGGGTAGGGTCAGCCAGCCTGCGCGGCGTCGTGTTCGCGCTGGATGGCCCGCAGGCCTTCCTGGTACGTGGTCACCGGGAAGTCCGGGAAGCGCGTCTGGAACTTGGTGGAGTCGAAGAGGTTGTCGTGCCGGTAGCGGGGCAGGAGTTCGCGGATCTCGCGGGCCTGGGCGTTGACGACGCCGGCGGCGCGGAGCACCCATTCCGGCGCCACCGTGTACCCGGGGTTCCGCCCGAACACCTGCGCCGCCTCCGTGATGAACTCGCGATAGGTGGGGTGCTGGTCGTCGACGGGGAGGTGCCAGGTCTGGCCGTACGCGTCGTCGGCGTTGCCGAGCGCGGCGAGGGCGCGACTCGCGTCCGGAGTCCAGATGAGGCTGCGGCGCCGGTCGTCCCGGACCGGGACCACGGGCTTCCGGCCGGCCTTCAGGCGGTCGATGACCAGGGTGTTCGTGAAGCCCTGGGTGCGGCCGGGTCCGTAGAACTCGGGGGCGCGGGCGATCAGCACGGGGATGTCGCCGCGGTCCATCTCCGCGAGGACCATCTCGGCCATGGCCGCGCGGACCCGGCCCTTCGCCCCGACCGGCTCGAACGGGGTGTCCTCGGTCTGGACCCGCGCGTCCTGCGGGTACATGTAGGTGTTGTCGAAGTAGGCGAACCGTGCCCCGGCGGCGCGGGAGGCGTCCAGGGCGTTCCGGAGCATGGTGGGGAACTGGGCTTCCCACAGCGCCGTGTCGGCGGGCAGTCCCGCCGTGAAGTAGACGGTCTCACTGCCCGCGACGGCGGCGTGCGTCTGCTCCGCGTCCAGGAGGTCGGCCCGCTGGACGGTGTCCGTGGCATTGACCTTCCGCGGATTGCGGCTCACCAGTCGCAGGTCCGTGGTGTGGGCCCGGTGGAGCTCGCGAGCCAGCTCGACTGCGATCTGCCCGCTCGCCCCCAGGATCGTCTGCATCGTTTCCGCCTTTCGTCCGGCCGCCATCCGCCAGTTCGGTGGATGCGCAGTGCTGCCGCAGTGAGGTAATGTTGTCACTGCATACATCAGCGTACGAGTGGAAGTGTTCAGTGTCAACTTTGGAGAAGAGCTACCATCACGGGGACCTGCGCGCCGCGCTCCTGAAGGCCGCGATCGAGCTGCTGGAGTCCGGGGAGCCGTTCTCCATGCGGGCGGTCGCCCGTCGCGCGGGGGTCTCGCAGACCGCGCCCTACCGTCACTTCGCGGACCGGAAAGCGCTCGACGGCGCCGTCGCCGTCGCGGGCTTCCGGGATCTGACGGCGGATCTCGCCGCGGCGCTGGAGGCCGCTCCCGAAGGGGCGGCGCCCGCCGACATCCTCGGCGGCCTCGGCGTGGCCTATGTCTTCTTCGCGCTCAAGCGCCCCGCGGAGTTCCGGATCATGTTCGGCAATGAATGCGACGACGCCGACGACGACCGCGTCCTCGCCGCCGCGCAGCTGCACGCGGTCCTGGACGACGTCCTGGCCGGCATGTTCCCGCAGGCCGACGTCCCGAATCTGTCCGTCGCCTTCTGGGGCATGGCCCACGGCCTGGCGTTCCTGCATCTGGACGGCAAGCTCCGCCCGGAGAATCTCGACGACGTCGAAGCGCGCGTGCGTGCCGCGATCGCCGCGGTGCTGGGCCTGGGAGCGCCCGCCCCGAGATGACACCCCGCCGTCGCGCGTCCACACCCGCTGAGTTCGGGGGTTCGCGCCGAGAGCACAGCCTGCAACCCTCGGCGCCGGAACGAACCCCCGAACTCGGCGACAAGCTCCTCCGAAGAAGATCACCAGGAAGAAGGAATCATGACCCGCATCCTGCACGTTGTCACCAATGTCAGCCACTACGACGATCCGGAGCACCCCACCGGCCTCTGGCTCTCCGAACTCACGCACGCCTGGGAGGTGTTCGAAGAGCACGGCTACGAGCAGGTCATCGTCAGCCCTCAGGGCGGGAAGGTGCCGCTGGAGCCGCGCTCGCTGAAGTTCCCGAGCTATGACAAGTCCGCGAAGGCCTGGCACGCCGATCCGGAGCGGATGGCTCTGCTGGAGAACACGCTCAGCCCCGATCAGGTGAACACGGAGGACTTCGACGCGATCTACTTCACCGGCGGGCACGCGGTCATGTACGACTTCCCGGACAGCGAAGGCCTGCAACGCCTCACCCGCGAGCTGTGGGAGCAGAGCAAGGTCGTCTCCTCGGTGTGCCACGGCTACTGCGGTCTGCTCAACGTCCGTCTCACGGACGGGAGCCTGCTGGTCGACGGCAAGCACCTCACGGGTTTCGCCTGGCAGGAGGAGGTCCTCGCGCGGGTCGACAAGCTCGTGCCGTACAACGTGGAGGAGGAGATGAAGAAGCGCGGCGCCCTGTACCAGAAGGCCAAGCTGCCGTTCGTCTCCTACGCCGTGACCGACGGCAAACTCGTCACCGGCCAGAACCCCGGTTCTGCGAAGGAGACCGCCCAGAAGGTGGTCGCGCAGCTCTGAGGAGGGGCTGGTCTTCGACGGCGCCGACGGCGGGGCCGCCCCCGCCGCAGGTCAGCGGGCGAGGAGGGCCGTCAGCGCCGCCATGATCGCCGCGACCGCGATGCCGATCAGCACCGGACCGACCCAGGCCCCGGCCGGCACGGCGAGTCCCCGCTGCACGCGGCTGAGGCGGGCGAGGGCCGGGTCGGAACCCGCGTTCGCGTGGTCGTCCGGCGTGGCGAAGGGGTCGATGACCGCGACCGCCGGGTCGGCGGGGCTCAGGCGGAGCCACGCGCCGCTGGAGGGCTGCGGCGAAGCCGTCACGGGGAGCCGGACTGCGACGGGAAGGACGCCCCGTTCGGGGGTGTTCGCCGTGAAGAGCGCCGTCGTGAACGGCGCACGCCGTCGTGCCGGCATGACGCGCACGAGAACCGCCGGCACCGCCGGCCACGCAGTGGACCCTGGGCCGGTTGAGGCGGCGGTGCCGCAGTCATCCAGTCGCCGCTGCAAACGCCGCTCTTCCGAAGCCATCAGCGGGATGAGCACCGCCATGATCACCGTCGAGAAGGCGGCGGAGAGTCCGAACAGCACGGGCGAGGCGGCGTTGCTGCTCTGCCGGTTCAGGCCCAGCAGAAGTCCGACGAATCCACCGAGCACCAGCCCCGCGGCGATCGACAGGCACAGCAGGGAGATGCGGAAGACGCGGCGCTGACGCTCTGGAATGGTCTGCATGGCGACAGTGTATCCAGTCGATGGGCTAATCCGATGAATCCGGCTGGGCCCATCGGCGGGGACCCTCCCGGACATGACTGTGGCCCGGGCATCGCCCGGGCCACAGCCTGCATGTCGCGAGTGGCGGAAGCCCGCCGTCGGGAAGCTACTTCTTGAAGATGTCCTTGACGTTCTCCACGGCCTCGGCCGCAGCGTCCTTGACCTTTTCGCCGGCCTGCTTCAGGCCCGCCGAAGCCTGGTCCTTCTGACCCTCGGCCTCGAGGCGCTCATCGCCGCTCGCCTGGCCGGCCGCTTCCTTGGCCTTGCCACCCAGCTCTTCAGCCTTGTTGTTGATCTTGTCGCCGATACCCATGATGTCCTCCTCGTCAGCGGGCTCGTGGCCCTTGGTCGAATCCTGGAACGGGCGGTAAGAGATGACTCTCCCATCAACCGCTACGCCGTGAAGCGATACTTCAATCCTCATCACACTTGTTCTGGGTCCGCAACCCGGTGAACTCCCAGGAACCGCCGGAAAGCCCGGAATGGCGGGGATCCGGGGCGTGTTCGCGCTGCGCTGAACCGGTGCGCCGGCCCGGTCGGGCACTCGAGCCGGCGCCGGAGCAGCGGACGGAGTGAGGGGCGGCCCTGCCCGGGTGCGCCCGTCAGGCCCCGCCGCGGTGCCCGGATGTCCGGCACGGGCCGGGAGCGTCCCGACGACGGCTCCGTCGCGGTACGGTTCCGGCATGGACTTCGCCGCCCCGGACCTCGCCCCACCCACGCTCGGCCTGCCCGTGGCGCTCGAGCGGATCGAACGGCTGCTGGCGTCCGGGGAGCGCGTCATCCTGGGCCTGGCCGGCTCGCCCGGTGCCGGGAAGACGACGCTCTCCACGGCCCTGGTAGAACACTTCGGCCCGGATCTCGCCGTCGCGGTGCCGCTCGACGGGTATCACCTCGCGAACGCCGTGCTGGAACGGCGAGGGCTGCGGCAGCGCAAGGGCGCTCCTGAAACGTTCGACGGCGCGGGCTACGTCGCGCTGCTCCGCCGGCTCCGCGCGCGGGATGAGGACGTCGTGTTCGCCCCGGAATTCCGGCGCGAGATCGAGGAGCCGGTGGCGGGGGCCATCGCCGTCCCCCGGGAAGCGCGGCTCGTGATCACGGAAGGCAATTACCTCTTGCTCCAGGACGGGCCGTGGGCGGGCGTGCTCCCGATCCTTGACGAGGCCTGGTTCGTGGAGCCGGACGACGGCGTCCGGCTGGAGCGGCTCATCGCGCGTCACGAGGCGTTCGGGAAGAGCCCCGACGCGGCACGCGCCTGGGCCCTCGGGACGGACGAGGCCAACGCCCGCCTGATCCGTGCCGCGCGGGGGCGGGCCGCCGTCGTCGTGCGGCCGGAGTGAGGGGCGAGGTTTACGCCGCGCCGTTCCGGGGGAGGACCATGAGGTGAATGGGCAGGTCGAGCTCGGGGTGCCAGGGCGCGGAGATCGTGGCGATGATCCGCCAGCCGCGCCGCTGGTAGAGCTGCACGGGGCGCTCGGCGGACGCGACGACGTCGAGCACCGGCAGGCCGTCGGCGGCAGCGGCCCGGGTGGCGCGTTCCAGGAGCGCCGAACCCACGCCGGATCCCGCCTGCGCCGGGTCGGTGAAGAGGACGCTCACGCAGCGCAGTTCCTCGATGTCCGCGTCGAGCGCCTCCGCCCACAGTCGTCCCTCGTCGCCGTCGTCGACCCGGGTGACCGCGACATGACCCAGCAGCGTGCCGTCGGCGGCTTCAGCCACCCAGGAGGCCAGCTCGCCGTCGCGCACGAGGAAGGACTCTGCGCCGCCGGGGAACGGCCAGACGAAGGGATAGCGGCTCGTGGGCTGCTGGCGTTCGAGCAGTTCGGCGAGTGCGGAGATGTCGCCGGGAACACGGGGGCGGATGGTGAACTCCATGAGGCCTCAGCGTAGAGGAACCGACGGGCGAAACGGCTCAGCGGAGGAGCCCCGCGGCGCGGAAGGCGCGGTCGTAGATCTCCCGGATGACGGACTCCTTGCGGGCGTTGTACTCCATGGAGTGTTCCCCCGCGGCGGTCGCCTCCGCTGAGGCGCGCAGCTTCGCGGCCTCGTAGCGTTCGCGATCATCGGGATTCCCGCGCAGCCAATCGCGGAAGATCCGGTGTTTGACCGGTTCCGGGCTGTCCGGGCCGAAGACATGCAGATGGCAGGCCGGTTCCTGCAGGGCGAGCATCCGGTGGCCGAACCACCAAGGCTCGCGGACCCGCAGGACGAATCCCTGCTGTTCGAGTGCCGGGACGTAGTCCTCCTCCCGGTCCGGGGCCGCGACGATCAGGTCGATGTCGATGGTCGGCTTGGCGGACAGCCCCGGCACGGAGGTGGAGCCCACGTGTTCGACGGCCAGCGCCCGCCAGCCGAGCGCGGCGCGGATCCGCACGGCCAGCGTCTCGAACAGCCCGGGCCACTCCGCCCGCGGCGGCACCACGGCGATGCCCGGGCTCGGCCCGGCGCCGTTCACATAGGGATCGGCGCCCTCCGGGGCCGGAGGTTCCTCGAAGCTGACGATGCTCTCTCTGCTCGGCATGGGGCCATCCTTCCACGCGGACGTCCGTCCTGTGCGCATCGAACAGGCCGGGCAGCAGGGCGAGATACGCAGAGTCACCGGTGCGCGGGACCGCCTGGCCCGTACACCGGTGACTCCGGGGCCTTAGCCCGTGTATCGATCAGTGAAGCTGTTGCCGGCGCTCGGGTTGTCGGGGGTTTCCACCGTCACCCCATTCTGGACCAAGGAGATTTTCTGGTCGGACGTCAGATTCGGGCTGATGCCGTTCTCCGTCAGATTGGTGAACGTGACCGGCGTGGTCTGCGCCATGGGAGCGATCGTGCCGTTGATCTGGGTGGCTTCGTGGATGTACTCAACGTCACTCGCGGAGCCCTTGTACGTCTGATTCGTCGTGAACGACTGTCCGGTGGTGTTGTTCTTGAGCGTAATGCTCCAGGTGGTGCCGCTCACTTTGGCCACCGTCCCCGTGATCGAGTTTCCAGGGGCCACGGCCAGGCTGATTCGGGTCTGCACCGCTGGCAAGATCTCCCACCAGGCGTAGTAGACGGCCTTCCCGTTAACGGTGTCTTCTTCGGTACCTGTCTGGATCAGATTGCTGTTCGACCAGCCGTCGATACCCACCCAGGTGGTGGCGTAACGGTCGGTGCTGGACGTGGTCACCGTCGGGACCGTCCAGGTGGCGGAGGCTGACGTGTAGCCGCCGTTGCTCTGGGCATACCCGGACCAGTTCCCGGAAGTGCTGGCAGACTTCTTGGCTTGCCCCACGTGGTGCGCGAAGCCGGCCGTGGTACTCGGAGCTTCTGAAGCGAGGGCGGGGGGCGTCGCTACGCTCGTGAGGAGCATTGCCGCCAGTGCGCCAGCGGCAATTCCTGTGAATTTCTTCATCGATCTTCTTTCGGGACGGCTTGCGCGCACGGCGATGTGCTCGCAAGCAGGGGAGGTACGGCCGAAACGGCCGATATGGTGTCATGTGCATGACAACATCTGTCACGATATACACGAAATGAGTGAATGTCCACGGGGATCCTGCAGCGTCGTGACCGGCCGTCTTGCCCGTTTCCGACCGATACGGCGCCGCCTCTTGCCCCGGACGCGCCGATCGCAGACGGTGGAGCCCACGTACCCGTCACGAGAGGAACCCATGCTCCCGCTCTCCCAGCACCTGCTGCCCGCCCTCGCCGAAGGCCTGCCCGGAGCCACCCCGGTGACCGTGCCCTCCTACGACCGCTCGCGGCTCACGGCGGGGATCGTCCACTTCGGGGTGGGCGGATTCCACCGGGCGCATCAGGCCATGTACCTGGACACCCTCATGAATCAGGGCGAGGCGTTCGACTGGGCCATCTGCGGCGTGGGCGTCCTCCCCAGCGACCGGCACATGCTCGACGTCATGGAAGCGCAGGACCATCTCTACACGCTGGTCGTCAAGCACCCGGACGGCCGTCGTGAGGCCCGCGTCATCGGCTCGATCGTGGACTACCTCTTCGCCCCCGACGACCCCGAGGCCGTGATCGAGAAGATGGCTTCCCCGGAGATCCGCATCGTCTCGCTGACCATCACCGAGGGCGGCTACAACTTCCACCACGTCACCGGCGAGTTCGACGACGCCGCCCCCGCCGTGCGGGCCGACCTCGCCGCGGGCGCCGTACCCGGCACCGTCTTCGGCCTGGTCACGGAGGCCCTCGCCCGGCGTCGTGCCCGGGGAGTGCCGCCCTTCACGGTGATGTCCTGCGACAACATCCAGGGCAACGGGGACGTGGCCCGCATGATGTTCACGGCATTCGCCCGGCTGCGGGACCCGGAGCTCGGCGCCTGGATGGAGGCCGAGGTGCCGTTCCCCAACTCGATGGTGGACCGCATCACCCCCGTCACCACCGACGCGGACCGTGCGGCCGTCCGCGACGACCACGGATACACCGACGCCTGGCCCGTGGTCTGCGAGCCGTTCACGCAATGGGTGCTGGAGGACCACTTCGTGCCCAGCGCGTCGGGTCCCGGACGGCCGCCCTACGAGGACGCCGGGGTGCAGCTCGTGCCGGACGTCGAACCGTACGAACTCATGAAGCTCCGCCTGCTCAACGCCAGCCACCAGGGCATGGGATATTTCGGCTACCTGGCGGGCCACCGCTACGCGCATGAGGCGGCGCAGGACCCCGATCTCGCCCGGTTCCTGCTCGACTACATGGACCTCGAGGCCACCCCCACCCTCCGCCCGGTGCCCGGCGTGGACCTGGACGCCTACAAGCGTCAGTTGATCGAGCGGTTCTCCAACGAGCACATCCGGGACACCCTGGCCCGGCTCTGCGCCGAGAGCTCGGACCGGATCCCCAAGTGGCTGGTCCCCGTGATCCGGGAGAACCTCGCGGCGTCAGATGCGGGGGAGGAGCGGGAGGTGGGCCGCAGTGCCGCGGTGGTCGCCTCCTGGGCGCGGTACGCGGAAGGCGTGGACGAGGCGGGGGCGCCGATCGCCGTCGTCGACCGCCTGAAGGAACCGCTCATGGCCGCCGCGGCACGGCAGGCGGAGGATCCGCTGGCGTTCGTCGCTCAGCGCGAGGTGTTCGGGGACCTGGTGGACGACCCGCGTTTCACCGAGCCGTACCTGTCGGCCCTGGGAAGCCTGCACGAGCGGGGCGCCGCGGCGACCGTGGCGGACCTGGCGGGCCCCGCCGGACGGGAAGGCTGAGCATGGCGCTCGTCGCGGGGATTGACACCTCCACCCAGTCGTGCAAGGTGACCATCCGGGATGCCGAGACCGGAACGGTGCTGCGCCAGGGCCGGGCCCGGCATTCGCAGGGCACCGAGGTGGACCCGGAACACTGGTGGGATGCGCTGCACGAGGCCCTGCGTCAGGCCGGGGGACTGGACGGCGTGGACGCGGTGTCGATCGCGGGACAGCAGCACGGCATGGTCTGCCTCGATGAACGGGGCGAGGTCATCCGGCCGGCGCTGCTCTGGAACGACGTGCGTTCCGCCCCGGACGCGGACCGTCTCGTGGCCACCGCCGGTCCCACTCCCGAGCTGGGCCGCGACTACTGGGCCCGCACCACGGGCACGGTCCCGGTCGCCTCGCTGACCGTGTCGAAGCTGCACTGGCTCGCCGCCAACGAACCGGCCAACGCCCGGAAAGTGGCCGCCGTCTGCCTCCCCCACGACTGGCTGCAGTGGCGCCTGTCCGGGCACGGTCCCGGCGACCCCGATCTGGACGCGCTGGTCACGGACCGCTCGGACGCCTCGGGCACCGGGTACTACTCGGCCGCGCAGGGGGCGTATCTGCCCGAGGTGGTCCGGAACGTGCTCGGGCACGACGTCGTCCTGCCGCGGGTGCTCGGCCCGCTCGAGTCCGCGGGGCGGCTTCCGTCGGGGCAGCTTCTGGCGCCCGGCGCCGGGGACAACGCCGCGGCGGCCCTCGGTGTCGGCGCACAGCTGGGGGACGTGGTCGTGTCCCTGGGGACGTCCGGCACGATCTTCGCGGTGTCCTCGGCCCCCAGCCACGATCCGGAGGGGGTGGTGGCGGGATTCGCAGACGCCACCGGAAACTACTTGCCCCTGGTCTGCACGCTCAATGCGGCGCGGGTCTTCGACGCCACGGCGCAGCTGCTCGGCGTGAAGCTCGATCGGCTGGACGCGCTGGCCAGTGCGGCCCGCCCCGGGTCCGGCGGGCTGACCATGGTGCCGTACTTCGAAGGCGAGCGCACCCCGAATCTGCCGCATGCGAAGGGCGGCCTCCACGGGATGACCCTGGAGAACTGGACCCCCGGCAATGTGGCGCGGGCGGCGTTCGAGGGCGTCATCGCCTCGCTCGCCCTGGGCCTCGACGCGCTGGAGGCCCAGGGCGCCAGGGCCCGGAGGGTCATTCTCATCGGCGGCGGCAGCCAGGCCCACACCGCGCGGGCCGTGGCGGCGGACGTGTTCGGCCTCCCGGTCCTCGTCCCCGACCCGGACGAGTACGTGGCGCGCGGCGCGGCGATCCAGGCGGCCGGAGTCCTGGCAGGTGCGTTCCCCGCGTGGCCGCAGGACGGTCACCTGGTGCCGCAGACCCTGGGCGACGGCGCAGCGCTCGCCGCCTTCCGGCACTGGTCAGCGGGGTATGGGGGCTGACCCGCTAAGCGAGGACGCCCAGGACGTGTTCGACGGCGTCGCCCACGGCGGCGCGCGCCGGGGCCGAGTACTTGCGGGGATCCGTCAGGGCCGGGTCCGCGGCCAGCGCGGACCGGACGGCGCCCGTGTAGGCGACATTCAGTGCGGTGCCGACATTGATCTTCACCATGCCGCGCTCCGCGCCGCTGCGCAGCTGATCGTCGGGGACACCCGAGGAGCCGTGCAGGACGAGCGGTACGGGGACTGCTTCCGCCAAGGCCTGGATGAGGTCCAGATCCAGCGTGGCGGTCTGTTCGGTCATGGCGTGCGAGGACCCGACGGCCACGGCCAGCGCGGCGACCCCGGTGTCTTCGACGAACCGACGTGCCTCGGCCGGGTCGGTGCGGACTCCCGGGGCGTGGGCCCCGTCCTTGCCGCCGATCTCGCCCAGCTCGGCTTCGATCCACACGCCGTGCTCGGCGCCCCATTCGACCATGGCCCGCGTCTGGGCGACGTTGTCGGCGAACGGGAGGTGCGCGCCGTCGTACATCGCGGAACTGGCGCCCAGCGCGGCGGCCCGCTGGACCAGGTCGATGTCCGTCACGTGGTCCAGGTGGAACGAGGCGTCCGCGCGGGATTCACGCGCGGCGGCGGTGATCGCGGCCGCGATGGCGGTGGGGGAGCCGTGGTATTTCACGGCGTTCTGGCTGAGCTGCAGGGTGACCGGCCGGCCCGCGCGCTCGGCGCCCGCGAGGATGCCCTGGGCGTGCTCCAGGGTGATGACGTTGAAGGCGACGACGGCGGCGCGGCGGGCCTGCGCATCGGCGACGAGTTCGGCGGTGGTGACGAGCGCCATGGTGTACTCCGAGGGTCTTGGGCTTCTGAGGTATTTCCAATAGTATTGGCTTAAATCCAACCAAATACAACCCTTTGCACTTCGATCCAGGGAAGCCGCCATGATCCTCACCGTCACCCCGAATCCGGCCATCGACTGGACCGTCACCACGGACTCCTTCGCCTTCGACGCGGTCAATGTCGCCACGGAAAGCACCCGCGAGGCGAGCGGCAAGGGCATCAACGTGTCCGTCGCGCTGCGGCGGAACGGCGTGCCCACGCAGGCCCTCTTCCCGGCCGGCGGGGGCACCGGAGTCTTCATGAGGGAGCAACTCGCTGGAATGGGCGTCGACGCCGTGGTGGTGCCCAGCGGTGCGGAGGTTCGGACGAACATCACCCTCCGCGTCCCCGGTCATGCGGGGACCAAGATCAACGAACCGGGGGCGCCCCTGGGGGAGGACCTTGCGCAGCGACTGATCGACGCGGTGCGCGTGGCGCTCTCCGAAGCACTCACGGCGTCCGACGGCGTGACCACCCTCGCCCTGTGCGGGAGCCTCCCGCCCGGCGCCCCGGAAGGGTTCCACCCCGCGCTCGTGAGGCTGGGCCGGGAGCTGGGCGCCGCCGTCGTCGTGGACGCGTCGGGAGAGGTGCTGAGCCGGGCGCTCGCGGCCGGGCCTGGGCTCGTGAAGCCGAATGTGCACGAACTGGCGGCCGAGACCGGCCGGGAGCTCGGCACGGTGGGAGACGTGGTGGACGCCGCCCGGGAGGTTCTGACCCGGGGCGCCGGGGCGGTCTTGGCGAGCCTGGGCGCCGACGGCATGGTCTACGTGGATGCCGGGCACGCGCTGCACGGCTGGGCCCGCGACGTGCGGGTGCTCAACACGGTGGGGGCCGGCGATGCGTCGCTGGCGGGCTTCCTCGCCGCGCGCGACGGCGGCGCGGAGCCGGCCGGGTGCCTGGCCTCCGCGATCCTGTACGCGTCCTCGGCGGTCGGCCACGCGACGACCCTCTTCGACCTGGACCCGGAATTGCGGGACCGGATCACGGTCACAGATGCGCCGGACGCGGCCCGGCCCCTCTCGGAGCCCGCGAAGGGCTGACGGGCTCCGCGAGTCGATGAGGGGTCACTCGTTGCCGGATGTCGGGCCCTCGGGCGACGTCAAGTGACCCCGCATCGGTGCCATCGGGCCTCCCGCCGTGACCGATCGGGCGTCACAATGGTCGGATGGAACCACAGGAACGCCAGGCCCGGATTCTCGATCTCGCGCGGGAGCAGGGGAAGGTCGAGGTCGCCTCGCTCGTGCCCGCGCTGGGCGCTGCCGCCGAGACCGTCCGCCGGGATCTGCGGGCCCTGGTGGACCGTGGCGTGCTGCGCCGGGTCCACGGCGGCGCCGTCGCGGTGGAGACGGCCGGTTTCGAATCCGACACCGGCTACCGGGCCACCGCCAACGTCGCGGAGAAGAGGCGCATCGCGGCGGCGGCCGCGGAGCTGCTGCAGGGGGCCGAGACGGTGTTCCTCGACGAGGGTTTCACGCCACGGCTCATCGCGGAGCAGCTTCAGACCGCACGGCGCCTGACCGTGGTGACCGCGTCCCTCCTCGCGGCGCAGGCCCTCTCGCGCAGCCCCGGGGTGACGGTGCTCCTCCTGGGCGGGCGCATGCGCGGCCACACCCTCGCGACCGTCGACCACTGGGCGCTGCGCATGCTCGGCGAACTGCAGATCGACGTCGCGTTCCTGGGAGCCAACGGCATCTCCCGCGAGCACGGCCTCACGACGCCGGACCCCGCCGTCGCCGCGATCAAACAGGAAGCGGTCCGGCAGTCCCGGCGGCGCATCCTGGTGGGCACCCACACCAAGTTCGGCGTCACCAGCTTCTGCCGCTTCGCCACGGTGCAGGACTTCGAAACGATCGTCACGGACGGCGCCCTCTCCGCGCACGAGGCCCAGCGGTACGAGACGCTCGGCCCGCGCGTGCTGCGCGTCTGACTCCGGCAGCGACCTGGCACGACGTCGGCGGACACCAAAGGCGGCCGCGTCGCCGTCGAGCCGGTCACCAATCGGTCACGCACAGCCACCCAAACGGTCGCCGGGGCGGGGCTGAACGCTGCCCATAATCGAGCTGTCCCCGCTTCGAACCCTGGGAGTCAGCACCATGCACAACGTCGTCATGCACCCCTTCTTCGCACGCCGCGTCCTCCAGCGCCGCTCCGGCACCCCGTCATCGGTCATCAATCCCGCAGTGATTGCCCGTTTCAGCCCGAATGACCACGCTGGGATGCCCGTTTCACCTGGGCGTATCGCGGACGGTGTGGCGGATGCCACAATCGATCGCAGCCAAGCAGTCAGCTTCGGGCGCAAACTCTAAGAGACGGGCAGACATGTACCCAGTGGAACGCCATCGATGGATCATCGAGACGGCCCGTGCGCAGGGCCGCCTCGAGGTTCCGGAGATCGCGGGGCAATTGGGCGTCGCCGTCGAGACGGTTCGCCGGGACCTGAACGTCCTGGAACGGCGCGGACTGATCCGCCGGGTCCACGGGGGAGCCATCCCCGTGGAGAAGCTCGGCTTCGAAAGCACGCTCCTGGCCCGCGGTTCCTCACACCCCGAGGCGAAGGCCAGAATCGCTCAGGCGGCGCTCGAGTACACGGACGAGGTGGAGTCGATCTTCATCGACGAAGGCTCCACGGCCGCCGCGTACGCAGCGCAGCTCCGGCCCAACCGGCCGGTCCTGGTGGTCACGAGCTCCCTACCGGTGGCCAGCCAGCTGGCGGTCCGTCCCCATCTGGACGTGGTCATCCTCGGAGGCCGGGTCCGTCCCAACACCCTCGGCGCCGTGGACCACTGGGCCACCGACATGCTCAGCCGGCTGGTCCTGGACCTCGCCGTCGTGGGCACCAACGGCGCCACCGGCAAACACGGGCTCACCTGCCCGGACTCCTCCGTGGCCGCCGTGAAATCCGCGGCGGTGAGAGCGAGCCGCCGGACGCTGCTGATCGCCGACGAATCGAAGTTCGGCGTCGATTCCAGCATCAAGTTCGCCGATCTCCATGACCTCGACGCCGTGGTCACGGAGAAGACCGTCCCGGAGTCCCACCTTCAGCCATTCCGTCGGCTCGGAGTCCAGATCACCCAGGTCTGAGCTGCGCCGAAGCAAACTGCGCCAGAACACCCGCATCACCACTCACCGCACTACACCCTTGCCTGAAACGGCCCTGGAAGAAAGAAAAACCGTGAAGATCCTGCCTACACCACGTCGCATCGCCGCGTCGCTCGCAGTCCTCGCCCTCGCCACCACGGCCCTGTCCGCCTGCTCCGGCGCAGGCGGCGGGGACGGTGCTGGAGACGCCCAGAGCATCAACGTCCTCATGGTGAACAACCCGCAGATGCTGGATCTCCAGAAGCTGACCGCGGACAACTTCACCAAGGAGACGGGCATCAAGGTCAATTACACCGTCATGCCGGAGAACGACGTCCGCGCCAAGATCAGCCAGGAGTTCTCCAGCCAGGCCGGCCAGTACGACGTCGCGTCCCTCTCCAACTACGAGATCCCGTTCTACTCGGCCAACAAGTGGCTCGCCCCGCTGGACGACACCGTCGCGAAGAACGCGGAGTTCGACCAGAAGGACATCCTCCCCGCCTACACGGCGTCCCTGACCGGCACGGATGGCAAGCTCTACGGCGAGCCCTTCTACGGCGAGTCCTCCCTGCTCATGTACCGCAAAGACGTGTTCCAGGCCAAGGGTCTGACCGTCCCGTCCAACCCCACGTGGGACCAGGTGGCCGATCTGGCGGCCAAGGCCGACGGCGCGCAGCCCGGCATGAAGGGCATCTGCCTGCGCGGCCAGCCGGGCTGGGGCCAGGTCTTCGCGCCGCTCACCACCGTGGTCAACACCTTCGGCGGCACCTGGTTCGACAAGGACTGGAACGCCCAGGTCAACGCCCCCGAGTTCAAGGCCGCCACGCAGTTCTACGTGGACCTGGTCCGCAAGCACGGCGAGGCCGGCGCGGCACAGGCGGGCTTCACCGAGTGCCTGAACAACATGGTCCAGGGCAAGGTGGCCATGTGGTACGACGCCTCCTCCGCCGGTGGCTCGCTGGAAGCCGACTCATCGCCGGTCAAGGGCAAGATCGGCTATGTCCAGGCCCCGGTGAAGCAGACCAAGCAGGCCGGCTGGCTCTGGACCTGGTCCTGGGGCGTCCAGGCCGCGTCGAAGAAGCAGGACGCGGCGGGCAAGTTCATCGCCTGGGCCAGCTCCAAGAAGTACGAGGAGCTCGTGGCCAAGCAGCTCGGCTGGGCCAAGGTGCCCTCCGGCAAGCGCAGCTCCACCTATGAGAACGCGGACTTCCAGAAGGCCGCCCCGTTCTTCAAGGCGGAGAAGGAGGCCATCCTGAGCGTCGATCCGAAGAACCCGGGCGTGCAGCCCCGCCCCACGGTCGGCATCCAGTTCGTGGGCATCCCCGAATTCGCCGATCTCGGCACCACCGTCTCCCAGGGTGTCAGCTCCGCGATCGCCGGGCAGACCAGCGTGGACGACGCCCTGAACAAGGGCCAGGAAGCCGCCACCAAGGTCGGCGACAAGTACAAGAAGTAACCCTTCCTTCGAACAGGGTGCGGCGTCCGTCCCGGGCGCCGCACCCACCAGGAGCCACCATGACCACCACAGCCTTGCCGGACACCGGCCGCCGCCTCGGACGGGCGCCGCTGCCCCGGCCGACGGCCCGCGAGCGCGCCACCGCGTGGGCGCGGCGGGCGCCCCTCATGCCCGCCCTCATCTTCCTGATCATCACCACGCAGCTGCCGTTCGTGGTGACGATCATCATCTCCTTCATGAACTGGAACGCCCTCAAGCCCACGGAGACGGGCTTCGCGGGGTTCAAGAACTACGTGGAGGTCCTCACCAACAACGACTTCCGCCAGGCCATCCTGGTCACGATCGTCCTCACGGTGTCCGTGGTCCTGGTCAGCCTGGTCATCGGCCTGGTGCTCGCCCTGCTGCTGAACCAGAAGTTCTTCGGCCGTGGCCTGGCGCGCACCCTGCTGATCGCGCCGTTCCTGGTGGTCCCGGTGGCCGCCGCCCTCGTGTGGAAGCACGCCATCCTCAACCCGACCTACGGCCTCATCAACGGCGTGCTGACCTGGATCGGCCAGCTCACCGGCAACGCCAACCCGCCGCAGCTCGATCTGCTGTCCACGCAGCCGCTCCTGGCCGTCATCCTGTCCCTGGTCTGGCAGTGGACCCCCTTCATGATGCTGATCCTGCTGGCCGGTCTGCAGTCCCGGCCCGCTGACGTCATGGAGGCGGCGCAGATGGACGGCGCCACGGGCTGGCAGGTCTTCCGCCACATCACCCTGCCGCACCTGCGGCAGTACCTGGAGCTGGGTGGGCTGCTGGGCGCCATCTACATCGTCCAGAACTTCGACGCCGTGTTCACGCTGACGTCGGGCGGGCTCGGCACCGCGAACCTCCCCTACGCCGTGTACCAGACGTTCTATTTCGCCAATGAGTACGGAGTCGCCTCGGCGGCCGGCGTGATCGTGGTGATCGGCAGCATCATCGTGGCCACGTTCGCCCTCCGCACCGTCTTCACCCTCTTCAAGAAGGAGGCCGCACGATGAGCAGCACCGCACTGACCGGCTCCGGCACCCGCCGCGGCGCCGGCGCCGACCCGGGGGCCGCGCCCCGCCGCCGTCGTAAGTCACGTCTGGACCCCACCCGCAACAACACGGCCGCCGGAATCATCGCCTGGCTGGCGGCCCTGTTCTTCGCCCTGCCCGTGCTGTGGATGGTGCTCACCTCCTTCCACAGCGAGCAGGACGCGGCCACCAATCCGCCGTCCGTGGCGGCGTCGCTGACCCTGGACTCCTACGCCCAGTTCTTCGGCTCCAGTTCCGGCGTCAGCCCCTGGCCGCCGCTCATCAACTCGGCGATGGCGAGCGTCTTCTCCACCGTCCTGGTGCTGCTGCTCGCGATCCCCGCCGCCTACGCGCTGTCCATCAAGCCCGTGAAGAAGTGGACGGACGTGCTGTTCTTCTTCCTCTCGACCAAGATGATGCCCGTGGTCGCCGCCGTGCTGCCGCTCTACATCTTCGCCAAGAGCTCCGGGTCGCTGGACAACATCTGGTTCCTCATCCTCATGTACACCTCGATGAACCTGCCGATCGCGGTGTGGATGATGCGGTCCTTCCTGGCCGAGGTGCCGGTGGAGATGCTGGAGGCGGCGCAGCTCGACGGCGCCAGCCTGGTGCTCACGCTCCGCAAGGTGATCGCCCCGGTCGCGATGCCCGGCATCGCCGCCACGAGCCTGATCTGCTTCATCTTCTCGTGGAACGAACTCCTCCTGGCCCGCGTCCTCACGGGAGTCCGGGCCGGGACCAGCCCCGTGTTCCTCACGGGTTTCGTCACGAGCCAGGGCCTCTTCCTGGCCCAGGTCTGCGCGGCGGCCGTGGTCATCTCGCTGCCGGTCCTGGTGGCCGGGTTCGCCGCTCAGGACAAGCTCGTCCAGGGCCTCTCCCTGGGTGCGGTGAAATGAGGGCCGCGCTCGTCACCGAGCCCGGCCGGCTGGAGGTGGTGGATTTGCCGGACCCCACGCCCCGGCCCGGCGACCTCCTCCTCAAGGTGGCCTCGGCCGGGATCTGCGGCACCGATCTGCACATCCTGCACGGGGGCTTCGCGCAGTCGCTGCCGCTGGTCCCCGGACACGAGTTCGCGGGTGAAGTGGTGGCCGTGGGCTCGGAGGTCACCGGGTTCCGGGTGGGAGACCGCGTCACGGCGGATCCGAACATGCCGTGCGGGCACTGCCCCTATTGCCGCGTGGGGCGGGGCAACCTCTGTGACGATTTCCAAGCCCTCGGGGTCAGCGAAGCGGGCGCCATGGCCGAGTACGTGAGGGTGCCCGCGCCCTTGGCGGTGAAGCTCCCGGAACACCTCGCGCTGGAGGACGCCGCGCTGGTCGAGCCACTGTCCTGCGCCATCCACGCCTTCGACGTCCTCTCCCTCCGCCTGGGCGCGCGCGTGCTCATCTACGGCGCGGGGACCATGGGGCTCATGCTCCTGCAGCTCGCCAAACAGGCGGGGGCGACCAGCGTGCACCTCGTGGATCTCAACCCGGACCGCCTGGCGACCGTGGACCTGCTGGGCGCCACGGGCGCGGCGGCCTCCGCCGAGGAGTTCGACCGCCCCCAGGGCTGGGACGTGGTCATCGACGCCACGGGCAATCCGCGGGCGATCGCCGACGCGCTCGGCAGGGTCTCCAAGGGCGGGACCTATCTGCAGTTCGGGGTGCCGCCGGAGGACGCCCGGGTGGAATTCGACCCGTTCCGCGTCTACAAACACGAGATCAGCATCCTCGGATCCATGGCCGTGCTGCACAGTTTCGAACGGGCCGCAGACCTGTTCGCCACGGGACTGATCCCGCCCGAGATCTTCATCAGTCACCGCTTCCCCCTCGAACAGGCGCCGGAGGCGATGGCGCTGTTCGCCGCGGGGCACGGACGCAAGGTCCTCGTCCAGCCCGGGGCCTGAGTCCCCACCGGTTCCGCTCCGCCGACCCTGCACCCCACCACTCATCCGCTTCAGCACCAGCACCAGAGAAGGACAACCCATGCCGCACCTCAACTCCGTCCTCGTCGTCGGGGACAAGTTCATCCCCACCGGGAGCTACGCCGAGCACCTGGACGGCTCCGGCCTGGCCGTGAACTACATTGACTGGTCGGGAGAGAAGGCCGAGCAGCACGCCCTCCAGACGATCATGGAGCACCAGGGCCCGAACTCCGTGGGCACGCCTCCCGAGATGCTGGAGAACATCGCGGAGGCCGAGGCCATCGCCTTCCACTTCGCCCCGGTCACCAAGGAGCTTCTGGACGCCGCGCCCCGGCTGAAGCTCATCTCGGTGGCCCGCACCGGCGTCGAGAACATCGACGTGGAGGAGGCCACGCGCCGCGGCATCGGCGTGGTGCAGGCGCTCGGCCGGAACGCGGGCGCGGTCGCGGAGCTGCAGATCGCGCTCATGCTGGCGGAGTCCCGCAATGTGGCCCGGGCCGACGCCAGCGTGAAGGCGGGCGGCTGGCGCAAGGACTTCCCGGGGGCGCGGGTGGAGATCCACGGTCGCACCGTCGGGATGGTGGGATTCGGGCACGTGGGGCGGATCTTCAGCGAGCGCATCTCCGGGTTCCGGCCGCGGCTGCTGGCTTTCGACCCCTACGCGAGCGGCGTCGCCCTGGCCGCCTCCGGTGTCGAGCGTGCGGAGAGCCTGGACGACGTCTTCCGCGAGAGCGACTTCGTGCTGGTCCAGGCGCGTCTGACCCCGGAGACCGAGCGGTTCATCGGCGCGGAGCAGTTCGCGCTGCTGAAGCCCGAGGCGTACTTCGTCAACGTCTCCCGCAGCCGCCTCGTGGACTACGACGCCCTCTACGACGTGCTCGCGGCGGGCCGGATCTCGGGCGCCGGGCTGGACGTCTTCGACGCGGAACCCCTCGCGGAGGACGACCGCTTCCGCAGCCTCGACAACGTCACCATCACCACGCACTTCGGCGGCGACACCGAGGACACCAACGCCATGTCCGCGCGCCTGGTCGCCGAGGCCATCCTCGAATTCCGGGAGCACGGCCGGATCGAGCGCGCGCTCAACGCCCGGGAGCTCGGATGGCGCTGAGCTCGGCGCGGTACTTCCTGGGCCTCGACGCCGGCCAGACCTTCACCAAGGCGGTGCTCTTCACGGAGGACGGCCGACAGGTGGCGCGGGGTGCGGCGTCGGTGGCGACTTCCTCGCCCCGCGCGTCGTGGCAGGAACGGGATCTCGAGGACGTGTGGCGCGCGGCCGCCGAGGCGATCCGCGAGTGCCTGGTGTCCGCCGGGGTGGTCGGCGCGCAGGTGGCCGGCGTGGGCGTCTGCGGCCACAATGACGGCGCCTATCTCGTGGACGACGACGGCGCCCCCACCCGCGCGGCCATCCTCGCCACGGATTCCCGCGCCGTTGCCGAGGCGGCCGAACTGGGAGAGGGCGCCCGCGGCGCGGCGGCCTTGGCGGCGACCGGGCAGATCCCCGCACCCTACAGTCCCTCCGCCCTCCTGCTGTGGCTCGAACGGCACGAGCCGGAGACCCTCGCGAAGACCCGCTGGTACCTGTTCTGCAAGGACTGGCTGCGGTTCAGACTGACCGGTGAGATCGCGACGGACCCGTCCGAGGCGAGCGCGTCGTTCACCGGGCTGCACGAGCAGGAGTGGTCCGACGAGGCGCTGCGGATCTACGGCCTCGGGGCGTACCGCGAGCTGCTGCCGCCGCTGCGGGCGAGTTCCGCCGTCGCCGGTCACGTGACCCGGGCCGCGGCGGAGGAGACCGGACTGGCACCGGGCACCCCCGTGGTGACCGGGGCGCACGACGTGGACGCGGCGGCCCTCGGGATCGGGGCGATCGAAGTGGGGTCGCTGAGCGTCGTCATGGGCACGTTCAGCATCAACCAGGTGGTGTGGGACGCGCCGGTCGGCGACCCGCGCTGGCAGGCCCGGTCCTTCCTGGAGCGCGGGCGCTGGCTGCACATGTCGACGTCGCCCAGCAGCGCGTCCAACTTCGAGTGGGCCATGCGGAACTGGGGTGGCGGGGCCGATTACGCGGAGGTCATCGAGGCGGCGCGGCTGCTGGATCCGGCGGCTTATCGCGAGGCGCCCCACTTCCTGCCGTACCTGTACGGGGCGCCGCTGGGTCACGGCGCCGACGGCGCGCAGCTGAGCGGCCTGCGCGGCAGCCACGACCGTCACGATGTGTTCCGCGCGGTCCTGGAAGGCGTCGCGCACCAGCACCGCTGGCATGTGGACGCACTGCGGTCGGCCTTCACGTTCTCCGGCGCGGCGCGGCTGTGCGGTGGCGGGGCGAAGAGCGAGCCGTGGACGCAGCTCATGTCCGATGTGCTGAACGTGCCACTCGAGGTCACCGACTCCACCGAGGCCGGCGCCCGGGGTGCGGCGCTCCTGGCCGCGATCGGCGTCGGGGCGTACTCCGGTCTGACGGAAGCCGCCGTCGCCGCCGTGACGGTGGTCCGACGCCACGAGCCGCAGCACCACTGGGGTTCGGTCCTCGATGACCGGTACGCGGAGTTCCTGACCCTGATGCGCTAGGCCCTCATCTCCCCTCTCCTTCGAACGACTGCTCCCTACGATGCTCTTTTTCCGGGATTTCGGTCCGGAACGGCATCCCATGAAGCAGTCGATGGGCGAGCGCAGTCGATGGGGGCGGGGGACTCAGACCACCTGGATCTCGAGGCCCGCGGCGCGGAGCGTGGCGAGCTGGTCCGGGGTGACGCCGTCGTCGGTGATGAGGAGGTCGATGTCCTCGAGGGTGGCGTGCTGCACGGTGCTGATCGAGCCGATCTTGCTGTGGTCGCACAGCAGGATCCGACGGCGCGCGCTCGCGAGCATGGCGCGCTTGACGTGCGCTTCGGCGGGGTCGGGCGTGGTGAGGCCGCGCTCGGGGTGCAGGCCGTTGGTGCCGAGGAACGCGACGTCGGCGTTCAGCTCCGCGAGCGAGCGCAGGGCCCACTCATCCACCTCGGCCAGGGTGCGGGAGCGCACGCGGCCGCCCAGCGTGAACACGTCCAGTTGCGCGTGACCGAGCAGTTTCAGGGCGATCGGCAGGGTGTTCGTGAAGACGGTGAGTGCGGGACCGGGCGGGAGGAGCTCAGCGAGGCGTTCGGTGGTCGAGCCGGCGTCGAGGAGGATCGAACCGCCGACGGGCAGGTGGCCGAGCGCAGCTTCGGCGATGCGGGTCTTCTCGCGGGCGAACCCGGTGCGCTCCTGGACGGGGGCCTCGAAGGACGCGGATTCGGCGGGGATCGCGCCGCCGTGGACCCGCTGGAGCTGGCCGTGGCGCTCCAGATGGATGAGGTCCTTGCGGATGCTCTCGATGCTGACATCGAAGGACTCGGCGAGGTCGCGGGTGTCGACCCGGCCGGCCGCGCGGAGGAGCGCCAGGATGCGCTGCTGGCGTTCGCCGGCGAAGACGGCGCGCTCGTCGGGTCCGTTGAGGCTCATGTTTTCCTGCCGCTGGTCGGGTGTCTGGGTCCAGATTACCGAGTGGGCGGGGCTGTCCGGGGGCGGGCACGACGGCGGCACGCCCCGGCGCCACGCGAACGCGGCAGCGGGACAACTCCGGGGGGTGTCCCGCATCGAACGCCGAACGGGCGGGCGGACGCTGCGCGGGTGCTCCCGCCGGCGCTCCACTCCGGCGAACTCGCCGTGCGGTGTGGCGCGGCCATGGGCCGGAATGCCGTCAATGAGCTCCCTCGGGGGACAGGAACTCCAAACGGTTCCCGTTGTTGTCCCAGAGGTAGAAGCGCCTCATCCCTGGGAAGTTCTCGTCCCAGTTCACCGTGAGGCCGAAGTGATTGATTCGCTGAGCCAGGGCATCGATGTCTCTCACCAGAATTCCTGGATGAGCTTTTTTCTGGGGTTTGAAGTCGTCCTCCGCACCCAGGTGGATTTCGAGGTCGTCGGCCCGCACCCAAAGTCCGCCGCGCGCCGCCAGCGCTGGTGGTTTCTGCACCTCCGAGAGCCCCAGGATCTCCACGTAGAACTTGCGGCACGCTTCCTCTCCGCCCTGGGGAAAGGCCAGCTGCACGTGGTGGAGTCCCCAGCCGATGGCTGTGTGCACGGGAGTTGTTTCGTAGCTATCCGGTTGGGGCATCAATGCTCCTTCGACGGTATGAAGTCGGCCTTGCAGAGGTTCGGGCGCCGCATGATGCACGACCGGCGGAACGTGATGACACAAGGCCGGTCTGCGGCCGGGCTCGGTTCAGTCATTGGCCCACCTCGCGGTCCCGTGGGCTGTCCTCATGTCGAGTGCCCGCAGGCCCGCGGGATCCGCGTGGGTCTGATGGTAACCGGGGCGTGGTCACATCGCGGTCGAAGGAAGGTGCGCGGCCCAGGTGACAGTGTGCTCGTCGGGTCTGCTGACGATTGTGGCCTCAACGCCGAACGGGCGGGTGGACGCCGCGCGGGTGCTCCCGCCGGGGCTCCACCCGCCCGCCGGTTCACTCGGCGTGCGGAGATCGGCTCACTTCTCGGGCGTGTACGTGCAGCGCGCGGAGCCGTAGGGCGTGTTGCTCTCCTGCTTCGACACGGACCTTCCGTCGACCAGGATCTCGCAGCCGTAGGCCGGGCTGTTGTTGTCCCGGTCCTCGCCGCGGACGGTCATGGTGAGGGTGCCGTCGGACTTGGCCTGGACGGTGCTCGTGGAGTCGGCGTCGACCTCGACGTAACGGTTGCTGGAGCTCTGGGCTCCGCTGGCCGACCAGCGAGAGTTCACCGAGGCCTTGCCGTTCGTGGTCACCTTGAATTCGACGGACACGTCCTTGGAGGGCTTGGGGCTCGTGTAACGGGAGAACGACTTGTAGTAGTAGCAGCTCGCGCTCGCGTACTTGCCCTCGCCGGTCTCCTTGGCCACGGTGGTCCCGTCCACCACGATCTCGCAGCTGATCTTGGCATCGGTGGCCGAACTGCTGGTCGGGTTCGCCGAGATGCGCAGGGAGTCCTTGGCCTGAGCGGTGAACTCCGTGGTCTGATCCTTGCTGATGCTCACTTCGGAGGTCCCTGTCGGGGTGGACCAGCGGACATCCGTCGGCGTCGAGGTGGTGACGATGTACTTGACGGACACCTGCTTGTTCCGGTCCTCGTTGTACGTCTTGAGCGGATCGGGACCCTCCGCGATGCTGGTCAGCGCCGCGAAGGCGAGCATCGCGAGGATCGAGCCGAGCACTCCGACCAGACCCAGGCCTGCGCCGAACCACGCCATGACCGTGCCGCCGAACTTCTTCACGAGCGACACCACGCCGAGCGTGATGGCGGCGAGGCCGGCGACGAGCGCCACGACGTTGACGACCGGGATCCAGGCGAACACCAGGGAGGCGATGCCACAGATCAGGGCGGCGATCGCCAGCCCCTTGGGCCCCGACGACGCCGGCGGCAGGCCACCGTACTGGGGCGCACCATAGCTTGGACCTCCATAGCCCGGGCCGCCGTAGCCGGGGCCACCCGTGCCTGCGCCGCCCTGGCCACCCTGGCCGAACCCGCCGTACTGCTGGGGTCCGCCATAGGGGGTGCCGGGCGCCTGCCCCGGACGGGGCTGGCCGGGATAGGACTGGCCGGGCTGGCCTTGCTGAGCCTGGCCGGGGTAGGACTGGCCGGGCTGAGGCTGGCCCGAGGAAGCCTGGCCCGGGTAGGGCGATCCGGTGGGAGCACCAGGACCCCGGTACGGCTGACCCGGTTGCTGCTGACCAGGCTGTGCCTGACCAGGCGCCGCCGGACCGGGCGTGCCCTGTCCGTGGTTGGCCTGGCCGGGGTTGCCCTGACCGGGCGTTCCCTGGCCCGGATACGGCGGAGCCGGGGTGTTGCGAGGTTGGTCTTCTGGCTGTCGTCCGTCGGGTCCCGAGCCGGCGGAAGGGGTGTTGTGCGACATGGTGCTCTCCGAGTGATAGTCAAGCGACTGTAGTTACCGCTTGACACCATCCTAAAGGCGGCGAGTCCGGCGGGCATCTGCGAAGTGAGGGGACGACTCCCCATTGACAGGTCCGCGGGAACGTCGAACGGGACCCGGTGACGCGCCGTCGTCGGGGCCGGTCGTCGTGGCCCGCCGTCGTCCGGGGCCGGGAGCGAGTCGGTCAGGCGAGCAGGTCGACCTCGCGCGGTTCTTTCACCAGCGAGACCCCGATGAACGAGATCACGGCGGCCAGGGCGATGTAGAGGCCGATCACCCAGGAGGAGTGGAACTGGTTGAGGAGTGCGTCGGCGATCATCGGGGCGAAGGCTCCGCCGAGCACGGCGCCGAGGGCATAACCGATGGAGACGCCCGAGTAGCGGACCTTCGCCGGGAACATCTCCGCGTAGAGGGCGGCCTGCGGGCCGTAGGACAGTCCGAGCCCCAGCGTCATGACGAAGAGTGCGACGAAGTAGAGGACGATGTTCCGGGAATCGATGAGGAACCACATCGGGATGGCCCAGACGGCCAGGAGGATGTAGCCGAGCTGGAAAGTCCGCACTCGCCCCAGGCGGTCGGAGAGGTGACCGCCCCAGAGTGTGAAGATCAGCCAGCCGAACGAGGCCAGCGCGGTGGCCAGGAGGACGCTCGGACGGTCCATGCGCAGTGCGGTCGAGGCGTAGGCCGCGAAGTACGCGATGAGCAGGTAACCCGCCGCGTTGTTGGCGATGAAGATGATCGCGGTGAGGATGACCTGGCGGGTGTGGTGGCGGAACAGTTCACCGAGGGGTGCGGAGGATTCCTTGCGACGGCGTACAAGTTCGTCGAAGACCGGGCTTTCCTCGACGGCGCGGCGGATCACGAAGCCGACGACGATCAGCACGATCGAGAGCAGGAAGGGTACCCGCCAGCCCCAGCTCAGGAAAGCTTCCTTGGACATCGAGCTGGTGAGGGCCCAGAGAGTGAAGGTCGCCAGGATCATGCCGATGGGCACGCCGATCTGCGGGAACGCGCCGAAGAGGCCGCGCCGGTTCTTCGGGGCGTGCTCGACGGCCATGAGTGCCGCTCCGCCCCATTCGCCGCCGGCTGAGAAGCCCTGCAGGATCCGGAGGAGAATCAGCAGGATCGGGGCCGCGATGCCGATGGCGTTGTAGTCCGGCAGGAACCCGATGAGAGAGGTCGAGAGGCCCATCATGACGAGGGTCAGGACCAGCATCTTCTTTCGGCCCAGGCGGTCACCGAGGCGGCCTGCCACGACCGCGCCGAGAGGGCGGAAGAGGAAGGAGATGCCGATCGTGGCGAAGGAGAGCACCTGAGCGAGGGCCGGGTTTTCGCGGGAGACGGGTGCCAGGAAGAGCGGGGCCAAGACGAGGGCGGCGGCCTGGGCGTAGATGAAGAAGTCGTACCACTCGATGGACGTCCCCACGAGCGTTCCGGCGAGGACCTTGCGTTCTTCGGAGGAGAGATTCCGGCCCCGGGCGGGAGCGATGGCAGGTGACGACATGCGAACTCCATTGTTCTGTTCCTGCGCGCGGGCGGATCTGCCGCGCGTTGATGACCGAATGTTCGGTAAGTTAGCGAGAGCATACTGGAGGAATACAGCTGGCGGAAGGGGTCGCTCGCCCCGGTGGTCAGCCGTTCTGGCTCGTGGCGATGGCTCCCACGCGGTACGTCGTACCCATTTCGACGCTGTTGGGTACTTCTCGGCTGATCTGGGAATCGCAGTACACGACGTTCCAGTGGAGGTGCGGGCCGGACGCGATCCCGGTCTGACCCGAGTATCCCAAGAGCTGTCCCTGCTGGATCGGCGTCCCGGCACTGATCGTGGTGCTGTTCAGGTGGGAGTACTGCGTGCAGCGGTTGTCGCCATGGTCGATTCGGACCTGGATCTCACCGGTGCTGCCCCGGCCACTGAACACCACCAGGCCACTTGCGGAGGCGGTGATCGGTGCGCCCGTGCCTGTGCCGAAGTCGACAGCGTGCTTGTTGTACTCGGGCAGGATGCCGCGGGCGTGCTCGGCCGGACCCTGCAGGATCGAGTATGCCTTGCCCCGAGGGAACGGCAGCTTGTAGGGCCGCATTCCGGCGGTCGAGGCCGTCACCGTGGATGCCACCGAGGTGCGCGTCGCGGGGATGAACCCGGCCCGGGTGCCGGTGACCCGGACGGAGATTCGCGCTCCGACATGCGAACTGTTCAGGGCGAGGGTCGTGGAGGTCGCCCCGGCAATGGGTGCGCCGTTGCGCAGCCACTGATAGTTGAGCGAGACGGCGCCCGGCCCCCAGGTTCCTGCGAGTGCGGTGAGCGTCTGTCCGGCGGCCGGGTAGCCGCGGAAGACCGGGGTCGGTGCGGGACCCAGGAGGGAGCGCGTGGTGAGCGCATTCGACGTGCGGACCGCCGTGGCGTAGCCGCTCAGCGTGCCGGTGACCCGGAAGCTGATGGCCCGGCCGGCGTCGGCGTTCGTCAGCACGTAGGTGGTCGTGGTCGCCCCGGCGATCGGTGCGCCATTGCGCAGCCACTGGTACGCAAACGCCGGCTTGGGATTCCAGGCGCCGACGACGGCGGTGAGCCGGTTGCCGACGTCGAGCCCGCCGGAGATGGACGGATTGGGAGCGGCGGTGAACTGCTTGCCTGCGCGTACCGGAGCGCTCACGCTGGTGGCCGTGTTGTAGCCGGTGACGGTTCCCGTGACGACGGCCGTCAGGTCCGTTCCGGTGTCCGTGGCGGCGACTTTGTAGCTCGCGGCGGTGGCTCCGGCGATGGCCGCCCCGTTGCGGCGCCATTGGTAGGTGAACGTGGCCGGTTTCGGGTTCCATGCTCCGGGGTTCACGGTGACCGTGAGGCCGGGGGCGGGGACGCCCGTGATGACGGGCTGGACCGTGGTGATCGTGCCGCGCTGCAGGGCGGCCGTCGCGCCCGAGGTGCGAGTGGTCGTCGCGAAGCCGGGCCGGGAACCGGTGACGCGGACCGAGACGGTCTTGCCGAGCGCGGTGGCGGGCGGGGTCCACGTCGGTCCGGATGCCCCGGTGACAGCGGCGCCTGCGAGGAGCCACTGGTACTTGAAGGTGGCGGCCGGGTCCCACGTGCCGGGGACCGCGCGGAGCACCTGGCCGACGGCTGCTGTGCCGGCGATGCTGGGGTTCGGGGCGGTGGTGAACGGGTCCGTGCACGCGGGGGTGACGGGGTCGTTCGAGTTGGTGTTGATGTCCACGTCGGCGACGAAACCGTTGTCCGACGTCTTGTACCAGAGGTCGTCGAGGCCGCCGTTCGGGAGCCACGGGCTGTAGTAGCCGCTGACGGCCTGGCCGCGGGCATAGCACTTCAGGGTCAGGGTCTGCCCGGCGTTGTACCAGCCGAGTTGAGTGCCGTTGAGGGTGGCTTTGGCCATGCGCTGTGTCTTGATCGCCACCTTGCCGGTGGGGGTCGCCGCATCAGCGGGCGCAGGGGCCGCGACGAGGAGTCCCGTGCCGAGCAGAAGGGCGGCAAAAGCCGCGGCCAATCGATTCTTCATGGTCCCTGTTCCTGAATGGGCCGAATGGCCGGAGGTGAGAGTGAGTTCCCGCCTTCAGGATAGGGCTTCCGTGACGGGAGCGGGGTCCCTCGAGGTCCCCTATGTGGACAACCACCGGGTATCGAGTGACCCCGCCCCGCGTCAGCGCAGCGACAGTCTGGTCAGCGGACGGCGAGTTCGCCGAGCTCGGACCAGCCGTCGACCTTCACATTGACGATGTCCGGGGTCCGCGACAGGTACTGGGGAAGATCGGCCTGCGCCTGTTTGAAGTGAGCGGAGTTCACGTGGGCGGCGCCGGCGTCGTCGTCCTTGAACGCCTCGATCAGCACGTAGGTGCTGGGGTCGGTCAGGGAGCGCGACCATTCGTAGAACAGGCAGCCCTCTTCGGCGCGGGTGGCCTCGGTGAAGGCGCGGGAGATCTCGGGCCAGGCGTCGGCGTGCTCGGGCTTGACCGGGAACTGGGCGGTGATGAAGATCAAGGTTCTCTCCTTCAATGAGGTGATGCGGTCCTTCCAGCATGCCCGACGACGGCGGCGCGGGGCACGTGGATGGGAATCCGTGCGGTGTCGCCGCACTCAGTGAGGATAGGCGAGAGGTGTGATCAGTCGAAGTAAAGGTGCGTGTGGAGGCGGCAGCGTTCGTTGAAGAGGCTGCGGCAGGCGGGGCAGCTGTCGGTGGCGAGGTAGGCGTCGATGCTCAGCTCGGTCCGGCAGACCCCGCACAGGATCGCCTTCTCGCCGCGGCGTTCCCGGGGCCACTGGCGTGCGGGGTGGTCGGCGGTTTCCTCGTGGCAGAGGTGGCACGGGTAGTAGTCGCCGCAGCAGAAGAACTTGATCGCGATGATGTCCACGGGCGTGCGGTAGTGGATGCACCGGGTCTCGCCGTCGACCGTGGGGCCGAGGACGGGCGGGGACGGGGTGGACGTGTGGGGCATGGGGGAATTGTGGCACGGGGCGCGGAGTGGAGGCACGCAAGATCGGGCAAGCATGCAGAATAGGCTGGAAGCGAGGGGGATGTCATGGCTCGAGGAACAGGTCCGGGTTTGGACGCGATGCGATGGTCCGTGGACGAACAGGCGGAGATCAGGCGAGATATCTTCAGGTGGCTTCAGGGTCAGGAGATTGCCAATGGCGGGTACGAGTTTCGTAGAGATTTCCTGCGGTCGGCATATAGCTATCGTGGACATCAGATCGCGCTGATGGATCCCCAGACAGGTATTTGGAATCCTCGAGGGTTTGATACAACCCTATCTATTACCAATACGCTGAAGGGCCCCTACGATGACGAGACGAACGCGGAGTATTTGAGGTACTCCTACGAGAGGCGGTCTGGCCAGCCATTGGTCAGCGGCCGCAATCTTAAGCTCCGAGCAGCGGCGGAGCGTAATGACCCAGTCATTCTGTTTCAGGAAATCCATCCGGCGTTGTATGTGCCGCGATACCCGGTCTTTCTTGACCGAGATGATCCGGTCGAAGGCTACGTTGACGTCTTCTTGGATCGTGCGCTGAGTGACCCGGAGGACCCGCTTTACGACTCCGGTACGCCGAAAGCCTACGCCGAACGGGTCCGCAAAGTTCGCTTGCATCAGCAGGACTTCCGGCGTCGTGTGGTGTACGCCTATGAGTATCATTGCGCCATCTGTGAACTGGATATTCATGCCTTGATTGATGCTGCGCATATCACTCCGGACGCTCATGTCTCGAGCTCAACCGAAGTGTCCAATGGTTTGGCCTTGTGCAAGTTGCATCATGCCGCATTTGACGGCAACTTGCTGGGCATTGACCGTCATTATCGAGTTTCGGTGAGGCCCGATGTTCTCGCGCTAACGGGAACCTCGCTGGTGAAACACGGGATGCAGGACATGAATGGTCGTTCATTGTACGTTCCGAGCGCTAAGTCGCTCCGCCCGGATCGCGGTAGCTTGGACCGGCGTTTTCAGGAGTACCTCAAAGTTGCTGACCGCGAGAGAACACGTGGTGCCGCCAAAACCCGGTTTTGAGGGCACCACGTGTTCCTTCGCGGCACCCGACGGAACTACCCGTCGATCGAGCTCATGTCCCCGTAGCGCTCACCGACAACGGCGCCACGCGGGACGGCCTCTTCCAGCGCTTCCAGCTCCGCCGGGCTGAGTTCCAGCGACGCGGCGACCACGTTCTCTTCCAGGTACTTCACGCGGCGGGTGCCCGGGATCGGGACGATGTCCTCGCCCTGGGCCAGCAGCCACGCGAGGGCGAGCTGGCTCGGCGTGCAGCCCCGAGCCTCGGCCAGCTCCGTCACCCTTGCGGCCAGCTTCAGGTTGGCCTCCAGGGCCTCACCCTGGAAGCGCGGGAAGTAGGCAGATGCCCGGGCGTCGCCGTCGCCGGTCACCGACTCGGCCGTCATGGTGCCCGTCAGGATGCCGCGGCCCAGCGGCGAGTACGGCACCAGGCCGATCCCCAGCTCGCGCAGCGCGGGCAGGACTGAGTCCTCGACATCACGGGAGAACAGGGAGTACTCCGTCTCGACGGCGGTGATCGGGTGCACGGCGTGGGCGCGGCGGATCGTCGCGGCCGAGGCCTCCGACAGCCCCAGGTGCCGCACCTTGCCGGCGGCCACGAGCTCCGCCATGGCGCCAACGGTCTCCTCGATGGGGACGTTCGGGTCCACGCGGTGCTGGTAGTACAGGTCGATGTGGTCGACGCCGAGCCGCTGCAGGGAGGCGTCGCACGCGGAACGCACATACTCAGGCCGGCCGTTGATGCCCAGTCGTTCGCCGTTCGGTCCGCGCATGTTGCCGAACTTGGTAGCCAGCTGGACCTCGTCGCGGCGGCCGGCGATCGCCCGCCCGACCAGCTCTTCGTTCGTGAACGGCCCGTACATGTCCGCAGTGTCGAGGAAGGTCACGCCGAGGTCGAGCGCCCGGTGGATGGTGGCCAGGCCGGCGTCCGGGTCCGGCGTTCCGTAGAACTCGGACATGCCCATGCAGCCGAGGCCCAGGGCGGAGACGGTGAGGGAGGAATCAGTGCCGAGAGTTCGTGTGGAGATCGTCATGAGACCAGCAAACTCCTTCGAGCGCACTCTAAGTCAAGGGCTCCAAGTCGAGGGCTCGGGCGAAACGCTGGTCCAAATCTCGACTGAGCTCGCTGATTCAGGTTCGAACTCGCTGCACCGAGCAGCGAGATGAGCCGCAGGGTAGCGAGGTCAGCGTGCGGCGAGGGGCTCCGCTTCCTGCTCCGCCCCGCTCCGGGCCGGGCATGCGAACGCCTCCGCCGTCGTCGCGCGGTAGATGTCGATCTTGGTGTCTATCGCGGCGAGGTTCTCCTCGACTTGGCGCAGCTGTGCTATCACGTGCTCGCGGTGCTCCAGCAGGAGGCTCAGCCGCGCGGGAACGGAGGCGTCGCCGTCGCGCACCAACCGTGCGTACCGTCGGATGTCGGCGATCGGCATACCGGTGGCCCGTAGCCGGGCGATCATGATGATGCCGTTCACGTCCTGCTCGGTATAGGCCCGACGGCCCGACGACGCGCGGCCGACCTCGCGCGGCAGGAGCCCGTCGCGCTCGTAGTACCGGAGTGTGTGCTGGCTGAGGCCGGTCCGCTCGGCGACCTCCGCGATGGTGAAGCTCATACCTCCAGTGTGCACCCGCCCGCGCCGGGGGAGACGCACGAAGGAACAGCTGGTGCCCCGAAACCGGGAGTTTCGGGGCACCAGCTGTTCTCTCGCGCCGGGGGCCGGGGAGGGGGTGTGTTTTAAACGCCCGACGGCGGGCTCCCCGTGTGTGGGGTGCCCGCCGTGGGTGTGGGTCCAGGTTTCCCCACCAGGGTGGGGTGGGCCGCTTAGTGGGAAGCGGTTTCCTGTTCCTGGGCGTTCTTGGCGGCGTTCTTGCCGGCGGTGCGCAGTGCTTCGGCGACCTTGTTCAGGGCCGGGACGTGCTGGGACTGCCATTCGTTCTTGAACTTGTCCGCGTCCGGGCCCATCCACTGGACGCCGTTGAGTGCGCTGGTGAGCTGGTTGCGCTGCTCGTCGATGGTCTGTGCGCCGGCTTCGAGCTTCTTACCCAGTGCCCGAAGCTGCTGGACGTCTGCACCCCAAACTGCCATTGTCTTACTCCTTTGTTGTGATGGATCCGAACTGTGCCGGGTTCCCATGTCAGTGGTATTCCGTTGTGGGCTCCCGGCTCACCTCCCTGGCGGGAGGTGGTTCGTTTCCGTGAACCTCTGAGAACAAACTATCCAATGATTGGACGAGCCGTCGATGGGGAGTGCTCCCCATTAACCTCTCCCCATGCCGAAAACCCCGGAATTCCGGGGTTATCGGACCGGATCCCGCGTTGTCACGGGTCGACAACAGCCCGCCGTGACGGCGGCGCTGCCCACTCGCCTTGACGGCGGCGCTGCCCGGCCGCCCGGCGTCGTGCGTTCGGTGTTCCGGACCACCGGGCGGGGCCGCCCCGCGTCACAATCCCGCGAATAAGCCGGCGGTCCCGTGGCGCCCGGCGCGCCCCGCGAGGAGGGTCGTCAGCGCCCCAGTGTGCTGACCTGCCAGGACACCCGGCCGAAACACCCCGGACATCGTGAGGTGACTGCTGGAAATCCGCCCGACACATCCCGGTGGGAAGCTCTGTTTCCTCAGCGTCACCGCGGTCTTTGGAGGGGTCATGCCGGCATCATCATCGGATCTGTTCGCCAGCTATTCGGGGGCCTTGGCCACGTCGAAAGCCTTCGACGAAATGTTCATCGCGGCCGGCGGGGGTGCGGAGACCGTCGGCCTCACGGCGCGCGGCTCGTATCGCCAGCTGACCCGGGTGCTCGCCGGACTCACCCCGGACGACATCGCCGCCCGCGCCGAGGCGATGGCCCGGACCTTCCTGGACCGTGGCGTCACCTTCGACTTCGCCGGCGAGGAGCGGCCCTTCCCCCTGGACATCGTCCCGCGCGTCATCGACGCCGAGGAATGGCAGGGCCTGGAACGGGGCGTGGCGCAGCGGGTCCGGGCCCTGGAAGCGTTCCTGAACGACGTCTACGGCGCACAGGATGCCGTGCGCGACGGCGTCCTGCCGCGCAAGCTGATCACGTCCAGCAAGCACTTCCACCGGCAGGTCCACGGCTTCCGTCCGGCGGGCGGCGTCCGGGTGCACGTGTCCGGCATCGACATCGTCCGCGACGGTGAGGGCACGCTGCGGGTGCTCGAGGACAATGTGCGCGTCCCCTCGGGCGTCAGCTACGTCCTGGAGAACCGGCGGGCCATGGCGAAGGCGCTGCCGGAGGTGTTCAGCCAGCAGTCCATCCGCCCGGTGGAGGAGTACCCGCGCCGCCTGCTCTCGGCTCTGCGGAAGACCGCCCCGGAAGGCGTCGACGACCCGACGGTCGTGGTCCTGACCCCGGGCATCTTCAACTCCGCGTACTTCGAGCACACCCTCCTGGCGGGGCTGATGGGCGTCGAACTCGTGGAGGGCCGGGACCTCACCTGCCGCGGCAACCAGGTCTTCATGCGGACCACCTCGGGGGAGCAGCGCGTGGACGTGATCTACAAGCGCCTCGACGACGAGTTCCTGGATCCCCTGCAGTTCCGGGCCGATTCCATGCTGGGCTGCCCCGGCCTGGTCAACGCGGCGCGGGCGGGCGGGGTGACGATCGCGAACGCCGTCGGCAACGGCGTGGCCGATGACAAGCTCATCTACTCCTACGTCCCGGACCTCATCCGGTACTACCTGGGCGAGGAGCCGTTCCTGGCCAATGTGGACACCTTCCGGCTTGAGGAGGACGCGGCCCGCGAGGAGGTCCTGGACCGGCTGCCGGAACTCGTCGTCAAGCCCGTGGACGGTTCGGGCGGCAAGGGCCTCGTGATCGGCCCCGACGCCAGCCGGGAGGAACTCGACACCCTCCGTCGGCAGCTCATCGAGGACCCGCGCGGCTGGATCGCCCAGCCCGTGCTTCAGCTCAGTACCGTCCCCACCCTGCACCGCGAGCGGTTCAGCCCCCGCCATGTGGACCTGCGGCCTTTCGCGGTCAACGACGGCGAGGACGTCTGGGTGCTGCCGGGCGGCCTCACGCGGGTGGCGCTCAAGGAGGGCAGCCTCGTGGTCAACTCCAGCCAGGGCGGCGGGTCCAAGGACACCTGGGTCCTGGGGGAGGAGACGGGTGCGGCGGACCCCGGGCCGTCACGGCGGCGGTTCGGCCACAGTGCACGCACCAGCGTGTGGCCAGTGGAGACCAGCTGGCGCGACTCACAGGCGGGGCAGCAGCAATGAGCGCCGCGCGCCGTCGTCGTCAATCCCCTTCCGCGCCGCACGTCAGGAGGACATCATGCTGAGCCGGATCGCCGAATCGCTGTTCTGGATCGGGCGCTATGTGGAACGTGCGGATGGCACCGCGCGGATCCTGGACGTCCACCTGGAACGCCTCAACCATCTGCCGCCGGAGCAGCAGCAACAGGTGGCCCGGGACCTGCTGCAGGTCATGGGGTCGCCCCTGGACCGTCAGGACATCACCTTGCCGGAGCTGCTGCGGGTCCTCGCCTACGACCGGTCGAGCCCGACGTCGATCGCCGGGGCCCTCGGAGCCGCGCGGGAGAATGCCCGCCGGGCCCGGGAGACCGTCTCCACGAGCCTCTGGGAATGCCTCAACACGACGTATTTCGGGCTCAGCCGGCACCGCGAGGACGTCGCCGGGACGTACCGGTTCTGCCAATGGGTGATCGAGCGGGCGGCCACCACGAGCGGCCTGACGGACAGCACCATGAGCCACGACGACAGCTGGCTGTTCATGGTCCTGGGCCGGTCGCTGGAGCGCGCCGACATGACCGCCCGGATGCTCGCCACGTGCGACGCCAACCCGGCGGGTGTGTCCTGGGTGAACATGCTGCGCTGTGCCGGGGCGTACGAGTCGTTCCTGCGCACGCGCCGCGCCGCATTCGATGACCGCAACGCCGCCGAATTCCTGCTCATGGACCGGCAGTTCCCGCGCTCGATCGTCTACTCGCTCAAGAACGCGGACGAGGCCCTGGCACTGCTGGAGCCCACCGATCAGCGGTCCGGGGCGTTCAACGACGCCCGGAGGATCGTGGGGCAGGCCCGGACGTTCCTGGAGTTCCACCGCAGTGAGAATCTCATGGACGAGCTGCCGGAACACATGGAGCGCATCCAGCGTTCCGTCGCGCGGGCCTCGGAGGAGATCGCCCGCAGGTACTACAGCGCCCGCGAGGAGCAGGCATGGGTGGGAGAACTGTCATGACACGTCTGAAGATCGTGCACCGCACCGGGTACCACTACAACAAGCCGGTGCTGGTCAGCTACAACGAGGCGCGGATGACGCCGCCCACGGAACCCGGACAGACGGTGCTCGGCTCCCGCGTCACCGTCGAGCGGCCCGGCGCCACCCAATCCCGGTACGCCGACTACTGGGGCACACAGGTGACCACCTTCGAGGTCCACGAACCCCATGAGTGGCTCGAGGTGGTGGCCAGTGCCACGGTGGACGTGAACCGCGAACAGGCACCAGCGTCCGACGGCGAGCCGCTGGGCTGGGCCGAGCTGTCCAGCCGCGGCGTGCAGGACGAGTTCAGCGACCATCTGCCGCAGACGGACCTGTCGGCGCCGGGGGACGAGGCGACGGAACTGGTGGCGGCGCTCGCCGGACGGCCGACGCCGAAGGCCGCCGCGGAGGAGGTGTTCTCCCGGTTGCGGGGCGAGATGACGTACATGCCCGGCAGCACCGGGGTGCACACCGATGCGGCGCAGGCATGGGCCCAGCGGCAGGGGGTCTGCCAGGACCTCGCGCACCTGGCCATCGGCTGCCTGAGGAGTCTCGGGATCCCCGCCCGGTACGTCTCGGGCTACCTGCACCCGCGGGCCGAGGCCGACCCGGGGCAGACCGTCGCGGGCCAGTCTCATGCGTGGCTCGAATGGTGGGACGGCGCCTGGCACAGCTGGGATCCGACCAATCACAAGGCCGCCGGGGACTTCCACGTGGTGGTGGCGCGCGGCCGGGACTACCGCGACGTGGCGCCGCTCAAGGGCATCCTGTCCGGTGGCGGGGGTTCGCGGCTGGAGGTCTCGGTGGATATGACCTGGCTGACCTGGGACTCGGTGCGGGCGTAGGGGGCGGGCGGGGCCTCCCGCCGTCGTCGCGCGTCCGCCGCGAGGGAGCAGATGGTGCCCTCTCCGCGCTGATTTCGGGGCACGACGTGTTCCCTCGCGGCGACCCGTCAGTGGGAGGCCTGCTCCTGCTCGTTGGCGTTGCGGGCGGCGGCGGTGCCGGCGACGCTCAGGGCGTGCGCCGCGTTCGACAGCGCCGGGGCGTGCGTGGAGTCCCATTCGGAGCGGAACTTCTCCGCGTCGGGGCCCATCCACTGCGTGCTGTTCAGGCTGGAGGACAGGCTGGTGCGCTGGTCGTTCAGCACGTCCGCGCCCTTCTGCATTTTCTTGCCCAGGGTCCTGAGCTGCTCGACATTCGCGCCCCAAACGGCCATGACCTTCTCCTTGCTGTTCTGCCCGGGGGCTGTCGCGGCCGGGGATCCTGCGATCACGGTACGCAGCCCCGGCCCCGGAGTCGATGGGCAGCGCTCCCCATGCCGGCCAGTTCGCCTCCCGACTCCGCGAAGGAACAGCTGATGCCCTTTTGGCGGGGTTTTAGTGGCACCAGCTGTTCTCTCGCGGGGGAGGGGGTGTGTTTTAAACGCCCGACGGCGGGCTCCCCGTGTGTGGGGTGCCCGCCGTGGGTGTGGGTCCAGGTTTCCCCACCAGGGTGGGGTGGGCCGCTTAGTGGGAAGCGGTTTCCTGTTCCTGGGCGTTCTTGGCGGCGTTCTTGCCGGCGGTGCGCAGTGCTTCGGCGACCTTGTTCAGGGCCGGGACGTGCTGGGACTGCCATTCGTTCTTGAACTTGTCCGCGTCCGGGCCCATCCACTGGACGCCGTTGAGTGCGCTGGTGAGCTGGTTGCGCTGCTCGTCGATGGTCTGTGCGCCTGCTTCGAGCTTCTTACCCAGTGCCCGAAGCTGCTGGACGTCTGCACCCCAAACTGCCATTGTCTTACTCCTTGCTCGTGGTGAACCCGGCCTGCCCGGTTTCTGTTGACTCAAAGCTATCCGGACCGCGCACCAACAGTCGATGGGGAGGGGTACCCATGGAGCGCTCCCCATGACCGGAGTCGTTATAGCACGGCTGGGCTATAAGGCGGGGCGCGACCCGGCCCGGACGTGATGCGGGGTCAGTTGATGCCGCATGATCAGCGATCACGCGGCATCAACTGACCCCGCATTCCAGGTCGCTAGTCCGCCAGCGCCTGCTCGAAGTCGCGGATCAGGTCGTCCACATCCTCCAGCCCGACCGACAGGCGCACCACACCGTCACCCAGCCCGATCGAGGCCCGGCCTTCCGGGCCCATGGCGCGGTGCGTCGTCGTCGCGGGGTGTGTGATGAGGCTCTTGGAGTCGCCCAGGTTGTTCGAGATGTCCACGATCTTCAGGCCGTTGAGCAGCGTGAACGCGGCATCCTTGGCCGTCCCGCCAGGCAGTGGCGCGAGCTCGAACGTCAGCACGGTGCCGCCGGCGCTCATCTGCTGCTGCGCCAGCTCGAACTGCGGGTGCGAGGGCAGCAGCGGGTACTTCACCCAGTTCACGCCGGGCTGCCGCTCGAGCCATTCGGCCAGCGTCAGGGCGGAGGCGGACGAGTGCCGCACGCGCATGTCCAGCGTCTCCAGACCCTTCGTGAGGACCCAGGCGTTGAAGCTCGACAGCGACGGCCCCGTGTGCCGCATGAGATTCTTCACGGGCCCGTCGATGAACTCCTTGGTCCCGAGGATCGCGCCGCCCATGACACGCCCCTGGCCGTCGATGTGCTTGGTCCCGGAGTACACGACGACGTCGGCCCCCAGATCCGTGCACCGCTGCAGCATGGGGGTGGCGAAGACGTTGTCGGCCACCACGGTGGCGCCCGCGGCGTGCGCGAGCTCGCTGACCGCGGCGATGTCGACGATCTCCTGCATCGGGTTCGACGGCGATTCGAAGAACACCGCCTGCGTCGGCACGGCCAGGGCCTGACGCCACTGCTCCAGATCGGGCCCGTCGACGAACACCGTCTCCACACCCCAGCGCGGCAGGATCTCGTTCAGGATCACGAAGCAGGACCCGAACAGCGACCGTGCCGCGACCACGCGGTCCCCGGCTGCGAGCAGCGCGCCGAGAGCGGTGAACACCGCGGACATGCCGGACGCCGTCGCGAAGCACGCCTCGGTGCCTTCGAGCAGCCGCAGCCGCTCCTGGAAGGTGGCGACGGTCGGATTGCCGTACCGGGAGTAGACGAAGCGCTCGTCCTCACCCGTGAAGGCTCGTTCGGCGGCTTCGGCCGAGTCGTAGACGAAGCCCGAGTTCAGGAACAACGCCTCGGAGGTCTCGTAGAAGCCCGTGCGGTCCAAGCCGCCTCGCACCGCCTGGGTGGCCGGCGACCAGGATGCGGCCTCAGGATTGAACGCCATGCCTCACGCTCCGATGGTGGTCGGCAGGCCGCTGTTCTTCCAGCCGTTCACGGTGCGCTCCCCGTACCGGTCCGGGACGCCCTCGAAGCCCTCCAGGACGTTGTACGCGGACCAGCCCGCCGCTGTCGCGGCTTCCGCAGCCGCGATCGACCGCTGCCCGGAACGGCACAGGAACACGAGGTCCGCGGTGCCCGCCTCCGGCGCCTGCTCGGCGAGTTCCGTGAGGAACCCCTGGTTCGGCACGCCGCCGGCCAGGTTCCACTGGATGAACAGGGGGTCGCCGGACGGGGCCTTCGGGCGGCCGATGTGCGCCCACTCCGCCTCGGTGCGCACGTCCACGAGGATGGCGCCGTCCTTGAGCTTGTCCCAGGCCTGCTGCGGCGTCAGGTCACCCGCGTAGCTCACAGGGCACCGCCGTAGGGGGCGAAGCCGGTGGCGGGGACGGCGTACGGATCGACCACGGGGGCCGGCGGTGCGGGCGGCGCGTACGGCAGGACGACGGCCTGAGCCGCGATCACCGTCTCCCCGTTGAAGGTCACGGACGGGCTGCCGTACAGGATGTACCCGTCGGCCAGGGCGGCGGAGACCCGCTCGCAGAACTCGCGGGTGTCCGGGCCGGTCAGGAGGCGGTAGGGCAGGCGGGCTGGCGCTTCGGCCGTCACGTCCTGGGGCGCGACGCCGGGCGCAGCCACAGCGGCCTGCTCGGCGGCGGGGGCGGTCGCCGTCGTCGTGGCGGCCTTCGCGGGGGAGGCCTTGGCGGCTGCCGGCTTGGCGGCCGTGGCCTTGGTGGTGCGCGGAGCCCGGGTGGCGGGCTTGGCCGCGGTGCTCCGGGGCGTCGTGGCCTTGGCGGCGCCGGTGGTTCCGGCGGGGGCGGACGTGGGTTCTTTGCGGGCAGGCAAGTGGGGCTCCTTCGCGCTTGCAGTTGACACATGCCGAGTAGTCACCTGAGGCACCCCGCCGCGTCTGGAGGGTTGCCGACCGGTCAGTCAGGGCTTGTCACCGGTGCTCGTTACTCTGCAAAAAATCTAGCACCAGGCCCCGGGGAGAAGTATGACGGGAGCCTTCATCTTGTGTCATGAAACCGGGCCGGCCGTGCTGACGGAATCACCCCCGGAAACGTGGTTCACCCCCGTAAATTTCAGGGGGTGAACCACGTTTCCGTGGGTGAACCACGCGAGAAGCGCAGGGTTCACTCCTCCGGCTCGTGGGTCGCGGCACCGGTGGCCACGGAATCGACCACCAGATCCCGCGTCGCCGGACCCTGGAGCACGGTGCCGTCCGGGGCGAACCGGGACCCGTGCAAGGGGCAGTCCCAGCTGCGTTCGGCGTCGTTCCAGCGCACGATCCCGCCGCGGTGCGTGCAGACCGCGGAGAGCCGGCACGTGCGTCCATCCACCGTGGAAACCGCCTCCGGCCTGCCGCCGTCGTGCGCCACCACGCCGTGGCCTTCCCGGGGCACCACCTCGTGGGCGTCCGGCGGCGAGAGGAACCGGGAGCTGACCCAGTCCTTGGCCCAGTCGACGGCGACCGCGGCGTTCTGCGCGAGCCCGGACCGCAGCCCCGGGCTGGTGGCCGGCCGGTCCCGCAGCGCCTCGGCCCACGGCATCCGACCGCCCAGGATCTCGGCACTGAGGGCCAGCCCGGCCGCCATGCCGGTGCTCATGCCCCACTTGTCGTACCCGGTGGCCACGAAGATCCGGCCTCCGCCGAACGGCATCGGTCCGATGTAGGGCAGGCGGTCCGCCGAACGGTAGTCCTGGCCGGACCAGGTGTGGGTGACCTCGGCTCCGTCGAAGTGGTGCCGGCCCCAGTCGAGCATCTCGTCGAGACGGGCCTGGGGCGAAGGCTCCTTGCCCGTCGCATGGCCGTTGCCTCCGATCAGGAGGAGTTCGCCGTCGTCGCCCGGGGCGCTGCGGAGCGACCGCGCAGGCGTCTCGACGGAGAGGTACATGCCCTGTGGGACGGGCGTGCCCGGGGGCAGCCGGAGCGCCGCGGCGTAGGACTGCGAGGGGTGGAGACGGGCGAAATAGCCGCCGCGGTCCAGGAACGGGATGCCGGTGGCGAGCACGGCCTGATCGGCCAGGAGTCTGCCGCGGGAGGTGCGGAGGATGAGACCGTCCTCCTCCTCGAGGTCGTGGACGCGCGTCCCCTCCAGGAGCAGCCCGCCGTGGGCGAGGAAGTCCCGGGTCATGGCGTCCAGCACGTCCATCGGGTCGAACTGCGCCTGGTTGTCGAGGCGGAGGACGGCCGTGATCGGGAACGGCAGTTCCGTGGCCGCAGCCTCCGCCACGTCCAGCCCGGCCTCCCGCGCGGCCTGGAGCTCCGCGCTCAGCTGGCGCGCGCCGTCGTCGGTCACGGAGAAGACGTAAGCGTCACGCCGCTGGAAGGGGACGCCCTGTTCCTCGAGGAAGCGGAGGAGCCAGGCCTGGCCCTCCCGGCTGCCCTCGACGTACGCCTCGACCAGGCTCAGCGGGTGGCGGTCCCGCAGCGCGGACAGCCGGGTGCCTTGCAGGAGGCTCAGCTTCGCGGTGGTGTTGCCGGTGGTGCCGGAGCCGACGGCGCGGGCCTCCACGATCGCGACGCGCTGGCCGCCACGGGCCAGGAGCAGTCCGGTCGCCAGCCCGCTCAGTCCCGCGCCGACGACCACGGTGTCGTAGCGGGCCTCCGGGACGAACTCCCCGGCTCCTTCGATCGGTGGCCGGTCCAGCCAGAGTGACGTCATGGTGTTCCCCTTCCTCGATCGGATGGAACCACCGTCACCGGGTGCTGCGCCGTGCTCCCGACGGCGGCGGCGGGGCATCGCCCCTCTCTTCCACGCTAGGCCGGGGCCGGGGAATGCAACACCCCCCTCGACGGGCGGCGATGTCAGCGAGGTGATGGGATCACCCACGGATTCGTGGTTCACCCCCGGAAATTTCAGGGGGTGAACCACGAATCCGTGGGTGAAGGCGCGTCAGGCGTCCCGGTCCGCGACAGCCCGGGCGAACGCGAGCACCGTGGCCGAGAAGTCCAGGACGTCCGAGGCCCGCCGCTGCCCGTGCCCGGAGTCCGCCTCCTCACGCAGCCACGCCTGGCCGCCGCGGTCCCGGTAGAGCCGGACGAACTCGCGGGCCGCCTCGTTGTCGACGCGTTCGTCCCGCCCCATGACGCAGCACAGCAGGGCCGGGGCCTCGTCCAGGCGTCCGGTCCGGCGGAGCACGTGGAGGGGCGACGCCGCGGCGCGCTCCTCCGGCGGCCATTCCCCGTCCGCCCCGAACTCGTGGCGCCACTGCCCTCCCAGCCCGTGCCGGTCCAGGTCCACGATGTCCAGCAGCGGGGCCACGGCGATCACACCTCCGAAGGCGGATGGATCCCGGAGCGCGGCGGCCGTCACGACGAAGCCCCCATGCGACGCCCCCACCGCGACCGTCCGCCGCGGGGTGGTCCAGCCTTCCGCGGCGAGGAAACGCGCGACGTCGAGCAGGTCCCGGACCGTCCGCGTCTTGCCGGAGCCCCGGCCGGCCTCGTGCCACGCGGGTCCCAGCTCGCCGCCCCCGCGCAGCTGGGCGGCGACGTGGACGCCACCGGCCTCCAGCCACGCGGGCACACTGGGTTCGGCCTCGGGGTGATGGCGGACCCCGAAGCCGCCGTAGCAGCTCAGCAGGAGTGGCGCCGGACTCCGGGGCAGGCCGTCCGGTCCGAGCGCGTCCGCCCGGACGGAGGCGATGAGGGGGATCGAAGTCCCGTCATCCGCCGTGGCCAGGAGCCGCCGATGGACGATGTCCTCCGGGGCGCCGGTGAGGCGTGGCCGGGCGCGCGCCGCACCCGGCGGCCCGATGGGTGCCTGGAGCGGCGCGGTGAGGGGCGGTCCGCCGGGCTGGTGCGGAAGCGGAAGACAGACGACGGCGGACGGTCGTTCGGGGGACGCGGTGCGGATCCACAGCGTCCCGTCCGGAGGGTCCCCGGCCGCGGTCCGGCTCACGGACAGCTCCTGGAGCCGCTCGGCCGGACCCAGCCGCACCAGCTCGGATCCCTCAAGGTCCACGGTCGTGACGCCATCGCGTTCCACCGCGCGGAGGGTTCCCGTGGCCGTGGCGAGCCGGGCCAGCTCGCGCTCGGAACCCGGCTGCTCAGAACCCGGCTGCTTAGAACCCGGCTGCTCTATGTCGGGACGCTCTGCGGCCCGCATCGACCTCGGCGTCGGCGTCGACGCCGGCTCCGCCCCCGGTCTCGACGGAACGGGCGGCGGCGCCGCAGACCCCGGGCCGCCGGCCGCGCCCGTGACGTCCAGCGGAACCCAGGCGCCGCCGTCGTGCGTCCACTGCTGCTCGGGGCGCCCGGGCGCCCGGGATCTCAGGCTGAGCGCCTCGCCGTCGGCGCCGAGGGTGAGGCGACGCCCCGGGAGGTCGCCGGCCAGGCCGTCGGGGAACGGCACGACGGAAGGCGTCGCGGACGGTGAGGTTCCCTCTTCGGCGTCGCGCAGGAGCCAGGCCACGAGCCGCTGCGCGCCGGGACTGCCGTCCAGGACCCACAGCCGTTCCCCGCCGTGGGTCCACACGGGGACGGCGTGCCAGGAGCGGGCGCCGAGGAGCGGCCGGGCGGGACGGTCCGGGGCGAGGAGCCAGACCCGTGCAAGCTCCTCGCCCACGCCGCTGAGAAGAGCGGCCACGTGTGACCCGTCCGGGGCGAGGGCGAATCCCCGCACCAGCAGTCCGTCCGGAGTGGGCAACGGCGTGCCCGGAGACGTCGCCGGGGGCGGTCCGGAGCGCAGGTCCCACGCGTTCCGGAGCGAGGTCGTGGAGGCGACGTGCAGCGCGGGCTGGGGGTCGTCGCGGCCGCGCCAGAGGAACACCGCCACGTCCCCGGACAGCTGGGGGATCCCCTGCCGCGGACTGGCGTCCCAGCGCCGCAGGAGCCGTCGGAAGCGCTCCTGACCTGGGCCGGAACCCGGGATGCCGTTCACCGGCCCACCGTGTCCCCGGGTGCGTCGGCCGAGGCCGAGAGCCACGCCAAGTGACCGCCGTCGCGGAGCGGGCCGTCCATCCGAACCGTGCGCCACGCCGTTCCCGGGGCGGCGGTGTCCACCAGGTGCAGCTCGCCGTGACCGCCCCGGGTGACGGCCACGAGCTCCGAGGAGGGGGAGGCGGCGATGGCCCGCCGGTCGGCGTCGTCCCAGGGCTCGTGCCCGGGACGCGGGGCGTGGTCCATGGCGGGCAGCTCCCAGCGGCCCCGGACCGGGAGGCCGTCCGGGCTGTCCGGCCCGCCCAGGTCGAGGACGGTCAGCCGGTCCCCGTCCGGGTGCACCGACGCGACGGCGACCCCCGTCGCCGTCAGCGCGAAACGGAAGATCAGGCCGTCGTCGAGCGGCGCCGTCCGGGTGCGGCCGGAGCCCAGGTCGTGGACCCACAGGTGGTTGGCCCAGGAGGTCCACTCGCGGGGATTCCCGCCTCCGTCCCGCAGCACGGCCACCAGGAGGCGCCGCTCCGGGTCGAACCGCAGGAAGTATGCGCGACCGGGCGCGATCCACGGCAGAACCCCGAGCGGACGCGGCTCCGGCCCGTCGACGTCCACCCGTTCGAGGCCTCGCCCGGTCGCCACGTACAGCGTCCCGGTGACGGGGTCGTAGGCGTCGCCGTGACCGTCGGCCGGGAAGCCGTCCAGGATCTCACCGCGCAGCGGAGGGCAGTGGACCCCCTGCTCCAGCACGGCGTGGAACGGCAGGGATTCGATCGCCCCGGGTTCGCGGTGCCGGAGCACGACGCGCGGCTCCCCGGGGACGCCGGTCACCACGACTCCCGGCTCCCCGGGCCGGGTGCGGATGCGGCGGGAGCGGGGGCCGCCGTCGGCGTCGCGGTCGATCACGGTGAGCAGATCGCTCCACGGTTCCCAGGAGGCGCCGAGGCCGGTGGTGACGGCGAGGTATCTGCCCGTGGGGTCGCAGGCGAGGTGTTCTCCCGGAATCGCGACCGGGATCCGCTCAACCCCGTCGTCCGACGGGGCGCCCCGGCGGAACGGGTCGACCACGACGACCGCCCCGCCGCCGTCGTCCACGAAGGCGCAGCGTCCGCCGCCCAGACCCAGCACGCCGGCGTGCTCGGCCAGCACCACATGGTCCAGCCGGGCGACCTCGGCGCCGGTGGCCGGGTCGAGGAAGTGGACGGCGCCGGCGTGCTGGTCGGCGACGAGAAGAAGCTCTGAAGACATGGCGGTTCTTTCTGATTTTGAGAATGATTCTCATTAACGATAGCCTGTCGATGTTGCCGCACGGCAGCGATCACCCACACCGAAAGGAGACCAGCCATGGAGAACACCAAGGTCCTGGTTGATGTTGAAGAGACCGAACAGCTCGCGCACCTCTCCGCGACGCACTCGAACGCTCTGGTCGAGAACCCGTTCGACTGAGCTTCGGCTGAGCACTGACCGGGGGCGGGCGGCCGGCAGCCCGCCCCCGGGAGCACGGCCCGCCGGACCCGTCACTTACCACGCGCGAAGAGGGACCATGCCCACGATCCATACCGTCGACGCCTTCGAAGTCCAGGGGCGGACCACCGTGCGCACCGAGGACGGGACCTTCCTGCGCCTGGCGGAGCAGCGCGACGGGGCCGACGCTCTCGGGCCGGCCCTCGAAGCGCGCGTCCGCGGCGAGCTGGAGGACCGCCGTCGCGCCCGCACGGCCCCCGTGGCCGGCCGCACGGACGTCGGAATCCTGGCCGCCGAGGCCTTCACCCGCATGCTGGAGGCCGAGCTTCCGGGCTCCGCGCTCCGGCTCCGCACCGTCACTCCCGACGCACTGACCCTCCCCGGCCACCTGCCGGGCCTCCTGCTGCACGTCGCGGAGACGCCCGGCGAGCGGGGCCTGGCCGACCGGCTCCCCGCGGCGGGGACCGGCGTGCTGCGCTGCTACCGCGAGGGCGGCCTCCTGTTCATCGACCCCTTGCGGCTGCACGACGGCGACCCCGACTCCCGCCAGGTCTTGCGCCGCAGACTCGCGGCGTCGTCCGCCCCTGCCGAGCTGGAGACCTGGCTCGGCCGCCAGCAGCCCGGGGACCTCCTCGACGGTCTGCCGACGGCGGCCGTCACCCTCTTCTTCGCGCGGCTCCTGACCGTGCTGACCGACTGGCAGCACCACACGCCCGCCCTCGACGAGCACCGCCGCACCCTCTGGCGCCTGGACACCACCACTCTTCTCGCCACGGGGCATCTCGTCCTCGCCTATCCCGAACCGGCGCCCCATCCGGGGAGGCGGCGGTGACGGAAGCCTCTCCTCGCACGGTGAGTGTCACGCTTGCCGACGGCTGCCGCCTGCTCGCCGACCACTACCCGTGGTCTGGCCCCGACACGACAGGGCGGAGCCGCGGAACCGTCCTCCTCCGCACCCCCTACGGCCGCGCCCGGCACCGCGCCCAGGCCGCCTCCTGGAACCGCGCCGGATTCGACGTGGTGGTGCAGGACGTCCGGGGCCGGTACGGCTCCGAGGGCGAGTGGCGCCCCTACCGTTCCGAGGGCGACGACGGCGCCGCGACCGTCCGGTGCCTGGCGTCACAGGGCATGCTGCGCGGCCGGGTTCTGCTCGCCGGCGCGTCCTACGACGCCCATTGTGCGCTGGAGGCCGCCCGGACGCTCGAGCTGGGGGACCCCGGCGAAGCCGTTCCGGGAAGGTCCGAACCCGCCGTCGCCGTCGTGGCGATGGTGCCCGCGCTCGGCCTGTTCGAGACCGCGCATGATCCCCAGGGGCGCCCGCGGCTGCGGGACCGGATCGGCTGGTGGCATCAGCACGGTTTCGCCCGGGAATCCGGTCCGCCGCTCCCGGACGACGAGCTGGACCGGCTCTGCGACCAGGCCCGGCGGCACGGGGTGCTGAGTGTCGTCGAGGACGGTGTCCACGGTCCGGGCGCCACTGCGGCCTGGCGGCGGCTCTGGGTGGCGAGTCCCCTCGATCTCACGGCCCGCTACGGGTCGCTCCGGACGCCTCTCCTGGTGATCGGCGGGAGCCGGGACTTCTTCGCCGCGGAGACGCTCCGCCTCGCCGGCGCCTGGGGGCAAGGCAGGACGGAGCTGCTCTGGGGGCCGTGGGGTCACCGGCTCGCAGCGGATCTGGAACCGCGCCGGCAAGCCGCGCTGCGGGCGGCGGGCGGCCTGCTCCATCGGATCAGGTCCTGGTCGGAGGCCCCGCCGGACCACGCCCGCACCTGGGCGTTCGATTCCCGGGACCCCGGCTCCCCGGACCCCACCGGGCCCGCCTGGAGGCCCGTCGCCCGTGACGAGCTCCCGGCCACACCGTCCTCATCGCCGCTTCACCCACCACAGCAGAGAGCCCGAACCCCATGAACCTCGCCGCCCCTCCCGCCAGCCCGTTGCCGTTGCAGGCCCTGGTCGACGAACAGACCGGGATCATCCGCAGGGTCCGTCCCGTGCTCACGCCCGAGCACGCCCCTCCGGCCTACACCTCCATGACCGCCGAGGTCTCCGACGCCCGCTGGCTCGGCGACTGGCCCGCCGACCGCGTCTCGCTCGGCACGACCTTCGGGGACGAGCGCCAGGCCTGGATCGCGGCCGTCGCGGAAGGCATGGAACGGTATTGCGGCAACTTCATCCCGGCCGATCTCGACGACGGCGACCACCTCGTCGCGACCGCGGCCGAACTCCGCGCGCAGGGCCTCCGCCACGCGCCCTTGGACACGCTGCCCCGCTTCGCGCCCTGGCAGGAGGCGCGGACCGGGTTCCCGTACCGCAACCTCGAGGACGACGTCCGCACCCTGTGGGTCCGCTGCACGACGACGGAGCCCGGTGGCGCCCCGCAACCCGCGCCGCCCAGCGCCGCTGGACCATCCACCGCGGCGGAGGGCGCCGCGCCGTCCGCTTCCGCCGACTGCTGGCTGCCCGCGAGTCTCGTGTACCTGAACTGGCGGCAGCGCCGGTTCCGTGAACTGCCGCGCGTGCACCACCTCAATTACGCAGGGATCGCGACCGGCCAGGGATTCCAGGACGCCGCCGACCGGGCGGTGCTCGAAGTCATCGAGCGGGACGCCTTGGAACTGTGGTGGCACCTCGGCGGCCCCGTTCGGGGCATCCGGCCCGAGTCGGTCCCCGGCCTCGTCGAAGACATGGCCGGCTGCCGGCTGGAGTACTGGGTGGTGGAGATGCCCAGCGAGTTCGCGCCGTGCGTCGCCGCCCTGGTGCACGACCCGGACACCGGCCTTTACGCGGCCGGGTTCGCCTGCCGCACCGACCCCGCGGAGGCCGCCCGGAAAGCGGTCCTCGAAGCGGTCCACACTTGGATTTACACGCAGGGCTGCCAGGACGCCGACGGCTGGGTCTTCCAGGCGGTGGAGGCCGGCCTCATGGCGCGCGGCCTCTATCTGGACCATCGCGAGGACCGCGCCTACCTGGACGACGCCGGTGAGCACTTCTCTGCGGTCCGGGACCTCGGCGCCCACGTGCAGCTGTGGCTGGATCCCCGGGTGCACCACCTCGCCTCCCGGTTCATGGCGCCCGAGCTCGGCCTCGTGGACATCGACACCCTGGACGGCGTCGCCCTGCCGGAGGTGCACGCGCGCCTGCGGGAGGCCGGGCACCCGGTCCACCTCCGGGACCTGACCACCGCGGACGTCGCGCAGACCGGCCTGCGGGTGGTGCGCGCCGTCGTCGGGGGACTGGTGCCGAATGCTCCGGCGGCGTTCGCCTATCTGGGCTGCCCGCGCTTCGCTCAGGTGGCGCTGGACCGCGGCTGGCGGGACGCGGCCCCGCACCGGCCCGAAGACTTCACCCTCGTCCCGCCGCCCCACATGTGACATGACGACCTCTCACGCCGACCCTCTGCTCCGGGCGTTCTCCTCGGAGATCCCCGGACCTCCCGAACCTCCGGGGCCGCGGGTGAACCAGTGGCCGGGACGGATCCAGCAGGTCCTCCCCGGGGAGGAACGCGTGCCCGTGCTGTCCCTGATCCGCACCGTGTTCTGGGGGCCCGAGCTGCACCCCGACCCGGCGACGGGACGCCCGGGCACGATCCGCCGTCGCGCCGTGCCGTCCGCGGGAGCGTGCTATCCGGTCCAGGTCCACCTGGTGTGCGGCGCCGGGTGCGACGTCCCTCCCGGACGCTACGCCTTCGACGCCGAGCAGGGGATCCTGCTGCGCCGCAGCGGTCCTCCGGGTGGGGCTGTCGGCCGGGGCGCCGTCGTCGTGTTCACCGTGCTGCCGCAGCGGACCGCCGCCCGGTACCACCACCGCGCCCTGCCGCTCCTGCTCTCCGACACGGCCTATGCGGTGGCCGCGCTGGCGCATCACGCGGCGTGGCACGGGGTGACGGCGGCGCAGGTGCGGTCCGACCCGGGGACGCTGGCCGCTCTGGCGGATCTTCCCGGGTACGGCGAGTGGAAGGAACGGTGGCCCGCGACCGGGCCGGAGCTCGCGCTCGCCGCCGTGTCCCTGGAGGGTTTCCTGCCCGGTGTCGCGACCCCGTCGGCCGGCCCGGGGCCGCTCCCCGTTCCCGAGCGCAGGCCGCGCCTGCTGCCGGAAGTCGTCGCCTGGGCCGTCGCGCATCGACCCGCCCCCGCGGTGCTGCCGTACCAGGGCTTGCCGGGAGCGGGTCCCGCGGCGCTGCGGGCCCGCCGGAGCGCGGCCCTGGACGCTGTATCGCCCGACGGCGGCGGCGCGGCGGCGGAGGCCGCCGTCTCCGCGGTGCGGGACCTCCTGACCACGGCGCGGCGGACGCTGCCCGGTCCGCAGCCCGCGGGATGCCGGATCGCCCTCCTGAACAGGACCGATGACATCGGCCGTGCCGCCTTGCAGGATCCAGACCTCGCGGAGCGGGCTGCCGGTCAGCGCTGGCTGTCCACCCTGGACGGCCTCGTCCTCTTCGAGGCCAAGGGTGTTCCGGACGCCCGTGACGTGTGGTGGGCGGCGGAGCTGGCCGCTCACGTCCTGTACTCCTCGCTGGCGGACGGCCCCGATGGCGCGAGCCCGCGGCTCGACTTCCGCCCGGTGAGCGGATGGACCGGCGGCGTCCCGGGCCGTCCGACCCTCCACGGCCTCGGGTACAGAGGACGGGGCTTTCGAACACAGGGCGCCGGACCCCAGGGCACCGGACGATGAGCCCCCGACAGCACTGCCACCCCCGGAAAGGACACCGGAATGCTCGTTGACAAAAGGCTCCTGGCGCTGAGCCTGGGGCATCGGGGCCGTCTGACGGCCGTCACCGCGGTCCTGTGCCTGAGCACCATGAGCTACTGGGCGCAGGCATGGTTCCTCGCTCAGGCGCTCGCGGCCCTGGCCGCGCCGCCGCGGGGCGAGTCACTCGCGGCGCATCCCGCGGTCGCCCCGCTCGGGGCCGTCCTGCTCTGCGGGCTGCTCCGCTGCGCGCTCCTCCAGCTGCACAGCCGCCTCGCCGTCTCGCTGGGCGCCGCGGTCCGCCGAGACCTGCGGAGGAACCTGATGGACCGTCTGCTGCAACCGGACCGCCTGCACGACACCTCCGAACGCACGGGCGCGCGCCGCCTGGCCCTCACCGAAGGGGTGGATGGTGTGGACCTGTACCTGAGCCAGTACATCCCGCACGCCCTGCAGCTGCAGATCCTCTGCCCCGTCCTGCTCGTCGGCATCGCCTTCCTGAACCCCTGGCTGGCGCTCATGCTCGCGGCCGCCGTGCTCGTGGCGGTCGGGGCTCCTCGGCTCTGGGGACGGCTGCTCACCCGCCGTGGACGACAGCATTGGGACAGCTATGAGGACCTGAGCGCCGACTTCCTGGAAGCGCTGCAGGGCATGCGCACCCTGAAGATCCTGCATGCGGTCCCCGGTGTCCGCGCCCGGCTGGACGACCGTTCGGACCAGCTCCATCGCGCGACCGTCGCCACCATGCGCGTCTCCCTCGCCGACACCGCCCTCACGGACCTCGGCATCCAGGCGGGGCTGCTCGCCGCGGCTGCCCTGGCCTCCCTCAGCGCCCTTGGAGCCGGGCCGACGGCGGGAGTCGCGGGGGCCGCCGTCGTGTACTTCGTGCTCCTCCTCTCCTCCGAGGTCTTCCGTCCGGTCCGCGACCTCGCCCGGCAGTGGCACGCCGGGTACCTCGGGCTGTCGGCTCTCGGCAGCATCGACGCGGCGGGTGGCGGATCGGTCACGCAGGCGGCTCACGCCGGACCGTCCGACGCCGGACCCTCAGGGGACGGCGCACGGCCCGCCCCCGGCGGCACCGCCGCCGCCGCGGTCAGCCCCGCAGAAGGCCACCTGGTACTGGACGGGCTCTCCTTCCGCTATTCCGCGGAGGCGCCCTGGGTCCTCCGCGGCGCCCAGGCGGAACTCCGCCCCGGGGGCATCACGGCTCTGGCCGGAGCCTCGGGCGCGGGCAAGAGCACCCTCTTCGATCTCCTCCTCGGGTTCCTCCCGGCCGCGGAGGGGCGGATCCTCCTGGACGGGCGGCCCCTGCTCCGGAGCGAGCTGGGCGTGGTCTCCCAGCGCAGCTACCTCTTCCCGGGCACCATCCGGGAGAACCTGACCGCGGTGAATCCCGCGGCCACCGAGGAGGACCTGATCCGTGTCCTGCGGCAGGCCGGCCTCGCCGCGGAACTGGACGCGTGGACCGACGGGCTGGACACCGTGCTGTCCGAGGCCGGGGGATCGGTGTCGGGCGGGCAGTCACAACGGCTCGCGATCGCCCGGGCACTCCTGGCGGACCGGCCCGTCCTCCTGCTCGACGAGCCCACCTCCGCCCTCAACCCCGAACTGGCCGAGGAGGTCCTCGCGGGGCTGCGGGACCACGCCCGCGAACGGACCGTCCTCATGATCGCGCACCGGCCCGAGGCGATCGCCGCCGCGGACACCGTGCTCCTCCTGTCCGACGGCGTCCTTCACCAGAGCACCCGTTCCTCCGAACCGCAAGGAGCCCAGCGATGAGCGCCTCCTCCGATCGCGGGACGCGGCGCCCGCTCCTCGCCCTGATCCCGCACCTGACCGGCGAGTGGCCCGGGATGGTGTGGACCGCCGTCGTCGGGCTCCTGAACAACCTGGCGCTGGTCACGCTCGCGGTGACCGGTTCGACCGTGGTGGCGCTCGCCGTCCTGCGGCATGAACCCGCCGCGCCCGGGTGGTGGCTGGCCGGCGTTTCCGCCGTGCTGCTGCGTGCCGTCCTCACCTGGCACGAGATGGACGTGTCGCACAGCATCGCGTACCGGATCCTCGCCGCCCTGCGGATGGCCCTGTTCGACGGCTTCACCCGCGGGGTGCCGTCCCGGCGGCGGGGCCAGCACACCGGGAAGCTCGCGGCCACCGCGATGGGCGATGTGGAGAAGCTGGAGTTCTTCTACGCCCACACGATCGCCCAGCTGGCGGGGGCCGTGGTGCTGCTCGGGCTGGGCTTCGGTCTTCTGGTCGCGCAGGCGCCCGGGGTGGCTCTCTCGCTGCTCGGAGGGACCCTGGCGCTCGGTCTGGTCACGGTTCTGGGCGGCCGCCGCACCACCGCGCTCGGTGAAGCGGTGCAGGATGCCCGGGCCGACGTCTCCGCCACCGTGGTGGACCTGCTCGGCGGAACGCGGGAGATCCTGGGGTTCGGGCTGCAGGACCGCGTGCAGGCGCAGCTCGCGCGGAAGGCCGCGGCAGTGGATGCCGTGCAGGGACGGCTCGCAGCCGCTTTGGCGCTCGCGGGATCGGTCCGTGAACTCTGCGTGCTCCTGACGGTCGTGTCCGTGTTCCTCGCCGCTCTCGGCCAGGGGACGGACCCCCTGTGGGTGCCCGCCCTGGTGGCGGGATCGCTGACACTGCTCGCCCCGGTGGCCGACGCCGCGGCGACCGTGACCCAGCTCCAGCCGCACCGGGCCAGCGCCCGCAGGGTCCTCGACGGCATCGGCCTGGCATCCGAGGAGCCTCCGCTCGCGGAGCCGGTCGGCTTCCACCCGGCCGGGCCGCTGGGGCTCAGCGTGCGGGACGTCCGTTTCCGGCACGACGACGGCTCGCCGCCCCTGGGACCCTTCTCCCTGAGCGTGCGGCCGGGTGAGCTGCTGGGCCTCCGGGGGCGCTCCGGCGCCGGGAAGACCACGCTGGCACGCCTGATCGTGCGGCTGTGGTCCCCGGATGCCGGGACGATCAGCCTCCACGGCACGGAGGGAAGCCGTGCCGAGCTCCGGGCGATCCCCGAGCCGGAGTTCCGGAGGATGGTGACGATGGTCGAGCAGGACACCCCGGTCTTCCACGGGACGGTCCTGGACAACCTCCGGCTCGCGGTCCCGGACGTGGACCGCGCGGCTGCCGAGGCCATGCTGCGGCGGGTGGGCCTGCCGCTGGAGGGTCCGCGCTGGAGCGATGGACTGGACACGGTCCTGGGGGAACGCGGCACGAGCCTCTCCGGTGGGGAGAGGGCCCGCTTCTGCCTGGCGCGGGCCCTGCTCCTGAAACCGGGGCTGCTGGTGCTCGATGAGACCACCGCCAGCCTGGACGGCCCCTCCGAGGAGGGCGTCCTGGACGTCATCCGCGGGCTGAGGGAGGAGACGACCGTCCTGGTGGTCTCCCACCGGGACAGCACGCTGGCCGTGTGTGACCGGACGGTCACCCTCGAACCGGCCGCCGTCCAGGCATCCGCCGTCCGGTAGGAGGCCCGGCGAGCCCCGGTCCGTCACGGCCCGGGCCCCGCCGCTCCGCTCAGCTGAGCGTGACGACGACCTTGCCGCGGACGTGCCCGTCCTCCAGGAGCCGGTACGCGTCGGCGACCTCCTCCACCGGGTGGCTCGCCTCGAGCGGCAGGACGAGGGTCCCCTCGGCGAGTCCGGCCGCAATCCGTCCGAGGGCTCCCGGCGTGGCGTCGCCGCCGCCCGTGGCGGTGAAGCCCTCAGGCTCACGGCCGTGGGCCGCGATGGCGGTGATCCGCTCGGCGGGCACGCCGAACGCCTGCGCGACGTCGATCACCTCGGTCCCGTTCAGATCCGCGGCCGCGGTGGGGGTCCCGAGGGCGCGCACCCGCTCCTCCAGCCCCTCGCCGTAGACGACGGGGATCGCGCCGAGCTCCCGCAGGAACTCGTGGTTCCGCTCGGACGCCGTGCCGATGACCGTGGCTCCCGTGGCCACCGCGAGCTGGGTGGCCAGCACCCCGACACCTCCCGCCGCTCCGCCGATCAGCACCGTGTCCTCGGGGGTGAGCTTCAGCTGGTCGATGGCCGCCGCCGCGGTCCGTCCGGCGATGTCCAGGGTCGCGGCGACCTCGTCCGGGAGCCGTTCGGGCGTCCGCTGCAGGGATTCCGGCGCGGTGATGATGAAGTCGGCGATGGCCTCGTGGCGCTTCCCGCCGAAGACGCGGTCCCCGGCGGTCCAGCCGGTGACGCCCTCGCCGAGCTCGTCGATGACGCCCGCGAAGTCGTTGCCCACCCCGGAGCCTGGCGCCCCGCCGAAGGCCTCGGCGACCGGTCCGCCGTGGAAGATCTTGAAGTCCACCGGGTTCAGGCCGGCGGCCGTCACGCGGATGCGGACCTCGCCGGGGCCCGGATGCGGCTCCGGAACCTCGATCAGGTCCAGGACCTCGGGTCCACCGAACCGTTCGTACCTTACTGCACGTGCCATGGTGACTCCTCGCTCAGCGATCGACGCGCCGTGGTCCGGCGCTGTGAAGGCGATGCCGCGGGTGGCGGGCCATCGCCGGTGATGTCCCGTGCAACGGGCGCGGCGCGGCGTCCATTCCGGCGGTTGCGGCGCATGACGCCGGATGACGTGGCGGGTCATCGGGCGCACGGCGAAGCCCCGCCGGAACCGCGGCTCGCGGTCCCGGCGGGGCTTCTGAAGGGTGTCCGGAGACGGCGTCCTGTGGAGCTTCCGGTGGGGCTCAGAACGCGTCGGGGTGGAGCCCCCGGGCGATCTCCTGCACGGCGCGGATGTTGCCCCAGGTCCCCGGCATGACTTCATCGGAGTCGATCGCCACCAGGCGGTTCTCCTTCACTGCGGGCACGTTCGGGAACTTCTGCCGCAGGAAGGCGCGGGTGGCGTCCTCGTGCTCCTTGTTCAGCGTGGTGAAGACGATGACATCGGGGTTCTTCTGCACCAGCGTCTCCGGAGAGATCACGGCCGAGAAGAAGGAGCTGAACGCCGGGTCCTTCGGCGAGAACACGTTCTCCCCGCCGGCCTGACGGATCATGTCGTATTCGAGGCCCGCGCCGATCGCGGAGACGGTGCTGCCCTCCACGAAGACCTCGAGGACGCGGGGCTTCGCGCGCCCTGAGACGGCCTTCCCGACGTCGTCCAGCGCCTGGCGGGCCTCCTGGCGGACGGTGGCGGCCCGGTCCTTGATCCCGAACAGGCCGCCGAGGTTGTCGATGTCCGTCAGGAGGTCGGTGACTTCGGCCGAGCTGCGCCGCTGAAGGCAGCCCGCGGTGGCGATGTAGGACTCGGCGCCGGCCTTCTTCAGCTGGTCGATGCTCGCGAAGCCCTGTTCCGCCGTGAATTCATACCCCGTGGGGGAGTACACGAAGTCCGGAGTGACCCCCAGCAGCGACTCCCGCGCCGGAGGTGCCTTCTCGCTGAGCTGACGCACCTTGCCGGTCGCCTTGAGTTCGGGCGGCAGTTCCCGGCCCTTGGTCTGGGCCTCGCCGACCACGGAGTCCGCCAGGCCGAGCTTGACGAGCAGATCGGACTGGCCCGGGGTCATGGCGACCACGCGTTGCGGGACCGCTGTGAGGTCCAGCGTCCGTCCGCAGTTGGTGACCTTCCCGGCGGGGGTGGCCGGGGTTCCGGAGGCCGGCGCCGGACCGGCCTGGCTGACGCCCTGGCCGCAGCCGGTCAGCGCCAGCAGGCCCAGCGCCAGGGCGGACGCCTGGATCCTGCGGCTGCGGAAGATCGCCCGTGGCGGGCTGAGAGGGGGATGCGTCATGGTGTTCCTTCATTTTCGGGGGACTGCCCTGGGGCAGAGGACGACGACGGCGCGGCCACCGCGATCAGCGGCCGGCCGGTGAGGGGGTGCCGCAGCCGGCGGGACTCGACCGAGAACGCCTCGCGGATGAGCCCCTCGTCGAGGACGTCGGCGGGAGCTCCCGCAGCGAGGAGCCGGCCCCGGCTGAGGACGGCCACCTGGTCGCAGTGGTCGGCGGCGAGATTCATGTCGTGGAGAGCGGCGAGCACCGTGAGACCGCGTCCGGTGACCAGGCGCATCAGTTCGAGCTGGAAGGAGATGTCCAGGTGGTTGGTGGGCTCGTCGAGCACGAGGACCGGAGCCTGCTGCACGAGCGCGCGGGCCAGCAGGACGCGCTGCTTCTCCCCGCCGGAGAGCTCCGCGAAGTTGCGGTGCGCCAGGGCGGAGGCGCCGACGTCGTGCAGGGCTTCATCGGCCAGGGCGCGTTCCTGCGCGGTGTCGGCGCCGAAGCCGCGCTGGTGGGGGACCCGGCCGAGGAGGGTCACTTCGAGCGCGGTCAGGGGGAAGTCGAGGCCGCTCTCCTGGGCCATCACGGCGATCCGGCGAGCCGCCTCCCGGGGGCTGAGACGCTGCACGTCCTCGCCGTCGACGCGGACGGTTCCCGCGCTCGGCCGGTAGACACGGTACAGCGTGCGGAGCAGCGTCGATTTCCCGCAGCCGTTGGGACCCAGGATGCCGAGAACCTGGCCGGAGGGGACGTCGAGGCTCACGCCGTGGACGATCTCCCGCCGTCCCAGGGTGACGTGGACGTCATCGAAGGAGATGTTCACCGGTCCACCCCCGCGGCTCCGGCGCCCTTGCCGCGGAGCAGCCAGAGGAAGAACGGGGCGCCGATCACGGCCGTGAGGATGCCGAGCGGGATCTCCGCGGGTGGCGCGATGGTGCGGGCGAGGAGATCGGCCAGCATCAGGAAGAGCGCTCCGCCCAGGATCGTCACGGGCAGCATCCGGCGGTGGTCCGAGCCGACGAGCAGCCGGGCCGCATGGGGGATCACGAGCCCCACGAAGCCGATCCCTCCGCTGACCGCGACCGTCGTCGCGGTCAGCAGTGCGGTGGCGAGCAGCAGGAGGCGCCGCAGGGACCGGACGTCGACGCCGAGCGCCGTCGCCGTCTCATCCCCGGCGAGCAGGGCGTTCAGGGAGCGGGAGCGCAGCAGTGCGAATGCTGAGACGGCCGCCAGGCTGAGGGCCGGGATGATCAGTTGCGGATAGTCGGCGGCGGAGACGCTGCCGAGCAGGAAGAACAGCACGCTGTAGACGTTCTGGGCCTCGGTGGTGATCGTCAGGAAGTTGGTGACGGCGGACAGCAGCGAGCCGAGGGCGACGCCCGCCAGGATGAGCCGGGACGGCGCGATCACGCCGCCCTGCCGCGCCAGCAGGTACACGAGGGCGGTGGTGACGGTGGCGCCGATGAAGGCCGCGGCGTTCAGTCCGAGGCCGGCGATGGCGGTGGAACCGGCGACGATCGCCGTCACGGCCCCGACTCCGGCGCCGGCCGACACCCCCAGGATGTACGGCTCGGCCAGAGGGTTGCGGACGTTGGCCTGGAGCAGGGCGCCGGCCAGGGAGAGGCTCGCCCCCGCGATGCCCGCCAGGAGCGCGCGGGGCAGCCGGAAACTCCAGACGGCCTGGTCCTGTGCGGCGCTGAGGGAGCCGTCCGTCATCCACGGCATGCCCGGCAGGAGGTGGCCGGTGATGAGCTGGAGGGCTTGCCACGCTGTGGTCTCCAGGGGTCCGGCCGTCGCCGAGAGGACGAGGACCGCGACGATCCCCAGCGCCAGGGCGGGGGCCAGGAGCCGGAGGAACACCGAGCGGAGCCGGTGACGTCGTGGCGCCGACGGTTGCTCGCGTGCCGTGGGCTGGTCGGACGCCGCGGGCCGGCCCGGCGCCGCGGGACCGGAGGGGTCGGGCGATGTCGGAGAGGACGAGGGCGGGGACGCGGCAGGGGCGGGAGGCCGCGTCGGGGACGAGGTGGTGGAGCCGATCACCCTCGCATCTTACTTTAAATGAGAATCATTAGCATTAACGGAACGAGCGAAGCCCTGGGAGGGACGTTCGGAGCGAGAGGACCGGGTGACCCTACTGCGGCAGCGGGGTGGAGAAGGCGCCCAGCTCGGAGAGGAGTTCGGTCAGGCGGGCCAGGCCGCCGTCGTCGTCCGAGCCGCCGACCTCTTCGCGAGCGGCGGGCGAGGTGAACATGGCGATGGCCTCGAGGCGGCAGCCGCCGCCGGGCAGTTCGAGGAAGTCGAGGACTTCGAGGACGGGGCCGTGGGAGTCGGCCTCCGCCTCCACGGTCTGCACGATGCGCCAGGGCTCGGAGACCTCGTGGAAGGAGCCGTAGAAGGTCCAGTCGTCACCGCCGGCGCCCACGGAGTAGCTCCAGGACCCACCGGTGCGGGCATCCCAGCGGCGGAACCGCAGCTCGACGCCCTCCGGCACCAGCCAGCGGGCCAGCCAGAGCGGGTCGGTGTGCGCGCGGAACACGGTCTCGACGGGCGCGTCGAACTCCCAGACCCTGTTGATGCCGCGCAGGCCCTGCCATTCCTCGAGCTGCCGGATGCTCTCCACCTGTTCGTCCTCCTTGTTCTCCTGGAAGTCTGCGGCGGCCGTCATCCAAGGTCAACGAGAGCCCTCATCGGGCGGCATAATTCGTCACCGGCGTTCATCCCGGGTCATGCGGCGCAATCCGGGGAATGGTTGACTGGAGTGATGATCCGCGCCATGACACCCGCCGATTTCCGTGCCGTCCAGGACCTGGAACGTGCCGCCGGAGAACTCTTCCGGCAGGCCGGAATGGCCTCGATCGCCGACGACGAGCCCTTCAGCGACGCTGAACTGGCCGCCTTCGCGGCGTCCGGCTGGGCGTGGGTGCTGACCGTGCCGGTCGGCGGCTCGGCGCTGGTCCCCGGCGAGGAGAACGCCGCGGAGGACCACGCCGGCGTGGCCGGCTACGCCGTCGGCGAGGTGGTGGACGGGGCCGCGCACCTGGAACAGCTCAGCGTCGACCCGCGGCACGGCCGGCAGGGACTGGGCGCGCGGCTTCTGGAGCATTTCCGTGCCGAGGCCCGGGACCGCGGGCTGCGCCGAGCCACCCTGACGACCTTCAGCGAGATCCCCTGGAACGCCGCCTACTACGCCCGGCTCGGATTCACCGTGCTGCCGCAGGCGGAGTGGGGGCCGGAGCTCCGCGCCAAGGTCGCCGAGGAGGCCGCCCACGGCCTGGACCGCTGGCCGCGCGTGGTCATGGCGGCGGAGCTGTAGGGCGGCGTTCCGTCCGTGCGGACCCCGCCTTCCGGGCGCCTGCTTCTTCGATCTACTCGATGCCGGCGAACAGGCGGTTCAGCTCCTCGGTGAGTTCCGCGGCCACGGCCGGGTCGGAGCCGATCGTCTTGCCGTCGAGGTGCTTCACCGGTGCGATCAGCCGGATCGAAGAGATCAGCCACACGGCGTCGGCGTCGAACAGGTCCTCCGGCTCGAGCGGCCCGTAGCCGAGTTCCCAGCCGGCCTCCTTCGCCGCGGCGAACAGGGCGCCCTGCGAGGTGCCCGGGAGGATCCCGGCGTCCAGCTGCGGCGTGACGAGGCGCTTGGTGACCGAGCCGTCGTCGTTCACGTCACGATGTGCGAGCAGCACGGTGGAGGTCGGGCCTTCCAGCACCCGGCCGTCCGCGGACGTGAAGATCACGTCATCCGCGCCGAGCGAGTGAGCGTGCCGCAGCGCCGCCATGTTCACGGCGTAGCTGAGGGTCTTCGCGCCGAGCAGGAGCCACGGAGCGCGCTCGGCCAGGTCACTGTCGTAGCCGCGGTCCAGCAGCACGACATCGATCCCCTCCACGCGCTGCTTCTTGCCGAGGGCGGGGGCCAGGCTCGCCTGCACCCACTCGGTGGGGGATTCCGCACCCTCCACGCCCCGGGTCACGAGCAGCTTCACGACGAACTCGTCCACGCCGGGGTGCGTCTCCAGGTATTCGTCGACGGCGGTGCCGATCGCCGCCCGCCAGGTGTCCTCAGCGCTGATCGCGAGGTCCAGGGCGGCGGCGGACCCGGCCAGGCGGGCCAGGTGGGCGGGGAGCTTGCGGAGCTTGCCGTCGAGCACGAGGAGCGATTCGAAGACGCCGTCACCGCGGGTCGCGCCCAGGTCCGTGGCCATCAGCTGGGGCACGGACGCATCCGCCACGCGGCCCTGGGGGAAGGCGGGATCGAGGAACACGAGCACGGTGCTGGGGGACGTCGAAGTCATGGGACAAGCTTAGAGCCGCATCCCCCGGCAGGCCGCGCGCCTCCATCGTCACCTCGTCGGTGTTGCGTGCTCAGTTGTTGCGGGTGTTCGGCCGGAATACCCGCAACAACTGAGCACGCAACGCGAGGGGAGGCGAACTTCCCGTGGGGGCCGCGCGGTGACGCCCGCCCCGGAAACGCCCGGGGGCGGATATTCTCAGGGGAGACCGCGGCCGCCCGGGACCACTCGGAGACGAGGCCGCGACCACGACAAGGGGGAGATGCATGCTGCCGTTCAGCCTGCCGGATAACTGGAGCTGGCTGCTCTCCGTCTGGTTGGTCATCGACATCGTGCTGCGTGTGGTGCTGCTCGGGGTCGTGCCCGGAAACCGCCGACCCAACACGGCCATGGCCTGGCTCCTCGCGATCTTCCTGGTCCCGTCCCTGGGCCTGCTCCTGTTCCTCCTCTTCGGCACGTTCCGGCTCAGTGGGCGTCGCGTCCGCAAGCTCGAGGACGTCAACCGCCGCGTGCGGGACTCCAGCACCCTCGTCGCGGCGGCCCCGGAAGTGGTGCACCTGCCGCCGTGGCTCGCGTCCGCCGTCGAACTCAACCGGAATCTGGGCGCCCAGCCGCTCACCGCGGGCAACCGGGTGCAGCTCATCCCGGGCTACCAGGAGTCCCTGGACGCCATGACCGACGCCGTCCGTCAGGCCCGGGACTACGTGAACGTCGAGTTCTACATCATGGCCTACGACGACGCCACGAGACCCCTCTTCACCGCGCTGGAGGAAGCGGCCGAACGCGGGGTCGAGGTCCGGCTCCTGTTCGACCACATCGGCACCCTGCGCGTGCGCGGTTATCGCCGGCTCCTGAAGATGCTGCGGGGCTCCGAGATCCGCTGGCAGCGCATGCTCCCGCTCCTGCCGCTGGCCGGTCAGTGGCGCCGCCCGGACCTGCGCAACCACCGCAAGATCATGGTGGTCGACGGCGAGATCGCGTTCACGGGGTCGCAGAACCTCACGGAGCCCTCCTACAACAATCCCAAGCACCGCAAGGCCGGACGTCACTGGGTGGAGCTCATGGCCCGGGTGGAGGGGCCCGTGGTGGCAGGGCTCAACGTCGTGTTCGCCACGGACTGGCTGAGCGAGACCGACGAGTCCCTCGAAGCGCAGATGCGGTTCCCGGAGCCGGTCCAGGGCGACATCCCGGCGCAGGTGGTGCCGAGCGGCCCGGGCTTCTCCCAGGAGAACAACCTCCGCCTCTTCAACGCCCTCATCTACTCGGCGCAGGAGCGGATCTCCATCTGCAGCCCGTACTTCGTCCCGGACGACTCCCTCCTGTACGCGATCACCACGGCCGTGCAGCGCGGCGTCAAGGTGGAGCTCTTCGTCTCCGAGCAGGGCGATCAGTTCCTGGTCCATCACGCCCAGCGGTCCTACTACCAGGCGCTCCTCGAGGCCGGGGTGCGCATCTACCTGTACCGGGCGCCGGCGGTCCTGCACGCGAAGCACTTCACGGTGGATGACGAGGTGGCGGTGCTCGGGTCGAGCAACATGGACATGCGGTCCTTCTCGCTGAACTTCGAGGTCTCCCTCATGATGGTGGGCCCGGAGATCGTGGCCGCCCTGCGGGAGGTGCAAGAGGTGTACCGCGCGAAGTCCCGGGAGCTGTCCCCCGAGGAGTGGCAGGAGCGGTCCGTGCTGTCGAAGTACGTCGACAACGTGTGCCGTCTCTCCGCGGCTCTGCAGTAGCTGCACCGTGGTGCGGGCTGCGCCGCGGTGTGGGCTGCGCCTCGTCGGCCCGGCCCACGGTTTTGTGGTTCACCCACTGAAATGTCCGTGGGTGGACCGCAAAAGCGTGGGCGACGCCGGCTGACCCGGTTGATGCCGGGCGGGTACGGGTCAGCGGGAGGCGGCGCCGTCGTCGTCCGTCGCAGGGTCCGGCGCCGGCGTGTAGACGATCAGCTTCAGCGCCGGGGCGTCCGCGAGCGTCAGCTGGTGGTGCTCGTAGGTGACGGTGCTGCCGTCCAGATGGTTGAAGCTGCGGGTCCGGGGCGTGAACCCGCGGATGCCGTGCGCCTCCCACTGGGCGCGGAACTCCGGGCTCGACTGCAGGAGCCCCGCCACCAGACTGGCCTTCCGGGCGTCCTCGATCCGTGAGCCCGTCTCGGCGCGGAACTCGGCGAGGAACTGCGCGCTCGTCTGGTCCCAGTCGGGCAGCAGGGCGCGCACGGCCGGGTCCGTGAAGACGAGCCGCAACAGGTTCCGGTCGGGCCCGGAGACCTCCAGGACGCGCGGGAACAGGGAGCTGTAGGCGTCGTTCCAGGCCACGATGTCCCAATTGCCCTCGAGCGCCAGGGCAGGGTTCGGGTCGATCGCGTCGAGGAGCCGCTGCACGTGCGCGGTCGTCTCCGCGGTGCCGAGGCTCGGCGCAGGGGCGGCGTACCCGAACGGGGTGAACAGGTACCGCTCCTCCGCGGGATCCAGCCGGAGCACCGTCGCCAGCGAGGTGAGCACTTCCCGCGACGGGTTGACCTTCCGTCCCTGCTCCAGCCACGTGTACCAGGTCACCGAGATGGCGGAGAGGAACGCGACCTCCTCGCGCCGCAGCCCGACGTCCTTGCCGCGGCCGGCCTGCGGGAGGCCGTAATCGCTGCGCACCGCACGACGACGCCGCGCGGCCAGGAATCCGCCGACTTCCTTCCGCCAGGCTTCGGCTTCGGTCATGGTGGTCGCCTTTCGGTGGGTCGGCCGGTTCCCGGTTGAGCTTCCCCGCTGAGACAGTGAGTTTCCGCCGAAACAGTGAGCAGAAGACACTGTTTCGGCGGAAACTCACTGTCTCAGCGGGTAGGTCCGCGAGGTCGGCGGCAGGGGAGCCCACTGCCGGTTCGCCGCAGCCGCCGTCGTCGAGTAATGATTCTAGTACTCCCACTACCAGAAGCAGCGCCGTCTTGGTGCTGGTCGTTCCAGACGGAAGACTGGGACCATGCCTGCATATCGTTCCCGCACTGTCACCCACGGCCGCAACATGGCCGGCGCCCGCGCACTGCTGCGCGCCTCCGGCGTCGCCAACTCGGACATTGGCAAGCCGATCATCGCCGTGGCGAACTCCTTCACCGAATTCGTCCCCGGCCACACCCACCTCGCACCGGTGGGCCGGATCGTCTCCGAAGCCATCCACGCCGCGGGCGCCGTCGCCCGTGAGTTCAACACCATCGCCGTGGATGACGGCATCGCCATGGGCCACGGCGGCATGCTGTACTCGCTCCCGTCCCGCGACCTGATCGCCGACTCGGTGGAGTACATGGTCAACGCGCACTGCGCCGACGCCCTGGTCTGCATCTCCAACTGCGACAAGATCACCCCGGGCATGCTCATGGCGGCCCTCCGCCTGAACATCCCCACGGTGTTCGTCTCCGGTGGCCCCATGGAGGCCGGCCGCGTGACCCTGACCGACGGTTCGGTGCGCTCGCTGGACCTGGTCAACGCGATCGCGGACGCCGTGGACGAGTCCATCTCGGACGAGGACATCAACCTCATCGAAGAGAACGCGTGTCCCACCTGCGGTTCCTGCTCCGGCATGTTCACGGCCAACTCGATGAACTGCCTGACCGAGGCGATCGGCCTCTCCCTGCCGGGCAACGGTTCCGTGCTCGCCACGCACACCGCCCGCAAGGCCCTCTACGAGAAGGCCGGCGCCACGGTGGTGGACCTGGTCAAGCGCTACTACGACGGCGACGACGCCTCCGTGCTGCCCCGCTCCATCGCGACGGCCAAGGCCTTCGACAACGCCATGGCCCTCGACATCTCCATGGGCGGCTCCACCAACACGATCCTGCACCTGCTCGCCGCCGCCCAGGAGGCCGGCGTCGACTACGGGCTGGCCGAGATGGACGCCAAGTCCCGCCAGGTGCCCTGCCTGGCCAAGGTTGCCCCGAACGTCGCCAAGGACAAGACCTACTACATGGAGGACGTGCACCGCGCCGGCGGCATCCCCGCCCTGCTCGGGGAGCTGAACCGTGGCGGCCTGCTCCACCAGGACGTCCACTCGGTGCACTCCACGGACCTCAACGGCTGGCTGGACGACTGGGACATCCGCGGCGGCAAGGCCACGCAGGAGGCCCAGGATCTGTGGCACGCGGCCCCCGGCGGCGTCCGCTCCTCCACGGCGTTCTCCCAGTCGAACGTCTGGACCTCCCTGGACACCGACGCCGAGGGCGGCTGCATCCGCGCCGTCGAGCACGCGTACTCCAAGGACGGCGGCCTGGCCGTGCTGCGCGGCAACATCGCCGTCGACGGCGCCGTGGTGAAGACCGCGGGCGTGGACGAGTCGATCTGGACCTTCGAAGGGCCCGCCGTGGTCTGCGAATCCCAGGACGAGGCCGTGGAGAAGATCCTCAACAAGACCGTCAAGGAGGGCGACGTGGTGGTCATCCGCTACGAAGGTCCCAAGGGCGGTCCGGGCATGCAGGAGATGCTGTACCCCACCTCGTTCCTCAAGGGCCGTGGCCTGGGCAAGAAGTGCGCCCTGATCACGGACGGCCGTTTCTCCGGCGGCACCTCGGGGCTCTCGATCGGCCACATCTCGCCGGAGGCCGCCTCGGGTGGCACCATCGCCCTGGTCGAGGACGGCGACCGCATCCGCATCGACATCCCCACCCGCTCCCTGGAGCTGCTCGTGGATCCGGCCGAGCTGGAAGCCCGTCGCGACCGCCTCGAGGCCACGGCCGGCTACCACCCGGTGGGCCGCGAACGTCAGGTCTCCGCCGCGCTGCGGGCCTACGCGGCCATGGCGACCTCCGCGGACAAGGGCGCCGTGCGCGACGTCGACGCCCTGTACCGCATGACCTCCCCGCAGCCGGTGGCGCCGTAGTCTCACACCCCTCAGGGGCCGGTCGCCCGGCTCCTGAGGCGCTGAGTCCGCTCTCCAGTCCGTGAGTCCGCTACATCATGTAGCGGACTCACGGCGTTTTCAGCGGACTCGGCCGGGAGCCGGGCCGCCTTACCCCGGGTACTCGGCGCCGAGCGTGCTGAGCACCCCGTAGGCCTTCGCCCGGATCTCCTGGTATTCGTCCTCGGGCACGGAATCCGCCGTGACCGCCCCGCCGACGCCGAGGCTCAGCTGCGTGTCCTCCCCGGCGCCGGAGGCCACCAGGGTCCGGATGACGACCGAGAGGTCCACGGACCCGTCGAGCGAGAAATACCCGAGCGCGCCCGAGTAGATCCCTCGGGGCCCGCCCTCCAGACCGTCCAGGATCGCCATGGTGCTGATCTTCGGGGCGCCCGTCATGGACCCGGCCGGGAACGCCGCGGCGACGGCCTCCACGCGGGACGCCCCGGGCCTGAGCCGTGCCCGGATGCTGCTCACCATCTGGTGCACCGTGGCGTAGCTTTCGATGGCGCAGAGCCGGCTCACCGTCACGGACCCGGGTTCGGCGAAGTGGCTGAGGTCGTTGCGGAGCAGGTCCACGATCATGATGTTCTCCGCCCGGTCCTTCAGGCTCGTGGAGAGGTCCTCGCGGAGCGCCGCGTCCTCCGAGGCATCGGCGGAACGACGGCGCGTGCCCTTGATGGGCTCGGCCAGCAGTCCGCCGCCCGCGTCGATCGAGAGGAACCGTTCCGGCGACGTGCTCGCGAGGCTCACGTCCCCGAATCGCAGCAAGGCCGCGAAGGGCGCCGGGTTGCGCCGCCGCAGGGCCCGGTACGCGGTGACGACGTCGAAGCCGGGGGCGTCCGCGGTGAGGGTGGTCGTCAGACAGACCTCGTAGCTGTTGCCCTCGCGGATCTCGTCCTGGCTGGCCAGCACCTTCGCGAGGTAGTCCTGGTGCGTGTCTCGGGCGATGAAGCGCGGGGTGGGCGACGGCGGAGCGGCCGCGGCGGTGCCGGGGCTCGGCACGGTGCTGGGGGCAGCGTCCGTGGGCGTCCTGGCGGTCTCCAACGCGCGGGCGACGACGGCCGCCCAGCCCTCACGACGGACCGGGCCCGCGCCGGGGGAGGCCGCGGCGGGAACGGGGGTGGCGGCGTCGTCGGGCTCCGTGCCGGCCAGCTCCAGCGCCCAGGCGAGGCCTTCCTGATGGTCCAGGACCACGGCGTGATCCGCGAAGAGCAGGCCCGCGTCCGGCACGGCCGAACCCGAGGTGTCCTGATCCGAACCGCCGGTCTCGCGCTTCAGCTCGTACCCGAGCCAGCCGAGCCAGCCGAGGCGGAACGGGCAGTCGTACCCGGCGGGGACGGCCGGCAGGGTCTGGGGCGTCCAGGCGGTGGCGAGCCAGCGGAAGAACGGCAGCGGCAGACGTGCGGCGGAACTGCCGCGGCGGAGTTCCGTGACGCCGTGGCGATGGCTCACGGACAGTCCGGCGCCCGGGTTGCCCGCCATGATGCTGAACCGGTTCCGCGTGGCGCCGGGAAGCCCTGCGTCCGAGGAGTCGAGCCAGACGGCGTGGGCGTCGTTCCCGAAGATTTCCGCGAAGAGTACCCCGGCGTCCAGCGTCGTGCCGTTGCCGGAGGCCAGAGGTCCGGCCGCGGTGATGCGCACGGGCCGCGAGGCCAGCGCGCTGCGTTCCGGGGCGAGTTCCGTGTGGAGTGCGGGGTGGTGGCTCAGGAGTTCCAGGACTTCATCCGCGGCCTCGCCGGAACCACCCGGGCAGGCCCCGGCCGGGGTGTCCCGGACGGTGACGTCCACGGACCCCGGCACCGGATCCGCGGCGAGCCACCGTTTCTCCTGCTCCGCCCAGGTGTCCCAGAAGGGCACGTAGCTCTCGCCGTCGCGGGCCAGGGCGCGGGACTTCCGCTCGTCGTCGGCGCCGGAGACCCAGATCGTCGCGTCGAGCAGTTCCCTGGCGCCCTGGGCACAGGCGCCCACGCCTTCGATCACGACGATGTCCGCGGCGGGTGTCGTGCGGAGTGGACCGTCCGTGCCGGTGGCCCAGTCCCAGGTGGTCCACTCGGCGTCGTGGCCGGTGGAGAGGGGCGCCAGAACGGTGTCCAGATAGCGCTGGATGCCCTGCTCGAGACCCTGCCAGCCCGGGTAGATGTCCTCGAGGTGGAACAAGGAGACGGTGCGGTGCTGCCGCAGCCGCGCGCACAGTTCGACGGCGAGGGTGGTCTTCCCGGCGCCGGACCGGCCGTCGATGCCGATCAGCAGGGGCGCCGTGCGAGGTGCGGACATCACTCGGGCTGGGCCCCGTGCGCCGCCGCGGCCCGGATGTACTCCACGAGCGGTTCCAGCGAGCCGGAGATCATGTCCGCGCACTCGACGAAGTCGCGCTGGTCGCCGTACCAGGGGTCGTAGATGCCGAGTTCCGCCGTGCTCTTGCCCGCCAGGGCCGGGTCGAAGGACCGGAACATGCGGACTTTGTCCCGGGACCGCTCATCCGGGGCCCAGCGCTGGAGCGCCCGGAAATGGTTCTCGTCCATGGCCAGGATGAGGTCGCGCTCGCGGAACCAGGCGTCGTCCCATTCGCGGGCCACATGGCCGGCGGGGTCGATCCCCAGGGCGCGCAGCTGAGTGGCGGCGCGGCGGTCCATCGAGCGGCCCACCTCCTCGTCGCTCATCCCCGCCGAATCGACGACGACGGCGGCCAGGAACCCGTCCTCGGGGTGCTGCTGCGCGGCCTCCGCCAGAGCGCGGCGGAGCTGGTATTCAGCCATGGGTGAGCGGCAGATGTTGCCCGTGCACACCGTGATCACCCGGAAAGGTTTTTCAGCCATGCTCCAACGGTAGCCGCTCCGCCCGCGACGGCGCGGGCCGGGTTCCCCGGGCACGGCCGACGGCCCCTCCCTGACGGCCCGCGCGACGCCCTTCACGCCGCCGCTCGACGGCCCCGGAACCCCTGGTTCCATGAGCCCCACCGGCCTACGCTGGAAGGACAGACCCCACGCGAAGGGTCGTGGGGCACGTTCGAAGGGAGGTCCGGCGATGCCCGGTATGCAGCCCGGTGACGATGACCGCACCCACAGCGAAGCACCCGCAGAAGGCGAGGACGAGGAACAGGCCCAGGAGACGGAACGCGTCCACGCGGAGGATCCGGCCGAGGGCTCCGACGAGGAGTGAGACGCGCGGGGCGGGCCCCATCCGGCGCCCCGGACTCGCCCCGTCCGGCGCACTCAGTGCAGGAGCGCCAGCCCCACGCCGAGCAGGACGAAGAGCACCCCGAAGCTCCGGTTGAGCACCAGCTGGCCGCGCGGCGAACGGGTGAATCTGCGGACCGACTTCGCGGCCAGGGCGAAGAAGAACCACATGACCAGGATGTCGATCACGACCACGGTCACGGCCACCACCGCATACTGCGTGAGGAGGGGCTGGTCGGTCCGGATGAACTGCGGCAGGAAGGCCAGGAAGAAGACGATCGCCTTGGGGTTCAGCAGGTTCACCCAGAGGCCCCGGCGGAACATGCTCCACGCGGGTTCACCGGTGAGCTGAGCCTGCGCCTCCGCGGTGTGAACCGGCTTGGCCAGGAACTGCCGGATGCCCAGATACACCAGATAGGCGGCGCCCGCGTACCGGATCACGTTGAAGAGCACTGGCGACTGCGAGACCAGCACGCCCAGCCCCAGGGCGACCACCACCACATGGATCACCAGGGCCGCCTGCTGCCCCAGAATGCCCCAGATCGAGCGGGTGAATCCGACGTTCAGCGCGTTGCTCATGGTGTTGACGGCGCCCGCGCCGGGAGTGAGGCTGATGAGCAGGGCGGCGGTCGCCAGAGCGAGCCAGAGGGAGAGATCCACCCGATAAGAGTAGGGGAGCGCCGGCGACTGGGCAGAATAGAGACATGTCACTGCCGCCCCTGAGAACCAGCAACCCTGCCTCGACGCCCAGGAAGACCGCCGAAGAGCGTGCTCTGCAGGCTGGTGGCGGCGCCCTGATCCTCGGGTTCCTCGCCGGTTTCATCATCTTCTTCGGCGCGCATCCGCCGCTCTCCGGCAGTGGCTCGATCGGTGTCGCCGCCGCGGTCCTCAGCGCCGTCGTCGCGCTCGCGGCCTTCGGTTTCGTGGTGGGCGGCCGGGTGGTTCAGCGCGTGCGGACCGCGGGCCGTCCGCCCTGGCTGTACCTGCTCGACGTCGTCGCGCTGGCCCTCTCCCATGCCGCCCTCGCGTACATGGGCGCCGTGGCGCTGTTCGCGTTGTTCCAGCAGGCCTTCATCGGACTGACCCTGGACGCGTTCGCCGCGGCTCTCCTGCTTGCGATGACGGCGGGCGCCGCCGCGTACCTGACCGCGGTGAACGCCCAGAACCTCACGACCGAACGCGTCGCGACGCTGCTCGGCGCCTTCCTGGTCATGGGAGTGCTGAACGCCATGATGACCACCCAGCAGTCGGACTGGTGGCAGTCCAACATCAGCGCCCTCGGCACCGCGCACTCCGGGACCGCCTACACCTTCAACATCACCCTCCTCGTGGCGGGCGCGCTGATCGTCACGCTCGCGCACTTCATCCTGGCGGATCTGCAGCACTTCTCGGAGTCCGACGCCGGCGCGGTCGCCTTCACACAGATCCAGACGCTGCGGCAGCAGGCCGGGCAGCGGTGGCTGCGCTTCTTCGGCGCCCGCGGCTGGGCGAAGAACGTGGGACGTGAACGGTACCTGCACCCGAAACTGCGCCCCGTCTACGGCTGCCTCGTGCTCATGGGGGTCGGACTCGCGCTCGCAGGGCTGGTGCCCGTGGACGAATCCGAACTGCTCCACAACACCGGCGCCACCGGCATGGTGGTGGCCTGGGGCGTCCTGGTCATCGCGCTGCCGTGGTGGATCCCCGGGCTCGGCTTCACCTTCCACGTGGCCAGCGGCGTGTTCGTGACCGGTGTGGTCGTCTCCGTGGTCCTGTACCTGCCTCTGGGCTATTACAACCTCACGGGCATGGAGCTGATCGCGTTCGCCCTGATCTTCACGTGGCTCATCCTCTTCATCCGCCAGGTGGCCAGTGTGCCGGCACGGAGCACCGTGCCGGAGCCCACGGCGGTCTGACAGAATGCCGGGAGAACGAGACGGAGGCGACCGGTGAAGCGGCGCCGCCACGAATCAAGGAGCTGAACCGTGTCCCAGGTGCCGCCGAACTACCCGCCGGACTACCCGCCCACCGGGCCCGGGCCGTACGGTTCGCAGCCCGCGCCGGTCTACCTGACCTTCCCGGCGCCGCAGCCCAAGGGGAACTCGATCGCGTCGCTGGTCCTCGGCCTGAGCAGCATGTTCTTCGGCTGGACCTTCCTGGTGCCGATCGTCGGGCTCGTGCTCGGCATCGTCGGCTCGCGAAAGGAACCGGCCGGCAAGGGGATCGCGGTCGCGGGCATCATCATCAACAGCATCATGCTGGTGGGCTGGGCGATCGTGCTGTTCTTCATGATCGGGATCTTCACCCTGATGTTCTCCGCCGGCGTCTCAGGCGTGCAGAGCCAGTAGCGCCGCGGGTCAGGCCCTCAGCAGCACCTCGCCGTTCGGCATGACGAGCCAGCCGTCACTCGTCTCGCCCCAGCGGTGCCAGCCCGCGGCGATCCGCTCCAGGCCGGTCTGCGTGGCATAGCCGTAGGACAGGGCCTGCTCCCCGAGGGAGGAGTGCACGACGCGCTCCGCCCAGACGCGGGCCAGCCAGCGGCGCTGCTGGGCGGTGGCGTACGTCCAGTTGCTGCTGCTCGGGGCCACGTCGGTGAAACCGGCCTCCTGGGCCCAGGACACCAGGTGCCGTCCGCCGTCCGGTTCGGCCTGATTGTGCCGGGCCACCTTCTGGTACATCTCCATCCACTCGTCCAGCTCCGGGATCTCCGGGTACCAGAAGATGCCGTGGAAATCGGCGTCCCGCACGGCCACGAGGCCGCCGGGCTTGGCCACACGGCGCATCTCCCGCAGGGCGGCCACGGGATCCGTGAGGTGCTGGAGCACCTGATGGGCGTGGACCACGTCGAAGGTGTCATCGGGGAAGTCCAGCGCGTAGATGTTGCCGGAGACGAAGGCGACGTTCTCCACGCCACGGGTACGGGCGAGCTCCGCGGCCTGTTCGACCACCTCCGGCGCGCGGTCCAGTCCGGTGACCACGGCGGGGGCGACCAGCTCGGCGAAGTCGCACGTGATGCTGCCGGGGCCGCATCCGACGTCGAGCATCGTCACGCCCGGGGTGAGGTGCTCCAGAAGGTAGCCTGCGCACTCGCGCGCGGTCCTGCTGGCATGGGCCCGGACCACGGAGGCGTGGTGGCCGTGAGTGTAGACGTCGTCCTGTTCCTGCGCGCTCATGCAGACACCGTACTCCCGGGGGTGACGAGGGGGAATGGGTGTCCGGTGGAAGGAATTCCGGAAGCGATTGGCTATGTGGTCATGGGTGCCCTATGATGCATTGCCGTGACGTCCCACCAGGCGTCCACTAGGCGAGGAGAGGCAGGCCACACATGGCAACCGACTACGATGCAGTGCGCTCCGATGTTGCGGAGATCCAGAACGAGTCCCTTGAGGCGCTGAAGACCGTCAACTCGGGCGATGCCCGCAGCGTGGTGCGTGAGCTCGACGAGGCGGACACCTCTGATGGTGTGGATGTCCCTGATGTGGACCTCAGCAATGAGGAACTCACCGTGGTGGTCATCCCGGAGCGCGCGGATGAGTTCACCTGCGCCTCCTGTTTCCTGGTCCGGCACCGCTCGCAGATCGCACGAGAGAAGAATGGCCTCGTGTACTGCGTCGAGTGCGAAGGCTGATCGACTTTCAAGCGCCCGTGCCGGTTTCCGGCGCGGGCGCTTTTGTTTGGCCAGGAACCGCGGATGACCTCCGGACGCACGACGACGGGACGCTCCGATGACTGACACCCCGGCCGCGCTGCTGCGCGCCTCCGCCGTGGGAGCCCAGGTGGGCGAGCGCTGGCTCGTGCGGCCGACCACCTTCACCGTACGGCCCGGGGAGATCGTGGCCCTCACGGGGCCCAACGGTTCCGGCAAGACCACGCTGCTGCGGCTGGCCCTGGGCCGCCTCGCCCCCACGACGGGGACCCTCGACCGCCGGGTGGACCTGGGGGACGGCGCCCGTGGCATCGCCGCCATGACCGGCCCGCCGCCGTTCTACGCCCGCCTGACCATCGCGGAACACCTGGACCTCGTGGAGACCTCCTGGGCCGGCGCGGGCGGCATGGCGCTGCCCCTCGACGAGGTGCTCGAAGCCCTGGACCTGGCCCGGCTGGCCGATCAGTATCCGGATGAGCTGTCCTCGGGGGAGCGCCAGGGGATCGGGCTCGTGATGGCGTTCGCCCGCCCCGCCGCGCTGCTCGTCCTGGACGAACCCGAACAGCGTCTGGATGCCCGGCGCCGTCAGGTCATCGCCGAGCTGATGCTGCGCCGCCGGGACCTCGGGGCCGGCGTCCTGCTGGCCACGCACGACCCGCGTCTGGTGGACCTGCTGGGCGCCCACGAGGTGGTGCTGGCCCGCGAGCAGGACGGAAGCACGTGGGCGGACGACGAGTCCGGTGGCGAACCTGGTGACGAGCCCGGCTTCGACTCCGGCGACGGAGCGCCGTGAGCGCATCACCCGGACCCGACGCATCCCGCGACCCGGACACATCGCCCGGCCCCGCCTCTCCAGGCCCGGCGGGCCGCCGGCAGCTTCAGGCGGTGCGAGTGCTGCTCCGCGGCACGTCCGAGGACGGCCGCTGGTACCCCTGGTATCTGGCAGCGCTGCTCCTGGGGCTCGTGATCGGACCGGGTGTCTGGTCGGTGGTGCTCGTGCTGGCCGGGCCGGTCGCCCCGCTCTCTTCGGCCGGAGTGCTCGGCCTCGTCGCAGGCCTGGAAGCGCTCCTCGTCCTGGCCGCCGTGGCGACCCCCGCCTACCTCGGCCCGGCGTGGAGTTCCGCCGAGGAGCTCCACTATCTGGCCGCGGGGCCGTTCGGCGTCCGGGCCACGCTCGGCGCTCGCACGCGGCTCATCCAGGGGTGCGCGGTGCTCTTCGCGCTGGTCCTCGCCGCGTTGCCCGTCCTGGCCTGGTGGCAGGGGAACGGCGAAGCCCCTGGACTTCCGGGCATCCTCGGGACGGCGCTCGGAGTCGGACTGATCGGCGGGATCGCTTCGGCCGTGCTGGCGTCCCGCAAGCAGCGAGGTCCGACCGGCCTGACGATCCCGCGACTTGAGGATCTGACCGCCGCGCGGGATGTCGCGCTCGCCGGACTCATGACGGGGGACAACCGATCTCTCGCCGCCGGGATCCCGCGGCGCGGGCCACGCCGGACAGGGCGCACGTTTCCGGTGGGCCTGCTCGTGCGATCGATCGCCATCGACCTCCGCTATCTCCGGCAGGACCCGTGGGGCGTGGGGCTCGCGCTCGTGCTCCTGGTTGGCGGCGCGGTGGCCCTGGCTCGGGTGGGGGCGACTCCGGCGATGCTCGCGGTGGTGCTGCTGCTCGCGCAGGCCGCCATGACCCGGCTGAGCGGCGCCCTCGGCGACGTCGCGGACACCGTGGGGTTCGACGTCGTCGTGCCGCAGCCGCTGCCGGCCCGGCTCCTGGCCCACGCGGCGCTGCCGTTGATCGTCCTGCTGGCAGCCGTCGCGGCGCCGGTCCTGGCCGTCGATCCCTCGCGCCTGGCACCCGCCCTCCTGGTGACGGCCTGCGCCGCGCTGATCCGGTTCGCGAGTCTGGGAGCGGCGGGCCTGCCCGCCCAGTACCTCACGCCGGTCAGCACCCCGGTGGGTGACACGACCGCCGTGTTCATGGTGCTGTGGCTGCTCAGGCCCGTGATTCCGGCGGTGTGGCTGCTCTGGGCGGGAACGCGGTTCCCGTCGGGCACGGTGCTCGGCGTGCTGGCGGCAGGCCTCGGGCTGCTGGCAGTCCTCCGGTTCGCCGGGCTCGCCTCCCGCCGCTGACGGGCGCCCCACTCAGGAGAGCCGGCCCGTCCCGGTCCCCGTCCATCGACTGCTCCGACAAGGTCGTTTTGAGGGCACAGAACGACCACTTCGCAGCAATCGATGTGCGAAGGCTGTCGGTGGACGGGCGGACGATCAGCCCCGGCCGGGATCCTGCCCGTCGTTCACCGCGGCGGTGACGCGCGCGACGAACAGCGCGAACGCGTCCAGCCAGCCGCGCAGGAACTCTGCGGTGCCCTCGTTGGTGACGGTGGCGTCGTCGTCGATCAGGCCGGGCGTGAAGTGGATGTACGCCTCCGGGCTCGCGAGCTCGGGGGAGTTCACGAACGAGAGGATGCTCCGCAGGTGCTGCTGCGCCACCGCCGTGGAGATGTTGCCCGGCGAGGCGCCCGTGACCGCCGAGGGCTTCTTCGCGAAGGAGTTGCTGCCATAGGGGCGGGAGGCCCAGTCGATGGCGTTCTTGAGTGAGCCGGGGATGGATCGGTTGTACTCCGGGGTGACGAAGATGAGAGCGTCGGAGGCCTCGATCCGCGCCTTGAACTCGCGGGCGACGGGCGGGAAGGTCTTGTCGTAATCCTGGCTGTAGAGCGGGAGGTCCTTGAGGGGGATCTCCTCGAGCTGCAGCTGCTCCGGCGCCAGTTTCTCGAGCGCCTTGGCGAGTTTCCGGTTGATCGAGGTGGATGACAGCGAACCCACCAGAACGCCGACTTTGAACGTCATGTCATGTCCTTTCAGAACGATTCACGGCTGAATCCCCCTCTGCCACGCTAGGCCCGGATCGGCGTCCTGGTCCAGAGGCGCTGCGGCCTGGAAGTGATCCCTCGTGCCGCACGCGGTCCGGACGTACGCTTGGAAGACGTGGGCTCTGCCCGGGCCCACTCCGGACCCTCGAGAGGATGCCCCATGTCCAGCATCACCAATTGCCTCTGGTTCGACGGCCAGGCGGAGGAAGCCGCCGAGTTCTACGTCTCCGTGTTCCCCGATTCCTCCGTGACCGCGGTGTCCCGCTACGGTGAGGGCGCCCCGTTCCCGGCCGGGACCGCGCTGACCGTCGAGTTCCAGCTCAACGGGACCCCGTACCAGGGCCTGAACGGCGGCCCGCATTACACCTTCAACGAAGCCATCTCCTTCTCCATCAGTTGCGCCGACCAGGCCGAAGTCGACTACTACTGGGACAAGCTCACGGCCGACGGCGGCTCCGAGGGCCAGTGCGGCTGGCTCAAGGACAAGTTCGGCGTCTCCTGGCAGGTGGTGCCGGAGGCGCTCGGCTCGATCATGTCCCGCGACGACGCCGCGGGCGTGGGCCGCGCCATGCAGGCCTTCATGGGGATGCAGAAGTTCGACATCGCGGCGCTCGAAGCCGCCTACCGGGGGGAGTGACCGTCATGCCCGCTCTGAAGAACTGCATCTGGCTCGACGGCACCGCCGAGGAGGCCGCGGACTTCTACGTCTCGGTCTTCCCGAATTCCGCCCGTGGCATCACCACCCGCGTGCTGGAGGGCTCACCCTTCCCCGCGCCGTTCCCGCCCGGCACCGCGCTCACGGTGGACTTCACCCTGGACGGCGCGGCCTTCCAGACTCTCAACGGCGGCCCGATGTTCAGCCCGAGCGAAGGGGTCTCCTTCGTCATCATCACGAAGGACCAGGAGGAGACGGACTACTACTGGGACGCCCTCACCGCCGACGGCGGCCTGGAACAGCCGTGCGGCTGGCTCAAGGACCGGTTCGGGGTGTCCTGGCAGGTGGTCCCCGCCGAAGTGGACGACATGACCGCGTCCACGGACACCGCGGCGTCCCTGCGCGCCATGAACGCCCTGATCACGATGACCAGGATCGATCTCGCGGCGATGCAGGCGGCGTACCGCGGAGACTGACCCTGCCGGTGGCCGCGATCCGCCGTTAGGGTGGCGACATGCGGATCATCACCCGGATCGTCACTCCCGCCGTGGCCGTGGCACTGCTGGCCTCCCTGGCGTCCTGCACGACACCGCCGGCCGCGGCACCTGCGGCGGCCCCGTCCTGCGCGGTCCCTCCGCGGCCACTCGGGGCCGGGGAGGGCGTGGCGTTCGGGGTGAACCTCGATTGGGGGCATCAGCAGCTCGCCGACTACGCGAAGAACCTGGGGCACGCCCTCTCTGTGGCGGTCTCCTTCTCCGGGTTCCCGTTCACGGACACGGACCGCAAGAACATCGAGGGTGCGGCCGACCAGGTGCGTGAGCAGGGCGGCACCCTCCTGCTCACGCTGGAACCCCACGCGGGGCTCGCCGCCGCTTCGGCCCCGGCCGCCGTCAAAGACCTGGCGGAGCTGCTCCGGGGGATCAACACCTCGGGGGTGCCCGTGATCGTCCGTTTCGGGCAGGAGATGAACGGGTCCTGGTATGAGTGGGGTGAGCAGCCCAGCGCCTACGTGGCGGCGTTTCGGAAGGTCGCCGAGGCGGTGCGTTCGACCCCTTCGAGCGCCACTCTCTGGGCGCCGAACTATGGGGGAGGCTACCCATTCGTGGGAGGCCGCTTCCAGGTGAAGAAGGGATCCAAGGACTTCGCCGCGCTGGACACCAACCGCGACGGCGTCGTCGACGGCAAGGACGACCCCTACGCGCCGTACTATCCGGGCGATGCCTCGGTGGACTGGGTCGGGATGTCCCTGTACCACTGGGGCAACCGCTATCCGTGGGGCGCCAACGTGGTGCCCGAACCGCAGAAGTTCATCCAGCAGCTCACCGGCACGTACAAAGGCGCCGGTGGTGACGACCTCGCCGTGCCGGACTTCTACGCCGAGTACGGGGCCCGGCGCGGCAAGCCCGTGGCCATCGCCGAAACCGCCGCGCTCGTCAACACCAGTGGCGACACGTCCAAGGCGCTCACCATCAAACGGTCCTGGTGGGAGCAGGTGTTCAGCGACGAGGTCCGCGCCCGCTTCCCGCGGCTCAAGATGATCAACTGGTTCGAGTGGGACAAGTACGAAACCGAGATCAAAGCCCATGTCGACTGGACCGCCACCAAGGATCCTGCGGTCCGTGAGGCGTTCGCCTCGTCCCTGCCGGCCTGGCTCAGCTACGGCTCCGGGCACTCCTGCCGCTAGAACCACCGTGACCCTGCCGCCGTCGTCGTGCACGGCTGCGCCTCCCGGCGCGCACCGGGAGGCGCAGCCCGGCGTCAGGCGCCGAAGATCGTCCCGATGATCCCCAAGATCCCCAGGATGGTCATCACGACGACGGTGAGCCAGCCGAGAGTGTTGCTGAGGCGGCCGTTGACCTGGTCTCCCATGAGTTTCCTGTCCCGGGCGATGAGCATCGTGATGATCAGGAAGGGCGCCGCGGCGATCGCGTTGATGGTCGCCGAAAGGACCAGAAGCTGGATCGGGTTGCTGAAGATGAGGCTCAGGACCGTGCCCACCACCGCGCCGACGAGGACGAGGGTGTAGAACACGGGGGCCTTGCGGGGCGAGGAATCGAGATCCCAGTTCTTGTTCAGCAGGCCGGACAGGCCGGCTGCGCCGGAGGCGGCGAGCACGGGGATGGCGAGGATGCCGGAGCCGATGAACCCGAGGGCGAAGAGCAGTTTCGCGAAGGGGCCCGCGATGGGCTCCAGGGCCTTGGCGGCGTCGTCCGCCGACCCGATCTCGGTGCCGCTCTGTCCGAGGGTCGCCGCTGTGGCCACGATGATCGCGAACATGATCAGGACCGAGAACGCCATGCCGGTGAAGACGTCGACGCGGGCGAGGCGCTTCTTGTTCTTCGTGTCCTGTGGTCCGCGCTCGTTCAGCCCGGCGGCGTCGCCATCCGAGGATTCGGCCTTGAGGTCCTCCACGCGGTGGGCGCTCTGCCAGAAGAACAGGTAGGGCGAGATGGTGGTGCCGAAGATGGCCGCGATCAGGGCCCAATAGCTGAGATCCCAGTGCAGGCGGGTGGCGAGGAGCCCGTGGAGGATCTCACCCCAGTCCGCGTGGACCGTGAAGAGGACGGCGACGTACGCGAACAGGGCGAGGCACAGCCACTTGAAGAGGCGCTCGATGGTGGCGAACGACCCTTTGGCGAGAGTGAACGCGATGCCCGCCCCCGCGATCAGATTCCAGAGGAACGCTGGGCCGGCGCCCAGCATCTCCATGCCTTTGCCGACGGCGAGGGTGTCCGCGGCAAGGTTCACGACGTTCGCGATGATGAGCGCGATGAGCAGAATGGCGATGAGCAGGCGGAGTCTGCTGGAGAATTTCTCCCGGGCCAGGGCGCCGAGGGACTTCCCTGTGGCGAGGGCCGTGCGGTCGCAGATCTCCTGCACTGCCATCATGAGCGGCAGGGTGGCGGGCACGGTCCACAGGGCCGAGGCCTGGTAGGTGGCGCCTGCCTGCGCGTAAGTGGCGATGCCCGAAGGGTCGTCGTCGGAGGCTCCGGAGATCAGACCAGGGCCGAGTGCTTTGAGGTACTTTTTCGCGCCGTGCGGTTCGTCCGCTTGGTCCGCGCGGTCGGGTTCATGTCCGGGAGTGTCCGCGGCCACGGTGTCCTCCTGTGGATGCTGTGCGCGCCCCGGCGGCCGAGCCGGATGAGGGCGCGCGGGATCAGGGCGGGGGGCTGACGGCGTCGACCGGGTCGACGCCGTCAGCCGGCGAAGCCGGACGGCTACGCGGCGTGCTGCAGGGAGGGCGTGAGGCCGGCGCTGTCGACGCGGCGCACCGGGCGCTCCTGCGGTGCGGCATGGCACCACTTCCTGAAGGGGGCGAGATCTTCGGCCATGGAACGGGACGTGATCTGGACGTTCATGCGGCGGCGCTTCGCGTCCCGGGCCGCTGCCAGGTAGAACGCGCGCCGTTCCCAGGGCGAGCGGAGACCGGTGGCGCGGCAGAGGAAGAACCGCAGCGTGGTTCCTTCGATGCGGTACCTGACGACGCCCTGGATGATTCCGTCCCGGTAGATCTCGTACTGGTTCTGGACCGGGTTGTCCACGATGTTCTGGGTCTTGCTGACGATTCGCATGCTCTCTCCTTGTGACGGGGGTGAGGCGAGTTGCCTGCTCGGTGTGGAGGATGTCACGGCGCCGTTCCTGCTCATGCACCGGTTGATTAAAAACCTAGTTCCTCGAACTATCTATATGCAAGAGGGTGTTTCAAGTCAGGAGCTCCCCTCGGCCGTTTCCAGAAAAGTAGGGGGTTGGATCGGCCGGATCACGCTTCTACAGTGGAAAGTGAGTTTGCTAGTTCGTTTACCGAATTTTCCAGACGGGGAGGTCTCGCCTATGGCTCTGGAAGTGATCAATCGGAGCTGGCTCGAGGGCGGGCGTGAAGACCACGTCCTGAACTCCCTGCATCTGCTCCGGGAGTTCCGTGAGGTCGAAACCGGCGCCCGGGAATCCTTGCTTGCGGATCTGAACATCAACAACAACGACCTGGAAGCGCTGCGTTTCGTCGTGGACGAGTCGGTGGAGCGCGACGTCACGCCCAAGATGCTCGGAGCTCACCTGGGCATCACGTCCGCGTCGACGTCGGCCCTGGCGGAGCGTCTGATCTCAGCCGGGTATCTCACCCGTGAGGTCGCGAAACACGACCGCCGCGGGCGGGTCCTGCACGCCACTGAGGACGCTCGGACCATGCTCGATTCGGGCCTGCAGCGCCAGGTCAGCGCCTTGCTCTCCGCGGCCGGCGCCTTCACCGACGAGGAGCTGGCCACGGTCGAACGGTACCTGGGAGCCCTCATCGCGGCGCTCGCCGAGTTCGACCCGCGCCCGAGGCGCGGTGCGGCGGACTGAGGGTGCGCCCACGGGCTGAGGCTGGCGCGGTCCCGACACCGGCGTCGTCAGGTCCCTTCTTCTCTCCGCACCGGTCACGGTGGGATGATTCAAGGGGGTACACGGCATGGCGCCCGGACGGATCGGACGTCCCGGGCCAGGTGAGCGGAGACGCGGATGCGCACGTTCGGAGTCGAGGAGGAACTGCTGATCGTCTCGGCGGACAGCGGGTGGCCGCTGCCTCTCGCCCGCGCCGTTCTCGACGCCGCGGCGCGCTCCGGCCCTGGCTCATGTCCGGGGCCCGCCCTCACGACGGAATTCAAGCAGGAGCAGATCGAGGTCAACACCCGGCCCTGCGAGACGGCGGAGGACCTGCGGGCCGAGATCGTCGCCGGCCGTTCTCTGGCGGATGACGCGGCCCGGACCGTCGGCGCACGGATCGCCGCCTCGGGAACCCCGCCGCTGATGCACACGACACCGACGGAAGGCGACCAAAGGTATTCCACGCTGTCCCGGCGGTTCGGCATGGTCGCACGCGAACAGATCACCTGCGGTTTCCACGTGCACGTCTCCGTGGATTCGCGGGACGAGGGTGTCGCGGTCCTGGACCGGATCAGACCATGGCTCCCGGTGCTCCTCGCCCTCAGCGCGAACTCACCCTTTTGGAACGGCGAGGACACGGGCTTCGCCAGCTACCGCACCCAGATCTGGAGCCGCTGGCCGTCGGCGGGGCCCGCAGAGCTCTTCGGCACTGCGGCCGGATACGACGCGACCATCGCCCGGCTGATCCGCACCGGCGTGCTGCTGGACGAGGGCATGGTGTACTTCGACGCACGGCTCTGCCGGCACCAGCCCACCGTGGAGGTGCGGATCGCCGATATCTGCCTCCGAGCCGACGACGCCGTGGTGCTCGCCGCAGCCGTCCGGGCGCTCATCGAGACCGCGGCGGCGGAGTGGCGGGCGGGTGTCCCCGCTCCGGCCGTCCGGACGGACACGCTGCGGCTGGCTGACTGGCAGGCGAGCCGTTTCGGACTCCGGGGGGAACTGCTCGACGCGGCCACCGGCGATCCTCGCCCCGCATTCGCCGTCGTCGAGGACTTCACGGCTCACCTCGAAGCGGCGCTCGACGGCGCCGGCGACCTGCCGCTGGTCCGCGACGGGATCGCGCGGATCCTCGAGCGTGGCTCGGGTGAGCGCCTGCAGCGCCAGGCTTTTGGCGGTGGGCTCGCCTCCGACGTCGTCGCGGCGATCGTGGAAGCGACCCATGCTCACGCCCGACGTCCCGAACCTGAGCCGTTCGACTGAACGCCTGCCGGGCGCGGGCTCGTTCTCGCCATCAGCCGCGAGCGGCGGGGTCGGCCCCGACATCTCAGCCCCGAGGATCAGTCCTCAACGATCCTTGGGCGCCGGAGGGCGATAGAAGATCGCGAGCTGGCCTACTGCGCCGACGACTCCGAGGAGCACCGCGATGAGCAGGCCCGCCCAGCCGCAGAGGAGGCCTGCGATCCCGGTGCCGGTGAACACGTGGTCCACGCTGAGCCGCCCGGCGCCGAGCGTCGCCACGGTCACCGCCGTCGCGCCGAGGACCAGGTTGTACTCCCATCCGTCCTTGGTCGCGAAGAACCCGTGCCGGTGGACCGTCCAGAACGCGACGACCATCAGGGCGACATACGCGGCTCCGGCAAGCGGGGTGAAGAGCCCGAGGGCGAGCGCGATCCCGGCAGCCGTCTCGGTCGACGCGGCCATGATCGCGTTGAACCTGCCCGGTTTCATCCCGATGCTGTCGAACCAGGCGGCGACCTGCCCGATCCCGCCCTTGCCGAAGAACTTCTGGAAACCGTGGGCGGCCATCGTGATTCCCACGACGAGGCGCAGGAAGAGGATTCCCACATCGAGTGCGGTGCTGTCGGCGATCATGGACACAACGTACCGCAGGCGGGGTCCGCAGTGTCTGGAGGGCGCGGGTCCGTGCGGTCACTCACCCGCCAGGGGCTGAACCCGTGCGGTCGCGGCGAACACTGGACACCCCGCCTCACGCCGTCGCGCGCTCCCGCCACCAGGCCACGGTCGCCCGGGCGGCTTCGTCCAGCGGGGTCGGGCCGAACCCGAGCAGTTTTTCGCTCGCGCTTGAATCCATCACGAACGGCGCCGTGAACTGGTACTCCAGCTCGTTCAGCTCCCGGATGGACTGCATCACCAGGCCCAGCCCCTTCATGAGCCGGCGGGGCAGCACCGCGACTTTCGCGGACGGGGCGCCGGCCTCCGTCGCGAAGGCCTCCGCCATCTCGCGCTGCGTCAGAGCGGGTCCCGTCGGAGCGTGCAGCACGCGGTCCCAGAGGGATTCGTCCCGGGCGGCGGCGATCATGGCGGCCGCGTAGTCGGGCACGTAGGTGAAGGAGTGCGGCTGGTCCGCCGACCCCACGACGCGCACCGTCTTCCCCGCCAGCACGAGCGGGACCATGCGCTCGCCGGCGTGGGCGTTGAGCGCCTGCGGGCCGAAGTAGTCGCTCGCCACGATGCTCACGGTGTGAGCGGGGTGGGCCGCCCGGGCCGCGAGCAGTTCGGTGCGCACCCCGCGCTTTCCGCCGCGGGCCTGGCGCGGGCTGTCCTCGCGCATGATGCGGTCCGGCTCGCTGTACGAATACAGGCTTTCGGGGAACACGACGACGGCCCCCGCCCCCGCGGCGGCATCCAGCACCGTGCGCTCGGCCTGCGGCAGTTCGGCGCGCCAGGCCTGCTCCGTGTAGGCGCTGCCGTGCATGCAGTGGAAGACGGCCCGCACGCCGTCGAGCTCCCGGGCGAGAGCTGTCGGGTCCCCGGCGTCGCCCCGGACGCGGTCGATGAGCGGATGGTCCGGGCCGGAGCCGGAGCGGGTGAGCAGGCGGACCCGCTCGCCCTGCTCGGCGAGCTGGGAGGCCACGGTCCAGCCGATGGGGCCGGCGCCGATGACGAGGTGGGTGCTGGGGTTCTGGGACATGGTGTTCTCCTGGGGTGGAAGTGAAATCGAGAGCACTGCTCTCTGAATCCAGAATGGGGCCATGCCTGACGGAAGTCAAGAGCGCTGCTCTCAAAAGTTGACGCTGCTCTCGGAATCGGACAGCATGGGTCCATGCCGGACACTTCAGCCCCTCGCGCCGACCGCACCCCCGGGCCCCGTGAGCGTGCCCGTGCCCGCACCATCGCGGACATCGTGAGTCTCGGGCGGAAGCATCTCGCCGAGCAGGGCGCCGCGGCGCTGTCCTTACGAGCCGTGGCGCGTGACCTCGGCGTCGTCTCCTCGGCCGTGTACCGCTATGTCGAGAGCCGGGACGAACTGCTGACGCTCCTGCTGATCGACGCCTACAACGAACTGGGCGACGCCGTCGACGCGGCCGTGAGTCAGGTGCCGGACGACGACTTCCACGAGCGGTTCCTGACCCTCGCGCAGACGGTCCGCCGCTGGGCCGTGGCGGAGCCTGCCTGTTACGCGCTCTTGTTCGGCAGCCCTGTGCCGGGGTATCAGGCGCCGGGGGAGCGGACCATCGAGCCCGGGACGCGCGTCGTGCTCCGGCTGGTCGGGATCCTCGACGCGGCCCACCGCGCCGGTGCGCTGCGGGATCCGGGGGAGCCCGGCGTCGTGTCCGACGTCCTGGCCGGCAACTTGGCCGCAGTGCGCAACGAACTCGGGCTGGAACTGCCGGACGAGCTGCTCGCCCGGGGCGTCCTGGTCTGGACGTCAGTGTTCGGGGCGGTCAGCTTCGAGGTCTTCGGCCAGTACGGCCCGGACACCTTCCCCGCCCGGGAGGAGCTCTTCGCGCATCAGATGCGGACGCTGGCCGACGTCGTCGGGCTGTAGTGCGGCCACGACCTCTTCGATCCAGGCCCAGAGGTCCGGTTCGGCGGTCAGCAAGGGTGCGGCCGAGTAGACGAGCACGGTTCCGTCGGCGATTTCGAGGTCCCGCGCGTGCCGCGTCACGAGGTCCAGGCGTGGTCCGGTGAGAACGGCTGCGGCCTCCGCGGTGCGCTCCGCCGGCGCCCACAGCCTGAACGCCGTGCCATCCGCGCTGGGCAGGGTGGATGCCGCGAACGACGACGGCGGCAGGATCAGGTGCCGCCGCAGGATGCCACGTGCTCGCGCGGGTTCGAGGACGAGCGGTGGGAGCGGCCCGCCCGTTGTGATCGCCAGGTAGCCGCCGTCGAAGATGCGGGTGCGCCGGCCCCGGCCAAGGACGAATCGGTAATTGCCCACTTCCACGGGCCGGCGGGCGGTCCAGCGCAGAGCCTCGGTGGCGCTCTGTTGAGTGCCTGGTCCGAAGATTTGTGCGTTCCGGTGCCCAGATTTCTTCTGGGTGCCGCAATATCCGCACCCGAAGGAAATCTGGGCACCGGAATCGCGGGCCGCCCATCGCCAAACAATCGTCATGCTAGTTTGGATCGTTTGGCCGCCGCACCCGGCGGCCTCCTGAATTTCAGAGCGGGGCCCTGTGCCGGCGGGTCCTGGCGGGTCTCCGGCCCGGCCCCTCGGAAGGGCATGAGCAGATGATGGACCAGCAGGGGCGTTCGCCCGAAGACCATACCGCCGGCAGCACGCCGCGCCGCGCCGTCGTGCGGGGAGCGGCCTGGAGCATTCCGGTGATCGCCGCCGCCGTGGCGGCGCCGTACGCGGCCGCGAGTGGCGCGGGCATCGACGCCGCGGCGTGGGCCGAGGCCGACTTCATCGACGGCGGCCTCCGCACCCGTCTCAGCGGTGGGGTGATGGCCGGGCCGGCCTCCGGTGGGGAGATCCCGGCGGGCGTGCTCCTCACGCTCACCATGGACGTCACCCTGGTGCGGGAGAACACCATCCCGGTGGTCGGCGTCGTCGTCGACCCGCGGCTCAAGCTCACCTCCACCGTGCCCCAGACGATCACCAGCACCGAGGTGTTCACGCTGACCGCGACGACGGTCGCGCCGCTCGCGGTGGGCGCTCCGCCCGCCACGGTGGTCCTCACGGCGGGCCCGTCCACCGCGCTGAACGCGGCCCACGTCGTGGCCCTGATCGCCAACGTCCCCGGGGACACGGACCCCTCCAACGACGCCGCCGAAGAGGGCGTCGGTCTCGCCTGAGCTCCCGCTGTCAACCCGAATCCTGTTCGCTCACAGCGAACTTGAGCGAAGCGGACTCAACTTTGCTTGACACCAGATTGCTTAAGAGTAGAGTTGAGTGCAGAGCGCTCAAGGAACAGCCTCGGGCGCAGCGAACACCTACTTTTTCCAAGGAAGGAAGCAACACATGTCACGTGCTGTAGGCATTGACCTCGGAACCACCAACTCGGTCGTCTCCGTTCTGGAAGGTGGCGAGCCCACCGTCATCGCCAACGCTGAAGGCGGTCGCACTACGCCGTCAGTGGTTGCGTTCTCCAAGAACGGTGAAGTCCTGGTCGGCGAAATCGCCAAGCGCCAGGCCGTCAACAACATCGACCGCACCATCGCCTCCGTCAAGCGCCACATGGGCACCGACTGGAGCGTCGACGTCGACGGCAAGAAGTACACGGCGCAGGAGATCTCCGCCCGTACGCTCATGAAGCTGAAGAACGACGCCGAGGCGTACCTGGGCGAGAAGGTCACCGACGCGGTCATCACCGTTCCTGCATACTTCAACGACGCCGAGCGCCAGGCCACCAAGGAAGCCGGTGAGATCGCGGGCCTCAACGTCCTGCGTATCGTCAACGAGCCCACCGCGGCCGCTCTGGCCTACGGTCTGGACAAGGGCAAGGAAGACGAACTCATCCTGGTCTTCGACCTCGGCGGCGGCACCTTCGACGTGTCCCTGCTGGAAGTCGGCAAGGACGAGGACGGCTTCTCCACCATCCAGGTCCGCGCGACCGCCGGTGACAACCGCCTCGGTGGCGACGACTGGGATGACCGGATCGTCCAGTACCTCCTCGGCCAGCTCAAGGCCAAAGGCATCGACCTCTCCAAGGACAAGATCGCCCTCCAGCGTCTGCGCGAGGCCGCGGAGCAGGCCAAGAAGGAACTCTCCTCCTCGACCAGCACCAACATCTCCCTGCAGTACCTCTCGGTCACCGCTGACGGCCCGGTCCACCTGGACGAGCACCTCACCCGTGCCAAGTTCCAGGACCTGACCAAGGACCTGCTCGAGCGCACCAAGAAGCCGTTCCACGACGTCATCAAGGAAGCCGGCATCAAGGTCTCCGACATCGATCACATCGTGCTCGTCGGTGGTTCCACCCGTATGCCCGCCGTGACCGAGCTGGTCAAGGAGCTCGCCGGTGGCAAGGAGCCCAACAAGGGCGTCAACCCGGACGAGGTCGTGGCCGTGGGCGCAGCCCTGCAGGCCGGCGTGCTGAAGGGTGAGCGCAAGGACGTGCTCCTGATCGACGTGACCCCCCTGTCCCTCGGCATCGAGACCAAGGGCGGCGTCATGACCAAGCTGATCGAGCGCAACACCGCGATCCCGACCAAGCGCAGCGAGACCTTCACCACGGCGGATGACAACCAGCCGTCCGTGTCCATCCAGGTCTTCCAGGGCGAGCGTGAGTTCACCCGGGACAACAAGCCGCTGGGCACCTTCGAGCTGACCGGCATCGCCCCCGCGCCGCGTGGCGTGCCGCAGATCGAGGTCACCTTCGACATCGACGCCAACGGCATCGTGCACGTGTCCGCCAAGGACAAGGGCACCGGTGTGGAGCAGTCCATGACGATCTCCGGTGGCAGCGCCCTCTCCAAGGAGGACATCGAGCGCATGGTCGCCGACGCCGAGGCGCACGCCGCCGAGGACAAGAAGCGCCGTGAGGCTGCGGACACCCGCAACGCCGCCGAGCAGCTGGCCTACGCCACCGACAAGCTCATCGCCGACAACGACGACAAGCTGCCGGAAGAGGTCAAGACCGAGGTCAAGGCCGACGTCGACGCCCTCAAGGCCGCCCTCGAAGGCACGGATGACGACGCTGTGAAGGCTGCGTTCGAGAAGCTCCAGGCTTCCCAGACGAAGCTCGGCGAAGCCATCTACGCCCAGTCCCAGGCTCCCGCCGGTGGTGAGGAAGCCGCAGGCGCCTCCGCCGGTGCTCCTGAAGAGGACATCGTGGACGCCGAGATCATCGACGAAGACGAGAAGAAGTAACCATGCCGCACCACGGTAACGAAGCAGAACACGGCTCCGGGACCGGGGACGAGCGCCAGGAGCCGGTCATCCGGGACAACCGCAAGGTCGACCCGGAGACCGGCCAGGCACGGACCCCCCAGGGCTCCGAAGCTCCAGCCGGTGGCGGCGCCACCGACGCGAACGGTGATGCACTCAGCCAGGCCGAGGAGATCCTCAACGCCGCGGGCGCCGATGCGGGGAGCGCCCCGTCGTCGTCCGAGGCGGAGGAACTGCGCAACGATCTGCTGCGCCTCCAGGCCGAGTACGTCAACTACCGCAAGCGGGTGGAACGTGACCGGGCGGTGGCGGGCGAGATGGCCGTCATCGGCGTGCTGAACGCCATCCTGCCGGTCATGGACGACATCGACGCGGCACGGGCCCACGGGGACCTTTCCGACGGCCCGTTCGCCTCGATCGCCGGCAAGCTGGAGAACACGCTCAAGACCTACGGACTGGAGCGCATCGAGGAGACGGGTGTCGAATTCGACCCCACCATCCACGAGGCCCTCATCCAGCAGCCCGGCGAGGTCGAGGTGGACACGGTCAGCCAGGTCCTCCGGGCCGGCTACCGCACCTCTTCCCGCGTCCTGCGGGCTGCGCAGGTCATCGTCGCGGTCCCGCAGTAAGCGGGAGCCATCTGCGGTGCGGGCGCCACGGCGCCCGCACCGCCCCCTTTGGATTTTCAGACAGGAAAGGAAACGCCCTTGGCAAGCCAGGACTGGGTTGAGAAGGACTTTTACAAGATCCTTGGCGTCGCCAAGGACGCGTCCGACGCCGACATCAAGAAGGCGTACCGCAAGCTCGCCCGCAAGTATCACCCCGACACCAATGCCGGGGACGCCGAAGCGGAGAAGAAGTTCAAGGACATCACCGAGGCCAACTCGGTGCTCTCCAACCCGGAGGACCGTCAGCAGTACGACGCCATCCGCGCCATGGGGAGCGGCGCACGCTTCGCCCCGGGCAGCGGCGGACAGGGCGCCGGACCCGGCGGCTTCGAGGATCTCTTCGGCGGCATCTTCAACCAGGGTGGACGCACCCGGGGCGGCGCCTCGGGAGGCATCCCGCCGGAATTCGCCGATCTGTTCGGCGGGGGCGGCTTCGGCGGCTTCCAGCAGCAGCCCACCAAGGGCTCGGACCGCACGGCGAGCACCACGATCTCCTTCAAAGGCTCGATCCAGGGCACCACGGTCAGCCTGCGCGAGCCGGACGGCAACGTCATTGACGTCAAGATCCCGGCCGGCATCAAGGACGGCCAGAAGGTCCGCCAGCGGGGCAAGGGCAACCCCGGCGCCGCCGGCAACGGTGACCTGATCATCACCGTCCACGTGAAGGAGCACCCCTTCTTCAAGCGGGACGGGAACAACATCCGCATCCACGTGCCGATCAGCTTCAATGAAGCCGCTCTCGGCGGGAACATCGAGGTGCCGACCATGGAGGGCGAGAAGGTCAAGCTCCACCTGGCCGCCGGCACTCCGAGCGGGCGCACCCTGCGGGTCAAGGGCCGCGGTGTGAAGACGGCGAAGGCCACCGGCGATCTGCTGGTGACGGTCGACGTCGTCGTGCCCCAGAAGCTCAACGACGCCGCCAAGGCGGCAGTCGAGGCCTTCGCCGACGCCACCGCCGGTGAGGACCCCCGGGCGGTCATCGCCGCCCACGCCGTGCTGTAGGAGGTGAGCCATGGCGATCGACCTGAATCAACCGCTTTTCGTGATCTCGGTTGCCGCCGAGCTGGCCGAGATGCACCCCCAGACCCTGCGTCAGTACGACCGGCTGGGCATCGTCTCGCCGAGCCGGGCGCCGGGCAAAGCGCGCCGCTATTCGCAGCACGACGTCGACCGGCTGCGTGAGGTGCAGCGCCTCTCCCAGGAGGGCGTCTCGTTGGAGGGCATCAAGCGCATCCTCGAACTGGAGAACCAGGTCGCGGCTCTGCAGTCCCGCGTCCGAGAACTGACCGAGGAGCTGGAGCGACGCCCGGCGGCGCAGGAACCCCGGGTCTTCGCGGCCGGGGTGTCGGCCGGCGACGTGGTCCCGCTCGCGCGGGGCCAGCGCCCGACGCCGCGGAGCCAGGCCGTCGTCATCTGGCGGCCGTAGCGTTCCGGGCAGCGCCCGTTCGCATCCGGTGCGGATTCTGAGCAATCCCGTGCCGTCCCAGGCCTGACCACCAGGACCGCATCACCAGGGGCGGGACACCAGGCAGGTGTCCCGCCTTTCGTGTGTCCGAAGACGGGTTTTCCGCCGCCCACCGGGCGCAGGAACCCCGCGTTCAGCCGTCTTTCCGCTCGTTCGTCCGCGCCGCCCAGTTGTTCGGCAGCTCCGAATGACCAGTCGGTATGGCCCCATGGACGCCGAAGGATAGCGCTCATAGGCTGAAAGCACAACGATGACAAGCCACCGCCCGTCAAGGCGGTACGAACGTGGGGCACCAGCGAAGGTCCCACGACGCTGCGGAGGTCTTCTTCCGCAGCTCTTGAGGTGAGGGGAACCGCGAGGGAGCGGGTCCCGGACGGTTCCTCTCATCTCCTTTGGACGCCAGTCCGCTGATCACGACCAGATGGGATGCCATGCTTCTGACACAACTCCAGTACTTCGTCGCCCTGGCGCGCGAGGAGCACTTCGGCCGGGCGGCCGCGGCATGCTTCGTCTCGCCGTCGACGCTTTCGGAGGCGGTGCGGAAGCTGGAGGTCGAACTCGGGGTGCCTCTGGTCCGCCGCGGCCATGCCTACGAGGGCCTCACGCCCGAAGGCGAGATGGCGCTGACCTGGGCCCGCCGCGTGGTCTCAGACCAGGAGGCGCTCTCCGCGGAGATCGCGGCGGCACGGGGCCAGCTCACCGGCGTCGCGCGGATCGGCACCATCCCGGCCGGGATCGCCCTCGCGACCGCGGTGGTGTCGGCCCTGGTGGACGCGCATCCGCTGGTGCGGTCCACCGTGCAATCCGGGCTGAACAGCGAGGACGTGGTGGCGCGGCTGAGGGCCTTCGAACTCGACGCCGGCATCATCCACCCGTCCGCGGCCGATGGTCCGGATCTGGTGTCGGTGCCTCTCGGTGAGGTCACCAACGTGGTCGTGGCCGCTCCGGGCATGTTCCCCGAGGACCAGCCATCGATCACGGGACGCATGCTCGCCGAGGTGCCCCTCGGACTCCTGGCGGCCGACATGCGGGCCCGCCAGCTCGCCGATGAGGCGTGGCGGGCCGCCGGACTCCAGATCAAGCCGCGCCTGGAGGCGGACTCCAATGAGGCGCTCCTGAGCCTGGTCACCTCCGGGCTGTGGGCCGCCGTCGTCCCGGAGACCGCCGTCGCGGCCCGCCGTGACGATCCGTCCATCCACGTGCTGCCGCTGATCGAACCGGAGGTCTCCACCCCGCTTGCCGTGGTGCGGCTGGCCGGAAAGCCGGCCCCCGTCCTGGTCCGTGCCCTCGGCGCCGCGGCCCAGGCCGTGCTCAAGGACCCGCGCCGCGCCGCCCAGGCACGCCGCTCCCGTATCGGCGCCACTTCCTCTTCCTGACCGGCCCCTGAAGCGCAGGGGCTCTCCCCCTGTCCCGCTGAAAGGACCTCGTCATGTCTCTTCGCCCGACCTCTGAGCACCTCGTGCCCGCACCTTCCCGCCGCCGGGAACTGAGCGGGGTGAGCCCGTGAGAGTGATCATCAACTGCGTGGTCCGGCCACGGCACAGCGGCCGGGGGCCGAAGGGCTGCCCGGTCTGTGTCGAAGCCCTGCTGGAAGCCGTGGCCGCGCACCCGTCGCCCTGGGAGGCGGCGGAGCGGTTCGCCGAAGAGGTGCAGCTCGCCGTCGTGGAGACGCTGCGGCGTCAACGCTGGTGGACCGTGCAGGACCCCACCGAGACGGCACGGCAGCTGATCTTCCTTCAAGCCGCACGGGAGCTCGCGATCGCCAAGGCCTTCCTGCAGGACCGCCGCCCGGAGGACTATTTCCCCTCCCATGCGGCCTATCTGGACTTCAGGGCCGGCGAGTTCCAACTGCCCGGCTACGTGTTCGCCGCCGATTACTACGAGATGATCGCGCTGCTCTCCGGCTTCCCGCTGTCCCTGCTGGTGGAACCGCCGCTCGGACTCGACGGCGCGGATGAGCTTCCGCCGGGGATTCCCTGAGCGGTTCCCGCAAGCCCTCCCCACGGGAGTCCGGCTGTGCCAGAGTGGGAAATGCGGGTGAATCCTGAGATCGGGGAATGACCTCCCGCCCCGGCCGGTTCAACCCTTTGGACCTGACATCCCCCTTGCGAAGGAGTCCTCATGACCACCGTTGCCGCTCTCGCCGCGCCGTCCGCCACGGAACCGCTCATCCGCACCACCGTGGAACGCCGCGAACTCGGCCCGCATGACGTGCTGATCGACATCAAGTACGCGGGCATCTGCCATTCGGACATCCACACCGTCCGCGGTGACTGGGGCCCCGTCCCGTACCCGCTGACCCCCGGCCACGAGATCGCCGGCATCGTGGCCGCCGTCGGCTCCGAGGTCACCACCCGCAAGGTCGGCGACCGCGTCGGCGTGGGCTGTCTGGTCAACTCCTGCCGCGAATGTGAGCAGTGCCTGGCCGGTCAGGAGCAGGACTGCCTCAACGGCAGCGTGGGCACCTACGCTTCCAAGGACCGCGACGGCACCATCACCCAGGGCGGCTACTCCAGCCAGGTGGTGGTCAACGACGCGTTCACGCTGCTGATCCCGGACTCCCTCGAACTCGACGTCGCCGCCCCGCTCCTCTGCGCCGGCATCACCACGTACTCGCCGCTGCGCCGCTGGGGCGCCGGCCCGGGCAAGAAGGTCGCCGTGATCGGCCTCGGTGGCCTCGGCCACATGGCCGTCCAGCTGGCTCACGCCCTGGGCGCCGAGGTGACCGTGCTGTCCCAGTCCCTCAAGAAGCAGGAGGACGGGCTCAAGCTGGGCGCCGACCACTACTACGCCACGAGCGACGAGACCACCTTCCAGGACCTCAAGGGCAGCTTCGACCTCATCATCAACACGGTCAGCGCCAAGATCCCCCTGGACGACTACCTGCGCCTCGTGAAGCCGCACGGCGCCATGGTCTGCGTGGGCGCCCCGGGCGAGCCGCTGGAACTGAACATCTTCAGCCTGATCGGCGGGGCCAAGGCCCTGGCCGGCTCGAACATCGGCGGCATCCCGGAGACCCAGGAGATGCTCGATTTCTGCGCCGAGCACGGCATCGGCGCGCAGATCGAGGTCATCGACGCGGACCAGGTCAACGACGCCTACGAGCGCGTGCTGGCATCCGACGTCCGGTACCGCTTCGTCATCGACGTGTCCACCATCGGCTGACCACTCCGGAAGGAGACACCATGAAGGTTTTCCAGATCGGCGCGGCCGGCGGCATCGGCAGCATCCTCTCCCGGCTCCTCGTGGAGCGAGGGGACCAGGTGACCGGCATGCACCGCAGCCCTGAACAGACGGAGACCATCACCCGGACCGGGGCGCAGTCCGTGCTCGGCGACCTCATCGCCGACTCCACGGAGACGCTGGCCGGCCACCTGGCCGGGCACGACGCCGTCGTGTTCTCCGCGGGGGCGCATGGCACCGGGCAGGAGCTGACCACCGCGATCGACGGCGACGGCCTGGTGAAGGCCGCCGACGCCGCGGCCCTGGCCGGGGTGCAGCGGTTCGTGCTGGTGTCCGTGTTCCCCGACGCCGGGCGCGGCGGGGACTCCCCGAACGCCGGCTTCGAGCACTACATGCGGGTCAAGAAGACCGCGGACGTGCACCTGGCCGGGACGGACCTCGACTGGGTCATCGTCCGCCCCGGCACTCTCAAGGACGAACCGGGCGACGGCCTGGTCACCGCAGGGCCCGCCATCGAGTACGGGAACGTCCGCCGCGGCAATGTGGCGGCGTTCCTGGCCGAGGTGCTGCACGAGCCGGGCGTGAGCCGGGAGATCGTGGAGCTCACCGACGGCTCGACGCCGGTGGCGGACGCCGTGGCCGCGCTCGCCGCGCTGCGGGGCTGAGCCCGGCTCGCCGAGTTCCGCGCCCTGTTTCACCTTGTGCGGGTCAATATCCCCGCGAAGGGTGAAACAGGGCGCATTTTCGCGAGGCCGGTCCGAGCGGCCGGAGGTCCCGGGCGGGGCGTCAGACCCGGAAGCCGGTGCACGCCTCGTTGCTGCACCCGGCGTCGCGCGCCATCCAGCGGGGCGGGTCGCCGCCGTCCTCGACCGGCACCCAGCGCACGTGGCGGTGCTGGCCGCACATGTCGCAGGCGGGGGCGACGAAGCTGGCCCGTTCCTCGGCGGTGTAACTGCGGAAGTCCGTCATGGTTCCTCCTCGGCAGACATGGACACTGCCCTTTCAGGCTAAGCCCGGGCCTCTGGCCACCGGTAGGGGGCTCCTCGCGCTGCCCTTGCGGGGTCACGTGATGTCGGCTGTGACCCCTGGAGGGGACGTCAAGTGACCCCGCAACGGAGGAGGGAGGCCTACTCCCGGAACAGCCCGGCGAGGTCGTCCGCGGTGAGGTGCGTGGACGCGAGGGCCTCGTCGCCGGCCACCGAGTCGAAGAGCTTCGACTTCTTGGCCTTGAGAGCCATCACCTTCTCCTCGATGGTGTCCTTCGCGACCAGCCGGTACACCATGACCTGCTTGTCCTGGCCGATCCGGTGCGCCCGGTCCACGGCCTGAGCCTCGCTGGCCGGGTTCCACCAGGGATCGAGGAGGAACACGTAGTCCGCCTCGGTCAGGTTGATGCCGAAGCCACCGGCCTTCAGGCTGATGAGGAACAGCGGGGCGTCGCCATCCTTGAAGGATGCGATCACGTCGGCGCGCTGCCGCGTGGAGCCGTCCAGATACGCGTACTGCACGCCCGCCGCATCGAGCCGTTCCCGCACCTTCCCGAGGAACCCGGTGAACTGGCTGAAGATGAGGGCCCGGTGCCCTTCGGCCAGCACATCCTCCAGCTGCTCGAACAGGACGTCCAGCTTGCTCGACCGCACCCCGCTCAGCTCGGGGTCCACGAGGGACGGGTCCAGCGCCATCTGCCGCAGCAGGGTCAGCGACTGGAAGATGGTGAAGCGGTGCTTGTTCGCGTCCTCCAGGAGCCCCAGGATCTTCTGCCGCTCACGCTGAAGATGCGTCTGGTACGCCTTCGCGTGGCGCTGATTCAGCTCGACCGTGAGGACCTGCTCCAGCTTCGGCGGAAGCTCCTTGACCACCTGCTCCTTGGTGCGGCGCAGCATGAGCGGACGGATCCGCTGCCGCAGCTTGGCCAGCAGCTTCGGGTGGCCGTGGACCTCGATGGGCCGGCGGTAATACTCGGCGAACTTCCCCGGGCTCGGGAACAGGCCCGGCGCCACGATCGACAGCAGCGCCCAGAGCTCCATGAGGTTGTTCTCCAGGGGCGTGCCCGTGATCGCGAGCTTGAAGGGGGCGTCGAGCTTCCGCGCCGCCTGGTACGCCTTGGACTGGTGGTTCTTCACGAACTGCGCCTCGTCCAGGACCAGCGCGCCCCAGGAGAGCTTCTGGTACTGCTCGAGTTCCAGACGGAACAGCGCATACGACGTGACCACGAGGTCCGCCCCGGCGAACTCCTCCGCCGGGTTCAGGCCGCTGCGCTTGAACGTCTCCGCCACGGCCACGGTCTTCAGCCCGGGGGCGAAGCGTGCCGCCTCCATCGCCCAGTTGGACACCACGCTGCTGGGCGCCACCACCAGGAACGGGGCGCGGGTCGCCACGGGATCTGCGGACGCCGACGACGCCGGCCCGCCGTCCGCGCGCTCGCCGGCCACCGCTGCGGCGGGCTCAGCCGTGGTGACCGCCGCGGACGGGCCGGCCGAGGCGCCGTCGTCGTCCGCGGTGCCCGTGGGATCCTCGCGCAGCGAGCACAGCAGCGCCAGGGTCTGGAGGGTCTTGCCGAGGCCCATGTCATCGGCCAGGACGCCGCCCAGCCGGTGGTCGTAGAGGAAGCGGAGCCAGCGGAAACCCTCCAATTGGTAGGGGCGCAGTTCGGCGTGCAGGCCGGCGGGGGCCGCGAGATCCCGCGTGGAGTCGTCCACGTTGAGCAGCCCCGTGACGCTGCGGCGCCACTCCTTCGCCTGCTCCTCCACGACGCCGATCGCCGCGAACTGCTCCCACAGACCCACCTGGAAGCGGCTGATCTGGAGTTCCTCCCCGGGGCGGTCGGAGAGGGCGCGGGCCTCGTCGATCAGTTCGCGCAGCTGCTGGAGCTCGGGGCTGTCGAGGGGGAAGTGCTTGCCGCTCGGCAGGACCATGCGCGTCTGACCCGAGGCCAGCGCGGAGAAGATCTGGCCGAACGCCACCTGCTCGCCTTCGAGGGTGACCACGATTTCGAGGCCGAACCAGTCGCGATCGTCCTTGTCCAGGGTGGAGACGTGCACGACCGGGGCTTCAACGGCCTCCTGGAAGTCAGGGACCACGCCGTTGACGTCCACCTCGACGTCCGGGACCGTGCGCAGCTGCGGCAGCACCTCCTCCGTGAACGCGACGGTGTCCATGCCGTGAAGGGTCGCGGTGGGGGCGAGCGACGGTAGGGTCCAGAGCCCGTCCGGCCCGATCGTCGGCTCGGTGGCCAGGGCGGCCACCACCTCCCACGGCTTGCCGAGAGAATTCAGGATCTTCTTCTCCTGGGCCTCGTCCCGGTAGCCGGCATCGGCGCGGTCGAAGGCGAGTGGCTGTGAGACCTGTTTGCCGTTGCTCGTGTAGTGCCACTCCCAGTGCAGGTCCAGGCGGTGGTCCTTGCGGTAGTCGGCCAGGAGGGACAGCACGGGCTTGCCGATGGTCGGCAGGCGCACGCTCTCGGACGCTGCGACCACGGGGGCGCCCTGGCGCAGCCGCGGGTAGAACTCGCTGAGGAAGCGGTCCTCGTCCGCCGCGGGGATGTGCACGGACTCCGCGGCGCGCGCGAACGCCACCATCTCGGGGGAGGCGGGCGCGAGCGGCGTCAGCACGAGCGTCCCGTCCACGAGGCCGCCCGGGACAGACGCCCCGCCGTGGAATGCCAGGGCCGCGGGTTCGCCCGTGAAGTGGAGTTTCTTCAGATCGAGATCGCGGCCGTGGGCTTCGAGCCGCGGCGCGACGTCCAGGCCGCCGTCCTTCCGGCGGCCCACCGAGAGCTCCAGGACGGCCGGTTCACGCTCCAGCCGCACGCCGGGCGACCGCGGATCCGTGTCCTGGATGAGGAGGATCCCCTTGCCAGCCAGGTCCGCGAGGGCCGTGGCCAGGTGCTTGCCGTTGTACTGGGAGAGCTCCAGCCACTGGCCCGCGGGACCCTGATACTGGCCCGGCATGCGGGACAGCTCGAGGAATTCCGCGAGGGCGTCCGTCTGTTCCCGGCTGAATTTCCGGTAGTAGCTGAGGTAGTTGATGTTCGTCCAGGCCACCTCGCTCTTGATCCACTTGCCGCGGGCGCCCATGGACATGGGGCGGACCCGCAGGCCGGCGGGTTCGGCCTGGCTGTAGACGCGGCCGCCGCGGGACACGGCCGGCTTGGGATCGGTCACCTCGAAGAGCAGGGCCAGCTGAGGTGTGGTGGAGGAGACGGTGGTGGCCGATTCGGGCAGGAGGGGCGCGAGGGCCTTCTCCCAGGCGGACGACGCGGCCGGCGAGGTGGGCGCCGAGCCGTTGGCGGACTGCGCCGCCCCGGGCAGCGGTGCGGGGCCCCGGCGACGGCGGGCGACGGCGTCGTCGGAGTCCAGGAGGCCGCGCTCTTTGGCGGCGAAGAGGAGGGCGGCCACATGCTTGCAGTCCTGCCGGACCGGGCAGTCGCAGAGGGCGGTGAGGCAGATCCAGGAGTCGTCCTTGGGCTGCAGCTTGGCGACGGCGCGGTACGAGCGGGTGCCTTCCACGCGGCCGGTGAGCAGCCCGGTGGTGCGGCCGAAGACGACGTTGAACACGCGCTCCTGGCGGGCATACTCGTAGCCGCGTTCCACGCTGCCTTCGTCAAAGCGCGCGGCGAGGGTGCCCAAGCGTTCCTGGGCCTGCGAGGTGGCCATCCACAACAGTCTAGTGCGAGCAGCCCGGGAGCGGTCTGCGAGATGGAGCACAGGGGGTTTGGAGCGGGTGTGCCGGCCGGGGACACACGCGGGCCGCGCCCGGTGGCCGGATCCGCGCGGGGCGGAATCCACGGGCACTGTCGGACATGGCCGATAGGCTGAACGGCATGGCACAGACGAGGAAGAACCGCCCCGCCGCACCCCGGGCCGCGGCGCCGGATCTGCCCGCTCACCTCGGCGAGGTGGACGGGCTGCGGCGCTATGACGAGGTCTCGGAGAGCGCCGTGCTCGGGCTGTCCGGCGACGTCGACGCATCCCACGCCCACCTCAGCGAATGCGTGATCCGGGACGCCCACCTGGACCGCTTGGACCTCACCGGCGCCACCCTGACGGACCTCGACGTCGAGGACCTGCAGGTCACCGAACTCGTGCTCCGGAACGCCCGGCTCCGCCGCGTGCGGATCAGCGGCGGCAGGATCGGCACGCTGGACCTCTCGGGCACGGAGATGGACAGCCTCGAACTGCGGGACGTCCGGATCGACTACCTGGGCCTGAACGGCGCCGAGGGCAATGACATGGTGGTGGCCGGCTGCCGGCTCCGCACCCTCGACGTGCCGCTGGCGAAGCTCAAGCGCGTCGCGTTCCGGGACAGCAGCGCCGAGGACGTGGACAGCCGCGACCTCGACGCCACCGACGTCGACCTCCGCGGCCTGGACGCCCGGGTCTTCACGTCGGTGACCGGCCTCCGCGGCGCCACCCTGACGGAGTCCCAGGTGCGGGAGCTCGCCGTGCAGATGGCGCTCCAGGCCGGGATCGACGTGAAAGAGGGCTGAGCGCCCGGCTCAGTTCACCCAAGGTTCACCCGCCCGTGACCCGGGACCTCCGGTCACTCCCAGGGACGGCGCGTACGGTCGAAGTGTCCCGTGGACTTCTCGAGTGAGGATCAGCATGACCAGCAAGCAGCTCCCCGTCGTCCTTTTCAAGGAAAGCCTTGAAGCCGGCCCCGATGAAGTGGTGGACGGCAACGTCACCGTGGTCAACGCCATGTACCAGGAGCTCCTGGGCCAGGACGAGATCGCCGAGGACGCCCTCCGCAGCTACTACGTGGACTTCTACCTGACCCAGGCCCTGGGCGGCGGCTTCGCGCAGTACGTCTTCACGGCCACGGACCGTGAAGAGATCGACGCCTACGTCCGTGGCGGGCTGGAGGCCATGGGCGCCAAGGCTCACCTGGACCTATTCAACCGCACCGACGCGGCCTTCGAAGCCCTCAGTGAGGACGAGGTCGACGCCTATCTGGACGGCGACGCCGAGGATGAGGACAGCGAAGTCAGCGACGCCGTCCTGGCCCAGGAGGAGCTCGACAACGAGTTCGAAGCGCTCCTGGAGACCGAGGACCTCATGGAGCTCAACGCCGCCTGGCTGCGCAGCCTCGAGGGCCTGCTGGTGGTGGACGAGGACGGCCTGGACGCCGTGATCGACGAACGCCTCGCCACCGTCGAGGACCTCGAGGAGCGCCGCGCTCAGGCCGAGGCCGCCTCCTTGGAGGACATGCCCGACTTCGAGATCATCATCCGCGAACTGTGCGACGTCGCCGAGGTGGAACTGGAGAAGATCACCCTCGGAGACCCCAACTTCGTCTACGAGGCCGAGACCGTGGTGGCCTGGCACTTCCTGGCCGACGGTGAGGAGTACATCATGGTGGAGCTCGAGGACGAGGCCCTCATGCTGCGGCCGGAGTCGCTCGAGGTCGTGGCCGCGGTCGAGATCGAGGAGATCGACGACGACGAGCTGGAACCCGCCGGCGCCGAGGTGTAAGCGGGAGGCCGGGGCACTGACGGACATGCTCTGCTTGCTATCCCCGTGCCCTGCGGGTCGCTTGCGCTCGGGTCGGGGCACGGGGCCCCTTGACGCAAGCCGCCGCATCTCAGTGCCCCGGCGCCCTGACGCGCGACGACGGCGGGTTCCCCTCGCCGTCGTCGTGGGTTGAAGGGGTGGGCGTCAGCCCGCTGCCGTGCAGATCAGGGATGCGAGGGTTGCTTCGGTGTCCGCGTCGAGGGACGTGATGTTCCAGACGATCGGGTGCATTGCCGCGCCCTCCTGGAAGGCCGGGTTCACGGATTCGCCGAAGCCGAAGGCGAGGTAGTCCTTGCCGGTCTTGATGTAGCAGATGTCCTCGCCGTTCCGGACGTAGAACGGGAGGCCCCAGCGGACCACCGGTTCCAGGGACGGGGCGTTCTCGCGGATGATGGCGTGCAGGCGCTCGCCGAGTTCCGCGTACGGGGCGGGGGCTTCCCGGAGTTTGGCGAGTGCGGCGTCGTCGCCCTTCTTGCTGAACAGCATGGTGGAGCCTCCATCACAAGGTGCATCGGATCTGAGGTGCGGCCGGGCTGGCGGCCGGTTTCCAGCCTACGGCGGCGGGGCGGGTGTGTGAACCTCGCGACATAGTGACCCACGCTATGGGCGGCCGGGAACCGCGGTGAAAAGATGGGGGTGGAACAACCCTCAGGAGCGCCATGTTCACAGGAATCTACGTCACCGCCACCTCCACGGGATCGGGCAAATCCGTGGTGGCCCTCGGCCTGGCCGAGGCCCTCTACCGCCGGGCGGGACGGATCGGGTACTTCCGGCCCGTGGTCCCCGGCGACACCCCGGACCACGACCCCATGGTCGAGCTGATCCGCACGCGTTACCACCTGGATCCCGCCGTGTGCCGTGCCGGTCTCACGCTCAAGGAGGCCCGCCGCCTGGTGGCCGAGGGACGCCGCGAGGAGATCAGCACCCGCTGCGTGCAGGTCTTCAGCGAAGTGTCCGCCCTGTGCGATGTGGTGATCGTGGAAGGTTCCGACCTCTCCGGCGCCGATTCCGCCGTCGAGTTCGACCTCAACGCCCAGCTGGCGAAGGACCTCGGCTGTCCCGTCGTGGCCGTGGTGAGCGGCAAGGACCTCAAGTCGGAGGAGATCGCGGACGCGGTGGACGTGGTCCGCGCCGAGCTCTCCGCCGTGCATGCCGACCTCCTCATGGTGATGGTCAACCGCGCGGATCCGGACCACGTGGACGAGGTGCGGGCCGCTATCCGTCCCGGTGACCTGAAGCGCCCCGTCTACGTCCTGGAGGAACGGCCCGAGATGGCCCGTCCCACCACCGGCGAGATCTCCGCGGCCCTGGGCCTCCAACTGCTCGCGGGCACCGCGGACATGGAGCGTGAAGTGGCCGGGGTCAAGGTGGCCGCCATGAGCCTCGGCAACTTCATCGGCGCCCTGGAGCCCGGCGATCTGGTGATCGCCCCCGGAGACCGGGCCGACATCCTGGCCGGCGTGCTCGCCTCCACGCAATCGCCCGACTTCCCGGTGCCGTCCGGCGTCGTCCTCAGCGGCGGCCTCATGCCGGACCCGCACATCCTGCCGCTGCTGGCAGGCGCCCCGTTCCCGTTCTTCGCCCACCCCGAGGACACGTATCACACGGCCACGGCCGTCTCCGGGGTGCGCAGCGAAATCTCGACGGGCAACAGTCGCAAGGTGGCGTCGGCCCTGGGCGAGTGGTCCCGCCAGGTGGACGAGGACGAGATCTTCGAACGCTTCAACCTGAGCCGACCGGCGTCGATGACCCCCCTGCGGTTCCTCCACGAACTGATCGGCCGCGCCCAGGCGGACCGCCGCCACGTGGTGCTGCCCGAGGGCACGGACCTCAGGATCCTGCGGGCCGCCGAGATCCTGCGCCGCCGCGACGTCTGCGAGCTGACCATCCTCGGCAATGAGGCCGCGGTCCGGGAACTGGCCGCCGCACACGGCGTCTCCCTGGACGGCATCACCCTGGTGGACCCGGCCACGAGCGAACTGCGCCAGCGGTTCGCCGAGGAGTACGCCCGGCTCCGCGCCCACAAGGGCGTCGATCTCGCCAAGGCCCTCGAGACCATGCTCGACGTCAGCTACTTCGGCACCATGATGGTGCAGCTGGGCATCGTGGACGGCATGGTCTCCGGCGCCGCGCACACCACCGCCCACACCATCCGTCCCGCGCTGGAGTTCGTGAAGACCCGGCCGGGCGTGGCGATCGTGTCCTCCGTGTTCCTCATGCTCATGCAGGACCGCGTGCTCGCCTATGGAGACTGCGCTGTGAACCCGGAGCCCACGGCCGAACAGCTCGCGGACATCGCGCTGGCCTCGGCCGAGACGGCCCGGCAGTTCGGGGTGGACCCGCGCGTGGCGATGCTCAGCTACTCCACCGGCGGCTCCGGTACCGGCGCGACCGTGGACAAGGTGCGGGCCGCGACGGAACTGGTGCGGGAGCGCAAGCCTGACCTCGCCGTCGAAGGCCCCATCCAGTACGACGCCGCCGTGGACGCCGCGATCGCCGCGGCCAAGCTGCCGGGATCGGACGTGGCCGGTCAGGCGACCGTGTTCATCTTCCCGGACCTCAACACCGGAAACAACACGTACAAGGCCGTGCAGCAGTCCTCCGGCGCGGTCGCCGTCGGGCCGGTGCTGCAGGGCCTGAACAAGCCCGTCAACGACCTCTCGCGGGGCTGCACGGTGGAGGACATCGTCAACACCGTGGCCATCACCGCCGTCCAGGCCCAGAGCGTCGCCGCGCCGTCGCCCGCCGCATCCCAGGAGAACTGAATGCTCATCCTCGTCATCAACTCCGGCTCCTCATCCCTGAAGTACCAGGTGCGCGACGTCGACGCGGGGGAGGTGCTGCTGGAGGGCCTCGTGGAGCGGATCGGGCAGCCCGACGGCGACGCCCCGGCCGCGGTCCCGGACCATGGCGCGGCCCTGGAGATCGTGGCGGCCCGCCTGCACGAGGTCCTGGGCGACCGGCAGGTGGACGCCGTCGGACACCGTGTGGTGCACGGCGGCGAGCGGTTCGCCGAGCCGGTCCTGATCAACAACGAGGTCACGCGGGCCATCGAGCGGCTCAACCCGCTGGCCCCGCTGCACAATCCCGCCGCCGTGCTCGGCATCCGTGCCATCACCGAGAAGTGGCCGCAGCTGCCGCAGGTGGCCGTGTTCGACACCGCCTACCACCGCACCCTGCCGGAGAAGGCCTGGCGCTACGCTGTGCCGGACTGGCTCTACACGCGCCACGGCATCCGCCGCTACGGCTTCCACGGCACGAGCCACCAGTACGTCGCGGCCCGTGCGGCCGCGCTGCTGGGCGAGGCGCCGGACGAGTTCAACGGCGTCATCCTGCACCTTGGCAACGGAGCCTCCGCGACGGCGGTCAAGGGCGGGGCCTCGGTGGACACGTCCATGGGCTTCACCCCGCTCGAAGGCCTCGTGATGGGCACCCGTTCCGGCGACATCGACCCCTCCATCCTCGTGTTCCTCGGACGCCAGGGCCTGGACGCGGACGCGCTGGACGATCTCCTCAACCGCGAATCGGGGCTCCTGGGCCTGGGCGGCTCGAACGACATGCGGACGCTGGTGGACGCCGCCGAAGCCGTGGGCAACGACGACGGGACCTCCTCCGGTGCCGACCCCCTGCGCGCGCGGCGGGCGCTCGAGGTGGCCGCCTACCGTCTGGCGAAGTACGTGGGCGCGTACCACGTGGCCGTTGGCGGGGCGCAGGCGATCGTGTTCACGGCCGGGATCGGGGAGAACTCCTCGCCGTTCCGCGCGCTGGTCTGTGAGCAGCTCGGGGCCCTGGGGGTCGAGCTCGACCCGGAGCTCAACGCCGTGCGCTCCAAGGAGCCGCGGTTCATCTCCACTGAGGCGTCGCGGATCCCGGTGCTCGTGATCCCCACGAACGAGGAGCAGGCGATCGCCGAGGCCACGGCGGAGGTCGTCGCGGGCTGACGCCCTTTTTCTGCCGAGTTCGGGGGTTCGTTCCGAAACCGGGGCCTGGAGGCACCGCTCCCGGAACGAACCCCCGAACTCAGCGGAAGGTCAGCCGGGGCGGCTCAGACCAAGGCGGCTTCGCTGAGCTTCCCGTCGCGCATGTGGGCCTCGCGGTCGCAGAGCTCGACGAACTCCAGATCGTGCGTGACCATGACCGTCGCGGTGCCGAACTCGTGCGTGATCCGGGCCAGCAGCTCGACCACGGCGCGGCTGCGCTCCTCGTCCAGCGCCGCCGTCGGCTCGTCCACCAGGAGCACGCTCGGCTCGCCCATGAGTGCCCGGGCGATGTTCACCCGCTGCCGCTGCCCGCCGGACAGCTGATGCGGACGCTTGTCCTCCTGCCCTTCCAGCCCGACGGCGGCGAGCAGCCGGCGCGCCCGCCGCTCCGCCGTCGCGCGGGCGGCCTTCCCTCCGAAGCCGCGGACATGCTGCGTCACGAGCAGCTGTTCGACGGCGGTCAGCGACGGCAGCAGATTCGGCTGCTGGAAGATGATGCCCAGCTTCTCGCGTCGCAGGGCCGCCTGCTCCTTCCGGCCCAGCGCCTGGACTTCGCGGCCGTCCACCAGGATCCGCCCGGCCGTCGGCTTCACGAGTGTGGCGGCGACAGCCAGCAGGGTGGACTTCCCGGAGCCGGACGGGCCGGTCAGAGCGAGGAATTCCCCCTGACGCACGGTGAGCGATGCCTGGTCGAGGGCGGTGATGGTGCCGGCGCCGTCGGGGTAGTCGACGGTGACGGATTCGAGCTGCAGTGCGGGCGTGTTCATGAGGTCCTCCTGGTGATGACGACGGGGGTGTGGGCGGGCCGGCTCAGCTGCCGCCGAGTGCGAGCAGCGGATCCACGCGGGTGACCTTGCGGACGGCGAGGGCGGATCCCGCGAGGCCCAGCAGCACGATGCCGACCACGGGACCGGCGATGGTCAGCGGCCCCAGGACGAACGGCGCGGCCTGCCCGGCGAACCAGCCGCCCAGCCCGCCGATCACGGCGCCCAGGACGGTGCCGCTCAGCAGCACGATCAGGGCCTGCGCGAGGGCGTCCTTGAAGACGTAGCCCTGCGTCGCGCCGAGGGCCTTGAGGACGGCGATGTCCCGGGTGCGCTGCACGGTCCAGATGCTCAGGAACGCGCCGACCACCAGGGCGGAGATGCCATAGAGGAACCCCTGGATGAGGAGCAGCGAGCCGTTCTCGCTCTTGAAGGACTCGAGCGCCTGGAAGCTCGCGGTGCGCTCCGCGCTGACGGTGCCGTTCCGGCTGTCCGCGCGATCCGCGGCCGTGGCGTCCGCGCCGGGCGCCACCAGGACGGTGGCCTCGCGGCCCCGGTTCATCTGCTGCCAGTCGCCCAGGCCCACCCAGGCGACGGCGAGATGCGAGTACCACTGGTCCGGGACGACGGCCTTCACCCTGAGATCCGTGCCGTTGCTGTTCAGGACGCCGCCGTCGGACAGGTTCAGCGCCGAGGCGAGGGACTCGCTGAGCACGATCTCGCCCTTGCCGGGCGTCACGGGTGCCAGGGCAGTGCCGCCGACGCCGTCCGATCCGAAGAACGCCGCGTTGGTGGTGCGGCCGCCGTCGGGGGTGGACGCCGCCGTGCCGGTCCGCAGTTTGCCCTGCGAGATGCCGAGCGGGACGGCCGTGACGCCGGCGTCCCGGGACCAGGCCGCGGCCTGCTCGGGGGTGACCTCGGAATCCGCGTAGCTCGCCTTCGCCGCGGTGCCCTGCGGCGCCCCGAAGACCACGCGGCCGGCGGGCAGGGCGCCGATCGCGGAGGTGGACTGGTGCGCCAGGCCGGCGGTGAGGCCGGAGAGCATGACGAGCAGGACGGTGATGAGCGCGACCACTCCGCCCATGAGGGCGAAACGGCCCTTGCTGAAGCGAAGGTCGCGGAGGGCGAGGAACATGGTGGGGTCTCCTGGAATGCCGGGGTTTCTGGCGTATCTCCAGCCTCCCGCGGAGCGAGCGCGCGCACATCGGCGGGGTGGTTGAACCGGGCGCTCGCTGTGGTTGAGCGCCGAATCAACCGAAAGGTTGATGGGGTGCGGCGGCGTCCGGACGGATTCCTGTCGGCGCCCGCCAGTAGGGTGGTGGCATGGGAATCGGGCCCGCACCTCACGGCCACTCCGTCGCCGGTGGCGGCGCGGGTGCGAGTGCCCTGGACGCTGCCCGGAACCCGGCTCAGGGGACCCAGGTCATCCTGCGGGTTCTGCGGGTGAGCCTGCATCTCGGGTTCGCCGCACTCCTGCTGCTGGGTGTGGTCCGCTACTCCCTGACGCTCGGGTCCGCGACGCTGGGGTCAGGTGGCCCGGCGCCCGCCTGGAGTCCCGCGGTGGTCTACCCGGTGGCGGCGTTGCTCGCGGCGGTCTATCTGGGAGGCACCGCAGCCGAGAAACGTCACGCCCTCGGCGCCAGCCGGCTCGATCCCGCGCCGTACGCGCGGTGGTGGCTCGCCGTCGTGGTGGTGCTGTGGCTGGTGCTGCTGGTGTTCTCGGCGGATTTCGCGTGGCTCGCGTTCCCTCTCTTCTTCCTGGAGCTGCACCTGCTGCCACGAGGGGTGGGGCTGCTGGCGGTCGTCTGCACGACGGCGGCGCTGGTCGTGGCGCTGTTCTTGCACGCCGCGCCGGGCTCCTCGAACGGCGCGCTCGTGATCGGCCCGGGCTTCGGCGCCGCGTTCGCCGTCGTCACGGCGCTCAGTTATCAGGCCCTGTACCGGGAGGCGGAGGAGCAGCGTCGCGTCGCGGCGGCTCTGCGTGCGGCCCGTTCGGAGCTGGCCGCGAGTCAGCGCGAGGCCGGGGTGCTGTCCGAACGGGCGCGCCTCGCCCGCGAGATCCACGACACCCTGGCGCAGGGTCTCTCCTCGATCGTGCTGATGAGCCGAGCGGCCGGCAGGTCTCTGGACGCCGAGGAGCTGGGCGCGGCCCGCGAGCGGCTGGCCGTGGTGGAGGAGACGGCGTCGTCGGCCCTGGAGCAGGCACGGGAGTTCGTGCGCTCGCCCGGCGCCTCCGCGAATGCCGCGCTGCCCGAACTGCTCGCTTCGCTCTGCGCCGACACCGAACGGCAGGCCCGGGCCGCCGGCAGTGGCTTGTCCGTGGCGTTCCGGCTCAGCGGGGAGCCCCGCGACATCCCTGTGGAGCTGTCTCAGGCGTTGCTCCGGGCTTCTCAGGCGTCGCTCGCGAATGTCCTCCGCCATGCCCGGGCGGACCATGCGGTGCTCACGCTCGGCTTCCTGGAACAGGAACTGACTTTGGATGTGTTCGACGACGGCGTCGGTTTCCGTCCCGAAGCCCCTGCGTTGGGCGACGGGGTGGGGCTGGGTCTGCTCACGTCCCGCGTCGAGGCGCTGGGCGGGAGCCTGGTGCTGGAGTCGGCTCCCGGCGAGGGGACCGTGGTGGCGATCAGGGTCCCCTCGGGCCCTGCGCCCGGCGTGGTCCTCGACGCACCGGCTGACCACGCACCGACTGACACGGAGGTACTGCCATGATCAGGGTCTTGCTGGTGGACGACCACCCGGTGGTGAGGGCGGGCCTGAAGGCGATGCTGGAGGACCCTGCGCTCCCGTCCGAGGGTCACACCTCCGATAGTGCGCAGAGCATTCGGGTGGTGGCCGAAGCGTCCGACGGCGCCGCCGCCTTGGAGGAGCTCCGGCGCCGCCAGACTCTCGGAGAGGACATCGACCTGGTGCTGATGGATCTCCAGATGGGCGATGGCATGGACGGGGCCACGGCCACCCGGAAGATCCGCCAGGGAGAAGGCGGGGTCCGCCCGGTTCCGGTGCTGGTCCTGACCACCTACGACAGCGATTCGGACATCCTCAGCGCCCTCGAGGCCGGGGCCAGCGGCTACATGCTCAAGGACGCCGAGTCCGAGCGGATCCGGGCTGCGGTGCGCGCTGCCGCCGCGGGGGAGACGGCCCTCGCACCGGAGGTCGCCGCCCGGCTGGTGGGCCGCTTGAGGAATCCGGTCCCGCAGCTTTCAGCCCGCGAAGTGGAGATCCTGGAACTGCTGGCCACGGGCCTGTCCAACCGCGCGTTGGCCAGGGCGCTCTTCATCTCGGAGGCGACCGTCAAGACACATCTGGTGCACATCTACGCCAAGCTCGGCGTGGACAACCGGACCGCCGCCATCACGACGGCGGTCCAGCAGAAGATCATCCGGGTCCCGGACGCCTGAGTCAGCCCGCGGCGACCACCGAGGATTCCTCCTCTTCGCGGGACACGGGAAGGGTGTCGTCCGCGAGCTGCCGCTTCTTGACGGTGGCCAGGTGGCTGAGCAGCACCAGGGCGACGCCGCCGAGCGCCCACAGGGCCAGCTTGAGTCCGTCCATGCCGAAGTCGGCGCCGGGGAAGTAGGTCAGGTCGCGCACCGCGTTGAGCCAGGCCGCGCCGTTCCAGAAGGTGTTGAGCCCGGCGAAGAAGGCCGGTGACAGTGACGCCGGGTACACGCCGCCACTGCTGGTGAAGTTGAGCATCACGAACAGGAGCGTCAGGGCCGGAGTGGTCCACTTGCCGAGGATCGGGTGCAGCCCCAGACCGATGGTGATGATGCCGAACGAGTACAGCGAGCCGAGCAGCCAGATGTTCCATTCGTAGCCGTTGAGCACCTGATACACCGGGCCGGCCACGAGGGTCGCGATGCCGGCCACCACCAGGGCGGTGCCCGCACCGATCAGCAGGCGAATGCCCACCCGGAGCTTCGCGGTCGCGGCGGCGATCGCCACCACGCTGGCGTAGGAGCCCACGCTCAGGGCCACGAGCATGAAGAACACGGACTGCCCGGCGGTGTCGTTGGGGCCGCCCGGACGGACGTCCTCGACGGCGACGGGCAGGTGCTGCTTGTACGCCAGCGGCAGGAAGACCTTCTGGGCGGCGCCGGCGGCCGCTTCGGACGCCGCGCCGGAGACCAGGATGGTCGCGTGATCCCTGCTCGGGACGTAGGCCGCGGAGATCTTCTGATCGGTGATCTGCTGACGCGCCTGATCGGCGGTGGCCACGGTCGTGACCTGGAGCTTGCCCTCCGAACCGTCGTTCAGCGACTGGGCGAACACCTTCGTCTCGGGGCTCTGTCCCACCACGGCCACCGGGAAGTGGTGCGGATCCGGGGAGTGGAAAGCGCCGAGATAGGCGAAGGCCATGCCGGCGCCCATGACGAGGGGGATGAGCAGATGCAGGGCGATGTGGCCCCAGGTCTTGCCGTCGGGCCAGAGGCGCGGGCGTGCCGAGGGCAGCGTTTTCACAAGGGGGAGGCGATGCGTGGACATGGGTTCCTGTCGGAGAAAAGTCAGCAAGGGGGAGAGGCGTTCCGCGAAGGGAAGATTAGGCTCGCTAACTACTTTAGGCCCAATTGTTGCATTGCGCAACCATCGGGACGGCGGGCGGCCGACAGGCGACGGGCGGCCGGAACCATGCCCCGGCGGGCCGTGGGTGCATCCGTCAGCCGACGGCCGGACAGGCGCGGCTCGTTAAGCCGCGCCGATCCGGTGTGTCTGGCGTCAATGCTGCTCGCTCAGTACTTCGTGTACTGGACGCGGTCGTAGGTCGCGGTCCGCTGTCCCGAGTACTGGAAGGGGCCGAGCCACGAGTCGACGCCTGTCCCCGGCCAGAAGTTCGTGATGATGCGCTGAGGATGGGTGGGCAGTGGGCCGCGCGAACCGGTCTCCTGGTGGACGAGGCGTCCGTCGACGAACCAGTTGATGGAGCCGCCCGGCCCCCATTCGAAGGCGTAGTCGTGGTAGCCGGCCGACGCATCGAAGCCGAGGTTGATCAGGGTCTCGTGGCCGCCGACCCCGTTGGTGAAGTAATTGGTCTGCATCTGCCACGTGTTCTTGCCCAGGATCTCGACGTCGATCTCGTCCCAGGGCTGACCGTCGCTGGGTCCCGTGTAGGTGAAGAACGAGGTGACGGTGCCTGATCCGGCGCTCGCCTTGAGGCGAGCGCTGTAGCGGCCGTAGGAGAAGAGATCGTTGGTCCGGTACTCGCCGGACGCGTACGGCTTGCCCGAGCAGCCGGAGGGGCACGTGGCGGTGTCCAGATTCAGCCCCATCACGCCGCCGTTGAACCAGACGTGGTCGGCGCGCCATCCTGCGTTGAACATGCCGCCGTTCGACCAGCCGTCCGCCTTGCTCCAGCGGGAGGTGTCGTAGGAGGTGAACTCGTCGGAGAAGCTGCCACCGATCGCTGCCGCCGCGGGTCCCGCGCCCAGTGGGGATGCGGTGAGGAGGAGAAGTGCGACTGCGGCCATCCTGAGCAGTCGGCGTGCGACGCGCGGCGAGAATGTCCGCGTGCGCCGTCCGGTCGAGTGGCGTGCGGATGAGTGGTGTTCGGCTGGGTGCCTGAGGTGTGAGTGCATGGGAGCTGAGCCTCCATCGAGGTGTCGGGTTTTCAACGGTGAAATGAGAGCGCTCCCACCGTCAACCTTCAGGCACCAGGTGGGCCCTGTCAAGGGGTCGATGAGCCCTGGGTGACCGCGGTGGGCATCACTGAACCCCGCCGACGAGGCAGCGCCGGATGGCCGGCGTCGTCGCGCTGAGCGGGGCGCGGGAGCCGCCGCGGGAGGGGCGTCGACTCTTGACGGAGGAGTTGCCGGTCGGGCAGGGTTGACGCAATTTGGGAGCGCTCCCAAACGCTCGCCGCGGCGAGTCTTCCCTCACGAAGGAGTGATATGAGTTTCAGGAGAATGCGCGCGTCGGCAGCCCTGGCGTCCGCGCTCTTGCTCGGAGCGGGGTCTGTCCTGCCGGCCCAGGCCGCGGTCGACGATCCAGGCGGTGGTCCGGGGATCAGCGGATCGGCCCTGTTCGCGGACCCACTGAGCACGACGCTGGCCGCCGCGCAAGGACTTCAAGGGCAGGCGCGCTCCGACGCGCAGCTGCTGGCCAGCATTCCGTCGGCGACCTGGCTGGCGGGTGGCACGCCCCAGGAGGCGCGGGCGAAAGCCGATCGGGTCGTCACGGCGGCCGCGAAGTCCGGCACGGTCCCGGTGCTCGTCGCCTACAACCTGCCGTTCCGGGACTGCGCCCTGTACTCGGCCGGTGGCGCCGCGGACACCAAGGCCTACAACGCGTGGATCGACGGGGTCGCGGCAGGAATCGGCAACCGCCGGGCGATCGTCCTCATCGAGCCGGACGGTCTCGGCGTGATCCCGTTCCACACGACGCTCGACGGCTCACTCGATTCCTGCCGGCCCGAAGGGGCCGACCCCGAGAGCGCCTCGGACGCGCGATTCGAGCAGCTGAACCACGCCGTCGACGCCTTGAGCGCGTTGCCCTCCGTGGCCACGTATCTCGACGGCACCAATGCCGCGTGGCTGAACGTCGGGGAGATCTCCTCGCGTCTCGTCCGCGCCGGCGTGGGCCGGACGACCGGGTTCTTCCTCAACGTGTCGAACTACTTGTACACGAAGAACTCGAACGCCTACGGCACGTGGGTCTCGTCCTGCATCGCCTACGCCACCGAGGTCGCCCCGGGCAGGTTCAAGGACTGTGGGGACCAGTTCTGGAATGGCGGCCCGGCCAACGACTGGCAGGGTGTCGCGATGTCGCAATACGGCGAGTGGAGCGCGGGCGCCGCGGACCCCGCGCTCGACACGGCGGGGGTGGACTCGCGGTACGCCGCCCAGCTGGGTGGCGTCAAGCCGACCGCGCGTTTCATCGTCGACACCAGCCGCAACGGCATCGGTCCTTGGCAGTATCCGGTGGGCGTGTATCCGCAGCACGAGGACTGGTGCAACCCTCCTGGGCGAGGTGCGGGTCAGAGGCCCACCACCAGCACGGGTGTGGATCTCGCGGACGCGTACCTGTGGGTCAAGGTTCCGGGCGAGTCTGACGGGCAGTGCTATCGCGGCACGGCAGGGCCTCTGGACCCGGCGCGGGGTATCCAGGATCCGCCGGCCGGGCAGTGGTTCCCTGAGCAGGCGCGTGAACTCGTCGCGAACGCGGTGCCCGCGCTGGCGCCGCTCACGTGCGAGGTGACGGTGACGCCGACCGGGCACGGTGCCTCGTTCTCGCAGACCCTGCGCCTCCGCAATCTCGGGTCGGAGACGGCTACGCCCTGGGTGCTGAGCTGGACCTTCGGCGGCGACCAGAAGGTCAAGGCCGTGCCCGGCGCGACGTTCGTGCAGCGTGGCGCCGAGGTGTCGGTCAGTGCGCGCGGCAGGGCCACGTCCCTGGCGCCCGGCGCTGAAACGTCCCTCGTCGTGCGGGGCGTCGGAGCGGCCGACGCGCCGTGGCAGTTCCGCCTCAACGGCGCGGCCTGCGCGACCCGCTGAGCCCGCCCGGGCCGGCGGAGGGGGACCTTCCGCCTGAAGAATCCGGGATCAATGAAATCCATTGACACGCGTGGGAGCGCTCTCATACACTCAAATTCCTTTTGGGAGCGCTCCCACGCCCCACCTCTCGCATCATCACACGCACACAAAGGAGTGCCCGTGAAACTCACCCCACGCAGATTGCTCGTCCCCGTCGCGGCGGCCGTCGCCGCCGCATCCCTGGTGCTGACCGGCTGTTCCAGTGGCGACACCCCGTCCGATCCGAATGCCCCCGTCACCCTCACCGTCGCAACCTTCAACGACTTCGGGTACACCGATGCGCTGCTGAAGGAGTACACGGCGTCCCACCCGAACGTGAAGATCGTGCACAACCGGGCCGCCACCAGCAACGAGGCCCGCGAGAACTACTTCCAGAAGATCGGCAAGTCCGGCCTGGCCGACGTCGAAGCCATCGAGGTCGACTGGCTTCCCGAGGTCATGAAGTACTCCGATCTGCTCGCACCGGTCGACGCGAAACTCAAGGACCGCTGGCTCGACTGGAAGACCGCGGCCGCCACGGACAAGGACGGAAACCTCATCGGCTACGGCACCGACATCGGCCCGGAAGCTGTCTGCTACCGCAGTGACCTGTTCGCCGCCGCCGGTCTTCCCACCGATCGTGAAGCCGTGGCCAAGCTGCTCCAGGGCGACTGGGACCACTACTTCGACGTGGGCGCGAAGTACACCGCCGCCACGGGCAAGCCCTTCTTCGACTCGGCCGGCGGGACCTACCAGGGCATCGTCAACCAGATCGAGGCCGCCTATGAGGACCCCAAGAGCGGTGAGGTCACCGCGACGACGAACGCCGAGGTCAAGACGGCTTACGACAAGGTTCTGAAGGCCAGCAGGACGCAGTCGGCGCACCTCAGCCAGTGGTCACCCGACTGGATGAAGGGCCTGTCGAACGGCTCCTTCGCCACGATGCTCTGCCCCGGATGGATGCTGGGCGTGATCTCGGGCAATGCCAAGGGCGTCAAGGGTTGGGACATCGCCAATGTCTTCCCCAACGGCGGCGGCAACTGGGGCGGTTCGTATCTGACGGTGCCCAAGAACGGGAAGAACGTCAATGCCGCGCAGGAGCTTGCGGACTGGCTGACGGACCCCGCTCAGCAGATGAAGGCGTTCTCCAACGCCGGAACCTTCCCGAGCCAGCAGAAGGCGCTCACTGACAAGACCCTGCTCGGCTCGACCGACAAGTACTTCAACAATGCGCCCGTCGGCAAGATCCTGTCCGAGCGCGCGAAGGCCGTGACGGTGGCGCCGTTCAAGGGGCAGCGCTACTTCCCGATCAACGACGCGATGCAGAAGGCCCTGACCCGCGTGGAGGAACGGACCCAGGACGCGGAGACCTCCTGGAAGCAGTGGACTGACGAAGTCAAGGCACTGAAGTAACGCCGCGGCGGGGCCGCTTCCCGTTCATCAGGGCGGCCCCGCCCCTACCCGCCTTCCCGCCCGGACAACCCACTAGGACCTGTCATGACCACTGTCACGCCGCGGCGTTTCGGCTTCGGAGCGCGCCTCTCGCGCTGGGACCTGAAGTTCTCGCCCTACCTCTACATTTCGCCGTTCTTCCTGCTGTTCCTCGTCGTGGGGCTTTTCCCCATCGCCTATACGGCGATCATCTCGTTCATGGACTGGGACCAGGTCCGCGGCAAAGGGACCTGGATCGGATTCGACCAGTACGCCTACGTGCTGGGCCAGCCGAAGTTCTGGATCGCCCTCCGCAACACCTTCAGCATCTTCCTGCTCTCCAGCGTTCCTCAGATGGTGTTCGCGGTGTTCCTCGCCGCGCTCCTCGACCAGAACCTGCGCGCGAAGACTTTCTGGCGCATGGGAGTGCTGCTGCCCTACGTCGTCGCGCCTGTCGCCGTCGCGCTCATCTTCTCGAATCTGTTCGGTGACCGGTACGGCCTCGTCAACACCGCGCTGCAGGGCATCGGCCTGGAGCCGATCCCGTGGCACACCAACGCTTTCGCCAGTCACATCGCGATCGCCACGATGGTGAACTTCCGCTGGACGGGCTACAACACGCTGATCCTGCTGGCCGCGATGCAGGCCATCCCCCGCGACTATTACGAGGCCGCGACGGTGGACGGCGCGGGCCGGTTCCGCCAGTTCTTCGCCATCACGCTGCCGAGTCTGCGCCCGACGCTCATCTTCGTCGTCATCACGTCCACCATCGGCGGTCTGCAGATATTCGACGAGCCCCGGATGTATGACCAGTACGGGACCGGGGGGTCGAACAGCCAGTGGCTGACCATCTCCCTGTACCTCTACAACATCGGCTGGGGCGAATGGAACTTCGGACGCGCGGCCGCCCTGGCCTGGCTCCTGTTCCTCATCGTGCTCGTCATCGGCGCGATCAACATGCTCATCACCCGCGCCCTGGTGCGCACGGACGGAGACCAGCGATGACCACCGCGACGCGCACCACCGCCCGTGACCGCGTCACCACGACGGCGCCCACCCCGCCCGCCTCGCCGCGCACCCGACGCGTCCGCGGCGCCCGCCCCGGATGGTTCGTGTACGGGTGCCTCGGCCTCGTCCTGGCCGGAAGCGTCTTCCCGTTCTACTGGTCGTTCCTGATCGGTTCGGGGGACGCCTACACGCTCCGGGACCCTCACATGTCCTGGATCCCCGGCGGCAATTTCCTCGCCAACGCCCTGACCGTGGTCAACGATCCGGCGTTGAACTTCTGGAAGGCCCTGTGGAACTCGGTCTTCACCTCGGCGCTGATCGCGCTCTCCGTGGTGTTCTTCTCGACGCTCGCAGGCTGGGCGTTCGCCAAGCTCCGCTTCCGTGGGCGTGGCTGGCTGCTCGCGTTCGTCGTCGGGACCATGGCGGTGCCGACCCAGCTGGGTGTCGTCCCGCTGTATGTGCTCTTCAATGAGCTCGGCTGGACGGGCAAGACGGGCGCCGTCATCGTCCCCGCGCTCGTGAGTGCTTTCGGCGTGTTCTGGATGACCCAGTACCTGCAGCAGGCGGTGCCGGATGAGCTGATCGAGGCGGCCCGGATGGACGGGGCCAGCTCCTTCCGCACCTTCTGGACCATCGGCCTGCCGGCAGCCCGTCCCGCGGCGTCGATGCTCGGGCTGTTCACGTTCGTCTCGGCCTGGAACAACTTCTTCTGGCCGTTCATCGTGCTCGACCGGCAGGACCCGACCCTTCCGGTGGCCCTGTCGCTGCTGCAGTCCAACCATTTCGTCGACTACTCGATCGTGCTCGCAGGTGTGCTGCTGTCGACCATCCCGTTGCTGATCCTGTTCGCCGGAGCAGGAAAGCAACTGGTCAGCGGCATCATGCAGGGTGCGGTGAAAGGATGACCCGTATGTCCCGACCCTTCCCGGAGAAGTTCCTCTTCGGCGCCGCGACCGCCGCGTATCAGATCGAGGGCGCCGCCTTCGACGACGGGCGCACCGCGTCGATCTGGGACGCGTTCAGCCGGGTCCCCGGGGCCGTGGTGAACGGCGACACCGGGGACGTGGCGTGCGACCACTACAACCGGTACCCCCAGGACGTCGCGCTCATGCGGGAACTGGGCCTGCAGAGTTACCGGTTCTCGGCGTCGTGGTCGCGCGTGCGGCCGGACGGCGGGGCGGTGAACCCGGCCGGCGTCGCGTTCTACGACCGCCTGGTCGACGAGCTCCTGGAAGCGGGCATCCTGCCCTGGCTGACGCTCTACCACTGGGACATGCCGCAGGCACTGGAGGAGAAGGGCGGCTGGACCGTCCGCGAGACCTCGGACCGGTTCGTCGAGTACGGGCTCACCCTGCATGACGCGCTCGGCGACCGGGTGCGGCACTGGACGACGCTGAATGAGCCGTGGTGCTCGTCGTTCCTCTCTTACACCGCGGGGGCGCACGCCCCGGGCCGGTACGACGTCGGCGACGGACTGCTCGCCGCCCACCACCTGCTGCTCGCCCACGGCCGCATGATCGAGGCCCTGCGCGAGCGGGATGACGCGCTGGAATGCGGGATCACGCTCAACCTGACGGTCGCGGACGCCGCGGATCCGCAGGATCCCGCCGATCTCGACGCCGCCCGGAGGATCGACGGACAGTTCAACCGGTGGTTCCTCGACCCGGTGCTCCAGGGCTCCTACCCGGAGGACACCGTGGAAGACATCCGAGCGGCGCACCCGGAAGCGGTGACACGGTGGGAGGCGGCCGTCCAGGACGGAGACCTCGCCTCGATGTCCACGCCACTCGACTGGCTGGGCGTCAATTACTACCACGGTGAGCTCGTGTCGGGGCATGCTCCCCGGCGCGCGGACGAGCAGGCGCCGGGAGGCGATGCCCACGTCTCCCGGCGCACGGAGTCGCCGTTCCCGGCCGCCGAGGGGGTGCACTGGGTCGAACGCGGGCTCCCGCGCACCGGCATGGACTGGGAGGTGCAGCCCGACGGCCTGCGGCGGGTGCTGCAGCGCGTCGCCGAGTCCGCCCCCGGCCTGCCGCTGTACGTCACCGAGAACGGTGCGGCGTACGACGACGAACTCGTGGACGGCCGGGTTCCCGACACGGAGCGCGCCGCGTTCCTGAAGGACCACCTCGGCGCCGTCCTCGCGGCGATCGACGCGGGAGCCGACGTCCGCGGCTACTTCTACTGGTCGCTGCTCGACAACTACGAGTGGGCCTGGGGATACGAGAAGCGGTTCGGGATCGTCCGCGTCGACTACGAGACGCAGGAGCGCCTGGTGAAGGACTCGGGGCTGGAATACCGGCGCATCATCGCCGAACGCGCCGTGTGAGGCCGTCCGCGCGGCCCGGCTCACGCACCGGTGCGGATCGGGGGATCCCCGGTCCGCACCGGTGCGTGGCCCCGCCGCTGCCCGAAAGGCGGGCAGTGTAAGATCACGGCTGTCATCCGCGACGAACCCGAAGCGTATGCAGGAGAACGGAGCAGGGGTGGATCACAAGGAAAACGCGGCCCGGCCGACACTGGAAGAAGTCGCGGCCGCTGCCGGGGTGTCCCGATCCACGGTGTCGCGGGTGGTGAACGGTTCCACCGCGGTGAGTGCTGAGGCCCTGGAAGCAGTGGAAGCCGCCATCGAACGGCTCGGCTACGTGCCGAATCGCGCCGCACGCTCCCTGGCCACCCGCCAGACCCATGCGATCGCCCTGGTCGTTCCAGAGGACACCACCCGCTTCTTCGGAGACCCGTTCTTCGCCGCCGTGGTGGCCGGGATCAGTGACCGGATCGCCCGTTCGGACTATGTCCTGAACCTGCTGGTGGCCAGCGACGATCCGGACGGGCGGGTCACCGGCTTCGTCCGCAACGGCGGCGTGGACGGGGCGATCGTCCTCTCGTATCACACGAGCGATGCCTTCATCGACAGCATCGTCGAGGCCGTTCCCGTGGTCTTCGGCGGCCGCCCGTGGGCCGAGCGGGAGAGCGACTACGTCGTCGACGTCGACAATGTCACCGGCGCGCGGTACGCCGCCGACCACCTGATCAGCACGGGACGCACCAGGATCGCGACCATCACCGGTTCCCTGTCGATGGGGGCCGCGGAGGACCGGCTCCAGGGATTCCGCAAGGCGCTCCTCGACGCCGGGCTGGAACCCTTCGCGGAAGTCCCCGGCGACTACTTCGAGGCCGACGGTGTCCGGGCCGCCCGCGAGCTGCTCGCCCGGGCCGCGGAACCGGGCGGGCGGCTGCCCGATGCGATCTTCGCGGCGAACGATCTCATGGCCCGGGGCGCGCTGGAGACCCTCACCGCGGAAGGGATCCGGGTTCCGGAAGACGTCGCGATCGTCGGTTATGACGACTCCCCGGTCGCGATCTCCACGAACCCGCCCCTGACCACGATCCGCCAGCCCCTCCATGCGCTGGGCGAGGCGACGGCCGGCGTCCTCATCGACCTGCTCACCGGGGCCACGCCGCCCCGCAGGACTGTCCTGGAGACCGAGCTCGTGGTGCGCGGATCCGCCTGAGTCCTGGCCCTCCGGTCCGGCGTAACCCCGGCGTGACAGCCGCGGCACTAGGCTGGAGGGATGGTGACACCGGAGAAGGAGCACGCCGAGCACGACGCCGCCGTGGCCCGTATTCAGACGGGCCTGACCACGGTCAGCAGGCGGGGGAGCGCCCGGCTGAGGCGCTCCAACCAGACGCTCTCGCCGGTGGACCATTCGATGCTGGAGTACATCCGTTCGCACCCCGGGTGCCGCGCCGTGGACATGGCCACCCACTTCGAGCTCAACCGGTCCACGGTGTCCCGGCAGCTCGCGGCGCTCACCCGCATGGGCCTCATGGCCGTGGTGGATCCGGAGTCCACGGCACGGAGCCAGGCCCTGCGCCTCACCCCGGAGGGCGAGGCGGCGCTGGAGACCTCGGCCCGCCTGCTCAATGAAGTCATGATCGAACGGCTCGCCGACTGGTCCAACGAGGACCTGGAGGCGTTCGCCGAAATGCTGGACCGCTTCAACGCCGCCATGGGGGAGAACTAGGACGTAGCGCCGGGAGGCCCCGGTCGCGCAGGAGCAGTCATCCGACCGAATGCAGGATGTGATCGCCGAGGATCGCGCGAGCGGTCTGCATCCCCCCGGACAGAGATGCGGAATCGAAACCGGCGTGGTCCAGGACTCGGTGGGCGATGTGCGAGCGTACCCCGGATCCGCACAGCACTCTGACTGGACGGTTGTCGACCGTGGCTTTCAACTCGTCGAGGCGCCCGCGAAGTTCGGTGTGCGGGATGTTGAGCGACCCCGGCAGGTGTCCAGAGGCGTACTCGTCACGGCTGCGGACATCCAGGATCAAAGCGTCGTGACGGAGGTGCTCCCACTCCTCGGCGTACCACAAGCGCAGGGTGCCGTCGAGGGCGTTCTGGCCCACCATTCCGACCAGGTTCACCGGGTCTTTCGCGCTTCCGTAGATAGGCGAATACGCGAGATCGAGATCGATCAGGTCTGCGACATGGAATTCAGCACGGATGGCAGTGGCAAGAACATCTATGCGCTTGTCGACGCCCTCTTTCCCGACCGCTTGTGCTCCAAGCAACAGACCGTCGTCTTTGCGGATGTGAACCACCAGGGAAAGCGGAGTTGCCCCGGGGAAGTATCCGGCGTGATTCGATGGATGAAGATGGAGGGTTTGGTGGTCGACGCCGGCCTTCCGCAGTGAGGCCCGGTTTGCACCGGTGGTTGCGGCCGTGAGTTCTCCGACGCGGATGATTGCAGTCCCCGTCGTTGCCGGTGCGGGCCGGGCCGATTCCGGTCGCACGAGGTGATCAGCGACCTGACGACCTGAGCGATTCGCGGGTCCGGCGAGGGTGACGGGGTGACGAGTGCCGGTCACATGGTCGGTCTGCAGGGTGGCATCCCCAGCTGCGTACACCCCGGGGAGGTTGGTGCGACCATACTCGTCCACGACTATGGCGCCCCGTTCGCACGCCACTCCGGCCTTTTCGAAGATGGCCGTGTCCGGCCGGACGCCGGCGGCCAGGACGAGGAGGTCCGCCTGGACCTGGTGGCCGTCAGAGAGGACGACCGTGTCGCGCGTGTCGCCGGACACGATCCTTTCCACCGTCGCGTTGGAGTGAACGGTGATGCCGAGCCTGCTCGCTTCGGTGGTGACGAGGGCGGCCAGCTCAGCTTCCACAGGGGACAGTATGTGCGGACCGCGTGTGACGAGGTCTACCTTGAGGCCCTGGGCTGCAAAGGCTTCGGCGGCCTCAACGCCGATGAAGCCCCCACCCAGGACGACTGCATGCCGCGCTCCTGATTCGAGCGCCGTGCGGTGTGCCAACGCGTCGTCAACGGTGCGGAGGGTGTGAACACGCGGTGAATCGAGTCCAGGAATGGCCGGGCGGAACACCGAGGCTCCGGGGGCGAGGATCAGTTCGTCGTAGTGGATCTGCTGTTCTCCGGCAGGCGTTTCCACGGTCACGTGGTGTGCGGAGGCATCCAGCCCGATGACGCTGTGTTCAAGTCGCACATCGATGTTCAACGCGGCTCTCAAGGATGCTGGGTTGTGAAGCAGGAGGTCTTCGGCCTCCAGGATCTCACCGCCTACATAGTAAGGAAGACCGCAGTTGGCGAATGAGACGTGACGCCCACGTTCCAGCACGACGATCTCGGCGTCTTCATCCAAGCGCCTTGCACGTGCTGCCGCGCTCATGCCGGCGGCGACGCCGCCAACGATGACGACTCGCATGGAGGGCCCCCTCACCGGCCGAAAATCCGCGAGAACAGACCCGGGCGGCTGTCGCGGGCCGCTGCGATCTCGGCTTCCGTGTGGACCTTATCGCACCACTGTGCTGCGGGCACGCTGCGCTTGACGGATGCGATGTGCTCGCCACATCCACTCCAGGTCGTCTTGCCGCACACCTTGCACGTTGTGGGATAGCACATTTCATCTCTCCGCTCTCAAATACTCCAGGGGGTATAAGTACGATACGGGTAGGGGTATATTGAATGTCAAGCTGGAATCGACAGGGAAGATGTGGGACGTGATGACAATGAACTCGGTGACTGACGGCCATGACGCGGATGCGAAGCGGAAGGTCGTCAATCGGCTCCGTCGCGCGCAGGGGCAGCTTGCCGCCGTGATTTCGGCAGTTGAATCGGATTCGCCATGTCGTGATGTGGTGCAGCAGCTTGCGGCCGTGTCGAAGGCGCTGGACCGCGCCGGTTTCTTGGTGATCTCCACGGCTCTGAAGGAGTGCCTCACGGCCCCGGAAGCGGATGGCGCCATGAATCCTGAAGAGCTGGAGAAGCTGTTTCTTTCCTTGGCGTGAGGAGGCTTCTTCGCTTGGCTGCCCCTAAGCTGAAAGTATGACGATCAGCGACGTTGGGCCCTCGCAGGACCAGGCCTATTACCGGGACACCTACCTTTTCGAATCCCCCGCCCAGGTGGTGGCCGCAGGCCAGGACGACGACGGCGCCTGGGTCGCCGTGAGCCCGAACATCTTCCACCCGAAGGGCGGCGGCCAGCCGTCCGATGAGGGCACCGTTAACGGCGTGCCGGTGGTCCCGTCCCGCACCGAGGAAGGTCTCGTGGTGCTGAGCGGCGACGGGCTGGCCCTGGACGAGGGCGCCGAGGTGGTCTGCGCGATCGACGAGACCCTGCGCAAGCGGCACGCCGCGCTCCACACCGCAGGTCACGTCCTGGGTCACCTGGGGGAGGCCCGCGGCTGGCAGAGCGCCGGCCACAGCCACTACCCGGGTCAGGCGCGTCTCGACTTCAGCCCCGAGGGCCTGGAATCAGAGCTCGCGACGCCGGAGCTGCGGGATGCGGTGCGCGCCGAGCTGCAGGAGGCGTTCGACGCCGTGCTCGCCCGCGGCGGCGCCGTCACCGCCACGACCGACGACTCCGGCCACCGCACCGTCACGATCGAAGGTGTGAACGCGGAACCGTGCGGCGGGACGCATGTCTCGGACCTGTCCCAGCTGAAGGACGTCCGCGTGCTCGAACTGAAGGTCAAGCGCGGCGCCCTCAAGGTCCGCTACGAGGCCGAGCACGCCTGACCGCAGGCCCTACCCGGCGATGGTCGCGTCGCCGGGGGTTCCGTCGGCTGCCACCTCGATGAGGATCACGTGGCCCCAGAACAGGTCGTCATCGTCGTAGTAGGCGGTCATCGAACCTTCCGGGTCGATGGAGAGCTCGCTGAGGCGGATGCGTTGGGCGAACGTGTCGGCTGTGATCGGAGCTTCGGGCGCTGCCTCGTCGTTCTCCTCCTGCGCGTCGTCCTGCCAATCGTTGGCCAGGTCGGTGAGCTTCTCCGCGGCGAAGGCCCGCCACCGCGCGTCGATGACGGACAGGTTTGCCACCAGTGTGTGCAGGCTGGCGAACGCTGCATGACAGGTCTCGGCGCCCAGGATGGCGGGTTCGTCGACGGCGAGCGTCACGGAGATGTCGCCGTCGCCCCGCGCGATCAGGCCTGAAAACCATCCGAAGGCGCGATCGAGCTCGAAATCGCCGAGGTCGGTGGCCATGGTGACGGGCTGGACCCACTGGGCCCTCCGCTCGAGGAGGAAACGGTTCTGCACGTCCCGTTCCACCACCTCGTCGAGGGCGAAGTGGTGCGTGAGATCGGGGACGGGCAGCTTGTACTTGGCGTACTCGGCAGGATCCGGGGTCGCGCGGCGTGCCCTGACCACGTACTGGGTCAGCGGTTTGAGGTCGTGAATCCACGTGTCGCGCTGCTCGTCGGTCGCGAGCCACGACAGGCGGCCCGATGCGTCCACTTCCGAGCCGTTTTCGTCACGGTAGGCCAGCACATCGGCCGAGGCCGTCCAGAGAACCGCGCCACCGGCTTTTCCCGCCCCACCGGTGTGCTGACCGGTGAGGACGGTGATCTCCACCGCGTCCGACGCGTGGCGCTTCTCAAAATCCAGGCGTTCCTGATCCCCCGACATACGGGTCACCCTACCTGGCCTGAGTCATCCCGCGCTCAGGCGTTGCGGCCCCGTGCCGCGATCTCCCAGCGCTCGACGACGGCGCCGTCGGAGACCACGGTGACCTCATCCACCAGGTTCACCGCGACGCACACGTGATTGGGAATGAGGCGCAGCCTGCTGCCCAGCGCGGGCAACGGTGCGTCCTCGGGCCACAGGACCGTCGCGTGATGCTCGGACAGGGCGCTGACCCGCGCGTCGGGCTCCTCCTGGACCCGGGCGAAGCCGCTCGCCCAGGCGGGGCGGTCGCCGCCGAGCATCTTGCTGCCGGCGTCGAGCACGATCCGGCGCGGAAGGTCCCCAGACCCTTCGTGGCGGCTGACCACGGTCGCGGCCACGGTCAGCGACACGTCCTCCGGCGCGCAGCGCCCGAGTTCGAGCTGCTGCGCGTCTCCGAACACGTAGACACCCGGCCGCAACTCCGTGGCGACAGAGTCCCCGGTGAGCAGCGCGGTCGGCGTCGAGCCGCCGCTGAGGACCTCGACGTCGTGCCCGGCCTCCCGGAGCGCGACGGCGGCCCGGTCCAGGGCGGCCCCCTCCTGGTCCACCGCGGTGCCGGGCATCCCCGGGGCGTAGCTGTGACCCGGGAACGTGAAGACACCGGCGACGCGGAAACCGGCGGCGCGGGCGGCGTCGGCGATCGCGGCCGCGTCCTCGGGCCGCACGCCGCTGCGGTGATGCCCGCTGTCGATCTCGACCAGCACGCCGAAGTCCGCGGCAGCCGGGCCCAGCAGACGGCCGGCCTCACGGACCGCCTCGACGGAATCCGTGCCGAAGGCGATCCGTGCCCGCTGCGAGAGAGCCCTGAGACGCTCCGCCTTCGCCGCGCTGAGCCACAGGGGGTAGGCGATGAACAGGTCGGTGGCGCCGTGGTCGGCGAAGACCTCCGCCTCGCCGATCGTCGCGACCGTCAGGCCCACCGCACCCGCCTCGAGCTGGAGCGCCGCGATCTGGGGGATCTTGTGCGTCTTCACATGGGGCCTGAGCGTCAGGCCCCGTTCCCGCACCCGTGAGGCCATGCGCTCGATGTTGCGGTGCAGGATGTCCCGCTCGATCAGGATGGCAGGGGTCTCGATCTCCTCCGGGATGCTGTGCATGGGTTCATTCTGCCGCACCGGATCGAGTGGTCACGATCGCCCGGTCACGCCGGCGAGGAGGCGTTCCTCCTCGTCAGAGCTCGATGAGCGCCGGGGTGATGTCGAGGCGCAGTCTCGTCAGCATCGACTGGAACTCGTCGAGGGGATGCTCCTCGGAGGCCGTGGCGATGCAGACGAGCCGCCCGGATCCGGGCGTGGCCAGTGGAGCGAAGTCGGCCACGACCTGATCCGCGGGATCGAAGAGGGGCAGGCCTGGCGCCACCCGCGCGATCGCGGGAGCCAGCCACGGCAGGTGCGTGCTCGAGAGGGACAGCCCGCCCAGCCGCCGGTGCTGTGAGCGCAGGGCCGCGATGAAGGCGGCGATCGGCTGCTCGACCTTCTCGGGGTCCAGGAAAGCCCCGGACTCGACCAGACCGATGAGGTCGTCGGCGGCCACGGCGTGCACGCGGTGTGCCTCCAGGCCCACGGCGTCCTCGATGAGCTGCGCGAGCGCGTCGCTCTGGATCAGGACGCTCGCTCCGGCGACCATCAGGGTGCTTTCGCCGGGGAGCGAGGCCAGCGCCGAGCGCACGGGAGGCACCACACCGAGCACCGGCACGCGCATCTGAGCGCGGAGTGGTTCGAGGACCGTCACGCTCGGCGCGTTGGAGGCCAGGATGATCGAGGCCGCGCCCAGGGATTCGAGGGCCTGGGCCGCCCGGCCGACGCTGGCCAGCAGGGCCTCTTCACTCTTGGCCCCGTACGGGAAACTCGCACGGTCGGCGAGGTACAGCACGTCCTGCCGGGGATACGCGGCGCGGATGCGGCGCACCAGGTCGTAGCTGCCGATTCCCGCGTCGAAGATGCCGACGGGGCGGTGCAGCGCGTCGGCGCCGGTGAAGGTCTCCACCGTCATCACGAGTCCCGCACCGCGTGCCGGAGGGTCTCGCCGTGCACGTCCTCCAGGGTCACGTCGACCACGAGGTGCTCGGCGACCACGACGGCGCGCACGCCCTCGGACACCTTGCTCACCACGGTGGACTCGACCTCCGTGAGGTCACTGTCCGGGGCCACGCTCACGGCGCATTCCGCGCGCCAGCGCACGTGCGGGGAGTCGCTGTCCTCGGGCCGGACGTCCACGTAGTTCACCTGGATGCGGCCGATTCCGCCGAACACGTTCCGCACGGCGTCGGCGAGATCCAGCGACGTCACCTTGACCGGTTCGCCACCGCCGGCGGCGATCGCCCGGGTGCTGCGCAGAGGACGGAGGTTCTCGCGGACCGCGCGCATCACGGCGGCGATCGCGCCGTCGTCGTTCCCCTGGTTCTCCTCCTCGGTGCGGAGGAGTGTGGCCAGGCCGGAATCCAGGTCCTTCTGGCGGGCACGCTCGGCGTGGCACCAGGGGCACTGGATTTCGTGGGCATCGGGTGGCCCGTCGAGATTCTGCAGGACGTCATCGCGTGTCCTGCCGCAGGGCAGGGTGCTCATGGCGTCGCCTCCTCTCCAGGATCGGTGGTCAAGGCCGCGCGGGCTCGTGCCAGGCGTCCGCGCAGGGTGGTCTCGGTGCTTCCCATGGCGAGTGCGGCGTCCCGGTAGCTCAGCCCGTGCACGGCCACCAGGAGGAACGCCTCGCGCTGCGCGAGCGGCAGCGCGGCCACCCGGCTCCACGCCCGCTCCAGTTCCAGTCTGCGCTCGGTCTGCTCTTCGGGCTGCGCGTCCTCGGGGGCCGCGAGCTCCAGGACCTGAGCGTCGAGGGAGTCTGCTTTGAGCCTATCCCGCGAACGGATCCTGTCCAGGCAGACGTTGCGGGTGATCGAGTACGCCCACCCGGTGAAGGCCGCACGGTCCTTCAGATGGGGGAGCCGCCGCCAGATGCGCAGCCAGGCCTCCTGGACGGCGTCCTCGGCTTCCGCCCAGTGCCCGAGCACACCACGGGCGAAGCTCCGCAAGGGACCATTCAGGCGGGTGACCAGGTGTTCGAAGGCGGCCGGATCACCCTCCTGGGCGCGGCCCACCCAGGGAACGAGTGAGTCGGGAACCCCCTGTGACATGTGGCCAGCCTAAGGCAGGATGGGAGTAAGCGGGAGCGGGGTCCCAGAACCCCTCACGACATGTGATGCAGATCACGGAAAAACCGCGTGAGGATTCCGGTGTCCGCTCCGTCTTCTTCTGTGTCCAGCGTTTTCGACAGCAAGACTGAGAAGCAAGGAGTGACCATGTCGCAGAATGTCAGCCCCGTCGTGAAGCCCACCGGTGAGGAAGCGGAACGCCAGGCGAAGCGCGAAGCAGCGCAGCAGCACGAGCAGCAGGAGACCCGTCCCACGGGCCCGCTGCACACCGACCACGGCAAGACCACCATCGAGGACCGCGTGGTCCAGAAGATCGCCTCGATCGCAGCCCGTGAGGTCCCCGGCGTCTACGCCATGGGCAACGCGGCCCGCCGGACGTTCAACTCCATCGCGGAGCGTATCCCGGGCGCGTCGGCCAACACCGCCGGCGGCGTGAACGTGGAGAAGGGCGAGCAGCAGGCCGCCATCGACGTGACCATCGTCGTCGAGTACGGGTTCTCCATCGTGGAGGTCTCCCAGGACATCCGCGCGAACATCATCTCCGCCGTGGAGCGCGCCACCGGCCTCGAGGTCATCGAGGTCAACGTGGACGTCTCCGACGTGCACCTGCCCGAGGATGACGACGACACCTCGTCCGACTCCGGGCGTGACGAACTGAAGTGACCACCGCGGGCGGGGCGGCTTTCCCGGCCGCCCCGCGCGGTGGCCCGTAAGCCGCCAGAGCAAGCTGCCACACAAGGAGCAGACATGAATGCAACACGTTGGGGCCTGGCCGCCGGCATCGTGATCGGCCTGATCATCGCGTTCGGCTCGTTCACCCAGCTGATCGTCGTCGCCTTTTTCACCCTGGTGGGCGGCGCCGTCGGATGGGTGCTGCAGAACCGCACCGATGTGAGCGGGTTCCTCAAGCAACGCCGCAGGTGAGCTCATGACCACTCATGAGATCGCGACAGCGGACTCCCGGCCGGACGGCCGGGGCAACACGCACATCCCGGCCGCCGTGCTGGCCAAGATCGCGGCGCAGGCGGCCCGGGAAGTCGACGGGGTCGGCGCGCCCGCAGGCGGAGTCCTGGGCGTGTCGCAGCGACGGGACTTCGACCGCAGGCCACGCGCCGAGGTCGAGATCCTCGGCAGCACCGCGGTGGTGCGGCTGGATCTGGGCCTGCGCTATCCAAGCCCCGTCGAGAAGACCTGTGATGCCGTCCGGCAGCGGGTCGACGACAGGCTCCGGCGTGACGCGGGCGTCACCCGGACCCAGGTGGACATCACGGTGTCCTGGTTGAACGCAGAGGACACGAACGAGCGAAGGAGGCTCCTGTGAAGCGTTTCTGGCATGTGCGCCCGGCGCGCACAGTGGCGATCCTGCTCGCCGCGCTGCTCGCGCTGGCCGTCGGCTGCCTCAGCCTGTGGGCCGGTGCCGCGCGGCTGTCCAATGGCTCCTGGCCGGACCCGGTCAACGGCTGGTTCTCCCAGCTCGCCGCGGCCGGCTGGCAGGACCCTGTCTGGGTGGGCATCGGCGCCGTCCTGGCCGTGCTCGCGCTGGTGTTCCTGCTGGCGGCGGTCCTCCCGGGCGGCAGGGCCACCCTGCTGCTCCAGGGCGACGACGCCGGCGCCGGCCGCGAGGAAGTGCTGGCCGCCGCGGGGCTCTCCGCCCTTGTGCGCGCCGCCGCCGAGCGCGCGGACGGAGTCTCCTCCGCCTCGGTGACGTCCGGTGAGAAGAGTGTGCGCGTCGTCGTGCGCACTCCGGTCCGGACCACCGCGCCCATCCGCGACGATGTCCGGCGCCGCGCGGAGACCGTGCTCGACAGCCTGCCGCTGCGGCGTGTGCCGCAGGTCCAGGTGCAGGTCCTCAGGAAGGGAGAAGGCTGATGTGGAAGACCCACGGACCCCGGCAGCGGGTGCTCCTGATCCTCGCGGTCCTGGTCCTCGGAGCCGCTGCGGCACTGGTGCTGCTCGGCCGGACCGTCCTTCCCTCCTGGGGCGTGACGGTGCCGGAGAAGCCCGTCGGGCTGATCCCGTGGCAGGGCGATCAGGCAGGGGTCGCGGTGGTGGTCGCGGGCGCCGTCCTGGTGCTGCTGGCCCTCTGGGTGATCCTGACGGCGCTGCCGTCGAAGCCCGCCACCCACACCTTCCGTTTCCACAGCGACCGCTCAGGAGGAGCGATGACCCAGATCGACACCGGGGTGATCGCCCGGGCCGCGGAGAACGCCGCCACGTCCCACCCGACCGTGAGCGCGGCCGGAGTCCGCATCAGCGGCAGTGCGAAGGAGCCCGTGCTCTACGCCAAGTACACGCTTCGCTCGGACGCCGACGCCGTGGAGGCGATGGAACTGGTGGAGCAGCGGCTCATCCCCGACATGGAGACCGTGCTGGGCGTGGGCTTCACGCGACGGCACGTGCGGTTCGACGTCTCCGCTCCGGCCAAGCAGGATCCGGGGCATCTGAATCTTGCGGGCGCTGCGGCGTCCCACTCCGGCTGACCACGGCCGGACTTTTCACCAACACCTGAAAGAGGAGTAGACACATGGGTTTCATCGGATGGATCGTTCTGGGCCTCATCGCCGGCGCCATCGCCAAGGCGATCATGCCGGGTGAGCAGGGCGGCGGCTGGTTCGCGACGCTGATCCTCGGCGTCATCGGCGCCGCGCTCGGCGGCTGGATCGGGTCCGCCGTGTTCAACACCGGCATCAACAGCTTCTGGTCGCTGGGTTCCTGGCTGCTGGCGATCGGCGGTTCGCTGATCGTGCTGGTCATCTGGGGATTCGTCACCAAGCGCCGCTCCTGACGCGGCACAGGCGCCGGGCGGTGGTCTGCCCGGAGCCGGGGCCGGAGCTGATCCGGTCCACGGAGAGTTCAAGCATCTGGAGGAAATGAGGTCGTCATGGGAAAGAACATTCTGATCCTGGCACTGGTCGCCGCGGCGGCGTACCGCATCGGTGTGGAGAAGGCGAAGAAGCGGGACGGGGACTACGAGGATCTCCGTCATCAGGTCGAGCGCCTTCTGACCGGGAACACCACCAAGAAGGTCCGCCGGAAGCTTGCCAAGGTCAGCCGGCAGGGCGCGTGATCCCTGAATCCAGGTGAACCCCTGAATCCAGGGGTTCAGCGCTCCGCGGCCGTGGCGATCCCACGGCGCGGCGGTTGAAGAGGCTGTGGCCCGGGCGATGCCCGGGCCACAGCTGTCGGTCCGGCGGATGCCGCGGGCACCCGTAGGTTGTTCGCCGGGAATGCCTGAGAATAACAACATCATTCGCAGTGAAGCGGTGCGGAGGAGTCTGGGCTGAGGGGCGTCGCTCCCGGCCCGGACCTGTCCCGCCCGGACGAGAAGGAGGGGCCGATGCAGCGCATCGGATTGGTCTGGAATCCGTCGAAAGTCTCCCGTGAGGATCTGGAAGCGGCGCTCGCCGAGTTCCCGGACACCGAGGTCTCTTGGTGGGAGACCGACCCGGAGGATCCGGGCCAGGGCGCCGCGCGGCGAGCCCTGGAGGACGGGGCCGACGTCGTCGTGGCCGCGGGCGGGGACGGCACCGTCCGTGCCGTGGCCGAGACGCTCGCCGGGAGCGACGCCGGGGTGCCGCTCGGCATCGTTCCCCTGGGCACCGGGAATCTCCTGGCCCGCAATCTCGGCGTCCCGCTCGGCAGCCTGAAGGACGCGCTCGGACGTGCGCTCGCGGGGGAGGAGCCCCGGAAGATCGACCTGGCGTGGGTGGAGGCCGAGATCGACGGCGTCGCGGAGAAGCACGCGTCGGCCGTCATGGCCGGCATCGGGATCGACGCCCACATGATCACGGAGACCGACGACGACCTCAAGTCCCGTGCCGGCTGGCTCGCCTATGTCGAGGCGATCGGCCGTGCGATCGGCACGAGCGACGTCCTCGACCTCACGCTCACCCTCGACGACGAGGACCCGTGGGAGACCTCGGCCCACACCCTCCTGGTGGGGAACTGCGGCACCATCCAGGGCGGCATGGTGGTCTTCCCGGACGCCGAGCCGGACGACGGGCTCCTCGACCTGGCCGTCCTCAGCGCGGACGGCATCGGCACCTGGCTCGACACCGCACGCTCCTACCTCTGGGACAACGGGATCCGGAAGTTCATCGGCAAGGAGGAATCCACGGTCGATTCGGAGTCGGTGTCCCACCGGCAGGCCCGGCGCCTCACCGTGACGCTCTCGGAGCCGCGGATTCTGGAGATCGACGGCGAGGACCTGGGCGAGGTGTCCTCGTTCACCGTGAGCATCCAGGAGGGCGCCCTGACGGTCCGCTGAGGCGGGAGGTCTCTGCTTTCGGATTGGCCACGGAAGCCGCGTATGCCGAGAGCGCCGGGGCCGCCAGGATGGACAGGAGGAGAAGGTGGACTACCCCGCCCACCCAGATGAGGATTGTGGCGGAACTGCCAAGGAGGTTGCCGGAGAGTCCCCCGAGTAAGGAGCCGAGCGGAACGCATCCCATCCCCGCTGTTTGAAGTACTCCGAACACCCGGGGGAGTTGGTGAGGAGGAAACCCTAGGGAGACATAAGAGAAAAGCGAGATATTGAAAGTGGACATGGCCGCCGCGTAGGTGAACGAAAAGACGTATACCAAGACCACCGCCTGTGGTGGGCGCACCTGAGAAGCGGAGTAGAACAGACAGACTGCGACGACGAGCGCGGCGGCGCTCGCTATTTGTATCGCGTGGTGAGGGAACCTGGCCATGATCGGTTCCGCAGCCACGGCTCCCAGCACGCCACCCACCGCCCCGATCGCCACCCCGGTGCCGATCAGACCGAAGTCCATGCCGAGATCATTTCGTTGGTACAGGACCTCCACGGATGACGCGAACGCGAGCGACGCATTGCACACGATCAGCAAGAGAGAAATGAGGATCAGCGGAATGCGTCGAAGGGGGCCGTCTCGCGATTCTGCCGGCGCACCTTCTCCAGGGAACCGGGTTTGAAACGGCTCGTAGATGCTGAGCAGGTGTGATGCGAATGATGCTGACAATGCACACATGATCGCTCCCATGAGCAGGAGAGGTGTGGCCCCAGCTTGCAGGGCGAAGCCGGAAAGCAGGGGAACGACGACTGAAACGGTCTGGCTGACAACGCCTCTGCGCGCAGAGACCTTGACGATCTGATGATCAGCAAATAGGCGTCCGACCTGGGATGATCCGGCGATGCCCGAAGCGACGGCTACGACGCCGTTGATCGCGGTGATCGACCAGATTAAATTGACGCTCAGGTTGCCGGACAGGTAGCTGAAGAGGAGGACCGCGACCAAGGAGGCATTGATGAGAGCGCAGAATGCAGAGATCTTGCTGGCTCGGAAGCGGGCCAGCAGATGCCCTAAGGGAATCGACAGCACCAGGAAGCCAAAGGACTCGATCGCGTTGGCGATTCCGATATCGGAGGGACGGGCGTGGAGTGTCTGAACGAGGATGAAGTCGTTGCTCTGCGAGATGAACGACGCCGCGACCGCTGAGGACGCCATGGACACCCAGTAGAGAGGGGCGAGACGTAATGTCATGGAGTGCGCCTCCAGGTGCTCAGAGTGCTATGGCGAATCCCAGGGGCGTCTTCTCGTTCCTTGAGTTCCAATCGAAGCTTGTGCCGAGGGGGCGAGTCGAGAATGGCGGTGAGGCGCCGTCCTCGGATCAAGCGCATGCTGCGTGAGGTGTGGACCGTCAATGTGCTTTGTATGGTCGAAATCGTCTTCTCGAGGTACTCGAGCGCCGGGGATTCCGCAGGGCATCGTCCGCCCCAGATGCCGAAAGCCGTGCCGACAGTTCTGTGGGACATCATCTGAGTTCCGCTGATGATGATGATTCGTTCTTCCTTCATCCTGGGACATCGTTCATGGGCGCGCAGGATCTTCCAGGCCGACGGGTTTGTCTGAAGTGAACGATGCAGGACCTCTCGCGGGTGCGTTGTCTTGGAGCAGGCAAGTTCCAAGAGTGCCCATTCGAGGGATACGCCCGTGAAGCCTACTAGGGAAAGAACCAGCCTGCTGAGTACCTCTGCTTTTTCCTCCCAGCTGAGGCCCGTGCCGGCCGAGTTGACAAGGTCCAGCAAGGTCGCATGGTCCTCCGGTCGCGTGCGGCGATGTGGTTCGGCCTTTGCCATGCAATTCGCCATCAGATTCCAGATGTTCTGGGCGCTTCGGTTTGTCAGGTGATCCGTGGACCGTATGTTAGCGCGGATCGCTACGTTCTCGATGTATTCCGTGAGAAATGACTCGATGGATTCCGAATGAGGCACCCGAGGTATGACCAGTGGTTTTAGTCTGCGCCAAGTCTCACGCACACCCCAGCCAGCCAGTTCTATCGGCCCGGGTGCCACTGGGCTGGTGAAGCATTCCGACGCCTTCGGCGACCGGAGTATTCGTAGGATTTCGCGATGGATTTCCTTTTGAGTTTCCAAAGGTAAAGGGACCGACCCGATCCGGGTGAAAGCGGGAAGCTGCGAAGAATGCGTTTGAAGACAGTCGCGCACCTCTTCAAGTCCCCGCGAGGTGAGAATCACACGCGTATCTCCCATGCGAAGTCGACGTACCCCGAGGCGCGCCAGCGCGCGGTAAAAAGTCAGGTAAAAAGCAAAATTCGTCACCAAGTGTCCTGGTTTTCATCGAGCGGTAGTGCGGGTGAGACCTGAAAGCAGTCTCACCCGCACGAGTTCTCAGTTGCCTCCTCCGTACTGGTTCGAGTACGCAGTGCGGTGCCAGATGGCGCCGGCACCCATGATCTTCTTGAACAGCTTGGACATCATTCCTCCTTCCCGTGGGTACGTGACTCGATTTGTATCGTGAACGTCAATACAAGTCATGTTGCACGTGTTGGGGCTGTCGGAATGTGATGTGCTCAGAGTCTGCTGACACCATCCTGTGGCCAGGGTGAGACGAGATGCAGAGCGCATCTGTCGGACCTGAGGTGTGCCGCTACCTCGGTCTATGCGATGAAAGTGCGCCGAGTCGTCGCGGAGCGCGACATCAGGAGATGTGGACGGTTTGCCCAGATCGACGGGGTCAATTCGAAGGGCGCTCCTCAGCGCTCCTCGACGAGGCAGACCAGGTGGCCGTCGGCGTCGCGGACCACGGCCATCCGGTCGCCCCACGGCCGGGTCTCCGGTGCGTCGACGACCTCGCCGCCCTGCGCCGCCCACGCTTCACACAGCGCGTCCAGCCCCGGGACGGTGAACGTGGCGGCGACGGAGAGGTCGCTCGCCTGGCTCTCCCGTTCGTGGAGGAACACCTCGACACCGTTGCCCGCGGTCAGCATCGCGAAGCCCGGGGTGAGCTCCGCCGGCAGACCGAGGAGGTCGCGGTAGAAGGCCAGGGCCGGTTCCAGGGCGCGGACGGAGATCACCACGCGGGTCAGTGCTGCGGACATGCTGTGCTCCTCTTGCTGGTGGTTTTGCTTGTCGTCAGGCGCTCGGCCACACCCCGGACGTCCCGCGGCGGTGGCTGTCCACCAGGTGCGTGTCCACGATGCCGATGGCTTCCATGAGCGCGTACATGGTGGTGGGCCCGACGAAGTTGAAGCCCTTTTTCTTCAGGGCCTTGGACAGGGCCTTGGACTCGTCCGAGACGGTCGGGACGTCTGCGAACGTGCGCGGCGCCGGCGTTTCGGCAGGCTTGAAGGACCAGACGAAATCCACGAGTCCGCCTTCCTCGCGGAGTGCCACGGTGGCGCGCGCGTTGGCGATGGTGGCCAGGATCTTCGCCCGGTTCCGCACGATGCCGGCGTCCGCCATGAGCCGCTCGCCGTCGTCGTCCGTGAAGGCCGCGACCGCGTCCGGGGAGAAGTCCGCGAACGCGGTCCGGAACGCCGGCCGCTTCCGCAGAATGGTCGCCCACGACAGGCCCGCCTGGAACCCCTCCAGCGAGATCCGCTCGAACAGGCCCTGCTCGTCACGGACGGGCATGCCCCACTCGGTGTCGTAGTACTCGCGCATCATGCCGTCGACGGCGGCCCACGCCGGGCGGCGCAGACCGTCCTCGCACAGCACGGCGCCGCTCGCCGGGGCGCCCTGAGCGGTGGCCTCGCGGGCCGCGGCGGGCTCGAGCGTCTCGGTCATGGCTTCCTCCGGTATGTCAGATCGAACACCATGCGCCCGGCCTCCAGGGCCTTGCGCTCGAAACTCGTCAGGGTCCGGCCTTCGAAGCGCGGGGCCCAGCCGCCCAGCTCGTCGACGCCTTCGTTCGGGCCGGTGTGGCCGGTGCTCACGGGAGCGCGGCCCTCCCGCACGGGTGCGCCGCCCACCACGGTCTCCACGCCGCTCGCCCACACCTGCGTGAGGGGGCTCTCCTCACCGGCGCGCTCGCCGTCGTGCAGATTCTCGAAGTCCGGTGAGGCGTTCACGACGTCCCGTGCGTGCACGGCGTAGTTGGACCAGTCGGTGGCGATCCGCCACAGCCCGCCGGGCTCGAGCGCCTGGGCGACCTGCTCCGCGAACGCCGGCTGGAGCAGACGCCGCTTGTGGTGCTTCGCCTTGTGCCAGGGGTCCGGGAAGAACACCCACACCTGATGCACCGAGCCCGCCGGCAGCATGGTGGTCAGGACCTCGGGGGCGTTCGCCTGGACGACGCGGACGTTCGTCAGGCCGGCCTGCGCGATCTTGACGAGGGTGTTGGCGAGACCCGGCGTGTAGACCTCGACGGCCAGGAAGTCCCATTCGGGGTGCTCCGCCGCGGCGTGGGTGACGGCCTCGCCCAGGCCGGAGCCGACCTCCACCACGAGCGGAGCCTTGCGGCCGAATTCGGCCTCGGCGTCGAAGCGGTAGTCGGGGTGCACCGAGGTGTCGGCGACATGGCGCGGCACGTCCACCACGAAGCGGTCCGCATACTCGTCCCAGGCCTCCTGGCGGCGCCCCTGGAGCCGGGTGCCGCGCCGCACGAAGCTCACGGGGTTGCGCCGGTAGGTCCCGAAGGAGGCCTGGCTGCCTTCGGTGACGGGGCGGTGCGGAGCGCGCGGCTCGGAGGCGGAGGCGCTCTCGGAGGCGTTCGCGGGGTCGGGGGAATCCATGCCGTTCATCGTCTTCCAGAGTACCGGGGAGGGCCGACAGGGATTCATCCGGGGTGGACGTGCCTTGGGCGAGGGGCCGGCGTGTGCAACTATTGCACAGTTGAAGGGAGGCCCCCATGAGTCAGACGGTCCAGCGAGCCATCGACATCCTGGAGTTCTGCAGCGTCCGGCCCCGGACCCTGCTGGAGATCGCGGACATGATCGGCGTGCACCGCACCACGGCGCTGCGCCTCGTGCAGACCCTGGCGGGTGGCGGGCTGATCCGGCGGGACGAGCGGGGCCTTTACGGGGTGGGCTTCCGGCTGGCCGCCCTGGCCGACTCGGCGCTCCGACAGTTCGATCTGCGCACCATGGTGCACCCGTTCATCCTGGACCTGAGCGAACGCGTCGGGCAGACCGTGCAGTTCGCCGTCCCCGACGGCGACGCGGTGGTCTACGTCGACAAGATCGAACCGGCCGACTCGATCCACCTCGACACCCGCATCGGCGGGCAGGTGGTGGTGCAGACCGCCGGGGTGAGCAAGGCGCTGCTGGCCTTCATGGACCCGGAACAGAGGGACCGGATCGTGGACGGGATCACCTTCCGGCCCTTCACCTCCTCCTCGATCACCTCGCGTGAGGAATTCCTGCGCCGCCTGGACGAGGTGCGGGACACCGGCTGGGCCTACGACGACGGCGAGTACGAGGAGATCTCCAACTGCATCGCCGCCCCGGTCTGGAACCACGCGGGGACCGCGGCCGGCGCCATCTCGATCACCGCCATCAAGTCCCAGATGGACCTGACCCGGTTGCGGGAACTGCTCCCGGATCTGCTGGAGACCGCCCGCGCCGTGTCCGAGTCGCTCGGCTGGAGCCCGACGGCGTCCTGAGCGGGCGTCCTCGCTGACTCCGCGACAGGGTGACTGAGCGATGAGGCGGCCGGGTGACGACGACGGCGACGCCCCGCACGGTGGTGGGGGCGCCGCCGTGCGGAGCGCCGCCGTCGTCGTCACTCGGCGTGTTCGCGCGGCCCGGTCAGTAGGGTGGCTCGGTGAGCGCGCCGATCCGGAGCAGGACGTTGCCGAAGCGGCGGGTGTCACCCGTGATGATCGCCAGGGCCAGGTCCTCGGAGCGGGCGAGCCGGTAGAAGTCCTCGCGGCTCACGAGCTCCGGAGGGACGCCGAGCAGGGTCCGCACCTCGTCCTGCACGGGGCTCGGCAGCGCGTCCTCGGAGGGGCGGATCTGCGTGGCGTGCTCGACCGGGATCACGCCCCGGACCACGTCCAGCACCTCCGGCACCGTGGGGGTCCCCGCGGTCAGGGCCAGGTGGACCGTCGGGGTTCCGGCGGCCACGGCGGTGGAGGCCGCGTAGTTGAGGTCCGCGATCAGCACGGTCGACTTGTGGCCCGCGCCCGCCAGGGCCGCCAGGACGACGGGGTGTTTGAGAGGTCCGCGGATCATCGGACGTACTGACCCCCGTTGATGTCGATCACCGTTCCCGTGACGAAAGCGGATCCCTCCCCGGCGAGCCAGAGCACGGCGTCCGCCACGTCGTCGGGGACGCCCGCCCGGCCCGCAGGGATGGTGGCGATGGTCGCGTTCTTCGAGTCCGCCGTCGTGAAGGTGTCATGGAACGGTGTGGCCTCGATGAAGCCGGGTGCCAGGGCGTTCACCGTGATGCCTTCGGGCGCGACCTCCCGGGCGAGCGAGCGGGTGAAGCCGAAGATCGCGGCTTTGGACGTCGCGTAGGCGAGGGCGCCGGGATGCCCGCCGTTGTGCCCGGCCAGGGAAGCGATGTTGATGATGCGGCCGCGGCCCTGGGGCAGCAGGGGCTTCAGGTGGTGGGTGATCAGGAACGTGGTGTCCAGGTTGACGCTGAGGATGCGGTGCCACAGGTCCAGATCCAGTTCGCGGAGCGTGGCGCGCTGCACCAGGCCGCCGGCGTTGTTGACCAGGACGTCCAGCCGGCCGAACTCCCGGCTGACGGCGTCCGCCAGGTTCTTCACCTGGGCTTCATCCGTGGCGTCGACCTGGAGAGCCAGGGGTTCCGCTCCGGACAGCGCCCGGAGTTCGTCCAGGAGCGAGTCCTCCGGGGCGTGGCTGCGATAGGTGAGGGCCACCCGGGCTCCGGCGCGGGCCAGGGACAGGGCGATCCCGCGTCCGATCCCGATGCTTCCTCCGGTGACGAGGGCGGTGGCGCCGGCGAGGTGCTGCGTGGTCATGGTTTCCTCCAGATGGTGTTTCACGGGGTGGTCTGCGGGATGCGGGAGTTGCCCTCCGGCCGCCGGTTCGCGTAGGCGTACACGAGCACGGCGGTCAGGGTGAGGCAACCGGCCAGGAAGGTGAGGGCGAGCTGATCGCTCCCGGTGGCCTGCTTGATGAGGCCCACCAGGTACGGGGCGACGAAGCCGCCGACGTTGCCCAGGGAGTTCATGAGGCCCAGGGCCGCGGCCGCCGTCGCGCCGGCGAACGCCGCGGACGGGATGGACAGGAAGGGCGCGCCGGCCGAGAAGATCCCGACGGCGGCCACGGACAGCGCGGCCATGGCCCAGGCCGCGTTCACGGGCAGGAGATACGCCGCGCCGAGCAGGCCGACGGCTGCGAGCACCATGCTGAGCGACGCGTGCAGGGCCCGCCGTCCGGTGCGGTCCGCGCGCTTCGCCCACCAGTACACGAAGGGGATGGCGACGGCGTACGGGATCATGACCAGGAGGCCGAGCGTGGTGTTGTCCTTGACGCCCAGGCCCTTGACGATGGTCGGCAGCCACAGGCCGAGACCGTAGATGCCGCAGACCATGCCGAAGTTGAGTAGGCCGTATGCCCAGGCCCGCGGTTCGCGGAGTCCCTGAAGGAACGAGTGCTTGCCCGGGAGGGCCTTGGCCGCGTACTCGGCTTCCATGGTGGAGGTGAGCCAGGCCTTCTCGTCCGGGGCCAGCCAGCGGGCCTCGGACGGGCGGTCGGTCAGGAGCCGCGGCACGAAGACACCCAGCACCACGGCCGGGACGCCTTCGATGATGAACATCCACTGCCAGCCGGTGAGCCCGAGGAACCCGTCCAGGTTCAGGAGCGAGGCGGACAGCGGGGCACCGAGCGCGTTGGCCACGGGCTGAGCCAGGATGAACAGGCCCAGGACGGCCGCTCGCTGAGCCGTGGGGAACCAGAGGGTGAAGTAGAACAGCACGGCGGGGAAGAACCCGGCCTCCGCGGCGCCGAGCAGGAACCGTGCCGTGTAGAAGGACGGTTCGTTCCAGACGAAGGCCATGGCGGTCGCCAGGATGCCCCAGCTGATCAGGATCCTGGCGATCCAGCGCCGGGCCCCGAAACGGTACATGCCCGCGTTGCTGGGGATCTCCATCAGGACGTAGCCGATGAAGAAGATTCCTGCTCCCAGGCCGTAGGCGGCGTCGTTGATGCCGAGGTCGTGGGTGAGTGGTCCTTTGGCGAATCCGACGTTGTTCCGGTCCAGGAAGGCGATCAGATACAGGAGGACGATCAGCGGGACGATGCGCCACCGGACCTTCCTCAGGGTCCTTTCCGGCAGGGATCCAGGATCCGGCCGACGGGTGGCGGAAGCGTTCTCCGGCACTGGGATGTTCATGATGACTCCTCGCTTCATTGCGCGGTCTCTGATGAGGCCTACATCACAGTAGCGATATCTGCACTACGTGTGCAAGATGTGCACAAGAGGTTTTTGGAGGAGGTGATTCCGGCTCGCGCTCGCCGGGTCTGTTCGCCGGGCCCGCGAAACAGTGAGTTTCCGCCGAAACCGTGTAGTAAACACGCTGTTTCGGCGGAAACTCACTGTTTCGGCAGGGAGGACCACAATGGATACCGTGCACACGCAGACCATGACCCCAGCCCCCAGCCGTACCCGTCTCGCATTCCTGGGGGTCTGTCTGGTGCTGATCGGTCTGAATCTGCGCACCGTGTTCTCGAGTTTCGCGGCGGTCCTCGTCGAGATCCGCGCCGCCGGAGCCATCCCGGAATGGGCCGTCACAGCCCTCACCACGGTTCCCGCCACCCTGCTCGGGGTCTTCGCCCCGCTGGCCCCGGTCCTGGCGCGGCGATTCGGGGCCGAACGCGTGCTGCTCGGGGCGATGGTGGTCCTCACCGGGGGCCTCCTGGTCCGTCCAGCCGACCTCGGGACCCTCGGCCACCTGCCGATGCTCCTCCTTGGAACGGCCCTGTGCGGCGCGGCCATCTCCCTGTGCAACGTCATCCTGCCGACCGTCGTGAAACGCGACTTCCAGCACCGGCTCGGCCTCATGGGCGGCCTCTACACCACCGCCATCTGCGCGTCGGCGGCCCTCGGCGCGGGATTCACGTACCCGCTCTTCGAACTCACCGGCCAGTGGACGACGGCGCTGCTCGCCTGGGCGGTGCCGGCCGCCGTCGTCGCGCTCCTGTTCGCCCCGCTCGCGCTCAAGGTGCCGCACCACCGCGAGGCCGTCGACCACGACGGCGCGAATGTGTGGCGCTCGCCGGTCGCGTGGCAGGTCACGGCGTTCATGGCGCTCCAGGCGATGAGCTCTTTCAGCGTCTTCGCGTGGCTGGCGCCGGTGCTGCGCGACCGCGGGATCGACGGGAGCACCGCCGGGATCATGGTGTCCGTGTCGATCCTGCTGCAAATGCTCGGCTCCCTGGTGGCGCCTGCGCTCGCGGCCCGCTTCTGGGATCAGCGCGGGATCAACGTGGTGCTGGCGCTCATGACCGGGGCGGGGTTCGCCCTCAGCATCCTCGGTCCGATCGAGGGCATCTGGGCGTGGATCTCCCTGCTGGGCCTGGGCCAGGGCGCCCTCACGGCCGTGGCGCTCACCCTGATCATGCTGCGCACCGAGGACCAGCACACCGCGGCCCGGCTGTCGGGCATGATGCAGGGCGTCGGCTACGGCGTGGGTTCCGTCGGGACGCTCATGGTGGCGCAGGTGCACCAGGCGACGGGCGCGTTCACCCTGGCCGGCTGGGTGTTCCTGGGCATCTCGGTGCTGGGCGCGGTCTTCGGCTACCTGGCCGGGCGACGGCGGCTGGTGGAGTAGCGCCGGATCAGAGGTAGGCGACCACGAGCCAGGCGAACATCAGGCCCATCGCCACGCAGATGACCCACGCCGTGACGGCCGCCAGGTACCAGAGCTGCTGAACCTCCAGGCGGAAGCGCTCCTCGCTGCCGTGCGGGTGCTTCCGCAGTGAGCGTTCCGTGAGCGCGAGGACGGGGAGGAACAGCGCCATCAGCAGCAGGAACGTGACGAGCTGAAGCGCGCCCCACAGCGACGCCGGCCCGATGCTCACGACGCCCAGCGCCCGCAGCACCAGCAACGAGACCTCCTGCGGCCCGCAGATCGCGAGGATTCCCGCCCCTCCGAGCAGCACCACCGCCACCCGGGCGAAGCGCTGCGCGACGCTGAGTGGAACTCTGGGCACCGGCGTCGTGGGTTCGGATCCCCAGGCGGTCACCTGATCGGGGCGCCGACCGCGCTGGTGCCAGAACTGACGCAGGGAGCCGCGGATCGCGAGCGGCCACAGCAGGACCGCGACGACGGCGGCGAGCTCCCACGCGAACACCTGGTTGGCGCTCAGGCCCCAGTCGAGGTGCTCGCCGAGGAACAGGAGCCCGATCCACGACCCGATGAACGCCGGCACCCCGACGACCACCGTCAGCATCACCCACAGGATCTGCCGGACCGGGGAGGCGCCGGTGGCGGACGCCGACGGGGCGGGAGACGCGGGGATCATGGCTCCGATCCTAGTGACTGCGGGCTGCCCTCTGATCGACTGCTCCACAGGATGTCGTTCTCCCCGCGACACGCCGGGTTGGGAGCATCGTATGGAGCAGTCGATGGAAGGCGGGGGAGGGGGTTACTTCCAGAGGACCGGGCCGCTGCCGGTGCGGCCCAGTTCGTCGTCGGGGTTCTGGAGGGTGCAGCGTTTCAGGCTGAGACAGCCGCAGCCGATGCACGAGTCCAAGTCGTCCCGGAGGTGCGTGAGGGCGGCGATCCGGGCGTCGAGCTCTTCGCGCCACAGCCGCGAGAGGCGGGTCCAGTCGCGCTTGGTGGGCGTGCGCTGCTCCGGGAGCGAATCCAGTGCCGCGCCGATGTCCTTGAGAGCCATCCCCACGCGCTGCGCCGTCCGGATGAACGCCACCCGTCGGAGCGCGTCCCGGGCGTACCGGCGCTGGTTGAGGCTGTTCCGCTCGGCGCGCAGCAGGCCTTGCCGCTCGTAGAAGTGCAGCGCGGAGACCGGGACGCCGCTGCGGGCGGACAACTCCCCGATGCTCAGTTCGTGCTGTTTTCCACCGTGGATCTGGGGCACGCTGATCCTCCTCGCTCTGGGCTTTGACCTCAACCATAGTTGAGGTCGTAGCGTCGGGACCATGGAATCCCCTCGCACCTCCTCCGCCACCCGGGAGGACCAGCTGCCGCCCGGCGCGCGACCGGAGACGGCTCCGACCTGGACCCCGGGCGTGCTCTCTCCCGCCCACCTCCTCACGACCCTCGGAACCTGCGCCCTCGTGTTCCTCGCGGCGTTCGAAGCCATGGCCGTCACCACCGTCATGCCGCTCGTCGCCCGCGATCTCGACGGCAGCGCCCTCTACGCCCTCGCCTTCGCGGGACCGCTCGCCAGCGGCGTGATCGGCATGGTCCTGGCCGGCGCCTGGACCGACCGCCGAGGCCCGGCCCTCCCGCTCTTCGCGTCGACGGCGGTCTTCGCGCTGGGACTCCTGGTCGCGGGCCTGGCGGGGTCCATGCCGGTCTTCCTTGTGGGCCGGCTCATCCAGGGCCTCGGCGGGGGCGCGATCAACGTCGTGCTCTACGTGCTCGTCGCCCGCGCCTACCCCGCCGCGCTGCACCCCAAGATCTTCGCCGCGTTCTCGGCCGCATGGGTGGTGCCGTCCATGGTGGGGCCGTTCGGCGCGGGACTCGTGGCGCAGTACATCAGCTGGCACTGGGTCTTCCTCGGCGTGGTGGTCCTCGTGGTGCCGGCGTTGCTTCTGCTGCTGCCCGCACTGCGGCGACTGGCCGCCCAGCCCGCGCACGACGACGCCGGCCCGGCGCCCGCGGACGGGTCGCCGGAGGGGGCGGGGGACGGCGTCGTCGGCGGGGAAGTGCCGGACGGAACCTCGGCGGGCGGCGCCGAGCCAGGCTCCCGCCTGTCCACCGGCCGGCGCCTCGCGGTGGCCGCCGTGGTGGGCGTGGCCGTGCTGGGGCTGAACCTGTCGGTGGAGACCGGCCCGTGGGCGGTGCCGGTGGCGGTGCTCGCGGCGGCCGTCGCGCTGCTCGCGGTGCGGAGGCTTCTGCCGGCCGGTGTGCTGCTCGGACGGCGCGGCCTGCCGTCGGTGATCCTGGTCAAGTTCCTGATCGCCGCGGCGTTCTTCGGGGCCGAGGTCTACGTCCCGTACCTTCTGATGGACCATCATCACTTCGCCCCCGCCACCGCGGGCCTGGCCCTGACGCTCTCCGCGGTGGCGTGGTCCGTCGGCTCGGCGATCCAGGGGCGGCTGTCCACGGGGCTCTCGAACGTGGGCGCGGTGCGGCTGGGTGCGGCGTCGCTGGCGCTGTCGATCCTGATCGTGCTCACGGCCACGTTCGGCGGCCTGCCCCCGGCGGTCATCATCGGGGGCTGGATCCTGGCGGGCGGCGGCATGGGGCTGATGAGTCCGCGCCTGAGCGTGATGGTGCTGTCGTATTCGAGGCCGGGCAACCAGGGGTTCAACGGGTCCGCGGCGAACGTGGCGGACTCCGTGGGCGCCGCGCTCTCCCTGGCCGCGACAGGTCTGGTGTTCCACCTGCTCGGAGCGGGTGGGGCGTTCCTGGGGGTCTTCGCGCTGACGGCGTGCGTGGCGCTGCTCTCCGTGGCGTGCGCGGGGCGCGTCCGGACGGAGGGGTGATTCCTAGGAGGTATCAGCCCGCCGGCACCGGGACCGGGGCGATGCGCGGCTTGAGCAGGCAGAACTCGTTGCCCTCCGGGTCGGCGAGGACGTGCCACGACTCGTCGCCCGTCTGTCCGATGTCCGCGCGACGTGCGCCGAGGGCCAGGAGCCGTTCGAGCTCGGCCTCCTGCTCCTGGTCCGTCGCGTTGAGGTCGATGTGCAGGCGGGACTTGCCCGGTTCGGGCTGCTTCCGGTAACTGAAGAACAGGGTGGGCTGCGAGCCGCCGAAGCCGTCCCGTGCGCCGATCTCCACCGAACCGTCGTCTTCCCGGCCCAGGACCACGAAGTCCAGGACCTTGCACCAGAAGTCGGCGAGGACCTCGGGCTCGCGGCAGCCGAAGACGAGTTCACTGATGCGGCAGGCCATGGGGAGTTCTCCTGTCTGAAATGCGGTGATGTGCTCTCAGCCTAGGCGCGACCGCGGCGATGCGGAACCCGCGGCGGTCCCGGCGCGGGCCCACCGGAGCCGCCGACGTCGTTCATCCGCTGCCGCCGTGTGTCTCCCCGCCCGTGTGGGCGGTCCCCGCCGCCACAGCGCCGGGGAAGGCCCGGAAGGCCGGGGAAGGCGGGCCGGCACCCACCGGGAAGCCGCTTCGGCGCCGGAGAAAACCACCCCCGCTGTGCACTCGTGTTCGGTTGACTGGACGGCGTTCCCGGGACATTGGCACGGGGCTCGGGCAGGCGCTCAAATAGGTGCTGTGCCATCTGCCGCCCCCTCCTCCCACCACGGTGTTTTCAGCCCTCCGTACACCCTGACCAGCCTGGGTCTGCTCGCCCTCGTGGTGTTCAACGCGTTCGAGTCGATGGCCGTCACCACGGTCATGCCCGTGGCGGCCCAGGAACTCGGCGGACAGCAGCTCTACGCCCTCGCCTTCGCCGGTCCGATGGCCGCCAGCGTGATCGGCATGGTCCTGGCGGGCAGCTGGTCCGACCGCCGCGGACCGGTCGGCGCCATCTACGCCTCGGTGGCGCTCTTCACGGTCGGCCTCGTGATCGCGGGCACGGCGCCGACCATGGAACTGCTGGTGCTGGGCCGGATCGTCCAGGGGTTCGCGGGAGGGGCCAACGGCGTCGCCCTGACCGTCCTGGTCGGCAAGGCCTATCCCGCCGATCTGCACGCCCGCATGTTCGCCGCCTTCGCCGCGGCCTGGGTGCTGCCGTCGATCCTCGGCCCGTACATCGGCGGCCTGGTGGCCCAGGTGGCGAGCTGGCACTGGGTCTTCCTGGGCGCGCTGATCCTGGTGGTCCCGGCCCTGCTCGGGCTCGTGCCGGCACTCCGGAGGATCAGCCGGGACCAGCAGCACGCCGAGCCGAACCGCGCCGGCCCGTATCCCTGGGGCCGTCTGCTCTGGGCCGTGCTGGCCGCCGCGAGTGTCATGGGACTGAACCTCAGCAGCGAGGTGCCGCTCGTCGGCTGGGTGCTCGCCCTCGCCATGGCCGCGGTCTGCATCCTGGCCATCCGCCCGCTCATCCCGCGGGGCACGCTCACGGCGCAGCGGGGACTCCCGAGCGTCGTCCTGACCCGCGCCATCGGCTCGGCGGCCTTCTTCGGCACCGAGGTGTATCTGCCGAAGGTCCTGTTCGAGATCTACCACTTCGAACCGTCGTTCGCGGGCCTGGCCCTGACCTGCAGCGCGGTCTCCTGGGGCATCAGTTCGGGGATCCAGGGCCGGCTCGGCGCCACGCGGCTGCCGCATCACCGCGCGGTGCGGATCGGTTCGGCGATGGTGGCCGCCGTCGTCGTCGGGATCTTCCTGGTCATCCTGGTCCAGGGGCCCGCCTGGGCGCTGATCGCGGTGTGGCTGTTCGGCGGGGCGGGCATGGGACTCATGTTCCCGCGCCTGAGCGTCATGGTGCTGGCGCTGTCGCGGCCGGGGGAGCAGGGCTTCAACAGCTCCGCCCTCGCGATGGCGGACTCCCTGGGGAACGCCCTCTGCGTGGCGATCTCCGGACTGGTCTTCGCGGTCCTCGTCGGGACGGGGAACGCCTACGCGGGGGTGTTCGCGGTGGCGGCGGCCTGCGGGGTGGCGGTGCTGCTGATCGCGCCCCGCACACGGTCACTGGTAGACTAGTACGTCTGGCCTGTGCGATTCAGCGCGAGAGCCACGCTGCCTGAGGACTTTCTTCCCTATGACTTCTTTTTCTTCCCTTGGCGTGCCAGCCGGGATCACTTCCGCGCTGGCCACCCTGGACATCACCGAACCCTTCCCCATCCAGGTCAAGACCCTGCCGGACACGCTGGCCGGCCGGGACGTCCTGGGCCGTGGCCAGACCGGCTCCGGCAAGACGCTCGCTTTCGCCATCCCGCTGGTGACCCGCCTCGCCGGTGACGCGGACGACGACGGCGCTCGCCGTCGCGCGTCCGGCTCCCGGAAGCCGCGCGGCCTGGTGCTGGCCCCCACGCGCGAGCTGGCCACCCAGATCGACCGCACGGTCGCACCCCTCGCGGAGGCCCTGGGCCTGCGCACCACCGTGATCTTCGGCGGCGTGTCCCAGACGCGTCAGGAGAAGGCGCTGGCGGCCGGCGTCGACATCGTCATCGCCTGCCCCGGCCGTCTCGAGGACCTCATGAAGCAGGGCATCGTGTCCCTGGACCAGGTGAGCATCAGCGTCCTGGACGAGGCCGACCACATGGCCGACCTCGGCTTCCTCCCCGTGGTGCGCCGCATCCTGGACGCGACGCCGGCCGGCGGTCAGCGCCTGCTGTTCTCCGCCACGCTGGACAACGGCGTGGACAAGCTGGTCAACCGCTACATGCAGAAGCCGGTCACACACTCCGTGGACGCTCCCCAGGCCGCCGTCACCACCATGGAGCACCACGTGTTCCTGGCGAAGGACAAGGACGCCAAGAAGCTCCTCATCAACGATCTGGCGTCCGGCGCCGGCAAGCGCGTGCTCTTCACGCGCACCAAGCACGCCGCCAAGAAGCTGGCCAAGGTGCTGACCGCCAACGGCATCCCCGCCGTCGACCTGCACGGCAACCTGTCCCAGAACGCCCGTGACCGCAACCTGGCGGAGTTCTCCTCCGGCGAGGTCCGGGTCCTCGTGGCCACCGACGTCGCCGCCCGCGGTGTGCACGTGGACGAGGTCGAACTCGTGATCCACGTCGATCCGCCCGCGGAGCACAAGGCGTACCTGCACCGTTCCGGCCGCACCGCTCGCGCCGGGGCCGAGGGCACCGTGGTGACCCTGGTCCTGCCGGAGGAGCGCTCCGAGGTGCAGAAGCTCCTCCGCGCCGCCGGCGTCAAGGCCCCGTTCACGCCCGTGGCTCCCGGCTCCGCCGAGATCCTCGACTTCGTGGGCGAGCAGGCCGAGGCCGTGGATCCCGCGTCCCGCGCCGCCGTGGTGGCCGCCAAGGCCCCGCAGCAGGGCGGCGGCAAGTCCACCGGTGCGAACGCCCAGCGCAAGCGTGCCCGTCGTGGCGGCCAGGGCGGCTCCGCCGCTGCCGGCTCCACCGGTTCGCGCAACGAGCGTCCCGCCCAGGCCCGTCCGGAACACGGCGCGCCTCGCGGCGAGCGTGCTCCTCGTGCTGAGCGTGCTCCCCGTGGCGAGCGTCCGGCACGTGGCGAGCGGTCGTCCGCTCCGCGCACCGGCCAGCGTTCCGCCGCCCCGCGTGGCGGCAGCGCGACCGTGTGGTCTTCGAACACCGGGGGCACCTCGGGTGGTTCCTTCGGCTCCGGCGGGCAGAAGTCCGGCGCCGGCCGTCCGCCCCGCAAGGGCCCGCGTCGCGCATCCGCCCCGGCGTCGAACGAGCGCCGCGGCCGCTGAGGCCTCCCTGCCTTAACCATCGACTGCTCCATACGATGTCGAAATCCTCGAAAAACCGGGGAGAACGACATCGTATGGAGCAGTCGATGGGCGTTTAAGGGGCTTTCACCAGCCCCGGGCGCGCCATTCGTCGAGGTGTGGGCGTTCGGCGCCGAGCGTCGTAGGGGCGCCGTGGCCCGGGTGCACCACGGTGTCGTCCGGGTAGACGTCGAAGAGGCGCTCGGTCACGTCGTTCAGGAGCGAGGTGAAACGGGCCGGATCCTTGTCCGTGTTCCCGACGCCGCCGGGGAAGAGGGAATCCCCGCTGAAGATGTGCGCAGGGCCGGCCGGGTCCTGGTACACATAGGCGATCGAGCCCGGCGTGTGGCCCCGCAGATGCACCGCGGTGAGAGCGAAACCGTCGAAGCCGCTCACGTCCCCGTGCTCCAGCGTGACGTCCACCGGGACGGGCAGCGCCGCGGCGTCGTCGGCTCCTGCGGCCGTGGGGGCGCCGGTGGCCTCGACAAGTCCGGGCAGCGCGCGCACGTGGTCCCAGTGCTGATGGGTCGTGGCGATGAGCTTCAGCTGGGGCGTGGCTTCAGTGTCGGCGGCCGAGTCGGCGAGGAGCGCCTGAATCGCCGGCAGATCGTCGGCCGCGTCGATCAGCACCTGGTCACCGGAGGACCGCGAGGTCAGCAGGTAGACGTTGTTGTCCATCCCGCCCACCGAGAGGCGCCGGATGGTGACGTCCTGGAGCGGATGTATGAGTGAGTCCATGCGCCCACTCTACGGAACGGGCGCGATGCCGGTCAGGTCCGGGTCGGGCCTGGTCAGGACTCCGCGGGACCCGCGGGGTCGAGCGACACGATCGCCACGAAACCCCGGCCGAGCAGTTCGGGGCTCGCCTCGTCAGAGCCGACGACGGCGTCGTACCGGCCCAGCTCCACCGGCTCACCGCCGGAGCCCTCGCCGGCGCTGTCGCCGGCACCGTCGGCCACCGACGCCTTGCCCTCGAGCAGGATCGCGAGCTGGCCCTCGAAGACCGGATGCGCGCGCTTCTTGGACAGCTCGAGGATGGACAGATACCCCTTGAAGGCGCCGCGGCGGGCGATCACGTTCAGGTCCCGGATGTCCCCGGTCGGGAGTGCGGAGGAGGTTGCGGCGTCGCCGGAGAAGCGGAACGGACGGTACCGCTCCATGGCGTGCTCCTCGCCGTCGACCGTCAGCACGAGCAGCTCGCCGTCGATCACCGAGATGACCCGCTCCATGCCCGGGAACGCGGAGAAGTCGCCGGCCTTGCCCACCTCGGCGATGCTGACGCGCCAGTCCCAGGCGCCGTCCGGGGAGGCCTCGCGGGGATGCCGGGCGATCTCCCGCGTGACACCGCCGCCGTTGCGCCAGGGCTCGGGCCGGATGCTGGAAAAGCGGATGATCTCCATGGGTTCCTCTCGTCCCGACCAGCCTAATACGCCGCCCGGACCCCGGGGAGGCCGCGTCATCGGAACCTCGGGAAGGGGCGCATCTTAGGGCCGCGCGGTGTCCTCTTGGTACCGTCGGAGGTGACAATCCACGGGGAGGACCAGTAGATGTTCGTGAAAGTGTGCGGCTTGAGCACGCCCGAATCGGTGCGCGCCGCCGTCGAGGCCGGTGCGCAGGCCGTCGGTTTCGTGCTCACTCCGAGCCCCCGCGAAGTCAGCCCGGAGCAGGTGCGGGCACTGCTGGCCGAGGTCCCCGCCGAAGTCGCTGCCGTGGGTGTTTTCCGGCATGAGGATGTCGACCAGGCCGCCGCCCTGGCCGAGGAGGCCGGTCTGAGCTGGATCCAGCTCCACGGCGAGCGGACTCCGCAAGAGGTCGACGCCCTGCAAGAGCGCGGCTTCTCCGTGATCCGCGCCGTCCGCATGGACGACCCGGACCGCGTCTTCGCCGATTGGGGCGAGGAACTGCTGCTGGTGGACGCCTCCGTGCCCGGCTCCGGCGAGTCCTGGGACTACGCCTCCGTGCGCGAGCGCTGCCTGGACAGCCGCCGCTGGCTGCTGGCCGGAGGGCTCGACGCAGGCAACGTCGCCGCCGCTGCGGAGACGGCCGCTGCCTGGGGCGTCGACGTCTCGTCCGGCGTGGAGAGCTCCCGTGGCGTCAAAGACCTGGAGAAGATCCGCGCCTTCGTGGCGGCCGCGCTGGCGGGCTGACCACCCCCCCACCCGTTGCGTGCTCAGTTGTTGCGGGTGTTCCGCGGAAACACCCGCAACAACTGAGCACACAAGTCCGGTGGGCCGGCGGATCAGCTCAGCTGGTGCCGGGGGCTGTTCGGGTTCATGATCGAGTTCTTGCGGCCGTAGCCGAAGTAGATGATCAGGCCGATGATGAGCCAGATCCCGAAGCGCAGCCAGGTCTCCCAGTGCAGCTGCGAGATCAGGAACAGCGAGGACGCGACGCCGATCAACGGCACCACGGGCATGAGCGGCAGGCGGAACTCGCGGGGCGCCTCGGGCCGGGTGTAGCGGAACGAGATCACCGAGATGCACACCACCACGAACGCGGCCAGGATGCCGATGTTGGTGAGGTCCGCGACCTGCCGGATCGGGAGGACGCCCGCCAGGAGGGCCGAGCCGATGCCGGCGATCCAGGTGACGCGCTGCGGGGTGCCGCCGTGGTCCACCTTGGAGAACCACTTGGGCAGCAGGCCGTCGCGGCTCATGGAGAACCAGACGCGCGTGACGCCCAGGAGGAACGTCAGCATCACCGTCAGGATGGACAGCACGGCGAAGGCGGAGATGATCGTGGCGATCACGGGCAGCCCCACGTTGCTGAAGGCCGAGCCGAAGCCGGCCTTGGGGTCGATGTCCTTGTAGTTCTGCATGCCGGTCAGGACCAGGGTGGCCAGGATGTACAGCACCATGGCGATCACGAGGGAGAGGATGATGGCCTTCGGCATGTGCTTCTTGCCGTCCTTGGCCTCCTCCGCCGCGGTGCTCATCGCGTCATAGCCGAACACCGCGAAGAACACCGTGGCCGCGCCCGTGAAGACCGGTCCGAAGCCGCTGGGCATGAACGGGTTGTAGTTGTTCGTGTTCACGAAGAACACGCCGAGTCCGATGATGAACAGGATCAGGACCACCTTGATGCCCACGGCGATCAGCTCGAAACGGCCGAACGTCTTGGTGCCGCGGCTCAGGATCCAGGTGACCAGCAGACACACGAGAATGGCCGGCAGGTTGATCCAGCCGCCTTTGCCCTCGTCGAAGGTGGAGGTCAGCTCGACGGGCAGCTGCATGCCGAGGCCGGCCAGGAAGAAGTTGAGATACCCGGAGATGCCGATGGCCACCACGGCCACGATCGCCACATACTCCAGGAGCAGATCCCAGCCGATGAACCAGCCGATCAGCTCCCCGAGCGCCACGTAACCGTATGTGTACGCGGAGCCGGCTTTCGGGATCATGCCCGCGAACTCGGCGTAGGACAGGGCCGCGGCGGCGGAGGCCAGGCCCGCGATGAGGAACGAGATGAGCACCGCGGGGCCCACGCCCGGCGTCGAGTCGTCGCCGTGGGCCACGAGCCCGGCGAGGGAGAAGATGCCGACGCCGATGATGCCGCCGACGCCGATCGCCGTGAGCTGCCAGAGCCCGAGGGATCGGAAGAGCCCTCCTTCGGCGACCTCCTCATCCATGTCCTCGATGGGCTTTCGCCTCAGGACCGAGAACGGGTTCGCTGTCTTTGCCATGTCAGACCTCATTTCTCCCGGGTCGTGGCCGGCGCCGGAGCGCAGACCCTCCCTCGAACTATGCGCCCCGATCCGAGGCGCGGGCAATCCCCTGGCCGGTCTGACGTCCGGAGCGTGGGTGCGGTGCAAGGTGTCAGGTCCGGGGTTCAATCAGGGGGAACCCTGGGGGATTCTGCCAGGCATTCTTGGCAGACTGAAGTCATGAAGACCCTTCTTAACATCATCTGGCTCGTCTTCGGGGGCTTGTGGCTGGCGATCGGCTACTTCGCCGCGGGTCTGCTCTGCTGCGTGCTGATCGTGACGATCCCGTGGGGCATCGCCTCCTTCCGGGTGGGCGCGTACGCCCTGTGGCCGTTCGGCCGGACCGTGGTGGAGAAGCCCGGCGGAAGCAACGGTTTCGCGCTCCTGGGCAACGTCATCTGGTTCCTGGTCGCCGGCCTCTGGCTGGCGATCGGCCACGTGCTGACCGCCATCCCCATGTTCATCAGCATCGTCGGCATTCCGCTGGGCATCGCGAATCTGAAGCTCATCCCGGTGTCCCTCATGCCGCTGGGCAAGGAGATCGTCCCCACGGACCGCCCGTTCGTCTCGACCTACCGCTGAGCCGGACCGCCGGCGCTTAACACTGGCGATATGCCTCCAGGAGTTGAGTGGATGCCATCCACCGACTTCTGGAGGCAGACATGTTCATCGTCCGACGACGCCGGGCCACCGCCCTGGCGATCATCAGCGCCGCGCTGCTGGCGGCTTGCTCCGCGGCTCCCGTCCTTCCGCGGCCGGGCGGCGGGTCCGCCGTCGCCGTCGCGGTCGGATCCGGAGGTCAGGCGACCGCCGAGGACGGCGCGATCCCGCTCGACCGCCCGCTCGGCGTGGACAGCCAGGAGCCGGCGATCGCCCGGCTGCGGGCGGACCTGCGCGACGCGCTGCGGGAGGCTTCGATCTACGCAGCGGCCGACGGCGTGACCCTGTCCGTGAGCAGCGGCTGGCGCAGCCAGAAGTTCCAGTCCCAGCTGCTCGCCGATGCCACCCGCAAGTACCACTCGCAGGAGGAGGCTGCCCGCTGGGTGGCGACCCCGGAGACGTCGCCGCATGTGAGCGGGGATGCCGTGGACATCGCGGGCGAGGACGCCATGAGCTGGCTGTCCCAGCACGGGGCGCGGTTCGGGCTGTGCCAGATCTACTCCAACGAGCGATGGCATTACGAATACCGGGCGGCGGCTCTGCGGGGTGCCTGCCCGCTCATGTACCAGGACCCCACCGAGGACCCCAGGATGAAGCGATGACCGGGACCGGCGCCCTCCGTGGCGCGATGGCTAGACTCTGAGCATGCGGATCCTGATCGTCGAGGACGAGCCGTATCTGGCCGATTCCATGGCCGAGGGGCTCCGCCGTGAAGCCTTCTCGGTGGATGTGGCGTACGACGGGCCCACCGCGATGGAGCTGCTCGGCGTGAACGATTACGACGCCGTCGTCCTGGACCGCGACATTCCCGCCCCGAGCGGTGACGAGATCGCCCGCTGGATGGTGGCGCAGGGCCTTCCCGCCCGCCTCATCATGGTCACCGCCGCGGACCGGCTGGATGACAAGGTCAGCGGGTTCGAAACCGGGGTGGACGACTACCTCCCGAAGCCCTTCATGCTCAAGGAGCTGACCCTCAGGCTGCGCGCCCTGCTCCGGCGGCCGGGTGCGGCGCGCCCACCCGTCCTGGAGAGTGCGGGCGTGCGCCTGGACCCCTTCCGGCGGGAGGTGAGCCGCGACGGTCGGGCCGTGGCGCTGACCCGCAAGCAGTTCGCCGTCCTGGAGCTGTTGATGCAGGCCGACGGCGGCGTCATCAGCGCCGAGGAACTCCTGGAGAAGGCTTGGGATGAGAACGCCGACCCCTTCACCAACACCGTGCGGATCACGATCTCCTCGTTGCGGAAGAAGCTCGGGGACCCCGGCCTGATCCACACCCTGGTGGGCGTCGGGTACCGCTTCGGCGAGCCGGCCGCAGAGGAGCTTCGATGAGCGGTCTGCCTCCCGCATCGGTCACCACCGCGCCGTCCCAGCCCCGGCCCCGGGGCCTCGGGCTCCGGCTGAAGCTCACGCTGAGTTACGCCGCGTTCCTCTTCGTGTCCGGCTCGGGCTTCTTCGCCCTGGTCCTCCTGCTGCTGCGGTACCTTCCGGCGGGGTTCCTCGTGACCGTCGACGGCGGGTTCGCCCCGAGCCGCCGGGACCTCATGGAAGCGCTGCTGCCCAAGGCCGCCCTGGGCCTCCTGTTCTTCGCGGTGGTCGGGCTGGTGGGCGGCTGGCTGCTGGCCGGCGCGATGCTCCGACCGATCGGCCGCATCCACGAGGTGGCGCTCGCCGTCCAGCGGGGCGAGGTGGACCGCCGCATCCGGCTTGAGGGCAAGGGTGATGAGCTCCGCGAGCTGGCGGATTCCGTGGACGCGATGCTGGACCGGCTCTCGGCCATGCTGGAGGAGCAGCGGCGCTTCGCGGCCAACGCGTCCCACGAACTGCGGACTCCTCACGCGGTGATGGGCGGCATGCTGGAGCTCGCCGCCTCGGATCCCGACGCCGTGGACGTCCCGCACCTGCTGCGCCGTCTCCGGGAGGTCAACACCCGGGCCACGGGCACGGTGGAGGCCCTGCTGGCGCTGACCAGGGCCGAAGGCTCCCGGCTCCTCCCGGAACCCTGCGATCTGGCGGAGCTGGCGGAGGAGGCCCTGGGTTCTCAGCGCGAAGAACTGGAATCCCGCCGCATCACCGTCCTGGCCGATTACGGCGGCGCCCCCGTGGAAGGCGACCGGGTCCTGCTGGCACAGCTCGTCGGCAATCTGGTCCGCAACGCCGTGGTGCACAACCTGGCGGAGGGCGGCGACCTCTGGCTCCGCACGGGGGAGGAACCCGGTGGCGAGGCATTCCTGGAGATTCAGAACCCCGGGGAGACCGTCAGCCAGGAACTGCTGGGCCGTCTGACGGAGCCGTTCGTGCAGGGCCGTGGACGCCAGGCCGGACCTGGACGCGGATCAGGCCTGGGGCTCGCGATCGTGGCGGCCATCGCCCAGGCCCACGGCGCGCGGCTGGACCTGACCGCTCGGCCCGAAGGCGGCCTGCGCGTCCGGGTCACGTTCCCGCAGGCGGAGTGACGTCGGGGTCCTGAGCCGCGCAGGCGTCACGCCGACCGGAACGCCCCGTCGCTGAAGCGGGCGGCCACGCTGCTCGCATCGAGCTCCGCGGCCAGGTCCACATCGGCCCCGAATCCCCGCAGCACCAGCTCGCTTCCGCTCGCGCTCTCGGCCAGTTCGGTGGGCAGCTCCTCCCGGAACGCTTCGAAAACCGCGACGGCGGACCGGGCCTCCGGCGACAGCTGTTCCCGGGTCCGGCCCGGCGCCGATCGCAGCAGCGCCGCGAGCACGGCGCCCGCGCCGAGCTGGTCCTCGACGGCGGGCCGCAGGGCGCCGCCGGGCCAGCGCTCCCCGGCCGCGACCACCACGACCACGGCGGACGGGGGCAGGTGGTGTGCGAGCCATGCCGCCGTCGCGCCGGCGTTACGAAGGGTCCCGGCCAGCAGTTCCGGGACGCGATCCGTCAGGTGCTCGGAGATCGCCGAGCCGTTGGGCGAAGGCAGCACGAGCTCGCGGCCCGCGTGCGCGACGGCATGGGCCCGGATGGAGCTGGGGGACAGGCTCAGGCGGCTGAGACTGCGCGGTCCCGCCAGGAGAGCCCCGCGCTCCTCCGCAAGGCGGGCCGCGGCGTCGTGCAGCTCGCCGTCGCCGGGCGCGGCGCGGAACGGCAGGACCGCGAGTCCCGCCTCGACTCCCACGGACACCGCGGTGGAGAAGGACAGCGTGTCGACCACGACGGCGGCCGCGGCCCCGGGAAGGACGGCCTGAGCGCCGCGCAGCCCCCATTCGAGGCGGACGGTGAAAGGCAGCTGACGGTGAGCGGCGTGCATCAGCGGCTCTCCGCCCGCCGGAATGCCTCGAGCTCGCCCCGGAGGTTGCCGCGCGCGGCGTCCAGCCAGAGCTCCTGCGCCAGCGGACTGTGGAAGAGCGGTTCCAGGGCCAACAGCTGCTCGACGACGGCGGCCCGTCCCCGGGCGAAATCCGCATCGCTCACGTGGGCGTAGTCGGCGCGCACGGAGGCGAGGTAGCGGGCGTAGCGCTGCACGGGCCAGGCGAGGACGGAGAGGTCGGCGTCGCAGAGGAGCTGGCCGGTCAGATCGTCCGGTGCGGGATCATGACCGGTGGTGAGACGGACCAGCCGGGCCACCTCCGCGGCCTCCCCGGCAGCCAGGGCGCCGTGAACGGACAGCGCGCCCAGGCCGCGTTCGGCGAGGCGCGCAGAGTCCTCCTCGTCCTGGCCGGGCACTCCTTGGTAGACCGCGTCGTGGAACCAGGCGGCCAGCAGGAGCGGCCGGTGGCGTTCCACGGGCAGACCGGATCCGGGCAGCAGCAGGTCCAGGGCCTCGAGAACGTTGAGCAGGTGGACCCGGGAGTGGTAGTTCCGGTGCGGTTCGCCCCAGCGCGACAGGAGGTCCTCGCCGAGCTCCGGGTCCTCGGGCAGCAGCCGCGACCAGCGTTCCCGGAGGGCAGGCACGATCTTGGACGGCCGCTCGCGGGCCGGGATGCGGAGTCCGCTCGCGGCGAGCCGTCGCACCAGCTCCTTGCCGCCCACGGGCGTCGCACCCGCGGCCACGAGGCGCTCGAAATGGCGGGCTGCGACGTCGTAGTGGTCACCGTCGAAGGCCCGTTCCGGGATGCCCGCCGCGGCCGCGAAGGCGTGCAGCTCCTCGAGCGACGCGTCCGACACCAGATGGGAGAACACCGTGCCGTGGGCGGGCCAGAAGGGCGGGTCGATCAGCACGGTCATGCTCGCATCCTATGCCCGCGAAGCGTCCCGACGACGTCGAAAACAGCCTGTGGATAACTTGACTCCCAAAGTTGAGTTAAGTAGACTCAAGTTAGATGCGTTGACGGGAGTCACCTGACAGCGCTTTGATGAAGAGTAGAACCAAACCGTGGTCCAGAGTGTGCTGAAAGGAGCCTTTTTTGGACGTCAAGTTCACCACCAAAAGCCAGGAGGCGCTGTCCGCAGCGGCCATGAATGCCTCCACCGCGGGTAATCCGCAGATCGAGCCCGCTCATCTCCTCAAGGCCCTCATGGACCAGCGGGAAGGCGTGGCCGTCGCCCTCCTCAAGGCCGCCGGTGTCGATCCGGATGCCGTGAGCGTCCAGGCCAGCGCCGCCATCAAGGCGCTGCCGTCCACGTCGGGTGCGTCCGTCGCCCCGGCCCAGCTCTCGCGTTCCGCCCTGCAGGCCGTCCAGGCCGCGCAGAGCGAGGCGGAGAAGATGGGGGACAGCTATGTCTCCACCGAGCATCTGCTCCTGGGCCTCGCCGCCGGGAACGACGCCGTCGCGCGGCTTCTGCGGGACGCCGGCGCCAGCACTCAGGCGCTCCTCGCCGCCCTCCCGGGCGTGCGCGGGGACCGCAAGGTGGACGGCCCGGATCCGGAGAACACCTTCCAGGCGCTGGAGAAGTACGGCACGGACCTGACCGCCGTCGCGCGCTCCGGCAAGCTGGACCCGGTGATCGGCCGTGACTCGGAGATCCGCCGCGTCATCCAGGTCCTCTCCCGCCGCACCAAGAACAACCCGGTGCTGATCGGTGAGCCCGGCGTCGGCAAGACCGCCGTGGTCGAGGGCCTCGCCCAGCGCATGGTCGCCGGGGACGTCCCGGAGAGCCTGCGGGGCAAGACCCTGATCTCCCTGGACCTCGGGTCCATGGTGGCGGGCGCCAAGTACCGTGGCGAGTTCGAGGAACGCCTCAAGGCCGTCCTGGAGGAGATCAAGAACTCGGACGGGCAGATCGTCACGTTCATCGACGAGATCCACACCGTGGTCGGCGCCGGAGCCAGCGGCGAAGGCGCCATGGACGCGGGCAACATGCTCAAGCCCATGCTGGCCCGCGGCGAGCTGCGCCTCATCGGCGCCACCACGCTGGACGAGTACCGCGAGAACATCGAGAAGGACCCGGCGCTCGAACGGCGCTTCCAGCAGGTGTACGTGGGCGAACCGAGCGTGGATGACACCATCGGCATCCTCCGCGGCCTGAAGGAGCGGTACGAGGCCCACCACAAGGTGGCCATCGCCGACTCCGCCCTGGTGGCCGCAGCGAACCTGTCGAACCGGTACATCACCGGCCGTCAGCTCCCGGACAAGGCCATCGACCTGGTGGACGAGGCCGCGAGCCGGCTGCGCATGGAGATCGACTCCGCCCCGGAGGAGATCGACCAGCTGCGCCGCGCCGTGGACCGCCTCACCATGGAGGAACTGGCCCTGGCGGACGAGACCGATCCGGCCTCCGTGGAGCGGCTCGCCGCACTGCGCGCCGACATGGCGGACAAGAAGGAGGAGCTGGCAGCCCTCAATGCCCGCTGGGAGGCCGAGAAGGCCGGGCTCAACCGTGTGGGTGAGCTGAAGGCCAAGCTGGACGAACTGCGGTCCCTGGCGGACAAGGCCCAGCGCGAGGGTGACCTCGGCGAGGCCTCCCGCATCCTGTACGGCGAGATCCCGACGCTGGAGCGCGAGCTCAGCGCCGCGGCCGCGGCCGAAGCGGAGCTCGGCGAGAAGCCCGCCGCCATGGTGGCCGACGAGGTCACGGCGGAGGACATCGCCGAGGTGATCGAAGCGTGGACCGGCATCCCCGCCGGACGCATGCTTCAGGGCGAGAGCCAGAAGCTCCTGCAGATGGAGGATTTCCTGGGGGAGCGCCTGATCGGCCAGAAGAAGGCCGTGGCCGCCGTTTCGGACGCCGTGCGGCGTGCCCGCGCCGGCATCAGCGACCCGAACCGCCCCACCGGTTCGTTCCTGTTCCTCGGCCCCACGGGCGTGGGCAAGACGGAGCTGGCGAAGTCCCTCGCGGACTTCCTCTTCGATGACGAGCGGGCCATGGTCCGGATCGACATGAGCGAGTACTCGGAGAAGCACTCGGTCTCCCGCCTGGTCGGCGCCCCTCCCGGATACGTCGGCTACGAGGAGGGCGGTCAGCTGACCGAGGCCGTGCGGCGCCGTCCGTACTCCGTGGTCCTGCTGGACGAGGTGGAGAAGGCTCACCCCGAGGTCTTCGACATCCTCCTCCAGGTGCTCGACGACGGCCGCCTCACCGACGGCCAGGGCCGCACCGTGGACTTCCGCAACGTCATCCTGGTCCTGACCTCCAACCTCGGCAGCCAGTTCCTGGTGGACCCGAACCTGGACGATCAGACCAAGAAGACCGCCGTCATGGAGGTGGTCCGCTCGGCCTTCAAGCCGGAGTTCCTGAACCGTCTGGACGAGGTCATCATGTTCGAGCCGCTCTCCGTGGAGCAGCTCAACGAGATCGTGGAGATCCAGGTCAAGGATCTGGCCAAGCGCCTGCGGGACCGCCGCCTGACCCTCGAGGTCAGCGACGGCGCCCGCGCCTGGCTGGCCATGACCGGTTACGATCCCGCCTTCGGCGCCCGGCCGCTCCGCCGCCTGGTGCAGAAGGAGATCGGCGACCGACTGGCACGGGCCATCCTCAGCGGTGAGATCGCCGACGGGGACACCGTGCTCGTGGACACCAGCGAGGACCTCGGCGAACTGACCGTGAACCGCAAGTAGCCGCTCGCGCTCAGGCGGGCTCAGGCGCACGAAGGGCCGCACCCCACGGGGTGCGGCCCTTCGTGCGTGCGGCGGGAAGCCGGCGCGAGGCTACTTGGTCAGGCTCTTGGTGAGCGTGTTGCCGTCATCCGAGAAGACGATGCAGTCCACGCGGCGGTCGCCGGCGTCCCAGCTCTTCTGGCTCGGGTACGCGAAGCGCTGGCGCAGGTTCAAGGAGTCGACATCGCTGGACAGGCTCGCCGTGCGGCACAGTTCCCGGCCCTTGGTCTTGAACGTGTCGACCCCGGGGAAGGCCTCGTCCTGCTGGTAGTAGTAGACGTTCACCAGCTGGGCGGAGTGGTTCTCGCCGCAGTCCACGACCACGAGCCGGGAGTTGCTGTTGTCCGGGTAACCCCAGAAGCACTGCCCCTTCTTGGCGTCCAGGGCGCTGATGGTCTCCGCGTCCGAGGGCGCCGCGCTGCCACTCTGCCCGGGAGCGGGGGTGGTGCGGCCGTTGGACGTGGCCGGCGGTGCGGTCGGATCGGCCTTGGGCGTCATGCCGCCCACCACCAGATTGACCAGCCAGACGACGAGCAGGATCACGACGACGCCGCCGACCACCGCGCCGCCGATCACCAGCCCCTTGTTGCTCTTCTTCGCCGGGGGCTGCTGGGCGGGGTAGCCGCCCGGGTAGCCGGTGGGCGCGCCGTACACAGGGCCATTCTGCTGGCCGCCGTACGTGTTGGTGCGGGGGTCGTAGGACGGCTGGCCCGGGGCCGGGCTTCCGGCGGGGTTCCCGGGGCTGCCCGGAGTGCCGGGGGCGCCGTAGCCGGGCTGCTGGGGCTGCTGGGGCTGCTGGGGGTAGCCCTGCGTGGGCTGCGGCTGCTGCGGGAAGCCCTGGGCGGGCTGGGATTGCGGCTGTCCGGCGGGCGGCAGGGGCGGCTGCTGCCCGGGGTGACCGGGGGCCTGGGAGGGCTGACCTGGGCCTGGAGTGACTCCTGGCTGCCCGGCGCCGTCGTCGTGCCCTTGCGTCGGTTCGCTCATAGCCAAACTCCCACCGTGTCGTCCATCATGCCTTCTTCTGCCCGCACCAAAGGTCCGGCGGCCCGGATTGCGGCCGCAGGAACGCGTGGTGGCGCGGGGCGATGCTACTCATGACTCTACCCAAGCCACCCCCGCATGGCACTCTCGCCTGCCCGGAAACACGCGTCCCGAGGGGTCACCGCCGCACGCGATAATGCGAAACCATGTAATCTAGAAGTACGAAACATTGACCAAACATTCCGGGGCCTCGCTACCTGCCAGGGCGACCACCTCCGGATCGACGTACAGAGGGGGTCACGCCATGGGGCGCGGCCGTCAAAAGGCTAAGGCAACCAAGCAGGCTCGGGACATCAAGTACTACTCTCCGAGCACTGACTATTCAGCACTGCAACGTGAGCTTGGCTCCGCCAATTCTCAGGTATCCGGTCGTCGTGGTTCCGCGGCGTCTTTCGAAGCGGACCCTCTTGAACCGGACTATTCGGAGTACGAGGACAAGTACGCCGACGCGTTCGACGAGGAGGATGAGACTGATACCCGCCGCATCAGCTGATGCGATGACGGGATGAGTCCCCTCCCCTGATAGGCCCCGTGGCCGGAGTGATCCGGCCCCGGGGCCTTCGTCGTGCCCGCGCCTCGTCTCACTCGATCGGGTGGGGCGAGGAGGTGCCGGACCCTTCTGGATTCCCTGCTGGCCAAGGTCGCTGCGAACCACGACGGCAACCTCACCGCCCACGAAGAACTGGTCGCCGCCCGCGCTGAGGCCCGCAGCGCAGCGACCATGGCTCGGCGACGGCGTCGCTGAGCCGTTCATCAAGGCCACCTCGTGGGGAGCGGGCGCCACCCACCTGCGCGCAGCCGCCCGTGACGGGTTCAACGACGAAGCCCTCCTGAAGGACGCCGTCGACGAGGCAGACTTCGGCGCCTCCGAGGACCACGGTGCCGGCCTGGCCTGGCGCATCGAGCACCTCGAGCGGCTGCAACGCCGCGCGATCGGGGATCTCATGCGCGCCCGCGTCGACGCCAACCGCCGGGATGTCGACGTCGACCGCCGGCAGGTCATGCGTGACTGGCTCAAGCAGCGTCCCGAGACCCCCTGGCAGAGGCGCCTGCACGGAGACCTCACCGATGAGAAGCTGGCCGAGCGGATCCGCAAGGCCGAACAAGCCCTGCGCACCGACACCGTCATCAACGACCCCGAGGCGATGAGCAAGGCCCGGTGGCTGAATGCCTCCCTGCACCACGAAGCCGCGCGCCGCGAGCAGATGCCCGCCGCGCAGCGCGAAGATGAAGCCTTCGAACGCGGCGCGTCCTCGCGCAGCCGTATCGCCGGCGCCCTCGTCTCGCGCCTGAACACCGAATTGGAGCTCCGCCGCCGGCAGACCACCACGACGCCGTCGCGGATCCCCGATCGGGTGCCGGAGTGGATGATGCGCTCCGACGTCGCCACCAGCCACGACACCCCCGCGCCGTGGCGTCAGGAGCTCCTGGAACGTCGGGAGCTCCTGGACGCCGAGCTCGCACGTCGCGGCGCGGAGCTCTCCGCTCAGCAACCGATCTGGGCGACTGAGCTTGGCCCAGTGCCGGGCAGCCCTCGCCGGGCCGAGACCTGGCGGACCCTGGCCGCGGAGATCGACGCCTTCCGTACCAAGTACAAGATCCCCGCCGAAGAGACCGCCGCGATCCCTGCACGCTTCCGTGATAAGGGAGTCGGTGCCGAGCTGCAGGCCCGGATCACCGCCGCGCACAAGTACGGCGCCCAGACGAAGGTCGAGCACCTCGACCCGGACGTGAACGCCCTCGTGGCCGAAGCGGCCGAAGTTCACGCCGTCATCACCGAGGACCTGACCCCTGCCCAGCGCGTGGTCGACGAGCTCCAAGCAGCTCGGGGCGAGGATGCCACTCGCTCGCCGGCGCAGGAGCGCGCCGAGCGAATTGCGGCCCTGGCCCGGAAGCTCCGCCGCGACCGCGCCGGAGCAGAGCGGGACGAGAACGACAGCGCCAGCGCCGTCCAAGAAGTAATCGACCGGATCAAAGCCCGCAAGGCCGCCGAACAGGAAGAACTGGGACGGCGCCGGAGCGATGAGACCCGGCCCAAGCAGGACAGAGGCCCGGGCATAGGGCTGTAACAACACGCGTTCGACATCGCATCCAGAGTGCTTTCCTGTGCCTGCGACACGCTGCCGGCCGCCGACACGCCATGGCTTACTGGCACCTTTAATCACGCCGTCGTCGGCGCTAAGTTGATGGCACGTGGCCAAGGATGGCTTGGCGTCGCTTGATGTAGATGATCGTGAGGACGGCGCACAGGAGGATGGTGATGATCCCGAAGGTGCTGGAGGGGTTACGGTCCAACGGCCAGGCCCAGAAGTTGATCTCGCCCGTTCTCGAGCGTGCAAAGAGGCAGGCGACTAGCACGTACGCGGGCGGAAAGGCCCCAGAGTATCGGCCTGCTCCGAGCGCTTGAGCTCCGAGCGCCATGAGCGCCAGGCCTGCGAAGTCGCGCACGATCAGAAGGATGTCGCCTGAGGGGACAAATAGCGTGGCAGTGGCAGCGACAATCGTTGCGATGCCCCATGCGCCAAGATATGCAGCAGTTGAGTGGGCGGTGATGTTGCGCGCAGAGTCACGCATCCAACTAGTTTCGCCGGCCGTGGAGGCCCACTGTGAGACTACCCCGAGAATGAGGGCAGGGATGACGGGAAATGGGATTACTGGGGCGACCGAGGGCACTCCAATTGTTGGCAATCCGACGTCTATCAGGGACATCGGACCTCCTGCCATGAAGCCACATGCTACGGCTACGACTGCCGCTAAGAGGAAATGCCGGGTGCGGAGAGCGCTTTTCACCGTCCCGCGCTCCCCGGTGAGGCAGGGACTTTGCACTGGAGCAGTTCCTCGGATGCTTGGCGTATCCATCGTGTCTGCTGTGGCTTTGTCATGCGCGTGAGGTCGGCAAGGTCGGACTTCAACTCGGGGGCCGTGGCAGGGTCGGTGAGACTGAACGCCACAATGCTCTGTTGGTCCTCTGGCGAGAGAAGGGCGCGAGCAGCTGTTTGATCGAACCAAGCTTGAACAAGGTAGCGAGTTTCAAACCACTTCACTGGGTCTTGCAGGTCGCAGCTGAAGCGGTCGAGCTGGGAAGAGTAGGTGCTTGCGGCCGAATGTACTGTATCCAGCTCGCTCATTCCGGGGGCCATCGAAATTAGGGCCGTTCCTGTTGGGCTGAGGACATCTCCCTTGTGCAATGCAGGCACCGGTTCAACCTGGCGAACAGGCTGCAGGCCTAAGTCGTTGAAGATGGAGAAGGTCTTGGCAACTAGGCGTCGTTGATCGCCGCGTGCGATCTGGACGTCTGAAAGACACACGGTCGGCACTCCGTCCGAGCATCGGAGTTCGGATTTGGCTAGAGTGCGCCCGGGCATGATGCCGATTCCGTTGCCGGCAAACATGCCAGCGCCAAAGGCGATGGCAGCTATCAGGACGCTGGTGGCGACTCGAGGTACTAGGGATGCGCCCTGTCTAAGCCCTCTAGGCCCGCCGATCGCCGCGATTCCTAAGTAGGCCACACTCATGATTAAGGAGAAGACCAGGAGGGTCAGTGGGGCTTGGCCGTCCAGCTTCTCTGCAGGGGAGCAGCACATCGCCATGGCAGGACCGGCCATGTATCGCAGCTGCGTTGGTTCCACTGTCCAGGTGAACGCCACCCACAGGTAGGACAGAAGGACGGTCGCCGGAATCGCAAGGGCTGCAGGCATCCATTGACCTATGACGTAACCGGCGACGGCGTGAAGCACGAGGGCACTGCAAAGGGCCAAGGGGATCCACCAGGAGATCGGGTCTGGCGCCGATCCTGCACGAACCAACAGATAAGCGATCGCGAAGAGCTGCACGATACTGGCTGAGACGATACTGGGCCAGATCCTCACCCAGAGCACGTGCAGGTCGGTGCGTGTCTTGGTTTCCGCGAGCCCACGTGAGCGGCGTTCGCGGCCCGCTTCGATCGCTGCGGAAACGCCAGCTAGAGGGCCGGTGATGAACAGCAGGAGAGCGGAGGCCGCGATCGCCGCTTCTCGGTGAGCCACAATCTGCTCCGTGGAGACGTTCCCGGAGATGTACAAGGTCACGATGACAGCTGCCGGAGCCAGTAGCCACCATGCCGGGCGGCGGTGCCAAGGGAGCATTTTCAGATCTCCCCTCTCACCAGGCGGGTATATGCGCTGCGGATTCTGTCTCGCGGGTCCGTTGAGGATGACTCGGACGTCGAGAGGAAATCGGTGACAGCCCCCTGGTACTTGACCGTTCCCCCATCGAGGACTACCACATCGTCATAGGTGCCGTCGATGTCTTCGGTTTGGTGGGTCGAGACCAAAACGACCTTGTCGGAGGGGATCGCCGCGAGTATTGAACGCAGCTTCTCCCTTTGGACCGGGTCTAACCCGGCGCTTGGTTCGTCGAGCAAAATGAGTTGAGCGTCGTGCGCCAGCGCCCCAGCAAGACCGAGACGCTGGCGCTGCCCGCCCGAGAGTGCCTTGGCGGGGCGATCCGCCAAGGCGCTCAACTCCACGGACTCGAGAGCAGCATCAACTCCTAGCCTGGCCTGGCGCTTGGTTAGGCCCTTCAACCAGGCCGCATACTGCACGTGCTCACTCACGCTCAATCCCGCAACTGGGGTGAAGTCCTGGGGAAGCCAGGCCACCTTGGCACGATAGTCCCGAAGTTGCCGGGTGGAAGTGATCTCGCCGGCAGAATTTACGAGGTCAATTCGTCCTTTGGAGGGCTTGAGCACACTGGCGCACAGCGAGATGAGGCTGGTCTTCCCGGCACCATTTGGGCCCAGCAGAACCGTTGTCCCAGACGTGAGCGTGAGCGAGAAATCGTTCAACACGTTCGTGCTGGCACGGTAGCCGAAGCTGAGTTCATTGATCCGCAGAGTGTTCACGAACAGCTATCAGTAGTTCTGAACGACGGAGCCCGCATTGAACGGGTAGGGGTTGGACTCAGAGCCGTTGATGGACTCAATCGTGAAGTGGTAGCCGTCAGGGCGAGTCATGGTACCGAAGTTCCACGAGCCGCACGCCTGTGCCCACCCACCAACGCGGTAGTCCGGGAAAGCGCCCATCTCGTCATACAGGGTTACGCCAACGCTGTTGAACGGCCGTCCAGTGACGGAGCACGATGACATGGATGTCACCGTCGCGGCTGCATCTCGATGATTGTCCTGCCAGGACCGCGAGCTGAATCCGTTGTGCGCACCACTGATACTGGAGCTCCACGACCCTTCCGCCAAAGCAGGTCCTGCCAGGGCAACGCTCAGCCCAGCTGCGACCGATCCAACCAGCAATGCCTTGCGTGTAAATGCTTTCATCGCTTCCTCATTTCGTGTGCAAGTGAGAGCCGTATGTCACGGCCCTTCGAAGCTATCCGCAACGTGAACATTCGGTCAAGCGCATAACCAAACCCGTTGGATACGCGTCTCGCGCCGTCTGGATTGCCGAACCCGTTAAGCATCAGACAAGAGTATTGCCTGATCAGAAAAACTCCACTCGACGGAGTTGTTCAGCAGATGCGCGGCACGAGGCGGTCGGACGACTTCGCTCGTCGGGGCCGGAGGGCAGCTGCTCGGTAGCATCCGGGCCGTGAGGATTTGATGCTCATGAGTTCGTTGGTGTCCAACTTGCTGAGCGGCAAAGGGAATCCCCGGCGTTGCGGCCGTGAAAATTCCGGGGTAGATCGGGCCAGATCGGATTCCCCAGGAGTGCGCTGGGCTGGGCGGTTTCAGATGTCGCGCTTCTCCTTCTGCCGGTGGAATGTTCAGTGGTCGCGACGGGGCAGCGGCTGAATCTGGAGGACGACCCATGAAGCGTCCGGTTGCCGGTGGACGGCGAGGCGCCACAGTCCTTCACTGGCGCTGACCTGCACAGGGGCGTTGTAGGGATCCGCGGAGCTGGCCACCAGGCTGTCCTTGCCACCCGGATTCGTGGTGGTGAGGTACTTGGTGTCCATGCTCTGGAGCGTCCGGTGAAGCTATGGGCTGGTGTCGCCTCGCCCGGGACTAAGCCCGCGCGGAGATCTCCTGGGAGATGAGCGCCGCCGTTCCCACGATCTCGCGGGTCACCGAAGCGAGGTACGCCTCGGGGTCGTCCTGGCCGGCGACGTTCTGGGCCTGCAGCGAGACGTTCACGGCCGCCACGGTCTTCCCGGCGGCGTTGCGCACGGGCGCCGCCACGGACATCAGGCCGAGTTCCAGTTCCTGATCCAGCAGGCACCATCCCTGGGCCCGGACCTTCTCGAGTTCGGCGATCAGGTCCTGTCGCGTCGTCACGGTGCGCGGCGTCAGCGCTTCGAGCGTCACCGTGTCCAGGTAGGCGCGCAGTTCCGGATCCGGGAGCCCGGCCAGCAGCACGCGGCCCATGGAGGTGGCGTACGCGGGGAAGCGGGTCCCCACCGTGATGCCGACGGTCATGATGCGGCGGGTGGCCACGCGGGCGACGTAGAAGATGTCGTTCCCATCCAGCACTGCGGCCGACGTCGACTCCCCGAGCCGCACGGACAACTCCTCCAGGTGCGGCTGTGCCAGCTGGGGGAGCGTGAGGGCGGACAGGTACGAGTAGCCGAGCTGGAGCACGAGAGCGGTGAGGGCGAAGGTCTTGCCGTCCGTGCGGACGTAGCCCAGCTCCACCAGGGTGTGCAGGAAGCGGCGCGCGGTGGCGCGGGTCAGGCCCGTCCGTGCGGCGACCTCGCTCAGGGTCATGTGCGGGTTGTTCGCGTCGAAGGCCCTGATCACCGCGAGGCCGCGGGCGAGCGATTGCACGTACTGATCGCCGGCCTGCGGGGCAGCTGGTCCTGCTTCTCTCATGATCACCTATCCTATGTGGCCGCTCCGCGGTGGCCTCGCGTGGCCTCCCGGGTCAGCCGGCGCCTCCGGGGTCAGCCGGCGGGCGTGAGCAGCGGCACCGGTACGAGGGAGCGGAGCTCCTCCACGGTGCAGCCGAAGGTCTCCCGCACCGTGACGCCGTCGGACCCGATCAGGAACACCGCGCGTTCGGTGTACAGCCGGGTCACGCAGCCGACGCCCGTGAGCGGGTAGCTGCACGTCTCCACGAGCTTGGACGCGCCGTCGCGGGTGAGCAGGCTCATCATGACAAACACGTCCTTGGCGCCCGTGGCCAGGTCCATCGCGCCGCCGACCGCGGGGATCGCGTCCGGGGCGCCGGTGTGCCAGTTCGCCAGATCGCCCGTGGCCGAGACCTGGAAGGCGCCCAGCACACAGATGTCCAGATGGCCGCCGCGCATGATCGCGAACGAGTCGGCGTGGTGGAAGTAGGACGCCCCGGGGAGCTCGGTGACCGGGATCTTCCCGGCGTTGATGAGATCGCCGTCGATCTGCTCGCCCACGGCCTCCGGCCCCATGCCGAGCATGCCGTTCTCCGTGTGGAGGGTGACGTTCTGCTCCTCGGTGAGGAAGTTGGACACCAGCGTGGGCTGCCCGATCCCCAGGTTCACGAAGGAACCCGTGGGGATGTCGCGGGCCACGAGCGCGGCGAGCTCGGACCGGCCCAGCGTTTCGGGCGAGGTCTGAAGGGACGGAAGCGTGCTCATGAGGCCACCTTCACGATGCTGTTGACGTAGATGCCCGGGGTCACGACGTGTTCCGGGTCCAGGGCCCCGACCGGCACGATCTCGGACACCTGGGCGATGGTGTGCCGTGCGGCGGCGGCCATGATGGGTCCGAAGTTGCGGGCGGTCTTGCGGTACACCAGATTGCCCTTGCCGTCGGCCGTGAGGGCCTTGATCAGCGCGACGTCGGCGTGGATCGGGGTCTCGAACACCTGCCACACGCCGTCCAGGAAGCGGGTCTCCTTGCCCTCGGCGAGCATGGTCCCGTAACCGGTGGGCGTGAAGAACCCGCCGATCCCGGCCCCGGCGGCACGGATGCGCTCGGCCAGATTGCCCTGGGGGACGAGCTCCAGCTCGATCTTGCCGGCCCGGTACTTCTCGTCGAAGTGCCAGGAGTCGGACTGCCGCGGGAAGGAGCAGATCATCTTCCGCACCCGGCCCTCCTTGATGAGCAGCGCCAGGCCTTGGTCCGCCTGCCCGGCGTTGTTGTTGACCACGGTCAGATCGGTCGCGCCGGAGTCCAGCAGCGCGTCGATCAGTTCGAACGGCTGCCCCGCGTTGCCGAAGCCGCCGATCATCACGGTGGAGCCGTCACGGATCCCCGCGACCGCCTCCGTCACGGAGTCGAGGAAGGTCAGCATCAGCCCTTCACCCCCGCGCTCACGTTCTCCAGCACCACGGCCAGGCCCTGCCCGACGCCGATGCAGATCGCCGCGACACCCCAGCGCTCGCCGCTCGCCTGGAGCGAGCGTGCCAGTGTGCCGAGGATCCGCGTCCCGGAGGCGCCCAGCGGGTGGCCCATCGCGATCGCTCCGCCGTGCCGGTTGACGATGCCGGGATCGATGCCCCACGCGTCGACGCAGGCCAGGGACTGGGCGGCGAAGGCCTCATTGAGCTCGACGGCGCCCACCTCCTCCCAGCGGACGCCGGCCCGGGCGAGGGCCTGGTTCGCCGCCTCCACGGGCGCGAAACCGAAGAATTGCGGGTCGTTGCCGTGCGCGCCGCGGCCGGCCACGCGCGCCACGGGATCCATCCCGAGCAGCCCGGCGGCCCGTTCGGAGCCCAGCCAGGCCGCCGAGGCCCCGTCCGACAGGGGTGAGGCGTTGCCCGCCGTGACGGTGCCGCCCGCCGTCGTGCCGGAGCGGTCGCCGTTGTCCGGGCGGAAGGCGGTCTTGAGGCCGGCGAGCTTCTCGGGGGTGGTGCCGGGGCGGATCCCCTCGTCCCGGAGCAGCTCGGTGCCGGGCACGGGGGAGACGAGGCCGTCGTAGAAGCCCTCGTCCCAGGCCGCGGCGGCCAGCCGGTGGGATTCCGCGGCGAACTCGTCCTGCCGGTCGCGGCTGATGCCGTGCCGTTCCCGCAGCCGTTCAGTGGCTTCCCCGAGGGACACGGTCCACTCCGGGTTCATCGCGGGGTTCACCAGGCGCCAGCCGAGCGTGGTCGACGCGAGGGTCATGTCCCCGGCCGGGTACGGGCGGGTGGTCTTGGGCAGCACCCACGGCGCACGGCTCATGGATTCGACGCCGCCGACCAGCAGGAGGTCGGCGTCGCCGGTCTCGATCTGGCGGGAGGCGATGATCGCCGCGTCCAGGGAGGACCCGCAGAGGCGGTTGACGGTGGTCCCGGGCACGGAGACGGGCAGTCCCGCGAGCAGACCGGCCATGCGGGCCACATTGCGGTTCTCCTCGCCGGCGCCGTTGGCGTTGCCGAAGACGATCTCATCGATCCGGGCGGCGTCGAGGCCCGGGGCACGCCGCACCGACTCGCGGACGACGTGCGCGGCGAGGTCATCGGGACGCACGCCCGCCAGTCCGGAGCCGAACTTGCCGAAGGGCGTGCGCACGGCGTCGTACACATAGGCCTGATTCATGAGGGCTGATCCATTTCTGCGAAGACCTGCTGGGCGGTCTTGAAAGCGGTGTTGGCGGAGGGGACTCCGCAGTAGATGGCGGTCTGGAGGAGGATCTCCTTGATCTCCTCGCGGGTCAGGCCGTTCCGCAGCGCCGCGCGGACGTGCATCGCGAACTCCTCCCAGTGACCGTGCGCCACCATGGCGGTCAGGGTCACGGCCGAGCGCATCTGCCGGGACAGGCCGGGCCGGGTCCAGATCCCGCCCCAGGCGATGCGGGTGATCATGTCCTGGAAGTCTTCGGTGAAGTCGGTCTTGGCGGCGTTGGCCCGGTCCACGTGGGCGTCCCCCAGGACTTCCCGGCGGACCGCCATGCCGGCGTCGTGGATCTCGCGCGCGGTGGCGTCCGGCTGGACGGCCCCCTGCCGCGCCGCATCCTGTGGCTGGTCACTCATGCGGACACCTCCTGGAGGAAGGAACGGAGCAGGGCGGCGACCGTCTCGGGCGCCTCGGTCGGCGCGAGGTGCGAGACGCCGTCGAGCACCTCGACCGTCGCCGTGCCACCTCCCGCGGAGATGGCCGCGGCGGTCTCCTCGGCGAGCGACGGCGGCGCCACCTGATCTTCGACTCCGGCGACGAGCTGCACGGGGACGGTGATCCCGCCCAGGCGGTCCCGGACGTCGAAGGCGGCGAGTGCCTCGCAGCACGCGGCGTAACTGTTCCGGTCGGAATCCCGGAGGACGTGCAGCAGACGGCTGCTCTGCTCCGGCCGGCGTTCCATGAAGCCCGCCGCGAACCAGCGCTGCGCGGAGCCCTGGATCATGACGGCCGTGCCCTGGGTCCGGACGGTGCCGGCCCGGTCGAGCCAGCTCTCCTCCGTGGCGAGCTTGGGGCCGCTGCACTGCACGGACAGGCCGAGCAGGCGGTCGCCGTGGTCGAGTGCGAGCTGGAGGCCCACCGCGCCGCCGAGGGAGACCCCCGCGTAGTGGAAGCGGGTGCCGGGGGCGATGGAGTCCACGAGCGCCAGCACCGATGTGGCGAGGTCCTCCAAGCGGAACGGTTGTTGCGCGGCCGGGGAGACGCCGTGCCCGGGGAGGTCCCAGCCGATCACGTCGTACTCGTCCGCCAACAGGGCCGCGGTCTCATTCCAGAGCACGGTGGAGGTGCCGAGGGACGGCCCGAGCACCAGGAGGGGCCGGTCGCCGAGGTCCCGGCGGGGCGAGAGCAGGACCGCCTTGAGAGCGGGCGCGGCAGTGTCCATCGTGTCAGTCACGGGTGGCTCCTTCGTCCTGAGTGTCGAGAGCGTCCTGAGAGTCGGGGGTGTCCGGGAGAGAGTCGAGGATCCTGCGGCGGATCTCCTCGGCCTCCCCGAGGTAGCCGGCGGGGTCGAGCAGCTCCACGAGGGCGTCGTCGCTCAGGGCCTCGGCCGGAACCGCGGCGCGGAGCCCTTGGGCGTAAGCGTCCGCCCGCTCCTCGGGGGATGCCCGGAGCGCGGCGTCGACGACGGCCTGGAGCGCCTCCTGCCCGGCATCACCGAGCAGCGGCGCGACGGCGGCCTTGACCCTTTCGCTCAACAGCAGGGGCCCGGTGAGATCGAGGTTCCGGCGCATGGCGTCGGGGAAGACACGCAGGCCTTCGATCATTTCGCGCAAGGTGAGCACCGCGCCCAGCGAGAGGCTCAGCAGCGAGCGGAGGGCAGGCCACTCGCTGTGCCACGCGCCGTCGGCCCGCTCGTCGTTGAAGAGTCCTGCTGCGAGGTGCAGCTGCGAGGCGAAAGTGGGTCCCTGGAGCGCGGCGCTGCGGAGGAGGACGGACAGCACGGGGTTCTGCTTCTGCGGCATGGCCGAGGACACGCCACGGCCCGCCCCGGTCGGTTCGCCCAGCTCGGCGACCTCGGGACGGGTGAGGAACAGGACGTCTCCGGCGATCTTGCCGGCCGCGTCGAGCACCCCCGCGAGGGCGTCGCCCAGGACGGTCACCGGCTGGCGGTCGCCGTGCCAGGGCACGTGGGCCGTGGCGAGCCCGAGACGGGCGGCGTGGTCCTGTGCCAGGGCGAAGGGGGAGACGGAGGATCCCGCGGTGAGCAGCGTGGCGGACGCGAGCGTGCCGACCGCCCCGCCGAACTGGGCGGGAAGGGCGACCTCGCCGAGCCGGCGGCCGGCGGAGTTCAGGCCTTGGAGCCATTGGGCCGCCTTGAGGCCGAAGGTGTAGGGCAGCGCGTGCTGGCCCAGGCTGCGCCCGACGCACAGCGTGTCCGCGTGCTCCTCCGAGAGCCGGGCGAGCGCCGTCGTGGTGCGAGAGAGTTCGCGGAGCAGCTCCGCGCGCACCCGGGCCGCCAGCAGCATGAGCGCGGTGTCCTGGACGTCCTGGCTGGTCAGCGAGGCGTGCACGGCCTTCACGGCGGCGGGGTCGATCTCGCGGACCCTGGCCTTGAGCGCGGTGACCAGCGGGATGACGGGGTTGCCCCCGCCCTGTGCCTGCCGGGCGAGCGACGCCGGGTCGTACAGGTCCGGATCGGCGGCCTCCGCGACGGCGTCCGCCGCCCCGGCCGGGACGAGTCCGGCGTCCTCCAACACGGCGGACCAGGTGCTCTCCACGTCGAGCAGTGCGGTCAGCACGGCGTGGTCGCCGGTCAGGGCCTCGACCTCGGGGGACGCCGTGACGGCGCTGAGCAGTCCGAAGTCCGTCACCGGAACGCCCCCGTCGGGGTGGAGGTGCCCTCGAAGTCCAGGAAGACGGTCTCGCCGTTGCCCTGCAGCCGGACGTCCCAGCTGAGGCCGCCGTCGGCGTCGCGCCGCGCGACCAGGGTGTCCCTGCGGTCCTCCGGCAGGGACGAGAGCAGGGGGTCCGTGGCGAGGTACTCCGGGTGCTCCGGGAGGTAGATCCGCGTGAACAGCCGGTTCATGAGCCCGCGGGCGAACACCGCGACGGCGATGAACGCGGCGGCTCCTTCCTCGGTGGGGCCCGGGTTGACGGTGGTGAAGGTGAAGCGGCCGGTGTTCCCCGTGGAGGCGCGGCCCCAGCCGGTGAAGGTGTAGCCGTCCCGCACGAGCGAACCGGTGCGGCGCGAGACCCGGCCCGCGCTGTCCGGCTGCCAGATCTCGAGGATGGCGTCGGGGACGGGGTGGCCGGCGCCGTCGTACACGGTGCCCTGCAGGTGGATGGAACCGGGGGTGCCGGGGGCCAGCAGTTCGTTGTCCTTCGGGAACGGCAGGGCGTAGCCGAAGAACGGCCCCACGGTCTGGCCGGGGGTGGGGATGAGGGTGCCCGGGGTCTGGTCGGTCATGGCGGTCTACTCCTCGTCTCCGGCGTCGCCGAAGGCTTCGTTCTCGGTCCAGGTCCGGTGGGCGCCCGTCAGGACGATGTCCCAGGTGTAGCCGAGGGCCCATTCGGGGCGGGTGAGGTCGTGATCGTAGCGGGCCACGAGGCGGTCCCGCGCGTCCTGGTCCACGATCGACTGGTAGATGGGGTCCAGCGGGAAGAGCTGGTCGCCGGGGAAGTACATCTGGGTGACGATGCGCTGCGTGAACTCGGAACCGAAGAGCGAGAAGTGGATGTGCGCCGGGCGCCACGCGTTGAGGTGATTCTTCCAGGGATAGGCGCCGGGCTTGATGGTGACGAAGCGGTAGGAGCCGTCGTCGCCCGTGATGCAGCGGCCCACGCCCGTGAAATTCGGATCGAGCGGCGCTGGGTGCTGATCCCGCTTGTGGATGTAGCGGCCGGCCGCGTTGGCCTGCCAGATCTCCACGAGCTGTCCGGCCACGGGGCGGCCGTCGCCGTCCAGGACCTTGCCGGAGACGATGATCCGCTCGCCCAGGGGTTCGCCGTTGTGCTGGATGGTCAGGTCCGATTCCAGCGCGTGGACGTCCTGATGCCCGAACGCGGGGGAGAACAGTTCGATGGTCTCCGGGTCCGCGTGGTGGAGGCTCTTGGTGGGGTGGCGCAGGATCGAGCTGCGGTACGGCGCGAAGTCGAGCCGCGGCTGGGTCTCCGGGGCGGCGCCGCCGAGGAGCTCCTCGCGGTAGGAGGCTGCGGTCGCTGCGATCTCGGCACTGAGATCGGCTTGCGTCTCCGCTGCGGCGTCGGGGTCAGGGTGCACGGTGCGGGGCCCTGAGGTCATGGCCGGCTCCTTTCGGGAAGTGGTCGGGTCTGAGAGCGGTCGGGGAGGGGTTCACCGGTGAGGACCGGGGGCGAACCGGATGCTGTGTGATCCAGCATACCTGGGACGTTCGAATAACGCACTAGTGTTCGTCTAGCGAACAATGTTGCGCCGGATGCGCGACGACGGTGGCACTCACCCATGGTCCGGCCACCCCGTGTACGACTCGGCCAGGTACGCCCGGCCGTGGGCTGAGGAGACGACCGAGTCGAGCTCGCCCCGCCGCCGGGCCCGGTCGAAATCGCTTTCACCGGGGGCCGCGTGCAGCAGCGACGTCATCCAGGACGAAAAGTGCTGCGCCTTCCAGACCCGGCCGAGGGCGCGCTCGCTGTAGCCGTCGAGCAGGTCCTCCGAGCCGCCCGTGTAGAAGGAGTCGAGGGCTTCGAAGAGCATCCTGACGTCGTGGAGGGCGAGATTGAGGCCCTTGGCGCCGGTCGGCGGCACGGTGTGGGCGGCGTCGCCCGCCAGGAAGAGCTTTCCGTGACGCAGCGGCGCCTGGACGAAGCTGCGGAACGGGAGGACGACCTTCTCCAGCGCCGGGCCCTCGACCAGTTCGAAGCCGTTGCCGTTCACGCGCTCGCGGAGCGTGGCCCAGATGCGCTCGTCATCCCAATCGGCGGCCGACTCCCCGGGATCGCACTGGAAGTACATGCGCTGCATGGTCTCGGTGCGCTGGCTGATGAGTGCGAACCCCTGCGGCGAGTTCGCGTAGATCAGCTCGTCCGCGCTGCGGGGCGCCTCGGCGAGGATGCCGAACCAGGCGAAGGGGTACTCCTTGAAGTACCGGCGACGGCGGTCCTCCGGGATCAGTCCCCGGCAGTGGCTGCGGGACCCGTCCGCGCCGACCACGAAATCCGCGCGCAGTTCGACGTCCCGGCCTTCGGCGTCCGTGAACGTGACCCTGGGATCGGAGGCGGCGTCGTGCACCGCCACGCCGGACACCCCGTACCGGACGTCGCCGCCGTCGGCCTCCCGTCGCGCGGCGAGGTCCGCGAACACCTCGGTCTGCGGGTACAGCCAGACCGATTCCCCCCCGAGCTCCTGGAAGTCGATCCGGTGGCTCTCGCCGTCGAAGCGGAGCTCGATGCCGTCATGCCGGTCGCCCTCGCGCAGCACCCGGTCGGAGACGCCCGAGTCCACCAGCAGATTCACGGTGCCGTGTTCGAGGATGCCGGCGCGGACCGTCTCGTGGATGGCCTGGCGGCTGCGGGATTCCAGCACCACGGAGTCGATGCCGCAGGTGGCCAGCAGATGGGACAGCATGAGCCCCGCGGGTCCGCCTCCCACGATGGCCACCTGGGTGCGGACGGTCTCGGTCTGGCTCATGGGCGCCTCTCTTTCGGCAGGGGCCGACCCCTCATCGGATCGGTCCGGAACGACTCTGACGAGTGTGCTCCCGATCACCTTCCGGGCCAAGTCCTGTTCCATTCAATGGAAAACCGTGTTCCGGACCGGGTCGGCGAAGTGATACACCTCTCACACCCATCCCCTTCAGGAGGTCCTTTCGTGACAGTGTCGTCCCCCTCCCCGACGTCCTCTTCCCCGTCCGTCACCAGCCGTCCCCGGTCCTCCGGGCCGGCCGCCCTCTGCTGGCTGGCCATGGTGCTGGACGGCTTCGACCTGGTGGTCCTCGGGGCCGTGATCCCCACTCTGCTCAAGAGCAAGGACCTCGGTTTCGATCCCGCCGGGGCCACCCTGGCGGCCACCCTCTCGCTCGTGGGAGTGGGGCTCGGTGCGCTCTTCATCGCGCCGCTTTCCGACCGCTTCGGCCGCAAGCGCCTCCTGGTGGCCTGCGTGCTGTGGTTCTCCATCTTCACCCTCGCCGTGACCGTGGCCCCCAACGTCGCGGTCTTCAGCGCCTTCCGGTTGCTCGCCGGCGTCGGCCTCGGGGCCTGCCTGCCCGCGGCCCTGGCCTACATGAACGACTTCGCGCCCGCGTCCTCCTCCGCCCGCGCCACCACCCGGACCATGACCGGCTATCACGCCGGCGCCGTGGTGACCTCGCTGCTCGCGCTGGCCCTCATCCCCGACTGGCGCGCCGTGTTCGTGATCGGCGGCATCGCCGGGCTCGTCCTCGCACCGATCCTGTGGTTCCGTCTGCCGGACACCACGGTGGACCGGCTCGCCGTGGGCGCTCCCGTCGAGGACCAGGCGGCGGCGGGGGAACAGGCGGGGAAGCCCGCTGCCGCCGGCGCGAAGCCGGGCTTCCGGGTCCTGCTGCGGAAGCCGTACCCGCTCATCGCGGCGGGCATCGCGGCCGCGTCCTTCATGGGGCTGCTGCTCGTGTACGGCCTGAACACCTGGCTCCCGACCCTCATGGCGAGTGCCGGGTATTCCATGAGCTCGTCCCTCGCCCTGCTGTTCATCCTGAATCTCGGCGCCGTGGCCGGGCTCCTGCTGGCAGGCTGGCTGGCCGACCGGCACGGCACCAAACGGATCACCCTGCTCTGGTTCGGCCTGGCCGCGGTGCTGCTCGCCCTGCTGAGCCTGAAGCTCCAGAACGAGCTCCTGCTCGACCTGGCCGTCTTCGTCACCGGCGTGTTCGTGTTCAGCGCGCAGGTCCTGGTGTACGCGTGGGTGAGCCAGCTCTTCCCGCGCGAACTCACGGGCACCGCACTCGGTTTCTCCGCGGGCGTCGGCCGCGTGGGCGCCATCCTGGGGCCGGCCGTCACGGGAGCGCTCGTCGCCGGAGGCATCGCTTATCCGTGGGGCTTCTACGTGTTCGCCCTCGCCGCGGTGGCGGCGCTGGCCGCGCTGCTGTTCATCCCGACGTCGCGCCCGGCGGACTAAGCGCGCCGGAGCGTCTCCAGGCCGCGCCGCACACCCTGCGCCGCGGCCTGGAGCGCCGCCACGATCTCCCGGAGGCGCACCTCCGTCACCGGGACGACGACGCCGAGCGCGGCCACGGCGTGCCCCCGCGGGTCCAGCACGGGCGCGGCGATGCCCGACGTGTCCGGGTCGAGGATCCCCACGAGCTGGGCATACCCGTTGCGGGCGGTCTCCGCGAGCCGCAGCCGGAGTTCGTCCTCCGGCACGGCGCCCGCGAGGGTCTGCCGCGCCACGTACTCCGCCTGGACCTCCCGCGGCTGGAACGCCATGAGCGCCAAACCCGCCGAGGAGAGGTGCACGGGGAGCCGGCCCGCGACCGTCGCCCGGTTCACCACCGAGCCCGGCCGGGAGAGCCGCTCCACGAACAGGGCGTCCGGCCCGTCCAGCACCGCGAGATTCACGTTCTGCCGGAGCACCTGCTGGATGTCCTCCATGAAGGGCAGGGCCACGGTGCGCAGTTCCAGAGTGGGCGCGTTCCGGCTGACGAGTTCCCAGAGGCGCAGCCCCGGCTTCACCGCACCGCCCTCCTCGACGTCGAGGAGTCCGTGATCGCTCATCTGGCGGACGAGGCGATGCGCTGAGGACAGCGGCAGCCCCGCCCGGGCCGCGAGGTCGGAGAGAGGGAGTCTGGGGGTGCCCTCCGGGAAGGCGGCCAGCAGCCGCACCACGCGGTCCACCGCGGAGTCACCCGATGCGGAGTTCGCCATGAGACACCTCCTCGTGCCAGGCCGTGCCGCTCAGGCGGACGGCCGGTCCTGACGGGCGTCGTACTGGACGGCGTGGCGGACCGGGGCGTTCGCGGCGCCGTAACCGTCGTAGCCGCCGCGGCGCTCCACCATCTCGAAGAAGACGCTGCCCACCGTGGCGGTGTAGAAGTGCAGGAACTCGCCGTCGCCGTCGCGGTCGTAGAGGAGATCGAGGTCCCGCAGCGTGGCCAGGAACTCCGGATCGAGCTGGAACCGGGCGTCCAGGTCCTCGTAATAGTTGGCGGGGATGGGCAGGAACTCCAGCCCCCGGTCCTTCGCCGCACGCGCCGTGGCCACGAGGTCGTCGACGGCGAAGGCGATGTGCTCCTGGTAGGTCTTGCGGCCCGGATCCCCGCCGGAATCGAGGCCCTGCTGGACCACGGGGGCGAGATTGAGCACCAGGCGCACGGCACGGTCCGAGGTCTGCATGACCTGCGAACGGACCAGGCCGGTGGGGCTGGGCACCTCGGCGAACGGCGCGGGCTCCAGCGCCAGGGCGCTCGTGTAGAAGAGGACGGCCTCGTCGAAGTGCTGCCACGGCTGGGCCAGGTTCACGTGGTCGATCGTCGCGGCGCCGCCCACCTTCCCGGGGCCGTCGCCGTCTCCGAATTCGTGAGTCCACACGGCGACTCCTCCCGGGCGGCTCTGGCACAGGAAGATCTCCGTCGAATCCGGGGCTGAGACCCCCTGGAAGACCTCCTCGTCGGCCTGGACCGTGCGGGCGACCGCGGGCGCCTTCAGCTGCTGGGCTCGCGCGGAGGCGAGCAGCGGTGACTCGACGTCGAAACCGAGCGCGGCGATCGCGGGTTCGGCCTGGGAGGGCGCCTGCTCGTTGATGATGACGCGCGCCTGGCCCAGGGTCCAGAGCTGGACGTCCTTGGTGCGGTGCCGTCCCGCGAAGCTGAAGCCGAGCTGCCCGAGCAGCGTCTCCAGTCCGGCGGTGTCCTCGGCCTTCACCTCGGCGAAGTCGAAGCCGGCGGGCTCCGGCACCCGGGGCAGGGTGGCCAGTTCCATCGGGTGACGACGGCGGTGCGCAGCCTCCGTGCCCCCGTCCTGCTCGGTGAGCCAGCGTGCGCTCTGCTCCTCCAGCCAGATGAGCGACCGCATGGCGTCCACCGCGGTGCGGTCCACATCGGCCTGCCGGAAGACGTCGTTGAAGACCTCGAGGGAGACGGGACCGGAGTAGCCCGCCCGGATCACGTGGCCCATGAACTTCGCCAGGTCGAACTGCCCCTCGCCCGGGAACACCCGGTGGTGGCGGCTCCAGGACAGGACGTCCATGGAGAGGCGCGGGGCGTCGGCCACCTGGACGAAGAAGATCTTCTCCGGGTCGAAGGCCTCGATGGGCGCGGTGTCCCAGTCCCGGGAGAGGATGTGGAAGGAGTCCAGGCAGGTGCCGAGGTTCGGGTGGTCCACCATCTCGACGAGCCGGTGGGCGTGTTCGTAGTCGTTGACGTACTTGCCCCACGCCAGCGCCTCGTAGGCCACCTTCACGCCGTGCTCACCGGCGAGTTCCGCGAGGCGGGCGAGCTGCTCGGCGCGCAGGCCGTCGTCGTCGATCTGTGCGGTGGCGACGTTGCTGCACACGAGGATCGTGTCCATGCCGAGGCGGGACATGAGGCGGAACTTGGCATCGGCGCGGCGGAGGTTCTCCCGCAGGAGGTCCTCGGGGACGCTGTCGAAGTCACGGAAAGGCTGGTAGAGATCGAGGCCGAGGCCGAGGTCGGCGGCCAGGGAGCGGACGTCCTCGGGACTGAGCGGGGAGGTGATCAGGTCGGGCTCGAAGATCTCGATCCCGTCGAAGCCGGCGATGGCGCAGGCCTGCATCTTCTCGCGCAGCGTGCCGGACAGGCAGACGGTGGCGACTCCCGTGCGCATCAGCGGCCCCCTTCCGTAGCGGTGGCGTCCTCCGCCGCGATCAGCTCCAGGAAGTGTTCGCGCATGCGGCCGGCGTCGGCGTCGTGGCCGGTGAAGAGCCGGAAGGCGTCGGCGGCCTGCCCCACCGCCATGCGGCCCCCGTCCAGGACGCGGCAGCCGATGGCCCGGGCCCGTCGCACGAGTTCGGTCTCGAGTGGACGGTAGACGATGTCCGCCACCCAGTGCCGGGGTTCCAGCAGCGCCGGATCCAACGGCAGGCCGGGGTGCGCGGCCATGCCGATCGGCGTGCAGTGCACCAGACCGTCGGCGAGCGGCAGGAGCGCCGGCAGCTCGTCCGGGGTGTGCGCGGTGACGACCGCGCCGGGGAACAGCGCCCGCAGGCTCTCGGCGCGCTCGGCGCACCGGACCGGGTCCGTGTCCACCAGATCCAGCACCCCGACGCCGGCGGTCAGGAGCGCATAGGCGACGGCGGACCCGGCGCCTCCCGCACCCAGCTGCACCACCCGCTCGAGCGAGGCTCCCGGCAGGCCGTCGGCGAGGGCGCGGGCGAAGCCGGAGAAATCGGTGTTGTGGCCGATGAACCGTCCGTCCTCGATCACGACCGTGTTCACCGCGGCGAGCCGCCGGGCGTCCTCGGACACCTCGTCGAGATGCGCCATCACGAGCTGCTTGCAGGGGTGCGTGATGTTCAGACCGTTGAAGCCGAGATCGGCGGCCCACCGCAGCAGCTCGCCGATCGAGCCGGCGGGGAGGCCGGTCTCGAGCAGATCGAGGGGTCGGTACAGGTACCGGAGGCCCTGCCGGTCGCCCTCCCGCTCATGCATCGGCGGGGTGAGGGACGGCAGGACGCCCTCGCCCACCAGGCCCACCAGGAATGATCCTGCTCGAGTGCTCATGCTCTTCGCTCCTTTGTCGGCCTGGGGGTTCAATGCCGGACGGTATGACCCAGGGTACACACGATGTTCACATCAAGCACAAGTGTTCGCATGCCGAACGGATGTCGCGAGCGGGCGCTGCGAGCGGGTGTGCGGCCCGTGACGGGGTTCATCGCTGCGCTCATCGCGACGGCAGGCGCGCGGCCAGCTCGCCGGCCGCGTCCCGCAGGAGGGGGACGGCGCCCTGCAGCTGTTCCACGCTCATCCGGAACACCGGCGCCGCCGTGGCCAGGGCCGCGAGCACGCCGCCGTGGCCGGCGAGCACCGGCACCGCGATGGCCCGCATGCCGATCTCGTTCTCCTCGTCCATGAGGGCGAAGCCCTGATGCCGGACGCGGGCGATCTCGGCGCGGAACGCCTCGCGGTCCGTGATCGAGTGTTCGGTGAGGGGCGTCAGCTCCAGCTCGGCCAGGAGCGCCTCCCGCTCCTCGTCCGGCGCGAACGCCACGAGGACCTTGCCCACCGCCGTCGTGTGCAGCTGGCCGAGGTGTCCGGGATCGCTCGTGACGCGGAACATCTGGGGGCCGTCCACCTTGTTCACGGTCAGGTAGCGGTGCTGATCCCGGACGGAGAGGATCGTCGCCTCGCCCGTGCCTTCGGTGACCCGTTGCAGGACCGGCCGCGCCGTTCCCGCGAAGCCGTGGTGATTCGAGACGCGCTGCCCCAGCTGGAAGACCCGGAGGCCCAGGTGATACCGGCGTCCCTCCGGTTCGTAATCCACGAAACCGTCCCGCGTCAGGGAGCCCAGCAGTCGGTAGGCGGTGCTGAACGGCAGATCGGATCGGCGCGCCAGTTCCGCGGCGCTCGCGCCACGCGGTTCATCGCCCAGCAGCACGAGCAGGCTCAATGCCTTGCCGATCATGTCCGTCTTGCCGGTTTCCTTCTCGCTCATGAAGAGAAGATTGCCACATTGTGAGAGCTATATCTAGATCGTGAGAAAAATTCTTGACAGTGACGGCGCTCACAGCCAGAATCTTCTGTATCGCACCAACAGCTCTCATGATCCGGAAGCTGTTGCCGAGCGGGAATTCTCTCGCCAGCCGAAACCGTGATCCGGGCCGGCCGCCCGCATTCACCCCAGCGACTCCACCCTGATGCGACATCGCCGTCACACCGAAGGAATCCCATGAACCAGACCCTTCCGCCCGCAGCGCCGGGCGCCGTCCCCTCCGGAGCGGCCGCGGGCCACTCCGGCACTCCCCGGAAGGCCGCCCTGGCCAGCTTCCTCGGCAGCGCGGTGGAGTATTACGACTTCTTCATCTTCGGTTCCGCCGCGGCGCTGATCTTCCCCAAGGTGTTCTTCCCCAGCGCCGATGCGAACGCCACCATCATGTCCTTCGCGACGTTCGGCTTCGCCTACATCGCCCGGCCCGTGGGCGCGGTCTTCCTGGGCCACTTCGGCGACCGACTCGGACGACAGAGGGTGCTCATGTTCACCCTGGTCCTGATGGGCGCCTCGACCTTCGTCATCGGCTGCCTCCCGGACTTCAAGACCGTGGGCTGGTGGGCACCCGCCCTCCTGGTGCTCGCGCGTCTCTGCCAGGGCCTTTCCGCGGCAGGTGAACAGGCGGGCGCTTCCTCGATGACGCTGGAGCACGCCCCCGACGACCGCCGGGCCTTCTTCACCTCGTGGACCCTCACCGGGACGCAGGGCGGGCAGATCCTCGCCGCCCTGGCCTTCATCCCCGTCGTCGCCCTGCCGGACGACCTGAAGTACGGCATCGGCTGGCGCATCCCGTTCTGGCTGAGCGCCGCCGTCGTCGTGGTCGCGTTCTTCATCCGCCGCAGCCTGCACGAGCCCACCACCTTCGCCGAGGCCAAGAAAGCGCGGCTGCCCTTCGTCGAGCTGATGAAGTATCACTGGCGAGACGTGGTCCGCGTGATCTGCTGCGCCTTCATCGCCGCGATCAGCACCGTCTTCGGCACCCTCGCCATCAGCTACGGCAAGCAGGTCGCCCATGTGGACAGCACCGTGACGCTGTGGCTCGTGGTGGTGGCGAACGTGGTGGCCCTCGGCACCCAGCCGTTCTTCGGCACGCTGGCAGACCGCTTCGGCCGCAAGCCGCTGTTCGTCTACGGCGCCCTGTCCAGCGCGGTCATGACGCCGCTGTTCTTCCTGAGCCTGCAGTCCGGTTCGGTCCCGCTGATGTTCGTGGCCGCCATCGTGTACTTCTCCTGCGGCTATGCGGCGGCGAACGCGGTCTGGCCGTCCTTCTACGGCGAGATGTTCAGCACCCAGGTCCGCTTCTCGGGTCTGGCCGTGGGAACCCAGCTCGGATTCCTCATGGCCGGCTTCGCTCCCACGATCGTCTCGGCGATCGGCGGCACCGGCCCCGGCGGCTGGGTCCAGACGTCGATCTTCGCCGCGGTCATCTGCGTGATCGCCGCGGTGTCGGCGCTGACAGCCCGCGAGACGGCCAAGGTCCCCACCGCCCAGCTCGGCCTGAAGTAGCACCCCTTAACGATCGACTGCTCCATACGATGTCGTTTTTCCCCGGAAATGGGGGATTTCGACATCGTATGGAGCAGTCGATGAAGGGGGTGGGAGGGTCAGGCGTACTGGCCCACCAGGCGGACCGCGCCGCCGTCGACGCCCTTGGCACCCTGGACGTAGTCGACCGTGCCGGTGAAGGCGCCGGTGTCCTCGGCGACCGTGCCCATGACCCAGGAGGGCAGTCCCCGCTCGTTCAGACGCGCGACGGCGGCATCCGCGGCTTCGGGGGACGCGATCGCGATCATGCCCACACCCAGGTTCAGGGTGCGCTCCAGATCGGCGAGCGGCACGTTGCCCAGCTCGGAGACGAGCTTGAAGATCGCGGGCAGCTCCCAGGTGTTGCGGTCGACCGTGGCCAGCAGGCCCTGCGGCAGCACACGGGCCAGGTTGGCGGCCAGGCCGCCACCCGTGACGTGGCTGAACCCGTTGATGCCCTTGCCGGAGTTCACCGGGAAGGTGCGGGTCAGGTCGAGGCAGTCGGCGGCGTACACGCGGGTGGGCTCCAGGAGCTCCTCGCCGAGCGTGCGGCCGAGCTCGGACACCTGACGGTCCAGTTCCCAGCCGGCGTGGTTGATGACGCGGCGGACCAGGGAATAGCCGTTGGAGTGCAGGCCGGAGGAAGCCATGCCGATCACGACGTCGCCCGCCTTGACCCGCTCCGGGCCGAGCAGCGCGTCAGCTTCGACCACACCGGTGGCCGCGCCCGCGACGTCGTACTCATGCTCACCCAGCAGACCGGGGTGCTCGGCCGTCTCGCCGCCCACCAGCGCGGTGCCCGCCACGGAGCAGGCCGCGGCGATGCCACGGACGATGTCCGCGATGCGCTCCGGGACCACCTTGCCGCAGGCGATGTAGTCGGTCATGTACAGCGGCTCGGCGCCCACCACGACGATGTCGTCCACGACCATGCCCACCAGGTCGAAGCCGATGGTGTCGTGGATGTCCATGGCCTGGGCGATCGCGACCTTGGTGCCGACGCCGTCCGTGGACGTCGCGAGCAGCGGCTTGCGGTACGTCAGCAGGCGGGAGACGTCGAAGAGGCCGGCGAAGCCGCCCACGCCGCCCAGCACGGAGGAGTTGTGGGTGGCCTTGACGGCGTCCTTCATCAGTTCGACGGCGCGGTCGCCGGCTTCCACATCGACGCCGGCGGAGGCGTAGGTGATGCCGTTCTCGGCGGGGGAGGAGCTCATGGCTGCCTTTCTGGTGGGCGCGGCTTAGGAAGCGGGGCGCTTGTCTGCGTCGGTCAGGAAGTTCTCGAACTCGGAGTCGGGGCCCGGATCGCATCCGGTGGCGCCCGCGACGACCTCGCCCGTGGGAGCGACCTGCGGCTCCTCGGATGGCTCGGCCGTGGGGGCGGGGACCGCCTGGGTGTCGGCCGGAGCCTCGTCCTCGCGCTCCAGCAGGTTCTTGCCGAGCAGCTCCGGATCCGGAAGGGCGATCGGGTACTTGCCCGTGAAGCAGGCGGTGCAGAGGCGTTCGCGCGGCTGGTGGGTCGCGGCGATCATGCCGTCCTCGGAGATGTACGCCAGCGAGTCCGCGCCGATCGCCTTGGAGATCTCCTCGATGGAGGCGCCGGAGGCGATCAGTTCCGCGCGGGATGCGAAGTCGATGCCGTAGAAGCACGGCCACTGCACGGGCGGCGAGGAGATCTTGACGTGGACCTCCTTGGCCCCGGCCTCCCGCAGCATGCGCACGATGGCGCGCTGGGTGTTGCCGCGCACGATCGAATCGTCCACCACGACCACGCGCTTGCCGCGGATCACGGACTCGAGGGCGTTGAGCTTGAGGCGGATGCCCAGCTGGCGCAGCGTCTGCGAGGGCTGGATGAAGGTGCGTCCCACATAGGAGTTCTTCACGAAGCCGTGCGCGAACGGGATGCCGGACTCCTCGGCGTAACCGACGGCGGCGGGGGTGCCGGATTCCGGCACGGGGATGACGATGTCCGCCTCGTGGGTGTTCTCGCGGGCCAGCTGACGGCCCATCTCCACGCGGGATTCGTAGACGGAGCGGCCGGCGATCGAAGCGTCCGGACGGGCCAGGTAGACGTACTCGAAGACGCAGCCGGCCGGGGTGGCCTCGGCGAAGCGCTGGGTGCGGACGCCGTTCTCGTCGATGGCCAGGAACTCGCCCGGTTCGATCTCGCGGATGAAGCTCGCGCCGACCGTGGCGAGAGCGGACTGCTCGGAGGCCACCACCCAGCCGCGCTCCAGGCGGCCGAGCACCAGCGGGCGGATGCCGTAGGTGTCGCGGGCGGCGTAGAGGGTGCCTTCATCCATGAAGACGAAGCAGAAGCCGCCCTTGATCTTGGGCAGCAGCTCCAGAGCCGTCTGCTCCAGGGTCTTGCCGGTGTCGCCCTCCAGGAGAGCGGTCACGAGCGCCGTGTCCGAGGTGTTGCCCTGCTTCATCTCGCCGCTGAGCTGGCCGCCGGTGCGGTCCATGATCATCTGGCGGAGTTCGGCGGTGTTGGTCAGGTTGCCGTTGTGCGCCAGGGCCACGGTGCCGTTGGCGGTCGCCCCCAGGGTCGGCTGGGCGTTGGCCCAGTGACTCGCACCCGTGGTGGAGTACCGGCAGTGCCCCACGGCCAGGTGACCCGTGAGGGTGTTGAGGGTGGTCTCGTCGAACACCTGGGACACGAGTCCCATGTCCTTGTAGACGTTGATGCGTTGCCCATCGCTGGTTGCAATGCCGGCGGATTCCTGTCCGCGGTGCTGCAGAGCGTAAAGGCCGTAGTAGGTCAGTTTTGCCACTTCTTCGCCCGGTGCCCAGACGCCGAAGACGCCACAGGCGTCCTGGGGGCCTTTTTCGCCGGGAAGAAGATCGTGTGTGAGTTTTCCGTCGCCGCGTGCCACTGCTCAATTATCGCATGTCCGGAGGGACGCGCCGCCCTGTGACGGGAAGCGCGACGGCGGCCCTCCGCCGTCGTGCGCCGGGCGCGGTCGAGAGGGTCGCGGAAAGCGGTGAAGAGCCTGCTCAGCCGCGGTGCGGCGGCCGTAGGGAAGGTGAGGGGGCGCCGTCAGGCGTCGGCGTCCCGTTCGGCCTGCTCGGCCGCTCGGTCCTCTTCCGGGGTGAGGGCCTGAACGGTCGCGATGCGGCTGCGCTTGCGGCCCACACGGTCCAGGATCAGTGCCACGATGGCGCCGAGGACGACGCCGATCCCGGCGAACAGGACGGCCAGGAACCCGAAGACCGTGCTGGGGTCGTAGGACCGGGCCGGGTTGGAAGCCGACTGCGGGTTGGGGAACCCGAAGGCGGAGATCGCGGCGACGGCCAGGCCGATCAGACCGCCGAGTACCAGGAACGGCACGTACTTCGGGGCGGTACGCACGGTGATCTGGCGCTGTTCGAACGTCGTGTCGCCGGAGCGGGTGGGGTCCTGCTGCATGCCTTCAAGGGTATCCCGGATCACTGGACGTTCCCTGCGAGTTGCCCGTGCAGGCCCGCAGGATCGCTCGCCACCCTGCTCCGCACGTACGCGAACCGCCAGTAAAGGCCCGTATGCGGTGGCGATACGGGCCTCTACTGGCGGTTCGGGGAAGGAGAAGAGGCGAGGGTCAGGAGCCCCGGTAGGTGGAGAACGCGAACGGGCTCAGGAGGAGCGGCACGTGGTAGTGCTCGCCCGTGTCCGCCACGGCGAACGTGAGCTCGACCTCCGGGAAGAACGTGGACTGGCCCTGGCCCTCGTAGTAGGCGCCGGTGGCGAAGTTGAGCTTGTAGGTGCCGCCGGGGACGGATTCCGGGCCGAGGTTCTTGATCCGGCCGTCGGCGTCGGTGACGCCGCGCGCGATCTCGTTCCAGGCGCCGTCGGCATTCGCGAACAGGATCACAGGGACGTCGGCGGCGGGGCGGCCGGAGCCGGTGTCCAGGATGTGGGTGGTGATCTGGGAAACGCTCATGCCTGCACGGCTCCTTCCAGGCGGAGCACGGCGATCTGGCGCAGTTGCTCGGCCACGATGATGTCTTCTTCTTCCGGGGTGTTGCCCAGGCGTTCGTTCAGCGCGGCCAGGATCTCCTGAGCGCTGCGGCCCGCGGCGCGGATCAGGAAGACCCGGCCGAACTTCTGGTCGTAGGCGGCGTTGCCGGCGGCCAGGGCCTCCTGGACCTCGCGGTCGCTGGGGTCGACGGCGGACTGCTCGTTGCGCGACAGCGAGGCCTCCTTGCTGTCCCCCTGGGCCCGTTCCCCGATCCGCGGGTGGTGTGCGAGCGCGGCTTCGAGTTCCTCCGCGGTGAACGGGTCCGCGACGGACCCGGCCGTCTCGCTCAGGTCCCCGGCCGAGGCGTAGGGGCGCGCGTCCACCACGGCCTCGATCCAGCGCTGGATGTCCAGGCACGGGCGGACGACGGCGATGGCGTCCTCCCGCGACAGGGCGTTGAATTCGTCGAGCGTCATGTGTCCTCTGTCCTCTGCGTGGAGGCGTCCCGGGAGGGGAGGTGCGGGGCCTTGACGCCGCGTGAACCCATCCCGCCGAAAGCTCCTCGCAATTTCGCATTGCGAAAGTTGATTTTCAATATGCGTAATTATTGAACGGCTCGAGAGGGGTGGGTGTCAAGCGTCACAGGCGCGCCGACGTGTCACGAAGGCGATGATCGGCGGGCGCCGGGCGAGCGGCGACCCGCCGTCGTCGCGCACCCGGCGACGCGGCAGCCCGATGCCACGCGCTCGCGGCGCTCGCGGCGCTCAGCCGACGGGCATGACCGCGGTGTGGGCCGTGAAGTGGCGACCCAGGCGGTAGGAGACCGAGCCCGGAGCCGCGTGCACGGCGTCGCCCGGGTCCACCGAGGGGCTCACGGCCACGATCGCGCGGCCGGCGTCGCTCACCAGGGCCGCCTCGGGCCCCAGGGTCCGCAGGGACGCGAGGGCCATCACCTCGAGATTCTGTGCCGTGATGTCCAGGCCGACGATGCCCGCCACGAGACCGTCGCGGAACACCGGGTGGGTGAAGGTGCAGACGTATTCGTCCGTGCACAGCAGGTCGATGTACGGGCCGGTGACGTGCGGCAGGCCGGTCGAGACGGGGACGCGGAACCACTCGGCCCGCATGTATCGGCTGACGGGCTGAGGGCTGAAGTTCGCCAGGGCGTCGACGCGCTCCATGTCGTCGCCCTGCCACCAGGCGATGTAGCTGCGGTCGGGCGCCAGGAGGCCGAGGTTGGCAACGAAACCGGCCCCCGCGAACGGGGAACCCGGCTGGTGGAGCAGCGCTTCGACGGCGGGCCGGATGACCTTGTCCACGGCGGTGCTCGTGATCCGGGGCGTGGCCGCGAGCCAGGCGGTGGTCTGCTCCGCCCAGGTCACCAGGCGGCTGTCCAGGGTGTCGAGCAGGGTGTTCAGGTGCCGGATGGACTCGGGGGCGTCCTCGGCGGGCTGGGGAAGGGTGATGGGGTCAGTGTGTGTCATGAGCCGCCTCCTTGCGGCTGAGCTGCTCCGAGGAGAGTTCGTTGAGCAGCCATGAACTGATGTTCTGGATGAGTTCGCGCACCAGGGACTCTGCGGTGGGGGGATCGTGCTGTCCGATGGCGGTGGCGATGGCGTGATGGAGCCGGGTGGCCTCCACGCGAAAAGCTTGTTCCCCGAAGGGCAGCAGCGTCAAGGTGCCGAGCTCCGCCTGGATGCGGAGCAGCTCGCGGGCCAGGCGCGCGGATCGCGCGGCGGCGGCGATCTCCAGGACGAATTCGGAGTGCGCCATGCGCCAGGCGAGGGGATCCTCGGTGTCCTTGCCGGGCAGGAAGGCGAGTTCCTCGAGGGTGTCGACGTCGTCCGCGGTGGCACGCCGGGCCGCCAGGCCGGCGCAGGCCGACGCGATGGCCTGGTAATGCAGGTTCAGGTCGCTGATCTGAAGCCGGGTGAGAGAGGCGAGGCGCTGGCGGGCCTTCTGCGGGGATGGCAGGGCGTCGTCGGCGATGAAGCTGCCGCCGCTGCGCCCGCGGACCGTGCGGATGAGCCCCTGGCCCCGCAGCTGGGACAGGGCTTCGCGGGTGGTGACGGCCGAGACGCCCAGGGCGGAGGCGAGTTCCACTTCATTGGGCAGGCGCTGCCCGGCCGTGAGCAGGCCGGTCTCGATGGCCAGTTCGATCCGGGAGCAGACCTCGTCCACCAGGCCCCCGGACTTGATGGGGGTGAACAGCGCGGCGAGGCTGCGGGACGCGCCGAGGGGTGAGAGCGACATCCGTGAACCCCCTCCTGGCGTGGCTCCCCGCGGCGTCGGTGCGGCTGGAGCAGGCCGGGATCCCGGCTTACACGCCATGCTAGCCGGGCTCGGAATCAGGGTCTATACATAAATCCTCTTAAGTAATAGTCTTTAGCCCAGAAGTTGCATGTGAGCCACGTCACGGTGGCCGCGCACTCCGGATTCCGGGCCGTGAAAGGGCCCCTGACCACAGAAAAGGCACTGCGATGAGCGAACAGGCGATGCGCCCCACGGCATCCTCCACGGCGGTGGACGCCCCCGAGACGCGGGACGCGGTTCCGGCCATCCGGCTGAAGAACCTCGTCAAGACCTTCGGCGAAGTGAACGCCGTGGACGGCGTGGACCTGGACATCCGCCAGGGCGAGTTCTTCTCCATGCTGGGACCGTCCGGCTCCGGCAAGACCACCGTGCTGCGCATGATCGCAGGCTTCGAACTCCCCACCTCGGGGACCATCGAACTCGACGGCGTGGACGTCAGCACCAAGGCGCCCTTCGAACGGGATGTCAGCACCGTCTTCCAGGACTATGCGCTCTTCCCCCACATGTCCCTGATCGACAACGTCGCCTACGGACTCCGGGTCCGGGGGATGGCGAAGGCCGAGCGACGGGAACGCGCGGCGGAAGCCCTGGACCGGGTCCAGCTCGGCAAATTCCTGGACCGCCGCCCCGCGCAGCTCTCGGGCGGCCAGCGGCAGCGCGTCGCCCTCGCCCGGGCCCTCGTGGTGGAGCCCAAGGTCCTCCTCCTCGACGAACCGCTCGGCGCCCTGGACCTCAAGCTCCGGCAGCAGATGCAGATCGAACTCAAGGAACTTCAGCGCTCCCTCGGCATCACCTTCATCTTCGTCACCCACGACCAGGAGGAGGCCCTGACCATGAGCGACCGGATCGGGGTGTTCAGCAACGGCAGGATCGCCCAGATCGGCTCCGCCCACGAGATCTACCAGCGTCCCCTCAGCGGCTTCGTGGCCAACTTCGTCGGCACCTCGAACATCCTCCCCTCCGGGATCGGCGGCACCGAGGCCGGCCCCGGCGCCAGTTTCGTGCTCCGCCCCGAACGGCTGCGCCTCGACTGGGAGGCCGCGGCACACGACGCCGGCCCTCGCACCCTGAGCGGCCAGGTCACCTCGGCCGTCTACATCGGACACGCCACCCAAGTCCACATCGCCCTGGACGCGGGTCCGACGGTCGTCGCGCTCCTTCACGAGGACGTGCCGGACACGGACGCCCTCGAAGGCCGGCGGGTCACCGTCTCCTGGGCCGAACGGGACGCCGTCTGGCTGCCCGAGGCGGCCTGACGCCCGGCCTGGCCCGGGCTCCCGGAACCCGGCCCGGCGCGAACGCCGGCACCCGGCCGGCCGTGCGCCGTCGTCGTTCCCCCAGCACCTCACGATTCACTCAGCAGTAAGCACCGAAAGGACAGAACAGTGGCTCAGAACAGCATGCGCCTCAAGGTGGCGGGCATCGCAGCCGTCGCCGCGCTCGCCCTCACCGCCTGTGGCACCTCCAGCGGAGGCGGCGGCAGTGCCGCCCAGACCCCGGCCATGAAGGAGATCGGACAGGGCGAAGGGCAGGTGTCCATCCTCGGCTGGCCCGGCTACGTCGAGGACGGCTCCAACGACCCCAAGGTCGACTGGGTGACGCCCTTCGAGAAGGAGACCGGCTGCAAGGTCAGCTTCAAGCCGTTCGGCACGTCGGACGAGGCCGTCACCCTCATGCGGACCGGCCAGTACGACGTCATCTCCGCCTCCGGTGACGCCTCGCTGCGCCTGGTGGCCGGCGGCGACGTCCAGCAGGTCAACACCGGTCTGCTGAAGAACTATGGCGACATCTCGCCGTTCCTCAAGGACAAGGCCTGGAACACCGTGGACGGCAAGAACTACGGCGTGCCGCACGGCTGGGGCGCCAACGTCCTGATGTACCGCACGGACAAGGTGAGCCCCGCACCCACCTCCTGGAAGTCCGTGTTCGAGGACGGCTCGCAGCACGCGGGCAAGGTCACCGCCTACGACTCGCCGATCTACATCGCGGACGCCGCCATGTACCTCATGAAGCACCAGCCGGATCTGGGCATCAAGAACCCGTACGCGCTGGATGAGAAGCAGTTGGACGCCGCGAAGAACCTGCTCAAGGACCAGAAGAAGAACGTCGGCGAGTACTGGAACGACGTCACCAAGGAGGTCCAGTCCTTCGCCTCCGGTTCGACCGTCATCGGCACCACCTGGCAGGTGGGAGCGAACATCGCCACCGGAAACGGGACCAAGGTCGCCACCGTGCTGCCCGAGGAAGGCGCCACCGGCTGGTCCGACACCTGGATGATCGGGTCCAAGACCAAGAACCCGAACTGCTCCTACAAGTGGCTCGACTACATCGCCAGCCCCAAGGCCCAGGCCGCCGTGGCCGAGTACTTCGGCGAGGCCCCGGCGAACCCGAAGGCCTGTGAGCTGACCACGGACAAGAAGTTCTGCGACAGCTACCACGTCAAGGACGCCGACTACGCGTCCAAGATCTGGTACTGGACCACGCCCGTGGAGAAGTGCCTGGACGGCCGCACCGATGCCAAGTGCACGGATTACTCGGCCTGGACCAAGGCCTGGACGGAAATCAAGGGCTGATCATGTCACTCCAGCTCAGCCGGCCCGGCGTCGATCCGGGACGGGGAGGCGCCTCCGGCGGCGTCCCCCGGGCCAAAGTGAGCCCGCTCTCCGGGTTCCTGTACCGCTCACCCCGTGCCCGCCTGGCGGGTCTGCTCACGGCGCCGGCCGGCTGGCTGGTCCTCGTCTACATCGCGGCCCTCGCGACCCTGCTCATCACCGCACTGTGGAGCGTGGACACGTTCACCGGCAAGGTGTCCCAGGTCTGGACCCTGGACAACATCAAGCAGGCGCTCTTCGACCCGGTGTACCAGGGCATCGCCCTGCGCACGCTGTGGATCGCCGTGCTCGTGACGGTGATCGACGCCGTCGTCGCCATCCCGCTGGCCTTCTTCATCGCTAAGGTGGCCTCCGCCCGCTGGCAGAAACTCCTGCTGGCCGCGGTCCTCATGCCGCTCTGGGCGAGCTACCTCGTCAAGGCGTACGCCTGGCGGAACGTCCTGGCGGAGGGCGGCCTGCTCGAATGGCTGGGCGCCCCGCTCGGGGTGAGCTCTCCCGGGTATTCGGAGACGGCCGTGATCCTCACGCTCTCCTACATCTGGCTGCCGTACATGATCCTGCCGATCCACGCCGGTTTCGAGAAGGTGCCCGGCAATCTGCTCGAGGCCTCCGGTGACCTGGGCGCCAAGCCCTGGACGACGGTGCGCCTGGTGGTCATGCCGTTGCTGGTGCCGTCGATCATCGCGGGGACCATCTTCACGTTCTCGCTGACGCTGGGCGACTACATCACGGCGCAGATCGTGGGCGGCAAGACCCAGATGCTCGGCACCGTGGTCTACAGCAATGTGGGCGCGGCGAACAATCTGCCCTTCGCGTCGGCGGTCTCCCTGATCCCGATCGCGATCATCATGATCTACCTGCTGGTGGTGCGCCGGACCGGCGCCCTGGACGAGCTGTAAGGAGGCGTCCCATGAGACTTTCACGGAGTGCCAAAGGGATCCTCGGCCTGATCACGGGGCTGGTCCTGCTGTTCATCTACGCGCCGCTGCTCCTGGTGGTGGTCAACTCGTTCAATGCCGACCGCACCTTCGGCTGGCCGCCTCAGGGTTTCACGCTGGAGTGGTGGACGCGGGCTTTCGAGAACGACGGCGTGCGCTCGGCTCTGGTCTCCTCCCTCTGGGTGGGCGCCGTGGCGACGCTGATCGCGCTCGTCCTGGGCACGCTGCTCGCCCTGGCGCTGCAGCGGTACCGCTTCTTCGGACGTGATGTGGTGAACCTGCTGGTGATCCTGCCGATCGCACTGCCCGGCATCGTCACGGGTATCGCGCTGAACAACATGTTCACCACCATCCTCGGGGTGCCGCTCAGCATGTTCACGGTGGTGGTGGCCCACGCGACCTTCTGCATCGTGACGGTGTTCAACAACGTCATCGCCCGGCTGAGGCGGGTCAACCCCGGGCTCGAGGAGGCCTCCGCGGATCTGGGCGCCGGGGTGTTCACCACGTTCTGGCAGGTGACGTTCCCGCAGCTCCGCTCGGCGCTCCTGGCCGGTGGTCTGCTGGCCTTCGCGCTCAGCTTCGACGAGATCATCGTGACCACGTTCACGATCGGGGCGGGCGAGACCACGCTCCCGATCTGGATCCTGCAGAACCTGTTCCGTCCCAACCAGGCGCCCGTGGTCAACGTGGTGGCCGTGGTCCTGATCGTGGTGTCGATCGTCCCGATCTGGCTCGCGCAGAAGCTGTCGTCCGACACGGTGGCGGGGAAATAGGGCACGTCAGTCTCCCGTCCCGCGAAAGCCCTCCGCACGCGAAAGCACAGATGGTGCCCCTAAACCGAGGTTTTAGGGGCACCATCTGTGCTTTCGCGGGCGGGTTCCGAAGGAGAGGGGTGGTCAGAGGCCCTCGTCCTCGGCGTACTCCTCGTCCGTGAGGATCCGGGATCGGGTCAGGAAGCGCACACCGAGCGGAGCCTCCAGGGAGAAGCCCGCGCCGCGGCCCGGCACGACGTCGATGGTCAGGTGCGTGTGCTTCCAGTACTCGAACTGCGCGGCGGACATCCACACGGGCACCTCCCGTTCCAGACCCACCGCGAGGGCGCCCAGGCGCACGTCGGAATCTCCCAGGAGGAACTCGCCGTCGGGATAACACATGGGCGCGGACCCGTCACAGCACCCGCCGGATTGGTGGAACATGAGCGGCCCGTGGTCCGCCGTGAGGCGGCGGATCAGCTCCGCCGCCTCCGCGGTGACCGCCACCCGGGCCATCAGAAGAAACCGAGCGGATCGGGTGCGTAGGAGACCAGCAGGTTCTTCGTCTGCTGGTAGTGATCCAGCATCATCTTGTGGTTCTCCCGGCCGATGCCGGACTGCTTGTAGCCGCCGAACGCCGCCCCCGCGGGGTAGGCGTGGTAGCAGTTGGTCCACACGCGACCAGCCTCGATGGACCGGCCCGCGCGGTAGAGCTGGGCGTTGTCCCGCGACCAGACCCCGGCGCCCAGGCCGTAGAGGGTGTCATTGGCGATGCCCAGGGCGTCGGCCTCGTCGGAGAAGGACGTCAGCGACACGACGGGTCCGAAGATCTCCTCCTGGAAGATCCGCATGGAGTTGTTCCCCTCGAAGATGGTCGGCTGGACGTAATACCCCTCCGCCAGATCGCCGTCCAGGATGTTGCGCTCGCCGCCCGTGAGGACCTTCGCCCCTTCCTGCTTGCCGATCTCCAGGTAGCTGAGGATCTTCTCCAGCTGGTCCCGGGAGGCCTGGGCGCCGATCATGGTCGCGTCGTCCAGAGGGTTGCCCTGCACGATCTTCTCGGTGCGGATCACGGCGTCGGAGACGAAGCGCTCGTAGATGGACTCCTGCACGAGGGCGCGGCTGGGGCAGGTGCAGACCTCGCCCTGGTTCAGGGCGAACATCGCGAAGCCTTCGAGGGATTTGCTGTAGAAGGCGTCGTCCTCGGCGGCCACGGACTCGAAGAAGATGTTCGGGCTCTTGCCGCCGAGTTCCAGGGTCACCGGGATGATGTTCTGGCTGGCGTACTGCATAATCAGCCGGCCCGTGGTGGTCTCGCCGGTGAAAGCGATCTTGGCGATCCGGCTGGAGGAGGCGAGCGGTTTTCCGGCCTCCACGCCGAAGCCGTTCACCACGTTCAGGACGCCCGCCGGCAGGAGATCGGCGATGAGCTCCACCACCTTGAGGATGGACCACGGCGTCTGCTCTGCGGGCTTGAGCACCACGCAGTTGCCCGCTGCCAGTGCCGGCGCGAGCTTCCAGGTGGCCATGAGGATGGGGAAGTTCCACGGGATGATCTGCCCGACCACGCCGAGCGGCTCGTGGAAGTGATACGCGACGGTGCTCTCGTCGAGTTCGCTGATGCCGCCCTCCTGCGCCCGGATGGCGCCGGCGAAATAGCGGAAGTGGTCGACGGCGAGCGGCAGGTCCGCGGCGAGCGTCTCGCGGACGGGCTTGCCGTTCTCCCAGGTCTCGGCGACGGCGAGCATGGTCAGGTTCTGCTCGATCCGGTCAGCGATCTTGTTGAGGATGTTGGCCCGTTCCGCTGCCGAGGTCTTGCCCCAGGCGTCCTTGGCGGCGTGCGCGGCGTCGAGGGCCGCCTCGATGTCCTCGCCCGTGCCGCGGGCGATCTCGGTGAACGGCTTGCCGTTGACCGGGGAGATGTTCTCGAAGTACTGGCCCTTGACCGGGGCGACCCACTCGCCTCCGATGAAATGTTCGTAGCGCGGCTGGACGGTGACCAGCGAATCGGCCTGGCCTGGTGCTGCGTAGACGGTCATGAGTGCTCCCTTGCCTGTACATGTTGCGCGTCGACGGTGACGCACTTCACACGCTAGAACCGGCGACGTTGCAGCGATGTTGCTTGGGCGGCCGCCGCTGCTCGGTGTCCAGGATCCTCGGGCTCAGAGCCCCAGCTCGCGCTCGAGCCGTGCCAGCTGGCCTTCCGCCAGGGCCCGCAGCGGTGCACCGGGGGAGAGGAGGTCCCGCTGCCGGGTCCAGAGCTCGTAGTCGTCAGAACCCCACGCCGAGCGGGTCCAGGCGGAGATGAGGTCCGGCTGCCGCGAGTGCAGGAGAGCGGCCCGGAGCTGATGGCTCAGGCCTTCGCGCAGCCGCACGACGCCGGGCGCCGTGGACCGAGGCAGCATCGGGCCGTGGAAGAGACGGAGCGCCCCGCCGACGTCGCCCGCGGCCAGTTTCGCCTCGACCGCCAGCCAGTCTCCGCTCACCTCCGCCAGCAGCCGGTACGGCCGCGAGCCCAGGAACTCCTCGCTCAGGAGGTTGCGCAGGCGGTTCACCTCCGCGCGCAGGGTGGACGAGCCGCCGTCGTGCTCATAGAGGAGCACGGCCAGCTCGTCACCGGAGAGGCCTTGGGGCGCGCTCGCCAGGAGCGCCAGCAGCTCGCTGTGCCGCGGCGAGAGGCGGAGGCGCGCGCGGTGGCCGCGGGCGTCGTCGAGCAGGAGCAGCGCTTCGCTGCGGCCCAGGAGCTCCAGCCGCAGCTGGGGGCGCGCCACAGGCCCCGGCGCGACGGCGGCCCGCACCTCACGTGCGAGTTCGGACTCGGCGAGGCGCACCGCGGCTTTGACCAGGGCCATCGTCTGCGGCACGACGATCGCGTCCCCGCCCGTGACGTCGAGCACCCCCAGGAGCCGGGAGGTGGCCGGGTCGTGGATGGGCGCGGCCGCGCAGCTCCAGCTCCGGACGGATTGCCGGAAGTGCTCGGAGCGGGTGATCATCGACGGCCCGTCGAGGCGCAGCGCGAGTCCCGGAGCGTTGGTCCCGGCCAGCCGTTCATCCCAGTTGCTGCCTTCGACGAAGCCGATGCCCTCCGCCTTGCGCAGGGCCGACGGTGAACCGCACACCCAGAGCAGCTGGCCGGCCTCGTCCGACACGGCCATGACGGCGTCGCAGTCCCGGGCGGCCTGGCCGAGGACGTCGTCGAGGAGGGGGAACACCTGGGCGAGCGGATGGGCCGCGCGGACGTCCTGCAGATCCGCGTGGTCCAGAGTGATCGGGGCCGCCGGTTCCTCCGCCAGGACGCCGGCCGCCGCGGACCGGTGCCAGGAGTCCGCGACCTCGGCGCGCATTCCGCTTTCCACCCGCCCAGTATGACACCCGTCACATAGCGAGGACGTTGCAGTGTGGGGACGTTGCAGTGCGAGGACGTTGCATCCCGGAAACGGCACGAGCCGCCCGGCGACCGCCGTACCCCCGGAGGGACGGCGGCCGCCGGGCGGCTCGCGGAGAGGAACTCGCGGTGCAGGGCCCTCAGAGCAGCGGGCTCAGAGACCCAGCTCGGTCTTCAACTCGGAGACGTGGCCCTCGGCGGCCACCTGGTACTTGGCCAGCTTGACCTTGCCCTCCGGATCCACCACGACGGTGGAGCGGACGATGCCCTCGACGACCTCGCCGTCGAGCAGCTTCTCGCCCCACGCGCCGTAGGCCAGGGCGACCTTGTGATCCTCGTCCGCGAGGAGCGGGAAGGTCAGGCTGAAGTCGTCGGCGAAGGAGGAGATGGCCTCCTGGCTGTCGGGGGAGACGCCCAGGACCTCGTAGCCGTGGCCCTTGAAGCTGGCCAGGGAGTCGCGGAAGTCGCAGGCCTCGGTGGTGCAGCCGGGGGTGGCGGCCTTCGGGTAGAAGTACACCACCACGTTCTTGCCGCGGTAGTCCGAGAGGCTGTGGGTCTCGCCACGGGCGTCGGTCAAGGCGAAATCAGGGGCTTCGGTGCCCGGAAGGAGCTTGACGGTGCTCGGTGCAGTCATGGTGGATCCTCGTTCTCGTCGGTGGTCTCTGAACAGTGGTCTCTGGTCAGTGGTCTCTGCCGCACAGTGGCCTGGCGGAGGTGGTCGGTCGCAGTGGGCAGGGGCAGGGGCGCGGTGCCACGGAATCCCGGGCCGGGACGACCCACCCCTCCTCGTCTCTGAGGACTACAGCGCTTCCGGGCCCACACCTATTCCGGTCCCGTGTGAGGGGTGGGGTCAGGCGCTGTCCTTCAGATGCTGTACTCGGCGGGGCCGCGCACCCGGGAGTGCCTGCCTGCCTGGAAACGGTATCCGCCTCCGCGCACGGTTTCCACTACGTGACGCACGGGACCCAGCTTGCGGCGGATCCGGCTCACGTAGACGTCGATCGACCGGGGCGCTGCCGTCGCGTCGAGGGAGATCAGGAAATCCGCGAGTTCCTGCCGGGGCACGGAGCGGGAGCAGTGCTGCACCAGGTAGCGGAGCAGGCGGTACTCGACCCCGCTGAAGGAGACCGGCACCCCGTCCACCCGCACCTGATCGGCGGCGAGGTCGACGTCGACTTCGTGGACGAGCCCGTCGTCCCCCGAGGACCCGGCGTCGGCGGCCGCCAGTGCCGCGGCGTCCTCGGCCAGGGCGGTCTCCCGGGCGTCTTCGAGCTCGGCGTCCGGGACGTTCCAGAGCATCGCCTCGGCGTCCGCGTTGAGGTGGTGCAGACGGGTCAGGATGAGCTCTTCGAGACGCGCGAACTGCTCGTCGGTGAGCTCCTCCGGGGTCTGGAAGAAGAGTGCGGCTCCGTGTGCGGCCATGCGGGGACGCGCACCCTGCGCGGTGTCCGGCGCCGCCGCCCGGCGGGCGGCCCCCGTGCGGGGACCGCCCGCCGGCACGGGATGTCCGGCGTCGGAGCGGTGGTGTACTGGCTGGGCGCTCATGCCTGCCGCCTAGATGCCCCCGCGGCGGATCAGCTTGCCGATCGGCTGGGTGCCGTCGGCCACCTGGCCGCGGAGGAAGGTCTTGCGCACGACGCCGGACAGGGCCCGGCCGTCGTAAGGGGTGATCGGGTTCTTGTGCTTCAGGCGCTGGACGTCCACCACGAAGGCGTCGTCCGCGGCGAAGATGGAGAAGTCGGCGTCGTAGCCGACCGCGATGAGTCCCTTGTTGGGCACCCGGGCGATCTCGGCCGGGCGGGTGGACATCCAGGAGATGACCTTCTCGAGCGGGATGCCGCGGTGACGCGCCTCGGTCCAGATGAGCGAGAGGCCGAGCTGCAGCGAGGAGACGCCGCCCCACGCGACGGCGAAGTCGCCGTTCTCCAGGTCCTTGAGGTCCAGGGTGCTGGGGGAGTGGTCCGAGACGATGCAGTCGATGGTGCCTTCTTCGAGGCCCTTCCACAGCAGTTCGCGGTTGGACGCCTCGCGGATCGGCGGGCAGCACTTGTACGCCGTGGCGCCGTTGGGGATCTCCTCGGCGTTCAGGGTCAGGTAGTGCGGACAGGTCTCCACGGTGACGTTCACGCCGTCCCGCTTGGCCGTGGCGATCATGGGCAGCGCGTCCGAGGAGGAGAGGTGCAGGATGTGCGAGCGGGCGCCCGTCCAGCGGGTGCGCTCGATGACCTCCGCGATGGCCTTGTTCTCCGCGCCGCGGGGGCGGGAGGCCAGGAACTTCGCGTAGACGTCACCCTCGGCGTGCGGGGCGCGGTCGATCGCGTGGGAGTCCTCGGCGTGGACCAGCATGAGGGAGTCGAACTTGCGAAGCTCGGCGAGGTCCGTCTCCATCTCGTCCGCCTCCAGGTGCGGGAACTCGTCCACGCCGGAGTGCAGGAGGAAGCACTTGAAACCGAAGACGCCGGCGTCGTGCAGCGGGCGGAGGTTCTCGGTGTTGCCCGGGATGGCCCCGCCCCAGAACCCGACGTCCACGAACGCCTGGTCACGGGCCACGGACCGCTTGAGCTCGAGGTTCTCCACGCTGGTGGTGGGCGGAACGGAGTTCAGCGGCATGTCGATGATGGTGGTGACGCCGCCCGCGGCAGCGGCACGGGTGGCGGAGGCGAAGCCCTCCCACTCGGTGCGGCCGGGCTCGTTGACGTGCACGTGCGTGTCCACCAGGCCGGGGATGAGGGTCTCGTCATCGGCCAGCTCGACGGTCTCCGCGCCCACCAGGTTGTTGCCGAGGGGCTCCATGGCCACGACGCGGCCGTCCTTGACGCCGACCTCGCGCGGCGCGATGCCCGCGCTCGTGAGGACTCGCTGACCACGGATGACGAGGTCGAACTCTGCGGGGGTGTTCTGTTCTTCAGACATGCTGATCCTGTTCTAGTTGCTCTGCTTGATCAGGCTGTTGGCGATGATGCCGCCAAGCTTCTCCACCAGCGGTCCGGCCTGAGTGATGCACTTCTCAACATCTTCCTCGATGCTGGTCAGCGAGTACACGGCCTGGATCCCGGATGTGGAAATCTGTGCGTCGGTGAGGGTGGTGCGTCCGCAGACGGCCACGACGGGGACCCCGGCCGCGCGTGCCGCGTCGGCGACGCCCATCGGGGTCTTGCCGCCCAGGCTCTGCTCATCCAGGCTGCCTTCGCCTGTGATGACCAGGGTGGCGCCGTCGAGCTTCTCGGACAGGCCGGTGAAGTCGAGGACGACGTCGACCCCCCGCCGCCGCTCGGCGTTCAGCACGGCGAGAGCGGCATAGCCCACCCCGCCCGCGGCCCCGGCGCCGGGTGCCGCCGCGGCGGTGGACGCCTGCAGGCCGATCTCGCGGCCTAGGACCTCCACGAAGTGCGCCAGAGTGGCGTCCAGCTCGGTGACGTCCTCCGGGCTCAGGCCCTTCTGCGGGCCGAACACTGCCGGGGCGCCCTGGGATCCGAGGAGGGGGTTGTCCACGTCGCTGGCGAGGATGAAGCGGGTCCGTTCCAGGCGGACGTCTAGCCCGGACAGATCGATGTGGTCCAGGGCGGCCAGCGCGGCGCCGCCGTCGGGCAGCTCGGCGCCGGAGGCGTCCAGGAAGCGGCCGCCCAGGCCCTTGATGACGCCCGCGCCGCCGTCGGTGTTGGCACTGCCGCCCACGCCGAGCACGATCGTCCGGGCGCCCGCGTCGAGTGCGGCGCGGATGAGCTGGCCGGTGCCCAGGCTCGTGGCGCCGCGGCCGTCCTTCACGCCGCCCGGGAGGACGGCGAGGCCGGAGGCGAGGGCCATTTCGATGACCGCCTCATCATCTCGGAGGGCGAAGTCGGCGTTGAGGGGCTGTCCGGTGGGTCCGGCGACGCGGACCGTCCGGCGGGAGAAGCCGGAGCCGATCGCCGCGTCGAGGGTGCCCTCGCCGCCGTCGGCCACGGGGATGCCCACGATGTCGAGGGAGCCGTCCACGGCGCGCAGACCGGTTTCCAGGTGCGCCACGACCTCGGGGGCCGAGAGCGAGCCTTTGAACTTATCCGGTGCGATCACGATCCGCATGTGGACTCCTTCGTCAGTGCGGTGGGTGTTTCAGATCCGGGTGGCCTGCCGCGCTGACGACAGCGACGGCGGGCCACCCGGGGTGCGGCGTGAAGCCTGGTGTCCTCGTCCGGCCGAGCGATCCCGGCCGGGCGAGGAGGTGTCAGTCGAGCAGGGAGACCACCGCGGTGGGGGCGTCCTCGCCCTTCTCCGCGAGCTCTTCGAACTCGGTCACATTATCCAGCTCGGTGCCCATGGAGATGTTGGTGATCTTCTCGAGGATCACTTCCACCACCACCGGGACCTGGAACTCCTCCGTGAGGGCGCGGGCCTTCTCGAACGCGGCTCCCAGGTCATCCGGGTTCTGGACGCGGATGGCCTTGCAGCCCAGGCCCTCGGCCACCTTGACGTGGTCCACGCCGTAGCCGGCGGTCTCCGGGGAGTTGATGTTCTCGAACGCCAGGGAGACGTTCTGCTCCATCTTGAAGCCGCGCTGGGACTGGCGGATCAGGCCGAGGTAGGAGTTGTTCACCACCACGTGGATGTACGGGAGGTTGAACTGCGCGCCCACCGCCAGTTCCTCGATCATGAACTGGAAGTCGTAGTCACCCGAGAGGGCCACCACGGTCTCGCCGGGCTTGCCGCGCACCACGCCGAGGGCGGCGGGGGCGGTCCAGCCGAGGGGGCCCGCCTGACCGGCGTTGATCCAGCGGCGTGCGCCGAAGACGTGCAGCATTTGGGCGCCGGCGATCTGGGAGAGGCCGATGGTGGTGACGTAGGTGGTGTCCTTGCCGAAGGCGCGGTTCATCTCCTCGTACACACGCTGCGGCTTGATCGGCACGTTGTCGAAGTGGGTCTTGCGCTGCAGCTTGCCCTTCTTCTCCTGCGCGGCGTCCGCCCAGGCGGTGTAGTCGGGCAGCTGGCCGGCGGCCTGGCGCTCCTTCGCGAGTTCCACGAGGCCTTCCAGGGCGGCGCCGGCGTCCGAGGCGATGCCCAGGTCCGGCGCGAACACGCGGCCGATCTGGGTGGGCTCGATGTCGATGTGCACGAACTTGCGGCCCTGGGTGTAGAGGTCCAGGCCACCCGTGTGGCGGTTGGCCCAGCGGTTGCCGATGCCGATCACGAAATCGGACTCCAGGAAGGTCGCGTTGCCGTAGCGGTGCGAGGTCTGCAGACCCACCATGCCGGCCATCAGCTTGTGGTCGTCCGGGATGACGCCCCAGCCCATGAGGGTCGGGATCACGGGGACGTTCAGGATCTCGGCCAGCTCCACGAGCTTCTCCGAGGCGCCGGCGTTGATGATGCCGCCGCCGGCCACGATCAGCGGACGCTCGGAGGCGAGCAGCATGTCCAGGGCCTTGCCCAGCTGCACGGCGTTGGCGCGGGGCTTCTCCACGGGGAGCGGCTCGTAGGCGTCGATGTCGAACTCGATCTCGGCCATCTGCACGTCGAACGGCAGGTCCAGGAGGACCGGGCCCGGGCGGCCCGAGCGCATGAGCTGGAACGCCTTCTGGAAGGCGCCGGGGACCTGGCCGGGCTCCAGGATGGTCATGGCCATCTTGGTGACGGGCTTGGCGATGGACTCGATGTCCACGGCCTGGAAGTCCTCCTTGTGCAGCTTCGCCACGGGCGCCTGGCCGGTGATGCAGAGCATGGGGATGGAGTCCGCCCAGGAGGCGTAGAGGCCGGTGATCATGTCGGTGCCGGCAGGGCCGGAGGTGCCGATGCAGATGCCGATGTTGCCGTCGGCGGCACGGGAGTAGCCGTCAGCCATGTGGCTGGCGCCTTCCACGTGGCGGGCCAGCGTGTGGCGGATGCCGCCGTTGGCGCGCATCGCGGAGTAGAAGGGGTTGATCGCCGCGCCGGGCAGGCCGAACGCCTCGATGGCGCCCTCCTTCACCAGGATGGCTACGGCAGCGTCAACGGTGCGCATCTTTGCCATGGTTTGCTCCTTGAAAAAGTCTGAAAGGGGGTGCGACGACGGCGCGTGGGCTGCTCTCGCGGCCTTGTTGCGGGAGGTGATGCGTGAGCGGGTGGTGCGCACGCGCCGTCGTACGGTCTGGGGTGTTGTGTGTCCCCGGCGGCTCCCAAGACTCGCTTCGCTCGTCTCGGGACCCTCGCCGCCGTGGGCCCTCAGTTGTCGCGGGTGTTCCGGGCCGGAAGCCGCATCTGCTGAGCACGCAACGTCGGTGGAGTGGTCAGTTCTTGCCGGACAGCTCGGTGGTGAGCTTGAAGAGGCCGGAGTGGTCCAGGCCGCCGTCGCCGCGGGCGACGAGGGCGGAGACCAGCTGAGCGACGGCGGAGCCGAGCGGGACCACCACTCCTGCTTCGCGGGCTGCGGAGGTGACGATGCCGAGGTCCTTGTTGTGGAGGGCCAGGCGGAAGCCGGGGTCGAAGTTGCGGTCGAGCATCTTCTGACCCTTCTGGTCGAGGACCTTGGAGCCGGCGAGGCCGCCGCCGAGGACCTTGAGGGCGGCGTCGGTGTCCACGCCGTACGCTTCGAGGAAGGTGACCGCCTCGGCCAGGGCCTGGATGTTGACGGCCACGATCAGCTGGTTGGCGGCCTTGACGGTCTGACCTGAGCCGGAGGGGCCGACGTGGACGATCGTCTTGCCGACGGCGTTGAGGACCGGCTGCGCGTCCTCGAAGTCGGCGGCCTCGCCGCCGACCATGATGGACAGCACGCCGTCGATGGCACCCTGCTCGCCACCGGAGACGGGGCCGTCCAGCGGGCGGAGACCGGCTTCACGGGCGTCGGCGGAGAGGCGTGCGGCCACATCCGGGCGGATGGAGGAGGCGTCGATCCAGAGGGCGCCGGACTTCGCGTTGGCGAAGACGCCTTCGGGGCCGGAGACCACGCCTTCGACGTCCGGGGAGTCCGGGACCATCGTGATGATGACGTCGGCGTCCTTGACGGATTCGGCGATGCTGCCGGCGCCGTTGCCGCCTGCCTCGACGAGCGCGTCGATCTTGTCCTGGGAGCGGTTGAAGCCGGTGACGGTGAAGCCGGCCTTGACGAGGTTCTTGGCCATGGGCAGACCCATGATGCCGAGGCCGATCACGGTGACGTTGGTCATTGGAAATCCTTTGCTAGCTGAGGTGAGCTAAAAATCTGTGGTGGTGCTGGGGCGTCCGGGGCGGCAGACGCTCAGCGGACCAGCCAGGAGAAGGCCGAATCCTGGGGCTGCTTGTACTCCAGGGCGATGTAGCCGGTGTAGCCGAGTTCGCGGCTGCGGCTGACCCACTCGCCGAGCGGGAGTTCGCCGGTGCCGGGGGCGCCGCGGCCGGGGTTGTCGGCGATCTGAATGTGGCCGAAGTCCTTGGTGTGACTCTCGATCACGGCGGCCACGTCGTCGCCGTTGACGGACAGGTGGTAGAAGTCCGCCAGGAACTTGACGTTGTCCACGCCGGCTTCCTGGGTCTTGGCGATGACCGCGAAGGTGTCGGCGGCCGTCTTGAGCGGGTACGCGGGGGTGCCGGAGACGGGCTCCAGGAGGACGGTGCCGCCGATCTTCGAGACACCCTCGGCCGCTGCGACCAGGTTCTTCAGGCCGAGCTCGTCCTGCTCCTCCGGGGTGAAGCCGTCGAGGCGGTTGCCGTAGAGGGCGTTGAACGCCTTGGTGCCGAGGCGCTCACCGATGCCGACGACGACGTCGATGTTGTCCTTGAACTCGCCGCAGCGGCCCTTCCAAGAGACCAGGCCGCGGTCGCCGCCGGGCATGTCGCCCGCGAAGAAGTTGAGGCCGGCCAGCTGGACGCCGGCGTCGTTGATGGCATTGACGAACTGGTCCACGTCCGTATCGGCGGGGACGGCCTCGGCGAAGGGCCACCAGAACTCGACGGCGTCGAAGCCGGCGGCCTTGGCGGCGGCCGGGCGCTCCAGGAGGGGGAGCTCGGTCAAGAGGATTGAGCAGTTCACGGAGTAGGTCATGTCGTGTCCTTCCCGGGCGTCTTTGCCCTGCTGGTGGTCTTCGGAGTCCCTCCGTCCGTGTCGTCTCACCGCTTCCGGCTAGATTCCACATTGTGGAAGGAAAGTTTTGCTTAGTGAAAGTTTACGAAGAGCTGAGGGTGGGCGTCAAGTGGGGTGGGTCACGTCTGAGTGGATGGGATACAAAAATCTGACGTGTTGGGGGTGGGGCGGAGGGCGCGCCAGGGGTTTCGGTGCCCGGATTTCGTCCGGGCGTGGCAATTACCGCACCCGGACGAAATCCGGGCACCGAAAGGCACCGAAAAGGGAGGGGCGTGCGGTGGGTGACTAGCCCAGGATCACGAAACTCCGGAGCCGTTCGGCGCCGTCCGTTCCGACCTGGGTGAATCCGAGCGCCTCGTAGAAGCTCTTCTGGGACAGGTCGTCGTCCGTGAGCAGCACCTTCTGGCGGACATGCCGGAACCGGTCGAGCACGGCTTCGGCCAGGGCCTTGCCCGCGCCTCTCCGGTGATGGGACGGAGCGACCAGGATGTCCTGGAGGTACATGATCGTGGCGTCGTCGGAGAGGGCTCGCGCGAGTCCGACGAGGCGGGTGCCGGCCCATGCGGCCGCGACGAAGGATGAGCCGCGGATCGCGGCCGACAACGTCTCGGGATGCTCCGTGTAGGCCGTCCATCCGACGGAGTCGTACAGTGCGAGGAGGTCGGCCAGGGGCGGATCGGCCTCGCGCTCGATGCGGATCGACTGCGCGTCCGTGGCAGCCGCCCGCGTCGCCTCAGTCCTCAAACCCCACCAGCCACCGCACCCCGAACCGGTCCACGACCTGCCCGTCGGTCGCGCCCCAGGGCCTGACCTGCAGCGGATCCACGACGTCGCCACCGTCGGCGAGCTGGTCGAACCAGGTGCGGAGCGTCTCGCCGGGCGCCGTGCCCAGCAGCGACAGCATCAGCCCTTCGGCCTGGAACGGCTGGTCGTCGCCTGCGGCATCCGCCCCGGCCAGCTCCACGGTGCCCGCCAGCATGCCGTGGGCGACGGCGTCGGCCGGCCCGTCGTCGCGCCCGAACTGGGCGAACGTGTTCAGACTCAGCTCGCCGCCGAAGATGCCCTGGTAGAACTCGAGCGCCTGCCGCGCCGTGCCGGGGAAGTGGATGTACACCAGTGGATGCGCCATAGGCCCAGTCAAGCAGGGTTCCGCGCGCTTGCCCAGACCTTTCTCTTGCCCCGTAACCCTCCCGCGCGAGGGCCCGCGAGGGTTACACTTCGAGTGTTTGTACATCACTTGGAATAACCGGCGTCCTCGCCTGACCTCCTGAAGGATCCCCCCATGAAACTCACCGGCAAACTCCTGGGTGGCCTGGCCGTGGCGGCCCTGGCCCTGACCACCGCGACCCCGGCCCAGGCCGCCACGCAGTACCCCACGCCCACGCCGACCCCGGCTGACTGCTACACCGGCATGCAGACGGTGAACGCGGACCGGAGCGTCGGCGTCGTCAGTCTCAGCAATTCGAAGCTGAGCTGGGAGCAGAACGCCTCCGCGCCGGTTCCCTTCGACGCGACCTATCTCCGTCAGACCGGGGCGTCCGGGGACGCGACGACCTTCCAGGAGAGCTACTTCGGCACGGCCGCGGACGGCACCACCAAGTTCTACCGCTCCCGCTCCGAGAAGCAGGCGGACGGCACGTGGAAGCGGTTCGTCGACGGCGCAGTGACCACCCTGGGCAACGGCTGGTTCCAGAAATCCCTGACCACGGCCTACCTCCCGGCCGCCGTCGCGAACACGCCCGGCCAGGATTACCTCTACCGCCTCACCGCGGCGGGCGACCTCTACCGCTACCCGGTCGACTTCTTCGGCATGACCATCGGAGGGGCCGTCAAGGTCTTCAGCGGGGGCGGGTCGATCACCGCGATCGGCGCCGCGCCGTCCATCACGGTCAACGGGAAGCCGACCGCCGTCCTGATGGCGACCCTCTCCACCGGGGAGCTGCGCCAGTACCTCATCCCGGGCGCCACGCCCACTCAGTGGAGCTCGCGCACGATCCGCCCCGCGGGGTCGGGCTGGCAGGGTTTCACCACGATCTCCGCGCGCAGCTGCGACGTGGGTCAGGTGATGATCGGTGTGACCGGCGGCCACGTCGCCTCCTACTACGACCCCACCGGCCTGAACGCGAACGACGCCGACATCAGCGGCCGTGCCAGCTCCATGCCGGTCCTGCCGTCCACCACGCGCGTCTTCGCCTGGTGAGCCCGGCACGCTGAGCCGATAGAGAGCCTGAGCTGACGGAGAAGCCTGAGCTGACACGGAAAGGGCCGACGACGGCGGAACCCTGGTTCCGCCGTCGTCGGCCCTTGGTGTGTGGCCGGCTCAGCGCCTGCCGGACACGACCATCGCCGAACCCCCGCCGCGCCGGACCGGCTCGGCCGCCGCGACGGTGCTGCCGTCGGGCCGGAACTCGATCGCCGTGGCCGCCCCGATCTCGGAGGCCGAGGTGAAGGAGTCTCCGGAGGCGACCAGTTTGTGGCCGAGCGCGCTCAGCCCGGCGCCGTACTTCTCGATGAACGCCGGCTCGGCCACGACCGTGGCCCCGTTGCGCGGGGACACCCGCGGTGCCGCGATCGCGTCCGAGACGCTCATCCCCAGGTCCACCCGGTTGAGGATGGTCTGCAGCACGGTGGTGATGATGGTCGAGCCGCCGGGTGAACCCAGGGCGAGGAAGGGCTTGCCGTCGCGCAGGATGATGGTCGGCGACATCGAGGACCGCGGGCGCTTGCCGGGTTCGATCCGGTTGGGGTCGGCGGCGTTCCAGACGGTCGAGAAGTCGGTGAGCTCGTTGTTCAGGAGGAAGCCGCGACCGGGCACGACCATGCCCGATCCGCCGGTCTGCTCGATCGTCAGGGTGTACTCCGCGACGTTGCCCCAGCGGTCGGACACCGTCAGGTTCGTGGTGGAGATGTTCTCAGTGTCGCGCTCCTCGGCCGGCTTCGCCGTGGAGGCCGGGCACACGCCGTCGTAGTTCGTGACGTCGCCCGGCGCGAGCGGCTTCGGCAGGGCCTTCGCCGGATCGATCAGGCAGGCACGCTCCTTGCCGAACAGCGGGTCGGTCAGGGCCGCCGTCGGGACGTCAACGAAGGCCGGATCGCCCACGTACTTCCCGCGGTCCGCGAAAGCCAGGGAGCTCGCCTCGATGTAGTGGTGCAGTGCCTGGGTGGGGCTCATCCCGGACAGTTCGGAGGTCTTCAGGATGTTCAGCGCCTCGCCCACCGTGGTGCCGCCGCTGCTGGACGGCGCCATGCCGTAGACGTCCAGGCCTCGGTACGTGACATGGGTGGTGCCCTGGTCCGCGACCTTGTACTTCGCCAGATCGGCCGCGGTCATGGACCCGACCGGCACCGGGAGCGTGGTGTCCGGCGTCTTCGGGGGAGCCTGCACGGTCTGCGCGATTTCGCGGGCCAGCGGGCCCCGGTAGAAGGCGTCGACGCCGCCCTTGGAGAGCAGCCGGTACGTGGCGGCGAGATCGTGGTTGCGGAACACCGTGCCCACCGCCGGAGCGTCCCCGCCCGGGAGGTACAGCTTGCTGGTGGAGGTGAAAGCGGCGAAGCGGGCTTTGTTGTCGAGGGTCTGCTGGCGGAACGTGTCGTCGACGACGAAACCGCGATCGGCCACCCGGATGGCGGGCTTCAGGGCCTCGCCCAGGCTGAGCTTGCCCCAGCGCTGGAGGGCCCGGGCCCAGGTGGCCGGCGTCCCGGGCACGCCGACGGCGACGCCGCTCGTGACGAGTTCCGGAGTGAAGGGGTACGGCTGGCCGGTGGCGGGGTTGATGAACGCGTCGTGCGTGATGCCGGCCGGCGCGGTTTCGCGGCCGTCGATGGAGCTGACGGTGCGGGACTTCGCGTCGTAGTAGACGAAGTAGCCGCCGCCTCCGATCCCGGCGCTGTAGGGCTCGGTCACGCCGAGTGTCGCCGCGGCCGCGACGGCGGCGTCCGCCGCGGTGCCGCCCTTGCGGAGCACCTCGATGGCGGCGGCGGAGGCCTCGGGGTCGACGGTGCTGACGGCCCCGCCGTAACCCGTGGCCGTCGGCGTCTTCTCGGTGTGCCGGGGGTCGGCGTGGGCTGCGGGCAGCGACGCCGCGCCGGCGGTGAGGGCCAGGGCCAGGGCGGAGAGGCCCGCCGCAGCTCTTCTGGGTAACCGGTTCACGTGAATCCTCCTGATCGAGTCATGCAACTTGACGGTTCTGTCACGCTACTGCCGGGGTGGGGGCGGAGCAATGGGTGGGTCGTTCGTGACGCGGGGCGGGTGGGGGTGGCTGGTGGGCGCGGCCGGTTCTGCGCCCGGAATCGCCTTCTGCGCCCCCATTGAGGCGCAGGTCGCGAAGAAGGGCGCAGAACCCTTGACGCGGCTGTCCCCGAGCGATAACGTACAACCAAATGGTTGTAGAACAGCTCCGAACCCCCGAGCCGGAAGAGCTCGATCGACTCTTCCAGGCGCTCGCCGACGCCACCCGACGCGACATTCTCACGCAGGTGTCCCTGGCGGAACGCTCCGTGTCCGGGCTCGCCGCCCTCTATGCCATGAGTTTCGCCGCGGTTCAGAAGCACGTCGCCGTCCTGGAACGTGCCGGTCTGGTCCGCAAGGACAAGCGGGGGAGGGAGCAGATGGTGAGTGCCGATCACGAACGGCTGGCCCTGGCCCGCAGGGTGCTGGACCGCTATGAGGAGATCTGGCGCGAACGCTCCCTCCGGATGGACCGGATCCTCGCCGAAACACCGCATGACTCCACCTCGCAGGACACCCGGTAGGCACAGGAAGGCAACGACATGACAGTCATCAGTTCGGTCAAGGATTACGAGGCCCTGACCCTCACCATCGTCAATGAGTTCGACGCCGGCGTGGACCGCGTCTGGCAGCTCTGGGAGAACCCGCGTCAGCTCGAGCGCTGGTGGGGCCCGCCGACCTGGCCCGCCACGTTCACCGCATTCGAGTTCGCTCCCGGCGGCCAGGCCAGGTATCACATGACCGGCCCGGAGGGGGAGAAGGCCCACGGTTGGTGGAAGTTCCTCTCGATCTCCCGTCCCACCGGTCTGGAGATCGAGGACGGCTTCGCCGACACGAACGGCGACCCGGACCCGAACACGCCCTCCGGCACCATGCGGATCACGCTTGAGGATCTCGGCGGGCGCACCCGGATGACCATCGAATCCCACAACGACACCGTCGAACAGCTCCAGGAGCTCGTGGAGATGGGCATGGAGGAAGGCATGAAGGAGGCGCTGGGACAGATTGACGCAATCCTCGCGGAGTAAAGCTCCCGCAGACGCACGCGCGACGACGGCGGTGTGCGGCCAGGTGCCCGGGCAGGGCGGCGGCCGCGCCGTCGTCGTTTTTCTGCCCTGTGGAGCGGTGGGTGATCAGAGGTGGCGGAGGTAGCGCTCGGGTTCGTTCAGGAAGTTGCGCCAGTTCTTGACGAGGTCGAGGTCGTCCCAGGGTTCGGCGCGGAGGCCCCAGGCGCCGACCTCATAGATGGTGGCTCCTGGGAGGGCGGCGAGGAGCGGGGAGTGGGTCGAGAGGATCACCTGGGAATCGCCGCGGTCGAGCAGGTCTTTGAGGATGCCCATGAGTGCCAGGCAGCCTGAAAGAGAGAGGGCGGATTCGGGTTCGTCGAGGATCCAGAGCCCTGCGCCCCGGAAGCGTTCCACCGCCAGTTCCAGGAAGGACTCGCCGTGGGACAGCTCGTGGAAGACGGCCTCCGGCCCTGTCCCGGGATTCCGTTCGAGGTACGTGAAGAAGCCGTGCATTGCTTCCGCCCGCAGGAAGTATCCGCGCCGGGAGGCACCGGCATTGCGGACGAGGCGGAGGTGCTCGTGGAGGGGTGACTCGGACACGCGCGTCGAGTGCATCGCGCCGGTCGAACCGCCTTCCGGAGAGAATCCGAAGGCGAGGGCGATGGCCTCCACCAAGGTGGACTTTCCGGTGCCGTTGTCCCCGACGAACACCGTGGCCGGGCCGAGGTCCAGCCCTTCGTCGAGCAGCTGCGCGACCGGCGGCAAGGTGGCAGGCCATTCGTCGCGGGGAGCAGGTCTGCGGTCATCCGGCTCCACGCGCCGGATCGGATACTCGGCCCATTGCATGACAGCAGGCTAGCCGAGGGGTCTGACAGGATGCGTCGAGCTTATTTAGCTCGCGTGGGCCATTGCTTGATGCTCGACGACGACGGAAGGCCGCCTTCGGGACAGGGACAACCGTCCGGGAACGGTGGGGGCCGTTCCCGGACGGTTGCGGGTGCCTCAGGGGTGCGGAGTTGGGGAGTGTGAGGGGATGAGGGGGTTTTCCGTGCGTCGTCCGGTCCGGGAGGACCGGGGGAGACCGGCCTGGTGGACGGTGGTCACCGCCCGCCAGGCCGGTCCGGTTCAGGAACCGGATGCTCCGAGGTCAGCCGCGACGCCTCGGCATGAGGAGGAATCCTCCGACCATCATCAGCAGGCCCACCACCAGGGTGGCCTCTGCGGGGATGGCGCCCGTGCGGGCCAGTTCCTGGGAGGAGTCACCGGTCACGTTGGCCGGCGCTCCCGCCAGAGAGTAGGGATCGAAGCCGGCTGATGCCGGGTCGACCCAGGAACCCGCTCCGCCACCCGGAGTGGAGCCGGGGACGAAGACGCCGGGAACGGAGACCGGAACGGTTCCGCTGCCGGAGTTCGACCCGGTGCCGGTACCCGTGCCCGACCCGGGGGTGCCGGGGTTCGAGCCACCGGGCGTGGTGCCGGTTCCGCCGTTGCCACCCGGGAGGCCCGGGACGGTGGGCAGGCCGGGGGTGGTGCCGGTGCCGTTACCGCCCGGGAGGCCCGGGAGGGTGGGCAGGCCGGGGGTGGTGCCGGTGCCGTTACCGCCCGGGAGGCCCGGGAGGGTGCCGGTGCCGTTACCGCCCGGGAGGCCCGGGAGGGTGGGCAGGCCGGGGATGGTGCCGGTGCCGTTACCGCCCGGGAGGCCCGGGAGGGTGGGCAGGCCGGGGGTGGTGCCGGTGCCGTTACCGCCCGGGAGGCCCGGGAGGCCCGGGAGGCCCGGGAGGGTGGGCAGGCCGGGGGTGGTGCCGGTGCCGTTACCGCCCGGGAGGCCCGGGAGGCCCGGGAGGGTGGGCAGGCCGGGCAGGGTGCCGGTGCCGTTACCGCCCGGGAGGCCCGGGAGGGTGGGCAGGCCGGGGATGGTGCCGGTGCCGTTACCACCGGGCAGGCCCGGGAGGGTGCCGGTGCCGTTACCACCGGGCAGGCCCGGGAGGGTGCCGGTGCCGTTACCGCCCGGGAGGCCCGCTGTCACGCCGTCAAGAACTTCCGTGACGTTGTCGAGCAGCCCGCTGGGTGAGTTACCTCCATTGTTTCCGAGCACGCCGTCCAGGAGTGCTTCAGGAATGACCGTCACCACATTGGGGATCTGGTGGAACAGACCGCCGGGGAGGTCTGCCGGGTCGGTTCCGGGAACTCCGGGGACGGACGGCAGGCTCGGGATGGTTCCGGTGCCGCCGGGGATGAGCCCGCCGATCAGATCGGGCAGGCTGCCGAGGATGTCACCCGGGTTCCCGCCGGGGGTTCCCGGAGTGCCGGGGTTGCCACCCGGAAGACCGGGGATGACTCCACCGGGCAGGCCCGGGAGACCAGGCAGGCCGGGGATGGTTCCGCCGGGGGTTCCCGGGGTGCCGGGGGTTCCCGGGGTGCCGGGGGTTCCCGGGGTTCCGGGGGTTCCGCCGGTGAGTCCGGGGAGTTCGATGTTCAGGTGGGGTTTGCCGTTCTTGAGGGGGGCGGCTGCGTCGACGAAGACGTTGGTGGTGTCGGTGCCGATGCGGTCGGTGGTGGAGGCTCCGTTGGGTCCTACGGTGAGGTCCCAGAGGTCTTTGACGCCGGCGACGTTGAGGTTCTTGCCGACGCTGACTCCGCCGTTGGGGGTGGTTCCGGCGCGGACGGATCCGATGCCGGGGACGGGGATCTCGACACCCTTGGGGGTGCCGTTGTTCCCGCCGGGGATGACCCCACCAGTGCCGGGAGTGCCCGGGGTTCCGGGGTTACCACCAGGCAGGCCAGGAAGACCCGGAAGACCCGGGATGCTTGGCAGGCCGGGGATGGTTCCGCCGGGGGTTCCCGGGGTGCCGGGGGTTCCCGGGGTTCCGGGGGTTCCGCCGGTGAGTCCGGGGAGTTCGATGTTCAGGTGGGGTTTGCCGTCTTTGAGGGGGGCGGCTGCGTCGACGAAGACGTTGGTGGTGTCGGTGCCGATGCGGTCGGTGGTGGAGGCTCCGTTGGGTCCTACGGTGAGGTCCCAGAGGTCTTTGACGCCGGCGACGTTGAGGTTCTTGCCGACGCTGACTCCGCCGTTGGGGGTGGTTCCGGCGCGGACGGATCCGATGCCGGGGACGGGGATCTCCACACCCTTGGGGGTGCCGTTGTTCCCGCCCGGGATCACCCCACCAGTACCGGGGGTTCCCGGGGTTCCGGGGGTTCCGGGGTTACCACCCGGCAGGCCAGGCAGACCCGGGATCGTGCCGGTGCCGCCGGGGATGAGTCCGCCGATGACGTTCGGCAGGCTCCCCAGCAGACCGCCCGGGTTCGTTCCCGGGGTACCCGGGTTGCCGCCCGGGAGGCCCGGAAGGCCGGGCAGGCCGGGGATGGTTCCGCCGGGGGTTCCCGGGGTGCCCGGGTTGCCGCCCGGGAGGCCCGGAAGGCCGGGCAGGCCGGGGATGGTTCCGCCGGGGGTTCCCGGGGTGCCGGGGGTTCCCGGGGTTCCGGGGGTTCCCGGGGTTCCGGGGGTTCCGCCGGTGAGTCCGGGGAGTTCGATGTTCAGGTGGGGTTTGCCGTTCTTGAGGGGGGCGGCTGCGTCGACGAAGACGTTGGTGGTGTCGGTGCCGATGCGGTCGGTGGTGGAGGCTCCGTTGGGTCCTACGGTGAGGTCCCAGAGGTCTTTGACGCCGGCGACGTTGAGGTTCTTGCCGACGCTGACTCCGCCGTTGGGGGTGGTTCCGGCGCGGACGGATCCGATGCCGGGGACGGGGATCTCGACACCCTTGGGGGTGCCGTTGTTCCCGCCGGGAATGACCCCACCAGTGCCGGGAGTGCCCGGGGTTCCGGGGTTACCACCAGGCAGGCCAGGAAGACCCGGAAGACCCGGGATGCTTGGCAGGCCGGGGATGGTTCCGCCGGGGGTTCCCGGGGTGCCGGGGGTTCCCGGGGTTCCGGGGGTTCCGCCGGTGAGTCCGGGGAGTTCGATGTTCAGGTGGGGTTTGCCGTCTTTGAGGGGGGCGGCTGCGTCGACGAAGACGTTGGTGGTGTCGGTGCCGATGCGGTCGGTGGTGGAGGCTCCGTTGGGTCCTACGGTGAGGTCCCAGAGGTCTTTGACGCCGGCGACGTTGAGGTTCTTGCCGACGCTGACTCCGCCGTTGGGGGTGGTTCCGGCGCGGACGGATCCGATGCCGGGGACGGGGATCTCCACACCCTTGGGGGTGCCGTTGTTCCCGCCGGGGATGACCCCACCAGTGCCCGGAGTACCCGGGGTTCCGGGGCTACCACCAGGCAGGCCAGGAAGTCCCGGAAGACCAGGGATACCGGGAAAACCCGGACCACCCGGAAGCGGACCGGTCCCGCCCGGAATCGGCAGACCCGGCAGGCCCGGCAGTTCACCGGAGCCGTCGAGCGGCGGAACCGGGAGACCCGGCACGTCCACCGGCGGCTTGCCGTTTCCATGTCCGGGGACCTTGCCGATGAGCCCGCCAAGCACGTTCTCCACGGGAGTCGCCACGGGGTCGACGACCCCGCCGAGCAGCTTCCCGGTGGTGGAGTGCGTGCCGTCAGGGCAGCCGCAAGGAGCCGTGCTCCCGGACCCCTGACCGGTGCCGCTCGGCACGTGCGTCGACGGCGCGTGCGTGGACGGCACGTGGGTGGTCGGCGTGTGAGCGCTCGGGGCGTGGACCCGGGTCGATGTCTGTGCTCCGGCGGTGGCGTTCCCGGCCGAGGCGTTCGCCTGACCGTTCGCCGTCGTCGGCTCCGCCACGTGGCGGCCGTTGCCCGGCGCCGGGGTGATGACCTGAGCGATCGGACGGCTGGCCGGGGCCACCCGCTTCACGACGTTCTGTGGGGTGATCGCCTCAGGCGCCTGGACGTGCGGCGCCGGGACGCTGGCAGCCGGCGCGACCGGGATCGCCTTCGCGGCGACCTTCCGGACCACATCGGTCGCGGGCGCCGGGGCAGGTGCCTTGGCCGCCGTCGACGTCGCGCCGGTGAGGGCTCCGACAGTCTGGTTGACGGTCGCCGTGGCGGTGCCGGTCACCTGGCGGGTGAGGCCGGAGACCGCTCCGAAGAGGGACGGTTTGGCGGTGGCCACCTGAGGATCGGCCGCCGGAGGGGTGGTGTCGTTGGAGGGGGCTGCTGTTGCTGCGGTCTGGCCTATGCCGTACAAGCCGCAGGCGAAGAAGGTGCCGAGAAGTACCCGGCGTGCATGCCTGTTCACTGTATTTCTCCTGAATGATGATGATGCGGGAAGCGCCGCGAAGCGCTCGGATGAGGTGTCTGCCGGTCTGGCGCAGACGCTTCCCGTGATCAGTCAGGAGTGGAGCCGGGGCTGAAAGCCGCGGAGGCGGGCGGGGTGCCCGCGGTGCGGGCACCGGCATCGCCGGCCTGGTGGGGGAGAAGAACGAAACCGTCCGCAGGCAGTGCGGCGACGGCGCCGCCGCCCGCCTGCGACAAAGTAGAGGAGCTCAGGCCGCTGGTGACATTGAGCGGTTCAGGAGCGGGTGAGGGGTGCTTCGGGCCTTCCGCCTTGGCGGGCGCCGCAGCGGTCTGGACGCTTCGCGCGGCCTGCGCGACGTCGGCCAGGACCGCATCCGCCGGGGTCCACCGGAGGGTGCCGACCGCTGCCGTCGTGGTCGCCACGGAGCCGACCGTCGCAGCCGCCTGGCCGGCGGCCGGGACGGTGCGGGCGGGGGCCGGCAGAGCCGGGGTCCCAGGCACCGCCGGGGTCGTCACGGGAACCGTGGGGGTGACGCCGGGAACCGGGAGAACAGCTCCGGGAAGCGAGGGGACGAGTCCGCCAGGTCCGGTCACCGAACCGATGATGCCACCGACCTGTCCGGTGGTGTGCTTCACGGCCCGGTCGACGCCGGTGGTCACCGACGCGATCGGTGCGGTGATCTGTGCGACCGGGAGCTCCTTGACGGTCCCGCTCACGGCGTCACCGGCGGAGGCCACGGTCTTGTCGACGACGCCGGTCACGGCGCCGACGGTGGGCGCGAGTGCCGCGACGGTGGACGTCACGGTCCGGTTCACCACACCGGTGACGGATGTGACCTCGGAGGTCACCGTCTTGGTGGTGGAAGCGATGGTGTCGGCTGCGGCCTTCTGCACCTGAGGCACGACGGCGGTCACGGACCGGACGGTCGACGTGACGGTCGAGGTGGTGGAGGCGACGCTGCCCGTGGTGGTGTTGAGAGTCCGGGTGACGGTGCCGCTCAGTCCGGAGACGGTCGAGCCGAGGGTGGCCGGAAGGGCTGCCGGCGCGGGTGAGGTCCGAGGAGTCTGCGGAGCCGGGGCGGTGTACGCGGGGGGCGCCTGCCGGGCGGGGGCTGCATGAGCGAAAGGTCGCGTCGCCGTGACGAGATCGTGGGAGAGGCCGCCCACCGTCGAGCTGACCGAGCTGGTCACGGAGCCGAGAAGGCCCTGGGAGGGTCCGTCATCGGCGGCGGCGGAGGCGGGCGCCGCGGACAGGAGGAGCCATCCGGCGCCGGTGCCTGCAGCCAGAGCCGCATAGCGCAACAGGCGGAGAGCCCGCGACTGCGAGCCTTTCCTGGACGGCATGTTCCCTCCCCTCGGTCACACCAGGTGTGGAACTCAGGGATGGTTTCCACGCCACTCGACTACTGCCATTTACACAAATGCATGACAAGAATGTCAAGACAATTTCAGATCATGGAGGATGAACTTTGCAGAATTCCGCATGGTGAGAGTTCTTCGAGGTGAGAGCTCGGTTTCGATTGATCCGGCGTATCCCGAGTCTGGTGGATTTGTGAAGCAATGGGTTCATGAATCCGGCAGGCGGTCCGCGACGATGGAGCTGGGTTGTGGATCTTGCGCCCCAAGGTCTGTCCGTCGTGCGCGGACAAGACTTTTCCGTCGCATCTGCGAGGAGTTGCGCGACCTGCCTTCTTGCTAGCGTTGAGCCGTGATTTCCCGGGCCTTCAAGCACCACGTCCTCCCGTTGATGGCACTGCTGTGCTATTTCATGGCGACGCCCTGGCTGGCGGTGGAGAAGGCGACGGACTTCCCTCCTTTCCTTCTGGCGATCATCGCCGGGGCCCTCCTCGGACTCTGGATCACCCCGAGGATCCAGAGCGTGGGACGAGCGTGGGTCCGGGTGGTGATCCGCGCGGCCATCGTGGCGCTCGGGGTCCTGCTGCTCGCCAACGTGAAGCCGGTCTACGAGGCTGTCCCGGATGGGCTGATCGGAAGCTCCGTCTTCTTCCTCAACATGACGGCCATCCCGTTCCTGACGCTGTGTGCGACGGCTCTGCTCACGGACGTCCTGTTTCTTCCCGGCATGATGCGGCGGAAGGCCGGGAAGTGACCGCATGCGGCGAGCCGGGACTCAGTGCTCCCGGAGCTCATCCGTTCGTGAACGTCAGTACTCCTGGAATGCGGACGCCTGTGCGCGCTGGGACTTCGCGGCCTGCGGGTTGAGTCCTTCGCACCACGACGGGTACACCCGGAAACCGCGTTTGCCCGGACGGGCCCCGGCGGTGATGCCGAGATCCTCGAGGTGTGCGTCCGTGAACCGGAAGACGCCGCGGCGTCCTTCCTCCTCCAGGAACACGAGCAACCCTGCGCCCACGTCCTCGCGGCCGAACGGGACCGTGGCGCCGTCGTCGTCGCGGCGCCAGAAGGCCAGGAACGCGCCCGGCTTGGTGGGCGTGATCCGTGCGGTCCTGACATGCCACGAGCCACCCTGGAGGCGGGCGAGCCCGGATCCGTAGTCGCTGTTCTGCTCCTCGGGAGTCACCTCGAACGATTCACCGAGGTGGGCGGCATAATCCTCCAACGCACTGAACAGCATCCGGCCACGCTACCGCACGACGGCGGGGCTTCTCATCCGGGAATACCTTGTCCACATACGGCCCTTACCCCTATGCGGGCCTCGGGAGGGCGCGCAGAATTGAAAGACGGTCCGTCCTGGGGAGGAGGGCGTTCCACCACGAGCCTTCGGGCAGGTCTTCAGGAGCGTACAGATGTCAGAAACGCACACAGCCACCGCAGTGCCGGAGGGAGGCCTGCGCCGCTCGCTCGGTCTCAAGCAGCTGATCGGCAATGGCCTGGTCTTCATCGGTCCGGCCGCGCCGGTGGGCATCTTCGGCCCCATCTACGCGAAGAGCGGTGGTGCGGTGGTCACCGTCTACGTGGTGGCCACGCTGATCATGGCGCTGACGGCCATCTCCTACTCTCAGATGTCGCGGGTGGTCCCGGCCGCCGGGTCGGTGTACTCCTATGCCACGACGGGCATCGGCCGAGGGGCGGGGTTCGTGGCCGGGTGGATGGTCCTGCTGGATTACCTCCTCATCCCCAGCGTGGCCTTCCTCTTCACCGGGCTGGCCATGCACTCGTTCCTCCCCGCCATCCCCGCGTGGGTCTTCACGGCCCTCGCGGTCGTCCTCACCACCGGTCTGAACCTCGCCGGCGGCAAGAGCCTCGCCCGCGCGGCGATGGCCGTGGTGATCGCCGAGGTGGCCGTGCTGGCGATCGTCCTCGTCGCAGCGCTGGCCGCCATCGCCGGATCCGGGATCCACCAGGCCCCGCTGTCACCGATCGCCGGAGTGGACGGATTCTCCCTGGCGGCCGTCCTGGGCGCGGTCTCGATCGCGGCCATGGCTTTCCTGGGGTTCGACGCGATCGCCACTTTCGCCGAGGAGGCCAAGGGCACCAGCCGCATGGTCGGCAAGGCCATGCTGGCGTGCCTCGTGATCGCGGGCGTCCTCTTCCTCTTCCAGAGCTACATCGTGGAGCTCATCACGGTCCCGTCCCCGGCTCAGCTGGCCGCCGATCCTGAAGCCCAGGGCACCGCCTTCTACGACACGATCCGTTCGCAGGTGGCGCCGTGGCTCGCGACCCTCCTGGGCATCGCCAAGGCGCTGGGCGCGAGCTTCGCCGGCATGATGGGCCTGGCCGCAGGAAGCCGGGTGGTCATGACGATGTCGCGCGAACGCCGCTTCCCTGCCGTGTTCGGCACGGTGACCCGGAGCGGCTCGGCCCCGGCGCTGGCCACGGTGCTCGTCACCGCGGTCACTCTGATCCTGGCGGTGTGGGCGGCCGCCGAGCCCGACGGGCTGGACCTGCTGTCGTCCACGGTCTCCATCGGGGCCATGAGCGCCTTCATCCTGCTTCATGCCTCCGTGATCGGGTATTTCCTGGTCAAACGCAAGAGCCGGAACCGGCTGGTGCACCTGGTGGTGCCGGTGGTCGGGATCGTGTTCTTCCTGCTGGTGATCGCCTTCGCGAACATCAGCGCCCTGACGGTGGGCGCCGTCTGGCTGGTCCTCGGCATCGCGGTGGCCGTGATCCAGCACCTGCGGCGGCGGGGAACGGACACCCCGTTGACGGACGGTCCGGACACTCCAGCGCCGGCCGCCGGTCGGGCCCACGACAAGGCACACGACCAGGCACACGACTAGACATCCGATCCCATCTCAGGAGGCTCCCATGGCAGATCACTACAGCATCACCGCCCAGCAGACCGCGGCGCAGAACTTCACCGTCCGGTCCGGCGAGAACTCGGTGGAGGTGGGGATCGGGACGTTCATGCCGACCGAGCTCCTCCTCGGCTCCCTCGGATCCTGCATCCTCTCCGTCGTGTCCGACTACGCGCAGCGCAATGGCATCGAACTCTCCGCTCCGCTGACCGTCCAGGTGGACGGGGACATGGCGAACAAGCCGCGGCGCATGGGCTCGATCGCGGTCCGGCTCGGCCTTCCGGAGGGGCTGACCGATTCCCAGCGGCAGGCCCTGCTGCGCGCCAGCAAGCACTGCACCATCCACGCCACCCTGGCCTCCGAACCCGAGGTGACGGTCGAGCTGCTGCAGGAAGTACCGTAGAAGCATGGCCACCGGTGGTTCCCGCAGGAATTCGCTCGAGGCCCGTCTGGAACGGGCCGCGGTGCTGCGCGCCGGCGCGGACGGCGCACCGCTGACCGAGGAGGAACGCGCTCACGAGGCCGAACAGGAAGCCCTGAGGGAGAAGCGCTCACGGGTGAACACTGCGGCGCGCGCCGACTACCTGGTCCGCGAAGCGATGGCCCAGGGCAAGTTCGAGAACCTGCAGTACGCGGGCAAACCGATCCCCGGCCTGGACCGCGGCTACGATCCCGATTGGTGGCTCAAGGGCCTCATCCAGCGCGAGAACCTGAGCGGTCTGGCGCCGGAGGCGATCCTCCTGAGAACCGTGGACCGGGACCTCGACTCCACCCTCGACGGGCTGCCCGGCGAACGTCAGGTCCGGGAAGCGCTCGAGGAATTCAACCGGCGCGTCATCAACGCCCGCCGGCAACTGCAGGGCGGGCCGCCGGTCGTGACGCCGACCCGGGACGTCGAAGAGGAAGTGGAACGCTGGCGCTCGCGCCGCGCCGCCGTCGTCGTGCCTGCCGAAGAGCCGACGACGCCGGAACGCGGCCACGGCTGGTGGCGCCGGCTCTGGCGCGGCGAAACGTAGCCCGCTGAACCGCCCGGCGATCACACCGCCGGCGTGGCTCTGGTCAGGCAGGAACCGCGAGGACCGCCTGACCGGCGAGTTCGCGGCTCATGAAGACGCTGTTCGGATCCTCGGCGTAGTCCGCGAAGGGACGGCATTCCCGGAAACCCGCCTGCCGATACAGGGCTCGGGCGGGTTCGAAGAAGGCCATGCTCCCGGTCTCCAGCGAGATCCGGGTGACGCCCCGGCGCCAGGCATCCTCGAGGAGGAAGTCCAGCATGCGGCGAGCCACACCGCGGCCCCGGTAGTCCGGGTGGGTCCGCATGGACTTGAGCTCCTCGTGGGCGCCGTCGATCATCTTGAGGGCGCCCGTGCTGATCAGTTCCCGCCCGAGGTATGCGGCGAACAGGCGGACGGAAGGGTGCAGGAGCGCGTCGACATCCAGGGCATGGCAGCTCTCCGCGGGGGCGGTCTGCGACAGCTCGGCCTGATGGGTGGTCAGGAAGTCTTCCAGCGCGGGGGTGGTGAGCCGGACACGTTCGATCATGATTTCCACCCCTTCACCATCGCAGGCGACGATTTCCGGCGTGTTTCCTGACGGTGTCGGAGGTGTTTTATCTGCCGTCGTGGGACGGGGCCTGGGCGCTGTCGGACGCCACCGTCCGGTCGCCGTCGTGTGTCTCGGGACGAGGGGAGGCGAGCGCCGCCTGGGCCTTCAGCCAGCGGTCCAGCTCGGCGGCCTTGCGGAACACCAGGACGGGCGGGGCGGAGGGGTCGTCGGCCCAGGCCCGGATCCGTTCCCGCTTGCCCGGGAAGCTTCGGAAATGCCACAGGAGGATGGAATCGGTGGAGAGCACCCTCCCCAGGGTCTCGGTGTTCCCGCTGCATGCCGGCGTGCGGTCCTTGACCCGCAGGAACGTCCGCCGCACCAGACGGCCGAACGAGAACACCCGGGAATAGTCCAGCCCGATCACCAGCTCGACCCGGGCCAGTGCAGCGTCCCGGAACTGGCGGTACGCGCTGTCCAGGATCCACTCATCGCGTGCGACGATGTCCTCCGCGATGGCCTTCATGTCCTCATCGGTGCGGTTGGTCCACGGCGCCTCGGACGCGGGGAGCCAGCCGATCTCATCGTCGACCGAGTGCCACGGGATCCCCGCGATCCGGCTCAGCCGGGCCGCCGCCGTCGACTTCCCGGTCCCGGCCACGCCGTAGATCAGGATCCTTCGGGGCAGGGGGGAATCCACGGATGCTCGGCTCATGGCCCCAGCCTACTCACGACCGCCGTGCGGGTCCGATCGGGTCGGTATCATGGCCGCATGAGCCAGGAACCCGCGTCCGCGCAGAACGGTCAGCACTGTGACGTCATCGCGGGCACCCATGCCGGCAAGTCCGGGATCGTGCAGGACGTCAATACGAGCAAGACCGGCGCGGTCACCCTCACCGTTCTTCAATCCGACGGCGTCCGGTTCAAGACCCTCGCGAAAAACGTCCGGATCACCGGCTGACCGCGGCCCGGCTTCCCGTGTTCCCGCCCGTGGGCGACGGGGCGGTGAGTCCGTCCTGCTCAGGCGGACCTGTCTGCGTTCAGCGCGCGACGACGGCCAGAGGTCGCTGCGGCAAGGCGCAGCTGGCGAGGGGAGCGCCGACGCTTGCGTCGCCGTAGAACGCGGCGTCAGCCATACCGTCGTGGCCCTGGGTCGATCCCGCGTGGCGCGGAGTGTCGAAGCAGGTGTCGATGCCGTACGGGGTGGCGGCGACGGTGTAGTCGCCGGGCGGTAGATTCCCGGGCACGTTCAGGGTGGTGCGGAAGCCGCCGTCGTCGGTCATCGGAATGAGCAGCCGGACGACGCTCGCGGACGTCCGGTCCATCAGCTGGACCTCCGCCTGGGCGTTCGCGCCGTAGCGCGGATGGCATTCGGCGTCGGGCGCCTCCACGGTGACGGTGTCCCCGGGGTGAGCCGTCGGGGCGCTGAGGTGAAAGGGCGGGGGCGAGCACCGGGTGGACGGCGGGAACAGGTGGCCGTGGAGAGCCATCATCCCGAAGACGCCCGCCAGGAACAGGAGCCCGAGGCAGAGGAGCCCGACGTTGAACAGGCGCCAGAGGCGCGTGGCAGGATCGCTGCGTGTGCTCATGACCTCATTCTGGGTGACAGCGTGTCATGCGACGGTGACGATCCCATCACGATCGTCGGGGAAAGCGGGGACGCCCGACGCCCGGACTCAACACGCCGCCGCGTTCACGCCACCAGGTTCAACGGGGCGGGGGCCAGTCCCACCAGGACCTCCTGGCCCCACGTCAGGGTCAGCCGGTCGTCCTCCATGCCGTCGCCGAACACCACGAGCTGCTCTGAGGACACCGTGACACTGAGGGCCTCGCCGGGCTGGAGCAGCCCCTCGGTCAGCGTCGCCCCGGTCGCCGGGGACGGCCAGGCCTCGCGGACGAACCACGCGAGCTGCGGATCGGTCGGCGCGGGCAGAGCCCGTCCTCCCCGCTCGCCGGCGATCGACGCGCACCAGCCCGTGGATCCGGTTCCCGTGGAGACGATGAGCCCGGAAGAGGACTGCCGTTCCCGTCGGCCGTCCGGGGTGCGCAGTTCGTAACGCGCGGACTGATGCGAGGCGTGTCCCAGGAACACCTCGTTGAGGGCGGAGAGCTCCTGACCGTCGTCCGTGCGAGCGGTCACCATCGAGAGCCGCTCCTGCGGCAGACCCCAGGCGCCCGGCGTTCCGGCAGACGCCTGGGCCAGCAGCGCCGCTGCCCGCCGCGGGCTGTGGCGGACGAGCACTCCCGGGTTGCGGCGGGGCTCCGCGTTGACGCCGATCACGGGCTGGCCCGCGAGGTACTTCGCCGTGTTCGCCACCAGGCCGTCCTGCCCGACGACCACCACGACGTCGTCGGGCGCCATGAGGAAGCGGCTGAGGTCCGCGCGTTCCACTTCGCCCGTCCGCCAGCCGGCGGGAACCGCCTGGCGGAGCGCGGCGCGGGCCTCGGTGAGGGTGTCGTGCGCCGCCTGCACCTCCGCCAGGTCGCGGTCGCGGACCTTGAGGAAGAACTCCACCTGGCCGCGGGTCCCGTGCCGGTCCAGGAGTTCGTCCAGCTCGGTCCGGCGGTGGACCAGGACCATCCGGGGATTGGCCATGATCAGTCCTCTCTACTTCTTCGCCGCGGTCAGTGCGGTCAGTGCGGTTCCGAGCATGTCCGGCGTGATGGTCAGGTTCTGGATGCCGGGCAGGTTCGCCGCGGCCTCCTTCAGGGCCAGTGCCAGCAGGATGCCCTGGTCGAGATCGCGGTAGGTGTCCATGGCCGCCTTCTCACGAGCCGCCTCGGCTTCACCCACCAGCTTGATCCTGCCAGCTTCGGCCTCCGCCGCGATGGCGCCGCGCTCGGCCGCGGCCTGCGCCTCGATGCCGGCGGCCGCCGCACGCTCCTCCGCCTCACGGCGGGCGTTGGCGCCCTCCTGGGCCACCAGGTTCTCGCGGCGTGCTGCGAGTTCGATCTGATTGGCCAGTTCGTTCTCGGCGATGGCACGTTCGCGTTCGACGGCGAGTGCCCGCCGTTCGAAGGTGGCACGGTCCGCCTCGGCCTGGAGCTGTTCCCGGACCGGAGTCTGCAGCGCACGCTCCACCTCGGCCTCGGGGCGGATGGCGAGGACGTGCACGCCGAGCACCGCGATCCCGGTGTCCTGGAGGCGGGCGTCCCGGGTCAGGGTCCCGAACAGGACGTCCCGCAGCGGGGCGGCCCCGTTGCTCAGGGCGTCGGCCAGGGTGAAGCGGGCGACATGGTCGTTCGCGGCCGCCTGGCAGAGCTGGCCGATGATCGTCTCGACCTGCTGGGCGCCGGTGGCCGGCGCCTCGTCCCTCTTCTTGAGGCCGAAATCCAGGCGGGCGCTCGCGAGCACCGGGTCGGTGAAGCGGTAGGTGATGTTCGCCTGGACGCTGACGTCCTGGTGGTCCTGGGTGAGGGCGTGGAAGAGGGTCGGCAGTTCGCGGTCCTCCACGGGGATCTCGCTCAGCACGGAGATCCCCGGGCGGTACCAGAACGCCTGGCCCACGCCCTGGTGACGGACTTGTCCGCCCTGGACGTGGACCACGTAGCCGGTGGGGCCGCCGAGGAAGTGGTTGATCCAGGGGTAGCTCTTGATGGTGTTCATAATGTCTCTCCTTCGTTCTTTATCGTCAACTTGACGATAATTGAACTCTAGGGGGTCTCCGGCATTAATGTCAAGGTGACGATAAATGCTAGGCTGAGGACCATGACGAACCGGAAGTCCGATGCTCTCGCTGCTTTCCACGCTTTCCCGGTCACGGTGGACATCGTCGCTCTCACCGTGCGCGACGCCGCGCTGCACGTGCTGCTCGTGCGCCGCCTGCTCGAGCCGTTCAAGGACCGCCTGGCGCTGCCGGGCGGCTTCGTCCTGCCGGGGGAGGCGCTCGCCGAGGCCGCGCGGCGGGAGCTCGCCGAGGAGACCGGCGTCGAACGCCTGCCCGGGCACCTTGAGCAGCTGGCGAGTTACGGCCCCGCCGGACGCGATCCGCGAGGCGACGTCCTGACGGTCGCCCACCTGGTGCTCGCACCGGACTTCCCGGTGGTCGCGGGCGGTGGCGACGCGAGCGAAGCGCTCTGGGTCCCGGTGGACCGGGTGCTGGGCGACGACGGCGCCCTGGCTTTCGACCATGCGCGGATCCTGGGCGACGGCGTGGAGCGGGCGCGTGCCAAGCTGGAGTACTCGCCACTGGGCGCGGCGTTCTGCGGCGACGAGTTCACCATCGCCCAGTTGCGGGGCGTCTATGAGGCGGTCTGGGGTGTCCGCCTCGATCCGCGGAACTTCCACCGCAAGGCCACGGGCGCCGCGGGATTCCTCGAGGAGACGGGCGAGGTGTCCTCGGGCGAGGCAGGCCGGCCCGCCGCGCTGTTCCGTCTGGCGCCCGAGGCCCGCTCCGGGAACCGCGCGGTGCTGAACCCGCCGCTCATGAGGCCGGTGGCCTGAATGCGCGGGGTCTCAGCTCTCGACGATCCGCGCTTCGAGGATGTTCAGCACTGCGCCCCAATGCGCTAGCATCTCTTCGCGTTCTGCCGGGCCTGAAAGCCGTTCATGGTGGATGGCGATCGTGCTGCCCGTCTTCGCCGGGATGACCCTGAGCTGCACCGTCGAGTCCGTCTCAGCTCCGGCCGGCTGCCATGTCAGGCGCAGCATGGATCCCTCGGCGCGGCTTCTGAGCTCTCCGCGCGTACCCTCCGCGGTCACGTAAGCCCCGCCGATTGCGCGGATCGCTCCGGGGTCCAGGGTGCCCAGCCACGAGCTGAGTCCCGGCCCGGTGAGAAATTCCCAGGCCTGGTGTGGCGTCACCGGAACGGTCCTTCTGATGCCCATTTGCCAGCCCGCGTCTTGAGTCAGTCCGAGTGATGTGTTCATGTAACCAGTTATAGTGGTTACATGAGTGCCGGTCAATGGATGATGTCCGCCGAGGGAGTGCGCTGGTTTTTCGATGCGGGATCGCTTGCCCTCGACTTCGGGTATACAGGCGATTTCGGCTACGGTGTCGCGGCCTGGGAACGCCTGCACAACCCGGGGGACTTGGACGGGTGGCTGGGGGAACACGGCGGCGTGGCGAGTGGCGGGCGGCTGCCGGCCACCGAACGCGACTTCGCGGAGGCCCTCCAGCTGCGCGCGGCGATCTGGGAACTTGCTCGAGCCGCGGCCGACGGTGTCGGTGCGGATCCGTTGAGCATCGACGTTGTGAACCGGTTCGCGAGGGGGCTCTCCCCGGCCCCTCAGTTGCCTGGCGGGGCGGAGTCTGCTCCGGCCTCGACGGCCGCGATGCTGCTGGCCGCCGTCGCGCGAGACGCGGTGACGGTTTTCAGCTCGCCGGACCGAATCCGGCGGTGCGGCGCGGAAGACTGCGCTCTGATCTTCCACGACGGCAGCCGCACCCAAGCGCGCCGCTGGTGCTCCATGCAGCGCTGTGGCAATCGGCAGAAGGTCCGGATGCATCGCGCCCGGGCCTCGGAGTGATGGTGAGGGGAGCGCCGGTCTTTGAGACACTGGAACCAGACCCACCCCGCTCCGGAAGGCATCCCATGGCAAGCACCCTGCACCTCGTCCGACACGGCCAGACCGACTGGAACGTGAGGGGCCATTTTCAGGGGCAGACCGACATCCCCTTGAACCGGACGGGTGTCGAGCAGGCGGCAGGGGTGGCCGAGGCGTTACGCGAGGTGCCCCTGGCCGCCGTCGTGACCTCGACCCTGGGCCGCGCGGTGGCCACCGGCCGGGCCATCGCCGACGCGCAGGACCTCCCCGCGCCGGCTACCGACGCCCGTCTCATGGAGCGCCACTTCGGGGAGGCGGAAGGGATGCACGGCGACGACGTCGCGCGTCTCTTCCCCGACCGCGAGCAGATCCCGGGCCGGGAGAGTGACGAGGAGCTACGCGCGCGGGCGTTCGGCGCGCTGGAAGAATTGGCCGCGGCGTTCGATGGCGAGGAGATCGCCGTCGTGAGTCATGGCGGCTGGATGGCCATGGTGCTGCGGACGCTGGTCGGGGACGCTTACGACTACTCCACGCTCACCAACTGCTCCGTGCACACCCTGGTCTGGGACACCGCCACGGGCGAGGTGCGGGTGGCCGGGGTGGAGACCGCCGCGCAGCTCATCCGGGACTAGCGATCGTCCCCGACGGCGCGACCCGGGGCTAGACCAGCCCGATCTTCCGGAGCTGCTCCGCCAGTCCGGCGCCGTCCGGGGCGTAGACCCACGGGATCGCCGAGCCTGAGTGGTCCATGTCCGGCGTGTGACCGCCGGCCAGGACCGCCTCGCCCACGGAGAGCTGCCGGATGGCCACCGCGGCCACATTCTCCGGATGCCGCTGGGCGAATTCCGAGTAGATGGCCTCGTCGTGCTGGCCGTTGTCGCCCACCAGGAGCCACTTCATGCGCGGGAACTCCTGTGCCAGCCGCTCAAGATTGTCCTGCTTGTGCTCGCGGCCGCTGCGGAACCAGCGGTCCTCCGTGAGGCCCCAATCCGTCAGGAGCATGGGTCCCACCGGGTAGAGGTTGCGGTGCAGGAAGCGGCTCAGTGTCGGGGCGGCGTTCCACGGACCGGTGGAGAGATAGAACGCGGGGGCACCCGGGTGGGCGCGCAGGATCCGCTCGTACAGCACGGCCATGCCGGTGGTGGCCATCCGGGCGCGTTCGTTGAGGACGAAGGCGTTCCAGAAGGCGAGCAGGGGTCGGGGGAGCGCCGTCACCATGACGGTGTCATCGATGTCGGAGAGGATGCCGAACTCCATGTCCGGCGGCAGCACCAGCAGGGGGGCCTCGGCGGAGGGCGTCCCGGAGGCGCGGATCGTGGCGGTGTGCCAACCCGGTTCCAGGTCCACCTCGACCGTGGTGTCCACGAGGCCGCCGCGGTCGGCTTTGACCCGCACGCGCGCGTCGCCGATTTCGATGTCCACTTCGCGTTCCGGAATCGGAACGGAGGTGAAGGCGCGCCAGCCGCGGATGTTCTGGTTGCCGTCGCGTGCCGCGCGATCGGCGCGGCTGCCGGGCAGGGCGCGGGCCGCGAGCATCACGCGGGCCAGGATCCGGACCTGCGTGGTGGAGCCGTAGCCCATGTACGGGACGGTCGCGGGCTGGAAGTGCGTCTTCCGGGCCATCTTCAGGCGCGCGGAATTGATGAAGGACGAGATCCTGTGGGCCGCCCCGAAGAGCGGGTTGCCTGCCCAGGAGCGGCGGGCTGGCTCATGCTGCATGGGCTTAACTCTGTCACAGACTGCCCTTCTTTTTGAGCGGCCCTACTTGCCATGGTGAATCGGGGTCGTCGGTACTGGGGTCTTTGCGACTTCCGCTGTCAGTAACCGTGCCCTACGCTCCGCATGGGGAATGACTCGCGCCGTCATGGGCACTTCATTGGTTAAGCGTGGAATGACAAAAGGAGTTGAATTCTATGAAGAGATCCCTTATCGGCGCCGCTGGATCATTGATGCTTCTCGTGGCTGGTCTCACGGCGACGGCAATGCCGAGTTCCGCGGACCCTGGTCACGGATGGGTCAGAGGTCACGCCACTCGAGTGTGCACTGAGCCCAGTTCCGGCCACGCGGCGTGCCATGCGTACCGGGAGACGGATGCGGCCGGCAAGCCCTTGGACAGCGCGACGCCTCCTGCCGGCGCTCTGACTCCGGCCGGGCTGCAGGATGCTTACAAGCTGACCGGCCTGAAGTCTGGGGGGCGGACTGTGGCGATCGTGGACGCTTACGGTTACCCGAGTCTGGAGCGTGATCTTGGCGTGTTCCGGAGCCAGTTCGGTCTGCCATCCTGCACCGTCGCCAACGGGTGTCTGAAGATCGTCGGTCAGACCGGGGGAGCCTCTCTGCCGAAGTTCGATGCCGGCTGGGCGGGCGAGCAGGCCCTCGACGTCGACGCCGTGTCCTCTGCGTGCCCCGACTGCAAGATCGTCGTGGTGCAGACCAATTCCGCGTCCTTCGCGGATCTGGGGGCCGGGGTCCAGACCGCCTCGAAACTGCCGGGAGTGGTTGCGATCTCCAACAGCTACGGCGGGGGCGATGCTTCTGATGCCAGCAATGGCGCGTACTACAACCATCCCGGAATCGCCGTCACGGCCAGCGCCGGAGATGACGGGTATCAGGGTGTTTCCTTCCCGGCTTCCTCCAGCTATGTCACGGCCGTGGGTGGAACGTCACTGACTAAGGCCTCCAGCGCCCGCGGGTGGACTGAAGCCGTATGGACCGGTACGGGCTCGGGTTGCTCCACACTCAACACAGCCCTCCCTGCGGCGGCATCGGTCGACACGCAGTGCGGCAAGCGGGCGATGAACGACGTCGCCGCAGCAGCGGACCCGAGCAACGGCGGCCTTGCGGTCTATTACCCCAAGACCAGCACCACATCGACCTGGGGTCAGATCGGCGGCACGAGCGAATCGGCTCCGATCGTCGCTAGCGTCTATGCGTTGAGCGGGAATACGGGTGGTTCCGGCAAATATGCCAATGCTCTGCCGTATGAGAACTCCGGCGCACTCTTCGATGTGACCAGTGGCAGCAACGGCTCGTGCACCACGGCGCTGTGGTGCAATGCCGGTGCCGGTTGGGACGGCCCTACGGGTCTGGGCACGCCCAACGGAACGGCGGCGTTCTGAGCATCGCTCGGATGAGGTGACCTTTCGAGATCCCCCGGAGGCGCTGGTCGCCTCCGGGGGATCACGTTTTCGTCGTCCTCGGCTCCGCGTCACTCCGGGAGCAGGATCAGGTCAAGATACGCCCCCAGGCTGGCGGCCACGTCCACCGTGTCCGGCGCGTAGAGGCGCTGGAGCTGCACGCCATCCCAGAGCCCGATCAGTGAAGCGGCCGCCTGCGCCGGGTCGACGCCGGGACGCAGCATCCCGGCCGCGCGCAGGGCCTCGAGCTCGCCGGTGTACTCCTCCCGCAGCCGCTCGAAGCGCTGGGCGAAGTAGTCCCGGCCGGGATGGCCCTCCGTGGTCGACTCGCCGCTGAGCACCGCGTAGAGCTGGGTGAGGCCGGCGATGTCCACATTGGCCCGGGCCTGCAGCAGCACCATGTCCCGGAACGGCATCGGCCCGAGGCGGGAGACGCCGCTGCTGTCGCGCTGTTCGAGGACTGCGAGGAGCAGATCGCTCTTGCGCTTGAAGTGGTGCAGAAGGCTCGTCTGGCTCATGCCCACCTCGTCGGCCACATCCTGCAGGCTTCCTGCGTGATAGCCGCGCGTGGCGAACACGTTGAGGGCGGCGTCGACGATCTTCTGGCGGGTCGCCGCCGTCTTGGCGTACGGGCCGCGTTTGCCGGTGCGGGGTGCTCGCTGGGCGCTCATGGAGTGGAGCTTAGCGCCGCTGAGGGGAACATTGTGAAATTAGAGTGACTACTCGAAATTTGTGTTAGCCTCGTCACACTGGCCGCGCCGGCCTCCGTCGTCCGGCGCCCGCTACAGGTACAGAGAGGTATGTGTCATGCCCCATGTTTCCCGGAGACGGCTGCTCGGCACAGGGCTGGGCGCCCTGTCCCTGGCGGCCCTCGGCGCGTGCGCCACTCCCGGCACGCACTCCGTCAACGCCGATCCGGCCATCCCCGCCGCGACGGGGGAGAAGATCCGGCTCACCTATTGGGCCTGGCTCAAGGATTTCCAGAAGGTGGCCGACCTCTGGAACGCCAAGAACCCCCGGGTCCAGGTGGACGTGGTCTGGATCCCCGGAGGGAACTCGGGCGGGTACCAGAAGATGTACTCGGCGCTCGCCGCCGGCGCCGGCCCGGACCTGGCCCAGATCGAATTGCGGTCCATCCCTGAGTTCATGCTGGTCAACGGTCTCGTCGACCTGAACCGTTACGGGGCGCAGGAGTTCGCGCCGCTCTACGACCCCACGCTCTGGGGGCAAGTCAGCTTCACCGGCGGCGTGTACGGCATCCCCCAGGACTCCGGCCCCATGGCGACGTTCTACCAGCCCGCGCTCCTGGAGAAGGTGGGCGCCACCCCGCCGAAGACCTGGGACGAGTGGGCCGCCGTGGGCAAGGAACTGCGGCGTGCGGGCAGTTACATCGACTGCTTCGCGATCAGCGACGCGAGCCCCTTCGCCGCCTTCGCGGGCCAGGCGGGCGCCGCCTGGTTCCGGCCCGAGGAGGACGGCTGGGTCATCAACATGACGGATGACGCCACGCTGAACGTCGCGCGCTTCTTCGACAAGGCAATCGACGACGGACTGGTCCAGACCGGGTTCGCCCACTACAGCCCGGCCTGGTTCGCCGCGGCGGCCAAGGGCGGCATCGCCTCCATCACGTCCGGCAGCTGGGGCGACGCCCTCGTGGAAGGCGTCAGCGGCGGCAAGGGCAAATGGAAGGCCGCCCCCATGCCCGTGTGGGGCAAGACCGGCTTCGGGTCCAGCTACCTGGGCGGCTCCACCACGGCCATCCTGGCCGGCAGCAAGCACCCCCGCGAGGCCCTCGAATTCGCCGTCTGGCTGACGACCTCGCACGAAGGCATCGACGCCATGATCAAGCACAGCGGCATCGGCTGGTCGCCCGCCAAGGACTTCGTCGGCACCGCCCGTCAGCAGCCCTCGGAGTTCTTCAGCGGACAGAACTACTTCAAGGACGTGCTGATCCCGGCGAGCCGCGAACAGAACCCGAAGTGGTCCTGGTGGCCGGTCACGCAGCAGACCTTCAACATCCTCAGCGACGGCTTCCGGAAGAAGGCGAGCGGCACCTCCCTGGTGGACGCCGTGGCCTCGGCCGAGAAGGACGTCATGACCGTCTTCAGGAACAAGGGCCTGACCATCAGGAAGGAACAGGCATGAGCAGCACACCAGCCGCAGCATCCCAGGCTCCGGCCCAGGACGGACAGGCCCAGGACGGACAGGCGCACAACGGCGACGCGGCCACCGGGAACCGGCCCGGCGGGCACGGCGCGGCCACGGCGGCCCGGCCCACCCGGGGCGGCCGCTCCCGGGCCGCGGCCCGCGCCCCCTGGATCCTCCTGGCGCCGTTCCTGGCCCTCTTCACCCTGACCTTCGTCCTGCCGATCCTCGTGGCCCTCGTCTCCAGCTTCACCAAGGTCACGCGCAGCGGGCTCTTCGGCGAGAAGGGTGTGACCAGCGGGTTCGCCGGCTTCGACAACTACGCCCAGGCCCTCGGCGACGCCAACTTCATCGCGTCGATCGGGCGCGTGCTGCTGTTCGGCGTCGTGCAGGTGCCCGTCATGATCGTCCTCTGCACCGTCCTGGCCCTCCTGCTGGAATCGGCCTCGGCCCGGTGGCCCGGCTTCTTCCGCGCCGCCTACTTCATGCCGTACGGCGTGCCCGGCGTGATCGCCACGATCCTGTGGTCCTTCCTCTACGTGCCGGGCCTGAGCCCGTTCATCGACATCGCCGGGAGCCTGGGGATCACACTGGACTTCCTGGGGCCCGATCACGTGCTGTGGTCCATCGCGAACATCGTGACCTGGAGCTACACGGGCTACAACATGCTCATCATCGTCGCCCAGCTCAAGGCCATCCCGGCCGAGCTCTATGAGGCGGCCCGCGTGGACGGCGCGTCCCCCTGGCGGATCGCCCGGAGCATCCAGCTGCCGCTCATCACCCCGGCGCTGGTCCTGACCACGGTGTTCTCCATCATCGGAACCCTGCAGCTCTTCGCCGAGGCGCAGGTGCTGAAGACCTCGGCCCCGGCCATCGACAGCCAGTACACGCCGAACCTCTCGGCCTACTCCACGGCGTTCGCCTACAACGACTACAACGTCGCCGCCGCGCAGGCCGTCCTGATCGCGCTCGCGGCCTTCATCCTCTCCTTCGTCTTCCTCCGCCTCACGAACAGGAAGTCCTCATGACCAGCACCACGGCCCCTCCCGCCACCCGTCGCGCCGCCGAGGCGCCCCGCTCCGGCGCCGCACCGCGCACCGGCCGCAAGCGGTCCAGCACCATCATCGTCACGGCGATCCTCGTCGTCGTCGCGCTGTACTTCCTGGTGCCCGTGTACTGGGTCCTGGTGGCGTCGACCAAGACCACGCAGGACCTCTTCTCCACGAACGGCTTCCTGCTGTCCGGGCACTTCGCCCTGTGGGACAACCTCGCGAGGGTGCTCAGCTACGACGACGGCGTCTTCCTCCGCTGGTTCCTGAACTCGGTCCTCTACGCCGGAGTGGGCGCGCTGCTGGCCACCTACCTCGCCGCAGCGGGCGGTTACGCCCTCGCCAAGTACGAGTTCCGTGGCCGCAACGCCGTGTTCGGCACGATTCTCGGCGGCGTCCTCGTCCCGGGCACCGCCACCGCGCTGCCCATGTTCCTGCTCTTCAGCCAGCTGGGCCTCGCCAACACCTACTGGTCGGTGCTCATCCCGTCCCTGGTGTCACCATTCGGCCTGTTCCTCTGCCGCATCTACGCCCAGGCCACGGTGGACACGGCTCTGATCGAAGCGGCGCGCATCGACGGGGCGGGGGAGCTGAAGATCTTCCACACCATCGGCCTGCGGGTCCTCACGCCGGCCCTAGTCACGGTGTTCCTCTTCCAGCTGGTCGGCATCTGGAACAACTACTTCCTGCCACTGGTCATGCTCTCCGACAGCAAGCTGTACCCGATCACGCTCGGCCTCAACAACTGGCTGTCCCAGGTGGACCGCCTGCCCGAGTTCTACGAACTCACCACGGGCGGCGTGCTGCTCTCCATCATCCCGCTGGCCATCGCCATGATCGTCCTGCAGCGCTTCTGGCGCGGGGGCCTGACCGAAGGAGCCGTCAAATGACCGCCGCCTACCTCACCAACACCGCGCCCGGCGAGGGACGCCGCAGTCCGGCCCGCGCACGGCTCGCCTCGGACGCCCCGGAACTGAACCTCGACGGCGACTGGGACTTCCGCCTTCTTCCGGCCGCGCCCGGCACCCCGGCGGGGGCGCTGGCCCTGCCGGAGGGCGAGGGCGCCGAGGACTTCGCGGCCCCCGGCTACAGCGCGGACGGCTGGGACGCCCTGCCGATCCCCTCCCACTGGGTCCTGCAGGGCGACGGGAAGTACGGCCGGCCGATCTACACCAACGTCCAGTTCCCGTTCCCCTGCGAGCCGCCCTTCGTCCCGGACGCCAACCCGACCGGTGACCACCGCCGCGTCTTCACGCTGCCCGAGAGTTTCGACGGCGCCGAACGCATCCTGCTCCGCTTCGACGGGGTGGAGTCGCGGTACAAGGTGTGGCTCAACGGGACGGAGATCGGCGTGGGGTCGGGCAGCCGCCTGGCCCAGGAGTTCGACGTCACCGAGGTCGTGCGCCCGGGGGAGAACGTGCTCGCGGTCCGGGTGCACCAGTGGTCCGCGGCCAGCTATCTCGAGGACCAGGACCAGTGGTGGCTGCCCGGCATCTTCCGCTCGGTCACGCTCCTGGCGCGTCCCGTGGGCGGGCTCGACGACCTCTGGCTGCGCACCGCGTACGACGGCGACGCGTCCGGGACCGGGCAGGGCACGGTCGTGCCCGAGGTGAGTGCGGGGGAGGCGGCGTTCCCGGTCCGGTTCCGGATCGCGGAGCTGGACGTCGACGTCGTCTGGGAGCGCCCTGGTGACGTGGCCCCGGTGGTGGTGGCCGGCGTCGAGCCCTGGAGCGCGGAGACGCCGCGGCTCTACGAGGCGACCGTCGAGGCGCAGGGTGAGACCATCACGCAGCGGATCGGCTTCCGCACGGTGCGGATCGAGGGCGACCGGTTCCTGGTCAACGGCCGGCGCGTGGTGTTCCACGGCGTCAACCGGCACGAGACGCATCCCGAGCGCGGGCGCGCCTTCAACGAGGAGTTCGCCCGCGAAGACCTGCTGCTGATGAAGCGCTTCAACGTCAATGCGATCCGCTCGAGCCACTATCCCCCGCATCCGCGCCTGCTCGATCTGGCCGATGAGCTGGGATTCTGGGTGATCCTGGAATGCGATCTGGAGACGCACGGCTTCGAACGGCACGGCTGGGACGGCAACCCCGGCGACGACCCTGTCTGGCGTGACGCCCTGCTGGACCGCATCGAACGGACCGTGGAGCGTGACAAGAACCACCCGAGCGTGGTCCTGTGGTCGCTGGGCAATGAATCCGGCACCGGCGCGAACCTCGCCGCCATGGCCGCCTGGGTGCACGCGCGGGATCCCGAACGGCCCGTGCACTACGAGGGCGACTACACCGGCGCGTACACCGATGTGTACTCCCGCATGTACTCGTCCATCCCGGAGACCGAGTCGATCGGGACGGACGGCGCCACCGACCTGCTGCTCGGGTGCAGTGCCGCGGAGTCGCTGCGGCAGCGCCGCAAGCCGTTCATCCTGTGCGAGTACATCCACGCCATGGGCAACGGCCCGGGCGCGATCGACCAGTACGAGGACCTGGTGGACCGGTATCCCCGGCTGCACGGCGGCTTCGTCTGGGAATGGCGTGACCACGGCCTGCTGAGCCGTGATGCCGACGGCACGCCCTTCTACGCGTACGGCGGGGACTTCGGGGAGGAGATCCACGACGGGAACTTCGTCATGGACGGCATGGTCCTCGCCGACGGCACCCCCAGCCCGGGACTCCACGAATACCGGCAGGTGGTCTCGCCGCTCCGGCTGACGCTGAGCGGGACCGCCGCCTCGCCCGTCGTCCGGGTGGAGAACCGCCGTCACAGCGCGCCGGCGTCGGACGTCAGGATCCGCTGGCGGCTCGAGCACGACGGCCGTCCGGTCCCCGCGCACGACGGCGGCGGCGCCGTCGCCGGGTCCCTCGCCGTGGTGGGCGGAGACGCGGCGCGTGACGGGTCCGCGCCTCTCGCGGCGGGCGATGCGGCCACGTACGCACTTCCGGCCGTGCCGGTGGCCCCCGAGGGGGAGACGTGGCTGACGGCCGAGGTCGTGCTCGCCGCGGACACCGCGTGGGCGGAGGAGGGCCACGTCCTCGCGTCCGCCCAGCTCGACCTGACCCCCGCGCGGGAGCGCCCCGCCGGCCCCCGTCCTGCGGGGTCCTCGACCGGTGCCTCCTCCGCTGTCCCGCGCCGGCTGGAGCTGGGCCCTGCCGTGTTCGACGGCGGCCTGCTCACCTCGCTGGCCGGGCAGTCCGTGGAGGCGCCGCGGCTGGAGCTCTGGCGGGCGCCCACGGACAACGACCGCGGGCAGGGCTTCGGCTCCTATGACGCCGCCGACCCGCGCTCGCCGGGTGTCCGCGGCGTGCTCGGCACGGGTCAGCCGGCGCCGACGTGGGAGGAGGTCTGGCGGTCCGCCGGACTGGACCGGCTCCACCGCCGGATCGAGTCCGTGCAGGCGACGGACCGTTCGCTCACGGTCCGCGCCCGGTACGCCGCCGCGGACACCGCCCGGTCGTTCCACCTCGACGAGCATTGGGAACTGGCCGGGGAGGAACTCTGGCTGCGGCTCGACCTCACCCCGAGCGGGAACCACGTCCGCGACCGGGCCTGGGACCTGGTCCTGCCGAGGATCGGCGTGCGGTTCGGTCTGCCGTCGGAGGTGTCCGGCGCGGAGTGGTTCGGCGCCGGACCCCGCGAGTCGTACCCGGACAGCCGTCACGCGGCGCTCGTCGGGCGGTACGCGGATTCCGTGGAAGGGCTGGGGACGGTGTACTCGCGGCCCCAGGAGAACGGTCACCGGAGTGAGGTGCGCGAACTGGAGCTGCTGCTGGGCGGTGTTGGTGGCGCTGGCGGCGCCGGCAAGCCCTGGCTCCGGGTGGAGACGGAGCGTGACGCCGCCGGGCGCCTGCCCGGTTTCACGCTCTCGCGGCACACGGCCCAGGAGCTCTCCGACGCCGCGCATCCGCATGAGCTCTCGGAATCCCGCCGCACCTGGCTCTACCTCGACGCCGCGCAGAACGGCCTCGGCTCGCGGGCCTGCGGTCCGGATGTGTGGCCCGAGCACGCCCTGCGTCCCGAGGCCCGGACGCTGCTGCTGAGGTTCACCGCGCTCTGAGCGGGAGGCGCTGTCCGCGCCTCCCCCAACGCCGACGGCCGCCGTCGTGCCCCTCCTTCGAGAGTGCACGACGGCGGCCGTCGCGGTCAGCGCCTCAGCGCTGAGTAGTCAGAGCGGCAGGCTCAGCCCGGCAACGGTGCGCCGGTGAGCTTGATCTGGCGGTTCTGATCCTTGTAGAGCAGGTAGCGGAACTGGCCGGGGCCGGAGGCGTAGCAGGCCTGCGGGCAGAACGCGCGGAGCCACATGTAGTCGCCCGCCTCGACCTCCACCCAGTCCTTGTTGAGCAGGTACATGGCCTTGCCCTCCAGGACGTAGAGGCCGTGCTCCATGACGTGGGTCTCCGGGAAGGGGATCACGCCGCCGGGCTGGAAGGTGACGATGTTGACCTGCATGTCGTGCGCCAGATCGTCCGACGGCACGAAGCGCTGGGTCTTCCAGACGCCGTCGGTGTCCGGCATCGCGGTGCCTTCGACGTCCTTCTCGTTGGTGACGAAGGACGTGGCCTCGTAGCCTTCGAGACGGTCGTAGGCTTTGCGGATCCAGTGGAACGTGGCGATGTCACCGCTGGTGTTCTCCACACCCCACTCGTCGCCGGCGGCCAGGTAGGCGTAGCCGCCTTCCTCCATGACGTGCTGCTCGCCCTTGAGGTTCAGCGTGAGCGTGCCCTTGACCACGAAGATGACACCCTCGACGCCGGACTCGAACTCGGCCTTCGGCGCGCCGCCGCCAGGCCCCACCTCGACGATGAGCTGGGAGAACGTGGTGGCGAAGCCGGAGATCGGGCGCGCGATGATCCACGAACGGGTGTTCGTGAAGCCCGGCAGGAGGCTCGTCACGATGTCCGTGAGAACGCCCTTGGGGATGACCGTGTACGCCTCGGTGACGATCGCACGCTCGGTGGTGAGATGGGACTGCGGCGGCAGGCCACCCGTGGGGTAGTAGAGATTTCCCATGAAGGACTCCTTCGTGAATCAGTGAGAAGTGGTGGCGAGCCGCGGGTGCGCGAGCACCGTCAGCTCCGGGAGTGCGACGCCGGTCAGGGTCAGGACCTCGTCCTCGCCGACCGCGCCGCACTGGACGCCGCGGAGGACGAAGTTGGCCAGCGCGCGGGCGGTGGCGGGCTCGTCCATGACGCCCGCGTCCGTCTGGGAGAAGTAGTTCTTCAGGCGGGTGGTGGCCGCGGCCAGACCCTCGCGGTAGAAGGCGTAGCTCGCCGCGAACCGGCTCGGCAGCTGGTGCGCGTGCAGGTCCCAGCCCTGGTAGTAGCCGCGCTCCAGGGAGCGGCGGACCAGGCGGCCGTGCAGCTTCCAGGCGTTCTCCACGTTCTCGCCCACGGGGATGATGTTGGTGGAGCCATCGGAGAGGCGGATGCCCGTCCCGGCGACGGCCAGCTGCATGATCTCCTTGGCCACATCCGCCACCGGGTGCTCCATGGACTGGTATTCGGCGGCGATCTGCAGGCTCGCGGAGTAGTCGTAGGTGCCGTAGTGCAGCGAGCTGATGCGGCCCGGGACGACGTGCGGCAGCTGCGCCACCGGATGCGTGCCCTCGTGGCCGAGGATCAGCTGCGGCGTCTCCACCTGCACTTCGAAGCGCAGACGGCCGGCGGGCAGTCCGTGGATCTCTTCGAGACGGGAGACGACGTGGTCCATGGCCGTGACCTGGTCCACGGTGGTCACCTTCGGCAGGGTCAGGACCAGGCCGTTGGGCAGTCCGCCCTGCTCCACCAGGGTGGAGACGAAGAGGTCCAGCGTGCGCAGGCCCCGGGCCCGGGTGGGGGCCTCGAAGCACTTGAAGCGGATGCCGATGAACGGGGGAGCAGTGCCGGCCTCCACCGCCTGGTGGACGGCCTTGGCCGCGGTCACGACGTCGGCGTCTTCGGCCTCGTCGCCACGGTTGCCGTAGCCGTCCTCGAAGTCGAGACGCAGGTCCTCGATGGGCTCGTTCGCGAGCTTGGCCGCGACGCGCGGCGCGACGGCGGCGTTCAGCTCCTCGGACTGACCCAGCAGGGCGCCCAGGGCCTCGAGCCCGCCGTGCTGCGCGACGACGTCGTTCGCGGCCTGTCCCCATTCCGCGGCGAAGTCCGGCGTGAAACGGTCCGCGGAGACGTAGACGGTGTGGATGGGCTGGCGGCTGCCGTCGTCGCCCGGGTAGTTGCGGTCCAGGAGCGTGTCCGTGGCCGCGAGCCGGGTTTCGACGTCCGCAAGATCGGCGGCGGAGAGTGAGGTGCCCGCCATCAGTCGACCAGCTCGTAGGCCGGGGTGGTGAGGAAGTCGACGAAGTCCTCGCCCAGGCACAGCTCGGCGATCAGCTCGCTGGCGGGGGAGTAGAACTTCTCGAAGGCCTCTTCGCCCACCTCGCCGCGCAGCTTCTCGGTCTCCTCGGTGAGGATCTGCCGGACGAGCTCGCGGGTGACGGTGTTGCCGGTGTCGGCCAGCACGGAGCCGGCGTTGATCTGCTGCCACACCTGGGAGCGGGAGATCTCGGCGGTGGCGGCGTCCTCCATGAGGTTGTGGATGGCCACGGCGCCGTTGCCGGAGATCCAGACGGCGGTGTAGGCCACGGCCACGTAGAGGTTCAGGCGCAGGCCGGCCTCGGTGACCTCGCCCTTGGCGGAGGCGACGTCGAGCAGCTGGGCGGCGGTGACCTCGACCTCGGGGCGCTGCTTGTCCAGCTGGTTCGGCTTGTCACCGAGGAAGGAGTCGAAGACCTCTTCGCAGATCGGGACGAGGTCCGGGTGCGCCACCCAGGAGCCGTCGAAGCCGTCGGTGGCCTCACGGGTCTTGTCGTTGCGGACCTTGGCGAACGCGGCCTCGGTGACCTCGGGCTCGCGGCGGTTCGGGATGACGGCGGCCATGCCGCCCATGGCGAAGGCGCCGCGCTTGTGACAGGTCTTCACGAGCAGTTCCGTGTAGGCGCGCAGGAAGGGCGCGGTCATCTGCACGGAGGCGCGGTCCGGGAAGAGGAAGTCCTCGCCGGCGTCGCGGAAGTACTTGACGATGCTGAACATGTAGTCCCAGCGGCCGGCGTTCAGGCCGGAGGCGTGGTCGCGCAGTTCGTAGAGGATCTCCTCCATCTCGAACGCGGCCGGGATGGTCTCGATCAGCATCGTGGCGCGGATGGTGCCGTACGGGATGCCGACGTACTCCTGGGCGAAGGTGAAGACGTCGTTCCAGAGGCGGGCCTCGAGGTGGCTCTCCATCTTGGGCAGGTAGTAGTACGGGCCGTGACCGTTCTCGATCAGCTGCTGGGCCACGTGGAAGAAGTGCAGGCCGAAGTCCACGAGCGCGCCCACGGCGATCTGGCCGTCCACCAGGACGTGCTTCTCGTCCATGTGCCAGCCACGCGGACGGGTCACGACGACGGCGAGCGGCGCGTCCGTGCGCAGGCGGTACTCCTTGCCCTCCGGCGAGGTGTAGGAGAGGGTGCCGCGGGCGCCGTCGCGCAGGTTGAGAATCGCGTCGATGACGTTGTGCCACGTCGGGGTGCTGGCGTCTTCGAGATCGGCGAGCCAGACCTTGGCGCCGGAGTTCAGGGCGTTGATGGCCATCTTGGCCGGCGACGCCGGTCCGGTCATCTCGACGCGGCGGTCCTGCAGGGCCGCGGGGGCCTCGGCGACCTTCCAGTCGCCCGAGCGGACCTCGGAGGTCTCGGGAAGGAAGTCCAGGGTCCCGGTCTTGGCGACCTGCTCGCGCTTGGTGACGCGGGCGTCGATCAGCTCATTGCGGCGTGCCGCGAACTTCTGGTGCAGGGCCTCCACGAAAGCGAGGGCTTCCGGGGTGAGGATCTCCTCGGCGCGCTCCACCGGCTGGGGGTTGGTGACGGTGATGGTCATGTGCTGTCCTTACTTCTCCACGGTGCCGTCCGGCCCCGCGGGGCCGGACGGCGAGTGCTGGATTACCCAGCCGGTCAGAGGGCTGCCACTGCCTCAGCAGCGGCCGAATTGGCGTGGGCGGCAGCGGCGACGGCCGCGGCGACGTCCTTGGTCACCTGAAGATCGAAGATGCTCGGGATGATGTAGCTGGCGTTGAGTTCATCATCCGCCACGCGGTTGGCGATGGCCTCGGCGGCCGCGACGAGCATGTCCGGCGTGATGTCGCTGGCCCCGGCGTCCAGAAGACCGCGGAACAGGCCCGGGAAGGCCAGCACGTTGTTGATCTGGTTCGGGAAGTCGCTGCGCCCGGTGGCGACGACGGCGGCGTGCTTGGACGCGACCACCGGGTCCACCTCGGGGGTCGGGTTGGCCATGGCGAAGACGATCGCGTCGTCGGCCATCGAGGCCACGTGCTCTTCGGCGAGGATGTTCGGAGCGGAGACGCCGATGAAGACGTCGGCGCCCACGAGCGCGTCGTGGAGGCTGCCGGAGAAGCCTTCCTCGTTGGTGTTGGTGGCGATCCACGTGCGGTGGTGGTCGTCGTAGCTCTCACCCTTGTGGATGGCTCCGGAGCGGCCGGCGGCGATGATGTGCTGAGCGCCCTGGGCCTTGAGGAGCTGGATGATGGCGGAGCCGGCGGCGCCGACGCCCGAGACCACGATCTTGACGTCCTCGATCTTCTTGCCCACCACGCGCAGGGCGTTGACGAGGGCCGCGAGGGTGACGATCGCGGTGCCGTGCTGGTCGTCGTGGAAGACCGGGATGTCGAGCTCGTCGCGCAGGCGGGCCTCGATCTCGAAGCAGCGGGGGGCGGCGATGTCCTCGAGGTTCACGCCGCCGAAGACGGGTGCCAGGAGCTTGACGGTGCGGATGATCTCCTCGGTGTCCTGGGTGTCCAGGCAGACCGGCCAGGCGTCGACGTTGGCGAACTGCTTGAACAGCGCGGCCTTGCCTTCCATGACGGGGAGGGCGGCGGCCGGGCCGATGTTGCCGAGGCCCAGGACGGCGGAACCGTCGGTGACCACGGCGACCGTGTTGCGCTTGACCGTCAGGTTGCGGGCGGCGGAGGGGTCTTCGGCGATCGCCATGCAGACGCGGGCGACGCCGGGCGTGTAGGCGCGGGACAGGTCGTCACGGTTGCGGAGCGGGACCTTCGGGACCACCTCGAGCTTGCCGCCGAGGTGCATGAGGAAGGTGCGGTCCGAGACGTGGAGGACCTTGACGCCGTCGAGGGCGTTCAGGGCGGCTTCGACGCGCTTGGCGTGCTCGTCATCCGTGGTGTTGCAGGTGACGTCGACGACGATGGTGTTGTGGTGCGATTCCGCCACGTCCAGTGCGGTGACGGCTGCGCCGGCGTTGCCGACGGCGGCGGCCAGTTCGCTGGTCGCGGTGAAGCTCGAAGGGGCCTCGACCCGCAGGGTGATGGAATTTCCGGGGCTGGGATTCGCCATTGAATTCTCCTCCAGTGTTGGGCCCGCGGAGCGTCAGCCTCCCGCGAGATGTTTTCGTATTATGGATATTATTCTCTACAAAGTGGAAAGACAAGAGCAATTGCTCTTGCTTCTGGACCGTTTCTAACTGTTGGATGGTAGGCAGACGGTCCACGGCTCTTTCCACTATGCGGATAAGATTTACCGGACGGTACCGCACCATACGCAACGAAGCGGGAAGGAGTTGAGATGGCTGAGAAGACCTCAGGCGGAGTTCAGTCCGTGGAACGCGTCTTTGAACTGCTGGAACTCATCACTGATGCGGGCGGAGACGTGACGCTCAGTGAGCTGTCCTCCTCCACGGATCTGCCACTGCCCACGATCCACCGGCTCCTGCGGACCCTCGTGTCGCTCGGCTACATCCGGCAGCTGCCCAACCGGCGCTACGCCCTCGGCCCGCGGCTCATCCGCCTCGGCGAGGCTGCCTCGATGCAGCTCGGCGCCGTCGCGCGCCCGCAGCTCAAGTTCCTGGTGGACCGCCTCGGCGAGACCGCGAACATGGCGGTGCTGGACACGGACATGATCATCTACGTCGCCCAGGTGCCGTCGCCGCACGCCATGCGCATGTTCACCGAAGTGGGACGTCGCGCGCACATGCACGCGACCGGCGTGGGCAAGGCGATCCTCGCCCAGCTCGACGACGAGACCGTGCGCGGGATCGTGCAGCGCGCCGGGATGCCGACGCCGACCGTCAAGAGCCTGGGCTCCATCGAGGCCCTGCTGGACGACCTCGCCCTGATCCGCGAACGCGGCTACTCGATCGACGAGGAGGAGCAGGAGCTCGGGGTGCGGTGCTTCGCCATGGCCGTGCCGAACGCGCCCACCCCGTGCGCGATCTCGGTCTCCGGCCCGATCACCCGCGTGGACCAGGCGTTCTCCGAGCGGGCCGTCCCGATGCTGACGGAGGCCGCCCAGGCCCTGTCCCTGGAGTTCAACCGGGTCTGAGCTCTCCTTCCCCCCACGCGAAGTCACGGATGGCGCCCCTACCGTGAGGTTTTAGGGGCGCCATCTGTGACTTCGCGGTGGGAGGCTTCGCAGTCCTGTGGATAACGTCTCACGAGGTGTGAGTGCGTGGGCAGAATGGGGCATGCCTCGTCGCCCTGCATCTCTGCCACCCGAGTTGGTGGGCACCTCATTCGCTCTCCCGCATTCCGACCGGCTGGGTGTGGCACGGAAACGGACGCACGGGCCGGATCTGCACGCTCCGTCGCGCGGAATACGGATTCCTTCGGTGACGGTGGCTTCTCATGCGGCCGCTCTGCGCGCCTACACGGAACTCGACCCGTCAGTCACCTTGGTGGATCTCAGCGCTGCTGGGATCTGGGGTGCGCCCTTGCCCTTCTGGATCCAGGCCTCCGCCGAGATCCGATTGGCTCGGCCGCGTGGCTCAGGGCAGCCGCGGCGGAAACGCGTCACCGGCCGGAAGCTGAGCTTCGCTCCGGGCGAGGTGGTCGTGACGGAAGGGGCCCGGGTGACTTCCCCGGCGCGAACGTTCCTCGACCTGGCCGAACTGCTCCCACTCCACGACCTCGTCGCCGTGGGGGATTACTTCGTCAGCGAGCACCCGGAATCCCACCCACGCCCGAAGACCCCGTTGTGTGCCACGGTCGACCTCCGTCGTGTCGTCGCGGCGCATCCGGGAAAGCGCGGGGTGAAGAACGCCCGAGCGGCGTTGGACCTCATCAGGGTGGGCGCGGATTCCGCGCAGGAGACTTACCTCCGCTTGGCCCTGACCGACCATGGGTTGCCGGAGCCGGTGCTCAATCATTCGCTGTACCTGCCCTGGCGAGGTCCGTGCGTCTGGCCGGACCTCGCCTATCCGGAGTGGCGGCTTTCCCTCCAGTACGACGGCGAGACCCACCGGGATCCCGCGCAGTTCCGTCGCGACTTCGAGCGTCAGCGGCTGACCGAGGAAACCGGGTGGACGGAGGTACGGATCGGCCACGGCGACCTCAAAGGAAGCCGGCCGTTCGCCGTCGTGCGTGTCCGGGAAGCGCTGATGAAGGCCGGTTGGGAGCCTTCGACACCGCGAGGGAACAGCTGATGCCCGGAAGAGTGCATCTTCCGGGCATCAGCTGTTCCCTCGCGTGGAGGGAGAGCGCTAGTGGGCCCCGCCGGATTCGACCTTGACTTCCTTGCCGTCGCAGTCGATGAGCTTGCCGTTCTCGAAGCGGTCACCCTCCCGCAGGCCGCGGAGGTCCTGCGGGGTGAGGACTCGGTCCGTGCCGGCCACGAACACCGAGGAGTTCTTGGAGTTGCCGGTCTTGAAGTAGTTGAACAGGAGGTTCAGCAGGATCGCCATGAGGGCGGCGGAGCTGATGCCGGAGTGGAAGATGGTCACGAACCAGTCCGGGAAGGCGTGGTAGATGTCCGGCTTGACCACGGGCAGCAGACCGAAGCCCAGCGAGGACGCCACGATGATGAGGTTCATGTTGCCCTTGTAGTCCACCGTGGACAGGGTGCGGATGCCGGACGCGGCCACCGTGCCGAAGAGGACGATGCCCGCACCGCCCAGGACCGGCATGGGCACGGCGCCCACCACGCGGCCCATGACCGGGAGCAGGCCGAGGACGATCAGGATGACGCCGCCGGCGCTGACCACGAAGCGGCTCTTGATGCCCGTGATGGCCACCAGGCCCACGTTCTGGGCGAAGGCGCTCTGGGTGAAGGAACCGAACACCGGGGAGACGGCGCTGGAGATCATGTCCGCACGGAGGCCGTCGGCCACGCGCTTGCGGTCCACCTTGGTGCCGACGATCTCACCGACGGCGATGATGTCCGCGCTGGTCTCGGTCAGGGTCACCAGGATGACGATGAACATGGAGATGATGGCGGCCACGTTGAACGTCGGGAGGCCGAAGGCGAACGGGGTCGGGAACGCGAAGATCGGTCCGTTGCCCACATTGGAGAAGTTGGCCTGGCCGGTGAACACGGCGATGACCGTTCCGATGACCATGGCCAGCAGGATGGAGAGCCGCGAGACGGTGGCGCTGCCGACCTTGGACAGGATCAGGACGATCACGAACGTGAGGCCCGCGAGCCCGACGTTGGCCATGCTGCCGTAGTTGTCGGCCTTGGCGTTGCCGCCCATGACCCAGTTGGCGGCCACCGGCATCAGCGTGAGGCCGATGGTGGTGATCACGGTGCCGGTCACCACCGGCGGGAAGAAGCGCAGGATCTGCGAGAAGAGCGGTGCGATCACGAGGCCGATGATCGAGGCCACGATCACCGAACCGAACACGGCCGGCAGGCCGCCACCCTGGGAGACGATCGCGCCCATGGTGGCGACGCCCGCGAACGACACGCCCTGGACCAGCGGGAGCTGCGAGCCGAAGAACTTGATGCCGAGGGTTTGGAGGAGGGTCGCCGCGCCGCCCATGAAGAGACAACTGGCGATCAGGACGCCGATCTCGTCCGGCTTGAGGCCCGCGGCCTGCCCGATGACGAGCGGCGGCGCGATGATCCCGCCGTACATGGTAAGGACGTGCTGGAATCCGTACGCGAAGGTGCTGCCGAGGGAGAGGCGCTCATCCTCCGGCCGGGTGGTGGGTTTGACGGTTGTTGCACTCATTTCAGACTTCCTGTCTGCCTAATGATTGATGGGGTGCCGCGGCGTTGCGGCGATCGGCCGGCATCGGTGGGGGCACCGGGGGCCTGGGAAGGTGGTGCGGCGCGTTCCGGCGCCATTGCCGGAAACGGTCACAAGATCAAGGGAACGACGACGCCGGGTCGCCGGGTGGGTGCGCTCCGGGAGGGGGTGTCACCCGGGCTGCGCTCGCGGCCGCCTCGGTGCAGAGCAGGCACGAGGGGCGCTGATGGCGCGCAGCCCGGGCGAGTCAGGGGATCAGCAGAAGCCGACGATGCCGTCCCAGGCGTTGCCCGGGTCGGAGATGGTCTCGCGCTCGAAGTTGGCCTCGATCAGGCCGTACGGGCGGTCCGCGGCGTAGAAGACCTCGCCGGGGTTGTCGAGACCGAACGGGGACAGGTCCACCACGAAGTGGTGCTTGTTCGGGGTGGAGAACCGCAGCTCGTCGATCTCCGGGTGTGCCGCGAAGACCTTCTGCGCCATCTGGAACAGGGTCTGCTGCAGCGCGTAGGAGTACTCCTCGGAGAAGCCTTCCAGGAGGAGGGCCTTCACCGACTCGTAGGTGGCGTTGTAGTCGATGCCGCCCTCGGCGACGGCGTCGTTGCGGTAGCGCCAGCGGGCCGAGACGTCGGTGGCCAGGATGCGGTCCGTGGTCTCCTGCAGCGTGGTGTACTTGTCCTTCGGGTAGCCCACGAAGCCGGACTGGGTGGACTTGAGGACCGTGAGGTCGTTCAGGCCGGAGATGACGTAGAGGTTGTCGCCGTCCTTGGTGACGACGGCGTTGCGCACTTCCTGGCCCTTGCGGACGAAGGAGTGGTTGTGCTCCTCACCGCCGGCGAGGATGCGCTCCCAGGCGAACTGCTCGGCTTCCCAGCGGCCGCCCGTGACCCACTCGAACTCGCCGGTGAAGTGGTTGGCCAGGCGGATGAGGAATTCCTCGGGGGAGCCGATGCCGTCACGGGCGAAGGCGAAGACGGTGTTCTTCTGGGTGTCGGTGGGGACCACGTGGGCGTTGTCGCCGTCGATGTGCGCCGCGGTGAAGTCGCCGCGGAGCTGCGAGGTGACGTTGAGATCCTCGATCTCGTGGCGGTCCGTGTCGCGGGTGATCTTGACGACGCGGTTCTCCGCCTTGCCGTACTGATTCTTGCCGAGGACGATGTTGTTGCTCATGGTCTAGTCCCAACTTTCCTGATGGATGCTCAGTCCACCGTTGTCGTGTCGTGCGCCGTGCGGCGCCTGTTGGCGGATCCCGGCACAAAAAAATAAGCCGACATCCGTGGATGCCAGCTCATTACGACCCTGCCTGCTGCTCTCAGGTATTCGTGATCTGCGTCACGAATTGAGAATCATCCTAGACCCGGGTTTCCGGTGTTGTAAATCACATTTTCCGACTGATTCAAAAGTGGCGATTGTGACAGTGGCGGTTGATGACGCCCCCGGAGGGGGTCTTGACGCCCTCCGACGCTCTTCGTAGACTTTTCACAGAACAGAAAAGTTCTTCCGCAATATGGAAGTGAGCGGAACATCAGCTACGGATCGTCCGCTCGGTGCGGACCCTGGGCGAAAGGTAAGGAGTAGATCATGCAGGATCGCAGCAGCACCACCCGGATTCACGAACTCGCGGCGCAGGCCCGCACTCAGGAGTTCTACCTGCCGCTCGGCGGCACCGATCCCGACTTCTGCCTGCCGGCCTACCGGCGGGCCCGCGAGGCGGAGGCGGCGAAGGGCCGTGCGGCCAACCGCTGGGTCAAGGGCCTGCCCTTCTTCCGCAAGTCCGCCTCCGGTTCCTGAGGCGCCGGTTCCTGACGCTCTGCTCCTGCCGGCGCGACGGCGGCCCGGCCGCCGTCGCGCCGAATGCGGAGTCTGAACTCCGCCCCCTGACCCAGAGAACCCCCGGTCGATGACGCCCGGGGGTTCTTCTGTGCGTGCAGTTCCTTCGTGGCTGCGGTCGACGACGCGACGTCAGGCGGAGATGATCCGGCGCGCGGCCGCGCTGTGCCGGCGGATGAGGTCCTCCAGATCCAGGCCCGGGATCGCGCCGTCGACCACGCGCCACTGTCCTCCGACCATGACGCGGTCGGCGCGGTCGGCGCCGCAGAGCAGGAGGGCCGCGAGGGGATCGTGGCTGCCGGAGAAGCGGAGTCCGTCGAGGCGGAAGAATGCGAGGTCCGCCTGCTTGCCCACTTCGAGGGAACCCAGGTCGGCCTCCCGCCCGAGCACGCGTGCCGATCCGAGCGTCGCCCAGCCGAGTGCGCGCTCCACCGGGATGTCCGCACCGTAGCGCAGGCGCTGCAGATAGAGGGCCTGTCGGGCCTCCTGGATCATGTTCGAGGCGTCGTTGCTGGCCGAACCGTCCACGCCGAGGCCCACGGGAGCTCCGGCGTCCTCCAGCTCGACCACCCGGGCGATGCCGGAGGCGAGGCGCATGTTCGACGTCGGGCAGTGCGCGACGCCCGTGCCTGCGGCGCCCAGCCGGGCGACCTCGGCGTCGTCGAAGTGGATGCCGTGGCCGAGCCAGCTCTGCGGCCCCAGCCAGCCGACGCTCTCGAGGTAGTCCACGGTGCGCAGACCGAACATCTCCCGGCAGAAGTCCTCCTCGTCGAGGGTCTCGGCGAGGTGGGTGTGCAGCCGGACGCCGCGGCGTGCGGCGAGCTCGGCGCTCTCCGTCATGATCTCCCGCGTGACCGAGAACGGCGAGCAGGGGGCGAGCGCGATGTGGAGATCGGCGTCGCGGGCGGTGGAGTGATAGGTGTCGATCAGCCGCTCGGCGTCCGCCAGGATGGTGTCGCCGTCCTGGACCACGCTCTGCGGCGGGAGTCCGCCGTCCTTCTCTCCGAGTGTCATGGAGCCGCGGGTGAGGGTCGCGCGCATGCCGAGGCTGCGGACGGCGCCGGCTTCGATGTCGATGGCGTCGTCGAGGCCGGCGGGGAAGACGTAGTGGTGATCCGCCGCCGTCGTGCAGCCGGAGAGGAGCAGTTCCGCCAGGGCGGCGGTGACCGCGAGCTCCAGGCTCTCCGGGGTGAGCCGCGCCCAGACCGGATAGAGGTTCTTCAGCCACGGGAACAGTTTGGCGTTCGCGGCCGGCCCCCAGGCGCGCGTGAGCGTCTGGTAGAAGTGGTGGTGCGTGTTGATCAGGCCCGGCGTGACGACGTGGGCCGAGGCGTCGAACGTCTCGTCGACCGGCGTCGCGGGGCTCTGGCCCGAAGCGAGGATCTCGGCGATCACCCCGTCCTCGATGACGATGCCGCCGCCGGCATCCTGCTCCGTGGCGGTGAAAGCGGCGAGGGGGTTCTTGATCCAGGTCCGGCTCATGGCTGGCGTCCTTCCGTGCGGGGAATGTATGCCAGCTCAGTTATGGCCTGTCTGCTGATCCAGGTGTCCTCAGAGTAGGGCCGGGCCGGTTCGCGGTCAATCATGACCGCCTCGCTGAGAGCGCGGGACCACCAAACCGGCGGCGTCCTCCCAGCTCAGCCGCGCTGTTCCGCAAGACGGAAATCAAATTTCAAAAAAGTGTGGCGCAGCTCACAGGTCCTCTGCTAGATTCGTTCCTGCCAAAGGCGGGCACCCCGAACACGGGACGCTATCTACCAGGCGTTACAACACATCCTTCACAGCACAACGTTGGATCCTGGTCGACGAAGCCCGCGCAGCTCTCAGTGGCTTTCGCGTGGCCGGATCCAGCCTTCGCAAGGGAGTCTCTGAGATGAGCACCACCGCCACCAAGGAATTGGCCGCCGCAGTCCAGCTGGCCACAGACAACGTCCTCAACAACGGAGGCCCGTTCGGCGCCCTGATCGTCACCTCCGACGGTCACCGCTTCGACGGCGTCAACCGCGTCACCGCCACCAACGATCCCACGGCCCACGCCGAGGTCACCGCCATCCGCACCGCCTGTGCGGCGCTCGGCACCTTCGACCTCAGCGGCGCCACCCTCTACACGAGCTGCGAGCCGTGCCCCATGTGCCTCGCTTCCGCGCTCTGGGCCCGCGTCTCCCGCGTGGTCTTCGCGGCCGACCGCCATGACGCGGCCTCCGCGGGCTTCGACGACGCCGTCTTCTACGACTACTTCGACAAGCCGGAGACCCGGGGCATCATGCCGGTGGTCCGGGCCGAGCTGGACGCCGAAGGCCCTCAGCGCATGGACCCCTTCACCACCTGGAACACGCTCGACTCCCGGATCGATTACTGAGGGAGGCGTCCCCGATGTCCATCACCTCAACCCAGTCCGGTACTCAAGGCGGGAATTCAGGGAACACCAGCGCACGGGGCAGGAAAGCCGGTTCGTCCGGCGGGGCCGCCCCGACCAGCGGAACCCCGGGCGGCACGAGTCCCCTGGACCGCTTCTTCGAAATCACCCGGCGCGGCTCCACGGTGGCCCGTGAGATCCGCGGCGGCGTGGTCACCTTCTTCACCATGGCCTACATCGTGGTGCTGAACCCGCTCATCCTGGGCGGCTTCTCGGCCGACCGCGCCCCACGGGACGTGCTCGGAGGCTGGCTCCCCGCCCTCCAGGTCGGGGCCGTCACCGGCCTGACCGCCGGCGTCATGACCATCATCTTCGGTCTGGTGGCCCGGCTGCCGTTCGGCCTCGCCGCGGGCCTCGGCATCAACTCCTTCCTGGCCGTCTCCGTCATCCACGAAGTCACCTGGCCCGAGGCCATGGGCCTCGTGGTCATCAACGGCATCCTGATCGTCCTCTTCGGCATCACCGGCGCCCGGACGGCCATCTTCAAGGCCGTGCCCAAGGAACTGAAGGCGGCCATCACGGTCGGCATCGGTCTGTTCATCGCCTTCATCGGCTTCGTGGACTCCGGGTTCGTGACCCGCACTCCCGGTGGACCGCCGGTCCAGCTCGGCACCGACGGCTCCATCGCCACCATTCCCACGCTCGTGTTCATCATCGGGCTGCTCCTCATGAGCGTCCTCGTGGCACGCAAGGTGCAGGGCGGTCTTCTGATCGGGATCGTCGTGGCCACCATCCTGGCGGTCGTGGCGGAACAGGTCTTCCACATCGGCGCCGCCGGCCCCGACAACCCCGGTGGCTGGCACTTGAACACCCCGGTCATCTCGGGACAGCTGGTCTCCGTGCCGGACCTGTCCCTGGTGGGTCAGGTCGACTTCTTCGGAGCGTTCGGCCGGATCGGCGGCCTGGCCGCGACCATGCTCGTCTTCACCCTGGTGTTCACCAACTTCTTCGACGCCATGGGAGCCATGACCGGCCTGGCGAAGAGCGCGGGGCTGTCCTACAAGGACGGCACCTTCCCGCGGCTGAAGAGCGCCTTCATCGTGGAAGGCTTCGGCGCGGTGGCGGGCGGCCTCAACAGCGGCTCCTCGAACACCGTCTACATCGACTCGGCCGCCGGGATCGGCGAAGGCGCCCGCACCGGCCTCGCATCGATCGTCACGGGCCTGCTGTTCATCGGCTCGATGTTCCTGACCCCGCTGACGTCCGTGGTCCCGCTCGAAGTGGCCGCCGGAGCTCTCGTGGTGGTGGGCGCGCTCATGATGTCCCAGATCCGGGAGATCCGGATGGACAAGTTCTCCGTGGCCCTGCCCGCCTTCCTGACCATCGTGACCATGCCCCTGACCTACTCGATCGCGAACGGCATCGGCGCGGGCTTCATCTCCTGGACCGTGGTCGCCACGGCCTCGGGGAAGGCCCGCAAGGTCCACTGGCTCATGTGGGTGGTGACCGTGGGATTCCTGGTCTACTTCGCCCGCGGCCCGATCAACACGCTGATGGGCGTCTGACGGGAACCGCCCCGCAGGGGGCATCCTGACAGGAACATCCGGCGCACCGGCGCTGGACGTCCCGCACGTGAGAAGCAACCCCAAGGAAAGGAGGAGCGCGGTGCTGGAACTCGGACGGCATTTCGACGGCTGGGCCCCCGCCCGCGACGGCGAGGACCTGGTGGTCGCGACCATCGTGGCCACGAGCGGTTCCACACCGCGCCCCGCGGGGACGTCCATGCTCGTCGCCGCGGGAGGCGGCATCCTCGGCAGTCTCTCCGGAGGCTGCGTCGAGGGCGCGGTGGTCGCCGCGGCGCAGGAGATCCTGTCCTGCGGCGGGGCCCGTCGCGAACGCTTCGGCTACAGCGCCGAGGACGCGTTCGCGGTGGGACTCACCTGCGGCGGGGAGCTGGAGATCCACCTGAGCCGGCTCAGCGAGCCAGAGCGGAAGGCCCTCGCCTCCGCGCCGGTGGCCCTGCTCCGCCGCCTCGACGACGACGGCGCGCCCGCAGTGACGCTGGCCGCGCCGTCGTCGGTGGCCGGCATCGCCCGGGAGGCCTGGGTGGGCCTGCTCGGTCTGGAGGGCGCACCCGAGCCGGTCCAGGAGGAACTCCTGGCCCGGGCACGCACCCAGGTGGAGCCGCTGCTCCGGCAGGGCCGCTCCGGGCTCGTCCGGGTGGCGCCGCCCGAGGGCTGCCACGACGGCGAGGCCGGCACGCGCCCGCTGGAGCTGTTCGTGGAAAGCCGGCTTCCCGCGCCGCGGGCCGTCGTGGTCGGGGCGAACGACTTCTCCGAAGCGCTCCTGCCGGTCCTGAAACTCCTGGGCTTCCACGTCACCCTGTGCGACGCCCGGCCCGGGTTCGCGGCCCAGGCGCGGTTCGCCCCGGCCGACTCCGTGGAGCGCACCTGGCCGCACCGCTACCTGGAACGACAGGCCGGGGAGGGGCTGCTGGACGAACGCAGCGTGCTGTTCGTCCTCTCGCACGATCCCAAGTTCGACGTCCCCCTGCTGCTCACCGCGCTGCGCCTCGACCTGGCGTATGTCGGGGCCCTCGGGTCGCGGCGCAGTGACCGCCAGCGCCGCGCGTCCCTCGTGGAGCAGGGGCTGGAACCCGGTCTCCTGGACCGGCTGCATTCACCCATCGGACTGGACCTCGGCGCCGTCACCCCGGCGGAGGTCGCGGTGTCGATCGCCGCGGAGCTGGTGGGCGTCCTGCACGGCGCGCCCGGGACCGCAGGTTCCCTCTCGCGGGGGAGCGGCCCCCTGCATCACGGACCACCTCACTGACCCTCTCACCAGGCCGTGTGCTCACGGCCGACACATCGGAAAGACCCTGCCGCCGGCGGCGGGACGGCGCGACGAAGCACCGTCCCGGCGCCGGGGCATCGCAGCAAGGAGGACGACATGGACATGAACACCATCGAGCAGGTGGTGCCCACAGCCGACCCGGCGCAGTGGCGTGACGGGGATGCGTGGCTGGCCGGCGGGACGGTCCTGTACTCCTACGGGAGCAGCACCCTGAAGAGGCTGCTGAGCCTGCACGACGCCGGCTGGGAGCCGGTGACCGTGCACGAGGACGGGCTCGAACTCGCCGCCACGTGCACGGTGGCCCGCGTGTACGCGCTGCCCGGCGAACTGGCGGGCCGTGCCGACTGGCCGGGCCTCGCGCTGTTCCGCCCCGCCTGTGACTCCTTCGTGGCGTCCTTCAAGATCTGGAACATGTCCACCCTGGGTGGCAACCTCTGCACCTCGCTGCCCGCCGGTCCCCTGATCTCCCTGACCGCGGGGCTCGACGGCGTCGCGCTGATCCTCTCCCCGGACGGGACGTCGCGGCGGGTGCCGGTCGCCGGCTTCGTGACCGGCGACGCGCGGAACGTCCTGGCGCCCGGGGAACTGCTGCGGAGCGTCTTCCTGCCCGCGAAGGCCCTGCGCGCCCGGGTGGCGTTCCGGCGCCTCTCGCTCAGCAAGCTCGGCCGGTCCGGTGTGCTGCTCATCGGACGCCTGGACGAGGACGGGACCTTCGTCCTCACCATCACGGCGTCCACGAAGCGGCCCGTCCAGTTGCGATACGAAGGGGCGGCAGGGTCGCAGGCGCTCCCGGACGCGTCGGCCCTGACTCGGGACATCGAGACGGCGGTCCCGGACACGCTCTGGCATGACGACATCCACGGGCTTCCCGCGTGGCGCCGGGACATGACGCTGCGGCTGGCACGCGAGATCCTGGCCGAGCTGGGCGGTGCAGCGACCGCGGGAGGCGGGGACGGCGTCGTCGTGTCCGGTGACTTCTGGCCGCCGGTCGCGCCGAAGGAGGCGTCCGCGGAGCTCGCCGCCATCGGACTGGACGCGCTCGCCACGGACCCCACCCGCGACGCGATCGTCATCAACGGCGTCCCCGCCACAGCCGAGCCGCGCGCCGGGCAGTGCCTCCGGACCTTCCTGCGTGAACAGGGCAACACCGGCGTGAAGAAGGGCTGCGACGGCGGCGACTGCGGGGCGTGCACCGTGCACGTCGACGGCAAGCCCGTGCATTCGTGCCTCTACCCGGCCGCGCTCGCCGGGGGCCATGAGGTGACGACCATCGAGGGCCTCGCCGCCACCTGCTCGAACGGTCACGGCGACCACGACGCCGATGCCCCGGGTGACGCCGGCGCCCTCCACCCGATGCAGCGCCGGTTCCTGGAGTCCCAGGGCTTCCAGTGCGGCTTCTGCACGGCGGGCATGATCATGACCAGTGCCACCTTCTCCGAGGAGCAGAAGCAGGACCTGCCCCGGAACCTGAAGGGCAACCTCTGCCGCTGCACCGGCTACCGCGCCATCGAGGACGCCATCCGGGGCGACGCCGACGGCGAGAACCGCGGCCACAGCGGCGGCATGGGGGACAACGTCCCCGCCCCGGCCGGGCCGGGCGTCGTCACGGGCGCCGTGCGGTACACCCTGGACAAGGATCCCGCGGACTTCCCGGGCCTGCTGCACATGAAGCTCCTGCGCTCGCCGCACGCGCACGCCCGGATCGTCTCGATCGACGCGTCGGCCGCTCTGGCCGTGCCCGGCGTCGTACGGGTCTTCACGCACGAGGACGTCCCGGACCTCCTCTATTCCACGGCGCAGCACGAGCTGGTGGAGGACGACCCGGACGACATGCGCATGCTGGACACCGTGGTGCGGTTCGTCGGGCAGCGGGTGGCCGCCGTCGTCGCCGATTCCGTTCAGGCCGCCGAAGCGGGTGTCCGGGCTCTCGAGGTCGAGTACGAGGTGCTGCCCGCCGTGTTCACGCCGGAGGAGGCGATCCTCCCCGGGGCGCCGACGGTGCACGGAGAGAAGGACGGCGCCGTCGCCCGGATCTCCCGCCCGCAGGACAACGTCCTGGCCGAGCTGCACTCCGAGCTGGGGGACCTGGACGCAGCGTTCGCCACGGCGGACGTCGTGCACGAGAAGGAGTACCGCACGCATCGTGTCCAGCACGTGGCGCTGGAGACCCACTGCTCCATCGCCTGGGTGGAGGACGGCGTGCTCACGGTGCGCTCCTCCACGCAGGTGCCGTTCCTGGCCCAGCGGACCCTGGCCCGGATCTTCGGCCGGCCGCGGGACAGCGTCCGGGTCCTGACGGGCCGCGTCGGCGGCGGTTTCGGCGGGAAGCAGGAGGTCATCACGGAGGACCTCGCCGCCCTGGCCGCCCTGGAACTCGGGGTGCCCGTGCAGCTCGAATTCACTCGTTCCGAGCAGTTCACGGCCACCACCACGCGCCACCCGTTCCACATCCGGCTCAAGGCCGCGGCCCGCCGGGACGGCACGCTGACGGCGCTCCAGCTCGACGTCCTGACGAACACCGGGGCCTACGGCAACCACGGCCCGGGCGTCATGTTCCACGGCTGCGGCGAGTCCGTGGCGGTCTACAACTGCGCCAACAAGCGGCTCGACGCGCAGGCCGTCTACACCCACACCCTGCCCTCCGGCGCCTTCCGCGGCTACGGTCTCAGCCAGATGATCTTCGCGGTCGAGTCCGCCATGGACGAGCTGGCACACGGGATCGGCATGGACCCCTGGGAGTTCCGCCGGAAGAACATGGTCCGGAAGGGCGACCCCATGCTCTCCTCCCACAGCGAACCCGAGGAGGACGTGCTCTACGGCAGCTACGGCCTGGACCAGTGCGTGCAGCTCGCCGAGGACGCGCTGCGCCGCGGCGCCGAGCGGGAGGCGTCGTTCGGGGCGGAGCTCGGCGAGGAATGGCTCGTGGGGGAGGGGAGCGCGTTGTCCATGATCGACACGGTCCCGCCGCGCGGGCACTTCTCGCACAGCCGGGTCTCCCTCGGGGCCGACGGGCGGTACCTCGTGGAGTTCGGCACGGCCGAGTTCGGCAACGGCACCACCACCGTGCACACCCAGCTCGCGGCGGAGGCGCTCGGCACCAGCACCGACGCCGTCGACTACCGGCAGGCGGACACGGCGAACACCCGGCATGACACCGGGGCCTTCGGGTCCACGGGGACCGTGGTGGCGGGCAAGGCGACGCTCGCGGCGGCCACGGAACTCGCGGACCGGCTCCGTGCCCTGGGCGCCGATCTGCTGGGCGCCCCGGTGGAGGACTGCGTCCTGGGGCCCGACGGCGTCGCCCACCCTGGCGGGACGGTGAGCCTCGAGCGGCTGCACGCCGCCGCCGTCGAGCGTGGACTGTCCCTGGTGGCCGACGGCGAATGGGGCGGCACGCCGCGCTCCGTCGCCTTCAACGTGCACGGCTTCCGGGTGGCGGTCAGCCGCGTGACGGGCGAGATCCGCATCCTCCAGAGCGTCCAGGCCGCCGACGCCGGCAAGGTCGTCAATCCGCGCCAGTGCCGGGGCCAGGTGGAGGGCGGGATCGCGCAGGCACTGGGCGCGGCGCTGTACGAGGCGGTGCGGATCGACGACACCGGCCGCGTCTACACCGACATTCTGCGGCAGTACCACATCCCGACCTTCGCGGACACGCCACGGAGCGAGGTGTACTTCGCCGAGACCGAGGATTCCACGGGTCCGCTGGGCGCCAAGTCCATGAGCGAGAGCCCGTTTAACCCGGTGGCTCCGGCCCTGGCCAACGCTCTCCGACAGGCGACGGGTGTCCGGTTCAGCACGCTCCCGCTGACCCAGGACGCCGTGTACCTGGGGCTCAAGGAGGCGGGCCTGACGCTGGTGTAGACGGCGCCGCGTGACCGGCACGTGCCGTGGGCCCGGGACCTCAGGTCCCGGGCCCGCAGTGCGCTCACGGTTCGGCTGTCAGGGTTCCCGAAGTCACCCGTCCAGCAGCGGCAGATCCGCCGGGGTGTCCACGTCCCGTCCGTCGCCCCAGGCCTGGCAGTCGACCAGGTCCAGCAGCTCAGGATGTGCCCTGAGGAAGTCCCGCGCTCCGGCGTCGCCGTGCGCCGAGTCCGCGACGGCAGCCAGCAGCGAAGCGTCGAACAGCACCGGGTGCCCTCGTTTCAGCGTGCCCGACGCGTCGGGGTACGCCGCGGCGGTCACCCGTCCCGGCCGGTGTGCGGCCAGCAGCGCGGCGACGGTTTCCGCGGTGAGCGCGGGCTGATCCACCAGGGCGACGAGCGCGTGACGCCCCGGCGGCGCGGCCGCGAGCCCGGTCTTCAGCGAGCCTCCCATGCCGCTGGGCCAGTCGTCGTTGACCACGACGGCGCAGTCCGCCAGCGCGGCCTCCTCCCGCACCCGCCCGGCCTCCGCCCCCAGCACCACGACGACGCCGTGGCAGCCGCCGTCGTGCAGCACGGCCGCGAGGTGGTCCACCAGGGGAGCGCCGTGGCGGCGCAGCAGCGCCTTGGGCCCGAGGCCCAGACGGGCCCCGGCGCCCGCGGCGAGGAGTATGGCCGTGGCCGCTGTGCTCGGGGTCATGCTGTCACCCTAAGTCCTTCCCGCGAGACGCCGAAAGGTGCCCGTATTCCTCGCGGATACGGGCACCTTCCGGCGTCTCGGCGCGTCAGGTGGGTCAGGCGTCGCCGCCCGCGCCTCCCGTGGTTCCGGCGGTCACGTCGAGCAGGCTGTACTTCTCGATCGCCTGCGCCGGGGCCTGGGGGTCGACCTTGCCCTGGCGTGCGAGCATCTGCAGGGTCTTGACCACCACGGAGTGGGTGTCGTTCTTGAAGAAGCGGCGCGCGGCCTGGCGGGTGTCGGAGAAGCCGAAGCCGTCCGCGCCGAGCACGCCGTACTCGTTCGGGATGAACTGGCGGATCTGGTCCGGCACGGCCTTCATGTAGTCGGACACGGCCACCACGGGGCCCTCGGCGCCTTCGAGCTGCCGGGTCACGAACGGCACCCGCGGCTCCTCGCCCGGGTTCAGGAATCCATGCTCCTCGGCGGCCAGGCCGTCGCGGCGCAGTTCGTTCCAGCTCGTGACGCTCCAGACGTCGGCGGCCACGCCCCAGTGCTCGGCGAGGATCCGCTGGGCGTCCAGGGCCCACGGGACGGAGACGCCCGAGGCGAGGATCTGGGCGCGCGGCTTGCCGTCGGCGTCCTCCGCGGCGGAGAGCTTGTAAATGCCCTTGAGGACGCCCTCGACGTCGAGGTTCTCCGGCTCGGCCGGCTGGGTGATGGGCTCGTTGTACACCGTGAGGTAGTACATGAGGTTGCGGTCCTCGGAGTCCGGGCCGTACATCCTCTCGAGGCCGTCGCGGAAGATGTGCGCGATCTCGTAGCCGTACGCCGGGTCATACGTCACGACGGCGGGGTTCGTGCTCGCGAGCAGCGGCGAGTGGCCGTCGGCGTGCTGGAGTCCCTCGCCGGTGAGCGTGGTGCGGCCGGCGGTGGCGCCGATGATGAAGCCACGGGTCATCTGGTCCGCGGCGGCCCAGAAGGAGTCGCCGGTGCGCTGGAAGCCGAACATCGAGTAGAAGACGTAGATCGGCACCAGGGGCTGGCCGTGCGTGGCATAGGCGGTCCCGGCCGCGGTGAACGCGGCGACGGCGCCGGCCTCGTTGATCCCGGGGTGGATCAGCTGGCCGAGCGGGGACTCCTTGTAGGCGAGCACCAGTTCGCGGTCCACGGACAGGTAGTTCTGGCCCTTGGGGTTGTAGATCTTGGCGGTCGGGAAGAACGCGTCCATGCCGAAGGTCCGGGATTCGTCCGGGACCACGGGGACCAGGCGCTTGCCGAAGTCCTTGTCCCGGAGGAGGTCCTTGAGCATGCGGACGAAGGCCATGGTGGTGGCGGCCTTCTGCTTGCCGGATCCCTTCTTGGCGACCTCGTAAGACTTCGCGTCCGGGAGCGTCACCGGCACGTGGTCCGGACGGCGTTCGGGGACGGAGCCGCCCAGGGCCGCGCGGCGCTCCAACATGTACTGGATCTCGGGTGCGTCGGTGCCGGGGTGGTAGTACGGCGGACGGTACAGGTCCTTTTCGAGGACCTCGTCGCTGATCGGGATGCGCAGCAGATCGCGGAAGGCCTTGAGGTCCTCCATCGTCAGCTTCTTCATCTGGTGGGTGGCGTTGCGGGCCTCGAAGTGCGCGCCCAGGCCGTAGCCCTTGACGGTCTTCGCGAGGATGACGGTCGGCTTGCCCTTGAACTCGGTCGCCGCCTTGTAGGCCGCGTAGACCTTGCGGTAGTCGTGGCCGCCGCGCTTGAGGTTCCAGATCTGGTCGTCCGTCAGATCGGAGACCAGTTCCTTCGTCTGGGCACTGCGCCCGAAGAAGTGCTCGCGGATGAACGCGCCGTTCTCCGCCTTGAACGTCTGGTAGTCGCCATCGACGGTGTCATTCATGATGTTCACCAGAGAACCGTCCCGGTCCTTCGCCAGCAGGTCGTCCCACTCGCGGCCCCAGACGACCTTGATGACGTTCCAGCCCGCGCCGCGGAAGAACGCTTCGAGCTCCTGCATGATCTTGCCGTTGCCGCGCACCGGGCCGTCGAGTCGCTGGAGGTTGCAGTTGATCACGAAGTTGAGGTTGTCGAGCCCCTCGTTGGCCGCGAGCTGGAGGAGGCCGCGGCTCTCCGGCTCGTCCATCTCGCCGTCGCCCAGGAACGCCCACACCTGCTGGTCGCTCGTGTCCTTGAGGCCACGGTCCTGGAGGTAGCGGTTCGCCTGCGCCTGGTAGATGGCGTTCATGGGGCCGATGCCCATGGAGACCGTGGGGAACTCCCAGAAGTGGGGCATCAGGCGGGGGTGCGGGTACGAGGAGAGCGCGTGGCCCTCCTTGGACTTCTCCTGGCGGAATCCGTCCAGATCCTCCTCCGTGAGGCGGCCTTCCATGAACGCGCGGGCGTACATGCCGGGCGAGGCATGTCCCTGGAAGAACACCTGGTCGCCGCCCCCGGGGTGGTCCTTGCCGCGGAAGAAGTGGTTGAAGCCGACCTCGTAAAGGGTCGCCGCGCCGGCATAGGTGGAGATGTGGCCGCCGACGCCGATGTCGGCCCGCTGCGCGCGGTGCACCATGATGGCGGCGTTCCACCGCATGGCGCGGCGGTAGGCGCGCTCGTACTCCTCGTTGCCGGGGTACTCGGGTTCCTGATCGGCCGGGATGGTGTTCACGTAGTCGGTGGTCGTGACCATGGGGACGCCCACGGACTGTGCCCCTGCCCGCTGCAGCAGCGAGCGCATGACGAACTGAGCGCGCTCCGTGCCCTGCTCACGCACCAGGGCGTCGAACGATTCAACCCATTCACCGGTCTCCTCGGGATCCGAGTCCGGCAGGTTGTTCGTGAGCGTACTCAGGATGGAGGGCGTGATTTCTTCAGCAGCCACAGGGGACCTCTCTTCATCGAATGGTTGGGCTGGCGTCGCGATGGCAACGTCTTTCCGACATGCGAAAAAATAATTTTGTCTATCGAGATTATCGGGCAGTCTGCGCAACGTCAACGGGATCGCCCACCGTTCGGATTGCGACAGTGCGGGCCACGGAGGACCCCTGCCGCCCCACCAGGGGCGACGCTCCGAGTGGCCAGACTGGTATGCCAAATGTGACTGCGGTCACCGCGGAACCATTGACCGCCTGTGATCCGGGCCATATTCTGTATTCCATACTTCAATAAATCAGTTCCGCATTATGGAAGCCGGCCCAATGGGGAGTCCGCGACCGACGGGTGCGGAACCGTCAGCATCGAAACGGAGCACCCATGCAGACGAACCCCAGCGGCGTCGATCCCACCACCCCGGTGGCGACTCAGCCAGGTCCGGGAACGCCGGACCATCACCACCACCATCACCACGACTTCACGGGTGACCTTCCCCGGATGTCGGAGCTGACCGGCGTCGAACTCAGCCCGCAGCTGTACAACAAGGACCTCGCCCCCACCCGCAAGGCCGGGCGCACCTGGACCGCGTACAGCATCTTCACCCTCTGGGCGAACGATGTGCACAGCCTCGGCAACTACGCGTTCGCGGTGGGCCTCTTCGCCCTCGGCATGGGCGCCTGGCAGATCCTGCTGGCGCTCGGCGTGGGCGCGGTCCTGCTGTTCCTCCTGCTGAACTTCTCGGGGTTCATGGGGCAGAAGACCGGTGTCCCGTTCCCGGTGATGAGCCGCATCAGCTTCGGCATCCGCGGCGCGCAGATCGCCAGCGTGGTGCGCGGCGCCGTCGCGGTCGCGTGGTTCGGCATCCAGACCTATCTCGCCTCGGTGATCTTCCGGATCATGATCATCAAGCTGATCCCGGGCCTGGCGCCCCTGGACCGGAACGACATCCTCGGCCTGTCCACGCTCGGCTGGATCGCCTTCGTCATCCTCTGGATCGTGCAGCTCGTGATCGTCAGCTTCGGCATGGAGATGATCCGCAAGTACGAGGCGTTCGCCGGACCGATCATCCTCGTGACCATGGCCGCCCTGGCCATCTGGGTCTTCGTCCAGGCCGGCGGCACCATCGAGATCAACGGCATCAAGCACATGGACGCCGGCGAGACCTGGCGGAACATCTTCGCCGGCGGCGCCCTGTGGGTCTCCATCTACGGCACCTTCGTCCTGAACTTCTGCGACTTCACCCGCAACGCCGTGGGCAAGAGCTCGATCGTCAAGGGCAATTTCTGGGGCATCCCGATCAACATGCTCCTCTTCGGCGGCATCGTGGTGGTCCTGGCCGGTGGTCAGTTCAAGATCAACGGAACCCTCATCACCTCGCCGTCCGACGTCGTGCAGCTGATCCCCAACACCCTCCTGCTGGTGCTGGCCTGCCTCGCGCTCCTCGTCCTCACGGTGGCCGTGAACCTCATGGCCAACTTCGTGGCCCCGGTCTACGCGCTGACCAACCTGTTCCCCAAGCACCTCGACTTCCGCCGGGCCGCCTGGGTCAGTGGCACCATCGGCCTGATCATCCTGCCGTGGAACCTCTACAACAACCCGTTCGTCATCGTGTATTTCCTCGGCGGCCTGGGCGCCCTCCTCGGCCCGCTGTTCGGCGTGGTCATGGCGGACTACTGGCTGGTCCGCCGCGGCAAGGTGGAAGTGGTGAAGCTGTACACCGAGGTCGAACAGGGCCCGTACTTCTACAAGCGCGGCTTCAACCCCAAGGCCATCACGGCCCTGGTGGTGGCCGCCGCCGTCGCGGTGCTGATCGCCTTCGTCCCGGCCCTGGATCACCTGGCGGCGTTCGCCTGGTTCTTCGGAGCGGGCATCGGTGCTCTGGTCTACTACCTCATCGCGGACCGCGGCGCCCGATACCTCGACTCGGACGGCGAGGTCATCGCCGTGGCCAGCACGCACTAGCCCGCCGGCTCACCGACGCAGACACCGGCAGAGCCACAGACACCGACAGAAGACGACGGCGGGGCGCGCCCTCCGCGCCCCGCCGCATCCTGGGGAGAGACCTATGAAAATCCTGGTTGCCAACGTCAACACCACGCAGACCATGACGGACTCCATCGCGGCGCAGGCCCGTGCCGTCGCCGCCCCCGACACCGAGATCGTGGGCATCACGCCGCGGTTCGGCGCCGACTCCTGCGAGGGGAACTTCGAAAGCTACCTCGCCGCGATCGCGGTCATGGACTCGGTCGTGAACTACGACGGCGAGTTCGACGCCGTCGTGCAGGCCGGCTACGGCGAGCACGGCCGGGAGGGCCTGCAGGAACTGCTCGACGTCCCGGTCGTCGACATCACCGAGGCCGCCGCGAGCACCGCGATGTACCTGGGCCACAAGTACTCCGTGGTCACCACCCTGGACCGGGCCGTGCCGCTCATCGAGGACCGGCTCAAGCTGGCCGGCCTGGACGACCGCTGCGCCTCGGTCCGCGCTAGCGGCATGGCCGTGCTCGAACTCGAGGAGCACCCGGAGCGCGCCGTCGAGGCGATCGTCCGCCAGGCCGAGCTCGCCGTCACGGAGGACAAGGCCGAGGTGATCGTGCTCGGCTGCGGCGGCATGGCGAACCTGGACGAGCAGATCCGGGAGCGCTGCGGCGTCCCGGTCGTGGACGGCGTGGCCGCGGCCGTGCTGGTCGCCGAATCGCTCGTGCGGCTGGGCCTGTCCACCTCGAAGGTCCGCACGTATGCGGCGCCGCGGCCCAAGACGGTCATCGGCTGGCCCATCACGCAGGGTCCCGTACGGTAGTCCCCAGCACAGCCCGGTTCCAGGAAGAGCAGGATCGATCATGAACACCACCGACAGCGCAGCCCAGCCGACGGACGGCGGGCTCCCCGCGAGGATCGCGGTCGTCACGGGCGCCGGGTCCGGCATCGGCCGCGCGGTCGCACGCCTCTTCCTGGCCGAGGGCTGGGGCGTGGTGCTCGCCGGGCGGCGGGCCGCCGCACTCGAGGAGACCGCGGCCGGCTCGCCCCAGGCGCTCGTGGCGCCCTGCGACGTGACCGTCCCCGACGACGTCGCGCGCCTCTTCGCCGCGGCCCGTGAGCGTTTCGGACGGGTGGACGTCCTGTTCAACAACGCCGGGATCTTCGGCCCCAGCGGGGCGGTGGACACGGTGGACGCCGCGGGCTTCGAGGAGACCCTGCGGATCAACGTCACCGGATCGTTCCTCTGCGCCGCCGAGGCGGTGCGCGTGATGAAGGAGCAGGAGCCGCAGGGCGGCCGCATCATCAACAACGGCTCGATCTCGGCGCACTCACCGCGTCCCCTCTCCGTGGCCTACACCGTGAGCAAGCACGCCATCAGCGGTCTGACGAAGAGCATCGAGCTGGACGGCCGGCCGTTCGGCATCACCTGCGGCCAGATCGACATCGGCAACACCCGCACGGAGATCATGGACGTGATCGGCGTGGGGGACGGAGCGCTGCAGGCGGACGGTTCGCGCAAGGTGGAGCCCATGTTCCCGGTCGAGGACGCAGCCCGCGCGGTGCTCCTCATGGCGTCGATGCCGCCGAGTGCTTCGGTGGGCAGCCTCCTGGTGACGGCGGCCGGAATGCCCTTCGTCGGACGCGGCTGAGGGCCTTCCGTGAAGGGCCCGGAATTATGAGCCATTCCGAATAAAGCGGATATTACTGATTTCACATGATGGAAACAAATTATTCCCTTGTGGAATCGATGTGATCTTCGTTACCTTGGGGTTCACCCGGAAGCCGGGCGCAATCCCAAGAGAATGGTTCAGGACATGAAGATCCCCACCGAAGCGGAGCTGAAGGCGAGTTCGGCCCCGCGGACGAAGACGCCGCAGTGCCGGCCGCTCTTCCTCCAGATTCTGATCGCCGTCGTCGCAGGTCTCACGATCGGGCGATTCAGCCCGAGCGTCCCGGTGGGGGGACGCCATGTCTGACAACCAGAGGGCCGTGGATCAGAACTCGGCCACCACGCCGCTTCCGGTGAACATCGCGCGGGCGGGCAAGAAGGGCTGGGTCCGCTGGTCGATCGGCATCCTGCTGTTCTTCGCGGTGCTGATCAACTACATCGACCGCAGCTCGATGTCCGTGGCGGAGCACGACATGCGGATGGAATTCGGCATGACCGAAGGCCAGATCGGCATCATCCTCGGCAGCTTCGGCTGGACCTACGCCATCATGCAGATCCCCATGGGCATGCTGCTGGACAAGATCGGGATCAAGTGGGTCATGCGGGTCGCGACCACTCTGTGGGCGATCTCCTGCTTCCTGACCGCGGCGGTCAGCGGCATGGGCCTGCTCCTGGTCGCCCGGCTGATCCTCGGCCTCGCGGAGGCCCCGATCTTCCCGGGCGCCATGAAGACCACCGGTTACTGGTTCCCGCGGTCCGAGCGCGGCATGGCGACCGTGATCTTCGACAGCGGCCAGCGCCTCTCCAATGTGATCGGCTTCCCGATCGTCGGCGCCGCCGTGGCCATGTTCGGCTGGCGTGGCGCGTTCATCACCATCGGTGTCCTCAGCCTCATCTACACGGCCGTCTTCTTCATCCGTTACCGCGACCCGAAGGAGATGAACCGCAAGGGCAAGCTGAGCGACGCCGAACTGGAGCACATCGTCTCCGGTGGGGCTCAGGATGAGGACGCCCCCAAGCCCAACCCCCTCAACAACCTCGGCTACATCCTGCGCCAGCGCAAGGTGTGGGGCATGTCGCTCGGTCTCGGCTGCGCCGGCTATGTGCAGTGGATGCTGCTCACCTGGCTCCCGGGCTTCCTGCAGTCGCAGATGCACATGGACGTCGCCAAGTCCGGCCTCGTCACCGCGGTTCCGTGGCTGTTCGCCGTGATCGTCCAGTACGCCCTGCCGGGCTGGTGGCTCGACCGCCTCATCAAGAACGGGAAGTCCAGCACCACCGTCCGCCGCGTCTTCATCATCGGCGGCATGCTGCTGGCCATCACGATCGCCGGCACCGCCTTCACCACGGACCTCTTCTGGTCACTCGTGTGGATCACCCTCGGGACCACCGGCATCACCATCGCCTTCAGCGTGACGAACTCGCTGCCGGCCCTGATCGCCCCGGAAGGCGCCGTGGGCGCCACGGGCGCCGTCATGAACACCGTGAACAACATCATCGGCACGACGGCGCCGATCGTCACCGGCTTCATCGTCCAGTTCACGGGCAGCTTCGCGATGGCGTTCGTCGTCGCCGGCGTCATGCTGGTCATCGGCATCATCTTCTACACGGTGGTCCTTGGACGGATCGAGCCCATCCCGCCGAACCCGGCGACCCTCACGGAGCAGGCCGCCTGAGGCCCTTCGCTCGCAGAACGCCCCAGGGGCGCGGTGTGAACCGCGCCCCTGGGGCGTTCTGGTGTTGCGGGTCGGATGCCCGCCGATCAGTGCGGGTCGGCGCAGCTCAGGTCGGCTCGGCTCAGAGCAGTGTGCCTCAGAGCGCGCAGCCTGCTCCCGGCACGGCGGCCGAGCAGTCCTGGGGGTGTTCCGTGCACCAGGGGCTCACACCCGGGAGGCGGTAGCGGTGGGCGGCGACCCAGCTGTACACGGCCTCCTGGAGGCGTCCGACGCCGGGGATCCGGTAGAACGTGGCGAAGAAGCGGCCTCCCACGGCGGTGTCGAGGATCGCGGCGATGGCGCGGGCGCCGCGGAAGCGACCGCCGTCGTCGGTCAGGGCCCAGACGGCGGACCGCGCCTCCTCGTGGCTCAGGCGGAAGGCGTCCAGCGTGAGAGGATCCTGGAACGGGTGGAAGGCGATCCGGTGGTGCCGGTCCAGTCGCCGCACCCAGCCCACGGCACGGGTGCAGAACCCGCATTGCCCGTCGAACACCGCGTCCATGACAACCCCCGCTCCATCCCGGCCCGCAGGCCCGGGATTCCGGGCGCGTGACCTGCTCTCATCGTAACTCCGGTTGCGGAAGTGTGAGTCTGTGATCCTGCCCGCTCGGCGAAGTGATCAAAACCACACATTGATGATTTTTTGTGATCAATATCGCCTCTAATAGTGCGAGATCAATCACACTCTGCGTAGACTGAGGGCAACAGAATTCCTCTGGTCCCCGCCCGGCCCCGGCCGCGAGGACTGCAAGGGCCGGATCGGTCCCCAACCTTCAGGAGATGCAGTGTCGCTTATCCAGGACATCAGGAGCACGCCCCGTGCGGGGCTCCTGGCAGGCATTACCGCCGCCGCGGTCGGCATCATTTACGGTTACGACTCCTCCAACATCGGCGGCGCGCTGCTCTTCCTCAAGGATGAGTTCCGGCTCGACGACGCCGGGCTGGGGCTCGTGACCACCACCGTCGTGATCGGCGAAGTGGTGGGCGCGCTGCTCGGCGGCGTGCTGGCCAACAAGCTCGGGCGCAAGCTCTCCATGGTCCTGGTGGCGGCGGGCTACGCCATCTTCGCCCTGCTCAGCGGTCTGACCCCGAACCTCGAGGTCCTGGTGGCGGCCCGCCTGTTCCTCGGCCTGACCGTCGGTGTCTCCATCGTGGTGGTCCCGGTGTTCGTCGCCGAGAGCTCGCCGGCGAAGATCCGCGGCGCCATGCTCGTGGCCTATCAGGTGGCCACCGTCTTCGGCATCATCCTCGGATACCTCGTGGCCTGGGCGCTGTCCGACGCCGGCGCCTGGCGCTGGATGCTCGGCCTCGCCGCCATCCCCTCGCTGCTCGTCTTCCTCCTCGTGATCCGCATCCCGGACACGTCCCGCTGGTACGTCATGAAGGGCCGGATCGACGAGGCCCGCGCCACCCTCGCCAACATCGAACCCGACGCGGACATCGACCGCGAGATCGCCGACATGCAGGCCGCGCTGAGCGAGGAGAAGGGCGGCGCCCTCAAGGAGATGCTCCGCAAGCCGTACCTGCGCGCCACCATCTTCGTGGTCATCCTCGGCTTCTTCATCCAGATCACCGGCATCAACGCGATCGTCTACTACAGCCCCATCCTCTTCAAGTCCATGGGCTTCGAGGGCAACGCCGCCATCCTGGGCCTGCCCGCGCTCGTCCAGGCCGTCGCCCTAGTGGCCGTCTTCATCTCGCTCTCCCTCGTGGACCGCGTCGGACGCCGTCCGATCCTGCTCGGCGGCATCGCCATGATGATCGCGGCGAACATCCTCCTGGTGGGCGTCTTCATCGCGGGCGGCAGCAGCTTCGGCGGCATCCTCACGGCCCTGGGCTTCATCGGGGTCCTGCTCTTCACGGTCGGGTTCACGTTCGGCTTCGGCGCCCTGGTGTGGGTCTACGCCGGCGAGAGCTTCCCAGCCCGGCTCCGCTCCCTGGGCTCCTCGGTCATGCTGACGAGCGACCTCGTCGCCAACGTGATCGTCGGATTCCTCTTCCTGCCCATGCTCAGCGGCCTCGGCGGCGTGGGGACGTTCCTGGTCTTCGGCCTCCTGGCGCTCGCGGCCTTCGGCTTCGTCTACAAGTTCGCCCCGGAGACCAAGGGCAAGAACCTCGAGGACATCCGCATCTTCTGGGAGAACGGCGGCCGCTGGGAAGCGAAGCGCTAGCCCTCACCCTCAGCCCGCACCACGACGGCGGCGCCCCCTCGCGCGAGGGGGTGCCGCCGTCGTCGTGCCAGGGGGAGGGAAGCGGCCGAGCGCGCCTCGCCGCCCACGCCCGGGCCGGGTCTGAGGACGCCGGAACTCTCGCCGTTCCGGCCGGGCGGACCTAGACTCGCAGTGTGGACACGAAACGCAGGGTGAACAGCAACGACGCCGCCCACCGGGGCGCCCCCGTCAACCGGGGCCTGGCCCTGTTCCGCGCGTTCTTCGCGCTCCTGGGGCTGGCCGCCATCGTGACGCAGCTGGTCGCCCTGCTGCTGCGGACGCCGCCCGGGAAGGTCAGCAATTTCTTCAGCTACTTCACCATCCAGTCGAACGTGATCGTGGTGGTCGTGCTGACGATCGCCGCCGTCGCCGCGTGGCGCGGGCGAGGCGCCCGCTGGCTGGACTATCTCCGGGGCGCGGCCACCGTCTACATCTCGATCACGGGCGTGGTCTACAGCCTTCTGCTGTCCGACATCGACGTCGACACCTCGCTGGCCTGGGTCAATGTGGTGCTGCATTACACGATCCCGACCATCACGGTCATCGACTGGCTCGTCGATCTGCCGTCCCCGCGGATCGGCCTGCGCGCAGCGCTCATCTGGCTCGCCTACCCCGCGCTGTACCTGGTGTACAGCCTGGTCCGGGGTCCGCTCGTGGACTGGTACCCCTACCCCTTCCTGGACCCCCGGATCTCCGGCTACGGGCAGGTGGCGGTCATGAGCGTGGTGATCGCGGTGGCGGCGTTCGCGTTCGTGGCCGCCGCGGCGCTGTCCACACGGCTGGCGGGCTCGCGCGTGCATGTGCACCAGCACCGGGAGCCGGATGCCCAGCCGGACGGCCGGCGTGACGCGGCGGGGGCCGGGACCGTCGACGCCTGAGGCTCCGCCCAGCTCACTCAGCTCAGCGGCAGCTGCTCGCTGAGATCGGCGCGGGTCCCGGACGCCACGACGCGCCCGGCCGCGACGGCATCGGCCCAGTCCAGGGTTCCGGTCACGAGTTCCAGCCACGTCACGGCGTCCGTCTCGATCACATTGGGCGGTGTGCCTCGGGTGTGTCGGGGACCCTCGATGCACTGCGTGACCCCGAACGGCGGGACCCGCACCTCCACGGAATTGCCGGGGGCGCGGGCCGTCAGCTCTTCCAGGGCGTACCGCACGGCCATGGCGGTCGTCGCCCGGGGCAGGGCCGTGTCCGCCGACCCGGCCCTGGCCGCCTGCCAGGACGCCAGAGCCGCCTGGCCTTCCGCGACGTCGATCCGTCGTCGTGCGCCTGCCATCCCCGCTCCTAACCCAGCAGCGCCATGACGGGGGTGCCCAGGCGCAGTCCGCCCACGGGGCGCCCGCCGCCGAGCACCGGTTCCACGATCTGTTCCAGGACGGCCGCCACCGGACCCACTTCGAGGGCTCCGGCAGCGGTCAGCAGGGTCAGCGCCACGAGGGACGCCGCACGGAGATTGCCGTCCAGGATCTTCAGGGCCACCGTCGCGCCGGAGGGCGCGGCCATGACCATGACGCCCTCGGCTCCCAGCTTGGCGATCACGCCCAGCTCCTCCATCACCACCGTGTTCGCCTCGCCCTTGCCCTGCACGGCCCAGGGGTAATCGAGCATCGAGGTGGCGATCGTGGCCGCGCGGGCGTCGGCGTTCTTGTCGCCGGGAGCCTTCGCCAGCCGTGAGTACGCGCGGGCCAGTCCCGTCAGGGAGACCGCGGCGACCGGGGCGCCGCAGCCGTCCGTGCCGAGGTGGGCGATGCGCTCGCCGGTGAACTCCTCGATCACGCTGCCCACCAGGCGCTGCAGCGGGTGGTTCGGTTCCAGATAGCCCGACTTGTTCCAGTCGTTCTCGGTGCACGCCCACAGGAACGCGGCGTGCTTGCCGGAGCAGTTGAACGCCACTCGGCTGCGGCCCTTGTCGGTGCGCACCAGCCAGTTACGGGCGGTCTCGTCCTGCGGCCAGTCGGCGGGGCACTGGAGATCGGTCTCCTTGTTGCCGCCGGCCCGGAGCATCCCCTCGACCACGTCCATGTGCTCCAGCGACCCGACGTGGCTGGCAGCGGCCAGAGCCACCTGGGCGCCCCGCAGGGGGACACCGGCGCGCATCGAGGCGAGCGCCTGGAACGGCTTGAGCGCGGAACGGGCGAACACCGGGGCGTCCACGTCCCCGAGGGCCGTGACCACGTGGCCGTCTCCGGAGAGGACGACGGCGGACCCGAGGTGCCGCGATTCGATGAAGCCGCTGCGTTCCAGGACGGCGAGTTCCACCGCGGAGTCGGCGTCGAAGGTCGCCAATGAGGTGTGGGGCATACCGCCAGTTTATGGCCCCGCGCCGGTCCTCTCGGGTTGCGTGCTCAGCAGATGCGGGTGTTTCGGCCGAGCACCCGCATCTGCTGAGCACACAAGGTGAGCGCACGGCCCGGACCCGTCCCGCCGGGACGTCACCGTTCCTCGTGGACTGGGCGTGCCCGAGGCCCGCCCAGTACCCTTGGTGTCTGTGAAGGTACTCGTCCTTGGCCCGGGTGGCCGCGAACACGCCATTATCCGCTCCCTCCTCTCCGATCCGCAGGTCGCGGAGGTCCACGCAGCACCCGGCAACGCCGGAATCGCGCAGCTGGTCCCGTGCCACGCCGTCGACGCCAACGATCCGGCCGCGGCCACCGCGCTCGCGGTGAAGCTCGAGGTGGATCTGGTCGTGGTCGGTCCCGAGGCGCCCCTCGCCGCCGGTGTGTCCGACGCGCTGCGTGAGGCGGGCTTCCCGGTGTTCGGCCCGAGCCGCGCCGCAGCCCAGCTCGAGGCATCGAAGGCGTTCGCCAAGCAGGTCATGGCCGAAGCCGGCGTGCCCACGGCCCTGGCCAAGGTCGCCGTGAACGCCGAAGAGGCCGCGGACGCCCTGGACACCTTCGGCGCACCGTACGTGGTCAAGGACGACGGCCTGGCGGCCGGCAAGGGCGTCGTGGTCACCTCGGACCGTGACGAGGCGCTGGCCCACGCGCAGGCCTGCTTCGACGCCGGCGGCACCGTGGTGATCGAGGAGTTCCTGGACGGCCCCGAGGTCTCCCTCTTCGTGCTCTGCGACGGCAAGACCACCGTCCCGCTGGCACCGGCCCAGGACTTCAAGCGCATCTTCGACAACGACGAGGGCCCCAACACCGGTGGCATGGGCGCCTACAGTCCGCTCGACTGGGCCCCCGAGGAACTCGTGGGCGAGGTCATCGACCGGGTCGCCCAGCCGACCGTGGACGAGATGGCCCACCGCGGCACCCCCTTCATCGGCGTGCTCTACTGCGGCCTGGCCCTGACCTCGCGCGGCATGCGCGTCATCGAATTCAACGCCCGCTTCGGCGACCCGGAGACGCAGGCCGTGCTGGCCCGCCTCAAGACGCCGCTCGGCGGGCTGCTTCTCGCCGCGGCCAAGGGCGAGCTGGACCAGGCCGAGGACCTCCGCTGGTCCCGCGAGAGCGCGGTCTGCGTGGTCCTGGCCGCGGAGAACTACCCGGACACCCCTCGCAAGGGCGACCGGATCCGCGGGCTCAAGAAAGCCAACGCGCTGGAAGGCGTCCATGTGATCCATGCCGGGACGGCGCTGGATGACGAGGGCAAGGTGGTCTCCGCAGGCGGCCGCGTGCTCGCCGTCGTCGCGCTCGGCGATGATCTGGTGGAGGCCCGTGAGAAGGCCTACGACGGCATCGAACTCATTCAGCTGGAAGGCGGCCAGTTCCGCCGCGACATCGCGGCGAAGGCCGCCCGCGGGGAGATCGTGGTGGCGTCCCGCCGGACGCCGGGCCGTCACGTGGCCACGGAAGGGGAGCAGGCATGAGCGGGCTGGACACCGAGGTCCTGGAGCTGCCGGGGTACCGGCACGTCTACTCCGGGAAGGTCCGCGATCTCTATGAGCCCGTCGGGCCGGACGCGCCCACGGACCGTCTCCTGGTGGTGGCGAGTGACCGCATCAGCGCCTTCGACCACGTCCTCGAATCGACCATCCCGGACAAGGGCAAGGTCCTGACCCAGCTGAGCCTGTGGTGGTTCGACCAGCTCGGCGTCGAGCACCACGTGCTGGGCTCCACCGAGGCCGACGGCGTGCCCGCGGCCGTGGTGGGCCGGGCCATGCTGTGCAAGAAGCTCGACATGTTCCCCGTCGAGTGCATCGCGCGCGGGTACCTGACCGGCTCCGGCCTGGCCGAGTACCGCGAATCCCGCACCGTGTGCTCCCTGCCACTGCCGGAGGGACTCGTGGACGGGTCCCGCCTGGAGCCCGCGATCTTCACCCCGTCGGCCAAGGCCGAGGTGGGCGAGCACGATGAGAACATCACCTTCGAAGCCGTGGTGGACGCCGTCGGACCCGACGTGGCCGACCGCCTCCGCGAACTGACCTTGACCGTCTACACGCGGGCCGAGGAGATCGCCCGGAAGCGCGGCATCATCCTGGCGGACACCAAGGTGGAGTTCGGCTCCGATCCGGCCACGGGCGTCATCACCCTCGGCGACGAGGTCCTGACCCCGGACTCCTCCCGGTTCTGGGACGCGCTGTCCTACGAGCCGGGCAAGGCCCAGCCGAGCTTCGACAAGCAGTTCGTCCGCGACTGGCTCTCCTCCCCGGAATCGGGCTGGGACAAGTCGTCGGACACCCCGCCGCCCGCGCTCCCCGCGGAGGTCGTCGAGAAGACCCGCGCCCGCTACGTCGAGGCCTACGAACGGCTCACCGGCCGCGCCTTCGACCCGGAGGCGTAGCCGCAGCGCCGCCCCATGGCGTGGGCCCGGCCGGCCATGAGGCGACGAAGGAGGGGCTCGACGGCGGTGATCACCGCCGTCGAACCCCTCCTTCGTGTGTGCGCGCAGCCCGCGCCTCAGGCGCTGTTGGCCTTGGCGCGGCGTTCGGCGAGCCGGATCTCCAGCATGGCGTCCATGGCCTGCTGGATGCCTTCGGAGGCGCCGGCGGACGCGAAGAGCTGCTGGGCCCGGGACAGGTAGGCCATGGCCTCCTGGAGGTCGTCGGTGGCCTTGAGGGCCTTGCCCAGGAGCAGGTGGACCTCGGCCGCGACGTGCATGCCGATCTCGTCCTCCTGCGCCACGACCTCGCGCAGGATCTCGATGGCCGCGGGAAGCTCATCCGTCAAGTAAAGCCACTTGGCACGGATGAACCGCAGTTCGAGCCCGTCGCGCAAAGTGCCGGAGACGATGGTGTGCGCGAGCTCGGCACGCTCCAGCGCTGCCAGGGTGGACGCCTCCACGATGCCGGAGTTCAGGCGCATGGCGGCGGAGGCCTTGTTGAAGTTGGCCCACTGCTCGATGTCATTGCCGGGGGAGAGGAGCTTGGCGGCACGGTCGTGCTGGGCCACGCCCTCTTCGTAGTCGTGGCGCATGAACGCGACGTTGCCGATCACCCACGCGACGATGCCGGACATGTGATCGACGGACTTGGTGCTGACCTCCTTGGAAAGGATCTTGCACTGCTCCCAGGCCTCGTCCAGACGCCCGGTCTCCGCCAGGGCGCCGATGTAGATCCGCAGCGCGCTGGAGTAGATGGGGGAGTCCTTGGGGAGCTGGGCGCCGAGGGCCACGGCCTGCCGGGCGTGCTCGACGGAGTCCGCGAGGCGGCCCTGTCCATGGCAGACGGCGGCGAGCATCTGGCGGGCCCGCACGCCCAGTCCGGCGCTCTCGATGGCCAGGCGGTGCTCCACGAGCTGCTCCACCACGCCCTGGCACTCGGAGTACTTGCCCTGCTTGAGCAGACACTCGGCCTGCATGTACCGCATGTTCCACCAGGCGCTGACGTTCTTGGCGTCCAGGGCGATGCGCGCGGCTTCCGCAGCGTGCTGGGCGGCCAGCTCGTAGTCGCGCAGATCCCAGGCCTGACGGGCGTACAGGGCGGCCAGGACGTAGTCCGCGTCGTTCTGCGTGACCCGGTTGTTCCACTCTTCGAGTGCCTTGGGAGCGAGCTCAAGTCGCCGGGCGAGTTCCTGGATGACGTCACGTGTCGGTTCGCGCCGACCCGTCTCCAACAGGGAGATGTAGCTGGGCGAGTACAGGTCCTTGCCCAGCTCAGCCTGTGTCATTCCGCGTTCCAGGCGCTCGGCCCGAAGCCGCTCACCAAATCCGCTGCCCATTGCCCCTCCTCAAGTTTAAGAGACCGGGAAGCCACTCAAACCTTGACATTATCGTTTGTGATTACTTTACAATGTATGTCAATGCGGATCATCTTTTGTCCGTAGCGATCTCCCGATCCAGTCAGTACCAACGCATCGCTGGCGTTATCTGCCACTGAGGCTCATACTCCCCATAGACCCACACGGAAGAGCAGAACATGTTGAAGAAACTCACAGCTGGCGTGGCCCTGGCTGCGGCCCTGGGCCTCGGTGCGCTGAGCGTCCCCGCCGCGAGTGCCAACGTCGGCAACTGGCCCGATCCTTCGAGCGTACAGGCAGTGGGCAACTGGCCTGACCCGGCGCGCCTGAATGTCGGAAATTGGCCCGATCCCACCACCCTCGCCGCGGCGCCCAAGACCAAGACCACCATCGTCACGGACACGGCCCGCCTCAACGTCGGCAACTGGCCTGATCCCTTCTAAACCGTCGGCCGGCCCTTCGTCCGGAAGGGTCTGAGTCGCCCAGAGCGGGTGCTTCGCAAATGCGCGAGGCACCCGCTTTCTGTTGCCCGGCGATCCGACCGGTATTTCGTTCCTGGCGGTTCGGGACGACCCCGTTTTGCCGGGTGACAGGGAATGTCATAAAGGGCCCCGGACCAGGGACGGAGCTTGTCAGGCGGGGTGAATTCCAGGGCGCTCCGGAGGCCCTTCCGGAGGCCTCCTGCCGCCCCTCCGTGTGGAGCCGGCAGTCAAGGACTTCACAGGAGACGCCGGGGGCCGGCGCAGGGCCGGCGCCCCGGTCGTCCCCTGGCCTTCTCAGTGGTGGAACGCGTTGGCCTCGCCGGGTTCGGGGAGCGGTGTAGGCGCCTTCTCGAGGAACTCGACGGCGGTGCGCAGGTCCTGCAGGAAGCTCTCCGCGAGATCGCGGGTGAAGCCATTCCTGACCACGACGCGCTGCACCGTCAGGTCGGTCATCCCGTCCGGCATCGGATAGGCCGGCACCAGCCAGCCCGCCATGCGGAGCCGGTCGGAGAGGTGCTGGAGGGTCCACTCGCCGGCGAAGTCCGGCTTGAGGCGCCACGCGAAGACCGGGATGTCCGAACCGTCGTTCCAGAGCTGGAAGGGCTCCATGGCCCCGATCTCGTGGGCCAGATAGCGGGCGACATCGCGACAGGCCGCATGCACGGAGCGGTAGCCTTCACGCCCGAGCCGCAGGAACAGGTAGTACTGCAGGAGCACCTGAGCGCCGGGGCGTGAGAAGTTCAGTGCGAACGTGGGCATGTCACCGCCCAGGTAGCTGACGTGGAAGATCAGGTCCTCCGGCAGATCTGTCTCGTCCCGCCACACCACCCAGCCCAGGCCGGGGTAGACGAGCCCGTACTTGTGGCCCGAGGTGTTGATGGAGATGACGCGCGGCACGCGGAAGTCCCACTCCAGCTTCGGCTGGAGGAACGGCGCCACCATGGCCCCGGAGGCGCCGTCGACGTGGATCGGGATGTCCAGACCCCTCGCCTTCTGGATCGCGTCGAGTGCCTTGGAGATCTTCTCGACCGGCTCGTACATGCCCGTGTAGGTCACGCCCATGATGGCGACCACGCCGATGGTGTTCTCATCCACGTACTTCTCGAGCTCGTGGCCGTCCAGCACCGGGTGGTCCTCCGAGATCGGCACATACCGGGCCTCCACCTCGAAGTAGTTGCAGAACTTCTCCCAGCAGACCTGGACCGCGGAACTCATGATGATGTTCGGGCGGTCCGTGGACCGGCCGTCCTTGCGCCGGGCGTGCTGCCAGCGCCGCTTGAGTGCGAGCCCGGCGAGCATGCAGGCCTCCGAGGAACCGATGGTGGACGTGCCCACGGAACGCTCGGGATCGGGCGCGTTCCAGAGGTCGGCGAGGATGCGCCAGCAGCGGTGCTCGATGTCCGCGGTCTTCGGATACTCGTCCTTGTCGATCATGTTCTTGTCGACGGTCTCGGCGTAGAGCTTCCCGGCCTCGGCCTCCATCCAGGTGCCCACGAAGGTGGCCAGATTGAGACGGGCGTTGCCGTCCAGCATCGCCTCGTCATGGACGATCTGGTACGCCGTGGAGGGGAGCGCCGCCCCGTCCGGAAGCGTGAAGCGAGGGAACTCCGTGGCTTCACCCGGACGGCTGAACAGCGGATTCAGTTCGATCGACGCGTTCGAGGTGTCGCTGCCGAAGGCGGACGAGTGCTGGGACTTTCTGCGGGGTGCGGTCATGTGCCCAGCCTAGGAGAGGGGCCTGGCGGGGTGAACCCCCGTCGGCTGGGAAGGAGCAGGGAATCACCCCGGACAAAGCAAAAGCCCCGCTCCTGAGAGCGGGGCTTTTCCGTGGTCGGGATGACAGGATTTGAACCTGCGACCTCTTCGTCCCGAACGAAGCGCGCTACCAAGCTGCGCTACATCCCGATCCGTTGACCCCCGGGTTTCCCCGGCAAGCAACCCTACAAGAATAGCGGATCCGGCCCGAGTTTTGAAATCGGGGACGTCATCGCCCCTGCGTGCCCCGAACACCCCGGTGATCAGGCCCGAAGGAGCCCGTCACCGGGGAGGGCTCAGACCAGCGAGTCGCGCCAGGCGCCGTGCAGGGCGGCGAAGCGTCCACCGTCCCGGATGAGCTGGTCCGGGGTGCCGTCCTCCACGATCCGGCCGTCATGGACCACCAGGACCCGGTCCGCGATCTCCACCGTGGAGAGCCGGTGCGCGATGATCAGGGCCGTGCGCCGGTGCGCCACTGCCTTTCCAGTGAGCGCACCCCCGGCCACGACTTCCCCAGCACCGCTCTCCGGCGCGACGACGGCGGGCCGGTCCGCGCCGTCGTCGTCCGCGGGACGCCGGGTGGGGGAGTCCGCCCCGCCGCCCAGGAGCCGCGCGAGGCCTTCCTGCACGAGCCTCTCACTGGGGATGTCCAGGGAGGAGGTGGCTTCGTCCAGGATGAGCACCGCCGGGTCGGCCAGGAACGCGCGGGCGAAGCTGATGAGCTGCCGCTGCCCGGCGGAGACGCGCCCGCCGCGCTTGTTCACATCGGTGTCATACCCGTCGGGCAGGGCGCGGATGAAGGCGTCCGCGCCGACGGCCCGGGCCGCGGCTTCGATCTCCTCGCGGCTGGCCCCCGGGCGGCCCAGGGCGATGTTGTCCGCCACGCTGCCACTGAACAGGAACGCCTCCTGCGTCACCATGACCACGGCCCGCCGCAGCTCCGGGGTGGAGATCCGGGACAGCTCCACCCCGTCGAGGGTCAGGGAGCCTGCGCTGACGTCGTAGAAGCGGGCGATCAGCTTGGCGAGCGTGGACTTGCCCGCCCCCGTCTGGCCGACCAGCGCCACGGTCTGCCCCGCGGGAATGGTGAGGTTCAGCTCCGGGACCACCACGGGACCGTCGCCGTACCGGAATTCGACGTCCTTGAACTCGATCCGGCCCTCGGCCGCGGGCAGCGGCACCGGCTCGCGGGGCGGACGCACGGTCGGGACCTCTTCGAGCAGCCCGGACACCTTCTCCAGGGCGGCCTGAGCGCTCTGGAACGAGTTGTAGAACATGGCCATCTGGTCGACCGGCTGGAAGAACCGCTTGACCGACAGGACCAGCGCCAGCAGCACGCCGACCGCCAGCTCGCCGTGCAGGACCCGGAACCCGGCCACGGCCAGGACCACCACGACCGTGATGTTGCCGAGCAGCACCAGGGCGGGGAGGAAGATGCCGTTGAGATTGATGGAGCGCACGGTGACCTGGCGGTACTCCTCGGACAGATCCGTGTACTCCCGGGTGTTCTGGGCCTCCTTGCGGAACGCCTTGACGGCGCGGATGCCGGTCATGGTCTCGACGAAGTGGACGATGATCCGGGCGGACACCACGCGCGACTCACGGTAGGTGATCTCGGAACGCTTCTGATACCAGCGGGTCAGGAAGGTCGCCGGGATGGCCGCGCCGAGCATGATGAGACCGCTGGGCCAGTCGAGCGCGAACACCGTCAGGGCCGTGAACACCATGAACATGAACCCGGCCGCGAGGGAGCTGACCCCGGAGTCGAGCAGTTCCCGGAGCGCCTCCAGGTCAGACGTCTGCCGGGCGATGATCCGGCCCGAGGTGTACTTCTCGTGGAATTCCAGGCTGAGCCGCTGGGTGTGCCGGAAGACGCGGACCCGCAGGTCCAGCAGCATCGCCTGGCTGAGCTTGGCGGTGCTCGTCACGTACAGCGCGGTCAGCCACGCTGTCACGACGGCGGCCAGGAGATACCCGACGCCGGCCAGCACCAGCGGCGTCGAGTCGCCGTGGGTCAGGGCCGGGAGCGCGCGGTCGATGCCGAAGGCGATGAGCGCAGGCCCCGCGGCGTGGGCCGCCTGCGAGATCACGACCATGGCGACGGTCAGCCAGAACCGGACCCGGATGGGCCGGATCAGCGAGCCGAGGAGGCGAAGGGACCGCTTGCGGACGGCCCGGCTCTCCGCGGAGGCGAGGCGGGAGGAGTCCTCGTTCGACGTCCCGAAGCCGGGCGTGGTCGTCTGTGCCGTGCTCATGCGTTCACCTCCTTGTCGAACTCCGCGTCCTCCAGCTCGTCTTCGAGCTCGCTGTCCAGATCGACGGGATCCGGGTCGAGGCTTGCGATGACGTAGCGGTAGTGCTCGTTCGTCGCGAGCAGCTCGCTGTGCGTCCCGACGGCGGCGATCCGGCCGTCCTGCAGCAGGGCCACGCGGTCGGCCAGGGCCACGGTGGACGGGCGGTGGGCGACGATCAGCGTCGTGGTGTCCCGCAGGACCTCCCGGAGCCGCGCCTCCACGAGTTCCTCGGTCGCGACGTCGAGGGCGGACAGCGGGTCGTCCAGCACCAGGACCTTCGGCCGGGCCGCGATCGCGCGGGCCAGGGCGATGCGCTGCCGCTGGCCGCCGGACAGGCTCAGCCCCTCCTCGCCGATGCGGGTGTCCACGCCGTCCGGCAGGGCGTATGCGAACGATGCCTGCGCGACGTCGAGCGCCTCGGTGAGCGCCGCCGTCGCGCGCTCCTCGGAGGAGGTCACGTCGGCCGGCGCGCCCAGCAGCACGTTGTCCCGGATGGAGCTGGAGAAGAGCGTGGTGTCCTCGAAAGCGACGGAGACGATGCTGCGCAGTTCGGTCAGGCTGAACTCGCGCAGGTCCTGGCCGTCGATGGTGATCCTGCCGTCCGTGACCTCGTAGAGCCGCGGCACCAATTGCAGGAGCGCGGACTTGCCGGAGCCGGTCACGCCCACGAGGGCCATGGTCTCGCCGGGGGCGAGGTCCAGGGTCACGTCCTCGAGCAGGTACTGCGGGTCGTCAGGGTTCGCCTCCAGGCTGTCCGCGAAGGCGAAGCGGACACCCTCGAAGCGGACCGCGCCGTCGATCTCGGCCGGCCGGTGCGGAGCGGCGGGATCCGCGATGGTGACCGGGCTGTCCATGACCTCGAAGTGGCGGTCGATGGCGGACTTCGCGGTCAGCGCCATGGAGAGCAGCATGCCGACAGCTTCGACCGGGCCCGCGACCACGGCCGCCGTCGCGAAGAAGGCCACGAGCGCGCCGATGCTGAGCTGTCCGTCCGCCGTTAGGGCGATGCCGAGCACCAGCCCGACGCCGAGAGCCAGTTCCGGCAGGAGCGTGGACACGAGCGAGAAGAAGGCCAGCTGGCGGGCTTTGAGGATCTCGGTCTGCCGGAGCTCCTCGGCCTGGGAGTTGAAGTTCTCGAGGGCTTCGCGGCCGCGGCCGAAGGCCTTGAGCACGCGGATGCCGTGAACGGACTCCTCGACGGCGGTGGCCAGGTCACCGGCCTGGTCCTGGCTGCGACGGGCGACGCGCAGGAAGTTGCGGCGGAACCGGGTGCCGGTGGCGACGATCGGGATGGCGGCGGCCAGGAAGACGAGCGCCAGCTGCCAGCTCATGCTGAACATGATGCCCACGCCGATGACGACCGTGAGCGACGTGACCACCAGCATGATCGCGCCGAACGCCATCCAGCGCCGGAGGAAGTTGAGGTCCGCCATGGCGCGCGAGAGGAGCTGACCGGAGCCCCAGCGGTCATGGAAGTCGACGGCGAGGTCCTGCAGGTGCCGGTACAGCGAGACGCGCAGGCCGTTCTCCACGGTCGTGGCCGGGTTGATGACGAACTGGCGGCGCAGGGCGATCAGCCCGGCTTCCAGGACGCCGAGCCCCAGGACGGCAGCGACGGCGATCCACACCTCGGAGGGCCGACCACCCGGGTGCAGCGAGTCGTTGATGAGGCTGCGGAGGACCTGGGGGATCGCCAGGGCGACCAGGCTGGCGCCGAGCGCGGAGAGAAGACCCATCACGAGCCGCGGCATGATCGGCTTCAGATGAGGGTAAAGGCGTCTGAGTGAGTGGAAGAACGTGGTCTGAGTCTGCGCCATACTGGGTGATCGCTTCGCTTCCCGATGAGCCGTGCCATGAGTGTTCGTTACCTGTGGCAACCAGCCTACGCCGGGGTTTTATGCCCGGTTTGTCACACGGTTTCAGATGAACGCAGGTGGTCGGATTCGGGGCCGGGACGGTGCCATGTGATGGCGGGGCAGGCCGCGCGATGCTTGGTTGCCGGGGCCACTTGCAACGTCTTATCCGAGCTCGCCGAATCTGGTGGCAAGAGCTTTGGAACTGGAGCAGATGCTGAGGAACTCTTCATCCGCGATGAACTCTTCGCCGGCATCGCGTATTCGTTCACCAAGGTATGGATCACGTTGTTCAAGCTCCTTGAACTTCCTGGGCAGCGTGGTGTATCCCGCGGTGCATTCGCTCTGCGTTCTTGCGGAGCCCCACAAGACGAAAGCCACCCACGGAACAAGGGAAGGGAAGAGCAGGGCCAGAAACACGTTGAACAGCGATTGAGGAACCCGTGCTGCAGCGAGCACCATCAGTACCAGAGCCGTCCCAACGAAGGCCCAGATCCATCGCGAGGCTTTGGCATAGAGGACGTAGGCGGACGGGCCGGAGAGGAAGCCGACATCGGAGGGGTGATCATCCATGAGAGATTTCCCCCGAAAACCGACAGGCACTCTCAGAAATATGTGCGGATGCGGGCGCGCTGAGCAACGTAGCCGTCAGGCCGACAGCGAGAACGGTCACAGCAGGAGAAGTCATATCGCAATTTCAGATCAGGCTCAGCCCGTTGAGTGCTCAGTAATTGCGGGTCTCGGCGCGTGGAACCCGCAACTACTGAGCACGCAACCGAGAGGTACGATCAGCCTTCCCGTGCCGTCAGCTCCAGCATCACGGCTTCAGGGCGACAGGCGATGCGGTAGGGCGCGAAGCGGGAGGTGCCGATCCCTGCGGAGACGTTGACCGGCGTCGTGTGCCCCTTGCTCTCCCAGTCGTGCAGGCCGCGGGCCCGCCAGGTGGGCAGATCGCAATTGGACACGAGCGCACCGTAGCCGGGGATGCAGACCTGACCGCCGTGCGTGTGGCCGGAGAGGATCAGCTCGGCCCCGGCCTCGGTGAGCGTGTCCAGGGCCCGCTGATACGGTGCGTGTACGACGCCGACGCGCAGCGACGGAGCCGCCCCGGCGGCGATGCCCTGCGGCCAGCCGGTGAACCGCTCACGCTCGATGTGCGGATCGTCCATGCCGGAGAAGTCGAAGCGCATCCGGTTGAACACCAGGGACTGGTTGCGGTTGGTCAGATCGACCCATCCGGACATGCCGAACCCGGCGCGCAGGCGCGGCCAGTCGAGCGCGACCGGTTCCTTGCGCTGGCGGGACGGGCCCGCGAAGTAGGCCAGGGGACTCTTCAGCCGCGGGGCGAAGTAGTCGTTGGAGCCGGGAACGAACACGCCGGGCCTGTTCAGAAGTGGTTTCAGAGCATCCAGCAGCGGGTCGATGGCATCACGGTGGCTCAGGTTATCGCCGGTGTTGACCACCAGGTCGGGGTTGAGCTCGTCGAGGGAGCGCAGCCACTCGGCCTTCTTGCGCTGCCCCGGGATGAAGTGGATGTCGCTCAGGTGCAGGATCCGGAACGGCTCGGCGCCCTCGGGAAGGATGGCCAGTTCCTCGTGGCGGACGCCGAACTGATTCTTCTCCCAAGAACCGTACGCCAGGCCCGCAGCGCCCGCGACGCCGGCTAGCACGGCCGTCTTCACAGCGCCTGCGGCGAGGCCGCGCCCGGTTTCCCGGACGCGGCCTGCGAGCGACGTGGCAGCGTTCAGCTGCCTTGTCAGCGGGTCACCCATGGTCACGGCGTCTTCTTAGGGTTGGGCTTGTTGTTGCCGCCGCCGTTGTTGTTACCACCACCGTTGTTACCGCCACCGGTGTTGCCGCCGGTCGGCTTGGTGTCGGTGGGCTTCTGGTCTTCAGGCGTGTTCGACGGCGGGGTCACCGGCTGCACGGGCGGCGCGACATAGGAACTGCCGAGCAGGGAGTCGGGCGCCGGGTCGAATTCGCCCGTGTCGTAGAAGCCGACGACCTTCTGCATGTACCGGGCCATCTGCGGTCCGGCAATGTCAGAGCCGTCGATGCGCGCGTAAGGCACATCGTTGACCTTGACGTTCTGCCCCCATTCGGTCGCAGCCTTTCCGAAGACCTTGCCGAAGTAGGACGCCGTGGCGAGACCCTTCGTGTACGCGACCACCCAGGTCTGGGAGTTCGTGTTGTTGGTGCCGGTCTTGCCCGCGATAGGAGCAGGGACCTTCTCCGGGATCAGCAGGCCAGAGCCCTTGTTCATGACGTCCTGGAGAACATTGGTCACGGTCTTGGCCACATCCGGCTTGATCACCTCCTTGCAGCTGGAGGTCTGTCCGGGGTACTTCTTGCCCTGGGCATCCACCACGGAGTCGATGGCGATCGGTTCGCAGAACGATCCATTGTTGGCGAAGGTCGCGAAGGCATTGGCCATGGTCAGCGGCGCCACCTGGGTACTGCCCAGCAGGTTGCCCAGGAAGTGGAGGTCCAGCTTCTGCGGGGTCTTGGCGCTGCCCTGAGTGGTGTGGAGCTGGAGGGCATCGGCCATCCGCTGGATGTCGCAGAAGTCGTCCAGCGCCGCGGCCGAAGCAAACGTCGCCGTGTTGACGGAGAGAGTGATGCCCTTGCGGACGGTCATTCGCTCGTACAGGTTACCTTCGGAGTTCTGCAGGGGCAGTTCGCCGGTCGCAGGGTCGTACGATCCCTCCACCGGGGTGCAGGTGGTCTTCCACGGGAAGTCCGCGGGATACACGGTCCGGGTGGCGTCGACGTAATCGTCCGTGCGCTTGCCTTCGGTCAGCCAGGCGCTGAGGGTCACCGGCTTCATGGTCGAGCCCGGCTGGAACCCGTCCATGCCGCCCAGAGGACTGCCGTTGGCATCGATCCGGTCCACGTTGTAGTTGTAGTCCGTCACGATCGGAGAGCCCTGGTTCTCCACCTTGCGGGAGTTCTGAGCCATGGCCACGATCTTGCCCGTACCCGGCTGCACCGTGATGAGGGACGCGCCCCACTGCTCGGCGTTGACGTTGCCCGCAGTCGAATCGACCTGCTCCTGGGCCGGCTTCTGGAGCCGCGGGTCCAGGGTGGTCTTGATGGTGAGGCCGCCACGCTGGAGCAGCTTGAGACGGTCCTGCTGCGTGTCGCCGTAGGCCGGGTTGTTGAGGATCAGGTGCTGGACATAGTCACAGAAGTACGGCGCAGTCGTGGAGTACTGGCAGCCCTGCCGGGGACGGGTGATCTTCGTGGTCACCGGGGTCTTGACCGCGTCGTCGTGCTGCTTCTGAGTGATCTTCCCGTTCTTCAGCATGGCGTCCAGGACCAGATCGCGGCGCATCTTGGCGTTCTCCGGGTTGGTCACCGGATCGTAGGCGGAGGGGTTGTTGACGACGCCGGCGAGCATGGCCGCCTGCGGCAGCGTCAGATCCTTGGCGGACGTGGAGAAGAAGTACCGTGCCGCGGCTTCGATGCCGTAGGCGTTGGCGTTGAAGAAGACGATGTTGAGATAGCCCTCAAGGATCTGGTCCTTGGTCATCTTCTTCTCGAGTGCGATGGCGAGCTTCATCTCGCGCAGCTTCACGCCGACGGTCTTGCTCGACGTTCCGTTGAGCTTGACCTCGTCATCGCGGCCCTCGGCGACAAGGGACTCGTTGATGACGTTGTTCACGTACTGCTGCGTGATGGTGGACGCACCCTGGCGTCCGCCCTTGGCCGTGGCGACCAGGGCACGCGCGATGCCGGTGGGGTCCACGCCGCCGTGCTCGTAGAAGCGGTTGTCCTCGATGGCGACGATGCCGTCCTTGACGAACGGGGAGATGTCCTTGAGCGCCACACGCGTTCGGTTCTCAGCGAAGATCGTCGCGATCTGGGAGCCGTCGGCCGCCAGGACGCGGGTCGCCTGCCCCGGAGGAGCGACCGTCAGTTCCCCGGGAAGGTCCTCAAAGAACTGGACGGAGCCACTCGCCGCACTGCCGGTCACCGCGGCGGCAGGGACCAGGAGTCCCGCCACCAGGACCCCGCAGAGAGCACTGACGCCCAGAAATGCCACGATCTTCCCCAAGACCGTGGCAGTGTCGAATAGCGGATTCTTCGCTTGAGCCATGTTCTCCAGTCTAGCCGGAGCCACTACGCTTGACCCCATGAGCAAATGGGAGTACGCGACCGTACCACTGATCATCCACGCCACGAAGCAGATCCTGGACACCTGGGGCGACGACGGCTGGGAACTCGTCCAGGTGGTCCCCGGACCCGACGGCAACGGCCTGGTCGCCTATCTGAAAAGGGAGAAGGCCTGAGTATGTCTTCCCACGTCAACGCCGAAAACAGTGCCATTGAGGCCCGTCTGGCGGAGCTCGGACTGAGCCTTCCGGAGGTCGCCGCGCCGGTGGCGGCCTATGTGCCGGCCATGGTCAGTGGCACCCACGTCTACACCGCGGGTCAGCTCCCCTTTATTGAGGGCAAACTCCCAGTGACCGGCAAGGTCTCCGCGGAGGGCGTCGAGGGCACGGTGAGCCCCGAACGCGCCAAGGAACTCGCGGCCACGAGCATCGTCAACGCCCTCGCCGCCGTCAAGAGCGTCATCGGCAACCTGGACCGGGTCACCCGGATCGTGAAGGTCGTCGGTTTCGTGGCGTCCACGCCCGATTTCACCGGCCAGCCCGCCGTCATCAACGGCGCGTCCGAGCTCCTGGGCGAGATCTTCGGTGAGAAGGGGCAGCACGCCCGTTCCGCCGTCGGCGTCGCGGTCCTGCCGCTCGACGCTCCCGTCGAGGTCGAACTCATCGCCGAGTTCGCCTGAATCCTGTCAGATAGGCCGAAGCAGTGCCCCAAGCAGCAAAGCGGCTCTTCGAGCTGCCCGTCCAGTTCGAGAACGCCGCACGCAGCTGGCTCGAACACGGGGAGCGCACACCCGCGGCTCCCCGCTATGCCTCCAGCGTCGTCCTGATCAAGGACACGCCGGACGGCATGTCCACCTGGCTCGCCTACCGGAGCGGCTCCTCGCCGCTCGGTGTCGTCTCCTTCCCGGGCGGCTCCGTCGAAGAGCACGACGACGACCCCATGCCCTGGATCGGCCCGTCACCGGCGCAGTGGGCCGACGCCCTCGGCATTGAGGACCCGGCGCTGGCCCGCCGTCACGTCGTGGCGGCCATCCGGGAACTGTTCGAGGAGACCGGCGTGCTGCTGGCCGGACCCGACGCGAGCAGCACGGTCGCGGTGACCAATCCGCAGGAATGGATGGCGGCGCGGGAAGCCGTGGCCGCGCAGGACAAGACCCTCGCGGACGTCCTGGACCGCCGCGGACTCTCGCTCCGCACGGACCTCCTGAAGCCGCTGGTCAATTGGCTCAGCCCGGACTTCGCCCACCGGCGGTTCAACACCCGCTACTTCGCGGCGACGCTTCCCCTGGGCCAGGAGCCACGGCTGCTCGAGAGCAAGGGGGTCTGGGGCCGCTGGGTCTGCGCCCCCAGGCTCCTGGGCGACCGCACCGGAACCTCGCTGGGTGACGAGATCGCCCAGGAGAACACCCGAGGCCGGACGCTGGGGCAGCTCATGGTGCCGGGCACGGAGATCATCCTGGAGAAGCTCGGCACGGCCAAGGGCTGCGTGGCGTACCTGAGCCACAAGCGCAAGACGCATGTCTACCAGCCCACGCTCGTCGAGGTGGACGGCGACCTCAAGCTCGAGGTCGTGCCGCCCAGCCCACCGGCGACGACCGCGCTTCCCGTGGTCCCGCCGTCGTCCTGACGGAGCCGGGCTGACCGGGGCCGGCATGACCGGGCCGGCCAGGAACGCAGGCCGCCGGGAAACGGAAAAGGCCCGGCACCCCTCGAGGGGTGCCGGGCCTTTTCCGTCAGCCGGTTCGCTCAGCGGGAGCGCTGGCGGAGGCGCTGCATGTCCAGGATCACGACGGCGCGTGCTTCCAGGCGCAGCCAGCCGCGCTGCACGAACTCGGCCAGGGCCTTGTTCACGGTCTCGCGGGACGCGCCCACCAGCTGGGCCAGCTCTTCCTGAGTGAGCTCATGAGCCACCAGGATGCCGTCGGTCGCCGGACGGCCGAAGCGGTCGGCCAGGTCCAGCAGCGCCTTGGCCACGCGGCCGGGGACGTCGGAGAACACCAGGTCGGACAGCGAGTCGTTGGTGCGGCGCAGACGGCGGGCCAGGGCCTGGAGCAGCTGGGCGGAGACCTCGGGGCGCGTGCGGAGGAGAGCGTTCAGGCTCTCGTTCTTCAGGCCGGCCAGGCGGGTCTCGGAGACGGCCGTGGCGGTCGCCGTGCGGGGGCTCGGGTCGAACAGGGCCATCTCGCCGAAGAGCTCACCCGGGCCGAGGATGGCCAGCAGGGACTCGCGGCCATCCGCGGACGTGCGGCCGAGCTTCACCTTGCCGGAGACGATGAAGTAGAGCTGATCGCCCTGGTCGCCTTCCCGGAAGACGGACGCACCACGGGAGAGGTCCACCTCGCTCAGCTCATCCGTGAGCAGGCGGAAGGCGTCGTCATCCAATGTGGCGAAAAGCGGTGCCCGGCGCAGTACCTCGATGTCCATGTAATCTCCTCTGAAAATTGACGCTGAGCACATTCTTTCAGAAAATGCCGTCCGATGCGCGTCGCGCACCAGCGCCCGTGCCGGGCAGGGGCCGTGGGCACCAGTCTTTCACGGCAAAATGTCAGGCGTGCTCAGTAGCATGGCGGACGCAAGGATTCGTCGTGACTGGAAGGAACACCGTGTTCGGGTTGACCGTACTGGACCTGGTCCTGCTGGTGACGCTGATCTCCTACGCCATCTATGGCTTCCGGAACGGCTTCCTGGTCACCGTTGGCGGGATCGTCGGCTTCGCGCTCGGCGCGGTGGCGGCGTTCTTCGCCATGCCGCTGGTCAGCTCCCTCGTGAGCGATGCGAAGTGGCGTCTGACGGCGGTGGTGGTGACCGCCGTCGTGCTCGTCGTCCTCGGCAACAGCCTGGGCGCCTCGGTGGGGCACCGGATCCGCTCGGCCCGCGCCGTCCGCTCCCTGCGGGGGCTGGACCGGCTCGCGGGCGCCGCGGCCAGCGTGGTGATGACCGCGCTGGTCATGTCGCTGCTCTCCTTCGGACTGAATTCAATGGGCGTCCCGGTCATCTCGCAGCAGGTGGCGAGCTCGCGGGTCATCCGGTTCATCGACGGGGCCACCCCCGCCCCGGTGCAGGGCGCCATGGCCCAGCTGCGGTCGAGCCTCATGGGCGAGGGGATCCCTAAGATCATCGACGGCGCCGCGCCGCTCCTGACCGGACCCGCTCCGGTGGGGTCCGCGGACACGCCGGAACTGAAGAACGCCGCCCAGTCCGTCCTCAAGATCACCGGCACGGCATTCCAGTGCGGGCAGAACCAGACGGGCACCGGATTCGTGGTGTCCTCCGAGCGTGTCGTGACGAACGCGCACGTGGTGGCCGGTGTGAGCGAACCCGTGGTCGAGTCCCCGGACGGATCGGCGCTTGCGGCTCGTGTGGTGTACTTCGATCCGCAGCGCGACCTCGCGGTGCTGGCCGTCAATGGCCTGACCGCGCACCCGCTGCCGCTGCGGGAGAACCTGCCGACCGGCAGCGAGGCCGCCTTCGAGGGGTACCCGCACGGCGGACCCTTCCAGGCCAAGCCGGCCCGGGTGCAGGGCATCTCCCAGGTCGAGATCCCGGACATCTACGGCAAGAACCACGTCATGGGGGACGTCTACCAGATCGCGGGGGACGTCCAGCCGGGCAACTCCGGCGGCCCGCTCCTGAGCCCCGACGGCCACGTGGCCGGGGTGGTCTTCGCCAAGGCCAGCACGAGCAGCGGGGTCGGCTTCGCCATCACCATGGACGGCCTCAAGCCGGTGGCGGCCCGTGCCTCGACCCTGGATGTTCCGGTCTCCCCGGGCCAGTGCACCACCAAATAGACTCCGCACCAGCAGGTGGCCGGCGCGCGCGCCCTCCGTGGCCGCGTCAGATCTGACGCAGGCGGTCCAGCACCTCTGCGAGCCGTGAGCCGAAACCGTGCACGGCATCCGCCGGAAGATCCCCGACCGGGAACCACCGCACGTCCTCGGACTCGTCGCTGACGGTCGGCTGCGGCGTCCCGTCCGTGATCATCGCGACGCCGACGTCCAAGTGGGAGCGGCAGTGCCCGAAGGCGCCCGACAACTGATGATGATCCAGATCCACGACGCGGAGCCCGCTCAGCTGCTCCGGACGGAGCCCGGTCTCTTCCGTGGCTTCCCGGAGCGCGGCCTCCAGGATGCCGGCGTCGTCACTTTCCAGATGCCCGCCGGGCTGAACCCAGAACCTGCCCTTGCCGTGGAACACGAGCAGCACGTGTTCCTGTGCGGCGTCGAGGATGAAGGCGCTGGCCGTCAGGTGCGACGGCAGAGGGCGACGGGACAGCACGTCGGCGCCCTGATCGAGGGCCACCAGGAATTCGGCCTGTTCCGCTTCCTCGGCGGGTGAGAGGGGCTTCCAGGAGGAGACGGCGTGCAGCGCGGAGTCGAGGAGAGTCACCTGGGAATGATAGCGCCGCGGCACGTCGCGCTGTCCGGTGCGCCGTCGTCGTCCGCTGCGCTCAGCTCAGGCGTCCCGCTCGGCGAGGTAGTCGATGGCGAAGCGGTAGCCCAGCACGCCGGCCCCGGCGATGACCGCGTCGCAGACTCCCGAGAGGTACGAGTGGTGCCGGAACTCCTCGCGGCGGTGGACGTTCGTGATGTGCACCTCGACGGCGGGGAGCGCGACGGCGGCGATCGCGTCCCGCAGCGCGACGGACGTGTGCGTGTAGGCGCCCGCGTTGATCACGATGCCGAGCGCGTCATGCCGGGCCTCGTGGATCGCGTCGACCAGTGCGCCCTCGTGGTTCGACTGGAACGCCCGGATCTCCAGGCCATGCCGGGCCGCGGCCGTCTCGCACAGGTACTCGACGTCGGCCAGCGTGGCCTGCCCGTATTTCTCCGGTTCGCGGGTGCCCAGGAGATTCAGATTGGGGCCGTTGAGGACCAGGATGGTCTTGCGGACAGGGGTGTCGGCTGCGGATTCGGTCATGCTGTCACCCTACTCCCCGGACTCCCGCTGCGACGCTCGCGAAGTCACAGGTGACGCCCCTAAAGCCAGTGTTTCGGGGCGTCACCTGTGACTTCGCGGTGTATGGGTCGGTGCGTCAGGTGGCCGGCGCGAGGGGTGCGATGCGCAGACGGCGGACGCTTTCGGCGAGGATCGCCTGAGCCTTCTGACCCAGCCCAGGGTCCGTCACCAGCTCGTCCGCGTCTTCCAGCGCCGCGATACTGCTGATGCCCTGGATTCCCCACTTGGAATGGTCGGCTACCACGACGAGTTTGCGGCTGGACGCCAGGAACGCGCGGTCCGTCTCGGCCTCCAGGACGTTCGGCGTGCTGAACCCGGCCTGCGGGTCCATGCCGTGCACGCCGAGGAAGGTGACGTCCAGGTTCATGCTCTTCAAGGCCTGCGTCGCGACCGGCCCCACGAGGGCGTCCGACGCGGTCCGCTGGCCGCCGATGAGGATGACCTCCGTCTTCGCGTTGACGATCGTGGAGCGGTAGAAGATCTCCGCCGTCCGGATTGAGTTGGTGACCACCGTGATGGCCGGACCCTTGACCAGTTCCTGAGCGAGTGCCCAGGTGGTGGTCCCGGCGCTGAGCCCCACGGCCATGCCCTCGGAGACCGATCCGGCGGCCACGGCGGCGATGGCCTGCTTCTCCGCCGTGAACTGCGTGGACTTCAGCTCGAAGCCGGGTTCGTGGGTTCCGGCGTCGCCCAGGATCTTGGCGCCGCCGTGGATCCGTTCCAGCAGGCCCGTGTCGCTGAGGGCTTCGATGTCGCGCCGGACGGTCATGGCGGAGACTTTGAGGGCGTCGGCGAGATCGGAGACCTTGACGATGCGCTCCTTCTGGACCATCTCCAGGATGGCCTGATGCCGGGCGGCTTGCAGCATGTGCGACTCGCTCCTCATGATCGTCTCCTGTGTCTGGATGAAGTCTAGTGCTGCGGTACCTGAGCGGGGTCGACGGCGCGGCTCACCCCTTGCTGGACCCCAGGGTGAGCCCCGCGACGAACTGCCGTTGCAGCAGGAGGTAGATGACCAGGGTGGGGATCACCGTGATCACGGCTCCGGCCGCCAGGAGGTTGTAGTCGTTGAAGAACTGACCCTGGAGGTTGTTGATCGCCGTCGTGACCGGAAGCCTGTCGCCGTTCTGGATGAAGAGCAGGGGCCAGAAGAAGTCGTTGTAGATGAAGATGACTTCCAGAGTGCCGAGGGCGGCGAAGGCCGGGCGGCACAGCGGCATGATGATCTCCCAGTACTGCCGCCACAGACCTGCCCCGTCCACGAGCGCCGCCTCGGTGAGGTCCGGGGACAGAGCCTTCATGTAGTTCGAGAGCACGAAGGTGCAGAAGCCGATCTGGAAGGCCGTGTTCACCGCGATCACGGAGACGTAGGTGTTGAGCATGTTGCCGGAGTCGCTGACCGCATACGGGACCTGGAAGTGCTTCATCATGAGGAACAGCGGCGCCGCGAGCACCTGGGGCGGGAGCAGATTGCCGGCGGTGAACATGATCAGCAGGGTGATGTTGAACTTCCAGTTCACGCGGCTCACCGCGAAGGCCATGAGCGAGGCGAGGAACAGTGTCAGCAGCACCGCCGGCACGGTGATGATCACCGAGTTCCAGAAGTACTTGGAGAACCCTCCCTGGGTCCACGCCTGCACGAAGTTGTCGAAGTTGAAGGGGCCCTGGACGCTGAAGTAGCCGTACTGATTGGTCGCCCAGCTCGGGCGCAGGGCGGTGTACAGCGCCCAGCCGAGCGGCACCAGCCACATCACGGCCATCACCACGAGGAAGAGGTGCGTCCCGTAGTGGCGCTTGCGCTTGGAGCCCCGCTGCACGGCGTCGTGCGCGACGGCGACGCCCGCCTGCCGCCCGGCGGTGCGGGTCCGGGGTGCGGTGGTGCTGCTCACGATCTGCTGTCCTTTCCGAAGGTGCGGGTGAGGTAGAAGACGATCGGGACGAGGGAGACGACCAGGAGGACGGTGGCCAGCGCCGATCCGACCCCGAGGACCTGTCCTTCGCCGACCAGGTTCTGGATGACCAGCGCGGAGAGGAGCTCCAGGCCGTTCGTGCCGCGATTGATGACGTAGACGACGTCGAACGCGCGGAGGGATTCGATGATGGTGATGACCACGATGACGATGTTCACGGGCTTCATCGCCGGGAACACCACACGGAAGAAGGTCTGGAAGCTGTTCGCCCCGTCAATGGCGGCCGCCTCCCGGAGCGTGGGGTCCACGCCCTTGAGACCCGCCAAGTAGAGCAGCATGACGTAGCCGGCGTGGCGCCAGGTGGCGGCGATCAGCGCGGCCCAGATGTTGACGGAGGAATCCCCGAACCAGTCGACCGCCTGCGGTGTGCCCGCGGTGCCGAGGAGGAAGTTGAGGAGGCCGTTGTCCCGCTGGTAGAAGAGCTGCCAGATGATGCCGACCAGGGCGAGCGAGAGCATGACGGGCGCGAAAAAGATGCTCTGGTAGATCCGGGTCCCGCGGATGTTCTGATCCAGCAGGACCGCCAGCAGGAGCCCGATCGGGGTGGCGATGACGGCCAGGAACACCAGCCAGAGGACGTTGTGCTGGATGGCGGGCCAGAAGGGCGGATAGTCCTGCAGGATGAAGCGGTAGTTGTCCACGCCTGCGGGCTTCATGTCCGAGAAGTCCAGGCCGTTCCATTTGATGAAGCTCAGCCCGATGGAGAAGAGCGTGGGAAGCCAGACGAAGATCAGCTGGATGAGGGTCGGGATGGCGACCATGGCGCTCAGGACGAGCACATCGCGTCTGCTGAGCCGGCGGACGCGGCCCCGGCGCTTCCGGGGTGCGGGGCCCTTCCGGGGTGCGGGGCCGCCGCCCGTCCGGGAGGCGGTGGAAGAGGTGGTCATGGGGGATCTCCTTGCGATGGTGGCCGGGGCGTTCCGGGGAGCGCCCCGGCCACCGGTGGGTCCGGGCTACTGAGCCGAGTAGAGGGCCTTGGCCTGGGACTCGAGATTCTTGACGTCCACGGTGCCGTCCTTGAGGAAGGCCTGGAGCGCCGGGATCATGACATTGTTGGCCATCGCCGGGAGGGCGTCGCGGTCGAAGAACTGCGTGATCGACTTCGCCTGGCCGATGACGTCCGCGCACTTCTTGTTCAGGGCCGTGAAGCCGCTCTGGTCGGAGCCCTTCGCGGTCTGGATGTTGGAGGGATCGCCCTTGTAGTAGGCGTCCTGGCCTTCCGGGGTGCCCATGAACTGCAGGAAGTCCTTGGCCGCCTGGTTGTCGCCGCCCTTCTTGGAGAGCAGGAAGCCGTCGATCGGCGCCTCCACGGCCTCCTGACCCTCGACCGCCACCTCGGGGAAGGGGAAGAAGTCGATGTCCTTGAGCACGGCGGGGTCGGTGAACTGCTGCGTGACGAAGGAACCGAGGAGATACATGCCGGTCTTCTGTCCCGCGAGGGCCTTGGCGGCGTCCTGCCAGGTCTGGCCGAGTGCGCCCGGGTCCTGGTATGGCAGCAGGGCCTTCCAGGTGTCGAAGACGTCGCTGACCTTCTTCTGGTCCCAGGATTCCTTGTGGGCACAGAGATCCACATGGAATTGGTAGCCGTTGAGCCGCAGGTTCAGGTAGTCGAAGGTGCCCATCGCCGGCCAGCCGTCCTTGTCGGCGAAGCCGATCGGGATGATGCCGTCGCTCTTCATCTTGGCGCACAGGGTCTTGAGCTGATCGAAGGTGGTGGGGACCTCGTAGCCCTTGGCCGCCCAGACGCTCTTCCGGTAGAAGAAGCCCCAGGGGTAGTTGTAGTTCGGGATGAAGTACATCTTGCCGTCGGGGCCGGTGGAGGCCTTCTTGAGAGCGTCGGAGTAGTTGCCCCCGATCTTGGACCAAACGTCGTCGATGGGCGCCAGCAGTCCCTTGCCCGCGTAGTACTGCATGCGGTAGCCGGCGAACCAGGTGAAGGCGTCGTCCGGGGAACCCTGCAGGTACGAGTTGATCTTGTTCTGGAAATCGTTGTGGGGAACGGTGTTGATGGTGGCGGACTTGCTGGACTTCTTCTGGAAGGCGGCGAGCGTGTCGGCGAGGGCCTTCTTCGGCACTTCGTCGGACAGGCTCGAACCCAGGGTGAACGTGGTGGCGGCGGAGCCACCGCCGGAGGGGCCGGAACCCCCGGTGCACGCCGCGAGGAGCGGAACGCCGGCGAGGCCGGCCGCGCCGAGTGCGAAGGATTTGAGAACGGTGCGACGCGGGGCGACTACGCTGCCGGCCGGCATCTGAGGCTGTGGCATTTTTTCTCCTTCAAGAACCCATTGCCTGTGATGTGCGCCACACTAGCAGTCAATGGAACAAAAGTGAACAAGAAGAAACCTTCGCAAACATAAAGATTCAGAACCGATCTGAGTGTCGCGTCGGCGCGGCGACCCTTCTGCCGCGGAATGTCGGGGTCCAGCGGAGGGTCTGAGTCAACAATCTACACGTGTCACTTCCGTGTAATGCAAGCTTTTCAGGAAGAATCTCAGGTCTATTGACTCGAGTAGATCGCGCTGGGAGACTCTTCCGCATGACTCAGATCTCACCGTTCTCCCTCGGAATCGTCGGCGCCGGCCAGTTCTCCGGCCAGTTCGCCAAACTCTTCAAGGCCCACCCCCTCGTGCGGGACGTCTACGTCACCGATGTGCTCGCCGAGCGGGCGGAGACGCTGGCAGCCCGCCAGGACCTGGCCGGCACGTTCCCCAGCTTCGAGGACATGCTGGCCTCCGACGTCGACGCCGTCGCGATCTTCACGCAGCGATGGACTCATGGACCGCTGGTGGTACAGGCGCTCAGGGCGGGCAAGCACGTCTACTCCGCGGTGCCCATGGCGATCAGCGAAGAGGAGATCGCCGCCATCATCGAGGCCGTCCGGGAGACCGGGCTGACCTACATGATGGGGGAGACCAGCTACTACAACCCGGCCACGATCTATGCTCGCGACCGCAAGGCCGACGGCGCGTTCGGCCGGATCTTCTACGCCGAAGGCGACTACGTCCACGACATGGACCTCGGCTTCTACGCCGCCTACCAGTACAGCGGCGGGGAGGAATGGCAGAAGACCGCCAGCTACCCGCCCATGCTCTACCCGACGCACTCCCTGGGCGGAGTCCTCGGGGGCATCGGAGGCCATGTGACGAGCGTGAGCTGCATCGGCGTCCGGGACGAGCGTGGCGACGGCGTCTTCGACCGCGAGATCAGCATGTTCGACAACGACTTCTCCAACGCCACGGCCCTGTTCGAGATGGACGGCGGCGGGAGCATCCGCATCAACGAGTTCCGGCGCGTGGGCTACCCGTCCCATCTGCGCGAGAGCCGCTTCCGGTACTTCGGCACCGAGGGCAGCTTCGAGCAACTCGTCGAGACGGCCGTGTGGCAGGACAAGGAGGGTTTCACCGATGTGAGTGAGCAGATCAGCACCCTGCCCAGCATCCCGCTCGATGACCCGTCCCTCGCCGACGTCGACCCCGCCCTTCGCGACGCCTTCGTCTCGGGCCTCGCCCCCGTGCACGATCCGTCTCGGCTCCCCGCGGAACTCCGCGCCCTGCCGAGCGGACACGAGGGGAGTCACGCCTTCCTGGTGGACGACTTCGTGACCGCCGTCGCCACGGGTTCGCTGCCGCCCGTGAACGCCTGGACGGCCGCCCGCTTCACGCTGCCGGGCATCGTGGCCCACCAGTCGGCACTCCGGGGAGGGGAACGGCTCCCGATCCATGACTTCGGGGACGCCCCGGAGCTTCCGGCGGCCCGCAGCACCGAGGCCGCCCGCGGCTAGCATGGTGGCTATGCCGGACCTCTCCGCCTCCTCCCGACCCGTGATCACGCGGAAGGACGTCGCCCGCCTCGCGGGCGTCAGCACCGCCGTCGTGAGCTATGTGGTCAACGGGGGACCCAAGAACGTGGCGCCGGCCACCGAGGAGAAGGTCCGGCAGGCCATCGCGGCGCTCGGCTACCGGCCCAATGCGGCGGCGCGGGCCCTCAAGAAGGGGTCCTCGCAGATTCTCGGCATGGTGGTCCCGAAGATCAGCAACCCGTTCTTCGCGAGCCTGGCCGAGGCCGTCGAGCAGGCCGCGGAGGAACAGGGATTCGCCATGCTGCTGGCCGACTCCCGGGATTCGCTGACCGTTGAGCGGCGGCACCTCAGGAACTTCATCGACCGGCAGGTGGACGGGGTGTTCCTCTGCTCGGTCCTCGTGCAGCCGGACATCCAGGAGCTCCGGGAGCGCGGCGTCCGGACGGTGCTGCTGAACTTCTCCGAGGAGTCGCCGTCGGTGGATGCGATCGGCCCGGAATTCTCCGAGAGCACACGACGCGCGGTCGAGCACCTGGCCTCGCACGGTCACCGGGACATCGCTCTGGTCATGGGTCTCACCACCGGGAACGCGCCGGATCGCCGCGAAGGCGGCTGGCGCTCGGCCCTGCAGGGCCTGGGGGCGTCGGAAGGACGGATCTTCCGCTGCACTTTCGACCGGCAGGGCGGCTACGAGGCCGGGAAGCAGTTCCTCGCCGTCACGCCGCGGCCGGCCGCGGTGTTCATCAGCTCGGACCAGCAGGCCATCGGCTTCCTCCGCGCGGTCCAGGAAGCCGGTCTCCGTGTGCCCGACGACGTGGCGGTCATGGCGTTCGACGGTTCGGACGAGGCGGAATACTGTTGGCCGCCGCTGAGCACCGTGCGGCAGCCCGTCAAGGAGATGGCCGAGGCCGGCGTCCGGGCGATCATCGGGGCCGAGCGGGACGAGCCCTCCCGGAACCAGGTGTTCGACTGCGAGCTGATCCTGCGGCGGTCGTGCGGCTGCCACGCCGAGGGTTCCTGAGCGCGCTCGCCGTCCGTGTCCCGGCGCCGCCACGCATCCCCGCCCCGCAAAGGGGCGTCATGGACTACCATGCGTCACGGCCGGTGTGCCAGTCTCGGAAGGGATCGCTCAACGACGGGAGAACGCCATGCCGGGCGGGTACACGCACATCGTCATCGGCGCGGGCGCCATCGGTTCGGCCACCGCCTACTGGCTCTCCCAGACCCCGGGCACCCGGGTGCTCGTCCTGGAGCAGGACGAGTTGGTCAACACACGGAACTCGTCGGGCGACGTCTCCCGCATCATCCGGCACGCGTATCACAGCACCGCGTACACGGCCCTGACGCCCGCCATGTTCGAGGCCTGGGCGCACGTGGAGGAACAGTCCGGGCTGCCGCTCTACCTCCGGACCGGCGGGCTGGATCTCTCCTCCTCAGAACCCGCGGCCCGCGCCTCGCTCGACGCCTACCGCGGTGCGCTCGCAGCGCAGGGCATCCCCTACGAGGACCTCGACGCCGAAGAGATCCGCCGCCGCTGGCCCCAGTGGCGCATCGAGGACGACGTCACCGGCATGTACCAGGAAGCCGGAGGGCTGATCGACATCCGGGCGAGCGTCGCTGCCCACACCTCCCTGGCCCTCGCCCACGGGGTGACCTTCCTCCCGCACACCCGCGCCACCGGTGTCGAGGTCAGGCCTGACAGCGTGACCGTACGGACGCCGCGGGGCGACTTCTCCGCGGACCGGCTCGTGGTGGCCGTGTCCTCGTGGCTCGGCGAGCTCATGCCGGACCTCGGGCTGGACTACCGGCTCACCCTGTCGCAGGAACAGGTCAGCTACTTCACGTCGGCCCGCCTGTCCGAGTTCACCCCGGACCGGTTCCCCATCTGGATCTTCCACGGCGAGCAGGACCACTACGGGTTCCCGGTCTACGGCGAGCCGGCGGTCAAGATCGCGCGGGACATGCGCGGCCGCTTCATCAGCAGCGACGAGCGGGTCTACGAAGGCGACGCCGAGGAAGCCGCGCTGCTGGAAGGGTTCCTGCGGCGGCACCTGCCGGGCGCCGTCGGGCCCGTGTATGCGAACAAGACGTGTGTGTACGACATGCCGGCCGACCGCGACTTCGTCGTGGACACCGTGCCCGGCGCGCCGCATGTGGCGGTGTTCAACGGGGCGGGGCATGCGGGGAAGTTCGCCTCCCTCATGGGCCGCATCCTCGCCGAGCTGCTGACCGAGGGCTCCACGGCGCACCCCATCGAGGCGTTCTCGCTGCGGAGACCGGCCATCACGGACCCGGATTTCGTGCCGACCTTCCAGCTTCATCACTGAGCCGGGAACGGCGAAGGGGCGGGCGCCGGAATCCTCCGGCGCCCGCCCCTTCGTCCTCCAAAGAGCGATCTAGAGGACCCGCTCCGGGCGGGCCAGGATGCCCGGCACGAGCTGGGCGGCCAGTGCCGCCGCGCCGCGCACCACCACGAAGCCGGCCACGAACACGGCCGCGGTCGTCAGCACCGCGAGCGGCTGAACGAAGACGGCGAAACCCACGAGCGGGAACAGCAGCCCGACTGCGCAGGCCGCGGAACCGCCGGCCACGACCCACAGAGCGGACATGACGGAACGGCGGCTGGCCTCGACCATCACGGAGCGGGGCATGCCGAGCCGGTCCAGCGACACGTGCACGGCGGCGCGGTCCAGGGTCGAGGCGGCCTGATTGATCCCCACCGAGCAGGCCACCATCACGAACGACGCGGCGACGGTCACGAGAACCCCCGTCGAGATGTCCCGCATGAGCCAGCGCGAAGCGTCATCCATGGGATGGTCCTCCGTGATCGCCGCCATCGCGAGACCGACCGCGCCGAACACCCCGACGAAGCTCGTCATCGCCACACCGCTGACCTGACGCCACGCGGATTTGGGGTCCTCGAGGATCATCCGCGCGGCGAGGAGCTTCGCGACGGTGGGCGCCTTCCGGTGCCGTCGGCGGGCCACCACGCGGATGAACCACGGACCGATGAAGTTGAGAGCGAGCAAAGCCCCGCCGAACACCACGGCCATGGCGATGATCATCGCGGCGACCCCGCCGAACTGGCCCAGGGCGCCGATGCCCTGCATGAGAAGCACGCCGACGATCACGATTCCGGCCGCCACGAGGGCGCGGACCCAGTGGGCGGTGCCGGCGCGCTGCCGGGTGCGGACGCCCAGCGGCGTCACCACCACGGAGCGGAGCCCGACGACGGCGCTCACCGAGGCGAGCAGCACGATCCCCAGAGCCAGGAGGGGCACCACGGCCCACGGCAGCCAGATCTGATCGCCCAGCGCGGCGCCCCGGAAATGGAGCAGCCCGAGCAACGGCGCGGTGGCGCAGTAGAGGACGACGCCCAGGAGGGACCCGAGCAGTGCGGTGGTCGCGGCCTCCAGCACGGTCAGGAGGGTGACCGTCCCGGTGGAGGCCCCCAGGAGGCGCAGTGAGGACAGGCGGTCGTCCCGGCGTCGTGCGGCGAGTTTCGCGGCCGAAGCGCCCACGGTGCCGAGCGGCACGAGCAGCAGGACCAGGGCGATCACGGCGAGGATCTGGTAGGTGATGGCGAGTTCGTCATCCCAGCGGAAGAACGCCTGCGCGCCGCCCGTGACCAGCAGGAGCAGCGCCGTGACGAGGGCGAAGGAGAGGAGCGGCAGCAGGGTCGCCGCGCGGTCTCCGTCCTGCCGGCGCCGGAAAAGGCCGGCCAGGCGGAGTGAGGTCCGGAGGGTGTTCATCGGGCCGCACCGCTTCCGAGGCCGAAGGTCCCCGGGACCGAGGCCGTGGCGGAGCCGGTGTCGGAGACGATCCGGCCGTCGCTCAGGGTCACGATGCGGCCGCAGCGGCGTGCCACCTCGGGATCGTGGGTCACCATCACCAGGGTGCGTCCTTCCCCGACCGTGCCGAGGAGGAGGTCGAGGACCTCCGCGGAGGTGGCGGAGTCGAGGGCCCCGGTGGGCTCGTCCGCGAAGATGAGGCGGGCGCCCGTGATCTGGGCCCGAGCGATGGCCACCCGCTGCGCCTGCCCGCCGGACAGCTCGCCGAGCCTGCGGTTTTCCATTCCGGCGAGGCCGAGGTGGGCCAGCCAGCGGGCGGCCTCCTCCTCGGCGTGCGCGCGGGGGACCCCGTTGAGCATGCGCGCCACCGCCACGTTCTCCAGGGCCGTCAGTTCGTGCAGCAGGAGACCCTGCTGGAAGACGAAGCCGAACTCCTCGCGGCGCAGGCGTGCGCGGGCACCGTCGTCGAGGGTCTCGACCTGGAGCGGGCCGGCGCCCGAGACGAAGGTGATGGAACCGCTGGCGGGGCGGATGATGCCGGCCAGGCAGTGGAGGAGGGACGTCTTGCCCGAGCCCGACGCGCCCATGATCGCCACCGTCTCACCGTGGCTGATGCTCAGGCTGACGGAGTCAAGCGCCGGGAGCGAGGCGCCGGGGTAGGAGAGGGACAGGTCTCTGGCGTGCAGGATCGTGGTCATGTCTCCAGTCTTCCGAAGGCCGGCCACCGGCACATCGGAGCAGGAGCGGAGTCTGAGCGGGGCGGTTCATACCCCGGTATGAAAACGGCGACGGCGGGTGTGCACCCTCGCGCTGAGAGGGGACACCCGCCGTCGCCGGCCGGCTTGGAGGGGGCGCGCCGTGTGGCGCGCCCCGGCGACCGCTACTTCCGCAGGTCCGCGGCGATCTGCTGCATGACCGTGGGGTCCGCCAGCGTGGTGGCGTCACCCGGGTCGCGGCCTTCCGCCACGTCCTTCAGCAGACGGCGCATGATCTTGCCGGAACGGGTCTTGGGCAGTTCCGGCACCACGAGGATGTTCTTCGGCTTGGCGATCGGGCCGATCTCCTTGCCCACATGGGTGCGGAGATCCTGCACGATCGCGTCTCCGGTGTTCTCCGCGCCCTCGCGCAGGATCACGAAGGCCACCACGGCCTGGCCGGTGGTCTCATCGTTGGCGCCCACCACGGCGGCTTCCGCCACGGACGGGTGGCTGACCAGCGCAGACTCGATCTCCGTGGTGGAGAGCCGGTGGCCGGACACGTTCATGACGTCATCCACGCGGCCGAGCAGCCAGACGTCCCCGTCGGCGTCCTTCTTGGCGCCGTCGCCCGCGAAGTACATGTCATCGAAGCGGGACCAGTACGTGTCTTTGTACCGCTCCGGGTCACCCCAGATGCCGCGCAGCATGGAGGGCCAGGGCTCGCGGATGACCAGGAAGCCACCGTGGCCGTCCGGCACGGTCTCGCCGACCTCGTCCACCACGTCCACCGCGATGCCGGGCAGCGGCACCTGGGCCGAACCGGGCTTCGTGGCCGTGACGCCGGGCAGCGGGGAGATCATCATGGCGCCGGTCTCGGTCTGCCACCAGGTGTCCACGATCGGGGCTTTGTTGGCGCCGATGACTTCGCGGTACCACATCCACGCTTCCGGGTTGATGGGTTCGCCCACGGAACCGAGCACGCGGATGGAGGAGAGGTCGTACTTCTCCGGGATCTCGCGGCCCCATTTCATGAACGTCCGGATGGCCGTGGGCGCCGTGTAGAGGATGGAGACCTTGTACTTCTCCACGATCTCCCACCAGCGTCCCTGGTGCGGGGAGTCCGGGGTGCCTTCGTACATCACCTGGGTGGCGCCGTTGATGAGCGGCGCGTAGGTGACGTAGGAGTGGCCGGTGATCCAGCCGACGTCGGCGGTGCACCAGTAGACGTCGGTCTCCGGGTGGAGGTCGAAGACGTTCTTGTGGGTGAACGCCGCCTGGGTCAGGTAGCCGCCCGTGGTGTGCAGGATGCCCTTGGGCTTCCCGGTGGTGCCGGAGGTGTAGAGGATGAAGAGCGGGTGCTCGGAGTCATGGGCCACCGCGGTGTGCTCGGCGGAGGCGCCGCCCACCACGTCGTCCCACCACTGATCGCGGCCCTCGGTCCAGGAGACCGGCTCGCCATTGCGCTTGACCACGACGACGTTCTGGACCGTGTGGCCGTCCGCCGCGAGAGCGTCGTCCACGGCGGGCTTCAGCGCGCTGGGCTTGCCGCGGCGGTAGGTGCCGTCGGCCGTCACGACGAGCTTCGCTTCGGCGTCGTCGATGCGGGAACGGAGTGCGTCGGCCGAGAACCCGCCGAACACCACCGAGTGGATGGCGCCGATCCGGGCACAGGCCAGCAGCGTGATGACGGCTTCCGGGATCATGGGGAGGTAGACCGCGACGCGGTCGCCCTTGCCCACCCCGAGCGATTCGAAGGCATTGGCGGCCTTCTTCACCTCGTCCGTGAGCTGGGCGTAGGTGTAGCTGCGGGTGTCGCCCGGCTCGCCTTCGAAGTGGATGGCCACGCGCTCGCCGAGACCGTTCTCGACATGACGGTCCAGGGCGTTGTACGCCGCGTTGACCTCACCGCCGACGAACCATTTCGCGAAGGGGGCATTGCTCCAGTCCAACGCGGTCTCGAAGTCTTTGTCCCAGCTCAGCAGCTCACGCGCTTGCCGGGCCCAGAACGCGGGACGATCCGCTGCGGCTTCCGCGTACAGGTCCTCACTGGCGATGGCGTTCGCCGCGAACTCGGGCGTGGGGGCGAAACTGCGGTTCTCCTGGAGCAGGTTTTCCAAGGCGTCACCTGCGGCTGGAGTGGTCTCTTCAGACATCCTGGATCCTTCTACTTCTTCGTTGAGGTGCATTCCACCGACCACCTTAGTCCTCCGCTCCGACAAATGAGTGTCCGCGGTCACACTGTGAACCATGAGTGAACAGAATCCCCGCCGGTCGCCTGGGGTGCCACGACGCGTGATTTGGCGCTTTTCTGGAGAAATCCGGCAGGCCGCCGCGCTGGGGTTCCGGGCGTTCTCAGGCAACACTTCTCCCGGGCGGGCCGTCCTCCCATTAGGCTGGTGACAAGTCCGCAGCATGACCTCCATCGACAGGAGAACACAGCCGATGTCAACGCCAGAGTTCAACAATCAGGGCGGGCCGGAAACGCCTGACCGGCAGCATCCGGGGCAGAGCCCGTGGGGACCTCCGGGCCAGCAGCAGGCACAGCAGCAGGCGCCCGGACAGTACCAGGGCGGCCCGCAGGGTGGCGGCGCGACGGGCACTCCGTATGGGGGAGGCCAGGGACAGCAGGGCCAGGGGCAGCCGTATGGCCGGCCGTCACAGGGTGCGCCCGCCGGGCCGGGAGCCGGGCAGTACGGCCAGCAGCCGGGTGTGCAGCAGCACGCCGCACCTCAGGCGGGACCCGACTATGGCCGGTCCGCTCCGGGCCCGGGGTACGCCGGTCCCGGTTACGCTCAGACGCCGGCCGTGGGGCGCGGTGCGGCGGCATCTCAGCAGCCCGACGGCGGGAAGGCGCTCCTGGGCCCCCTCACCCTCCGCGATGTGCTCGTCCTGGTCGCCATCGTGCTGCTGCTGGTCGGCAACGGATTCGGAAGTTTCGGACGTCTGGGGTTCATTCCGAGCCTCGAGTTCCTCGGCCTCGATCTGATCCTTCCGCTCGCGGTCGGCATAGGATTCCTGGTCCGCAGGGTCAGCCCCTCCACCAAGCTCCGCCTCGGATCCTTCTCTCTGGACCAGCTCGCGTCCGTGCTGGCGTCCCTGGCGCTGTTGAGCGCGGTGAGCCAGATCGGTGTCCTGCCGTTCCTGGGGTACTACGGCTACGTCAACTGGACGTCGGTGATCCTGAATCTCCTGGGCGCCGCCCTTCTGTTCGTGACCACGGTGCTGGCACGCTTCATCCCGGTGTTCGCCGCTGATTTCACGGGCCGTCCCGAGGTTCCGGCCCACGTCGTGGCACGGGACGCAGCCCCCGCGAACCGTCCCGCGCAGCCGGTCCACTCCGGTCCCGGCGCTCAGCAGTACTCGAGCACCCCGGGCTACGGGGACCAGCCGGGTGGCCCGGCACAGGGCGCTCCTTCGCCGTACGCGCCGCAGGGCTACCAGCCGCAGCAGGGGCCGGCATGGGCCGCTCCGGCCGCCGGCGCCGCAGGTGCGGCGGGCGCGGCGGGTGTTGGCGCGGCAGCCGCCGCGGCGGCCACCGGAACCGCGGCTTCCTCGGACGAGTCTTCCGCCGGTCACCCGGCGCCGGGTGCCGAGTCGGCTGACTCCCAGGTCGAGGGCGGCGTGCCCTCGCCGTCCACCTCCCGGCACCGCGCGCCGGAAGCTCCTGAGGGCACCTCCGAAGGTCTGGGCGACGGCGTGGGCGAAGCCCGCGACGCCGGTTCCGCGGCCTCTCCGGTCGCCGAGGCCGCTGGTGCCGCTGAAACTGGTTCCTCTGACGCTGTTTCCGCGGCTTCGGCTGACGAACCGTCGGCTGACGAACCCTCGGCCGGGCCGGCCGCAGGAGCTGCGGATTCCGGTTCCGGCCCGGTGGCCGGTTCCGATGCGGACGCCGGCGCCGGCTCTTACGATGCTGGCGCACAGCCGTCGGAACAGTCCTCGACGCAGGCCACTGCATCCGACCCGATCCTGGGCGACGAGGTCCTGGCGACCGCGGGCTATGAGGCCTCGGAGGGGCCGTCCGAGGACGACCTTCTGAAGGAAGCCCAGTCCCATGTGGCCGAGGCGCCGGAGCTCCCGGAACCCGTGCTGGGCGTCCCCACGCTCAACGAGTCCGTCGACGTGCCGGAGGACGAGGAAGAGGAGTTCTACGCTCCGCACCCGGACGACGACTCCGACGTGACGGTGCTCCGCAGCGCGCTGAACACGGGCGGTGCACTGAACACGGGCTCGGGCAGCTCGTCTGCCGATAAGCCGGAGTCCACCACGACGGAGGACGCCGCCCCGGCGGGTGCCGGGTCCGCGGATCCGATTCACGCCGTCGTCGACCCTCACCGTGAAGCGGAACAGCCGGCGCAGCAGGCCTTCTGGTTCGCAGTGCCGGAACGACGTGTTGCGCTGGATGAGCGGAGCGGCGCGCCCGTCTTCGACCTGGAGCCGGGCAAGTGGATCCTGGCGCTGCAGGAAGGCCCGCAGGGTCTGGTCGTCCAGAACGAGGACGGCCGGATCGGCGTGCTGCATGATCTCCGCAACATCGAGCGGGGTTCCTGACCCGCAATGACGAAGAACACCGTGGCGGCCGGCGGCGAAAGCCTGCTGGCTAAGAAACGCCGGGCGCGGAAGATCAACAAGGTCCTGGGGGAGTTCTATCCGTACGCTCACCCCGAACTCGACTTCCGGAACCCGTTCGAGCTGCTGGTCGCCACGGTGCTGTCCGCGCAGACCACCGATGTGAGGGTCAATCAGATCACGCCGGCACTGTTCGCCCGCTATCCGGGTCCCCGCGAGATGGCACAGGCCGAGCTTCCTGACCTGGAAGCCATCATCCAGCCCACCGGATTCTTCCGTGCCAAAGCCCGGAACCTCGTGGCGCTGGCGACGCGGCTGGTCGACGAATACGACGGCAAGGTCCCGCCGTCCGTGGAGGAGCTCATCACTCTGGCCGGGGTGGGTCGCAAGACGGCCAATGTGGTGCTGGGCAACGCGTTCGGCATCCCCGGCATCACGGTCGACACGCACTTCGGACGTCTCGCCCGGCGCTTCGAGTGGACCACCTCGGATGACCCCGTGGTGGTGGAGCGCGAGGTGGGCGAGCTGGTCGAACGCAAGGAATGGACGCAGCTCTCCCACCGGGTCGTGTTCCACGGGCGCAGGGTGTGCCACTCCCGGAAGCCGGCGTGCGGCGCGTGCGTGGTGGCCCACTGGTGCCCGTCCTACGGCATGGGGGAGACGGATCCCGTCAAGGCGGCCAAGCTGCTGAAGTACGAACTCGCTCCTGGCCAGGAGGAACTCCGGGAGGCGTACCTCGCCGCGGTGGAGGACCCGGCCGAGATCCGAATGGCGTCCCAGCGGGCACTGCTGGCCGAGTCCGCTTCGTGAGCGCGTTGCGGGACCTCCGCCGGTTCGCCGGCGAGGCCGGAACCGTCCTGGCCGAGGAGCTGGGCGCCCGCTGGCGGCTCACGCTGGCCGAGCCCGACACCGCCCGTGACGCCGCGGTCCTCATGCTCTTCGCCCCCACGGCGGAAAGCGCCGGACGCGACCCGGACAGTCTGGGACCGGACGACCTGGACCTGCTGATGCTCCAGCGCGCGACGACGCTCGGCAGCCATGCGGGAGAGATCGCCTTCCCGGGCGGCAAGCTGGAGCCCGACGACGCCGACGAGGCCGCCGCCGCTCTGCGGGAGGCCGTCGAGGAGACGGGTCTGGACCCGGCCGGTGTCGACGTGGTGGGAGTCCTGCCGTCGCATCCGCTGCCGTACAGCAATTTCATGGTCACTCCCGTTCTCGCCTGGTGGCGCGAGGTGAGTCCCGTGTTCGTGGTGGACCCGCGGGAATCGGCCCAGGTGTTCCGCATCCCGGTGCGCGATCTCCTCGACCCCCGGAACCGTGTCACGGCCAGTCTGGAGCGGGCGGGAGTCGTCTTCGAGTCCCCGGCCTTCCTGGTGGAGGACGTCTTCATCTGGGGATTCACCGGCAAGCTGCTGGAGGAGACGTTCCATTACCTCGGATGGGCCAAGCCCTGGGATCCGGACCGGAAGCACTTCTTCACGCTCTGAGGTGCTGCCGCATCGTCATGGTGCTCGGCATTGCCATGGTGCACGGCCACGTGTCCTGACTGCGTGGTCCGCCTGCGTGGCAGCAGGCCGTGGTCTGGCTTTTCGGCCTCGCTACTCGGCTTGGCTAGTCGGCTCGGTTGGGCTGCTTGGCCTGGCCGGGCTACTTGGCCTGGTCGTAGGAGTCGACCACGGCGACCGTCAGTGGGAAGTCCACCGGAGCCGTGCCGAACAGGAGCCGACCGGCGTCGCGGGCCGCACTCTCCACCGCCTCGACACAGTCGGGGATGAGCCCTTCGGGGGCGTGGACCATGATCTCGTCGTGCAGGAAGAAGACGAGTTCTGCGGGGCCGGTGATCGGCCACGACGAGGATCCGGCCGCGCCGGTATCGCCCTCCAGGGCCTTCGGCCAGGCGGCGCCGAGCGCGTGAAGGCGCGACCGGATTCCGGCCAGCCAGCACTCCGCCCATTCCGCCGCGGTCCCCTGCACGATGAAGTTGCGGGTGAAACGGCCCCTCGACCTGGCCCAGGAGTCGGCGCGGCGCTGTTCCTCCTGAGTCTGTGTCCTCTGGGCCGCCTCCCACGCGGCTCCGGGAGGAGGGGTGGTCCTGCCCAGCCACGTGGAGACGGACTCCCCGCGTTCTCCACGACGCGCGGCGTCCTCCACCAGGCCGATCGCCGCCGGGTACAGCTTCTTCAGCTGCGGCATGAGCCGGGCGGATTCCCCGGTCGTCGCACCGTACATCGCGCCCAGCAGCGCGACTTTCGCGGAGGAACGGCTGCCGCCGAATCCTGCGTCGGCGATCTCGGCATACAGGTCCTGGCCGCGAGCCGCGGCGGCCATTCCCTGATCGGCCGACATGGCCGCCAGAATGCGCGGCTCCACCTGCGAGGCATCAGCGACCAGCAGTTTGTACCCCGGCAGAGCCCGGACCGCGTTCCGGACCGACTTCGGGATCTGCAGCGCCCCACCGCCACGGGATGACCAGCGACCGGTGACCACGCCTCCCACCACGTAATCCGATCTGAAACGGCCGCGGCGGACCCAGCTGTCCAGCCAGGACCAGCCGTTCGCCGTATAAAGACGGGACAGCTTCTTGTACTCCAGCAAGGGGGCGATCACTGGATGGTGGAATTCCTGCAGCTCCCACTGCCGAGTGGTCCGCACTTCGATGCCATTGCGGTGCAGCGCCCGCAGGAGATCCTGCGGCGAATCCGGATTGAGGGAGGGCGAGCGGAGCAGCTCCCGCATCTCCGTCACGAGCGCTTCCATCTTCCGGGGCCTTTGACCGAGAGGAGGCTCCGGACCCAGAACCTCCTCCAGCAGCCCACGATGGGCGGCCTGGTCCCAAGGAACCCCCAGGAACTGCATCTCCGTGGCCACCAGGCCGGCCGCCGACTCCGCCGCGACCAGCAGGCGCAGCCGCACCGGGGAGGAGGAGCCCGCGATCGCCGCCAGCTGTGCCGCGAACTCCTGTCGAGTCAGGTCGTGGTCCCGGGCCTGACGGGGCGCGTCGAACAGGCTGTCCTGGAGCTGTTCCACCGGGCCTGCCTCGGCGCTGGGGTAGTCCGCGGAGCCGGTGATCCTGGCTGCCATGTCGGCATAGCGAGGGTCCTGAACGAGGGAGGAGAACCGCAGGATGGTCCGGATCAGACTGATGTCGTGACATCTGGCCAGCCGCACACCGGCGGCCAGCAGGCGCGGGTAGAAGTCGTGCACGGTGTCCCAGACCCACCGGGGCTGTTCCTCTTCCAGGGACACCACTTCCTGTGGGAGGTCTTCGGCAGAGACCTTCCACGGGCTGCCGATCGCCACGCCCGAGTCGTCGAGGCGGGACAGGTGCGCCCCGCCGTCGTCGTCGGGGGTGATCAGAATGTGCATGGTTCCATTCTCCCGGCTGGCACCGACCTTTTCTGACGCCCTCTTCGCGTTGTGGACAAGCCGCTACGAGCGCTGTCCACATGGTCCGAGCGGGCCCCGGCGGCTTGCCGCAGTCGGCTGCACGCTGGATTCATGAAACGACGTATGCAGGAAGCCGTGGACGATTCCACAGCCGCGCTGGGCGACGCCGGGTGGCCCGGCCGGGAGGCCGCCGGCACAGATCGCGGTGGCGCGCCCTTCCTTCTCATCACCGGTCTTCCGGCGATCCAGGAAGCGGTCAGGGCCGCCGCGGCCGCCGCCGGGGTGCGGCTTCGGGTGGCTGAAGACGTTCAGAGCGCCGTCCCGGACTGGGACCGGTCCAGCGCAGTGATCGTCGGCGGGGACGTCCTGGAATTCCCCGTCCGTCGTCGACCCGTTGATGCCCTGCTCGGTCTGCAGGATGATCCGGGGCTGTGGGATCGCGCGGCGATGTGGGGTGTGGAACGCGTCGGCGTCCTGCCGGCGGCCATGGGCTGGCTGGCGGAATTCCTCGGCGGCATGGGCACCGTGCGCGACGGCGGACTGGTCGCCGGGCTGTGGGGCGCCGCGGGTGGGAGTGGGACTTCGACCCTCGCGGTGTGGCTCGCCGCGCAAGCTGCCGAGGCGGGACTGCGCACGGTGCTCGTGAACACCGCACCTCAGGATGCCGGGTTTCGGTACGCCTTGTCCGCCACGGATCTCGCGGGATCGGGCTGGGTCGAGCTGAACGCGAGCAGCGGAGCGATCAGTCCCGAGCGGCTCGCGAATTCGCTTCCGCAGACCGCCGGATTCTCGGTGCTGATGTGGCCTGCAGGCGGTGTCGAACCGGGCCCGGTGATCCACGATCCCCGGGTCCTGGACGCAGCACGCAAGGCCTACGACCTGGTGGTCCTGGATCTTTCGGACTCCACACTGCACCAGCTCGCCTGGTGGTGCGACACCTTGACCGTATGTGCTCCACTGACCCTGAACGCCGCCGTCCGTGCGAGCAATGAGCTCGGACACGTGCCGGTGTCGTCGCCTGGGCTGGTGGCGCGCGCCCGGCGAGGTCAGGGCCCGGAAGCCGCGGAACTCGCGAAGCGGCTGGGTCTTGGCTATCACGGCCTGATTCCACCGCTCCGTGGAGTGCAGGCCGCCGCCGATGAGGGGCGTCTGCCCGGTCTGGCGCGGATCCGTCCGGTTCGGACCGTGGTCGGCGCGGTGCTCGCCCAGGCCGGAGGTGGCGGACGATGAAGGAGACACCGGAGGGAGACCAGGCCCGGTCCGCCGCTCCCCGGTCGAACAGCGGTCGACGCCGTGCATTCCAGGCGGGTGCTCCGCGCCGGCAGCGTCCCCTCATGGCACTCGGCAGTGGGCAGGAAGAAGGCTTTCCTCAGCACTCCGACAACGGTCACGGCCTGGATCCGGCACTTCTTGAAACCATCAGGCAGGACGTGCTGAGCGTTCCCGGCCCGGTCACCACGGAAAGGGTCGCCGCCGCGGTGAATTCGACGGGGAGGTTCCTCGGACCTTCCGTAGCGCTCGCGGCGGTTGAGAGCATCAACGCCGAATTGCGGGGCCTCGGACCCCTGCAGGTCGTCGCTGATGTGCCAGGGGTCACCGATATCTTCGTCAACGGGCCCGATGGGGTCTGGTGGGACCGCGGAGCCGGACTCGAGCGCATTGCGGTGCCGTTGGGGCGCGAGGAACAGGTGCGTGCCCTCGCCCAGCGACTGATATCGGCCGGAGGGCGGCGTCTCGACGAGGGCAATCCGTGTGTCGATGTGCGCCTTCCGGGCGGTTACCGCGTCCACGCGGTCATCCCTCCGTTGTCCCCGGACGGCACGGTCCTGTCGATCAGGATCCGTCGCGGCCGGCGGTTCACCCTCGCCGAACTCGGTGAGGCAGGCATGTTCACCCCGGACATCCTGGGCGTGCTCCAAGCCCTGATGAACCGGCGGCTGAACTTCCTGATCAGTGGAGCCACAGGTTCGGGGAAGACGACCTTGCTGTCTTCTCTCCTGAGTCTCGCGGGTGCACAGGAGCGGCTGGTTCTGATCGAAGACGCATCGGAGCTCGACCCTGGTCATCCTCACGTGATCAGGCTGGAGTCCCGTCATGGAAACATCGAAGGCAAAGGAGCCATCGGGTTGAGGGAGCTCGTCCGGGAATCCCTGCGCATGAGGCCGGATCGTCTCGTCGTGGGGGAGTGCCGCGGCTCGGAAGTCCGTGAGCTGTTGATGGCACTCAACACCGGACACTGTGGCGCCGGGACCTTGCACGCGAACTCGGCCGACGACGTGCCGGCCCGGCTCGAAGCGCTCTGTGCCTTGGCGGGAATGGATGGGACTGCCACTGCGGCTCAGGTCTCGAGCGCCGTCGACGTGGTGATCCACCTGGATCGGATGTCGACGGGACGTGAGATCCGCGAACTGAGCCTGGTCCGGGCACGCGACGGCCGCCTGGCCACCGAGTCGGTTCTGCGGCATGTCGGTGGGCAGCTGAGCTATGGACCGGGCTGGCCGGCGTTCAGGGCCAGGCTGAGCCCTGGGACGGAGGCGTGATGCTCTTCGCCGTATTCCTGATGGTGGGACTGCTCCTGGTCGGTCCCGGCCCCGGCGCCTGGGTGTGGCGGCAGGAGCGCCATCCCGCCCCTCACGGCGCCGGTCACGGTGTGCTCGGTTCGTGGAGCGGTGCGCTTGCCCGGTTCCGGAAGCGGACCTGGGCGAGCACGCACGGTGCCCGGAACACTGCTGCCTTGGATCGTGAGTCCATGGCGGTCCTCGTGCAGCATCTCGGCGCCCTGCTGAACGGTGGACGCAGTGCTGCCCAGGCATGGCGTGAACTGCTGGAGTTCCACCGCGAGGACTCCGAGACACGTCGGGAGATGCGGCCGGGCCCCGATGCCTCGGTGGACTCGGCCCTTCTGGCTGCGGCTGCGCAGGCAGCCGAGCTGGGTGAGAGCCCCGCGATCGCCATTCACCGCCAGGTGGCTGCTGGGCGGTTCCCGAGGGAGTCCCGACACGTCGTCCGGCAGTGGTCCCAGCTTGCTGCTTGTGTCCGTGCCGGCGAACTCAGCGGATGCCCTCTCGCAGACCTTCTGGAACGGTTCGCCCTCGACCTCGAGCACTCGGCGGATGCCGAGAGGTCTCGTCAGACGGCGCTCGCCGGTCCACGGGCCAGTGTCGCCTTGCTCGGCTGGCTGCCGTTCTTCGGGCTGGGGCTCGGGCTGCTGCTGGGCGTCGACCCCGTGGACATCGTGTTGCGCTCCCCGGTGGGAGGGCTGTCCGTGATCGCCGGCCTGGTGTTCTGGTTTCTCGGCAGGGTCTGGTCCTCGCGTCTGGTGCGCCAGGCGGAGGTGGGCTCGCGATGATCCTGCTCCAATTCTCCGTCCTCCTTTTCGCGTGCTGGTGTCTGACCAGTGCCAGGCCGTCCTGCGCGTCGGTCCTTCTCCGGAGGGGCGCCGGCGATGCGCAGAGCCACGACGGACCGGAAGGCCGGCCGGAAGCGTCCGGAGGCCCCGGCGTCGTGGAGGACAGCGCGCTGCTGCTGGAACTCGTCGGGGTGCTGCTGGAATCCGGGCTCAGTCTGGAGCGCAGTCTCGAAGTGCTGGCCGAGTGCGCGGATCAGGTCATTGCGGCTCAACTCCGACGTGTCGTGGCCGCGCTCGCCTTGGGCGCGGCGTGGGATGAAGCCTGGCGCAGCGCATCCGATGTCGGTCTCGCCGCGGGGGTGACCGGCGATCGGGTGGGTCTCGTGTCACGCGCCGTCCGCCTCTTCCGCGGGGCGGGCCACGGTCTCCATCCGTCCCTCCAAGCCCTGAAACGGACCTTGAGGTTCGCCGCCTTGAGCGGGGCGCCGTCGGCCCAGAGCATCCGGTCCAGTGCTGCCGCGGAACGCCGGAGAACCTTGCGGGAATCTGAACGGCGCGCCGCCGCTCTAGGGGTCCGGCTCGTCCTGCCCTTGGGGATGTGTTCTCTGCCGTCTTTCATCTGTCTGGGCATCATCCCAGTGGTCCTGGCACTCCTGCCTGGAGTCGTCTGACATCGCCCGAAGGGGTCTCATCGAAAGGAAGTCCATATGCCGACAACCACCACGCCCGCCTCAGCCGGGCCGGGCGCTCCTGAGCGTCGTTCGGTCACTGCCACCACCCCCGACCGGATGGAACGGCGAAGGTGGAGCGTTTCACGCGAATGCGCCATTCTCTGGCTCCGGATCGTCGGGATCCTCTGGCGCTTCCGCGCCAGGCTGACGAAGCTCTGTTCAGGCCAAGCCGGCACGTCGACAGCGGAGTACGCCATCGCGACCCTGGCTGCTGTCGCCTTCGCAGGTCTTCTGGTCGTCATCATGCGCAGCGACGAGGTCCGGGGCTTCCTGTTGAACATCATCCGCACAGCATTGGCGATTCCGTGAGTGACCACCGGGCCCGGCCCAGGACGTACGACGAACGCGGGAGCGTGACGGCCGAGTTCTCCGTGACACTGCCCGTCGTCGTGTTTCTGCTGGCCGTCTTGCTGGGAGCCGGTTCTGCGGCGATGCAACAGGTGCGGCTTGAGGAGGCGGCCAGGGCTGCCGCACGTTCGCTCGCCCGAGGCGACACACAGGACGTCGCAAAAGCCGGTACCCTGCGGCTGGCGGGTGGGCGCGCGTGGCTCGAAATCCAGGACGACGGCGGAGGCTTCGTGCGCGCAACGGTCCGGGCGCCGGCTCCCGGGGTACTCGGAACCGCCGTCCCCTGGATCCAGAGCGCGCAGTCGACGGCGGCGAGGGAGGACACCGGAGGGGATCCATGACCAGGTGCGCTTCCGCCTCCCGGAAAAGCCATTCGACGGCCCGAGGTCCGTGTCGGAGGAATGAACCGGAGAGGGGTTCGGGAACCGTGCTGTCGCTGGGACTCGGACTCGTGCTGGTCACCGCTGTGCTGCTCGTCGTTCTGCTCGGACAGGCGGCGACGCTGGCGTCCCGCGCGGCCGCTGCTGCGGACCTCTCGGCGCTCGCCGCCGCGGATGCGGCGCGTGGGCTGCGGAACGGAGACCCGTGCACGGTGGCAGCGGAGATCGCCGCCAGGGATGGGGCTCGTCTGGACTCCTGCGAGCTGCAGGGACCGTCTGGAGACATCGCGGAAGTGCGGGCCAGTGTCGGCGGCGCGTTCGGTCTGGGCCGGGGCGAAGGCCGTGCCCGTGCCGGGCCGCCTCCGTAGGGGGGCGGGCGTGCCGCTCACCGGCCCGGAACCTCTGGGACTACGCGCCGCCGTCGAGTGCCGCGGGACCTGTCCAGTCGTGGGCGTCCTTGAGGAAGGCTTCCAAAAGGACCAGTGCCCCGGCCTTGTCGAGTGGGTTGTTCTTGTTGCCGCATTTCGGCGACTGGACACACGAAGGGCAGCCGGAATCGCACTCGCAGGCCAGGATCGCCTCGCGTGTCGCGGCGAGCCAGGTGCGGGCCTTGGCGAAGGCCCGCTCGGCGAAGCCCGCTCCGCCCGCGTGCCCGTCGTAAACGAAGATCGTCGGGTGGCCGGTGTCGGCATGGAGGGCGGTGGAAACCCCGCCGATGTCCCAGCGGTCGCTCGACGCCACGAGCGGGAGCATACCGATCGAGGCGTGCTCCGCCGCGTGCAGTGCACCGGGGAACCGCGCTTCCACCAGTCCGGCGTTCAGGAGGCGCTGATTGCCCACCACGAACCACACCGCCTTGGTGAACAAGTCGCGTGCCTCGAGATCGAGGGGCTCCTCGCCGAGCACCTCATTGGAGGCCAGCGATTTCCTCTGGAAGGAGACCACTTGGGTCGTCACCTTGACCTCACCGAAGTGAACAGCGACATCGCCCCACGTCATGGAACGGTCCACGGACAGGACTTCCACCTGGGTGACGTCCCGGGCGGTGGTGTAGTAGTCCGGATTGGCCCGGCGGACCAGGACGGTATGGTCCTCCTCATCCAGTTCCTCCACGAGGTAACTGGATCCCTGATGGATGTAGACCGCTCCCCGGTGCGCCTGATAATGCGTCTGGGGAGAGTCCATCGATCCGAGCAGGGCGCCCGTCTCCGCGTCGACGATCCGGGCGGGTCCTCCGCCGTCGTCACGGATGCTGACCATGCCGGCCGCGCTCTGAGCATGGGTCCAGAACCAGCCGGCGGGCCGGCGACGGAGGTACCCACGCTCGACCAGGGTGTCCAGCATGGCGCGCGCGGTGGGTCCGAAGAGTTCCTCGTCCCCGGGCCGCAGCGGTTGTTCCGCCGCGGCGGCACAGAGGTGGGGGCCCAGGACGTAGGGGTTGGACGGGTCGAAGACGGTGGCCTCCACCCCGACGTCGAACACGGCCTCGGGGTGATGCACCAGGTAGGTGTCGAGGGGGTCGTCGCTGGCCACGAAGGCGGCCACGGCGTCTTGGCCGGCACGTCCGGCCCGGCCGATCTGCTGGAAGAAGGAGGCCCGGGTTCCGGGCCAGCCGGCGACCAGCACGGCATCGAGCCCGGAGATGTCGATGCCCAGTTCCAGGGCGGACGTGCTGGACACCCCCAGAAGCTCACCCGACCGCAGGGCGGCCTCCAGCGCTCGGCGCTCCTCGGGGAGATACCCGGAACGGTACGCGGCGATGCGGCCCGGAAGACTGGGATCCACCTCGTCGAGGAGGCGCTTGGTGATGGACGCGATCCGTTCAGCCCCTCGACGAGACTTGATGAAGGCGATGGTGCGGACCCGCGAGGACACGAGGTTGGCGAGCATGTCGGCGGACTCGGCGATCGCGGTCCGCCGGGTCGGCGCCCCGTTCTCCCCTTGCAAGTCGGTCAGACGGGGTTCCCAGAAGGCGACGGTGGTGGCACCCCGCGGGGAGGCGTCCTCCGTCACCGCGGTCACGGGGGCGCCGATCAGCCGGGAGAAGGACTCGGCCGGTTCGGCGGCCGTTGCGGACGCGGCGAGGAACACAGGCTCCGCGCCGTAATAGGCGCAGACCCGACGCAGCCGACGCAGCAGGTTCGCCACATGGGACCCGAAGACGCCCCGGTAGCTGTGAGCCTCGTCGATCACGACGTACCGCAGGCGGCGGAAGAAACGGGCCCACCACGAGTGGTTCGGCAGGATGCCGTGGTGCAGCATGTCCGGGTTGGCCAGGATGATGTTGGCGTGCTCGCGGATCCACCGGCGTGAGTTCGCGTCGGTGTCGCCGTCATAGCTCTCGGCCCGCAGCGTGTCCAGACGCAGCGAGCGGAGGGAGGCCAACTGGTCCGCAGCGAGCGCCTTGGTGGGCGCGAGGTAGAGGACGGTGGCGCCGTCGTCGTGGAGCTTGCCCGGCTCGGCGAGCACGCGCAGTTCCGAACGGTGGACGGCATCGACGGCGGGCAGCTGGTACGCGAGGGACTTACCCGACGCGGTGCCGGTCGCGATCACCACGTGGTCGCCCGAGTGGGCGCGCTCCGCGGCCGCGACCTGGTGCTCGTACGGGACGTCGACGCCCAGCCGCTGATACGCGGCCACCACGTCGGGGTGTGCCCATTCCGGCCACGTGCTGTAGCGGGCCCTCCGGGACGGGATGGTGCGGACATGCTGAAGCTGCTCCGGATCCGCGGAGCGGCCCAGGAGAGGGATCAGCGAGTCAGAGGAGGGCACCGGAACATTGTGTCACCCGGTCGCCGCGCCTTGGACGCGGCACCGTGAAACCAGCGCCGGACAACCAAGACCGGAAAACCAGCACAGGGGACGGAGGCGCCTAGATGTCGGCGGGCTTCTGCTCCGTGCTGGAGAGCATCACCACGGCGCAGACTTCCTGCCAGCCGAGGTGGGAGTAGAGAAGCCGGCCGTCGGCGGAGGCGAGGAGCAGCCCGATCTCCACCGGGTGCTCGAAGGACCGCGCCGCCAGGGACTTCATGATGAAGCTGCCGAGGCCGCGGCGGCGGTAGTCGTCATGGGTGACGATCTGGTCGAAGACGGCCACGGTGCCGTTGGCCACGAACACCCGGCCGCTCGCTGCCACCACGTCGCCGGCTCGGACCTCCGCATGGTGGGCGCCGTCGACGACCGTGTAGCTGACTTCGAGATCGTCGTCGGGAAGCCAGGGGTCCTCGGTGTCCTGGGTGTCCATGTCGACGATCATCATCGACTCGGACGTCGAATTGAGGAAAAGGCCCTCGGCATCGCCCAGAGCCATGTACTTCTGAGGGTCGCGGGTCAGGACCGTCAGGAGACGTCCCGGCACTTCGCGGGTCTGCTGGGCCAGGACCGCGAAATCCTCGGCCGAGGGGTCCACCGCGAAGAACTCGCGGGCCTTGACGGTGTCGTCACGGTCCACGGCAGGGAAGGCGCCGACGCGCTCCACCGAATAGCCTCGGCAGCCGGCCCAGCCTTCCACCCAGACATCCAGCAGGCCGTCAATGTCTTCCATCAGGGTCTCCGCAGTCATGATTCGAGCCTATGGCAGGGCCGGTTAAAGCGACAGTCGGTATCAGTATCTTGTCGGTAAACTCTCAGTCTCAAAGTCATCTCAGAGCCCGCTGGACGCGAGCCGGAGGCCGCTCTGACGCCTTCGATCTGCGGGACCATTAACCTTTAACGGTGGCCCAGAACAAGATTGCCCTCTATTACGCCTTCGCCCCCGTCGCCGACCCCGAAGCGGTCCGGCTCTGGCAGCGTGCGCTGTGCGAGAAGCTCGGTCTGCGAGGCCGCATCATCGTCTCGAAGGACGGCATCAACGGCACCGTGGGCGGAGCCATCCAGGCCGTGAAGGAGTACGTCCGCACCACCAAGGAGTACGGCGCGTTCCGGGGCCTGGATGTGAAGTGGTCCGACGGCGGCGCCGACGATTTCCCCCGGCTGAGCGTCAAGGCCCGCGAGGAGATCGTCTCCTTCGGCGCGCCCGGCGAACTGAAGGTCGATGAGAACGGGGTCGTCGGCGGAGGCACGCATCTCTCGCCCGAGGCGCTGCACACCCTGGTGGCGGAGAAAGAGGCCGCGGGCCGGCCGGTGCGGTTCTTCGACGGACGCAACGCCTTCGAAGCACAGATCGGCAAGTTCAAGGACGCGATCGTGCCGGACGTGGCCACCACCCACGACTTCATCCGCGAACTGGAATCCGGGAAGTATGACGACCTCAAGGACCAGCCGGTCGTCACGTACTGCACGGGCGGCATCCGGTGCGAGGTGCTGTCCAGCCTGATGGTCAACCGCGGTTTCACCGAGGTCTACCAGCTCGACGGCGGCATCGTCCGCTACGGCGAGAAGTTCAAGGACAAGGGCCTCTGGGAGGGATCGCTCTACGTCTTCGACAAGCGCATGCATCTCGAATTCAGCGACGAGGCGAAGACCATCGGCGCCTGCGCACGGTGCGCCGCTCCCACGAGCGACTTCCACAATTGCAGCAACCCTGAATGCCGCACCTTGACGCTCTACTGCGCCGAATGCGCCGCGGATCCGGAGAAGCTCCGCTGTCCGGACGGCTGCCAGGTCGCCTGAGTCCGACGCCCCGCCCCGCCTGAGCCCAGGCTCAGCCCTTCGGTCCCATGCCCCGCCGCGCTGCGCACAGGCGCAGCCCGGCGGGCCAGGCTCAGCCCTTCGGGACGAGCTGGAACGCGTAGATGATGGGGGCGTCCACCGTGGACGCCTTCACGCTGAGATCCCCGGCCGGCAGGGACACGGTCACGACGTCCTTATTGCCGTTGCAGGCGCTCGTGGCGTCGGCCGCTTCCTTGCCCGCAACGGAAAGGGCGAAGTACGTCTTGCCGTTGCCCTCGCAGGTCATCGTGAAGGTGTATTTCCCGGCCTCGAGATGGGCGAGCGACGTGTCGGCCGGCTGGCGGTCCAGCAGCTTCCCACTGCCGCCCAGAACAGCGCCCGGGGCCGAGGGCAGGGCCGTGGCCTGCCAGGACGGCACGTCCACCTGCTCGATGCCCGGCCGCTGCACGCATCCTGACACCGTTCCCAGCAGGAGCGCGCCGAGCGCTCCCGCCGTGAGGGCACGGGTGAGGACAGTCATGCGGGAGGTCATGCATCTACGCTACCGCGCGCCGTCGTGCCCTTGCGCCGGAGTGGTTCACTGAGATGCATGGAGACCACACGAGTCGAGGCGTTCAGCGATGGCGTCATGGCGATCGCGCTGACCATCATGGTGCTGGAACTGAAGACGCCGGACAGCCCGGATCTGAAGGGCATGGCCGAGTTCCTGCCCACCCTGCTGACGTATGTGCTCAGTTTCATCTACATCGGCATCTACTGGAGCAATCACCACCACCTCATGCACCTCACGAAGCGGGTGGACGGGGGTGCGCTCTGGGCCAATCTGAACCTGCTGTTCTGGCTGTCCCTGGTGCCGTTCACCACGCGCTGGATGGACGACTCCTCCCTGAGCCCGCTGCCCGTCCTCGTCTACGGCTTCAATCTGCTGATGTGCGCCGTCGCCTATGCGAACCTGCAGAACCGGCTCATCCGGATCCAGGGTGCGGGCAGCCGCCTCGCGTCCGCCATCAACCGCGGCTTCAAGGAGAAGGTCTCCACGGCGCTCTACGTGCTCGGATGCGCGACGGCGTACCTCACCGTCTGGGTGAGCGTGGCCTGTTACGTCGCGGTCGCCATCCTCTGGATCGTGCCGGACCGGCGCATCGAGCGGGCGGTGGCGGACTCCGCGGATCCCGCGGAATCCTGACCGGACCTCAGGCTCGCCGCGTGTGACCGCTCAGTCTCATGCCGCCCCAGTAGAGCAGCGCGGAGCACAGGAACGTCGGCAGTGTGGCGCCGAGAGGACTGGGCCAGACGAAGCTCAGGACCACCGAGACGGCGGCGCCGGCGGCCCAGCTCACGACCGCGATCCAGTTGATGCCGCCGGAGTACCAGAACGCCCCGCCGGAGGACCGCAGCAGATCCTTGCCGTACCGCGCCCGTTTGAACCAGTAGTAGTCGACGATGACCACGGCGAACACCGGGACGAACAGTGAGCTGATGACCGTGAGGAAGGAGGTGAACTGGTCGAGGAGCCCCAGCCAGGCTGAGCCGGCGATCGAGACCGTCCCGAGGATGAGGGCTGCCGGAAGGAACCGGACGCGGCCGTCGGGACGGGCGTTCACCACCGTGGTGGTCATGCCGTAGACCACCATCGAGTTGGTCGCCATGACCGAGAAGAAGATCACGAGTGCCAGCGGGACCCCGAACGGCCCCACGATGGCGACGGGGTCGAAGGAGACGGCCTCGCCTCCGGAGAGCACCACGTATCCGAGAGCGGTGGCGCCGAGCAGCATCGCGACGATGGTGGAGAGCGAGTAGCCGATGCCTCCGCCGAGGACCCCGGCGCGGGTGCTGCGGGCCATGCGGTTGATGTCGGCGGACAGGACGGTCCAGGAGACGGCGGTGGCGACGACCAGGTCGAGGACGATTGCTGGCGTCGAGCCCAGTGCGGGGTCCACCTCGATCCCCGCGAAGTCGGCGGGGGAGAAGCGTCCCAGCGCCGTCGCGAAGATCCACGCGATGACCGCCAGGATCACGACGGCCAGCCACGGCTCGACGCGGGAGATGCCCGAGTGCCCGAAGATCGCGAGGATCACCACGAGCAGCTGGCACAGCATCGAGAACAGCACCGGATTGCTGAAGCCCGTGAACTCGTGGACCACGTGGTTCACGGTGACGCCGGCCAGCATCGCCTGCACCCAGCTCCAGCCCATCAGGATCACGACGTTCGCCCCGACCGGCAGCAGCGAGCCGCGCAGGCCGAACGCGCCGCGGGTCACGGCCATGGTGGGCAGGCCGGTGCGCGTGCCGATCGCGCCGATGGACGTCAGGACCACGGCGCCCACCAGTGTCCCCACCACGATCATCGTGACGGCGGTGGGGAACGGCACGGCGGTCACGAACAGCGTGCCCGTCAGCAGCGTGGTGACCACGAGGTTCGCGGCGAGCCAGATCATCCCGATCCGCGCGCCGGACAGGGTGCCTTTGACGGGTCCTGAGCTGTCAGCCTCCGCGGAGAGCCGGGCGTCGAGTCCTGCGTACACCGTTTTCAGGGACACGCGTCACTCTCCGGGGACGGTGGAGAGGTGCTCATGGACCGCGATCAGGCCGTCTCCTTCGGTGCGGAAGACGATGGTCTCGCGTTCGGTGCTCCGCTCGGCACTGCCGTCCCCCGGGTCCACCGTGGTGTCGACGGTGTGGGTGAAGACGGCCATGCCGGGGTAGCACTGGATGAGGGCGTCGCGGGAGACGCAGTCGAGGACGGCCCAGCCTTCCGCGCGCCACGAGTCCCAGGCGCGCTCGTACGAGGCGCGGTCGTTCAGACGGTGCTGTTCGGGGTGGAAGACGAACGTGGCGTCCTCGGCGAACGTGCCGAAATACGCGTCCCGGTCATTGGCCCGGAAAGCCTGGACGATCGCTGCGGCAGCCTCTTCGACGCTGGCCTGGGTGGGTGTCTCCATGATGCTCCTTCGAATCGACGCCCGGCGGAACAGTGGGGAGCCCGCAGGTTTCGCGTCAGGCAACATGTGATGCTACCGGAATAACAATTCGCGGGGTAGAGGCGAGCGCTCAACCCGCCCGGCCGGGGCCGGTGCGCCTACCATGGCAAGGTGACTGAACAGACCTCCTGGCAGGACTCGCCCGAAGCCCGCGTGGACGCGCCGCGCGCCGACGACCTCCCGCTGCTCCAGGCCCTGGCCTCGGATCTGACGGACCTCGACTACACCGCCGAGGGCGTCGCCGATCTCCTCGGAGCGCCCGCGTACGAGGCGCTCTCACGGGACCAGCTCGTGCCGGCCCGCATCGCCCTCGAGCCGCACGCCGGACGGGGGCTCGCCGTCGTCGTCGGGCTGTGGCTGCTGGCCGCTCCCCAGACGGCGGTGGCGCTGGAGGCGGCGTTCCCCCGGCTGGGCGTCGACGGCCTGCTGGCGCTCGGTCTCGTGGAGCGGACCGACGACGGCGCCGTCCAGGCCGCCGTTGACCTGCGGCCTTACGCGTGGACCGGTGAGGACGGGGCGGAGACGTTGCTCTGGGTCGCCAGCGATCTGGGCGCCCACCAGAGGCCCGGGGTGCTCCGGCACGACCACGTGCTCGGCATCGGCCAGGCCTCCACCACGCTCGTCCAGGTCACCATGCGCCGCCCGGTCGCGACCGCGCTGGATCTCGGCACGGGCTGCGGCATCCAGACGTTCCACCTGCTCCAGCACGCGCGGCACGTGGTCGCCACGGACATCTCCCCGAGGGCGCTCGCGTTCACACGTTTCAACCTGCTGCTCAATGCCGGGCCTCTGGGGATAGACCCCGCGGACCCGGACGACCGCGTCAGCCTGCGGTGCGGCTCGCTCCTGGAGCCGGTCGCCGGGGAGCGCTTCGACCTGGTGGTCTCCAACCCGCCGTTCGTCATCACCCCGCGTCACGACGGTGAATCCGCTGGCGACCAGTTCACCTACCGCGACGGCGGGCTGCCGGGTGATGCGATCGTCTCCACGCTCTTCCGGGAGCTGCCGGGAGCCCTCACCCCGGGTGGCACGGCCCAGATGCTCGGGAACTGGGAGATCGCGGAAGGCGCCGCGTGGGACGAGCGGGTGCGGTCCTGGCTGCCGGATGGCGCCGGAGCGTGGGTCATCCAGCGTGAACAGCTCAGCCCTGAGCTCTACGCCGAGACCTGGCTTCAGGACGCTTCGGAAGGCCGCGACCCGGAGCTGTACTCCCGCAGCTACCGGGACTACCTGAACGACTTCGCAGCCCGCGGTGTGGGCGCGATCGGCTTCGGCATGGTGCTGCTGACCGGCTCGGGAGAGGACTCCGACCTCGAGCGCTTCGAGGAGATCACCTACCCCGTGGAACAGCCGCTCGGCCCGCACCTGCAGGCCGCTCTGGAGCGCCGGGCCTGGCTCGAGGAGCATGAGGTGGGCGACGCGGCTCTCGTCGTGGCCGAGGACGTGACCGAGGAGCGGCACCAGCGGCCCGGTGCGGAACACCCGGGGGTCATCCTGCTCCGGCAAGGCGCCGGACTGCGCCGCACCAACCTGCTCAGCAGCGAACTCGCGGGCTTCGTCTCGGCCTGCGACGGCGACTTCACGGCCGCCCAGCTGGCCGCCGCCGTCGTGAGTCTGACCCCCTCGGCGGAGGGCGCCGGACCGATCGATGACGCGTCCCGCATTGCCGCATTGCTGGAAGACGTGCACAATTTGGTGATCGATGGCTTTCTTGTTCCGGTAGGCCTGGTGTCCCAGCCCTGACTGAGTGCTGGACCTCAGGGGCAGTTTCGTCAAAGATTTCCTTCATATCTGCCCCCCAATCGATAGAATGGTTTTGTGAGCACCCAGGCTTCAGAAACTGCGCAGGAGCCCCGCCGCCAGGTGGAGATCTCCGATCCGAAGGCCATCCGTGCGCTTGCGCATGCCGCTCGCCTGGCTGCCATCAGTGACCTCTATTCGAGCCAGGTGAGCCGCACGGCCACCGAACTCGCAGCCGTCACCGGACTCACCCCCAGTGCGATGAGTTACCACCTCCGTGCGCTCCAGAAGTGGGGCATGGTGGAACCCGCCGAAAGCGACGGCGACGCGCGTGAGCGCCGCTGGAAGGCTGCGGGCACCGATTTCATGATCAAGTCGGTCAGCGGTTCGGGGCACCCCGAGCTCGCGATCCTGGATCTCGAGCTGGACGCGCAGCGCCGCCGTATCCTCGCTCACAATCAGGAACGGGACGAGCTGACGCTGCGGGGCGCCGAGGATCAGCGCTTCCCCTCGATGTCGATGTCCACCGAAGTGCTCTACCTGGACCCGCCCAAGGCACGCGAGCTGATCGACCGGATGAACCAGTTGATCAGGGAATACGCCGTGACGGACCGCGGCGAGGCCACCGAGGACACCCGACGGGTCTCCGCGCTGTGGTCGATCGTGCCGGACAGCGCTCCCTGAGGCGCAGTCCCTTCCCGGCCGGAGGCCGGATGTCCACAGGGCAGGCCCCATGTCGGAACTGCCCGGCAAAGTGTGGTGAACTAGGCAGATATGGGCGTCAGGCCCGCCAGAGAAGAATTCCGTAGGAGCACCGTGCCCACCAAGGCCAAGACCGGCAAGAAACTCGTGATCGTGGAGTCTCCCGCCAAGAGCAAGACCATCGCCAAGTACCTGGGCGAGGGTTTCGTGGTGGAGGCTTCCATCGGTCACATCCGTGACCTGCCGCAGCCCTCCGAACTCCCCGCCGAGCTGAAGAAGACCTCGGTGGGCAAGTTCGCGGTGGACGTGGACCACGACTTCAAGCCGTACTACGTCGTCTCCAGCAACAAGAAGAAGGTGGTGGCGGAACTCAAGGCGCAGCTCAAGGACGCCGACGAGCTCTACCTCGCCACTGATGGGGATCGCGAAGGCGAGGCCATCGCGTGGCACCTCCTCGAGGTGCTCAAGCCCAAGGTCCCCGTGTACCGGATGACCTTCGGTGAGATCACCAAGGAGGCCATCCAGCGGGCCATGACCAGCCTGCGGGACATCGACACGGATCTGGTGGACGCCCAGGAGACGCGCCGCGTCCTGGACCGCCTCTACGGTTACGAGATCTCCCCGGTTCTCTGGCGCAAGGTCGCCAGCGGGCTGTCCGCAGGCCGTGTGCAGTCCGTGGTCACCCGCCTCGTGGTGGACCGCGAACGGGAGCGCATGGCGTTCACGTCCGCCTCCTACTGGGACCTCACCGGTGTCTTCAGCGCCGCAGGGGAGTCCTTCAAGGCCAAGCTGAGCGCCGTCGACGGCAAGCGTCTCGCCACGGGCAAGGACTTCACCGACGCCGGTCAGCTCAAGGGCAAGGCCGTGGCCCTGCTGGACGAAGCCTCGGCCACCAGCCTGGCGGAGAACCTGGGTTCCGCGGACTTCAGCGTCCGCTCCATGGAGACCAAGCCGTACACCCGCCGTCCGGCCGCGCCGTTCACCACGTCGACCCTCCAGCAGGAGGCGGGCCGTAAGCTCCGCTTCTCCTCGAAGATCACCATGCAGGTGGCGCAGCGTCTCTACGAGAACGGCTACATCACCTATATGCGCACCGACTCGTCGGCGCTTTCGGATGAGGCCGTCAACGCCGCCCGCAAGCAGGCGAGCGAGCTGTACGGCGCCGAGTACGTCCCGTCCAGCCGCCGCGTGTATGCCAACAAGAGCGCGAACGCGCAGGAGGCCCACGAGGCCATCCGCCCCGCCGGTGACGCCTTCCGCACCCCGGCGCAGGTCAAGTCCCAGCTCTCCGCTGACGAGTTCCGCCTGTACGAGCTCATCTGGAAGCGCACCGTCGCGTCGCAGATGGCAGACGCCAAGGGCTCGACGGCGACCATCAAGCTGGGTGCCGTGTCCTCCGACGGCCGGGACGCCGAGTTCACGGCCTCCGGCACCGTCATCACCTTCCCCGGCTTCCTGGCCGCCTATGAGGAGGGCAAGGACGAAAGCCGCGAGGACGATTCGGACGAGTCCCGCCGTCTGCCGAACGTCGGGGAAGGCGACCGGTTGCAGGGCGGCGACATCACCGCCGTCGGGCACCAGACCTCCCCGCCCCCGCGGTACACGGAGGCCTCGCTGACCGCCGAGATGGAGAAGGAAGGCATCGGCCGTCCCTCCACGTACGCGGCCACCATCTCCACCATCCAGGACCGCGGTTACGTCCGGAAGCAGGGCTCCGCCCTGGTGCCCAGCTGGATCGCGTTCTCCGTCATCAAGCTGCTCGAACAGCACTTCTCCGACTACGTGGACTACGAGTTCACGGCTGACATGGAGACGGACCTGGACCGCATCGCCCGCGGTGAGGAGCCCGGCGCCAGCTGGCTCAAGCACTTCTACTTCGGGGACGGCGGCAAGGAAGCCGGCCTGAAGTCCGTGGTCAACAACCTCGGTGAGATCGACGCCCGTGACATCAACTCGATCCCCGTCACCGACGGCATCGTGCTCCGGGTGGGCAAGTTCGGCCCGTACCTGGAGAGCACCGTTCCCACGGTCGACGCCAAGACCGGCGAGGTCGTGGAGGCGCTGCGCGCCAACGTCCCCGAGGACCTCGCGCCGGACGAGCTGACCCCGGAGAAGGCCCGCGAGCTGCTGGAGAACTCCGCCCCGGAGGAGCGCGTCCTCGGCGTGGACCCGCACACCGGGCACACCGTGGTGGCCAAGAACGGCCGCTACGGCGCCTTCGTCACGGAGATCATCCCCGAGCCGACGGCCGAGGAGATCGCCGCGCAGCCGGTCGAGTACTACAAGAACGGCAAGCCCAAGCCCCCGAAGAAGCCGGTCAAGGTCAAGCCGCGTTCCGGGTCGCTGTTCAAGTCCATGTCCGTGGACACCGTCACTCTGGATGAAGCTCTGGCCCTGCTCAGCCTGCCCCGCGTGCTGGGACAGGATGAGGAAGGCACTCCCATCACGGTGCAGAACGGCCGCTTCGGCCCGTATCTGAAGAAGGGCGCGGACTCCCGGTCGATCGGTTCCGAGGAGGAGATCTTCACCATCACCCTGGAACAGGCGCTGGAGATCTACTCGCAGCCCAAGCAGCGTGGCGCCCGCGCGGCCGTCCCGCCTCTCGCGGAGTTCGGACCGGACCCGGTGTCGGAGAAGAACATCGTGGTGAAGGAAGGCCGCTTCGGGCCGTACATCACCGACGGGATCACGAACATCACCGTCCCGCGCTCCACGAGCGTCGAGGAGCTGACCCGGGAACGCGCCGTCGAACTTCTGGCGGAGAAGCGAGCCAAGGGGCCGGTGAAGCGGACCACCCGTAGCACCACGTCACGGAGCACGGCCAAGAAGCCGGCCGCGAAGAAGAAGGCCTGACACAGGACATAATGAGCACATGCGTCTAGGCGTCCTGGATATCGGTTCCAACACCGTCCACCTCTTGCTGGTGGATGCCCATCCGGGTGCCCAGCCGGTGCCGTTCGCCTCTCATAAGAGGCCGTTGTCCCTCGTCCAGTACCTGGAACCGGACGGCAGCATCAATGAGGCCGGCCAGAAGGAGCTCGTCGAGTTCGTCCTGGAGGCTTGGGAGTTCGCCGCCCGGCACAAGGCGGAGGACCTCCTGGCCTTCTGCACCTCGGCGATCCGGGAAGCCACCAACGGTCCCCAGGTTCTCGCCCGCGTGAAGCACGAGACCACCGTGACCCTCCGCGAGCTGTCCGGCAGTGAAGAGGCGGAGATGACCTTCTTCGCCGTCCGTCGCTGGTTCGGCTGGGCGGCGGGCACCGTCCTGGATCTGGACATCGGCGGCGGCTCCTTCGAAATGGCTCTGGGCAGGGACGAGCTCCCGGAGATCGCCACGAGCGTGCCGCTCGGCGCGAGCCGTCTGACGCGTGACTGGCTGGCCGAGGACCCGCCCACGGCCAAGAGCATCAAGGAACTCCGGAAGTACATCCGGTCCACGCTCAAGCCCGTGGTGAAGGACTTCGCACGGATCGGCACGCCGCATGTGGTGACCGGGACGTCCAAGACCTTCCGCTCGCTGGCCCGGATCGCCGGTGCCGCGCCCAGCGCCGCCGGCCCGTATGTGCGGCGTGAGCTCCTCCGGGAGGACCTTGGACTGTGGGCGCAGCGGATCTCCGCCATGAGCGCCGAGGACCGCCTGCATCTGCCTGGCGTCTCGCAGGCCCGGGCGCCCCAATTGCTGGCCGGCGCCCTCGTGGCCGAAGCCGCACTGGAACTGTTCGATCAGCCGCGGATCGTGATCTGCCCCTGGGCCCTGCGTGAAGGGCTCATCCTGCGGCGTCTCGACCAGCTGGTCTTCGACGGTCCGCTCGATCCGCCGGCCCATGTCAAGGACGATGGAGAACTCTGAGATGGCCGAATCCGGCAGGTCTCCCCTCGCGGTCGCGCTGTCCAGCGCCTCCGTGTACCCGCTGAGCGTCCATGACGCCTTCGCCGTGGCCCAGGACCTGGGCTACGACGGGGTCGAGGTCATGGTCACCAACAACCCCATCAGCCAGGATCCCCGGGCCCTCCGCCAGCTGAGTGAGCGGTACGGCCAGGAGATCGTGTCCATCCACGCGCCGACCCTGCTGCTCACCCAGCAGGTGTGGGGCAAGGCGTGGAACAAGATCGAGCAGTCGTGCCTCATGGCGCGCGAGGTGGGCTGCGACGTCGTGGTCGTCCACCCGCCGTTCCGCTGGCAGAACGGCTACGCGGAGGAGTTCTTCGACGGCGTGCTCGAGGCGCAGGAGCGTCACGGCGTGAAGATCGCCGTGGAGAACATGTACCCCTGGCGCGTCCGTGGCCGGGAGATCCTGATGTATCTCCCGCACTGGAACCCGCTCGGATTCGGGTACCAGCACGTGACCTGGGACTTCTCGCACTCCGCGACGGCGGGGATGGACAGCCTGGATGCCATGCGGGAGCTGGGCTCCGCGCTGCGGCACGTGCACCTCACTGATGGCACCGGTGTGGGCAGCAAGGACGAGCACCTCATGCCGGGGGAGGGCAATCAGCGCTGCGCCGAGGCCCTCCAGTACCTGGCCGCCTCCGATTTCGACGGCGTCGTGGTGGCGGAGATCAGCACCCGCAAGGCCAAGGTCGCGGGGGAACGGGAAGAGATGCTCGCGCAGACCCTCGCCTTCGCGCGCCGGCATCTGGCCCGTTAGCCACTCCCTGAGATCTCCTGTCGCCGAAACAGTGGGTTTCCGCTGAAACAGTGTGTTCTGCACGCGGTTTCAGTGGAAACCCACTGTTTCGAGCCGCCCCGTCGTCCCGCGCGGTTCACGTCACCGAGGATGAAGGCTTGACGTAAATACCCCCTAGGGGTATTTTTGAAGCGTTGTCAGTGAAGTGGTATGTCCAGGCGGTCGTCTTTCCGCCGCCGTCACAGCCGTTCAACCCCAGCACCCACGACCTTTCTCACGTCAAGGAATGGAACTGACATGTGCGACTCCGAGCTCCGGAACACCCTGACCCTCACCCCCGTGCAGGACTCCTCCTGCGCCTGCTGCGCCCCGGCGGCGCCCAGCCTCTCGACCGACGCTCCGGAAACAGCTCCACAGCAGACCCGCCCGGAGGCGCAGACGCTCGACGTCGGCGTCGACGGCCTGAGCTGCGGCAGCTGCGTCCGGAAGGTGGAGGCGGCGCTCTCCGCACTGGACGGCGTCGAATCCAGCAGCATCGAGCTGGTCCCGGGCGGAACCTCGCGGCTCCGCGTCTCGGGAACGGCCGGCCTCTCCGCCGTGCGGGACGCCGTCGCGTCCACCGGCTACCACCTGAGCGAACGCTGAGCCGACGCGCTCCCGGCGGGCGCGGTCCCGCCGGCAGCGCGCGGCAGATCTCCCGGAGGGGACATGAAGCAGCACCAGCAGCACGACCATCACCATCCGCAGGATCCCGAAACTCATCAGGCCGAGGCCTCTGCGGGCCACGGCGACCACAGCGACCATGGCCCCGGGTCCAGCCGCGAGCCCGGCTCCCACGAACCCGGCTCCCACGAACCCGGCTCGCTGAAGACGGCGACCGCCACGACAGAACACGCCCACCACACCCACCACCCCGAGCCGGACGACGACCACCAGGTGCACCAGCACGGGGAACACGCCGGGCACAGCACCGCGATGTTCCGCAGCCGCTTCTGGCTCACGCTCGTGCTGTCCGTCCCCGTGGTCTTCTTCAGCCCGATGGTGGGCCATCTCCTGGGGTTCCGCGCCCCGGAGTTCCCCGGCTCGGCCTGGATCACGCCTGTTCTCGGCACCGTGATCTTCCTGTACGGCGGCGCCCCGTTCCTGAAGGGCGGCGTCCAGGAACTGCGGGATCGCCGTCCCGGCATGATGCTCCTGATCAGCATGGCCATCACTGTGGCCTTCCTGGCGTCCTGGGCCACCACCCTGGGCCTCGGCGGCTTCGACCTGGACTTCTGGTGGGAACTGGCGCTGCTCGTCACCATCATGCTGCTCGGGCACTGGATCGAGATGCGGGCCCTCGGTTCGGCCCGCGGGGCGCTGGACGCCCTTGCCGCGCTCCTGCCCGACGAAGCCGAACGTCTCACCGAGGACGGGACCGAGACGGTGCCGACGTCCGCGCTCCGAGCGGGTGACTTCCTCCTGGTGCGGTCCGGGTCGCGGATGCCGGCGGACGGCGTCATCACGGAAGGGCGGGCCGAGTTCGACGAATCGATGATCACGGGCGAGTCCCGGGCCGTCCTCAAGTCCGCGGGTGATCCGGTCGTCGCGGGCACCGTCGCCACGGACAACAGTGTGCGGGTCCGGGTCACCGCGGTCGGCGGGGACACCGCGCTGGCGGGCATCGAGCGGCTCGTCGCCGAAGCGCAGGCGTCCTCGTCCCGGACACAGGCCCTCGCGGATCGTGCGGCCGCCTTCCTGTTCTACTTCGCCACGGGAGCCGGCCTCCTGACCTTCCTCGTCTGGGCTCTCCTCGGCGACATCCCTGAGGCCGTGACCCGGACCGTGACGGTGCTCGTGATCGCCTGCCCGCACGCCCTGGGCCTGGCGATTCCGCTCGTGATCGCGATCTCGACGGAACGGGCGGCGCGGGCCGGGATCCTCCTCAAGAACCGGATCGCCCTGGAGAAGATGCGGACCGTGGATGTCGTGCTCTTCGACAAGACCGGAACCCTCACGGAGGGTGAGCCGACCGTCCGCGAGACCTCCGCGGTCGACGGCGATGCCGACCGGATGCTCGCCCTTGCGGCCGCCGTCGAGGCCGACAGCGAACACCCGGTGGCCCGCGCGATCGTCCGCGCGGCCCGGGAGCGCGGACTGACGGCGCCCGCCGCCCATGATTTCGAAGCCCTGACCGGGCGGGGCGCACGCGCCGTCGTCGACGGCGTCGAGTACCGGGTGGGCGGCCCCGCCCTGCTGGCCGAGCTGGACGTCGCTGAGCCCGAAGGGCTGAGGACCGCCACGGAAGCCTGGTCGTCGCGCGGCGCGGCCGTGCTGCACGTCCTCCAGGACCGGACCGTGCTCGGCGCCCTCAGCCTGGAGGACGGCATCCGGCCCGCGTCACGGCAGGCGGTGTCCGCTCTGCAGGCGCGGGGGATCGCGGTCGCCATGATCACGGGCGACGCCCGTCAGGTGGCGGAGGCGGTCGCATCGGAGCTCGGCATCGACGAGGTCTTCGCGGAGGTGCTGCCCGCCGACAAGGACGGCAAGGTCGCGGAGCTGCAGGCCCGCGGCCTGCGCGTCGCGATGGTGGGCGACGGTGTCAACGACTCTCCGGCGCTGGCCCGGGCGGACGTGGGGATCGCGATCGGCGCCGGCACGGATGTCGCCGTCGAATCGGCCGGGGTGGTGCTGGCGGGGAACGACCCGCGGGCGGTCCTCTCCCTGGTCGAACTCTCGCGCGCGAGTTACCGGAAGATGTGGCAGAACCTGATCTGGGCCACGGGCTACAACGTCCTCTCGGTCCCGCTCGCGGCGGGCGTCCTGGCCTTCGCCGGCGTCGTGCTGTCCCCGGCTGCCGGTGCCGTGCTCATGTCCCTGTCCACCATCGTGGTGGCCCTCAACGCACAGCTGCTGCGCCGTCTCCGGCTCGACCCGGCGTCGCTCGTATGACCGTGCTGAAGCGGCTACTGCTCGTCCTCGGCGTGCTCGCGGGGCTCCTGGGCATGCATCCGCTCGCGGGGCTTCCGATGGCGGCGGCGCACTCCCACGCAGCGGCTCAGCCGGCCCACGACGACGGCGCCGCCCTCCGGATGGTCGACCGCCCGCCGTCGGAGGCTCCCGCGCCGTGTGACGGTCCGGGTCCGTGTCACACGATGGCGGGCGCGGGGTCGGGTTGCGTCCCCCTGCCGGGCGGTCACGCTCCAGGTCTCGTGGTTCCGGCCGGACCCTGGACCGTCGGGGGGCCGGTGTTCCGGGTGCCGACGGTCCCGGCGTCGGTCCGTGGTCCGGGGGCGCCGTCCCTGGTGGAGCTCTGCATCAGCAGAACGTGAGGTTCCGGTGGCATCGCAGACCGAACCTCAATCCTCTGGAAGGACCATTTCATGAAGAAGACACTCATCACCACGGCGGCCGGCCTCGGCGCGGCTCTCCTGCTCTCGGCCTGCTCGACGGGTTCCGGAGGCTCGGGCGGCGACATGGCAGGGATGCCCGGGCACAGCATGCCCGCGTCCAGCGCTCCGGCTCCGTCGACCGGCGACCCTGCCGGTGACGGCCACAATGCCGCGGACACGATGTTCGCGGCCATGATGATCCCGCACCATCGGCAGGCGCTCGAGATGAGCGGGATCGTGCTGGAGAAACAGGGGGTGCCCGCGGAGGTGACGTCCCTGGCCCGCAGGATCCAGCAGGCGCAGGGTCCGGAGATCTCCACGCTCACCTCCTGGCTCAGCGCTTGGGGAGAGAAGCAGGCCGACCACGGAGGCCACTCGATGGAGGGGATGATGAGCGCCGAGGACCTGGAGCAGCTGAAGTCCGCTCAGGGGACGGAGGCCGCACGGCTCTTCCTGACGCAGATGATCAAGCATCACGAGGGAGCGCTCACCATGGCCCGCACCGAGAGCCGTGACGGCAAGGACGCGAAGGCCGTGGAGCTGAGCCGCAAGATCGTGACCGACCAGGCCGCGGAGATCGCTGAGATGAAGAAGCTGCTGGCCGGACTCTGACAGTCAGGGGCCCGACGGCGGGCCGGTGCTGAGAGGCGCCGGCTCGCCGGGGGCCTGTGTCTGAGGAACGCCCGTTAACGAGCGAACGCCGGGTAGCTTGGTCAAGGAACACTTGGGGGGAACGTTCCTTGTACTACCCGGCGTCGTCCAGCCCTTGCGGGGCTGGATCATCACTCGCACCTCCATGAGGCAATAACTACTTTACTCTTCAAGCTCCCGGAAACAACAGTTTTTACCTTGGAACTCCCTGGGAAAAGCGACACTTTTCACTTAACACGTGTTTGACGTGGGAAAACTTTGTCCAAGACGCCAGATGACGCACGGAGGCCGGGCGTGGCGGGCCGCGTAACGCGGCGTTAAAGACCGAAAGCCGGCAACTGAACGGGGGATCAGGGGGAAAACCCGTACAGCTGCCGACTTCCGTGCGGACGCTTTCGCATCCGCAGATTCACTCGCACCCTTTGAGGTACTAACTACTCTAGGAAGGCAAGTTGTGAAGAGGCTTCACCGAACCCGTGCATAGCCTGGGAATCGGGGAAACGGCCGGTGATCTGCGCCTCAAGGAGCCGTCGAAGTCCGGGCCGCCCTCGTCGGCGGTCCGCGCCCCGCGCGGCATCAGCAGACCGCGGCAGCGACAGCGTTCAGCAGCAAAAGCCTTCGGCGGCGGCAGCCCGGTCCACCTGGAACAGCCTCGTGCCTCTCGGATGCTCCATGCCAAGATGGGGGCATGAGCAGAATCGCCTTCCTCGGTTGTGGATCCATGAACGAAGCCATCCTGTCCGGCCTCATCGCCGCCGGCTCGGAACCCAGCGACATCGTCGCGACGGTGCGCCGGGCCGAACGTGCGGCCGAACTGGCCGAGCGCCACGGGGTGGTGGCCATCGCGGGCTCCGAGGACCCGGAGGCGAACCGTGAAGCCGTGCGGGACGCCGCCGTCGTGATCCTGGGTGTCAAGCCGGTGGGCATCGCCGCGCTCGCCCGTGAGATCGCCCCGGTGCTGGCCCCGGAGACCGTCGTGGTGAGCGTGGCCGCGGCCGTGTCCATCGCCCAGCTGGAAGAGGCCCTGCCCGCCGGGCAGCCCGTCATCCGCACGATGCCCAACACGCCGGCCCGCCTGGGCAAGGGCGTCATCTCGGTGTCGGGGGGCACCAGCACCAGCGCCGAGCAGCTGGCCACGGTGCGGGAGCTGTTCGAAACGGTGGGGACCGTCGTCGAGATCCCGGAGGAGCAGGTTGACGCCCTGTCCGCCGTCAGCGGCTCCGGACCCGCGTACGCCTTCTACCTGGCCGAGGCCATGGCAGCCGCCGGCGTCGAACTGGGGCTGGATCCCGAGCTGTCCGCCCTTCTGGCGCGCGAGACGGTGGCGGGTGCGGGCCTGATGCTGGGCGAGGAGGGCGCCGACGCCGCAGCGCTGCGCAAGGCCGTCACGAGCCCCAACGGCACGACGGAACGCGCCATCGCCACCTTCGATGAGAAGGGCATCCCCGCGATCATCGCCGCCGGTGCGCGTGCCGCAGCGGCCCGTGCCGCGGAGATCACCGCCAGCCTGGACTGACGCCGCCGCACCTACCTCACCCGCGAAGTCACAGTTGAGGCCCGGAAAACGTGGTTTTCCGGGCCTCAACTGTGACCTCGCGGCGAAGCCGCTTCGCGAGCCGAACCAAGCCGCAGGCCGGCCTCAGGGGCGTGCCGCGAAGCGCTCCAGGAGGTCGACGTGTCCGGAGACGATCAGCATGTCGTGGCTGGAGACCTTGGTGTCCGGCCGGGCATATGTGAAGTCCTCGCCGGGGGACTTCACGCCGACCACGGTCACGCCGTACTTGGAGCGGACCTTCGACTCCTCGAGGGTGAAGCCCACAGTCTCCTTGGGCGGGTACATCTTGACGATGGCGAAGTCGTCGTCGAACTCGATGAAGTCGAGCAGGCGGCCCGAGACCAGGTGCGCCGCCCGGACGCCGGCGTCGGCCTCCGGATAGATCACGTGATTCGCGCCGATGCGGGTGAGGATCTTGCCGTGCGACGGCGTGATGGCCTTGACCCACAGGTGTTCGATGCCGAGGTCCACCAGGTTCACGGTGATGAGCACACTCGACTCGATGGACGTGCCCACGCCCACCACCGCCGAGGAGAACTCCTGCGCGCCCAGCTGGCGCAGGGCGTCCATGTTCGTGGCGTCGGCCTCGACCACGTGCGTCAGGACCGGAGCCCACTTCTGGACCAGGGTGCGGTCGCGCTCGATCGCCAGGACCTCGCGGCCCTGTTTGACCAGCTGCTCGGCCGTCGCGGCGCCGAATCGGCCCAGACCGATCACGAGGACCGGCGCGTTGGGGGAGGGGCGGTTCGTGGCGCCCTGGTTCTTAGCCAATGATCGGCCTCTCTTCCGGGAAGTGGTACAGCTGGCTCCGCTGCCGGATCGCCAGCGCCGCGGCCAGGGTGACCGTGCCGACGCGTCCGGCGAACATCAGAGCACTCAAAACATATACGCCCGACGGCGGCAGTTCAGCACTGAGGTTGGTACTCAGCCCCACGGTGGCGAAGGCTGAGATGGTCTCGAAGAGCACCCGGTCCAGACTGGCGCCGCTGATGGCGAGCAGTGAGAACGCGGCCACGGAGACGAAGGTGGCGCCCATGACGATCACCGAGATCGCCACACGCATGGTGCCCTGGGGGATGGTCCGGCCGTAGACCTTCACATCCGCGTCACCGCGGGCCTCGGCGCGGATCGCCAGGAACATCACGGCGATCGTGGTCACCTTGATGCCGCCGGCCGTCGACGCCGAGCCGCCGCCCGCGAACATCAGCGCGTCCGTCAGGAGCATGGTGGTGGAGTCCAGATGGTTCTGATCCACCAGATTGAAGCCGCCCGAACGGGTCATCACCGAGGCGAAGACGGAGTGGATGATCTTGTCCCCGACCCCCATGCTGCCGATGGTGCGCGGGTTGTCCCACTCCATGAGGGCCCAGAGGAGGCTGCCGACCACCAGGAGGATGAGGGACACCTGGATGGTCAGCTTCGTGTGGAGGTTCCACTTGCGCCAGTTCAGGCCGTTCTGCTGCAGGACCATCACCACGGGGAAGCCCAGGGACCCCAGGAAGACGCCCAGCATGAGGGGGATCAGGATCCACAGATCCGTCTCATACGGCACGATCCCGTCCGAGTGCGGCGTGAATCCGGCGTTGTTGAATGCGGAGATCGAGTAGAACACGCCGTGCCAGATGCCCGTCCAGAAGCTCTCGCCGAGCGTCCAGAACCGCGGGATGAGGGCGAGGGCCAGGGCGCCTTCGATCACCATGGACGTCATGATGACCACCCGGAGCAGGGTGCCGACCTCGCCGAGCCTGCCGGCGTTGTTCATGGCCTCCTGAGCGATGAGCTTGCCGCGCACGCCGAGCTTCTTGCTGACCATGAGGGCCAGGAGCGAGGCGAGGGTCAGCGTGCCGAGACCGCCCACGAAGATGCCGATCATGATCACGAGCTGCCCGAAGAAGGTCCAGTGCGCCGCGGTCGACACCACGGTGAGGCCGGTGACGCAGACCGCCGAGACGGCCGTGAACAGGGCCTGGTGCAGCGGGGTGACCTGTCCGCTGCTGGACGCCATCGGCAGCGAGAGTAGGAAGGTGAAGAGCAGGATGACCGAGGTGAAGGCCACGAGCGCCAGACGGGCCGGCGAAGAATTGGCGAGCCGGTCGACGAAGTCGCGCACCGCAGTGAAGGCGCCGAACCTGCCGGATTCCTGGGGCGGCTGCCAGCCCGTGAGGGGTTCGGCGAACGGGGCGTCCATGCCCTGGTCGCCGCGCACGGTCCGGCCGCCAGGAGTGGCCGCCGCGACGCCGCGGCGGGCCTTCCCCGTGGCACGTCCGCCCGGCGTCGGGGCCGCCTCGGCCCGGGAGGGCCGTGGGGGCTGGTGATGGGGCCCGGAGGTGGGCATGAGCAGTCCTTCTGTTGAGGCTCTGGGCCGGGGCCCGCGTTGTCCTTGCAGTAGTTAACCACCAATCGGCCCCATTGCACGGCTGACGTGTAGCCTGTCCTTGATGTCTCAGTCCCATGAAGCAGCACCGGCGCCGTCTTCCCCCGCCCCCTCCCCGGCCGTGCCGCGGAGTGCGGTGAATCATGACATGCCGCTGACGACCGTGGTCTGGGACCCGGCCATGACGGCCTATGACTTCGGCCCCACCCACCCCATGGCGCCGGCCCGGCTCGAGCTGACTGCGCAGCTGGCCCAGGATCTCGGCGTGCTGTACCGGCCTCAGGTGACGGTGCTGGCCCCGGAGGTCGCCACGGACGCGGAGCTCGAGCGGGTCCACGACCCCGCGTATGTGGCGGCGGTCCACCAGGTTTCGGAGGATCCCGGCAACCCCCTGCCACTGCTGGGCCTGGGCACTGAGGACGACCCCGCCTTCGCCGGCATGCACGAGGCGGCTGCGCGGCTCGCCGGTGCGTCCTTGCTTGCCGCGGACCGCATACTTTCCGGGGAAGCCGTCCGGGCGGTGAATTTCGGTGGGGGCATGCATCACGCGGCCAGTGATCGCGCGAGTGGTTTCTCCATCTACAACGACGCCGCCCTCGCGATCACGCGCCTCCTCGACGGGGGAGTGCGGCGCGTGGCGTACATCGATGTCGACGCCCATCACGGCGACGGCACCCAGAGCATCTTCTGGAACGATCCGCGGGTCCTGACCATCTCCCTTCACGAGTCCGGGCAGACCCTCTTCCCCGGCACCGGCTTCCCGGTGGAGACCGGCGGGCCGGACGCCATGGGCAGCGCGGTGAACATCGCTCTTCCGGCGGGGACGGACGACGCCGGCTGGTTGCGCGCGTTCCACTCGGTGGTTCCGGCGGTGGTGCGGGAGTTCGCGCCGGAGGTCATCGTGAGCCAGCACGGGGCGGACTCGCACCGGGACGATCCCCTCAGCAATCTCCGCGTCACGGTGGACGGACAGCGGGAGGCCATGAATTCCGTCGCATCTCTCGCGCAGCGCCACTGCGGCGACCGCTGGATCGCCACGGGCGGCGGCGGGTACGAGGTGTGTTCCGTGGTGCCCCGCTCCTGGACCCATCTGGTGGCCATCGCCAGCGGACGCTCCCTGCCCGTGAACACCCCGGTCCCGGAGCGCTGGATCGAGCGCGTGGAGCGTGACTACGGGGTGGAGGCGCCGCGGTTCATGGGTGACGGCGAGGACATCTGGTGGCGGTCCTGGGAGACCGGGTACGACCCGTCGAACGCGGTGGACCGCGCGATCATGGCCACCCGCAAGGAAGTCTTCCCGCTCTTCGGGCTTGACCCCTGGTTCGACTGAGGGCCGTGCCGGGCACGCCACGGGCCGAGGGGCCGCGTGCCCGATGAACCCCTGCCAGGACTCATGACGGCATAAGGATGCCTTCGGCGATATATGTCGCTAGGGTAAGAGGCATGGTGGTTGACGACATCTTCGCGGTCATTGCCGAACCGACACGGCGGGAGATCCTGTCCGCGCTCCGTTCCGGCGACAAAGCCGTCGGCGAGCTCGTGGAGGATCTCCAGGCGAGCCAGCCCACGGTTTCCAAGCATCTCCGGGTCCTGCGGGAAGCCGGGCTCGTGACCATGCGCGCCCAGGGCCAGAAGCGCTATTACTCCCTCGAACGGGAACCCCTGCGCGCGGTGCAGGAATGGCTCGGCGGCCTGGCGCCGGTGGCGTCACAGGCTCGGCCGGCCCGGCAGCAGACCGCCGGCGCCCCCGGAAGCCGCGTGGCGCCGTCGTCGGCTCCGGCCGTTCAGCCTGCCGCCGCCGCATTCGTCCAGCCGGAGGCAGACCACGCCGAAGTCGGCGGCCTGGAAGCGGGAACCGTGGCCAACACCGGGCAGCACCTCGGCCGGGCTGCGAGCCGCGCGGCGACGCGTGCGGCCGAGGTGTTCGCGAACCTTCCCAAGCTGGGCCGCAAGAAATAGCCCCACCCCCTGATCGACTGCTCCACAGGATGCGGTTTCCGGCTGAAATCCGGGGAAAACGGCATCCTGTGGAGCAGTCGATCAAAGTAGACGAGGCGCGGATCAGACCAGGGCGGCCTGGAGTCCGAGGAACACCGTGTCGCCGACGGCCAGCCCGAGCGAGCGGGCCTCTCCCCGGGTCACCACCACGTTCACCGGGGGGCCGTCGGGAGCGGCGAGCGGCTGCACTTCGAGGCGGACCTCGAACCCGACCCGGGTGCTCCGGACGATCCGCCCGGCCGTGGCGCCGGGTGTCTCCGAGGTGAAGATCTCCAGGTCATGCGGCCGGACCAGTCGGCCGTGGAATTCGGTCACGGGGCCCAGGAAGCCGAGGACGAAGTCGTTGGCGGGCTCGTCATAGAGCTCGTCCGGCGTGCCGACCTGTTCCACTCGGCCATGGTTGATGACCACGATGTTGTCGGCCACTTCGAGGGCCTCCTCCTGGTCATGGGTGACGAAGAGGGTCGTCACGTGGACCTCGTCGTGCAGGCGCCGCAGCCAGTCCCGGAGCTCCTTGCGGACCTTGGCGTCGAGCGCGCCGAACGGCTCGTCCAGCAGCAGCACGCTGGGCTCGATCGCCAGCGCGCGGGCCAGCGCCATGCGCTGCCGCTGACCGCCCGAGAGCTGCGCCGGGAGCCGGTTCGCGAACTGGGTCAGGTGCACCAGTTCCAGGAGCGAGTCCACCTTCTCCTTGATGCGCGCCTTGGGCAGCTTGCGGATCTCGAGGCCGAACGCGATGTTCTTCGCGACGGTCATGTGCTTGAACGCGGCGTAGTGCTGGAACACGAAGCCCACATTGCGCTTCTGCGCCGGCAGATGCGTGGCCTCCTGGCCGCTGATGGTGATGCTGCCCGAGTCGGCATTCTCCAGGCCGGCGATGATGCGCAGCAGGGTGGACTTGCCGCCGCCGGACGGGCCGAGCAGTGCGGTCAGCTGCCCGGTGGGGATGTCCAGGTTGATGTCCTGCAGGGCCACGAAGTCCCCGAAGTTCTTGTTGACCTGTGAAACCGTGATGCTCATGAGCGGTGCTCCTTGGAGGGGCGGAGGATGGTCACGACCACCAGCGCGGTGATGGCGATCAGGACCAGGAGGAACGCGGCGGCGTAAGCGGTCGCCTCGTCGAAGTTGCCGTAGCGGTTGGCCACGAGGAGGGTGGCGGTCTCGCCGTTGAAGGACGCTCCCTGGCTCACGATCTTCACGGCGCCGAACTCGCCGAGCGCACGGGCCAGCGACAGCACGACGCCGTACACGAGCGCCCACTTGATGGCCGGCAGGGTGATGCGCAGGAACGTCTGCACCGCCCCGGCGCCCAGGCTGCGGGCCGCGAGCTCCTGCTCGGTGCCGATCTCCTGGAGGACCGGGACGATCTCGCGGATCACGAGGGGCAGCGAGACGAAGGTGGTGGCCAGGACGATGCCCGGAGTGGAGAAGATGATCTGCCAGTTCAGCGACTCCAGGACCGGACCGAACCAGCCCTGATTGCTGCTGTACGCGAGGACCAGGGCCAAGCCGACCACGACGGGGGAGACGGACATGGGCAGGTCCACCAGGGCGGAGAGGAGCCGTCGTCCGGGGAATGAGTAGCGGACCAGAAGGAGGGAGATGCCGAGCCCGAACACCGCGTTGAGGCCCACGGCCCAGAGGGCGGCGGTCAGCGTCAGGTTGAAGGCATACCCGAACGCCGGGTCGGCCAGGCGGGTGAGGAAGGCGTCGAAACCGCCGACGTCGTTCACCGGCGCGAAGGTCCGCAGCACCACGAGCGACACGGGCCACACGACCAGGAAGAACAGGTAGCCGATCACGAGCACGCGCAGCACGATGCGGACGGCGCTTCCGCCGCTGCGGCGCGGACCGCGGTTCCGGGACGCCCGACGGCGGGCGGGGCCGCTGGGCGCGGAGGTCCGCGAGGCGTCGGACGCGAGCCCGGCCTGGTCGGCGGCCGCATCAGCGGCCGCGCCCACGGAGACGCCGGTGGACAGGGAGGTCTCAGCCACGACGCGCCACCTTCCGTTGCAGGATGTCGAGCGCGACCAGGACGGCCAGGGAGACCACCAGCAGGACCAGCGCCACGGAGGCGGCCGCGGCCCGGTTGTCGCTCTCGATGAACTTGAGGATCTTCAGGGACGCCACCTCGGTGACGAACGGGGTGTTGCCGGAAATCAGGACCAAGGCCCCGAACTCGCTGATGGCCCGGGCGAAGGCCAGGGAGGCGCCGGCCGTGATCGCGGGGATCAACGCGGGCAGCAGCACGCGCCGGAAGGTGGTGAAGCGGCCGGCGCCGAGGGACGCGGCCGCCTCTTCGACGTCCTGGTCGAGCTCCAGGAGCACCGGCTGCACGGTCCGGACCACGAAGGGGAGGGTGACGAACAGCAGCGCCAGGAAGATGCCCTGCTGCGTGTTGACCACGTTGATGCCGAGCGGACTCTCCGGCCCGTACAGGCTCAGCAGCACCAGACCGGCCACGATGGTCGGCAGCGCGAACGGGATGTCGATGATGACCTCGAGGATCGCCTTGCCGGGGAAGCGGTCGCGGACCAGGACCCAGGCGATCGTCGTTCCCACCACGACGTTCACGAGCGCCGCGCCCAGGGCCTGCAGCACGGTCAGCCGCAGTGCCGCGAAGGTCTGGGGGTCCGTGATGGTGCCGATGAACTGCTGCCAGCCCCCCGCCGTCGAGCTCAGGACGATCGCGGCGAGCGGGATCAGCACCAGGATGCTGAACCAGAGCAGCGCGAGTCCGAGGCCCGCGGTGGCGGGGCGGGTCAGCGTGTCGGGCTTCATTTCTTGACGGCCGCCGCACGCAGCTGGTCGATGAGGGCGCCGTCCGCGAAGAACTTCTTGTCCACGGTGGTCCAGCCGCCGAAGTCCTTCTCCACGGTGAGCAGGTGCTCAGGGGTGGGGAACGGGTTGGCGGGGTCGTTGGCGCCCTTGACCTCGGTCTTCACGCCGTCGATCACGGGGCGGAAACCGGTCTTGGCGAACTCGGTCTGGCCGTCCTTGCTGAGCACGAAGTTCAGCCAGTCCTTGGCCTTGGGGTCGGCCTTCTTCAGGATGGCGCCCGGGTTCTCGATCAGCACCGTGTCGTTCGGCACGATGTAGTCGTAGTCCTTGCCCTTCTGCCGGGCGAGGATCGCCTCGTTCTCGTAGGAGATGAGGACGTTGCCGACCTTCTTGTCGAAGGCCTCCGTGGCCTCGCGGCCGCTGCCGGCCCACTGGGTCACGTTCGCGAAGATCTTCTTCAGGAAGTCGGAGGCCTGGGCCTCGGTCTTGCCGGAGGCGACCGCGTGGCCGTAGGCGCCCAGGATGTTCCAGCGGGCGGAGCCGGAGGACTTGGGGTCCGGGGTGATGATCTTGACGTCGGGACGGGTCAGGTCCTCCCAGCCCTTGATGCCCTGGGGGTTGCCCTTCGGCACCACGAGGACGACCACGGAGTCCGAGACGATGCCCTTCGTGGCGTTCTTGTTCCAGTCCTCGTCGACGAGACCGGCTTTGACCAGGCGGGTGACGTCGCTCTGCAGGGAGAAGTGGACGTAATCGGCCTTGGCGCCGGCGGCGACCTTGCGGCTCTGGTCGCCGGAAGCGCCGTAGGAGCCGCTGAAAGTGACGCCCTTGCCGGCGTCGGTCTGCTGGAACTTGGCGGCGATGGCCTTGTTGGCCGTCTCGGGGACGGCGAAGCCGACGATCGAAAGCTGGGTGCCGTTCGCTCCGGAGGCCCCACCGCTGCAGGCGGTCATGCCGAGGACTGCTGCGAGAGCGGTGGCGGTGACGGCCAGACGGGATTTCCAGGTCTTCATGAGGTCTTCCTTCAGTGATATCCAGCAGGGGATTTCCAGCGGGGCCGGCCCTGACATGCGACAGGGACCGGGAGGAACAGCGGGGTGTTCGCCGGGCGCCGATGCGCCGCGGTTGCTGGCAAATGTACCGACGCACGACGACGGCGTCGCGTGCGCCTGTCATATAGGTCTCCGTGTGTAGTTGCGTGACCTGGAGGGCGGCCGGGCTCGCCATAATCCGGCCGCGGGCTTGCGCGGGCCGGGCGGAGGTCTTACAGTTTGGGACCATGACGAAGCGTTGGTATGCGTATTTTGCTGTGGCTCTGGAGGGCCAACGGCGTCGCTAGTCGCGCATACACATCGACCTTCAGAGCACACAGGGCAGGGATGCAATCCCTGCCCTTCGCCATTCCGGCGGGCTCTGCGGGTCAGGGTCCGTCCAGAACCGAGGACCCAGATCATGAAACCAGCAGCCATCGTGAACCCGGCAGCCCCGTCCACCACGGATCTCCCGCTCGTCGCGGAAACCGCTTCTCCCGCCGCGACCGTTCCGGTGACCCGCTACGCGCCGCTGCCCACTCCCCGCGAGCTCCGCGCCTCCCGGCCGCTCACGGCGGCCCAGGCGAGCGTCGTCGCCCGCGGCCGTGACGAGGTCCGCGCCATCCTCAACGGCCTGGACGACAGGCTCCTCGTGGTGGTGGGTCCGTGTTCCGTGCATGACACCGCGGCGGGCCTGGAGTACGCCCGGCGTCTCGCGGCGGAAGCCGAACGGCACCGGGAGGATCTGCTCGTGGTGATGCGCAGCTACTTCGAGAAGCCGCGCACCACGGTCGGCTGGAAGGGCTTGATCAACGACCCCGGGCTGGACGGCGGCCACGACATCGCCACCGGACTGGACCGGGCCCGCGGATTCCTGCTGGACGTGACGGACCTCGGGCTGCCCGTGGCCACGGAGTTCCTGGAACCCTTCAGCGCACCGTACCTGGAGGACCTCGTGAGCTGGGGCGCGGTGGGGGCGCGGACCACGGAGAGCCAGGTGCACCGGCAGATGGCGGCCGCGCTGGACCTGCCCGTGGGCTTCAAGAACGCGACCGACGGCACCGTGGGGCACGCGATCGACGCGTGCCAGGCCGCCGCGGGGCAGCAGTCCTTCCTCGGCGCCGATCTGGACGGGCGGACCAGCGTGGTCCACGCGGCCGGGAACCGTGACGGACATGTCATCCTCCGGGGCGGCGCCTCCGGGCCGAATCATGACGCCGCATCCATCGCGGAGGTGTCCCGGGCGCTCCGGGCGAGAGGCGGCAACCCCCGGGTGGTCGTGGACGCGAGCCACGGCAACAGCGGCAAGGATCATGTGCGCCAGGCCGGCGTCGCCGTCGAGCTCGCCGGGCAGCTGGAGGGCGCCGGCCAGCTGGAGAGCGCCTCGACGGCCGACACGATCGCCGGGGTCATGCTGGAGAGCTTCCTGGTGCCCGGCGCCCAGAAGTTCGACCCTCAGACGGATGCCGCGACCCGCGAGGCCCTCGTGTACGGGCAGAGCATCACGGACGCCTGCATGGGCTGGGAAGTGACCTCTGACGTGCTGAAACGTCTCGCCGCCGCGAGCCGGAACCGGCGGGCGGGACAGTAGTCATCCGACGCATCCGTGGCGTCTTTCACTTTAGGCTCAATTGCCACTAGAGTTACTAGCACTCAGGATGGGACAACCTCAGTACCGACACGCCGCACTACCTCGCGGCGTGAACCAAGGCTGAATTGCAGGAGGGGGAGGCCGGACGTGGCCCACTTTGCGAACACCGACTTCCTCACGGTGGCTGAAGTTGCAGACCAGATGCGTGTGTCCAAGATGACCGTATATCGCCTGATTCACTCGGGTGAGCTTCCGGCTGTGCGCTTCGGGCGTTCCTACCGTGTACCGGAAGTGGCTGTCGAGGAGTACGTCCGCGCAGCGGTCACGGGGAATCGTTCCGAAACCGCGTGAACCTGGGTTCCTCCGGACCGGTCCTCACGGACCCGGTCAAGGGCAGGGCGCCGGAAGCGGTACCCTGTTAAGGAACGTTTTACGTCATCGTAAGAAAGTGCGGCTTGCCAAGCCCCGGATTCTCGGGTGCGGGGTGGCCGCGTATTACCGTAAGGAACTTCTGTGGGTTCAGTTATCAAGAAGCGTCGCAAGCGCATGGCCAAGAAGAAGCACCGCAAGCTGCTTCGCAAGACTCGCCACCAGCGCCGCAATAAGAAGTAGAGATACTTCGCACGCGTACAGGCCCGGAACCGTCAGGTTCCGGGCCTGGTGCTTTTAACGCGCGACGACGGCGGGTTGCCTGCGTGCCGTGAGGCAATCCCCCGCGGCTTAGACACGATCCTCCGCTCGTTCCTCGCTGCGGCTCGCGATGCGCCGCTTTGGGGATTGCCTCGCGGCACTTCCGATGTCGCCTCGGTCGTCGCGCCCGTGAGCGTAGGGCCGGGGTGCTGATGTTCCGGGCTGACGTGTGCTCCGTGGGGGAGAGGCCCGAGGGCCCTGGTGTTCTCGAGGTTGCACTTTCTGGGGGCTCGGAGGCGTGGAACCCCGAGAAACTGCAATCTCGACCAAGTGTGCCCCACAGAATCCGAGCACCTCGGGCACCTTCCACTCCAAAACCACGTCGTGGGCGGAGGACGGTGGGGGTGAGGGGTGCGGGTTCCCGGAAGCGGCGCATCGCGAGCCGCAGCGAGGAACGAGCGAAGGCTCGTGTCTAAGCCGCGTGGGAACCCACACCCCTCATGCGAGAGGAAGAACTACCTCCGCCCGCGGGCGTGGTTGAGCCCCCTCCAGAGCCCGTACACCGCCCCGCCCACGGTGGCCGCTTTCAGGCCCAGGGTGGCGGCGCGGCGGCCGGAGCGGAAGTCGTAGACCGGCCAGTTCTGGGCTTTGGCGTGCCGGCGCAGCCCGGCGTCGGGGTTGATCGCGACCGGGTGCCCCACCATGCTCAGCAGGGGGATGTCGTTGTGGGAGTCGCTGTAGGCCCAGCATTCGGCCAGGTCCAGCCCTTCGGCGTCGGCGAGGGCGCGGGCCGCGTCGGCCTTGGCCTCCCCGTGCAGGATTTCGCCGACCAGCCGTCCGGTGTACACGCCGTCGACCACTTCGACCCGGGTGCCCAGGGCGCCGGTCAGGCCGAGCCGGGATGCGATGGGTTCGGCCAGCTCGATCGGCGTCGCCGTGATGAGCCAGACCCGTCGGCCGACGCGCAGATGCTGCTCGGCCAGGGCGCGCGTGCCGGGCCAGATCCGGCTGGAGATGCTCTCCTCGAAGACCTCGTCGCCCAGGGTCGCGACGTCCTCGGCGCGGATTCCCGCGGCGATCTTCATGCCGCGGTCGCGGATCTCGTGGACGTCGGAGAGCTTCTCGCCGCGGACCACGAATTTGAGCTGCTGCCAGCCGAACGAGGCGGCGTCGCGGAGGGTGAAGACCTTCCGCTCGTACATCTTGCGGGCGGCGTGGAAGATGCTGGCCCCGCGGATCAGGGTGTTGTCCACGTCGAAGAAGGCGGCTTCATGGCGGTGCAGTTCGGCCACGGGAACGCTGGAGGAGGATTCGGTTCGCGTGGAGGCCATGAAGACGAGTCTATCCAACGGCGCTGATGTGCCGTGGGCGCCCCGATACCGCTACCGTGGGAGGATGCGGGTCCCTGAACTTCTCCTCATCACCAAGAAGGACTGTCATCTGTGCGCCGCTGCGCGTGCGACCGTGTCCGAGGTGGCCGGCCGCCTGGGCGTCCCCTGGCAGGAATCCCTGATCGACGACGACGCCGGGCTGCGGGAGCGGTTCGCCGACGAGGTGCCCGTGGTGATGATCGACGGCGTCCAGCGTGACTTCTGGACGATCGACCCCGCACGCCTGGAACGGAAGCTGCGCGACGCGCAGCAGGGCTGACCGGGTCCGCCCGTGAAGAAAACAGACCGATGAAGAAAAAAGAACTGAGTCCGCTGCCGACCGGGGGTAAGCCCCCGGTCGTCGTGCCGTCGAGCGCGCAGGGAGCCCTCGACGGGTATCCGGCCGCCGAGCAGGCCGTGAAGCAGATCCCGCCGGCCGCCGTTGCGCGTCTGACGCTCTACCTGCGCGCCCTCAACTCGCTCACGGGCGACGGCGTGGAGCGGGTCTCCTCGGAGGCGCTGGCCGAAGCGTCCGGAGTGAGCTCGGCGACTCTCCGTAAGGACCTCAGCTACATCGGCTCGCACGGCACCCGCGGCGTCGGCTATGAGGTCGACTACCTGAACCGGCAGATCGCCGCGGCTCTGGGCCTCACCCTGGACTGGAAAGTGGCGATCGTGGGGGCGGGCAACCTGGGCCGTGCGCTCGCCCGGTACGGCGGCTTCCAGTCACGCGGGTTCGAGATCGTGGCGATCTTCGACGCGGACCCGTTGATCGTGGGGCAGGAGATCGGGTTCCTGCGGGTCAGCGATGTGCTGGGTCTGGAGACCGGCCTGGCGCAGACGCGCGCGAACATGGTGGTGCTCGCGCTGCCCGCGCACGTGGCCCAGGAGATGTGCGACCGGGTGGTCTCCGCCGGGGTGAAGAGCATCCTGAGTTTCGCGCCCATCACCCTCCAGGTCCCGGAAGGGGTGAATCTGCGCAAGGTGGACATGGCCACCGAATTGCAGATCCTGGCCTATCACGCCCAGCGCCTGGTCGACTGACGGGACTTCTGAGGGGGTTGAGGCGCCCGCCGCGGTGAAGAGTCGCCACCCTGAGGACGAACTCTCGGTAAACTTTGGTCTAGACCAAAAATTCCGAGGTTCCGAGCCTCTATTGTTCCCACAGAACCTCTCCCGCGACGAAGGAACATCCATGCCCCTGTCTCTCTCCGCCCCCGGCGCCGTCCGCGCGCTCCTGACCTCGGCCGAGGCGGTGCTGTTCGACTTCAACGGCACGCTGTCGCTCGATGAGGATCTGATGGGCCGGCTGTACGCGGAGGCCGCCTTCGAGGTGTGCGGGTTCGAGCTGAGTGCCGAGGAATACCGCGATCGGTTCGTCGGGCTCAGCGACCCGGACATCTGCGCCGCCCTGGCCGGAGGCGATGACGTCCTCTTCGCTCGCGTCCTGGATCACCTGTGCGAGGGCTATCTGCAGGAGATCCGGCGAATGCCCCGGATCCCCGCCGCGCATGTCGCCCTGGTCCGGGATCTGGTGGCCTCTGGAACCAAGGTGGCGGTGGTGACGGGGACGCTGCGGCGTCTGCTGGAACCCGCGCTGGAGGACAGCGGGCTGGCAGCGCTGCTCTCCGCGACGGTCTGCAGCGACGACGTCGAACGGGGCAAGCCGGACCCGGAAGGCTTCCTCCGTGGCGCCGAGCTTCTGGGCGTCCCGGCCGCGACCACGGTCGTGGTCGAAGACTCCCTCGCGGGGGTGGCCGCGGCACGGGCGGCAGGCATGCCCTGCGTGCTGGTGGGCCCGCTGGCCGCCGACGGTCCAGCCGCCGATCATTCGGCCGGAGTGCACCCGCTCGGGGAACTGGCGGCGCTGGCGGTCTGAACGGAACCCCCGCCTGCCTCGCTCAGGAGGAGCCGGTGGTGACGCGCAGCCGCAGGGCATCCGAGCGGTGGGTGTCCTGGGCGAACTCCACCGGCAGGCCGTCGGAACGGTAGGCGGTTCTGATGATGCGGAGGACCGGGTGCCGCGCGCCGACCGAGAGGAGGTCCCGCTCCTCTGCCGTGGCCACGGAGGGGATGAGGTCCTCGGTCTTCCGCACCGGCTCCCATCCGAAGGTCTTCAGCCGCGCGTAGACGGAACCGGTGAGCGACTCGACGGCGAATCCGGGCAGCCGCTCCGCCGGGAACCAGGAATCCTCGATCAGGAGTGGTTCGCCGTCGAGGAAACGGAGCCGCCGGAGCCGGTGAGCGGGATCGCCGGGCGTGATCCGGAGGGCCTCGGACACCTCAGCCGGCGCCGGAGACGTCTCCGCGAGCAGGATCCGGGACTCGACCACGGCTCCGTCGCGGGACAACTGCTGGAAGAGGCCATGGAGGGAACCCAGTTCCAGCACCGGGGCGGTTCCGGCGACGAAGGTTCCTCCGGCGCGCCCGGGACGGCGCCGCAGGATCCCCTGGAACTGCAAGGTCTCCACGGCCTGGCGGAGCGTCATGCGGCTCACGCCCAGCTCTGCGGCCAGTTCCCGCTCGGCGGGGAGTTTGGTGCCGGGTGCGTATCGTCCCGAGGAGATGGCGGCCCGGAGGGCGTCTTCAATGCGCTGCGAGGAGGAGCTGCCGGTCACGGGCTCAGCCTACCGCCCGGCCGGGGCGAGAGCGGGGGAGCGGTCGCGGAGGCAGGGCGCCGCCGTCGTCGGCTCTGAGAGACGCGACGACGGCGGCCCGCGCTCAGCGTGAAGCGCGGAAGCGCGCGAACTTCTGGTAGTCGCGGTGCAGTTTCATCCGCGCGAAGAAGGCGCTGGAGTCCGGCAGCCAGCACAGGACCATCCCGACGATGCCGCACAGGATGCTCAAGAGGTCCAGGATCACGGAGGAGCCGAAACCGGTCACGGAGATGGCGGCCAGGACCGTGCCCAGGACCCGGGCCCACTGGTGGCCCTTCTTCACGAAAACGGCCACCAGGACGTAGAGGGCCACGGTGATGACGAAGGTCAGCACGGTGGACACGACGAAGATGGTTTTGACGGAGTCCGGGCTCTCCTGGGACAGGATGTTCCGGGTGCTGGCCGGCATCTGGTCGATCATCTCGCGGTAGATCTCGTCGAAGTCCACCGCCAGGAAGGTCTGCAGCGACGCGATCAGACCGAAGGCGCACCCGGAGAGGATGAGCCAGAATGCCCAGCGGATGGTCCGGGGTTCCTCGGGCTTCTCGGGAGGGGTGCCCTGGAACCACTGCGCGGGATGCTGGGGCGCCTGCCAGCCCGCGCCGCCCTGAGGGGTTGCGTAGGGACCGGGCTGCTGCTGAGCCGGAGACTGCCACGAGTTCTGCTGAGCGGCGCGGGCCGCCGCCTCCTGCTCCCTCTGGTACTGCTCGTACGGGGAGGGCAGGCCGAGGTCGGCCGCGCGGAGGCCGTACTGCGGCCGGTCCTGCGGGGGCGCCGCCGGGGTGTCGGCTGCCGGGGAGCTGCCTTGCGGGTTGTGGGCGTCCGGCCCGGAGCCACCTTCCGGTGCGACGGGTTCCTGGCCCGGTTCCGGAGTGGGTGCGTGGCTGTTCATGTGGGATTCCCTGACTGGGGCATGGCCCCGGACAAGCCGGGGCGGGACGTCTGTGGCGTCCCACCCCGGCTCATGGACGGTGTGCTGCTGGAGTCGTGGCGCTCAGAACTTCGGCCGCTTGGCGAAGTATGGGCTGGTGTCCTTCAGGTAGAGGAGGACGATGGCGGCGATGCCCATCACGACCACGATGATGTTGATGACGTTGCCGCCGAACAGGCCCATGAGGGACAGTGCCGCGAAGACGGTCCCCAGGATGCGGGCCCAGTTCGCGCCCTTGCGGACGAAGAACGCCACCAGAAGGTACAGCGCCAGCTGGACGACGCCGAACACGATCGCCATCAGGGTCACCATGGAGCGGAGGGAATCGGCGCTGCCGCCGGACTGCTCCATCTGGCGGACCAGGTCGCGGTACTGGGCGGTGTCCGAGATGAACATCGCGCCCAGGATCGCGCCGATCAGATTGAGGACGCCGGCCGCGATGATGAGCCAGAACGAGATCTCCACCTTCTGGGGACGTGCGACCGGGGTCTGCCCGCCGGAGTAGGGGCTCTCGCCGGGCCACTGCGGGGCGCCGGGATAACCGGGGCCTGCCGGCCCGGGCTGGGAGCCGTAGGCCGGAGGAGCGCCATACTGGGGTGCTCCGGTCTGGGGCGCGCCGTACTGTGGTGCGCTCGGATTCGCACCGTACTGGGGCGCGCTGGACGGCTGGTTTTGGCCTGGCTGCTGAGGGGTTGCAGGCTCGTTGGGTGTGCTGCTCATGACAGCTCCTTCGTGAACGGCATGTACGGGTCCGCCGCCAGGAACACGGCGTTCCTTCTACCGTATCCCGTGGGCGGAGGCGTTTCCCCAGCCCACGGGATGATTCTTCAATTCCTCAGACGAAGTGCTTCTGCGATTCGGGCAGCCACATGAGCACGGCCGCGGCGACGGTCACCGCGGAGCCGATGGCCGTGATGCTGAGACCGACCAGGCCCACGATCAGACCGATGGCGGCGAGGGCGCCCAGGATGCTGAGGACGATCCGCGCCCAGCGGGAGCCTTCCTTGAGCCGGATGGCGATGAAGATGACCACGGCGGCCCAGATGATGCTCCAGATGATCCCGCCGATCGAGGCGCCGATCGCGATGCCCGCATAGGAGCCGAGGGAGGCGGTGAGGATGAAGACGTTGATGATGGACAGGAGCACGCCGAGCGCGGCCCCTGCCACCCAGAGCCAGTAAGAGTAGACGAGCTGCTGCGGGACGCCGGACACGTCCTTGAGACGGACGGCGAGATTCTTCGTGTCGAAACCGAAGCTGTTCCGGGCCGGGGCTGCGTAGCCGAGACCCGCGGGAGGTTGGTTGCTGGGTGCGGTGCCCGGAGCACCGGGATATTGGCTGCTCATAATCCACACTTTAGGTTCGACGGGCCGCGCCGGATAGACCCCGGCGTAACTTTCGTCTGAGCGCAATGCATCCGTTACCCCGAGGTAACGGTGCGAGTGACCTGGGATGACGCGGCGCTTAACGCAGGATGCCCGACGACGCCGGGTGGCGTCGTCGGGCATCCACGGCCCGCATCATCCTTCAGGACGATGCGCCGGCCGTGCGCCGGGCGGGCTTCAGCTGGCGGACGGGGCCAGGAAGGAGAGCTCGAGGTTGATCTTGACCTTGTCGGAGACCAGCACGCCACCGGCTTCCAGGGCGGCGTTCCAGGTCAGGCCGAACTCCTTGCGGGAGATGGTGGTCTCGGCGGAGACACCGGCGCGGGTGTTGCCGAAGGGGTCCACGGCCACGCCGCCGAACTCGGCGTCGAAGGTCACGGGGACGGAGACGCCCTTGATGGTCAGCTCGCCGTTCAGCTTGTAGTCCTCGCCGTCGCCTTCCAGGCTGGTGGACTTGAAGGTCAGGGTCGGGTGGTTCTCCACGTCGAAGAAGTCCTCGCCCTTGACGTGGCCGTCACGGTTGGCGTCGCCGGTGCTGATGCTGGCGGACTGGATGGTGGCGTCCACGACGGCATCGTTGTCGGTGACGGTCACGGTGGCGGCCAGATCGCCGAAGGTGCCGCGCACCTTGCTGATGCCCGCGTGGCGGACGGTCCAGGCGGCCTCGCTGTGCGACGGGTCCAGGGTCCAGGTGCCGGGGGTGAGGTTGGTGGGGATGCTCATGGGGTTCTCCTTGTCAGGTCACTCACGTCGATTGGTTGAAGCCTCAACCAACCTTCTGTCACCCAGTATAAACATGCATATGCATCTTTTGTTCCCGGGTTCGGAAAATTTTTCCTGAACTTCAGACGTGGCGCCAGTCATATGTCTCCGCGTGATCGGCGCCGCCCGTCGATTCATGGCGGATTCTCAGCCGCTGCGGGCCCACTCTGGCCCGGGTCGCCCTTAAACTCTGAGAAAATGGAGCCATGCCCCATGCAATCGTTCATCTGATGCGCCACGGCGAGGTGCACAATCCGGACGGCGTCCTGTACGGACGGCTCCCCGGCTTCCACCTCTCAGAACGCGGTTATCGCATGGCGGACCGCCTCGGCGAGTACTTCGGCGCGCAGCGCGACGCCGGGGCGGCGATCGTCCATCTGGTGGCGTCGCCGCTGCTCAGGGCCCAGGAGACCGCCGCCCCCACCGCGGCCGCGCTGGGTCTTGAGATCGAGACGGACGAACGCGTCATCGAGGCGGAGAACCACTTCGAGGGACTGCGGGTCAACCGCAGGGAACTCCTCCATCCGCGGCACTGGCCTCATCTGGTGAACCCCCTGCGGCCGTCCTGGGGCGAGCCCTATGCCGCCCAGGTGAGCCGCGTGATGGCCGCCGTGCACCAGGCCCGGGAGACCGCCGTCGCGCGGGCCGGGGCGGGAGCCGAAGCCGTGATCGTCAGCCACCAGCTGCCCATCTGGTCCACGCGCCTGGCCGCCGAAGGCCGCCGCCTGGCCCATGATCCCCGCAAGCGTGAATGCACCCTCACCTCGGTCACGTCCCTCCTCTTCGACGACGCCGGCCGGCTGGTGGGCGTGACGTACCGTGAACCCGCCGCCGACCTCCTGGTGGGCGCCTCGACCACCCCGGGAGCCTGAGCGATGAGCACCGAACGTTTCCCCCTGGACCGCCGTCAGGTCTTCGGCCTCGCGGGCGCAGGCCTGCTGGGCCTCGCCCTGTCCGCGTGCAGCCAGGACGATCCCCTCGCCAAGCAGGCCCGGGCCGGGGACAACAAGAACTACGTGGCCGGGGACGGCTCCGTCACCGAGTTCGCCCCGGATCAGCGCAAGGCGGCCAAGGACTTCCAGGGTGTGCTGTTCGACGGGAAGCGCGTCACCAGCAAAGACCTCGAGGGCAAGGTGGTGGTGATGAACTTCTGGTTCGCCGCCTGTGCGCCCTGCCGGGTCGAAGCGCCGGACCTCAAGGCGATGCACACCGAGTTCGCACCCAAGGGCGTCGAGTTCTACGGCGTCAATCTCCGTGACGAGAAGGCCACAGCAGAGGCGTTCGAGAAGAACTTCGGCATCACGTACCCCAGTTTCAATGACAAGGACGGGCAGGTGCTGCTCTCCGTGTCCGGCCTGGTTCCCCCGGGAGCGGTGCCCACCACACTGATCTTCGACCGAAAGGGCCGGGTCAGCGCACGCATCCTCGGTCAGCTCGAGAAGGGCACGCTTAAGACCCTCATCGCGTCCGCCCTGGCGGAGCGGGCCTGATCCATGCCCAACAACCCCTTCGCGGAGACCGTGCTCAACGGGTCGCTGCTTCTAGCGGTCCCGGTGGCCATGCTCGCCGGGCTCGTCTCCTTCCTCTCGCCCTGCGTCCTGCCTCTCGTGCCGGGATATCTCGGCTACGTCACTGGCCTGACCGGAGTGGACCTGGAGAAGCAGCGGCGTGGACGGATCTTCGCGGGTGTGGCGCTGTTCGTGCTGGGCTTCTCCGTGGTGTTCGTCCTGCTGGGAGGTGCGTTCGGTCAGCTCGGCGGACTGATTTCCGGCGATCGGCTGCCGACCGTCACCCGCTGGCTCGGGGTGGTCGTGGTGATCATGGGCATCATCTTCCTGGGCGGCTTCGACTTCTTCCAGCGCAATGCCAAGCTGAAGGCCAAGCCTCCCGCGGGTCTGTGGGGCGCGCCCCTGCTGGGCATGACGTTCGGCCTCGGCTGGGCGCCGTGCATCGGCCCGACCTATTCGGCCGTGCAGCTGCTCAGTCTCTCCGGTGGGTCGACGGCGGCCAAGGGGGCTCTCCTGGCCTTCGCCTACAGCCTCGGCCTGGGGATCCCGTTCCTGCTGATCGCCCTGGCGGTCCGGCGCGGCATGGGCGTCATGAAGTTCTTCCGCCAGCACAAGCTCGCCATCCAGCGGCTCGGCGGTCTCATGCTGATCGCCCTGGGCCTACTGATGATCAGCGGCCTGTGGGGTGAATGGACGGTTCAGCTCCAGACCTGGTTCCAGAACGAGGTGAAGCTGCCCATCTAGGGCCGGCACGGGAATGGGACCAGAGGATATGAAGCGCGGACAGGGAAAAGCGCAGACAGGGAAGAAGCACGGATGAGTGAGACGGTGAAGAAGCCCGACGACACGAAGGCACAGGCCACGAAGGTACAGGGCAAGAAGTCGCAGGGCAAGAAGTCCGGCAAGGAGGACATCGCCGTCCCCGTGCTGGGGCCGATCGGGATGCTCCGCTGGGCCTGGACGCAGCTGACCAGCATGCGCACCGCCCTGCTGCTGCTGCTCCTCCTGGCCGTCGCGGCCGTCCCCGGCTCGCTCTTCCCGCAGCGCCCGGCCAACCCGGCGGTGGTCACGCAGTACATCAAGAACAACCCGGTCACGGGGCCGTGGCTGGACCGCTTCCAGCTCTTCGACGTGTACGCGTCCTACTGGTTCTCCGCCATCTACCTGCTGCTCTTCATCTCCCTGATCGGCTGCATCATCCCGCGCGTGCGGGCGCATTACAAGGCGCTGCGCACCGCCCCGCCGAGGACTCCCCGCCGCATCTCCCGGCTGCCCCAGTACGGCACCCTGGTGATCCCTGCCGGGCAGGGGGTGTCGGCGTCGTCGGCGCTGGAGGATGCCGCCGCCGTGCTGCGCAAGCGCCGCTACCGCGTGGAGACCCGCGACGCCGACGGCGAGCGTCCCCACCTCGGCGCCGAGACCGGTTACCTGCGCGAGGTCGGCAACCTCGTGTTCCACACCTCGCTCGTGGGCGTGCTCGTCTCCGTGGCCCTCGGCGGCCTGTTCGGGTACAGCGGTCAGCGCACCATCGTGGAGGGCGAGACCTTCGTCAACACCCTGGTCGGCTACGACCAGTTCACGCCGGGCACGAACTTCCAGTCGGCCTGGCTGAGTCCGTACTCGATGCGGCTGGACAAGTTCGAGGTCCGGTACGACCGCGAGTCCGTCAAGCAATTCGGCCAGCCGATCGACTTCACCGCCCACGTCACCACGCAGGACGGTCCGGACGCGGCTCCGCAGCAGCAGACCCTGAAGGTGAACTCCCCGCTGGAGATCGGCGGGACCGGCGTCTACCTGGTGGGCAACGGCTACGCTCCGGTCATCACGGTGCGGGACGGCAACGGGAACGTGGCCCTGCAGGGGCCGGTGCCCTCCATCCCGACGGACGGCGTGTACACCTCCACGATGGTGATCAAGGTGCCGGACGCCAAACCGGACCAGCTCGGATTCGTGGGATTCTTCCTGCCGTCCGCCCAGCTCAACGACCAGGGTGTGGCCTACAGCGCCGACCCGGACCCGCTCAAGCCGCAGCTGAACCTCAACTCGTACTACGGCGACCTGGGCCTGGACTCCGGCGCCCCGCAGAACGTCTACAGCCTGGACGTGAAGAACCTCAAGCAGCTCAACGGCCGTGATCTGCCGGCCAAGGGCATCGTCCTGGACTCCGGCCAGACGTACAAACTGCCGGACGGCAAGGGTTCCATCACGTTCGACGGACTCAAGCGCTTCATCGCCGTCGACGTCCGCCACAACCCGGGCCAGGTCCCCGCGCTCGTGTTCGCGCTGGTGGCCGTGGGCGGTCTGGTGATCTCCCTCTACGTCGGGCGCCGCCGGGCCTGGGTCCGGACCGGAACCGCCGACGACGGCCGGGTCATGGTCGAGTACGGCCTCCTCGCCCGCGGCGAGGACCACGGCCTGGCCAAGGAGACCGCGAAGATCCGGCAGGCGCTTCAGGACGGCTGGGGACTGAACGCCGGACCCGGAGAGCCGCCTGGCGGCTTCGGAAGCACGGCGGATAATGGAAAGAACGCGGCCGGGCCCGACACCGGGGCGGCGCGCAATGGAAAGGAAAGCTCATGACACCGCTGAACCCGCTGCTGGGGGAGTACAGCGAGCTCTTCATGCTGCTCGCCGCCGGAACCTACACGGTGGCGTTCATCGCCTTCGCCTGGGATCTGGCCAAGAGCAGCGCCACCCTGAAGGCGATCGATGAGCGTGCCGCGCAGCAGCAGGCCCGTCAGCTGGTCGGCGCAGGCGCCCCGGTCACCTCTCAGGAGGCATCCGGCGGCGGAGCCATCACGGCGGATCCCTCCATGCGCTACGCCACGGAACGGCGCGTCCCCGCCCGTGTCGCCGTCGCCCTCACTGTCCTCGCGGCGCTGATCCACGGCGCCGGCGTGATCACCCGTGGCATCGCCGCCGGCCGTGTGCCGTGGGGCAACATGTACGAGTTCCTCACCACGGGCGCCTGGCTCGTGGCCGTGGTCTTCCTGCTCGTGCTGCTGCGCCGCGATCTGCGCTTCGTGGGCACCTTCGTGACGGCCCTCGTCATCATCATGCTCGTGGCCGCCTCGGTCGCGTTCTGGACGCCGGTGGGCCACCTGGTCCCGGCCCTGCAGAGCTACTGGCTGATCATCCACGTCTCCATCGCGGTGCTGTCCTCGGCGCTCTTCACCCTGACGTTCTCCATGTCGGTGCTGCAGCTCATCCAGTCCCGCCGCGAAGGCCAGCTGGCCCTGGGCCGTGAGGACAAGCTCAGCTTCATGCGTCTGGTCCCCAACGCCCTGAGCCTGGAGAACTTCAGCTACCGCATCAACACCATCGCGTTCGTGGGCTGGACCTTCACCCTCATGTTCGGCGCCATCTGGGCCGAGAAGGCCTGGGGCCGCTTCTGGGGCTGGGACACCAAGGAAGTCTGGACCTTCGTGATCTGGGTGGTCTACGCGGGCTACTTGCACGCACGCGCCACCCGCGGCTGGACCGGCACCCGTGCCGCCTGGCTGTCGATCGTGGGCTACCTGTGCGTGGTCTTCAACTTCACGATCGTGAACCAGTACTTCAACGGTCTGCACTCCTACTCGGGACTCTGACCCCGGAGCCTCTGCGGCGCCATCCGGACAGCGCTCAGGCCCGGTTCCAGGAATCCTGGGACCGGGCCTGAGGTGTCTCCCATGCCGGTCTGTCTCCCGTGCCGGGCGCTGTGCCGCCCGTGGGGCGAGGTGCGGAGGTGGGTCAGGCGTCCTGGCCGGGAGCGCCGTCGTCGCCCTTGTGAAGCCGGCGTTCCTGCTCTTCCAGCTTCTTGCGCATCTCCTCGAGCTTGCGGGCCTCCTCCTGGTTGCGGCGGCGCTCCTCGAGGTTGCGCAGGAACTGGGGGTCGTCGTCGGGGCCCAGTGGGCGGCCACCCGTGACGCCGCCGCCGGCGCCCCGGCCGTTCGACGCGGGGCCGCCGGTGGCAGGACGCGTCGCGGCGGTGCGGGGACGGCCGAGCACGAACCACAGGATGGCGCCCAGCAGCGGCAGCAGAAGCAGCGCGACGATCCACACGCCCTTCGGCACCCCGCGCACCTCACGGGAGTCCGTGCGGAGGCAGTCGATGAGGGCGTAGATGCAGACAGCGACGATGACGACTGAGATGATGACCCGGGGCATCCTGCCAGTGTACTGAGCCGCCCTGGAAACCAGCTGGGGCGCGTGCGGCGGCGCCCTGCCGCTGTGCCTTGCCGCTGAGACAGTGAGTTTCCGCTGAACCAGTGTGTTCAGCTCACTGTTTCAGCGGAAACCCACTGTCTCGGCCAGGCGTGGGGTAGGTGGGATGGGGTTGGTGGTGGGCCGATGGTGGTGCGGGGTGGCGCACCGGCCGGGGGATCGTCCAGGAACGGCCGGTAGAATGGCAGGGTGGCGAATCTGAAGTACCTTCTCATCCGGCTGGCCCTCTTCGCGGTGGCTCTGGTCATCTGCCTCTTCCTGGGCACCGGCCTGATCCTCGGCGCGATCTTCGCCGCCGTGATCGCGTTCGCGGTCAGCTACCTCTTCTTCAGCCGCCAGCGCGACGACGCCGCGGTGCAGCTGGCCAGCACCATCGGCTCCCGCTCGCGGGACGGCCGCGCGGAGAAGGACGCCGCCGCGGAGGACGCCGAGGTGGGCCGAGCCGAGCAGAGCATCGCGGAACCGGTGGAACCCCGCCGGAAGGATGCCCCCACGGATTCCAGGAACGCTTAGAACCCCCCCCAGCTCAGACGCACGGATGCCCCGGACCACGATGGTCCGGGGCATCCGTCGTTTCGGCGCTGTGGCGAGGGCTCAGGGCGGAGTCCCCAAATGCTGTTTCCCGTGCCGGCGGCCAGGGCAGGCCGGGCCCTACACCCCGTGCTGGAGGATGAGCGCCACCGCGAACAGGGCCGCGTAGCCGAGGTTGAGCATGCCCGTCTGCTGCAGCACCGGGATCAGGGCCTTGCCGGTCCGGCCGGAGAGCATGAGCCAGCAGGGGAGCAGGGCCGCCGGGATCAGCAGGAGCACCAGCAGGATCCAGAGGTTCTCCGGCGCCAGGATGAGCGAGGACAGGATCGCGACCGCGAGCATCAGCACGTACGTGCGGCGGGCCAGCCGGTCGCCCAGGCGGACGGCCAGGGTGTACTTCTTGGACGCCTTGTCCGTGGGGATGTCCCGCACGTTGTTCGCCATGAGGACCGCGCAGGCGATGAGGCCCGTGCCGACGGCGCCCACGATCGCGCTGAGGCTGATGTGCCCGGCCTGGGTGTACGTGGTGCCGAGCGTCGCCACGAGCCCGAAGAACACGAACACGAACAGCTCGCCGAGGCCCTGGTAGCCATACGGGTTCTTGCCGCCCGTGTAGCCCCAGGCCGCGATGACGGCTCCCAGACCCACCAGGATCATCCACCAGGTCTGCGTGAGCAGGACCAGGACGAGGCCGGTCACCATGGAGAGCCCGTAACAGCTCAGGGCCGCGATGAGCACGGCGCGCGGCTTGGCGGCCCCCGAACCGACCAGACGGAACGGGCCGACGCGGTTCTCATCCGTGCCGCGGATGCCGTCCGAGTAGTCGTTGGAGTAGTTGACGCCGACCTGGAGCAGCAGTGCGATGAGTGCCGCCAGGATCGCGTTGACGAGGTTGAAGGCGTGCAGCTGGTACGCCGCCGCGCTGCCGATCACCACGGGGGCGATCGCCGCGGGAAGGGTGCGGGGACGGGCCCCTTGGATCCACTGGGCGGCTGTAGCCACGGTTACCTCTCGCTCGGCATCGGGTGCTGTTTCAGAATCTGCTGATTCAAAATCTGCTGGTTCAGAATCTGTGGCGCGGATGCGCCGTAGCTATTTTCCCCCATGTTCGGAGGCGAGCCGGGCAAGGATCGCCTGACGGTCCACTTTGCCGTTCTCCAGGAGGGGGAGGGCGTCCCAGAAAGACACCAGACGAGGACGCAGGGCCCCGAAATCCGCGCGCAGCGCCTCGGCCAGTGCCACCGGGTCGCCGGCGGCTCCGGGGCGCAGCACCACGGCGGCCGCCACGGCCTGCCCCCACTCGGCGGAGGGGACGCCGCCGACGAAGGCCTGCGCGACGCCGTCGAGCGCTTCCAGCGCCCGCTGGACATCCAGTGCGGCGACCTTGCTGCCTCCGGAGTTGATCACATCGTCCACGCGGCCCGTCACGCGCAGGACGCCGTCGCCGTCCAGTTCGCCCAGATCGCTCGTGCGGAAGTAGCGTTCGCCGTCGAGGTCCACGAAGGCGTCCTCGGTGGCCTGAGGATCGTCCAGGTAGCCGTCCGCGAGGGTCGGGCCGCCCAGGTGCACGCGGCCGTCCACGAGGCGCACCTCCACGTCCTCCAGAGCCCGTCCGTTGTAGACGCAGCCGCCGGAGGTCTCGGCCGAGCCGTAGGTGGTGACGACGTTCAGGCCCAGTTCCCGGGCCCGTGCGAGCAGCGCGGGGGAGACCGCGGCGCCGCCCAGAAGGATCGCGGTGAAGCGGCGCAGGACGCGCAGGGTGTCCTCGGCCGGCGCCTCCAGCAGCCGCGCGAGCTGCGTGGGGACCAGCGACGTGAAGCGCACCGGATCGGTCAGCTCGTCCGCGGCGGCCACGAACGCCTCCAGGGTGAAACCGCCCGAGAGGTCCATGGCCCATGGCCGCGTTCCGGCGAAGAGAGACCTGACCAGGACCTGGACCCCCGCCACGTAGTGCAGCGGCAGGGCCAGGAGCCACTGCCCTTCACCCCGTAGGGCCACGGCGGTGGCCATGGAGCTGGCCGCCAGAGCCTCCGAGGAGAGCACCACGGCCTTGGGCCGGCCGGTGGAACCGGACGTGCGGACGACGACGGCGGCGTCCGGGTGGCCGGGCAGCCGCACCGTGCCGATCCGCTCACCGAAGTCGACGGCCGGGCCTTCGCCGTGGAGGGCCGCGGCGAGATCGTGGAGGACGGGGTCGAGGTTCTGCATGGGGTCCTGGGTGTCGAAGGGGCGAGAAGGAGGAGATCCTCTAGAAGTAGTACGGGAAGTCGGACCAGTCGGGATCGCGCTTCTCGAGGAACGCCTGCTTGCCCTCCACGGCCTCATCCGTCATGTAGGCCAGGCGGGTCGCTTCGCCGGCGAAGACCTGCTGACCGGCCAGGCCGTCGTCGGCGAGGTTGAAAGCGAACTTGAGCATGCGGATGGCCTGCGGGGACTGGCGGGCGATGTCCCGGGCGTAGCCGAGGGCCACGGTCTCCAGTTCGGCGTGCGGGACGGCCTCGTTGACGGCGCCCATCCGGACCATGTCCTCGGCCGAGTATTCGCGGGCCAGGAAGAAGATCTCGCGGGCGTTCTTCTGCCCCACCTGGCGGGCCAGGAGCGCTGAGCCGTAGCCCGCGTCGAAGCTGCCCACCGTGGCGTCGGTCTGCTTGAACTTGCCGTATTCGCGGGACGCGATGGTGAGGTCCGAGACGACGTGCAGCGAGTGCCCGCCACCGGCCGCCCAGCCGTTCACGACGGCGATGACGACCTTGGGCATCGTCCGCATGAGGCGCTGGACCTCGAGGATGTGGAGGCGTCCGGCGCGGGCGGGGTCCACGGTCTCGCTGGTCTCGCCCTCGGCGTACTTGTAACCGTCGCGGCCGCGGATGCGCTGATCGCCGCCCGAGCAGAAGGCGTGGCCCCCGTCCTTCGGGGAGGGGCCGTTGCCCGTGAGGAGGACGGTGGCGACGTCGGGTGTCATGCGGGCGTGGTCCATGGCCCGGTAGAGCTCATCGACGGTGTGGGGACGGAAGGCGTTGCGCACTTCGGGCCGGTCGAAGGCGATCCGGACGCACGGGAGGTCGCGGATGATCGCGCCGTCCTCATCCCGCTCCACCTGCCGGTGATAGGTCAGGTCCGTGAAATCGAAGCCGTCCACCACGCGCCACTGGCGGGGGTCGAAGGTGTCGGAGACGGACTCTGGGAGGGCGTTGGCGGTCATGGGTGCATACTATGCCCGTCATACCGTCTCCAAATAAACGATAGAATACTCTCAGTGACGTTGACGTCTATGTCCACATGACCATGAGTCGGCGCACTGGGGGCGGTGCGCGACATCGAGCCACCGAGGTTCTTCTTCTGATGAAATCCAGTCTGCGCCGCATCGGCGCGCCCACTTTCTCGCTGGCGGCCGGGGTCGCCGCCCTCCTTGCCGCAGGAGCTCTCGCGGTCCAGAGCGCACCGGCCGCCGTGGCCGCCGCGGTGAACTGCATCCAGACGCTGCCGGGCATCGACGCGAACCCCGCGCCCGAAGGCTATGACAACCGCCCGAACCTCTTCGTCAAGGGCGGCTTCACGGTCGTCCAGAACGCCGCGGAGATGGAAGGCAAGGCCGTCGTGCTCGGCGACGCGTCCGTGACCAAGGCGAGCGGCATCTACAACGTCGGCACCGCGGGCGTCGGCTCCGGCCTGTGGCCGCAGCCGGGCACGGATCACCTGGTGGTCGGCGGCTCGCTGAGCGCGAACTCCGGCGTGACGGTCGACGTCGGGGCCAACAACACCCCAGGTGGCGGCGCGGTCTCCGCCGGTGGCGACGTGACCGTGGCGAAGCTCAGCACCAACGGCGGCAAGGTCACCACCAACGACTCCTCCGCCGCGGACGCCTACCGTGACCTTCCGGCGCGCATCCAGACGACGTCGGCCTCCTACGCGGCGCTGCCCGCCACCGGCATCGTCTCCGTGACCGGCTGGGGCATCGACCTGGTGGGCGACGGCACCTCCGCGACCCAGGTGTTCACCCTGGACGGCAAGGCTCTGGGCGCCGCGGTGCGGTCCCTCGAGGTCAAGAACGTGCCGGCGACATCGCGCATGATCATCAACGTCACCGGTGGTCCGCAGGTGACTCTGGGCCTGAACGCCCTCCTGCTCAACGGCGTCCCCGTGCCGATCAGCGACTCCACGTTCGGCGAGCTCGCCGGTCACATGCTGTGGAACTACACCGAGGCGCAGGATGTCCACGTGACGGGATCGGCCCAGGTCCCCGGCTCGATGCTGGTCCCGAGCGAGGCCGGCACCACGACCATCGACGTGCCCGGCTACAACGGCCGCGTCTACGTGAACGGCGATTTCGTCCACGGCGGCAGCGGCTCCGAGGTGCACGCCTACCCGTTCCCGGATGAGCTGACCACGTGCACCGTCGACCCGACTCCGCAGCCGACGACGACCTCCCCGGTCCCGACCGAGACCGCCACGTCTCCGGTCCCGACGGAGACGGCTACGTCTCCGGTCCCGACGGAGACGGCTACGTCTCCGGTCCCGACCGAGACCGCCACGTCTCCGGTCCCGACGGAGACCGCCACGTCCCCGGTCCCGACCGAGACGAGCACATCCGCCCCGGCCACCTCCGCCCCCGCGACCAGCACGGCTCCCGTGGCCACGCCGTCGTCGTCGACGAGCGCTCCCGTGAACGGGTCCGCGACGCCGACCGCCGGCGGCAGCGGTGACCTCGCCGTCACCGGCGCCTCCTCGGCGCTGCTGCCCACCGCGCTCGCCGCGTTCGGATTCCTGGTGATCGGCGCCGTGACCCTGCTGACCGTGCGAGGCCGCGGACGGCACTGATCCCCGGCCTCGTGACCGCGGGGCACCAGCCCGAAATCCCTCGTCCGGCGACCAGCGCCGGGCGGGGGATTTCCGCGTTTCCGGGCCTGGAACCCGACATCTGACTCTGAAACATTCGTCAAATGTTGGAAACTGCGGGAATCGGCCTGCCCAGCTGTCGAAGTCCGGCGAATATCCTCCCACGTGCAGGCCATCCCATCATTGTGATGTGCGACTCAAGCGCTTGTTAGTCAAATCACGTTCGGTGAAGGGTCCGTACACTTGTCTACCGTGTCAGATACAACGCAGCAGGAGCGCACCGAGGGCCAGGCCAACAGGCAGGGTTCCAGCGCCGCAGACAGCACCACTCTCAGCGCCGAGGGTTACAGCAAGTCCCTGAGCCGCCGTCACGTGACCATGATCGCCATGGGCGGGGCCATCGGCGTCGGACTCTTCATGGGAGCCGGCGGGCGTCTTGCCTCCACCGGCCCGGCTTTGATCTTCTCCTACGCCATCGCCGGCGTGATCGCCTACTTCCTCATGCGGGCCCTGGGCGAGCTCATCATGTACCGCCAGACGTCCGGATCCTTCGTGTCCTACGCGGGTGAGCTCTTCGGCTCCAAGGGCGCGTTCCTCTCCGGCTGGATGTACTTCCTGAACTGGGGCATGACCGGCATCGCCGAACTGATCGCCATCGGCCTCTACTTCCAGTACTTCTTCCCGAACGTCCCGGTGGAGGTCTCCGCCATCGCGGCGCTCGTGCTCCTGGTGGCTGTGAACCTCCTCTCGGTCAAGGCCTTCGGCGAGTTCGAGTTCTGGGCCTCCGTCCTGAAGGTCGGCGCCATCCTGATCTTCCTCGTGGTCGGCACCGTGCTGGTCGTCATGAACGCCCAGGTTGGCCCGTCCCACGCGAGCCCGGCCAACCTCTTCGCGGGCGACGGCGGCATGTTCCCGCACGGTGTCCTGGTCATGGTCCTCGTGCTCAACGCGGTCATCTTCGCCTACAACGCCATCGAACTGGTCGGCATCACCGCCGGCGAGATGGAGAATCCGGCCCGCGAGGTGCCCAAGGCGATCCGCGCCGTCGTGATCCGCATCGTGGTCTTCTACGTCGGTTCCGTGACCCTGCTGGCGATGCTCCTCCCGAGCGACCAGTACAAGGCCGGCACCAGCCCCTTCGTCACCGTGTTCGGCCAGATGGGCCTGCCGTGGATGGGCGATGTCATGAACTTCATCGTCATCACCGCGGCACTGTCCTCCTGCAACTCCGGCCTGTACTCGATCGGCCGCATCTTCCGCACCATGGCCAACAACGGGCACGCCCCGAAGTGGCTCACCAAGATGTCCTCGCGGCACATCCCGTTCGCGGCCATCCTGGCGATCGGCGCCTTCTACCTGGTCGGCATCATCCTGAACGTCTGGCTCGGCGGCTCCCACGCCTTCGACCTGGCGCTCAACACCGCGTCGATCGGCGTGATCTTCACCTGGGGCTCGATCTTCGCCTGTCAGATCATGCTGCGGAAGAAGAAGGGCAAGGTGTCCAGCCTCCCGATGCCGGGCTCCCCGTGGACCAGCTGGGCCGGTCTGGTGGCGCTTCTGGTGATCACCGTGCTGATCGGCTTCGACACCTCCAAGGGCTCGGACGGCAGCGTGTTCTACCTCGGCGCCTGGACCCTCGCGACCGTGCCGCTCTTCGCGCTGCTCCTGTGGCTCGGCTGGCTCAAGGTGCGGAACAACAAGCCGAAGAGCGAACTCTTCAGCTGACCGCCCGCCGGCTGCCGGGGCCCTCGGTCCCGGCCCGGACGGACTGAGCGCACGACGGCGGCGCCTCCCCACCGTGGGGAGGCGCCGCCGTCGTCGTTTCCGGAGCCCTGCCACCGCAGATGAACGCTGGGTGAACCCCTTGGAATCCGGGCCATCCGGACCGCAGAATGGTCCTCGTGCAAAAAATCGATCCCGTGACCCTGCACGGGAAATACGTCACCCTGGAACCCCTGAGCCGGGACCACGAAGCCGGGCTGGTCGAGGCCGTCCACGACGGCGAGCTGTGGAACCTCTGGTACACCTCCGTGCCGCGCCCGGAGGCCATGGCGGCCGAGATCGACCGCCGCCTGGCATTGCAGGAGACGGGCAGCATGCTGCCGTTCACGGCTGTCTCCAATGCCACCGGAGAGGTGCTCGGGATGACGAGTTTCATGAACATCGACCATGCCCTGCCCCGGCTGGAGATCGGTTCGACGTGGAATCGCCGCTCGGCGCATGGCACCGGCACGAATGCCGATTCCAAGTACCTGCTGCTGCGGCACGCCTTCGAGACGGTGGGCTGCGTGGCCGTGGAGTTCCGGACCAACTGGCTCAATCACCAGTCGCGCGAGGCGATCGCCCGGCTCGGCGCCAAGCAGGACGGGGTGCTGCGCAGCCAGGCCCTGACGCCCGAAGGGGTGCTGCGGGACACCGTGGTGTTCTCCATCCTGGCAGGGGAGTGGGCCGCCGTGAAGAGGAACCTGGAGTACCGGCTGGGCAAGGCCCGCTGAGCCGGGCCGGGCGTGTGACAAGACGGCTCGCGCGCAGTTTGCTTCAATGAGGGGATGCTGACCCTGATCGCGCCCCACGCCGATGCCTACGACGCCTGGAAAGACTGCCTGCACGACTTCGGCGACGGCCCCCTGGACGGTTCCGGGTTCAATCAGGAGGCCGCCGCCCCGAACCTGAGCCGGGACGGGTTCGAGCAGTACCTGACGCAGCGCCTTACGGAGGGGGACACCTCGGTGGAGCCGGCTCCGGGCCGGGTGCACTGCAGCTACTACTGGATCGTGGAGGACGGCCAGGAGGAGATCCTCGGCTTCCTGGCGATCCGGCACGACCTCAATGACTTCCTGTTCAACTACGGCGGTCACATCGGCTACTCGGTGCGGCCCTCCGCGCGTCGCCGGGGGATCGCGACGGCGGCGCTCGCCGAATCCCTGCGGCTCGCCCCGGCCCTGGGCATCGAGGACGTCCTGGTCACGTGCGTGGAGGACAACAAGGCCTCCCGTGCCGTGATCGAAGCCAACGAGGGCCGGTACGAGGATTCCCGGGACGGGTTCCGGCGGTACTGGTTCCCGGTCGGCTGACGCACGCCGCCCGGACATGCTGAAGGCTCGCCCCGAGAACGGGGCGGGCCTTCAGCATTCGCAGCCTCGGGAGCGTCCTACCGCGGGCCAGCGCCCGGCAGCAGCTCACGGGCGCCGAGGGCGTCCGTGATGAAGGCGTAGTCCCAGGCGCGCTCGCGCCACTGGACGTAGCGGCCGGAGGCGCCGCCGTGACCGCCGTCCATCTCGATCTTCAGGACCACGGGCTCCGAGCCGGTGTTCCTGTCCCGCAGAGCCTGGACCCACTTGGCGGGCTCCACGTAGAGGACGCGGGTGTCGTTGAAGGACGTGACCGCCGCGATCTTCGGGTACGCGGTCTCCCGGATGTTCTCGTAGGGCGTGTAGCTCTTCATGTACGCGTAGACCTCGGGATCCGTGATCGGGTTGCCCCACTCCTCCCATTCGAGGGCGGAGAGCGGCAGCTCCGGATCGAGGATGGTGGTCAGCGCGTCCACGAAGGGCACCTGCGCCACGATGGCCGCGTACTTCTCGGGCGCCAGATTCGCGACGGCGCCCATGAGGAGACCGCCGGCCGAACCGCCCAGGGCGGCGACCCGCTGCGGGTCCACCCAGCCGGCGGACACGAGGTGGTCCGTGGCGGCGATGAAGTCCGTGAAGGTGTTCTTCTTGGCGAGCTTCTTGCCTTGCTCGTACCAGCGCCGCCCGAGCTCGCCGCCGCCGCGGATGTGGGCGTCCACGAACACGATGCCGCGGTCCAGCAGCGAGAGCCGCGAGACCACGAAGGCCGGGTCCATGCTGACCTCGTAGGAGCCGTAGCCGTACACGAGACCGGGTGCGGTGCCGTCCGGCTGCACCGAACGGTGGCGCAGCACGGACAAGGGGATGCGGGTCCCGTCGGATGCCGTGGCCCACTCGCGGGTGGCCACGTAATCGGACGAGTCATAGCCGCCGAGCACGGGCTGTTCGCGGCGCAGCAGGAGCTCGCCGGCCGGTGCGTCCGCGGTGGGGAGCACGAAGTCGTACACGCGGGTCGGCGTGAAGAAGCTCGTGTAGCTCAGACGCACCATGGGGGCGTCGTGGTCGGCGCCGCTCAGGTAGGCCGTGAAGAGCTCTTCGTCGAAGACGGGCTCCACCGGCTCGGCCTGCCGCGGGGTGCCCAGTCCTGTGCGGGGCAGGAACTGCACGCGCTCCAAGGTGTCCTCGCGCACCGAGAGGACGACGAAGTCCTTCAGGATCGCGGTCCCGTTGACGCGGACGTCGTCGGAATGCGGGACCAGCGTGACCCACTGCTGATCCTCCAGGGGCCGGGCCAGCTCGTCCCACGCGACGAACGAGACCATGGAGTTCACGGCGTCGCGGTCGTGGGTCAGCAGCACGCCGTCGGTGGGTTCGCCGTCGTCGGATTCCGGGAGGGTGAACGGCTCCGCCTCGTAGAGGATGCGTGCGTCGCGGGGGATCACGGTGCGCAGGCCGGCGCCCGGGTCGGCGAAGTCGAGCAGGCGCACCTCGCTGTACTCGGAGCAGGACGAGGCGACCACGAGGTGGGTCCGCTCGGCGGACAGCTCGAAGCCGAGCCACATGCCGGGGTCGTCCTCCTGGTAGACGAGCTCGTCCTCGTCCACCGGGGTGCCCAGGGTGTGACTGCGGACCTGGTGAGGACGCCAGGTCTCATCCACCACCGTGTAGAACAGGCGCGTGCCGTCGGGGGAGAAGGCCAGCCCGTAGAAGGCCCCCTCGATCACGTCCGGCAGGAGCTCGCCCGTCCGGAGGTCCTTGATGCGGACGGTGAAGCGCTCGTCGCCGGCGTTGTCCACGGCGTAGGCGTACAGGGTGCCGTCGCGCGTCACGGCCGTGCCGCCCACGGAGAAGAAGGGCTGCCCCTCGGCTTCCGCGTTGCCGTCCAGGAGGGTCTGCTCGCCGTCGAGCACGACGTCGGCCTCCACCACCGGGGGCGTCCAGTCGGCCAGGGCGTCGCCGGAGTCCGCCGCCGCCACGCGGCAGAACACGGGGTAATCCTTGCCCTCCGCGGTCCGCGTGAAATACCACCAGCCGTCCTTACGCCCGGGCACCGAAAGGTCGGTCTCGAGCGTGCGGCCCTTGATCTCCTGGAAGATCGCCTCACGGAGAGGCTCCTGATCCGCGGTCACGGCCTCCTGGTAGGCGTTCTCCGCCTCGAGGTGCTGCACGACCTCGGCGTTCTCCTTGTCGCGGAGCCATTCGTACTCGTCCACGAAAACGTCCCCGTGGTGGATGCGTTCGACGGGGACCTTCTTGGCGCGGGGCGGCTGAGGAGCGTGTGGTGTTGCGGTCATGACCCCAGCCTAGTGGGACGGGGAGCGCTGGAGAGGGGGTACGGGATCGGCTGTCGGCGAACGCTCAGGCGGCCGCGAACCTCCGCCATCCCGGGCTGAGGCTGAGGGCAGCGGCGACCGCGATGAGGAAGCAGGAGAGGGCCAGCCAGGCCGACGGCACCCCGCCGAGCTGGGCGAGGACACCGGCGGCCACCGAGAAGACGGCCTTGGCGAGCCCAGCGCCCGCATTGCGGACCGCCATGTACCGGCCGATCTGCCCGTCAGGGGCGAGCTGGTTGGTCGCGATCTGCATGCCGACCACATGGGCGGTGATGACCAGGGCGGCGAGGCCGACCAGGAGGACCGACACGGCACCCGGCCACGGCGGCACCAGGAGCAGGCACAGCAGGCCGGCGGACACGAGGGCGTAGCGCTGGACCATCCTCCGGACCCGGGCCGAGAGGCCGAGGAACGCTCCGGCCAGGACGCCGCCCAGCATGGCGGAGATGTCCAGCGCCGAGTAGAACGGGGCGGAGCCGGGGACCACGGCGTCGGCGTACGAGGGGAGGAGCGCGGTGAGGAATTGCAGCGCTCCACTGCTGGGGATCGACACCAGGAGCACGAGTGCGAGCATCCGGCCACGGTCGCGAGGCTGTGGCGGGCCCTGCGCGCCGGCGGCCGAGACGGCGGGGATCGACGACGGCACTCCGCCCTGCGGCGCGCCCGGCCGCACGATCCGCGCCGGTCCGCCGTCGTGCGTCGCGTCCGCGCGGTCGCCGCGGCCTAGGCTCCGGACGAGCAGGACGCTCGCCGCATACAGTGCGCTCGCGGCGACGAAGCACCACGTGGCGCCGACGAACGCGAGCAGGACGCCCGACAGGCCGCTTCCGACCACGCCTCCGATGATCGTGGTCGAGGAGATCCGCCCCTGGACCGCGGGGAGGTCTTCGCGCCCGATGATCAGCCGAAGCGCACGGGCGAGCGCGCTCTTGTTGGCCAGCTTGGCGATACTCAGGGTGCCCTGCGAGGCGCAGAACAGGGTGATGAGCGCCGGCACGGGCACCTCGGCCACCACGGAGGCGGCGAGTGCCAGGGAGAAGGCCACGCACACCCAATTCGTCCGGCTCAGGGTGGTGATCGCGGATCCACGGTCGAAGGCCCGGCGCAGGGCGACCCCGGCGATCACGCCGGGAAGGTAGGCGAAGGCGTTCACCACCCCGACCATCGACGCGTTGCCGGTGAGATGCAGCGTGGTCCACAGGAGGGCGACGAGCTGTACGGCCTCAGCGACCGCGCCCACGGCGGCGAAGCACGTCAGCGCCCACCTGTGCATCTCCGCCCCTCTCGCGGCCGGGTCGGCCTGGGACCACTCCGGTTCCGTCGCCCGGCGGTCGTGGACATTAAGCCACGAGAGCGGGGGCGTCGCGAGTCACACGCCTCACCGGACGCCGCCCCCGTCCACGCGTGTCTCAGGGAAGCCGGAGGGTCCAGGGGTACGATGAGCGACATCTAGGGAGCAGGCATGCGTGCCTGCTCACCGGCGGTACAGGAGGTTCCCGTGGCGGTGCACGATGTCGGTCTGCGAGATCTGGGGCAGGGCAGTCACGTCCTGACCACGGAGGCGGAGTTTCTCAACACCGGGCTGGTGGTGGGCCAGGAAAGGGCTCTTGTCATCGACACCGGATGCGGTCCGCGGCAGGGCCGGGAGATCCTGGAGGCGGTGCGCAGCGTGACCGATCTCCCGCTCGTGGTGGTGAACACCCACGCGCACTACGACCACTTCTTCGGCAACGCCGTGTTCCAGGAGGCGGGGGCCACCGAGTTCTGGGCCCATGAGAACACCGCCCGCGCCATCGAGGAATCCGGAGATTCGCAGCGTCCGGCGGTCGAGGTTTTCGAACCCGAGATGGCGGCCGGCGAAGGGGACGCGACGGAACTCGTGGTGCCGCAGGCGATCGTCCGGGATCAGCCGGTGCTGGTGGACCTGGGCGGCGTGAGCGTGCAGCTGTTCCACCTGGGCCGCGGCCACACCGACGGCGACCTCCTGGTGGGTACGCCGACGACCCTTTACGCGGGTGACCTGGTCGAACACGGCGGCTACCCGGCCTTCGAGGACTCCTATCCGGTGGACTGGGCGGATGCGCTGCGGCACATCTCGGCGCTGCGTCACCGCTACGAGTATCTGGTCCCCGGACATGGCGCCCCGATGGACGACCGCGAGGTCAAGACCATGGCGGACACCATGGTGACGGCGGTCCGGCAGGCGCACCAGGCCACGCGCGAAACCCCGGACGACGCCACCAAGGCCATCCCGGTGCTCCCGTACGGCCCGGAGCAGTCCCGGCACTTCATCCGCAGGCTCCGCGTCACGGCGTAGGGGCGGCGCGGGCTGACGCGGGAGACCCGGAAGCGTGCTCTTGCCACTGTTGTTCGCCTCTGGATAGGCTAATAGCTCGATGATCGAGCATTTATGGCTGTCGAGTAAAGTGAAGGAACAGGGCCCGTCCCGGGTTCCTGACCTCGCCCAGGCGGCCGATGCCTCGACAGGCCGGCCTTCGGGCGGCGTGAGAAGTGTGGCGTGAGAGAGGGGACATCATGAACGACGACCGGAATTCAGGGAAGCCCGTCGAGCGGCAGGCGGCCGACGACGCCGTGGCCGAGGATGAGGTGACGCCCTCATCGCAGGGGCTCGGCGCCGTCCTCGGCGATGCTGAGCGGACGCCCAACCCGGGTCCCGTCAAGGAACCCAGCCTGGCCGACAAGGCCGCGATCGAACAGGTCTCCGAGGAGTACGAAGTCGTGCGCACCGAGGACGGCGAAGACTACCTCCAGCCGCGTGAGAGCCACGACGGCGGCGAACACCAGAACTGAGCGGCGGCTCCGACCACCACTCCGACCATCATGAGGGCCGCCCGGGAACTCCCGGGCGGCCTTCGTGCCGTCCGATCCCGCCGCACTCGCCTGCCGTGGTGACCGGGCGTGCCAGAATGCCTGGATGGACGAAACATGGGACGGGCGGATCGCCGCCTTCTGGGCCGGCGCGGACGGCCGCGATCCGGAAAGCCTTCTCGCCGCGATGACGGATCTCGTCCGGGAGCGGCCGGAGGGTGACCCGGCCGCGCTGTACGAACTCGCGTCGGTCCACGACTTCCTCGGCCACGAAAGCGAGGCGATTCCGCTGTATCAGGCGGCTCTCGACGGCGGCCTCGACGGTGAACGCAGGCCTCAGGCGGTCATCCAGCTGGCCAGTTCGCTGCGGAATGTCGGGCGCGTACCGGAAGCCGTGAGCCTCCTGCAGGACTTTCCGGAGGACCCGACGACGGGTGCGGCGTCGCAGGCCTTCCTGGCCCTCGCGCTGTTCGACGCCGGCCGCTCCCGGGAGGCCCTGCAGGTCGCCCTGGCTGCGCTCGCGCCGACGCTTCCGCTGTACTCGCGCCCGGTGGCGGCCTACGCCGAGGAGCTGGGGGAGCCGGGAAGCCGAGAGCGTCAGTGAGCTGGGTTCGCGGGTTCCGGGTGAGTTCGTGGACCGTGCCCGCGAACTCGCCGGAAACCCACGAACTCGCGTCGCGGCACCGGTACCACCGGCACCGGCCACCGCCCCGGCCCGGGCCGCACTCACCCCAGGCGCGGGGTCCTCGGGGGTTCGGTGCGGCGCTCGCCGGTGGCTTCGAACGCGGCCGCGTGGGCCAGGAGCTCGTTGTCCGAGTAGGCCTTGCCCCAGAAGCTCAGCCCGACCGGCATGCCGATGTCCGCCATGGTGCCCATCGGGACCGTGACCGTGGGGATGCCGAGGTGACGCGGGACCAGATTGCCGTTGGACACCCACACCCCGTTGCGCCACCCGAGATCCGCGGACTCCTCGCGCACGTCCATGTCGGCCGGTCCGACGTCCGCCGCGGCCGGCAGGATCACGGCGTCCAGGCCGAGCCCGTCCATCCATTCCTCGAGGTCCACGCGCCGGGTCTTCTCCAGGCCTAGCAGGCCGGACTCCAGGGTGTACAGCTCCCGTGGATGGGTGATCGGCCGCTCGGCGACGACAGCGGGGTACTCCGCGATGTCGTCATCGAATCCCGTGTAACGGTCCGGGAGTGCGCCCTCCGGGTGCGGGAAGATCGAGGCGCCGTCCACCTGCGTCAGGCTGTTGAGCGCCGGGTCGCCGTTGGCGGCGAGGAAGTCGTCCCAGCTCCAGGCGGAGAGATCGACGATCTCCTCTTGCAGGTACTCCGGGGAGACGAACCCGCGGGTCTTGATGCTCGGAGCGCCGGGGCGGTCGGACTCGTAGTTCGAGACCACGGGGAAATCGACCTCCACGACCTCGGCGCCCGCGGCTTCGAGGTCCCGGCGGGCCGCCTCCCACAGGGCGATCACCGAGGCTCGTGTGTCGATCCTCTGCCCCGTGGGACCGCCGATGCCCCGCGCCGACGGTGACTCGCCCTCCGCGAGGGTGCCGGCGTCGTCGTCCTTGTTGAGGTACATCGTCGGGACGCCGAAGCGCTTGCCGCGCAGCAGGGTGGCGCGCGCGCCGCGGTCGGCGGGGACGAGGGCCGGGTAAGACGCCGGTCGGACCTCGGACGACGCCGGGACGTCCACGAACTCCTGGACGCGCCAGAAGTCGCCGCGGGTCTCGGTGTCATCGGCGACGATCACGTCCAGGACCTCGAGCAGGTCGTCCATGCTGCGGGTGTGGGGCACCACGACATCCATGGTGGGGACGAGCGGCCAGTTGCCGCGCACCGAGATGACGCCGCGGGAGGGCGTGTAGGCGCACAATGCGTTGTTCGACGCCGGCGCGCGGCCGCTGGACCAGGTCTCCTCGCCGAGGCCGAAGGCGGCGAAGCTGGCGGCGGTCGCGGTCCCGGAGCCGTTGGAGGAGCCGGAACCGAACGCCGCGGTGAGGAAGTCGCCGTTGTAAGGGCTCTCGGCGCGGCCGTAGACGCCGCGCTGCATGCCGCCGTTGGCCATGGGCGGCATGTTCGTCAGGCCGACCAGCACGGCGCCGGCGCCGCGCAGCCGCTCGATGGTGAAGGCGTCCTTCTGTGCCACCAGGTCCTGGAAGGCGGGGGAGCCGGCCGCGGCGGTGAGGCCCTTCGCAAGGTACGAGTCCTTGGCGGTGTACGGGATGCCGTCCAGTGGGCCGAGGGTTCCACCGGAGGCTCGACGGGCGTCCGAGGCCTCGGCGTCCGCGCGGGCGGCCGGGTTCATGACCACCAGGGCGTTGAGGTCGCCGTCGTAGGCCTCGATGCGGGCGAGGTAGGCGTCCAGGAGCTCGACGGCGGTCGTCTCGCCGGAGTCGAGGGCGGCGCGCAGCTGCGCGATGGAGGCTTCGACGACGTCGATGCGGGCCATGGTGTCTCCCTTGAGAAGCGGAAGGATTTTGTTGATCGAGTGATCAATTAGTTCCACGGTAGCTAGACTGAGGCCACCATGTCAACGAAAAACTCCCCGGAGACGTCCGCGCGGCAGGCGCCCCGCGTGCGCAAGAGTCCCGCCGAACGGCACGCCGAGATCCGGGAGGCGGCCGCCGTCGTCGCGCTGGAGGAAGGGCTCGCGGCCATCACGCTGCGCCGCGTGGCCCGGCAGCTGGGAGTAGCGTCGGGGCTCGTGGCGCACTACGAGCCGAGGGTCGAGGACTTCGTGGCGGCCACTTTCGCGCGGATCGCCGCCGCCGACCGGACGGAGGTCGAGCAGGCGATGGCCGGGCTCGACGACGTCGCGCTGCGCCTGCGCGCCGTGCTCGCCAGTTCGCTGGACTCGGAGCGGCTGCCGGTCACCGCGGTGTGGGTCGAGGCCTGGGGGCTGGGCCGCCGGAACGAAGCCCTTGCGGCGGCCGTCCGCGAGGAGATGGACTCGTGGCAGGAGCTGCTGCGGAACGTCATCCGGGACGGTGTGCGCGCAGGCGTCTACTCGGCGCCGGACCCGGCGGCGGTGGCCTGGCAGGTGCTCGGAATGATCGACGGGCTCAACGCCCAGGCCCTGGTGCGCTGGGAAGGCGTCCCGGACCGTCGCGAGCACTTCCTCTCGGCGGTGGAGCACCTGCTCGGCGTGAGCTGACGCGCAGGCGGCCCGGAGCGGTCTCAGCGCCGGGGGCGGCTCAGCAGGAGAAGTCCTGCCCAGGACACCGTGTACGCGACGGCGGAACTGGCGGCGACGCCGGACCAGAACCCGCGCGTGTCCACCCCGTCGCTGCCGGTCATGCTGAGGGAACCGAGGGGGAGCTGGGGGAAGACGAAGGCCGCGACCACGCTCAGCGCCGCGATCGCCAGGGTGACCGTGGACCAGAAACGCCGGTTGGACAGCACCTTGGCGGCCCCTCCGCCGGCCGGTTCGGGGTGCCGGCTCTCGTGTATCAGGACGGGAATGGCGGTCAGGGCGGAGACGGTGCCCACCACGAGGAGCGCCGCCGCCACATCGGCGGGGCGGTGCCAGAGGTTGACCACCGTGGAGGCGCCCGAGACAAAGGCGAACGTGCCGCCGAGCGCCGCCGTCAGGGGTCGCCAGCGGGGTGGCACGGCCAGGGTCACCGCCGCTGCCGCGCTCGCCGCCAGGGTGGTGTGGCCCGAGGGGAAGGAATTGTTGCCCGGAGTCTCGACGCCGAGATCCGGCCGGGTGAACACCGTGTATTTCAGGAGCTGTGTCGCCAGATTCGCGGCGACCGCCGTGATCACCGCCCAGAGCGCCGGCGTCCACCGCTTGCCGACGAAGGCCACGAGGCCCACGATGATCGCCGCGAGGATGATCGACGCGGCCGGCAGGTTGTCCAGGATGGCCGTGGTGACCGTGTCCAGCCGCCCGCCGCCCATGCTCTTGGCCTGGGCGAGCCCCACGGCGTCGAGAGTCTGGCCGTCCACGGTCCGGATGAAGAAACGGTACATCCAGAGGATCCCGAGTGCTCCCAGGACGGCGCCGAAGGCCAGGGCGAGCGGGCGCCAGGCGGAGCCTCGGCTCCGGCGGGCGCTCCGGTGCTCGAGCGTGCTGATCGGTGACATGGGTCCAGCGTGACACAGGATTCTGGAAGCCGCCGGAGTGGTGGGCGCGGGAGAAGCCCGGCGAGCCGTCCCGGCGTCGTGCTCAGTGCGGATGAAGACCGTTTCCGCACGTCAGCGACTTGACAAAAAGTGATCCTTGACACAAAAGGCGCGTGGAACCTAATCTACCTAACACGTGTTAGGTGCGACGTCGCACCAGGAAAGGTACAACTCATGGCAAGCAAAGTGGGAGCGGTCGGGGACATCACCCGCCGTGCCGCGCTCGGCGCCCTGGGAGTCGGAGTGGTGGGGGTGACAGCGGCGTCGTGGCCGCGTCTGACTGCAGCCGACATCCCGGGCCGGGGCGACAACAGCCTCAGCATCGTCATCCAGGGCACCAAGGCGGACGCGGCCGCCCGTGAGAAGCTCGTAGCCGACTTCAACAAGGTGCACCCCGAGATCAAGGTCAAGGTGCAGGCCATCCAGTCCGTGGACTGGAAGGACTTCTTCGTCAAGCTTCTGACCATGGTGGCCGCCGGACAGTCGCCGGACCTGGTGTACGTGGCCACGGAAGGCACGCAGCTCTTCGCCGAGCGCCTCGCCGAACCACTGGACCGCTTCGTCCAGCACGATGCCTCGGTGCTCCAGGAGTACTTCGACGACGTCCACCCGAGCCTCGTGGAAGCCATGATGTACAAGGGCAGCCTGTACCAGCTTCCGCTCGACTGGAACGCCGCCAACATGTACTTCAACACCTCCGCCCTGAACAAGGCCGGACTGGAGCTTCCGCCGTCGGACTGGAGCCACCTCGACTTCCGGAACATGCTCAGCTCCATGAAGCAGGCCAACGGCAGCGACTTCACCCCGTACTACTGGACCAACCGTCTCTTCGGCGGCGTGGTGCCGTGGCTCTACATCAACGACACGAGCTTCCTCAAGGAGACCAAAGCCAGTGGCGGCCGCTGGCTCTGGGACGGCTTCTACAAGAACGACCCCAGCAGCAAGATGCGCGCGGGCGGTTCGCTCTGGGAGTCCCCGAACGCCCTCGACTCCCGGGTGGAGGAGTCCTTCGACTTCCTGCGCGGACTGGTCAAGGACGGCCTGGGCGTCCGTCCCGAGGAGGGCGGCGGCAACTCCCTGGTGGGTCTGTTCGCCTCCGGCCGCATCGGCAGCACCCCCGCGGGCGGGTACTGGGTGGAAGGTCTGCATGAAGCGGGCATGAAGGAGGACCAGTTCGACGTCTCCTTCTTCCCCAAGTGGCGCACGCAGCGACACCAGTTCGGCACCGCAGGGTACGCCATCATGAAGACGGCCAAGGACAAGGACGCCGCCTGGGAGTTCGTGAAGTGGGCGGCGTCGAAGCCGGCCATGGAGGTGGCCTTCGCCCTGCCGACCACCACGCCCACCCGGCGCTCCATGGTGAACGAGGCGCTGTACTCGGGCAAGGGACCGAAGCACTGGAAGGTCTTCTACGACACCCTGGACAAATTCCCCTCCACCGGCCCCATCCCGGCGCCGCCGGAGCAGGCCGCGGTGGAGACCGCCCTGATCAAGAACGTCTCGCTGGCCGTCTCCGGTGACCAGGCCCAGCTCAAGAACGCCATGAAGTCCCTCGAGCGGGATCTCGACCTGGCCCTCGGGAGGAACTGATGAAACAACAACGCTGGCTCCCGTGGGTCTTCCTGGCCCCCACCATCGCGGGCATGGGCGTCTTCACGCTCATCCCCATCGTCGCCTCGATCGTCCTGGCCTTCTTCCACTGGGACATCATCTCCGCCCCCGAATTCGTGGGCTTCGCCAACTTCGCCGAAGTGGCCCAGAGCCCCACGGCCCAGGTGTCCTTCATCAACACGATCCTCTTCGTCGTGGTGGCGGTGGCTCTGCAGCTCGGCATCGCCCTCGGCCTGGCCGTCCTGGTCACCGAGAAGCTTCCCAACTGGCTCCGCAGCTTCTTCCGCAGTGCGCTGTTCTTCCCGCTCGTCCTCTCGGCCGCTTCGGTGTCCATCTTCATGAAGTACCTCTTCAACGAGAAGTTCGGTGTGGTGAACTGGCTGCTGTCCCTGCTCAACATCCCCTCGGTGCCCTGGCTCACGAGCCCCACGGGATCCGCGGCCGTGATCGTCCTGGTCTACGTGTGGCAGAACTTCGGCTTCTCTTTCCTGCTCTTCCTGGGCGGCCTGGCGTCGATCCCCACCGAGACCTACGAAGCGGCGTCGCTCGACGGCGCGACCGGCTGGCGCAAGCTGGTCCAGATCACCCTGCCCCTCCTCAGCCCCACCACCCTGGTGGCCTCGGTCATGGCGATCATCTCGGCGCTCCAGGTCTTCGACCAGCCCTACGTCCTCACCGGAGGCGGACCGGGTGACTCCACCCGCACCGCGGTCATGGTGATCTTCGAGACCGCCTTCCAGCGCCTCGAATTCGGCCAGGCCTCGGCCTTGGGCGTCATCCTGACCATCATCATCATGCTGATCACGGCGGCGCAGTTCCGCCTCAGCAAGCGCTTCGTCTTCTACCAGTGAGGCCCGCCATGACCACCACCCAGACTCTCCGGCCCCGTGGCACCTCCACCGTGGACCCTGCACCGACCACCCGCCGTCGCATCGACTGGGGCATGACCGGACGGATCGTCATCCTGGCGATCGCCGCCGTGTTCACCATCGGGCCCGTGCTGTGGACCTTGTCCACCTCACTGCGCCTGCCGAGCGAATCGTTCAACCTGCCGCCGAGCTTCATCCCCTGGAACCCGGACTTCACGTCCTACGCCCAGGTGTTCAAGCAGCTCAACATGGGCCTCCTGGTCCTGAATAGCGCACTCGTCACGGGCCTGGTGGCCCTCGGCCAGATGGCCTCCGCCGCCCTGGCCGGGTACGCCTTCGCCCAGCTGGAGTTCAAGGGCAAGAGCGCCCTGTTCTCCGTCATCCTGGCCACCATGATGGTGCCGCTGCAGGTCACGATCGTCCCGGTCTTCCTGCTGATCCGCGGCATGGGCCTCTCCGACACGCTGCTGGCCCTGATCATCCCGGCCATCCCGACGGCGTTCGGCACCTTCCTCATGCGCCAGTACTTCCTGGGCCTGCCGCCGGACCTCGCGGAAGCCGCCGCGATCGACGGCGCCACCCCGTGGCGGACCTTCCGTTCCGTGTACGCGCCGCTGGCCATGCCGGGCCTGGCGATCGTGGGCATCCTCGCCTTCAACTACCACTGGAACGAGTTCTTCCGGCCCCTGATCATGACCATCTCGGAGCAGAACTTCACCCTGCCCCTGGGCCTGGTCTCCCTCCAGGGCAACATGGGCACCGGCAGCATCTCCGTGGTCCTGGCGGGCGTGATCCTGTCCATGATCCCGGCGTTCGTGGTGTTCATCTTCGGCCAGCGCACCCTGCGGGCCGGCCTCACCTCCGGCATCGGCAAGTAACCACCCCCTGTACGGCGCGGGTCCCTTCGCCGCCACGCACCCGTCGTGGCCGCGAAGGGACCCGTCCGCCTCCCCGCCTCCCCGCACTTTCCCGAAAGGACCCCCTCCGTGACCCAGCCTGCAGCCCTCTCCTTCGCCAGGACGGCGGCGGAGCACCCGGATCCGTACTTCCCGCGCCTCCACCCCCGACCCGCGCAGGGCTGGATCAACGACCCCAACGGCGTCAGCCACGTCAACGGCCGTTACCACGTGTTCTTCCAGTACAACCCGGACTCCGCGCGGCACCACCGCATCCAGTGGGGGCACGTGAGCAGCGCGGACCTGGTGCACTGGGAGGAGCACCCGGTGGCGCTGAAGCCGCAGGACGGCGGGCCGGATGACTTCGGCTGCTGGACCGGCGTGGTCACGGTCGACGGCGGCGTCCCTACCGCGGCCTACTCGGGCGTGCGTGCCGACGGCGGCGCCTCCCAGGTGGTGATCGCGCGCGGCTCGGAGGACCTCGTGGACTGGGTCCAGACCGGGCACGTGGCGGCGTCCATGCCGGAGGACCCGCAGGTCACCGCGGTGCGGGACCCGTTCCTTTTCACCTTCGAGGGTGTTCGGTACGCCATCCAGGGAGCCGGACTGGCCGATGGCCGCGCGGCGCTGCTCCTGTACCGCGTCGCCGACATGGACGCCTGGGAGTATCTGGGGATCTGGCTCACCACGGACAACCCCGTCAACGCTCCGGCCAATCTGGCCGAGATCTGGGAGTGCCCCCAGCTGGTGCGCATCCCCGACGGCGAGGGCGGGACCGCGTGGCTCGCGATGTTCTCCCTCTGGCAGAAGGACGACTTCCACGAGCACGCCCTCGGCACCGGTCACCTGGTGGGCCGCATGACCGCCGACCCGGAGACGGGGCTCCCGGTCTTCACCCCGGTCTCGGGCGGTCGCTCGGACCTCGGCCGGGACTTCTACGCCCCGCAGATCGCCCAGCTCAAGGACGCCGAGGACGGGACGCCGCGGGTGCTCCTCTCCGGCTGGGCCAACGAAGGCCCGGGCCGTGACGGACGCCGGGGCCGCACCCAGGACGAGATCGACGCCGCCGGCTGGGCGGGCGTGCTGACCCATCCGAGGACGCTCCGTCTGGTCGACGGCCGGCTCGAGGTGGCCCCCTTCGCCGAGGTGGACGCCTGCCGCGCCGGCGAGCTGTCCTTCACCGACCGTGCGGTGACACTGCCCGCGCAGGGCGAGGCGTCCGTCGTCGCGCGGGCGGAGGCTGCGGTGACCGTCCGCCTGGGGGAGACGGTGCTGCTCCGGGAAGAGCTGGCCGCAGGCCAGGAACTCCGTGTGTTCGTGGATGCCTCGCTGCTGGAGATCTACCGGAGCGGCGGCGTCGCGACCACGCTGCGCATCTACCCGCAGCCGGGTGAGGAACTCCGGGTGGCGTTCGACGGCGACGCGCTCGCCAGCGCGTGGACGCTCGCCCTGCCGGAGGCGTGAGGCCCTTCTGACCTCTTGAGTGCTCAGTAGTTGCGGGTTGATCCGGTCCGGACCCGCAACAACTGAGCACTCAACGGTCGGTCGTCAGGCCGGGGCCGGCCCCAGCGACCCCCGGTCCACGAAGCGTCCCCGGATGAGCTGCTCGCCCTCCAGGACACTCCGGTCCGGCGGAAGGTGCTTGGACGCCTTCCGGGCGACCCGCGGTATGGCCGACAGCAGCCGGGTCATCGCGGCGGCGCCGATCTCGCGCAGAGGGAGGGCCATGGTGCTCAGCGCGGGGACCATGGTGTCCGCGATGCGCTCCTCGTCGTCGTAGCCCACGATCGAGACGTCACCCGGCACCTGGAGGCCGAGTCCCCGTGCGGCGAGAACGGCGCCGACGGCACAGCGGTCGTTGGCGCACAGCAGCGCGGTGGGCCGCTCGTCCGCGGGCACGGACAACGCTGCGCCGGCCGCGGCGAAACCATCCGTGATGTCCCAGCCGGTCGGGAGGACGGCGTCCTCCGGGAACGGCAGGCCGGCCTCGGCCATGGCCTCGCGGTACCCGGCGAGACGCCGCTGGGACGCGGGATGCGTCAGGGGGCCCGTGAGGAAGGCGAGCCGCCGGTGCCCGTGGGCGAGGACATGCCGCAGAGCCTCCGCGCCGCCCCAGACCTCATCCGGCAGGACGTTCCCCACATGACCGGGCCCGCGGGAATCGAAGCAGTTCGCGAGAATGGACGGCGCCTTCTCCATGCCGGCCGGCACCTTGAGCTCGCGCAGACCCACCGTGACGTACATGAGCGCGTCGACGTGCCGGTCCAGAAGTGTCTCGACGGCGCTGACGTCGCGTTGCTCGTCCAGTTCGGTGTCCAGGCCGAGGGTCACGAAGCCTTGCGTGCGGGCGACGGCGTCCGCTCCGGCGATGATGTTGCCGTCCACCGGCCCGGAGATGACACGGTCCGAGACGATCCCGATCACGCTCGTGCGCTGATTCCGCAGGCTCAGAGCTACGGCGTTGGGTTTGTAATTCAGTTCCTTGGCCGCCTGGCGGATGCGCTCCTGGCTCTCGCTGGCGATGTTGCCGTCCCCGTGGCCATTGAGCACCAGGGAGACCGCGCTGCGGGAAACCCCTGCGAGTTTCGCCACATCCTGGGCGGTCGCCTTGCGCTGCATCCAGATCCTGCCTTGATCCCGGCCCGCCGCTTCTGCGCGGGGTTCTCCCCAAGTTTAGCGATCCGCGGTCCCAGCTCCCGGAGGAATCCTGCGAACCGGGGTGAAAACCGCGCGTAAAGTCGGAACCATGAGCCAGAGCACCACCTCGCCGCACGAGAGCCTCCCCACCCTGGACGAGCTGCTGGGCACGGCCCGCGTGGTCACGCTGCCCCTGCACGTGAAGTTCCGCGGCGTGACGCATCGCGAGATGGTGCTCTTCCGGGGTCCGGCCGGCTGGGCCGAATTCGGCCCGTTCCTGGAGTACGACGACGCCGAATCCGCCCGCTGGCTGGCCGCCGGCGTGGAGGCGGGCTGGCTCGGCTTCCCGTCGCCTCTGCGGACGGAGGTCCCGGTCAATGCCACGGTGCCCGCCGTCAGCCCCGACAGGGTCCCCGCCGTCCTCGAACGGTTCGGGCCCGTCACCGCCGTCAAGGTCAAGGTGGCCGAGAAGGGCCAGGAGCCGCACGAGGACATCGACCGGGTCCGCGCCGTCCGCCGCGCCCTGGACGCCGCCGGCTTGCGGGACGCGGCCATCCGCGTGGACGCCAACGGGGGCTGGGACGTGCCGACCGCCGTCGCGCAGTTGAACCGCCTGGCCGAGACCGGGCTCGAGTACGCCGAGCAGCCCGTGATGGGGATCGACGGTCTGGCGGAGGTGCGCTCGCAACTGGGCGGCGCCGTGCGGATCGCCGCGGACGAGAGTGTCCGCAAGGAGGACGACCCGCTGAAGGTCGCCCGGGCGGGAGCCGCCGATCTGCTGGTGGTGAAGGTCGCGCCGCTCGGGGGTGTCCGGAAGGCGCTGCGGATCGTGCAGGAGGCCGGGCTGCCCGCGGTGGTCAGCTCGGCGCTGGACACGTCCGTGGGCATCAGCGCCGGGGTGGCGCTCGCCGCGGCGCTGCCGGAGCTCCCGTTCGCGTGCGGTCTCGGGACGGTCAGCCTGTTCCGGGAGGACGTGGTCCGGGATGCGCTGACGCCTCGGGCGGGGGTGCTCCCGGTGGGGCCGGTCGAACCCGATCCGGACCTCCTGGACCGCCACCGGGCGTCCCCGGACCGCGAGGCGTGGTGGCTCGACCGGCTGGCGCGCTGCCACGCGCTGCTGGACTGAATGAATGTGCGGACCGAGTGGATTGGTGGGCTGGGCGGCCGGGCTGCCCGGACCCGCCCGCCGTTCACCGGCTGTTCACGGGGTGCTGGCGCGCAGTTCAATCCCCGATGCGATTCTCCAAGGGAACACTCAGAATCCCCGGAGGTACCGTCGTGTCCGAAAACCGTACCCGCTTCCTGGAGCTCCTGCCGATGGCAGGCCACACCCGAGGCAAGCGAAGCCCCATCACCTGCGCCCTGAAGTGCGACAACGCCTGCTCCGGCGAGGTCTGCAACACCAGCCGCAATGACTACTTCCGTGACATCGCGTCCTCCGCGATGTCCCGCCGCTCCGCCCTGGGCCTGGGCGCCGCCGGTGCGCTCGCCGTCGCCTTCGGCAGTGCCGTGAACGGCGCTGCTCCCGCCGAGGCGTCCTCGACCCTGGCGCCGGCCGCGAAGGCCGGCTACGACAAGTCCCACCTGCGGTTCAGCGCCATCAAGCCGGTCGACGCCGCCGTGGACGAGTTCACCGTGCCGCGCGGCTTCACCTGGCAGCCCGTGATCCGCTGGGGCGACCCGCTGTTCAAGGACGCCCCGGCGTTCGATGTTAACGCCCAGACCGCGTCGGCGCAGGCTCGGCAGTTCGGCTACAACAACGACTACTCGGACATCATCACGGTGCCGGGCAGCAAGGGCCGTCGCGCGCTCCTGTTCGCCAACCACGAATACACCAATGAGAACATCATGTTCTCCCCGGAGACGCCGGCCGCCGAGGCCCGCGCGATCGGCCGCGCCGCCCACGGCCTGAGCGTCGTGGAGCTGGAGCGCCGCAACTCCGCCAAGCCGTGGAACTACATCCAGGGTGCGCGCCGCAACCGCCGCTACCTGATCGACACCAAGTACGAGCTGACCGGCCCCGCCGCGGGCAGCCCGCTCGTGAAGACCTCCCGCGACCCGGAGGGCCGCTGGATCGAGGGCACCCTGGGCAACTGCTCCGGCGGCACCACCCCGTGGGGCACGATCCTCTCCGGCGAGGAGAACTTCAACGGCTACTTCGTCACCCCGGGCGCCTCCCCGGCGGAGAAGCGCTACGGCCTGGGCTCCAAGCCGACGGCGCGTGGCTGGGAGCAGGACGACCCCCGCTTCGACACCCGCAACCCGGGCTTCGAGAACGAAGCCAACCGCTTCGGCTGGATCGTGGAGGTGGACCCCTTCGACCCGACGTCGACGCCGCGCAAGCACTCGGCGATGGGCCGTTTCAAGCACGAGGGCGCCAATGTGATCGTGGCCCGCTCCGGTCACGTGGTCGCCTACATGGGCGATGACGAGCGCTTCGACTACCTCTACAAGTTCGTCTCCAAGGGCAAGTACCGTGAGGGCGACCGCCGCCACAACATGACGCTCCTGACCGAGGGCGACCTTTACGTCGCGCGCTTCACCGGTGACTCCCCGGCGGCCGAGATCGACGGCACCGGCAAGCTCCCGGCCGACGGCGCGTTCGACGGCTCCGGCGAGTGGCTGCCCCTCGTGGTGGACGGCCGCTCCGCCGTCCCCGGCATGAGCGTCGAGGAGGTCCTGGTCCACACCCGGCTGGCCGCCGACAAGGTCGGTCCCACCAAGATGGACCGCTGCGAGGACGTCCAGCCGAGCCTGCGCACCGGCAAGATCTACGTGGCCTGCACCAACAACTCGGATCGCGGCAAGCCCGGCAAGGAAGGCCCCACCGAGGTCAACCCGCGCAGCCTCAACCGCGACGGCCACATCGTCGAGATCACGGAACGCGGCGACCAGACCTCCACGCGGTTCGCCTGGAACCTGCTCCTGGTCTGCGGCGATCCCGCGAAGAACGGCTCCACCTACTTCTCCGGGTTCCCGAAGGACAAGGTCTCGCCGATCTCCTGCCCGGACAACGTGGCCTTCGACTCGGTGGGCGACCTCTGGATCTCGACCGACGGCGCGCCCAGCACCATCGGCTACAACGACGGTCTGTTCAAGGTCACCCTGGAGGGTCCGGAGCGCGGCAAGGTGGAGCAGTTCCTCTCCGTGCCTCGCGACGCCGAGACCTGCGGCCCCGTCATCCATGACCGGGATCGCACGGTGTTCGTCTCGGTGCAGCACCCGGGCGAGGAGGGCAGCTGGGAGGAGCCGCACTCGTACTTCCCCGACTACGTGCCCGCCGGTGCGAAGCCCAAGCGTGGCCAGGCGCGGGCCCCGCGTCCCGCCGTCGTGCAGGTGCTGCCGCGCTAGAAGTCGGACGCCGCTGAAACACAGCCGCTGAGACGCGCCACGGGCCCCGGAACCGATGTTCCGGGGCCCGTGGCGTTGCGGGGTTCTACTTGTCGCTGCCGGTGAGAACTGGGGCCTCACGGGGCGTCGCGCCGGGGGACGGGTGATGGCGTTTGCGGAGGAACTGCACGAGGAGCCCGGCGGCCAGGGCCCAGCACGCCGAGCTGAAGCCCCACGCCGAGAACCCCGATGCGGCGACGATGAAGGTCACACTCGAGGAGTCCCAGTGGGCGCGGTCCGCGACGGCGCCGGCGATCGCGGACGCCAGGGTCCCGATGAGGGCCACCCCGGACAAGGCCGCGAGCACCCCCGCGGGGGCGGCGAGCATGATGACGGAGAGGCTCGCCGCACCCAGCCCGAGCAGGAGGTAGGTGACGCCGGCGGACACCCCGGCGATCCAGCGGCGGTTCGACGGCCCGGCTTCGGGTCCTGCGGCCAGGGCTGCGCTGATGGCCGCGAGGTTGACGGCGTGCCCTCCGAAAGGCGCCGCGATCAGGCTTCCGGCTCCGGTGGTCACGATCGCCGAGCGCCAGGGCACCTGGTAGCCGAAGCTGCCCATGATCGCCGCCCCCGGGATGTTCTGGGACGCCATCGTGATGAAGTACAGCGGCAGCGCGATCCCGGCGATCGCCTGGAGGTCGAAGACCGGTGCGACGAACTCGAGGCGCGGGATGAACGCGGAGCCGCTGAGGTTCACAGTCGGCCCGCTGGCGCTGACCGCGACCACGGCGACTGCGACGGCGAGCGCGCCGGGCACGGCCCACCGCGGTCGCCACCAGCCGATCAGGAGCCACGCCGCGAGCACGGGAAGGATGGCGAGGGGGCTGCTTGTCAGTTCCTTGAAGGGGGCCACGCACAGTGGCAGAAGGACCCCGGCCAGGACCGCCTGGGCGATGTGAGGCGGGATTCTGCCGACCAGGGAGGCGAGCAAGGGCCACAGTCCGGTCAAGGTGAGCAGGAGGCCGCAGACCAGGAAGGCGCCCACGACCCCGGGCCAGCCGCCGGGAAGTCCGTGCACGCTCATGAGAAGCGCCGCGCCCGGCGTCGACCACGCCGCCACCAGCGGGATCCTGTGATGCCAGGACAGCAGCAAGGAGGCGGCTCCCACCATGAGGGTGACCATGATGAGGCCGGAAGTCGCTTGCCCCGGGGTGGCGCCGACCGCTTGGAGGCCACCGAGCACGACGGCGAACGTGGCGGCGAATCCCACGACGGCGCACACCACGCCGGCGGTCAGCGGAGTGGAGAGCCCCGAGCGAGGCGTTCCATCTACAGAACGTTCCATATGTGGAACGTATCATGGTGGCATGACATCGCTCAATATCGGCCGCAATGTGCTGGCCCTGCGGGAGGCGCGGGGGATGACGCTCACCCACCTCGCCCGGGAGGCCGGGATCGGCAAGGGCACGCTGTCGGAGATCGAGTCGGGCAAGCGGAACCCCACCGTCGAGACGCTCTACTCCCTGTGCGCGCCGTTGAACGTCCCGCTCACCGCGCTCGTGGGAGACGCGCCCGGCGCGGTCTCCGAGGCCAGCGGCGGCATGCGCACCACGCTGCTGTCCGTCCGGCTGAATGCGGCGCAGACGGTCGAGGTGTTCATCATCGAGATCCCGCACGGGGGCGCTCACACCTCGCCCGGCCACGGGCCCGGCGTCATCGAGCACCTGCTGGTCACGGAAGGCGCCCTGCAGGTCGGGCCGGTCGGCCGGACCGTCACCGTGGAAGCGGGGAACTCGTTCACCTGGACCAGCGACGACCGCCACCACTACGCAAGCCCGCAGGGATCCGGGGAAGGCGTGCTGACCATCATCACGCCGAATCCCTGAGCCGTCCCGCTTTGCTGCGGGGTCCCGCCACGTCGGATCCGCCTGGGCGGTAGGACGGTGACCCTGGCTTTCCGGGCGGTTTTTCCCGATGATGGGTGAACAGTGCAGGGCGACGTGGGGGGCGTAATGGTCGGCAGTCGGGTACGCGAGGATCGCAGGGCGGTCCCTGCCGTGATGAGAACCGGTTCGGTCGCGGTGTGCACCGTCGCGCTGACACTCTCGGCGCTGGTGGCCGGACCGGCCGCTCGGGCGCTGGAGGAGCCGCCGCCGTCGGTGTCACCCTCCGTCGGGGTGACTCCGGCGCCGTCTCCCGATCCATCCTTGGAGCCTTCCCCTGATTCGACGGTGACCTCCGCCCCGGAGCCGAGGGCGATTCTTCCGGGCTCGGTGAAACTCGAGGGTTCGCCCGCTTCCGGACGTTCGATCCAGGCGGTGGTCGCGGATTGGGAACCCGATGTGGCGGTCAGCTTCCAGTGGCTGCGGAACGGCGTTCCGGTCGACGGGGCCACGTCGGCGAGCCATCTCATCACCGCCGCCGACGCCGGAGTGACCCTGAACGTGCGCGTCACCGGCGCCCGGGAGGGCTCGGAGTCCGTCCACGTGATGTCCGGCCCTCTCATGGTTCCGGACCAGCTCAGCGGGAGCACTCCCACGATCGCCGGCAGCGCGGTCCAGGGCGGCACCGTGACGGCGCTCGCCGGGGCGTGGCCGGCGGGCGCCACCCTCAGTTACCAATGGCTGCGCAATGGGACGGACATCGCCGGCGCCACCCAGCCGACATACGTGCTGACGGCCGCGGACGGCGGCCAGAAGGTGTCCGTGCGGGTCACCGGCACGCTGGCCGGTCACCTTGACGCGGTCAGAACCTCCGCTCAGGTCCTGGTCCTGAGGACGCTCACGACGGCGGCTCCGAAACTGACGGGGACGGTCAAGGTCGGATCGGTGCTGACGGCTCAGCCCGGCGCTTGGGTGGCCGGGACGTCCTTCACGTACCAGTGGCTGCGCAACGGGGCCCCGATCGCCGGGGCCGTGGCCGCGGGTTACAAACTGGGCCCGTCCGACGCGGCCAGGACGATCGCCGTCCGGGTCACGGGAACGAAAGCCGGCTACGCCCCGGCGTCCAGGGCGAGCGGCGCCGTGACCGTTCCGAGGGTGCTGGCGGCCGCCGTGCCGACGTACACGGGAAAGGCGCTGCTAGGGACGGTGCTCGCCGCGAAGAACGGGGCGTGGACTGCGGGAACCACCTTCCGCTATCAGTGGTACCGCAACGGAGCCGCCATCGCCGGCGGAACCCGCTCGACCTACACCTTGGCCTCCGCCGACCTCGGCGCCCGGCTCACGCTGCGCGTCAGCGGCTCGAAAGCCGGGTATTCGCCGGAAACGCGGTTGAGTGGGAAGTCGGGCGTGATCCGGCGCCCCGCCCCGGTGCTGTGGCGTCAGAACGATCCCCGCTGGGCGAACATCCGCGTGGGCATCGCCCTGCTGGGGCCTTCCGGCTGCGTCCCGACGGCGACCGCGATGGCCCTGTGGTCCGAGGGGATCAAAACCAGCCCCTACGGCGTCGCGGTGACGATGAACCGTCTGGGCGATTACAACCGCACCGTGTCCGGGGCCGGCTCGCGATCAATCGTCGCGGCCGCGAGGTACTACGGGGTGAAAGCCACCCCGATCACGAACGTCGCGGCCTTGCGCGCTTCGCTGAAATCGGGCCACTCGGTGGTCGCGCTGATGCGTGGTCCAGGGTCCATCACCTGGCCGGGCACCACCCACGCCATCACGCTCTCCGGCTACTCGGCCAACGGCTCCACCTATGTCCGGAACCCCTATGCCGGCACGGTCAACGACTGGTACCACACCGACACGCTCTGGTTCTACCAGTCCCTGGACTCCTTCGACCGCAACGCCGGCGCCGTCTTCTGGCAGATCGGGTAGGGAGTCCCAGATGGGGGCGCGGACCGTGAACAGGGCTGTCCCGGGTGCTCCGGACGAAGGTTGGTGAAGGTGACACTCCGGCGCTCCATGACCGGTTGATGGGCAAGGGGGAGCGGAAGGGCAATTTTCTTAGTCGGCTCCTTGGATGGCGAGGGATGTGACCCCCTCCCTTCGCGTGTTGCCTTGCCGGGCCGAGGCACGTCGTCAACGGGAGTGTGAGGTCAGCTCCAAGCGGGAAGTCAGCATCTTGGCAAGGCGCAGCAAGGCTCCGTCCGGTTCCGGTCGTGTGATCATGCTGAGGCGGACGCTCCAGGTGAAGGGAAGACTCGTGATCTTGTCGCCGGGCAGGCGTTCGGCGACGGCGGAACTGCGCGGGATGATGGCAGGCTCGGCTGCGAGCCGTGCCATGCGGATCGTTCCCGTCACGGTGGCCCCCAGCCGCGGAGTGCCTCCGAGCGCGACAACCCGTGCCGTGAGGTCGTGATCCCGGAGGTCGTACGTCGACGTGGGCAGAGACAATCCGGACAGTGGCAGGCGTCCAGTGGTGGGATGCGGCGCGCCTTCAGGGATCAGGACCACCATCTCATCGCGACCGATGTCATGGCCCGTCACGTCGGCAGGGAGGCGCCGCTGTCCGGCCACCGACACGATGGCGGCGTCGAGCATCCCCTCCGCGACCCAGTCGATGAGGGTGAGCCCATGATCCACCGCCTGGGTGATCGTCCGTCCGTTTCGCTGTGGGTCGATGAGGGGCAGGACGGTGTCGGCGAGCCCGTGAAAGCACCCGATCCTCAGAGGCGGATCGGTCGTGGCGGAGCGGATGTCGTCGACTATTCCGTCGAGATGGCCCAGGATGTGCTCGGCACGCCTGGCCATCTCGTAGCCCGCTGCGGTGGGCGCGGCACCGCGCGGTCCTCGGGTGAACAGCGAAACCCCCATCCGCCGTTCCAGGCGGGTCAATCGCACCGAAGCCGACGCCTGGGAGATTCTCAGCCTCCGCGCGGCCGCGCCTATCGATCCCACCTGGGACACCGTCCAGACCAATTCCAGGTCATCAACATCCGGTCTGAGGGTCATAGTCAAATGCTATGTCCCAACGGACAGAATGAGTGCCTACTCTCCGGCCCTGATTCCGTTGAGGATGAGTTCATGTCCTCCTTCCGATCCACGGCCGCCCTCTTCTCGGCCGCCGTCATCATCGACGTGAGTTCGCGTGCGGCGTTCGTCGCCTTGCCGCTCATCGTGCTCAGCGAGACGGGCTCCGCGGCGCTCACCGGCGTCGTGAGCGGCGCCATGGCGTTGCCTCTGCTCCTGTCACCGTGGTGGGCAAGAAGGCTGCGTCACGCTGCCGCCCGGCCCGCGGTGCTCGCGGCATTGACTCTCCTCGAAGCGGCCGGGGCGCTGCTGGTGCCGATCGCCACGCTTTCCGGACATCTGACCGCTGGTGTTCTCGTCGGGGCGGGCCTCGTGTCCGGTGCGGGGCGCACTCTGACGCTCCCTGGGCGCCAGGCATTGCTGGCTGAACTGGAACAGGAACGCACCGGATCGCCGATCCGGATCCTCGCCTGGCAGGAAGCGGCGTCCCGCGCCACGAGCATCGTCGGGCCGGCCGTAGGGGCTCTCATCGTCGCCGCGGGATACGGGATCGCGTTGCTTTTCGCTGAAGCCGTGGCGATCAGCATCGGAGCCTTGCTGACCGTGACGGTGCGAAGCCCAGGCCCCACGGATGCCGACCACAAGTCCGGAGCCGTCCCGAAGCTGCGCACCCTCCTGAGGCGCTTCCCGGACATCCGGGCCGGATGGATCATCCGCGCGACGGCGGGGGCGACCTGGTTCGCGTTCTCGCTCGGCCTCGCCATCCAAGGGGAGCTGCAGCATCGTCCGGGCTATTTCTACGCGATCGGGCTCAGTAGCTACGCCCTCGGGGCCGTCATCGCCACGCTCACCGTCGGACGCTTGCCCTGGGTTGCTCCGAGCCTGTCCTTGGCCGCGCTCGGGTGGACCGTGAACGGCGCTGCGTGGGTGCTGATGGGGATATGGCCGCACGAATGGGGTTACGCCATCGGCGGGCTGGTCGGCGGAGCGGGGGCTGCCGTGGGGTTCGCGACCATCACGCGCCTGATCGCTGAGCGCACCGATGGATCCGAGCGGGGCGCGCTCCTCAGCGGTCAACTGGTGGTCGTGGAAAGTGGCACAGCCGTAGGAATGTTCGCCGGAGGATCGCTGATCGAGCTGTGGGGGATCGGAGGGGCGTTCGTCATCACGGGAGCGATCCTGACCGCCGTCGCACTCCTCGCGCCCCTGCTGCTCCGTGGCCGACCTCATGGCCCGACAGCGAACCGCAGGAGGCAGGGCGTGCCCGCCGTGATCAGGCACTGACTCGACGGGGTCGAACCGTGCCGAGACGCCTGCCGACGGGCCCGCCGCGTTCACAAGGGGGCTTCCGCTGTCCCGCGGCTCCGGGCTAGATTCGAAAGCACGATGACCATCCCAGAGCACCGCCGCCAAGCCACCGCCTACTGGACCGTCCGCCCAGGTCAGGGCGAACTCCGCAGCGAAGAACTCCCCGAGCCCGGAACCGACGAGGCCCTTGTCAGGACCCTTTACTCCGGCATCAGCCGTGGCACCGAGCTGCTGGTCCACCAGGGGCAGGTCCCGGACAGCGTCGCGGACGCCATGCGCGCCCCGCACCAGGACGGCGACTTCCCCGCCCCCGTGAAATACGGCTATCTCTCCGTCGGCGTCGTCGAGCAAGGCCCCGACGACTGGACCGGCCAGACCGTCTTCTGCCTTCACCCGCACCAGGACCGTTACGTCGTCCCGCTCAGCGGGCTCACCAGGGTCCCCGACGGTGTCCCGCCCCGCCGCGCGGTCCTCACCGGCATGGTGGAGACGGCGCTCAACGCCCTCTGGGAGGCCGGGCCGCGGCTGGGAGACCGGGTCGCCGTCGTCGGGGGAGGGTTGCTGGGTGGCACTCTCGCAACGCTCCTGCGGACGTTCCCGCTGGACCGCCTGGAACTGGTGGATGTGGATCCGGCCAAGGCGCGGATCGCCGAAGAGCTGGGCATCTCATTCGCCCACCCGGACGAGGCGCAGGCGGATTGCGACCTCGTCTTCCACTGCTCCGCCACCAGCGACGGCCTGCACCGCAGCCTCCAGCTGGCCGGCGACGAAGCGACGGTCATCGAGCTCTCCTGGTACGGCGACACCCCGGTGCAGATCCCGCTCGGCGAGGACTTCCACGCCCGCCGCCTTTCGATCATCGCCAGCCAGGTCGGTGTGGTCTCGAAGGCACGCCGTCATCGCCGCAGCACCGCGGACCGCCTCGACATCGCGGTGAGCCTCCTGGAAGACCCCGCCTTCGACCTCTTCCTCAGCGAGGACACCAGCTTCGCCGAGCTGCCGCACACCATGGAGAACCTGGCCGACGACGACGGCGGGAGCGCCTGCCACGTCGTCAGCTACCGCGCCCCACAACCGGAGGAATGACCCATGTTCAGTCTCACCGTCCGCCGCAGCTTCATGATCGCCCACAGCCTCCCGCGGGAGTCCTTCGGGCCGGCCCAGGGACTGCACGGCGCGACCTTCGTGGCCGAGGTCGGCTTCCGCCGCGCGGAACTGAACGACGATTCCGTCGTCATCGACATCGGCGCGGCGGGGGACCTGCTCCAGGAGATCCTGGACCGGCTGAATTACAAGAACCTCGATGAGCTGCCCGAATTCGCCGGCCGGCTCACCACGACCGAGTTCCTCGCCCGGCACATCGCCGAACGACTCGCGGAGAAGCTCCCCGACGACGCCGGTCTCGCCGGGCTCGACGTCACCCTCCGCGAAAACCCCGACGCCTGGGCCGGCTACTCCCTCGACCTCAGCCGAGGGCGATGAGCGCCCTCCGCTTCATCGTCCCGGGCAACATCGGCCACCGCTCCGGCGGCAACCTGTACAACGCCCGGCTGGCGGAGCACCTGGAGGCCCTCGGCGTCCGCACCGAGGTGGTGGCGCTCGACGGCGCGTGGCCGCCGGGGCGCCCCGAGGACCGTGAAGCCCTGACCCAGGCCCTCCGCGCCGCCCCTCTCGCGATCGTCGACGGCCTGGTCGCGGCCGGCGCCCCGGACGCCGTCGAATCCGCCGTCCAGGCCGGCACGCGGGTGTGGGTGCTCTCGCACATGGCCTTCCCCGAAATCGCCGGGTTGGAGGGCCGGGCTCTCGCCGCGGCGACCGGCGTCATCTGCCCCAGTTCCTTCGCGGCCGCCCAGCTCCGGTCGCTGTACGGCCTGGAACGCGTTCACGTCGCCCTGCCCGGAACCCGGCCGGCCGAGCCCGCGGTCGGATCGCGGCCGCCGCGGATCGTCTGCGTCGCGGCCCTGCTGCCGAACAAGAGTCAGCTCCTGCTCATCGAGGCGCTCGCCCGGCTCGCTCACCTGCCCTGGACGGCGTCCCTCATCGGTTCGCCGGACGCGGACCCGGCGTATGCCGCCCGGGTCGCGGCCGCCGTCGCGCACCACGGCCTGGAGGACCGCATCCGCCTGGCGGGTGAGCTCGACGGCCAGGAACTGGAGGACGCCTGGCACGCCGCCGACCTTAGTGCCCTGGTCTCAGAACGTGAGAGTTTCGGCATGGCTGTGCAGGAGTCGCTGGCGCACGGGGTTCCGGCGGTCGTCCGCCGGGGGACCGGGGCGGAGGAGGCTCTCGGTGCGGGCGGTGCCGGCGCGGCTGTGGATCTTGACCGCGGCGCGCCCGCCCTGGCGGAGACGCTGTCGGCCTGGCTGGAGGATCCTGAGCTCGCGGCCAGCTGGCGGGAAGCGGCTCTGCTCCGGCGTGCGACGCTGCCCCGTTGGACGGAGACCGCCGAGACGGTGCTCGCGCTCGTCCGCGGGTGAGGTGCGCCAGTGAGGCGCGCAACGCTCTCCCGGGCGGAGAGGCCGGCCGGCTCTACAGGTGTCGGCCCGAGTCCATGCGCTGGTGCAGGACTCTGACCACGTCGACGATCACGTCGACGCCGTCGGCAGCGACCACGTAGAAGATCAGGTGGCTTCCGATGGCATATTTCCGGTACCCCGCACGGATCTCATCGCAGGTTCTTCCCCGGGCGGGCTCTTCGGCGATGCGTTCCATCGCGCCATGGAGCTCACGGATATAGGTCTCCGCCTGCCGCGTGTCCCAGCGATCCGCCGTGTAGTCCCAGATGGACGACAGATCGGCTCGCGCGGCGGGGGTGAGCCGGAAGCTCATCCCTTCTTCTCGGCGATGAAGGCTTCCAGGTCGAACGGCTCGGGAGTTCCGCTGGATTCGCCGTCGGCGAGAGAAGCACGGAGCGCTGCCAGGTGCGTCTCCTGGTCCTCCAGCAGCCGCAGACCGGCCCGCACGGCTTCGCTCGCCGTCCGGAAGCGCCCGGATTTCACTTCCCGGGCCAGGAAGGCGGCGGAGTGCTCGTCGAGGCTGATCGAGGTGTTGCTGCTCATGCCTTCAAAGTACCAATAATTGGTAATCGCGAACAGGTGCCGCCCGGGACGTTCGCCCGCAGCGGGGCGGCCGAAACCCACCCCTGGTCCGCGCCGGGCCCGTGGCCTAGCGTGAGGTCATGACCATGAATCGTTTTGCGGGACGGGTGGTGTTCCTGACCGGGGCGGCCCAGGGGATCGGCGCGGCCACGGCACGGCGCCTCTTCGCGGAGGGCGCCACGCTGGTGCTCGCGGAGCGGAACGCCGAGGGCGCCACGCGCGTCGCGGGCGACCTCGGGGATCCGGACCGAACCCTGGTGGTGCCGTGCGATCTGACGGACCGAGCGTCCGTGGACCGCGCCGTCGCGGCCGCGGTGGAGCGCTTCGGCCGGCTCGACGCCCTCGTCAACGTGGCGGGCGGCGCCCTGCGGCACCCCGGACTCCTGCACGGGATGGACGACGACGGCTGGAACCGCACGCTCGACCTCAACCTGAGCGGCCCCATGCGCTGCATCCGCGCGGTCGCGCCGCATCTGGGCCCGGGCGGGTCGATCGTCCTGGTGAGCTCGGTCAACGGGCTGCAGGCCTGGGGCGGGGAGTCCTACTCGTCCGCCAAGGCCGGGCTCGTGGTCCTGGCCAAGAATCTCGCTGTGGAGCTGGGACCGGCCGGGGTCCGGATCAACGTCGTGGCCCCCGGGACGATCCGGACGCCCGTCTGGGACGACCAGGGCGGGCCGGACAAGCTCACTCCGCTGTACCCGCTGGGCCGGGTGGGGGAGCCCGAGGACATCGCCGCGGCGATCGCCTTCCTCGCCTCCGACGACGCCGCCTGGATCACGGGGATCACCCTCCCGGTCGACGGTGGCGGGGGAACCGGCCCGCTGCACGTCATGCAGCAGCTCCGACAGGTCCGGGACGAGGACTCACTCGAAGCGTGAAAAGGGTTCCGCGTATCGGAAGGCGCCCCGCTCGCCGTCGTACGCCGGAAGCAGCCTGACCTGGAAGTAATCGCCCCAGGCGGGGTCCGGGGCGCCGATGCCGTGACGGGATGCCGCGACCCAGCCGTGGCGGCCGTAGTAGCCCGGATCGCCCAGCAGCGCGATGAGCGGCTCACCCAGGAGGACGGCGGCGTCCACGGTCGCGGCCAGCAGGGCGGCGCCGACGCCCTGGCGCTGCGCGGACGGGATCACCGACAGCGGTCCGAGACCGAGCGACGGCGCCGAGGGAGCGTCGCCGTCGTCGAGCGCGCCGCGTGTCGTCATGACGTGACCCACCACGGTCCCGTCCCTCTCCGCGACGAGGGCCAGCCCGGGCAGGTACCCGGGGTCCTCCCGCAGCCACTCGACGAGCACCGCCTCGCCGGGATCCGACGTGTCGTCGACGGGCGGGGCCGCATGGGGCGCCTCGCGGAACGCGGCCGCGGTCAGGGCACGGATGGCAGGGAAGTCGGCAGGCGTCTCAGGCCTGATCAGCAGGGGCATGGGTCCAGCTTTCCACGCTGCGTGGCTCACGGGAAGCAGATCACGGGAAGCGCAGGACCACCTGCTCGCCGTCGCGGGCGACCTCGACGCCGGTCAGGTCCTCCACGTGCACGTCCGGGCCGTGTGCGGCGGACGCGGTCCCCACTCCCACCACGGTCATGCCGGCCGCCCGGGCGGCCGCGATGCCGGCCGAGGAGTCCTCGAACACCACACACTCTTCCGGAGCGGCGCCCAGAGCGCGGGCGGCCGCGAGGAATCCCTCCGGGTGAGGCTTGCTGTTCCGCACGTCCTCCGCGCTGACCATGAGGGGCGGCAGCGGGACGCCGGCCGCTGTCATCCGGGCGGTGGCGAGTTCGAGCGTGGCCGAGGTGACGAGCGCGTGCGGCGTCCCCTCCAGCGCCCGCAGGAATGCCTGCGCTCCCGGCACCTCGTGGACACCGTCCAGTTCGCGGACTTCCCGGGCCAGCATGGCCTGATTCTCCGCCAGATTGAGTTCATGGTCCCGGTCGGGGAGCAGGACCGCCATGCTCTCCTGGCCCTGGCGGCCATGGATCACGCTGAGAACCCGCTCGGGGTCGAGGCCGTGGGACTCGCCCCACTCCGTCCAGAGCCGCTCCACCACGGCGGACGAATCCACCAGGGTGCCGTCCATGTCGAGCAGAATGGCCTTGACGTTCATGATGTCTCCCATGAACCCACCCTACGGGGCGTCCCGGCTGCCACGAAGCATCCTGTCGCTCGATCACGAGCAGTCTCGGGCCGCCCCGGTACAACGATTTCGAAACATCCCGGGTCATGAGATATTCCCCCTGCTGGGGGCTTGTCGCAAATGCAACTCATCCGTCAAATAGGCTCACCTTGAGTTGAATTTGCAACTACGGATAGTGAATTTCAAGAATTTGGGTTGAATTTTCAGAAGGTACATTGGCGGCGCCAGCGACTTCGGCAATGATGACCCCTGCATTCTGTGCCTTGAACTCGCGCAATAGACCATCCAGCCCCAGATCAGAGCCGGATCGTGACTGTTTGGAGGGGCCGTCGGCGCGTACGTGTGACAGGGTGAGATATCCACTCCGATGGTTTCGCGCCACCTCGGTAGGGAATTCCGGAATCCGCCACGCTAAATGTGACAGCAATCGTCTTCAAACGCCTTGTTCATGACCATTCCGACGTATTGAGGCTTGTGCATGAATATGCAAGGCTCGCTGTGATATCGCACCCGAAAATTCCGTTTTCCCGTCCAGACAAGGAGGAACTCATGGATGCCAGGCGGCGCCGTTCACGGAGCGCTTCGCGACCCCAGGTGAAAAGACTCAGACAATTACTGGTGACTCTGATCGCCTTGGCGCTGACAAGCCTGGGATTGGTCACCGGGTGGTCCGTCAATACCGCATCCCCCGCCGTAGCAGCAGCTCTCGCGTGCACGGACGTCTACGGTCTTCAGGGCGGGGCTCCGAGGAACGTCTGGAGAGTTGACACGACTACGGGAGCCCAGAGCAGCGTCGGTGCCTTTAACACGACGGGAAGCGCCGGCAACATCAATGGTCTTGGCATCTCTGCGGACGGGTCCAAGATCTATGCCGTCCAGCCGGAAGCCAACAACGCTCGCGTGGTCTACGAGTTCGACACGTCCACCGGCGCCACCACCCGGCTGGGTGCCGGCGTGACGAGTGCTCCGGTCACCCACGGCGCCACTAGCCCGAATGGCATGTATTACTACGGCGGATTCGTCGGGTCGCAGAATGAACTGCAGATTTTCGGCTTCAATCCTCAGACGCGGCAGTCGCTGGGCCTCGTGGCGAGAGGCACCATCCCCACCGCCGGTGCGAATGGTGACTGGGCATTCGACAGCCAGGGCGACCTTTATGTGGTCGGAGGTGTCAATGGCCAGAACGTGGTTTCGGTGGTCACCGCCCAGCTGCCGAGCACCGGAGGCACTACCATCACCATCACAGGTAAGGAACTGAGCCGTCCCGCTACCCCCGCAGACCAGCCGCTGAACGGCATGGCGTTCGGTGGGGACGGCTATCTCTATGTCAGCAGCACCGCTCGGATGTACAAGATCCATCCCACCACAGGGGCGAACCTCGGAAATGTGCCGATCACTCAGACGACCATGGTTGACGCGGCGTCGTGCGCCTCGCCGAACACGGTGGAGCTGGAGAAGGACTTCCCGGACGGCCGCGTGAAGTCCGGCGACCAGGTGACCTTGACGATCAGTGGGGCGGGGATCACCCGGGGTAACACGGCCACCACCACAGGGGATCGGAGCGGCATCCAGGCCGAGTCGGCAGGACCCGTTCTGGTGCTCGGCGGCGACGAAATCACCATCACGGAATCGGGCGCGGGCGCACAGAGCCCTGGCTACAAGAGTCAATGGGTGTGCACCGACAGGAACAGTGGACGGGAGATAGCACGGGGGGATGGCACCACTGGGTCGTTCACGGTGCCGTCGGACTGGTCTGCAGGCATTTCGGCATTATGTATCTTCAAGAACACCGCCCAGAAGCCTGGGATCTCACTGCAGAAAACTGTGGATAAGACGGAGCTGGTCGCCGGAGAGACGGCCACCTATTCCTTCAAGGTCACCAACACCGGGAACGTGCCGCTCAGTGACGTGAAGGTCGAAGAGGGTGAGTTCTCCGGTTCGGGGACGATGTCGGCGATCGAGTGCCCTGAGGGTGCGAATTTACTGGCGCCGGGCGACTCGGTGACGTGCACGGCGACGTATCAGGTGACGCAGGCGGATGTGGATCGTGGCTCGGTGGAGAACTCCGCGACGGCCACCGGAACTCCACCGGGTGATCTGCCTCCGATCACCTCAGAGCCATCGACGGCGAATGTCCCGGCGGAACAGAAGCCGGCCATCGCGCTGGAGAAGTCAGCTTCGCCGGAGGCGGGCGGCAACACCGGTGACGAGATCACTTACTCCTTCAAGCTGTCCAACACGGGCAATGTCACGCTCAGAGACGTCAAGGTCACCGAGGGTGACTTCTCCGGCAGCGGCAAGCTCTCGGCCATCACCTGCCCCGAGGGGTCCACGGTCTTGGCCCCTGGCACGTCGAGCACGTGCACGGCGACGTACACGTTGACGCAGGCTGATGTGGATGCGGGGAAGGTGACGAACTCTGCGACAGCGACGGGCACGCCTCCGGGCGATGCTCTTCCGGTGACGTCTCAGCCGTCGGTGGTGAACGTGCCGATCAAGCCCACTCCCGGCATTTCTCTGGTGAAGTCGGCGGATAAGACGGAACTGGTGGCTGGTGAGACGGTCACGTACTCGTTCGTGGTCAAGAACACCGGCAACGTCACCCTGAAGGACGTGACGGTGAACGAGGGCGACTTCACCGGTTCGGGGAAGATGTCCGCGATCAGCTGCCCCGCGGGGGCGAAGTCTCTTGCTCCCGGAGACTCGGTGACGTGCACGGCCACGTACACGTTGACGCAGGCTGATGTGGATGCGGGCAAGGTGACGAACTCTGCGACGGCCTCAGGCACCCCGCCGGCAGGCGGCACGCCGGTGACCTCTTCGCCGTCGGAGGTGACGGTGCCGATCGATCCGGCGCCCGGTATTTCCCTGGTGAAGTCGGCGGATAAGACGGAGTTGGTGGCTGGTGAGACGGTCACGTACTCGTTCGTAGTCACGAACACCGGCAACGTCACCCTGAAGGACGTGACGGTGAACGAGGGCGACTTCACCGGGTCGGGGAAGATGTCAGGGATCCAGTGCCCTGAAGATGCGAAGTCGCTGGCTCCGGGCGAGCAGGTGACGTGCACCGCGACGTATCAGGTGACGCAGGCGGATGTCGATCGCGGCTCGGTGGAGAACTCCGCGACCGCCACGGGAACCCCGCCGGGGGATGGCACTCCGGTGACATCGCCACCGTCGGAAGTGAAGCTTCCGCAGGATTCGAAGCCGGGCATCTCGCTTCTCAAGTCGGCTTCTCCGGAGAAGGGCGGCAAGGCCGGTGACGTGATCACGTATTCGTTCACCGTGACGAACACGGGCAATGTCACCCTGAGGGACGTGACGGTGGACGAGGGTGCGTTCTCCGGTTCGGGGAAGATGTCCGCGATCCAGTGTCCCGAAGCAGCTGCCTCGGTGCTTCCCGGCCAGAAGATCACGTGCACGGCGACGTACACGTTGACGCAGGCGGATGTGGATGCGGGGAAGGTGACGAACGCCGCGACGGCGACGGGCACGCCTCCCGGCGACGCCCCGCCGGTGACCTCTTCGCCGTCGGAGGTGACGGTGCCGATCGATCCGGTGCCTGGCATTTCCCTGGTGAAGTCGGCGGATAAGACGGAGTTGGTGGCTGGTGAGACGGTCACGTACTCGTTCGTAGTCACGAACACCGGCAACGTCACCCTGAAGGACGTGACGGTGAACGAGGGCGAGTTTTCCGGCGCAGGCCGTCTGTCCGTCATCGAGTGCCCCGAGAGCGCGAAGGCGCTGGCACCGGGCGATCAGGTGACGTGTACTGCGACGTATGTGGTGACGCAGGACGATGTGGACCGTGGCTCGGTCGAGAACAGTGCGACGGCGACGGGGACCCTTCCGGGGGATGCGCCCCCGGTGACCTCGCTGCCGTCTGAGGTGACGATCCCGCAGGACCCGAAACCGGGTATCTCCCTGCTCAAGTCGGCTTCCCCTGCGAGGGGGGGTAAGGCCGGAGACCGTATCGAGTACTCGTTCCTGGTCAAGAACACCGGCAATGTGACCTTGAAGGAGGTGAAGGTCACCGAGGGTGAGTTCTCCGGCAGCGGGAATTTGTCCGAGATCACGTGCCCGGAGAGTGCCTCCTCGCTCGCTCCGGGTGGCAGTGTCACGTGCACGGCGAGTTACACGTTGACGCAGGCGGATGTGGATGCCGGGAAGGTCGCCAACAAGGCCACCGCCACCGGTGCTCCGCCCAGCGGTGACCCGGTGACGTCTCGGCCGTCGGAGGTCACGGTTCCGGTCGATCCCGCGCCGGGTATCTCCGTAGTGAAATCCGCCGACAAGAACGAACTGGTAGCCGGTGAGACGATCACGTATTCGTTCGTGGTAACCAACACCGGCAATGTGACCCTTCGCGATGTGAAGGTGACTGAGGAGGAGTTCACCGGGTCCGGGCAGTTGTCTCCGATCACCTGCCCGGATGATGCTGCCTCCCTTGCGCCAGGTGCCCAGGTGACCTGCACTGCGACGTATGTGGTGACGCAGGACGATGTGGACCGTGGCTCGGTCGAGAACAGTGCCACGGCGACGGGGACCCCTCCGGGGGATGCGCCCCCGGTGACCTCGCCGCCGTCCGAGGTGAAGGTGCCGCAGGGTCCGAAGCCTGGCATCAGCATCGTCAAGACCGCGGACAAGCCGGCTGTCCGCGAACCCGGCGAGTCCGTCACTTATTCGTTCCTGGTGACGAACACCGGCAATGTGAGTCTGACGGACGTGAAGGTCGACGAAGGTGAGTTCTCCGGGACCGGCATGCTGTCCGGGATCGTCTGTCCGAAGGAGCAAGCACCCGGTTTGCTTCCCGGGCAGAAGATCACCTGCACGGCCAGCTATGTGGTGACGGAGGCCGACCTCTCGGCCGGAAAGCTGAGCAACACTGCGACGGCGACCGGTGCGCCTCCCGGAGACGCCCCTTCGGTGACGTCACCGCCGTCGACGGTGAGCATCGCGGCTGAGAAGCCCTTGCTGCCGACCCCGCCGGGAGAGCTGCCGGACACCGGCGCGGCTCTGGGACTGGGAGCTCTGGGCGCAGCCACCGTCCTGCTGGGACTCGGTGCAGCGGTGACGTTTGTTGCACGGAAGCGGCGTGAGCCGTCGTCTGAGTAGCGCCGTTTGACGCCACCTCCGGACTGGATGACGCCAGAAGGCATCATCCAGTCCGGAGGTGTTTAAAGAGAGTCGGGGACGAGCAATGGAAGACCACCGATGGCGCAGACGGACCTTTCGGGCTGCGTTTGCGCATTTCAGCGCGCTGACGTGGGCGAATACGCTATTTTTCGCGCAGTGTCAAGGAATTTCGATTCATCCGCACGGGCAGCGGCAGACGTGCTCCGGGGCGGTAGAGCAGCGTCATTCATCAATTGCTGGACATTTGCAGAGAAGCTAGGCTAGGGGATAGTCACGAGCTGCGCCGGATTGCGCACCAGTCGGAGTGCAGGATAGGCGGGGCAATGGCGAGTTGTCGCGCGGAGTGTTTTTGCTTCAATCTCGGCGTTCGTCGGCTTCATGTCCGCACCTTTTGAGGAGTTCAGAATGGGAAATCATGCCCTCCACAGACGGAGGAAGCCAGCAGGGAAGGCGCGTCAGATCGGCGCTTCCGTGTTGGCGACGGCCGTCGCGGCGACCAGCACCTTGGGTGCCTCGCTTGTCACTGCTCCGGCGGCTTTCGCCGCCGCCCAGAACGGCTACGTCTTCAATGACACCTGGACACTGGTGAGCCCCGGCTCCGCGGCCACGGGAAACACCTTGCCGGGACAGCGCAATGCCGCGACCTACTCGGCGACTTCGCAGCTGCCGATGCGGACCGGGAACATCGGCATCCGGATGGATGTCAAGGAGTCCGACGCCACCGTCAAGGGCACCAACTATCTCGATGCTGTCAACAACCAGGATTACTGGCAGGCGAACTCTGGGACTTTCCTCGGTTCACCGACGGTCGCCAACCTTCCTGCGATCGCTGTCGAAACCAACCCTTCCAACTGCGGCGCTTTCGACTCGACTCAGAAGACCGATTTCAACGGGGTCTGTGAGGACGCATCGCAAGTGACGATCACCTTCGACAAAACGGTGACGGATCCGATCCTGGACGTCAGTGGTCTCGGCGGATACCTCTGGGCGAGGGCCCGCGACAGCTCCAGTGATCCTTACTCCTACCGCGGCGGGTTCCTGCAGCAGCAATGGAACCTTGTGACTCAGGGCGTTTCTCTCCAGGCGCCGTCGGGCACGAACCCGTCCAATATGACGATCACGCCCACCAGCTTCAAAGCAGCCAGCCGCAATGCCAACGGCACCTGCTATTCGGAGACCCAGGATAACGCTGGAGCGACCAACGCCAGTCCGCGCACGGCCGCTGGCGCCTGTGGCTCGGTGCTGTTGCGTGGCACCTTCGACACGGTGACCTTCCGCATCGACCACGATGTTGCTCCGTTCACTGCGTTCTCCAACGCCGAGTACGGGACCGGCAGTGAATGGTTCCTCGCCAATCGCAAGGGCATGGATGGTGTCAACGGCCTCAACGCCACGTGGGGAGAATCCGCCAAGCTGCCGAACAACACCATTCAGGTTCAGAACGACCAGGCCCATTTCTCCGTGCGTTTGCCGCAGACGGGTGTCATCGGTGACCGTGTCTGGAATGATGCGAATGGCAATGGCATTCAGGATGACGGTGAGCCCGGAATTCAGGGTGTGACCGTCGAGTTGTTGGATGAGAACGGGCAGCCGGTGCTCGACTCGAACGGTAACCCGATCACGACGACCACGGATGCCAACGGGGCTTACCGCTTTGAGAATCTGCCGCTGGGTAAGTACAAGGTGCGGTTCAGCGGTGCTCCGGAGGGGATGTCCCCGACGACGCCTGGTGCCGGTGCGGACCGGGGCAAAGACTCGAATATCGATGCCTCTGGCCTCTCCGACGTCGTTGAGCTGAACACGGACGCGCCGGAGGCGGATCACGTCGACGCCGGCTATACGGCGGCGCCTGTGGCCAAGGACGATGAGTCGCTGAACAATGCTCAGGGCAGTGCGGTGTCCGTTCCGGTGCTGAGCAATGACACCGGAAATCTGGATCCGTCGACGGTGAAGATCAAGGACAAGGACGGTAATCCTGTCGATTCCCTGGTCGTCCCGGGCGAGGGCAAGTGGGCCGTGAACCCGGAGAATGGGGATATCACCTTCACCCCGGAGGACGGATTCACTGGCAACCCTACTGATATCGACTATGTCGTGAAGGACAAGAACGGCCAGCAGACCGGTGCGAAAGTCCACGTGACCTACAAGCCTGAAGCAAGCAACGACGAGTCGCTGAACAATAAGCAGGGAACTGTGGTCACGGTTCCCGTTCTCAAGAATGACAAGGGTGATCTGGATCCGTCGACGGTGAAGATCAAGGACAAGGACGGTAATCCTGTCGATTCCCTGGTCGTGCCCGGTGAGGGCACGTGGACGGTTGACCCGAAGACCGGGGACATCACGTTCACTCCGGAAGAAGGGTTCAAAGGCAACCCCACCGACATCAGCTACACCGTGAAGGACAAAGCCGGCAATGAGACCGGCGCAAACGTCCACGTGACGTACGTTCCCGAGCCGGTTGCCAAGGATGATGAGTCCTTGAACAATGCCCAGGGAAAAGCCGTCACGGTCCCGGTCTTGGGTAACGACGATGGCGACTTCGATCCGTCGACGGTGAAGATCAAGGACAAGGACGGTAATCCGGTCGATTCCCTGGTCGTCCCGGGGGAAGGTACGTGGACGGTTGACCCCAAGACCGGGGACGTCACGTTCACCCCGGAGCAGGGTTTCACGGGTAACCCCACCGACATCGTCTACACGGTCAAGGACAAGAACGGGAACGAGACGGGTGCCAACGTTCATGTGACGTACCTGCCGGAGGCGACGAATGATGAGTCGCTGAATAACAAGCAGGGCTCCCCCGTGAAGGTCCCGGTCCTGGGCAATGACAAGGGTGATCTGGATCCGTCGACGGTGAAGATCAAGGATCAGAACGGCAATCCGGTTGATTCCCTGGTCGTCCCGGGCGAGGGCCAGTGGACGGTTGACCCGAAGACCGGGGACATCACCTTCACCCCGGAGGCGGGTTTCACCGGTAACCCCACCGACATCGCCTACACGGTCAAGGACAAGAACGGGAACGAGACCGGAGCGAACGTTCATGTGACGTATCTGCCGGAGGCGACGAATGATGAGTCGCTGAACAACAAGCAGGGCTCCACGGTGACCGTCCCGACCCTGAAGAACGACAAGGGTGATCTGGATCCGTCGACGGTGAAGATCAAGGACAAGGACGGTAATCCCGTCGATTCCCTGGTCGTCCCGGGCGAGGGCAAATGGACGGTCGATCCCAAGACCGGGGACATCACCTTCACCCCGGAGGCGGGTTTCACCGGTAATCCGACGGATATCGACTATGTCGTGAAGGACAAGGCCGGCAACGAAACCGGCGCCAAGGTTCATGTGACCTATCTGCCTGAAGCCAGCAACGATGAGTCGCTGAACAACAAGCAGGGAACTGCCGTGACTGTCCCGACGCTGAAGAATGACAAGGGTGATCTGGATCCGTCGACGGTGAAGATCAAGGACAAGGACGGTAATCCTGTCGATTCCCTGGTCGTCCCGGGCGAGGGCAAGTGGACCGTGAACCCGGAGAACGGGGACATCACCTTCACCCCGGAGCAGGGTTTCACCGGTAACCCCACCGACATCGCCTACACGGTCAAGGACAAGAACGGGAACGAGACCGGAGCGAACGTTCATGTGACGTATCTGCCGGAGGCGACGAATGATGAGTCGCTGAACAACAAGCAGGGCTCCACGGTGACCGTCCCGACCCTGAAGAACGACAAGGGTGATCTGGACCCGTCGACGGTGAAGATCAAGGACAAGGACGGTAATCCCGTCGATTCCCTGGTCGTCCCGGGCGAGGGCCAGTGGACGATTGACCCGAAGACCGGGGACATCACCTTCACCCCCGAGAAGGGCTTCACGGGTAACCCGACGGATATCGAGTACACCGTCAAGGACAAGGCCGGCCAGCAGACGGGTGCGAAGGTCCACGTGACTTACGTGCCCGAGGCGGCCAACGACCAGTCACTGAACAATAAGCCCGGCACCACCGTGAAGGTCCCGGTCCTGGGCAATGACAAGGGTGATTTGGATCCGTCGACGGTGAAGATCAAGGACAAGGACGGTAATCCCGTTGATTCCCTGGTCGTCCCGGGCGAGGGCCAGTGGACGGTTGACCCGAAGACCGGGGACATCACCTTCACCCCCGAGAAGGGCTTCACGGGTAACCCGACGGATATCGAGTACACCGTCAAGGACAAGGCCGGCAACGAGACGGGTGCGAAGGTCCACGTGACCTACAAGCCTGAGGCCACCGATGACCAATCCCTGAACAATAAGCAGGGCTCCACGGTGACCGTCCCGGCGTTGAAGAATGACAAGGGTGATTTGGATCCGTCGACGGTGAAGATCAAGGACCCGTCCGGTAACGCTGTCACCGAGTTGGTCGTCCCGGGCGAGGGCCAGTGGACGGTTGACCCGAAGACCGGGGACATCACTTTCACCCCCGAGAAGGGCTTCACGGGTAATCCGACGGATATCGAATACACGGTCAAGGACAAGACAGGCAACGAAACCGGAGCCACGGTCCACGTGACCTACCTTCAGCCGGTGCCACCGACCGCGAGCAATGACGAGTCGCTGGGCAATAAGCCCGGAACCACCGTCACCATCCCGGTCCTGGGCAACGACAAGGGCAATCTCGACCCCTCCACCGTGAAGATCATTGATCCTTCCACTGGTAACCCGGTGGATGAGCTGGTCGTCCCCGGTGAGGGCAAGTGGACCGTGAACCCCAAGACCGGGGAGATCACCTTCACCCCCGAGAAGGGTTTCACGGGTGACCCGACACCGATCAAGTACCTCGTCAAGGATGTCGACGGCAAGGAGGTCCGGGCCACGGTCACCGTCACGTACCTGCCGTCCGCGGCCGTACCCCAGAACCCCGGAAACCCTGGGGAACCGGCGCCGAACCCAGGCGATGGACTGGCCAGCACCGGTGCGAGTGTCAACGTGGGCGTCATCGCAACCGGGGCGACCCTGCTCCTGGCCGGTGCCGCACTCCTGATCCTGCGCCGACGTCGCCAGCACTAAACGCAGCACCTCACACTGAGGGCCTCACTCCTATCGCCGGGGGTGAGGCCCTCAGTCCGTGTACAGCGGGGCATTCCCCACACCGATAGTGAGCCGGTCCTTGACCTCTGCCCGCACGATGGTCACGCGTGCCGAAACGTTTTCGCTGCTTCCGTCGTACGGTCAGGGCCGTCCTCACGGAACGAAGCGGTACCCCATGCCGGGCTCGGTCACGAGGTGCTCCGGATGGGCCGGGTCCTGCTCCAGTTTCCGCCGCAGCTGGGCGAGGTAGACGCGCAGATACTGGGTCTCCTCCGTGTACGCCGGGCCCCAGACGGAACGGAGCACGTGCTGCTGGGTGACGAGCTTTCCGGAATTCTCCACGAGGAGCTGGAGGACGGCCCATTCACGCGGCGTGAGGTGCACCCGTTCGCCGTCGCGGGTGACCGAAGAAGCCGCGAGGTCGATGCGCAGCGTCCCGGCCTCGACCACGCCGGGCGCGAAATCCTGCACCCGGCGCCGCTCCACCGCGCGCATCCGGGCCAGCAGCTCGTCGAGGCCGAAGGGTTTGGTGACGTAGTCGTCCGCACCGGCGTCGAGCGCTTCCACTTTGTCCGAGGAGCCGTGCCGTGCCGAGAGCACGATGATCGGGACCTCGGTCCAGCCGCGCAGGCCGTGGATCACCTCGGTGCCCTCCATGTCCGGCAGGCCGAGGTCCAGGACCACCACATGGGGCGGGTTGTCGGCGGCGGCACGCAAGGCGGAGGCGCCGTCCGCGGCCACCGCGACGTCGTACCCCTCCGCCCGCAGATTGATCTGGAGGGCGCGGAGCAGCTGCGGCTCGTCGTCCACCACGAGGACCTTCCTCATGCCTGCTCCTCCTGTCCTTCGCGTGATCCGAGAGCCGTGCCGTGCGAGTGCGGCCCCGCGTAGAGCGGGAGCCGGACCACCATCGTCAGGCCGCCGCCCGGCGTCGGCTCCGCGGTGAGCTCTCCGCCCATCGCCTCGATGAATCCTCGCGCCACCGCGAGGCCCAGCCCCAGCCCGCTCGCCTGCGTGTCCAGCTGGCGGAACGGCTGGAACATCTCGGCCAGGCGTTCCTGGGCCACACCGGAGCCATGGTCCACCACTCGAAGCTCGCTCGCGGGACGGCCGTCCAGCACCGGTCCGAGAAGACCACCGGGGGTCGCCACCAGGACCACACCCGAATCGGGCGCGTGCTTGACAGCATTCTCCACGAGGTTCGCCAGGGCCCGTTCCAGCAGACCCCGGTCTGCGTCGACGGGCGGGAGATTCGGGGCGAGTTCCACGCGCACCTCTCCTTCGGACACCCCGGACAAAGCCTCCGGGACCACCTCCAGCCAGGAGACCGGCTCGTGGAGCACCGTGACGGCGTCTCCGGAGATCCGGGACATGTCCAGGAGGTTGGCGATCAGGGACTCCAGCCGGTGGTTGCAGCTCTCGATGGTCTCCAGCATCTCCTCCTCTTCCTCCTCCGTCATCTTCCCGCGCTGGCGCCGCAGGGCCGTGGCGGCGAGACCGATCCCCGCGAGCGGCGTGCGGAGGTCGTGGGACGCGGCCTGCAACAGGGACGTCCGGATGCGGTTGCCCTCCGCGAGTTTGACGGTGTCGGCCAGGCTCAGGGCCAGCCGGTCCCGTTCCAGGAGCGCGAGGAGATGGGACTCGAAGGCCCGGAGCAGCCGCCGTTCGCCGCCCGAGAGGACGCGCCCGTTCCACGCGAGCAGCGCGGTCGGGGAGAGCTCCTCGGCGGTGCCGGCCTCCGCCGGGCTGCCGGGCGCGCCGGCGCCGCTGGAGGCGCTGAGCCGCCAGCCGGCGTCGTCACCCGCGGCCTGCGAGCCGTCCCGCTCGAACAGTGAGACCGACTCCAGCGAGAACTCCTGCCGCACCTGCCGGAGGAACTCCGCCGGGCTCTGGTCGCTCGCCAGCGACGACGACGCGAGCTCACTCAGCGTGACGGCCTCGGCCCGCGCCCGCCGGGCCTCCACGCTGCGCCGGGCGGACAGCCCCACCACCAGCGAGACGGCGATCGCGACCCCGAGGAACACGATCAGGGCGAAGAGATTCTGGGGATCGGAGATGGTGAACGTGTCCACCGGGGGCGTGACGAAGAAATTCAGCAGCAACGAGTCCAGGATCGCCGCCGGGACCGCCGGCTTGAGCCCGCCCACGAAGGCGACCGCGATGACCACGCACAGGTGGGCCAGCACATGGGTGGCCAGGTCGAGCCCTTGGAACGGGGAGAGCAGCAGCGTGATGAGCGGCGGCCCCACGACCGCCAGCACGAAGCCCAGCGTGGTCCGGAGCCGGCTGAGCGACGGGGCGGCGGACGGCAGGGCGGCCTGCCGGCCGGTGAAGGGGTGGGTCACGAGGTGGACGTCGATGTCCCCGGAACCGCGCACCACGGCGTTGCTCACGCCGGTGCCGAGCAGCTGGTGGAGCCGCCCGTGCCGGGACACCCCGATGACGATCTGCGTGGCATTCGCGCCCCGGGCGTAGTCGAGGAGGGACGCCGCGACGTCCTCCCCGGAGACGTGGACGAAGCGGCCGCCGAGGTCCTCCACGAGGCGCTGCTGCGCGCCCAGCCGGCCCGCGGAACCGTCGTCCAGGCCGTCGGCGCGGCGCACGTGCACGGCCAGGAGGTCGCCGTCGTTCACCCGGGAGAGGATGCGGGCGGCACGGCGCAGAAGGACCTCGCCCTCCGGCCCGCCGGTCAGGCCCACCACGATCCGTTCGCGCGCGGGCCAGGTGCCTTCGATGCCCTGGTGTTCGCGGTACCGGGCCAGACCTTCGTCAACCCGGTCGGCGAGCCAGATCAGGGCGATCTCCCTCAGAGCGGAGAGGTTGCCGAGCCGGAAGTAGTTGGCGAGGGCGGCGTCGATGTTCTCCGCGGGGTAGACGTCGCCTTGGCTCAGCCGCTGGCGGAGCAGCTCCGGCGCGATGTCCACGAGCTCGATCTGATCCGCGTGCCGCACGACCGCGTCCGGGATGGTCTCCTGCTGCCGCGTGCCGGTGATGGCCTGAACGACGTCGTGAAGCGAGGCGAGGTGCTGCACGTTGACGGTCGACAGCACGTCGATCCCCGCGGCCAGGAGTTCCTCCACGTCCTCCCAGCGCTTCGCGTTCCGGCAGCCGGGGGCGTTGCTGTGGGCGTATTCGTCCACGACGGCGACGGCCGGCGCGCGCTCCAGCACGGCGTCGAGGTCCATCTCCTCCAGCGCGGCGCCGCGGTGCGTGTGGCGGCGGAGCGGCACCGTCTCGAGTCCGTCGAGCAGCCGGGCCGTCTGGGGCCGGCCGTGATCGAGGGCGACGGCCACCACCACGTCCTCGCCGGAGGCCCGGAGCCGGTGGGCCTCCTCCAGCATGGCGTACGTCTTGCCGACGCCCGGGGCCGCCCCGAGGAACACCCGCAACCGGCCGCGTCTCATGCGCCGATCCTAACAGCGCCGATCCTGACAGAGGGGGTGCCCTTCGGCGGACGGCCTCCCGGGCGTTCCACTAGTGGTTTCCGGTCTGAGGCGGCGCCGTCTGCAGGCGCTTCCCCAGCGCCAGGTTCAGCGTCGTGGTGTTGACCGACTCCTGGCCCAGGAGAGATTCGACCCCGGTGGTGGTGGACTGCTGGATGAGAGCCTGGACGTCGCCCAGGGACAGCCCCGTGGCACGGGCCACGCGCGGCGCCTGCAGCGCCGCGTAGGCGGGGGAGATGTCCGGGTCCAGGCCGGAGGCGGAGGACGTCACGGCATCCTCCGGAACCGCCGATCGGGCCACCCCTTCCCGATTCGCGACGGCGGTGCGCGCCGTGTCCTTCGCCTCCTTCAGGGCGGCTGCCGTGGGGGCGAGGTTGGTCGCCGAGGACGTCTTCGGGTCCCAGTTCACTGCGGAGGGCCGCGGGAAGAAGAACCGGCGGTCCGTCTCCGGCACGGGCTGGGCGAGGAGCGAGGAGGCGGCGGGCGAGCCGTTCACGCTCTGCGCGGAGCCGTTCGCCTGCGCCGGGGCGATCGCCTGACCGAGTCCGAAGACCGCCAGGGGATACAGTCCGCCCAGGATGACGGTGAGCAGGGCCAGCAGGACGAAGGCCACACGGAATTGTCGCAATGTCGCGGTCATGAGGTGCTCCTACGCGAGTCCGGGCAGCAGAGCCACCACGAGGTCGATGAGTTTGATGCCGACGAACGGCGCGATCAGGCCGCCGACGCCGAACACCAGCAGATTGCGCCGCAGCGCGTTCTGGGCGCTCACGGCGCGGTACTTCACGCCCTTGAGCGCGAGCGGCACCAGGGCGACGATCACCAGGGCGTTGAAGATCACGGCGGAGAGGATCGCGCTCTGCGGCGAGTGCAGACCCATGATGTTCAGCAGGCCGAGGCCCGGGTACGCCACGGTGAAGAGGGCCGGGATGATCGCGAAGTACTTCGCGACGTCGTTCGCCACGGAGAAGGTGGTGAGCGAACCGCGCGTGATGAGCAGCTGCTTGCCGATCGCCACGATGTCCAGGAGCTTGGTGGGATCCGAGTCCAGATCCACCATGTTCGCCGCCTCCTTGGCGGCCTGCGTCCCGGAGTTCATGGCGACCCCCACGTCCGCGGCGGCGAGTGCCGGGGCGTCGTTGGTGCCGTCGCCGGTCATGGCCACGAGCCGTCCGGCGGCCTGTTCCGCGTGGATCCGGGCCAGTTTGTCCTCCGGGGTGGCCTCGGCGAGGTAGTCGTCCACCCCGGCCTGCTCGGCGATCGCCGCCGCGGTCAGGGGGTTGTCGCCGGTGATCATGACGGTGCGGATGCCCATGGTGCGCAGTGTGGAGAACCGCTCGGCGATGCCGGGCTTCACCACGTCGGCCAGTTCCACGGTGCCCAGCACCTCCACGCCGCCCCGGGCGTCCTGCCGGGCCACCACGAGCGGGGTGCTGCCGCGCCGGGAGAGTTCCTCCACGGTGGCGGACACCGCGCCGGGAAGCGCGCTGCCGCCGTCTTCGGCCCAGCGCCCGACGGCGGCCGCCGCCCCCTTGCGCACCTTCACTCCGCGGTGATCCAGGCCGCTCATCCGCGTCGCCGCGGTGAACTCCACGGTCTCGGCCGCGTCCGGACCGCTGAACAGGTCCTCCAGCGTCGGCCGGCCCTGTGCCGGGGCGGTTCCGAGGCTCTCGGCCAGCTCCACGATGGACCGGCCCTCAGGGGTCTCGTCGGCGAGCGAGGAGAGCCGTGCAGCCTCGATCAGTTCCTCCCGCGCCACTCCCGGGGCGGGGACGAACTCGACGGCCCGGCGGTTGCCGTAGGTGATGGTGCCCGTCTTGTCCATCATGAGGGTGGTGATGTCCCCGGCCGTCTCCACGGCCCGTCCGCTCGTGGCCAGGACGTTGTGCTGCACCAGGCGGTCCATGCCGGCGATGCCGATGGCCGGCACCAGGGCGCCGATCGTGGTCGGGATGAGGCAGACCAGGAGGGCCACGAGAACGATGGGGCTCGGCACCGCCCCTGCGAGCTGGGAGAACGGGACCAGGGTCACCGTCACCACGAGGAACGTGATGGTCAGGGCCACGAGCAGGACGTGCAGGGCGATCTCGTTGGGGGTGCGCTTGCGCTCGGCGCCTTCCACGAGGGAGATCATGCGGTCCAGGAAGGTCGCTCCCGGCTCGGCGCTGATGCGGACCACGATCCGGTCGGAGAGTACCGTGGTGCCGCCCGTCACGGCGGAGCGGTCGCCGCCGGACTCGCGGACCACGGGGGCGGACTCACCCGTGATGGCCGATTCGTCCACCATCGCGAGGCCCTCCACGATCTCGCCGTCCGAGGGGATGACGTCCCCGGCCTCGCACACCACCAGGTCGCCCCGGTGGAGTTCGGACGCCGCGACGGTCTCCTCGCCGGCTCCGTGGAGCTTGCGGGCCTTCAGACCTTCACGGCTGGCGCGCAGGCTGTCCGCCTGGGCCTTGCCGCGGCCCTCGGCGAGCGCCTCCGAGTAGTTGCCGAAGAGGACGGTGAGGGCCAGCCACACGGTCACGGCCAGGCTGAACCCGGCCTCCGGCGAGCCCGAGGCGAACTGTCCCACGCAGACCAGGAGGGAGACCGCCGTGCCCACCAGGACGGTGAACATGACCGGGGAGTGCGCCATGGCCCGGGGCGAGAACTTCTTCAGGGCCAGGGGCACCGCGCCCAGCAGGGTCTTGCGGTCCCAGCTGCTGCGGCGCTTGTAGCTGTGGCCGGAGAGCTCCTCCTCGCGGGGTGCGGGAGCGGCTGCGGGGCGGGTGGTGGTGTCGTCGAATGCGGTCTTCATGACAGGGTGCCTTCTGCGAGCGGGCCCAGCGCGAGGGCTGGGAGGTAGTTGAGGGCGGTCAGGAGGACCGCGACGGTGGTGAGCATGACGGCGAACAGGCCGCCGTGGGTCGGAAGCGTGCCGGCCGACGCCGGAACGCGGGGCTGGGTGACGAACGCGCCTGCCAGCGCGAGCACCAGCACGATGCCCACGAAGCGCCCGAGCCACATGGCGATGCCGAGCATGGTCGACAGGGCCGGGCCCGAACTCGTGATGCCGCCGAACGCCGAGCCGTTGTTGTTGGCGCCGGAGGTGAAGGCGTACAGGACCTCGCTGAACTGGTGCGGTCCCTGGGCCGGGGCCTGGGAGAGGATCCCCGGGACGAGCACGGCGATGCCGGACAGGACCAGGACCAGGACGGGCACCACCAGGAGGTACAGCGCGGCGAGCGTCATGTGCCGGGCCTGGACCTTCTTGCCCAGGTACTCGGGTGTCCGTCCGACCATGAGCCCGGCCAGGAACACCGTGACCACGGCGATCACCAGCATGCCGTACAGGCCGGACCCCACCCCGCCCGGAGCCACTTCGCCCAGCATCATGTTGACCATGGCCAGACCACCGGCCAGGGGTGGCAGGGAGTCGTGCGCCGCGTTCACGGCGCCCGTGGACGTCAGCGTGGTGGCGGAAGCGAACACACCGCTCGCCGCCGGGCCGAAGCGCTGCTCCAGACCCTCGCCGGCACCCGGGAAAGCGGCCAGCGCCCAGGCCATCGCCGTCGTCGTGAGGGCCCAGAGGCCGCCCATCACGCCGAGCACCGTGTAGCCCTGACGGGCGTCGCCGGCCATGCGCCCGAAGACGTACGGCAGCGCCGAGGGGATCAGGAGGATGAGGAACACCTCGAAGAGGGAGGTGAAGGAGTTCGGGTTCTCGAAGGGGTGGGCGGAGTTGGCGTTGAAGTAGCCGCCGCCGTTGGTGCCGAGGAGCTTGATGGCCTCCTGGCTTGCGACGGGACCGCCCGGGAGTGTCTGAGACGCCCCGGTGAAGGGGTTGGCCACGGTGCCGCTCCAGAAGTTCTGGACCACGCCGGCCACCACGAGCACGAGCGCGCCGACCACGGCCAGGGGAAGCAGGACCCGGAGCGTGATCCGGACCAGGTCGGCCCAGAAGTTGCCCAGGTGGCTGGTGCCGAAGCGGGTGAGGCCGCGCATGAGGGCCACGGCGACACAGATGCCGACCGCCGCGGAGAGGAAGTTCTGCACGGCCAGCAGAGCCATCTGGGCTCCGAAGCCGAGTGTCGTCTCCGGGACGTACACCTGCCAGTTCGTGTTGGTGACGAAGGAGATGGCGGTGTTCATGGACGTCCACGGATCCACCGCGCCCGGTCCGCCAGGGGTGTAGAGCCCCTGGAGCCGCAGCAGCAGGTAGATGACCAGGACGGAGACGATCGAGAACGCGAGCACGCTGCGGGTGTACCCGAGCCAGCCCTGTTCGCGGGTCGAGGACACCCCGGACAGACGGAAGAGGACCCGCTCCACGCGGGAGTCCTTACGGCCCTCCAGCGCGGCATGCAGGTAGAGACCCAGGGGCTTGTGCAGCACCCCCAGGAGCAGCAGCAGAACGGCGATCTGCGTGAGGAAGGACAGCCAGGAGTACTGCATCACTGCCCCTTGTCGGAAGACTTGTCGGAAGAGATGAGGGAGACCACCAGGTAGACCAGCAGCGCTGCCGCCACCAGCCCCAGGAGGACCCAGACCAGGACGTCGACGGTCATTTCCGTCCCACCACCTTGTCGATCGCACTGGCCAGCCAGACCATGGCGCCGGACAGGAGCACGAAGACCCCCACCGCGATCACGTCGTCCATCTCACGTTCCTTTCGCCGCCCGGTGCGGGCGGACCATTCGCACTGGGCGCGGTTCACGCCGCACCCCGGACCGCGCCGCGGCCCACACCCTCAGTGAAGTCCTCTGAGGGGCCGTTGACGCCGCCTTTTACGCATCCTTGATGCGCCGGGAGCGAACCTTTGCACTTCCTTTACGCGGGCCGTGCGCGGGGCGTCGGCAAGCGGTGACGGCCAGGCGCGGGCCCGCCGGGAGCCGCTCACTACACTGGTCTCGTGACTGAGCTCTCCGCCCTCGCCTCCGCCCGGATCGTCGTCGCTGAACTGCTCGACGGCGGTGTGCGGCACGTGGCCGTCTCCCCGGGCTCGCGGTCGGCGCCCCTCGCGTACGCGCTCGCGGAAGCGGAAGCCGAGGGACGCATCACCCTGCATGTGCGGATCGACGAGCGTGCGGCGGCCTTCACCGCGCTGGGCGTGATCCTGGGCAGCGGGGCCCCGGCCGCCGTCGTCGTGACGTCCGGGACGGCTGTGGGCAACCTTCTGCCGGCCGTCATGGAGGCCGACCATGTCGCGGCGCCGCTCGTGGTGCTCTCCGCCGACCGGCCCCTGGAACTGCGCGGCACCGGCGCCAGCCAGACCACGGAGCAGATGGACCTGTTCGGGGAGCATGCGCGGTTCGCCGTGGACGTGCCCGCCGGGGATGATCCGCAGCGCGGTGTCCGGACCGCCCTGAGTGCCGCGACCGGCGCCTTCGAGGAGCTGCCGCCCGGCCCGGTCCAGGTGAATCTCGCGTTCCGCGACCCGCTCCTGCCCGGCGCGGACGCAGAGTTTCCGGCTGCCTCCGACCGTCGGCCGTTCCACTTCGCCCCGGACCCTGCGCCGATCCACTACGACGCCCCGGACGGCCTCGCCGAACACCGCACCCTGGTGCTGGCCGGGCACGACGCCGGGCCGATCGCCGAGGCGTTCGCCCGCGCCCACGGGCTGCCGCTGGCCGCCGAGCCGAGTTCCAACGCGCGCTTCGGTCCGAACGCCGTGGGGCCGTACCGGCTCCTGCTGGACCGCTTCGGCCCGGAGTCTGCGGAGCCGCTGGAACGGGTGGTGGTGTTCGGGCGTCCGACGCTGTCCCGTCCCGTCACCGCGCTTCTTGCCCGCCAGGACATCCCGCTGGCGCTCTACGAACCGGTCCCCGTGGCCTGGTACCAGCCGGGACGCCGCCTCGAACGCCCGGTCGCGACGCTGCGGGAGCTCTCCGAGTTCGCCGGGCGCGCGCCGGAGGGCTGGCTCGACACGTGGCTGCTGGCGGGGGAGAAGGCCCAGCACGGCATCGAGCAGGTGCTCGCCCGGGAACCCGGACTCACCGGGCCTGACGTCGCCGCGGCGGTGTGGGCGGCCGCCCGGGGGCAGCTCGTGCTCGGCTCGTCCAACGGCATCCGGGACGCCGACCTGGCCGCCGCTCCCACGCGGGAACCCCTGGCGACCGTCCATGCCAACCGCGGCCTCGCCGGGATCGACGGCATGACCTCGACGGCGGTCGGCGTGGCCCTGGGGTCTGGCCGCGAGACCACGCTGCTCTGCGGTGACGTGACCTTCCTGCACGACGCCGGCGGCCTCTTCCTCGGTGCAGGGGAGGAAGAGCCGGATCTGCGCGTGGTGGTCCTCAACGACCAGGGCGGCGCGATCTTCAGCACCCTCGAGCACGGTGGGCTGCGCGGGGGCTACGAGCCCGCCGTCGAACGCCTTTTCGGCACCCCGCACACCGTCCGCCTCGACGCGCTGGCCGCCGCCTACGGCGTGCCGCACCGCGCCGTGACGACGACGGCGGAACTCGACGCGGCTCTGGCCGAACCGGTGCGGGGCCGCAGCGTGCTGGAGGTCCGGTGCTCACGCGACGGCCTCCGCGACCTCCACGCCCGCATCCGCGCAGCACTCTGACCCCGTTCCTCCCATCGACTGCTCCGTAGATGTCGTTTAGACCATCCAAAACGACGTCTACGGAGCAGTCGATGAGTGGGCCAAGGTGGCTCCGTTTAAACGCCGATCGGCTGCTCCATACGATGCCGGAATCCGCGGAAAACCGGGGAAAACGACATCCTATGGAGCAGTCGATCAGAGGGGAGAGGCGCGTCAGAGCACGCGGCTCAGGAACTCCTTGGTGCGTTCGTGCTGCGGAGCGGCGATGATCGCCCGGGGATCGCCGGACTCCACGACCACGCCGCCGTCCATGAACGTCAGGGTGTCGCCGACCTCGCGGGCGAAACCGATTTCGTGGGTCACCACGATCATGGTCATGCCGGACTTCGCGAGGTCCTTCATCACGTTCAGCACGTCACCCACGAGCTCCGGGTCCAGGGCCGAGGTGGGCTCGTCGAAGAGCATGACCTCGGGTTCCATGGCCAGTGCCCGGGCGATCGCCACGCGCTGCTGCTGGCCGCCGGAGAGCTGCGACGGGTAGTGGTTGATGCGCGATCCCAGGCCCACCATCTCCAGCAGCTCGGCGGCGCGCTTCTTGGCCACCGCCTTGCTCTGACCCTTGACCTGCATGGGCGCCTCGATGACGTTCTCCAGCGCGGTCATATGCGGGAAGAGGTTGAACTTCTGGAACACCATGCCGATGTTCTGGCGCTGGGCTGCGATCTCCTTGTCCTTGAGATCGTGCAGGCGACCGTTCACCTCGCGGTAGCCGATCAGCTGGTCGCCCACGTGGATGCGGCCGGCGCTGATGGTCTCCATCAGGTTCACGCAGCGGAGCATGGTCGACTTTCCGGAGCCGGAGGGCCCGATGACGACCGCCACCTCGCCCTTCTTCACCGTCATGTCGATGCCCTTGAGGACGTGGTGGTGCCCGTAGTACTTGTGCAGACCCTCGATGCGGACGAGGGGCTTGTTCTCTTCAGTATTCGTTTCAGCCATATTCCTGAGCCTCACTGTCCGGACATTCGCGGGGCGCCCTCGGCCAGCATCTGGGCCTTGAGCGCGTCCGGATTGATCACCTGGGGCACACCGCCGTCGACGCCTCGGCCGTAGTACTTCTCGAGGTAGTGCTGACCCACCATGAGGATGCTGGTGATGAGCAGGTACCAGATCGCCGCGACGATGAGCAGCGGAACGGGGAGGTAGAGGCGGTTCGCCAGGGCGTTCGTGACGAATGTCAGGTCGAGGGTGAACGGCACGGCGAGGACCAGGGAGGTGGTCTTCAGCATGCCGATGGTCTCGTTGCCGGTCGGCGGCACGATGATCCGCATGGCCTGCGGCAGGACGATGCGCCACATGATCTTGCCGTTGGACATGCCGAGCGCCTGCGCGGCCTCCATCTGGCCCTTGTCGACGGACTTCAGGCCGGCACGGAAGATCTCCGCCAGGTATGCCGATTCATTCAGGCCCAGGCCGAGGATGGCCGCCACGGTCGCCGTGATCACCGTCGAGGTGTCGATGCTGAACCACTGGGGTCCGTAAGGGATCCCCGCGCTGATCTTCGGGTAGAGCACTGCGAACAGGCCCCAGAAGATCAACTGGGTGTACACCGGGGTGCCGCGGAAGAACCACACCCAGAACCATGAGGACCAGCGGAGCACCGGATTGTCGGATTGCCGCATGATCGCCAGGATGATGGCGAGGACGATCGCGATGGCCATGGACGCCACCGTCAGCAGCAGCGTCCAGCCCACACCCTGCACGACCTTGACGTCGAGGATGTACTTGCCGACCACGTCCCAGTGGAATTCCTTGTTGGTGAAGATGTTCACCAGGACCGCGACGACCACGCCGATGATGATGACCGCACTGACGATGCGTCCCGGGTGCCGCACCGGCACTGAGTGATTCAGCACTGGTGCGTCGTCTTTGTGACTCATGATCTACCTGAGCTTCTGGGGAGAGAACGGATCAGGACGCGGCCGGAGCCGGGTTCAGCTCGGACTTGGTGATCGCACCTTCGGAGTTGCCCCAGGCGTCGAGGATCTTCTTGTAGGAGCCGTCCGCGATGAGGCTGTTCAGGGTGTCCTGGACCAGGGTCGCCAGGGCGGTGTCCGCCTTGGCCACGGTCACGCCCTGGGGAGCGGCGTCGTAGATGTCACCGATCTTCTCGAGCTGGCCGTTGGTCTGGGTCAGCGCGTAGCCGATGATGGGGGAGTCGGCGGCCATCGCGTCGATGGAACCGTTCACCAGGCGGGTGGTGACGTCGGTCTGGTTCTTCAGGGTCACAATGTCGATCGGCTTCTTGCCGGCGTCGACGCACTTCTTGTTGCGGTCCTTCAGATCCGGGTCCTCCTGGACGGTGCCGGTCTGGACGCCGATGGACTTGCCGCAGACGTCATCCAGGCTGAAGCCCTTGGGGTTGCCCTTCTTGACGGCCCAGGTGGTGCCGGCCTTGAAGTAGCTGACCATGTTGACGGCCTGGAGGCGCTCCTTGTTGATGGTGAAGGAGGAGATGCCCAGGTCGTACTTGGGGCCGAGCGCGGGGAGGATGCCGGTGAACTCGGCGGTCTGGACCTGGACCTTCAGGCCCAGCTTGGCGCCGATGGCCTTCGCGATGTCGACGTCGTAGCCGATCGGGGTCTGGCCGTCCGCGTCGAGGAACTCCGCCGGTGCGTAGCTGGTGTCGGAGCCGACCACCAGGGTGCCCTTGGTCTTGATGGCGGCCGGGACCTTGGCGGCGAGGGCGTCATCCTTCTGGACGGTGCTGGGATCGAACGTCGCAGTGCTGGAGGAGCCGGAAGACGGCTTGGAACCGTTGTCTGCCGTCTCGGAGGCATTGGTGCAGGCGGAGAGAGCCAGCGCGCCGATGGCCAGTACGGCTGCCGTCTTGACCTTGGTGCTACCGAAGAGGGAGCGGTTGAACATCATGATTTTTACCCTTTGTTGCGCTGGGACCTGGAGTTGAGTCCGCTTAAGTGTAGTCACGCATTGAGAGGTGCGTCACAGTCAACTTGCATTGACTATTGGACAACGCCTCGCCGCGAAGCACAAGCCTTGAATGTTGCCTGACGGTAAATTCTTCAGCTCCGCCTCGCCGTGTGACTCCCATCACTAAAGCGCAGATCGGAGGCCGGCGGGGAATCCGACTCGCCATTGTGTCCGGTATTCCGGACGCGAAAGACATGCTTCGGAAAACGACGACGACGGCGCGCCGTCCTGCGGCACAGGGCCGGTCACGCCGAAGGAAGTGAGCTCGCGGGTGGCAGGGCTCGAAGTTGGGCCTCGCCCGGCCTCACGCCTCAGGATGCGACGTTGAGGGCTTCCAGCATCGGGCGGAACTTCGCCCAAGTCTCCGCGAGCTCGGACTCGGGGATCGACCCCTCCACGACGCCGCAGCCGGCGAACAGTCGGGCCGTCGACCCGTCCAGGAGTCCGCCGCGCAGTCCGATGCCCCACTCGCCGTTCCCGGCGGCGTCGAGCCAGCCCACCGGTCCGGCGTAAGGGCCGCGGTCCAGATGCTCCAGTTCGCGGATGATCGCGCCCGCGGGCAGGGTGGGCGTTCCGCACACGGCGGCGGTCGGGTGAAGGGCGTTGACCAGGGCCAGGGAGGACGGGATGTGCCCCTCGGCGTCCAGGAGCTCGGCCTTCACATCGGAGGCGAGGTGCCACACATTGGGCAGTTCCAGGATGAACGGTTCCTCATGGGCGTCGGTGGCTTCGGAGAACGGTTCGAGCGCGTTGACCAGGGAATCGATGGCGATCTGGTGTTCGTGGCGCTGTTTCACCGAACCGGCGAGCACGCGTTCGGCGTAGGCGGTCTCGTCCTCCTCCGCCGTGCGTTCCACGGCGTCCCGGCGGTCCAGGGTGCCGGCGAGGACGCGGGCCTGGGCGGTGCGGCCCACCACCTGGATGAGCATCTCCGGGGTCGCCCCGACGAAGCCGTCCACGCGGTAGGTCCAGCATTCGCGGTACTGCCGGGCCAGCCGGGCCAGGACGTTCTCGGGGACCACGGCGGAGGGCAGGTCCACCTCGACGTCGCGGGCCAGGACGATCTTCTCGACGGCGCCCGAGCGGATGCGCTCCACCCCTTCGTCGACGGCGGCCATCCACTCCGCCTCGCTCAGCGAGCCCGGGCGGATGGGGGCGTTCAGCGCCGGGCGCCGCGCGGCGGCGTCGTCCGAGGACTGCGGGCGGGGGAGCAGACGCTCCACGGCGTCGCGGACATCGTCCTCCGACGGTGCGGAGTCCGCGAAGGTCGACAGCGTCGCCCAGCGCAGGCCGTTCCGCTGGCCGATGACGAGTTCGGGCACCACGAGGCGTGAGGCGTAGCCGGACGTCTTGGAGAATGCGAAGGAGCCGAAGGCGGCGGGGCCGGTGCCGGGAAGGCCGAGGGGGTCGATGACCTGCGCCGTCAGCGACAAGGCGCGCCACCACTGCTCGGCGAGCATGAAACGTTCCGGGCCGGAGACCTCGAAGCGGGTCACTTCGCCGAAGCCGAGGAGGCCCGAACCGCGGCGGATCCAGCTCAGTGCGACGGCGGGGGCATGAGGGTCGGCGAGGAAAGCCGCCAGACCGTCCTCGGAGGCGTCCTCGCCCAGAGGTACGGTGGTGCTCTTCAGCGTGCTGCTCATGATGGAACAAGGGTACTCCCGAACTGCGCCTCGTCCTGTTCAGGGCCGGTTCCGTCCGCCCTCTCCGAACCGTCGTCAGGAGAGCATGGTCACAAGGAATCCGTGGTCGTCGCGAATGTTTGCGACAATGAGATGGTGAGCAGCACACCGATCCGAGCCTCGCTCGACAAGCGTCCCGAAGAAGTAGCCACCATGTTCGACGATGTTGCGCCGAAGTACGACGTGGTCAACGATGTCCTGTCCCTCGGGCAGACGCGGCGGTGGCGCAAAATCGTCTTCGACGCGGTCGGCGCGGTTCCGGGGCAGCGCGTCCTCGATCTGGCGGCCGGCACCGGCACCTCCAGCGAGCCCTACGCGGACGCCGGGATCGACGTCGTGGCCTGCGATTTCTCCCTCGGCATGCTCAAGGTCGGCAAGCGCCGCCGCCCGGACATCGACTTCGTGGCCGGCGACGCCATGAACCTCCCGTTCGAGGATGACAGCTTCGACGCCTGCACCATCTCCTTCGGCCTGCGCAACGTGAACGAACCGCGCAAGGCCCTCGCCGAGATGCTCCGCGTCACCCGCCCCGGCGGCCGGATCGTCGTGGCGGAGTTCTCCCACCCGACCGTCCCCGTGTGGCGCACCATGTACACCGAGTACCTCATGCGTGCGCTCCCCGCGATCGCCCGCAAGGTCTCCTCCAACCCGGACGCCTACGTCTACCTCGCCGAGTCGATCCGCGCCTGGCCGAACCAGGACGAACTCGCCCACTGGCTCCAGGACGCCGGCTGGGAGGACGTCGCCTACCGCAATCTGAACGGCGGCATCGTCGCCGTGCACCGCGGCGTCAAGCCACTGACCGACGACGCCGCAGCCTCCACCGCACGCCCGGCGCCCGCCGCGCGCTAGAGGGAGCCCGGTGAACGTTCTCATTGTCGGCGCGGGTCCCGCCGGGTCCACCGCTGCGCACTACCTCGCCCAGGACGGCCATGAGGTCACGGTCCTGGAGAAGACGTCCTTTCCGCGGGAGAAGGTCTGCGGCGACGGGCTCACCCCGCGTGCGGTGCGTGAGATCCAGCGCCTCGGGCTGCCGCACGAGGAGGCCGACGGCTGGCGCCGGAACAAGGGCCTGCGCCTGATCGCCGGCGGCCGCCAGGTGGAGCTCGCCTGGCCCGAGGTCGGCGATTTCCCGCAGTACGGCCTGATCCGGACGCGCCTCGGCTTCGATGAGGCGCTCGCCCGCCACGCGGAGGCCTCGGGGGCCACCGTTCTGGAACGCCATTCCGTCACCGAAGCGCTGCGCGACGACTCCGGACGCGTCATCGGCGCCCGGGCCGCGATCCTCGACGAACGCGGACGCAAGACCGGCGAGACGCGGGACTTCCACGCCGACGTCGTCCTCGCGGCCGACGGCAACTCGACCCGCACGGCAGTGTCCCTCGGCGTGGCCAAGCGCGACGACCGCCCCCTGGGCGTGGCCGTCCGCGGCTACTACACGAGTCCCCGGCACGAGGACGACTGGATGGAGGGCTGGCTCGAGCTGCCCGGCAAGGACGGCAAGCCGCTGCCCGGCTACGGCTGGATCTTCGGCGTCGGGGACGGCACCTCGAACGTCGGCCTGGGCATCCTCAACTCCTCCAAGGAGTTCGGCCGCCTCGACTACAAGCAGGTCATGCGGGACTGGGTCGCCGCCATGCCGGGGGAGTGGGGCTACCGCGAGGAGAACCTGGTGGGCGAGATCCGCGGCGCCGCCCTTCCCATGGGCTTCAACCGCACTCCGCACCACCTTCCCGGGATGCTGCTGCTCGGCGATGCCGGCGGCATGGTCTCACCGTTCAACGGCGAGGGCATCTCCTACGCGATGGAGTCCGCGCGCTTCGCCGCCGAGCACCTCATCGACGCCGATCGTGCCGCCCGCAGCGCCACCTCGGCGGGCGCCGCCGAACGTGCGCTCGACGCCGGCCTGGCCGCCTACGCCACCCAGGTGCGCGATGAATGGGGCAGTCACTTCACGCTCGGCCGGGTGTTCGCGCGCCTGATCGGCAATCCGCGGATCATGAAACTGGCACTCCGCACGGGCATGCCGCTGCCCGCGCTGATGCGGTTCGTGGTGCGCATGCTCGCGAACCTCACGGACCCCCGGTCGGGGCGTTTCGAGGACTCCGTGATCGCTCTGCTCGAACGACTGGTGCCCGCCACGTCGAACACCGGAACGGCGCCCGCCCCGCGTGCGTCACAGACCCTCCCCGCGACTCGTTAGGCTTTAACCGTGAGCACACCCGCAGACCGCACCTGGACGCACGCCGGACACGGACCTTCCAGCGCCGTGGAACCCGAGCCGAGCACTACGGCCATCGCCACCGGCCTGACCTTGCCGCGTGGCTTCGCCGCGATCTCCGAGGATCAGGTGATCGGCCCCGCGCTGACCACCAACCTGGCCCGTGTGGAGAAGATGCTGCGGGAGGCCATCGCGAACTCCGATCCCCTGGCGGACGCCACCTCGCGTCACCTGGTGGAGGCCGGCGGCAAGCGCATCCGCCCGCTCCTGGCCCTCCTCTGCTCCCACCTGGGCGACTACACCCGCCCCGAGGTGCTGCAGGCCGCCGTCGTGGTGGAACTGACGCATCTGGCCACGCTGTATCACGACGACGTCATGGACTCCGCGCCCTTCCGCCGCGGTGCGCCGACGGCGCATGAGGTCTGGGGCAACTCGGTGGCGGTCCTGACCGGCGACCTGATCTTCGCCCGGGCCTCCATCCTGGTCTCCGAGCTCGGTGGCCGTGCCCTCGGCATCCAGGCCCGCACCTTCGAACGTCTGTGCCTCGGCCAGCTCCACGAGACCGTGGGTCCGCGGGAGGACGAGGACCCCTTGCAGCACTACATCCAGGTGCTCGCGGACAAGACCGGCTCCCTCGTGGCCGCGTCCGCCCAGCTCGGCGCGATCTTCGCCGGCGTCGACGAGACCGTGGAGAACGTCCTGGTCGAGTACGGCGAGAAGCTGGGCGTCGCGTTCCAGCTGGCCGATGACGTCATCGACGTGACCAGCGCCCGCGTGAAGTCCGGCAAGACCCCGGGCACCGACCTCCGCGAAGGCGTGCCGACTCTGCCGGTCCTCCTGCTGCGGCAGGCCGCCCGCGACGGCGACGCCTCCGCCGCCGAGGTGCTGGCGCTCGTGGACGGTGACCTGAGCGGTGATGAGGCCCTGGCGGCCGCCGTCTCCGCGCTGGGCGCGCACCCGGTGACCGAACAGTCGTGGGCCGTGGCGCGTCGCTGGGCCGATGAGGCCATGACCGCTCTGGAGCCGCTTCCCGAAGGCGTGGTCAAGGAGTCCCTGGCGAACTTCGCGCTGGCCGTGGTGGACCGCACCGCCTGAGCCCCACGGCGGTCCCACCTGGACCGTTGCGTTTTGACACTTCGTGACAGCATCCCGGCATGGTTCTGGACCGTGCCGGGATGTTCTGTTTCCGGATGACGTCCTGTGAGCCGGAATTACTCCACGACGGACAACGAAACAGACCCGCAGGACATCTAGGGGGGATCCATGGCCTGCGGGCCTGTCTCTTGGGAAATCGGGAGATTATTTTAGAAGGGCTCCCGAAAGAACCACCTTAGGAGGGGGCGATTCCTGCCGTTAGCATATGACGAATTTTGTCATGCGTCCAGTCATTCATTGCGAAGCGTGGAGAGACGAGTTCGGCTCAGGACTCTTCGTCATCCTCGAAGGCCCAGGCCAGCATGTCAAAGGTGAACTCGGAGAAGGTGCCGTCCTCGCTCTTCCATTCGCCGCGGGCGTTGTTCTTCCGCCAGACGATCGGGTCCGGGACGCTGAGGTCGCCCACCCGGATGCCCCAGGTGTAGCTTTCGTCCTCGTCCTCCAGGAACATGAGGAAGCCCTCGTCGTCGACTTCCAGCTCTTCCGGGTCCCAGAAGTAGTGGTAGGCCTCCATGATGTCTTCGCAGCCGCCGAGGGCCAGGTAGAACTCTCGCATGGCCTGGGGAAGCGTGAGCTTCAGCCCGGCCAGGGCGGCGTCGAGCTCAGCCTCGGGGATGCCGTCCTCTTCCTGCCAGTCATCGGCCAGGTACTTCGGGACAAGCGCGCGGTACTTCTCCAAGAACATTTCGCTCATGGGTTCCATCCTATCCAGTGGAGCAAGCCCCCGCGGTGGCCTGGGACGGAGCTCACGGTGCGCGTGGTTCTGCGCCGCGTGTGGTCGCCGTGCGCGTGGTTCACCTTGCACTTTCTCGGGGCTCAGCGCCGGGAAGCCCGAGAAAGTGCAAGGTCGACATCAAGGGCGGCCCAAGGTCGACGGCGGAACGCTCAGTCGAGCTGACGGTGCCAGCCGTGCACGGCAAGGGGGACGTACCAGTGGCGGCGCCAGGCGGTGACCCGGAAGGCGAAGACGAGGGCGGCGATCGTGAGGCCGGTTACCAGGTTGAACCAGCCGAGATGCCAGACGAGCGCGGTCAGCGCCGCGCCGCAGAAGGCCGGGAGCGCGTAGATCTCGCGGGCGTCGAAGAGCGCGGGCACTTCGTTGGCCGTGATGTCGCGCAGGACGCCGCCGCCCACGGCCGTGGTGACTCCCAGCAGGATGGCCGCCACCGGGTTCGCGCCGAGGGAGATGGCCTTCAGCGTGCCGGAGATGCAGAACAGGGCTAGCCCGCCGGCGTCGAACAGGGTGAGGAGGGAGGTGACACGCTGCACGCTGTTGAAGAAGATGTAGACGAGAGCGGCGGCCAGGATCGGCGGCACCAGGTAGATGGGCTGGCCGAACGCGGAGGGCAGGTGCACGCCCAGGATGACGTCGCGGACCACACCGCCGCCGAGGCTCACGAGGCACGCGAGAAGGACCGAGCCCACGACGTCGAAGCGCTTGCGGGCCGCCAGCAGCGAGCCGGAGACGGCGAAGAAGAACACGCCCAGCAGGTCGAGGGCCAGGAGGCCGGTGTCAAAGGACATGGCCTTCCCTTCCGCTCTGTCCGTGCGCACATCAGGATTCCGGAATGGGTCGCCCGACATGCTTCGCAATCAAGGTTAAGGCACCGGGGGACCGCTCGCGTTACGCTCCCAGTCATGACTCACAGCCCTGTCCTCATCGCGTGCTCGCACGGAACCAGCAACGCCACCGGCGACGCCGAAGTGCGCGAGTTCCGACGAGCCGTGTCCGCGCTCCGCCCCTCGCTGGACGTGCGCGAGGCCTACGTGGATGTCCAGGAGCCGGCCCTCCCCGACGTGGTGGCCGCCCTGCCTGAGGGCGAGCCGGCCGTGATCGTGCCGGTGCTCCTGAGCGTCGGGTACCACGTGAAGGTGGACATCGCCCAGGCCCGGGACTCCCGGCCCCGGACGTCCGCGGCGGCGCCGCTCGGCCCGGATCCGGTGCTGGTGGACGTGCTGGAGGAACGCTTGAGGGAGGCCGGACTGGCGGACGACGACGCCGTCGTCCTGGCCGCCGCCGGCTCCTCGAACCCGGCGGCCTCCGCAGCCGTGGAGGAGGTCGCGGGGCAGCTCGCCGCCCGCCTCGGCAGGCCGGTGACCTGCGCCTACGGAAGTGCGGCAGAGCCGAAGGTGCCCCACGCGGTGGAGGCGGCCCGGGCGGCGGGGGCGCCGCGCGTCGTCGTCGCGTCCTATCTCCTGGCTCACGGCTGGTTCCATGACCAGCTCTTCAAGGCCGGGGCGGATCTGGTGACCGAGCCGCTGCTGCCGTCGGAGGCGCTGGCGGGACTCGTGCTGAAGCGCTTCGACGAGGCCGTCGCCGCCGCTCCCGGCGCGTGACGAAATATTGCCCCCCGTGTCGTCACATGTCCGGTGACCTTGGGAGGCCAAAGTGGCCCACCCTACATTTTCTGTATGACCGACACAGCTCTAGCCGGAGCGAACCCCTCACCCGAAGCCCGTCCAGCACGCACGCCGCGCGCGGGCCGGCCGGCCGCCAAGCCGCACGGCCAGTGGAAGGTTGACGGCACCACGCCGCTCAACCCGAATGAGGTGTGGAAGCAGGAGGACGGTGGGCTCAGCGTCCGCGAACGCATCGAGACCATCTACTCCAAGGGTGGCTTCGATTCGATCGACGGCACCGATCTTCACGGCCGTTTCCGTTGGTGGGGCCTCTACACGCAGCGCAAGCCCGGGATCGACGGCGGCAAGACCGCCACGCTCGAGCCGCATGAGCTCGAGGACAAGTACTTCATGCTCCGCGTCCGGATCGACGGCGGGGCGCTCACCACGGAGCAGCTGCGGGTCATCGGGCAGATCTCCGTGGACTTCGCCCGAGGCTCCGCGGACATCACCGACCGCCAGAACATCCAGCTGCACTGGATCCAGGTGGAGGACGTGCCGGAGATCTGGCGCCGCCTCGAAGCGGTCGACCTCTCCACCACCGAGGCCTGCGGCGACGTGCCGCGTGTCATCCTCGGCTCGCCCGTGGCCGGCATCGCCAAGGACGAGATCATCGACCCGACGCCGCTGATCCACGAGATCGCGGACAAGTTCATCGGCGATCCCGAGCTGGCGAACCTGCCGCGCAAGTACAAGACCGCCATCACGGGCCACCCGTCGCAGGACGTGGTGCACGAGATCAACGACTGCGCCTTCGTCGGCGTGGTGCACCCGGAGCTCGGCGTCGGCTACGACCTGTGGGTGGGCGGCGCGCTGTCGACGAACCCCATGCTCGGCAAGCGCCTGGGCGCCTTCGTCACCCCGGAACAGGGCGCCGAAGTGTGGCATGGCGTCACGCAGATCTTCCGCGACTACGGCTACCGTCGCATGCGCACCAAGGCCCGACTGAAGTTCCTCCTGGCCGATTGGGGTCCGGAGAAGTTCCGGCAGATCCTCGAGGACGAGTACCTCGGCTACCGGCTGGCTGACGGCCCCGCCGCACCCAAGCCGCCGACCCCCGGTGACCACATCGGCGTTCACGAGCAGAAGGACGGACGCTTCTTCATCGGCGTCGCCCCCACGGTCGGCCGCCTGTCCGGTGAGAACCTGGTCCGCCTGGCCGATGTCCTGGAGGCCCACGGCTCGCAGCGTCTGCGCACCACCCCGCACCAGAAGCTCGTGGTGCTCGACGTCCCCGGCGACCAGGTGGAACCGCTCATCGCCGAACTCGACGCCCTGGGCCTCTCCGCCCGGCCGAGCGTCTTCCGGCGCGGCACCATCGCCTGCACCGGCATCGAATACTGCAAGCTGGCGATCGTCGAGACCAAGGTCACCGCGGCCACGGCCATCGCCGAACTGGAGCGCCGCCTCGCCGACCTGGTCGGGGCCGGCACCCTCCCCGATGCCCTGAGCCTGCACATCAACGGCTGCCCCAACTCCTGCGCCCGCATCCAGACCGCGGACATCGGGCTGAAGGGCATGATGCTTCCCGTCGACGGCGGCGACCCGGCTCCCGGCTTCCAGGTGCACCTGGGCGGCGGGCTGGCGTCGACCTCCCGCGAGGAGGCAGGCCTCGGCCGTACCGTCCGTGGACTCAAGGTCTACGTGGCGGATCTGCCGGATTACGTGGAGCGCGTGGTCCGCCGCTTCGTCGCCGACCACGCCGAGGGCCAGAGCTTCGCCGAATGGGCGCACGCCGCGGACGAGGAGGCACTGCAATGAGCACGGACATCCGCACCGAGAGGGGCCTTCGCACTCCGGAGGAACTGAAGGCCCTCGCCGAGTCGGGCGCGGCCGAACTGGCCTGGGACGCCCCGGCCGAGGACGTCATCGCCTGGGTGAAGCGCAACTTCGCGACGCCGGCGGTCACCGTGGCGTGCTCCATGGCCGACGCCGTGCTGCCGGCCCTCGTCGCCGAGCAGCTGCCCGGCGTCGACGTCCTCTTCCTCGACACCGGCTACCACTTCCCGGAGACGTACCAGACCCGCGATCTGGTGGCCAAGACCCTTCGCGTGAACGTGGTGGACGTGCTGCCGGAGAACACCGTGGAGCAGCAGGACCGGCTGTTCGGCAAGGACCTCTTCGCCCGCGACGCCGCCTCCTGCTGCAACATGCGCAAGGTGGTGCCGCTGCGCCGCAACCTGGCCGGGTACGAGCTGTGGTTCACCGGCGTCCGCCGCGACGAGGCCCCCACCCGGACCAACACGCCGCTCGTGACCTGGGATGCGGCCAACGGCCTGGTCAAGGTCAACCCGGTGGCGCCATGGAGCTACGAGCAGCTCATGGAGTACTCGGACGAGCACCTGCTCCCGTCCAACCCGCTCCTGACCCAGGGCTACCCGTCCATCGGCTGCCAGCCATGCACGAACAAGGTCGCGCCGGGGGCGGACCCGCGATCCGGCCGTTGGGCCGGATCCGACAAGACCGAATGCGGGCTCCACACGTGAGCGGTCCTGCCTCTCGTCTCCGCAGTGCGGAGGACTTTCCACGCGGCTTAGACACACTCGCTCGTTCCTCGCTCGCGCGATGCGCCGTTTTCGAAAAGTCCTCTGCACCGCTCGCAGCTGGGCTCGGCTCGCGTGATGGGTCGTCCGCAGGCGCCCTGTACGGATCTTTGCGAAGGATCCCCACCAACTTCCTGACCGAAATGAGCTCCTGATGACCGAACTACTGGAAGAGGCTGCTGTGGCTGACAACCGGCTCGGCACGCTTGACGCCCTCGAGGCCGAGGCCATTCACATCATCCGTGAGGTCGTCGCCGAGTTCGAGCGGCCCGCGCTGCTGTTCTCCGGCGGCAAGGACTCCGTGGTCATGCTGCACCTGGCCACCAAGGCGTTTTGGCCGGGCAAGGTGCCGTTCCCGGTGCTGCACGTGGACACCGGGCACAACTTCCCCGAGGTGATCGAGTTCCGCGACCGCACCGTGGAGCGCCTGGGCCTGAAGCTCGTGGTCGGCTCCGTGCAGGAGTTCATCGACCGCGGCGAGCTCCAGGAGCGCGCGGACGGCACCCGGAACCCGCTGCAGACCGTGCCGCTGCTGGACGCCATCCAGCGGAACAAATTCGACGCCGTCTTCGGCGGCGGCCGTCGCGATGAGGACAAGGCCCGCGCCAAGGAGCGCATCCTGTCCCTGCGGGACGAGTTCGGGCAGTGGGATCCGCGCAATCAGCGGCCCGAGCTGTGGAACCTCTACAACGGCCGCTACACGGTGGGCCAGCACGTGCGGGCTTTCCCGATCAGCAACTGGACCGAGCTCGACATCTGGCGCTACATCGAGCGCGAGAACATCGAGCTGCCGGGCCTCTACTACGCCCACGAGCGGGAGGTCTTCGCCCGGGATGGGATGTGGCGTGCCGTGGGCGAGGTGTCCCAGCCGGCGCCGCATGAGGAGGTCATCACCAAGCTCGTGCGCTACCGCACGGTGGGTGACATGTCCTGCACCGGCGCCGTGGAGAGCGACGCCGCGGACGTGGCCGCCGTCGTCGTCGAGGTGGCTGCGTCGACCCTGACCGAGCGTGGCGCGACCCGCGCCGATGACCGCATCTCCGAGGCGGCCATGGAAGACCGTAAGAAGGACGGGTATTTCTGATGAGCACCGCACTCGCGTCCAGCACGCTGTTCCGTTTCGCGACGGCCGGCAGCGTCGACGACGGCAAGTCCACCCTGGTGGGCCGGCTCCTGCACGACTCCAAGGCGATTCTGGCCGACACGCTTGACGCCGTCGCCCGCACGAGCGCGGACCGCGGCTTCGGCGGGGAGAAGGGCGGCCTGGACCTGGCGCTGCTGACCGACGGCCTGCGGGCCGAGCGGGAGCAGGGCATCACGATCGATGTCGCCTACCGCTACTTCGCCACGGACCGCCGCAGCTTCATCCTGGCCGACTGCCCCGGGCACGTGCAGTACACCAAGAACACGGTGACGGGCGCGTCCACGGCGGACGCGGTGGTCGTGCTGATCGACGCCCGCAAGGGTGTCCTCGAACAGACCCGCCGGCATCTGTCCGTCCTCCACCTGCTGCGCGTCCCGCACGTGATCGTCGCCGTGAACAAGGTGGACCTGGTCGACTTCTCCGAGCCCGTGTTCCGGGAGATCGAGGCGGACATCCGCAGGGTCTCGCAGGAGCTGGGGATCGGCGCCGCCCAGGCCGGTGGAACGGCGGATCACGCCGACGTCCGGGTCATCCCGGTGTCCGCCCTCGACGGTGACAACGTCGTGGACCGTTCCCCGCGCATGCCCTGGTACGACGGCCCGTCGCTGCTGGAGGTCCTCGAGACCCTGCCCGCCGCGGATGAGCTGGAGGACGAGCACGAGGCGTTCCGCTTCCCCGTGCAGCTCGCGATCCGTCCGCAGGGCGCCCTGGCGCCGGACGCCGTCGCGCGTGGCCTGGACGTCGAGGAGTACCGCGACTACCGCGCCTACGCGGGCCAGGTGGCCGAGGGCACGGTAATGGTCGGCGACCCGGTGGTCGTCCTGTCGCCTGGCCATGAGCCGCGCACGACGACGGTCACCGGCATCGACTTCGCCGGCACCTCCCTGGACACGGCCTTCGCCCCGCAATCGGTGGCGCTGCGCCTCGCCGACGAGATCGACATCGCCCGAGGTGACACGATCGCCGCAGCGGGCACCATGGGGGAGAGTTCCGCAGATCTGTACGGTTCCGTGGCATGGCTGTCCTCCAAGCCGCTGCGCGAAGGCGCCCGGGTGTTCGTCAAGCACGGCACGCAGACCGTGAAGGCGATCGTCCGCTCGGTCTCCGGCAAGCTGGACCTGGACACGTTTGAGGTGCAGCCCGCCTCCGACCTGGAGCTCAACGACATCGGCGAGGTCCAGATCCGTCTGGCCGCGCCCCTGCCGCTGGAGCCGTACGCCAAGCACCGCCGCACGGGCGCGTTCCTGGTGATCGATCCCGCCGATGGCAACACCCTCGCCGCGGGCATGGTCAAGGAGCACCCGGGCGACTCCGAGGACGAGCGGTACTGGATCTAGCCCCGCTCCTTTTCCCGGCTCGCGAGGGAACAGCTGAGGCCCCTTCCCGGTGTGGGAAGGGGCCTCAGCTGTCACTTCGCGGAGCCGGGTTCCAGCGCTAGGGGGCGCACTGGAACTTCGCGTCGCCCCACACCCCGTGGGCGCCGTTGATGGAGCCGGAGGGCTTCACCACCAGGTCGAGGTAGTTCACACCCCGCAGGTCCACGTCCACGCTCTCCGGTGCGAAGCCGGGCACGTAGGTCCGCGAGGTGTAGGCGGTGGCGCCATCGGCGTTGACGGAGAAGATGATGTTCCCCGCGAACCCCTTCTCCAGGCCGACCTGGGAGGTGAACCGCGTGCACTTCCCGCCCAGGTAGTAGGTGATCCGGGATTCCGCATGGACCCCGAGACCCTTGGTGTAGCTGGGGCTCGTGCCCGTGGCGGGATCCGTGTAGTTCAGCGCGAGCGGCAGGTCCGGCGAGGTCGCCGTGTCCTTGTTCGCCACATCCTTGCCGATCACGCCATAGCCGTTGACGGCCTGGACCCACTCGACGTCGGACGCATACACGGTGCCGTGCGGCACGGCGGGCAGCGGCTGGGTGGTCACCTGCCAGTCGAAGAACTTCACCCGCGTGTCGGTCGGAAGCACGACGGCGGCCAGCTCCTTGGCCGGGTTCAGCCGGACCATGTTGGCGAAGGCCTGGTACTTGTACTGCGTGTACTCCGGGGACGCGCCGTTGGCGTTGTTGCGGCCCTGTTCGGACACCGCCACCACGCCGCCGCCCAGTTCCTTGGGCTGCAGCCAGTTGGGGAAGAAGATCCCCTGCTGTTCGGTGCTGCCGTCCGTGTACCGCAGGGTCAGGACCGGGGTGGTCCCGCCGCCGACCGCCGCGGAACCGAGCACCGCCAGGTGCGTGCCCTCGCCGCTGACCGCGATGGTCTGGCCGTCGAGTGCTGTGGCGTTGGGGACGTCGGGCCCGACGCTCGGCCAGGTGAAGTCCACCTCGCGGGGCGTCCCGGCGTAGACCGGGACCTTCCCGCCGGGCTTCACCCCTCCGGCCGGGACCGTCGCCTGGGCGAGCTGCTCCGCGGAGAAACTCGCCCCGCCGCCGTCGAAGTTCCCGGCGCTCTTGTTCGCCACCGTGGTGACCGCGACGTTGTTGAACGCGGCCTGCAGGGATCCGTAGGCGACGTAGATCGAGTTGCCGCCGCGCACAGTCTGCGCGCTGCCGTCACGCGCCGTGTACGACGCCGTCGCCGCCAGCTGCTGCGACCCGGCGGCCGCGCTCGGGCCGGGGCTCACCGTGAAGCTCGCGGTCACGGACTGCCCCGCCTTGACCTCGGACGCGGTCGCGCCGGAAGAGGAGACGAGGGTCCACCCGGCCGGGAGTGCGGGCGCGATCTTCACGCCCGTCTTGCTCCAGGTCCCGGTGTTCACGAACTGCGCGGTGAAGGTCGTCTGCTTGCCCTGGAAGACCTCCTTCTCGACGCCGACCCGCAGTTCCGCGGCCTGTGCCTCCTGGGTCTTCCCGGCCATCGGCCCGGCGTTCTTCAGCTGGACCGTGGCGCTCGCCGACGACGCCAGGGGAGCGGTCTTGACCCGCACCACCGAGGTGGCGGCGTCGTAGAACCAGCCCTGGGCGGCGGCGTCCAGCGCGGCCTGTCCGGAGACCCGGGGGAGGACCGTGGAACCGGTCTTCACCTGCTGCGGCGCCGTGCCCACGTGGGCGTTGATCAGGTACGGTCGGGCGGCGGCCATCCCGGTGTAGGAGCCCTGGCGTGCGCCGACGGTGACGTTGACGGTGCCCGTGCCGAAGTCCGGGGCGTCCACGGTGAAGGTCTGCCGTGCCGACTTGCCGTTCTTGTAGTCGCGCGTGACCTTGTCGTCCTCGTACAGGGTGAAGGAGGACTTGCCCTTGGCGAAGGCCTCCACCGTGACCGCCGAGTCCTCGGGGACGAGCGAGGCGTTGCGCGCCACCTTGCCCTGCGGGATCACGGCCCCGACACGGACGAAGAGCGGCAGCCGGTCGAGCGGTGCGTCGTAGCCGTTGAGGATCTGGCCGCCGTCGTAGACCTTACCGGTCCAGTAGTCCGCCCACTGCTGACCGGCGGGCAGCTGGATGCCGTTCCGCACGGTGCTCTGGGTGTAGACCGGGGCCACGAGGAAGTCCGAACCGAGCATGAACTGCTGGTTCGCCTCGGCGGAGTAGGACGCGGCCTGGTCCGGGAACTCGAGCGCCATGGAGCGCATCATCGGAACGCCCGTGGAGTGCGAGTCCTGGGCCAGGGTGTAGAGGAACGGCATGAGCTGCTGGCGCAGCTGGAGGTACTTGCGGTTGATCGCGGTGGCGTCGTCGCCGTAGAGCCAGGGGCGCTTGTCCGTCGGGGCCCAGCCGGACATCGAGTAGAGGGCCGGTGCGAAGGCCTTCCACTGCAGATCTCGGACGTAGGACTCCTTGGAGCCGCCGAAGATCCCGTCGACGTCACCGGTGGTGAACGCCAGGCCCGAGTTGCCCGCGCCCGTGAGGGCCGGGACCTGCCAGCGGATCGCGTCGAGGTTGCCGCTGTGGTCGCCGGTCCACTGCATGCCGCAGCGCTGGGAACCGGCCCAGCCTTCGACCATGAGCGCGGTGCCGCGGGCGGAGGAGTTGTCCTCGATGCCCTGGTGGGCTGACTCGCAGCCCGTGAGCGCCTGGCGGTAGCCGGAGCCGACCCACGCGACGTCGAGCTTCCGGAGCCGCACGCCGGCCTGACCCACCTCGTAGGCCTGGTTGGTCAGGGAGCGCTGCGTCCAGAGGCCCACCTTGAGCTGGGTCTCGTCCTGGATGCTCTTCACCGTCTCCGGCAGTTGCTGGTACTCGCAGCCGTAGCCGTCGTTGACGAGCATCCAGCCGGCGGGCATGTCGTGGGCGACGAACTGCCGTGCCGTCTTGATGGCGTCCGGCGTGCGCTGTTTGGCGCCGTCGGGGTCGCCGTAACCCGAGGAGGAGTAGCCCGGGTTGGAGCGGTTGTAGCAGTCGGCGTCGCCGTATTCGAGGGCGTAGACCGGTGGCATCATCGGTCGGCCGGTCAGCTGCGTGTAGCCGTCCAGCGCCGACTTGTAGTCGCCCACGAAGTAATAGGCGTCGAAGCGCTTCTCCTCGTGCGTGGTGCTCGGCGACGCGCCGAAGTCGTAGCTGCCGCGGGCGAAGGTGTCCCGGAGGACGCCATAGCCCTTGCTGGACATGTAGTACGGGACGGCGTTGGGGTAGCCGTCGTCGGTCCAGTTGAAGTTCTTGGCGATGTTGATGACCGCGCCGGTGTGGATCGCTCGGCCGTTCTGCATGCCGCCGCCGATGAACTGCTCACCGGCCTGAGGTGTCAGGTGTTCGGTGGTGCTCTTGGCGCCGAAGCTCAGGGGCGCGGACTCCTCGAAAACCGTGCTGCCGTCCGGGCGGGTGACCTTGATGCGGCCGGTGGACTTCTCCACGGCGACGCGGACGGCGTCGGTGGAGGCGGTGATCCAGTCACCCTCGCTGAGCGTGAGCCCGGTGCCGGGGAAGCTCTTGGCGCCGACGACGATGTCGGCACTCTGAGCCGGGTCCCCCTGGTCCGTGTTCGCGGGATCGGTGAAGGCCCCGCCGGGGGCCGCCTCGATGCGGAAGGTCTTGGAGTCGAGGAAGGTGATCCGGAAAGCGCCCTTCTCGGCGGTCAGGTTCACGGTGCCGCCGTCGCGTGCGACGCCGGTGACGGCGCCGAGGGTGCTGCCGCTCTGGTCGACCGGGACCTCGGGGGTCACGGGCTTGACCTTGACGGGGGTGCCGGCATCGGACGCAGTGGTGGAGGGAGTGGTGGTGGTGGGTTCGGGTGCGGCGACGGCCGCGGACAACGGGGAGAGCGGTGCACAGCTGAGCGTGACGGCGGCGGCCAGGGCCAGGAGGTTCCTGGTGTGGCGGCGTCGTTGCCGTGTGTGCACCCCGGAACGGGCGGGGTGCGGTCTCATGGGCAGCCTTTCTTCATGCATTGAGGTGATGAAAAAATCGGTTAACCGTGCACTAATAATCAGTTGCCGGGACGGGGGAGTCAATGGTTGGTGTGAAACGATTCACAGATTGCGCCGGCGCGGGGTGCCGGCCGGTGCGCCGGGCGGGGCGTGCTGCGCGGGTGTGTTCGGGTGCTTCCGGGGTGTCGGGGTCGGTTTCTAGGCTGGACGCATGACTTCGGCACCCTTGCGCCCCACGCCCGGGCAACTGGCCTGGCAGCACGACCGGATGGGCGTGTTCTTCCACTTCGGCGTCAACACCTTCCACGGCAAGGAATGGAGTGACGGGACGCTGCCGGCGTCGAGTTTCGACCCCGCCGAGCTGGACGCGGGGCAGTGGATCCGTGCGGCACGGCTCGCCGGGGCGAAGTACGTGGTCCTGACCGCGAAGCATCACGACGGCTTCTGCCTCTGGCCCACGGCGACGACCGCGTATTCGGTGGCCTCCTCGCCGTGGAGGGGCGGCGCGGGGGACGTGGTCGCGGAAGTAGCGCAGGCGTGTCAGGAAGCGGGGCTGAAGTTCGGACTGTACCTTTCGCCGTGGGACCGGAACGCCCCCTGCTACGAGGATCCGGAGGCGTACGACGAGTTCTACCTGGCCCAGCTGCGGGAGCTGTGCACGCGGTACGGGCCGCTGCACGAGTTGTGGTTCGACGGCGCCGGATCGGAAGGCCGGGTCTACGACTGGGAGCGGATCGGCGCCGTCATCGCCGAGCACCAACCCGGCGCGATGGTGTTCAACATGGGCCCCGCCACGATCCGCTGGGTGGGCAACGAGGACGGGCTCGCCGAGGATCCGGTGGAGTACGTCGTCTCCTCCACGGCCGTCTCGAACTATGTGAGTGACTCCGCCGCGCTGGGCCAGGAGGCGTATCTGCCTCCCGAGTGCGACGTCTCGCTCCGGCCGGGCTGGTTCTGGCAGCCGGCCGAGGAGCCGAAGTCCGTGGACCATCTCCTGGCCATCCACTACCGGTCGATCGGCATGGGGGCGAATCTCCTGCTCAACCTTCCGCCGGATCGCCGCGGCCTGATCCCTGAGGGAGACGTCCAGCGACTGGTGGAGTTCCGGGCTGAGCTGGACCGGCGCTTCGGCAGGCCGGTCGAGGCGGAGGTGAGCCGGAGCGGACCGGGGGAGTGGGTGCTGGATTTCGGCCGGGACGTCCCCCTGGACCACGTGGAGCTCGGGGAGGATCTGTCGGAGGGCCAGCGGGTGGTGCGGCATCGGCTCCTGACCGACGACGGCGACGTCCTCGCCTCCGGTCTGACGATCGGCGCCCAGCGCCTGCACGCCGTCGTGCCCGTCACCGCGCGGCGGCTGCGGGTGGACGTGGACGGCGACGGCGCGCGGCCGGCGTTCGCGCGGGCCTACGACACCGGGGGCGCACCGGTCCCGGTGATCGAGTACGCGGCCCCGACGCACCGGCCGGAGGACTGACGCTGCCCGTCCCTGCGTTGTGTGCTCAGTTGTTGCGGGTTTTTCCGCTCAACACCCGCAACAACTGAGCACACAATGCCTGAGGAGGAGAGGGCCCGGGAACGCGAAGGCCCGGCGGCACGAGTGCCACCGGGCCTTCAGAGGTTTGTCAATACCGCGTCAGCGTGCCGCATCCATGGACTTCGAAGCCCCGCGCATTGGAGGGGATGGTCACGATCATCGGACCTTCTGGAAGGTCGATGTCCATGATCTCCTCGAACGTACCGCCAAACCCGCTCAGTGTCCGCCAGCCGCAGTATTGCCCGGCGTAGCCGTAGTACGTTCCAGGCAAGATGTCGATTCCCACGCGGTAGGTCCCATCTGCTGTAATCCGCGTGGCGCGGGGGCCGCTGGGGCTCACGGTCGTCCAGGAACCGCAGCGTCGTGATGTGAATCCTACGTCGCCTGCGTTGATCTGGACGTAGGTCCGGGCGGAGCCGAAGTAGTTTGCGTTGATGTCGTCCAAACGACCTCCGAAGCCACTGAGACGTTCCCAGTAGCAATCCGGACCCCCGCCTGTCGCTCGGTAAAGGCCCGGTTTGATCTGGGCTCCGACACGGTACGTTCCGTCACCACGGAGCACGGTCACGGGCCAGAGTGGGAGCTTCACGGCGGCGCTCGTGGTGGCCTTGGCGTCGTAGTACGCGCGGCTCGCCATCACGCGGACGGACAGGGACCGGCCGTTGTCGGCCGCTCCGACCTTGTACGTCCGGCCCCGGGCTCCGGCGATCGCCGAGCCGTTCCGGTACCACTGGTAGGAGAGGCTGCTCGGCGCCGGGTTGTAGCTTCCGGCATTGGCCGTGAGGACGGAACCCAGGGCGAGGCGTCCCGTCACCGTGGGCGCGGCTTTCAGGGCGAACAGCGCTTTGCCCACCCCGGTCGCTGACGTGGTCACTGAGCGCGTGACATAGCCCGGTTTGGAAGCCGTGACCTTCACATTCACGCGGGTGCCGATGTATCCCGTGTTCAGGTAGAGCGCGTATCCCGTGGCTCCCCGGATGGCGGCGCCGTTCCGGTACCACTGATACCGGAGAGTGGTGCCGGCGGGCCACGACTGGGTCACCTTGACGGTGTTGCCGTAACGATGTGTCCCGGTCACCACCGGTGACTTCGTGGCCACGAGGAGCCCGACGGCGATGGGCCGCGCGGCGGAGAAGCGGTCCACCGAGGTGTAGCCGGGCTTGGCCGCGCGCACACGGACCTTCAGTGCCTTCCCGTTGTCCGCCGCGGTGGTGGTGTACGTGCGGGCGACCGCCCCGGCAATCGCCGTCGTCCCGCGGTACCACTGGTACGTGACGGTGGCCGCGGCCGGTGCGGACACGCCGGGGTTCGCTGTCTGAACCTGGCCGACCCGAGCCGTTCCGCTGATGGTCGGCACGGCGACCGAGGTGAAAGCGGCACTGGTGGCGGTGACCTGTGCCGACTGGAACTCGTGGTCCGTGAACCCCTCCGCCGAGAGGGTGATGATCGCTTGGAGAGGCCTGCCGACATCCGCCGGACCGACCACATACCGCTCCGCCGTGGCGCCGGTGATCGGAGCGCCGCCCCGGTACCACTGGTAGCGGAGGGCGCCGCGGAAGGCGGAGTCATCCCAGGCCGGCGTGGCGAGCGTCAGGGTTTCGCCGACGACGGCTCGTCCGGCGACGGCGTTGCTCCAGGTGAGGCCCGTGAACTCGGCGTTCCGCACGACGAGGGGCGTTGACGCGGCATCGGTCCCGGACGGCTGATCCTCCCGGGACGCCGTCACCGTGAGCTGGACGGTCTTCCCGGCCATGGAGGGCAGCAGCACCAAGGAGTCGATCTCTCCGGCGGAGTGGTCGGTCGTCTGAACCGCCATGCCGTCGAGGGTCCAGACGAAGCGGAACTTCGTCGCGCCCTCCCACAGTCCTCCCTTGGAGGTGAGGGTCTGGCCGACCACCGGTTCGCCGTGGACGACCGGAACCGCGGTGTTGCTCGGCGCTGGAACCTCGGTGGGTTCAGTGGTCGCGGTCGGGTCCGGAGTCGGCGCCGTCGTTTCCGTGGGCTCCTGGGTGGGTGTGGTGGTTTCGGTCGGTTCCGGTGACGGGGTGTCCGTCGGCGCCGGGGTCTCCGTGGGGCCGACGGTCGGCTCCCCGGTGGGTCCGTCCGACGGCGTTTCCGCGATGACCGACGGCGCGGTGACGGTGGCGGGAACGGCTTGTGCCGCCGGCGCCATCAGAAGTCCTGCGAACAAGGTGATGGCGCCTGTGGCCGCCACGAATCCGGCGGCGCGGCCGGAACGCGGCCGGGCATGGGTGTTCCTGAAGAATGACAAAGAGATGCTCCCCCGAGTGATGTGATCAGTGATCTGATCAGCACGATCGTAGGGACATCCGTCACGATCCCACAATGGTTTCCCGGATTTATGGGGATAAGACGGGCCGGGCGGAATGTGGAAGTGGCGCGCCGCCGTCGTCGTCCGTCAGTGGGAAAGACGCCCGGCCGCCCGGGAATTTTCCATGCAAACGCATGGTTTTCGTGGTCGTGAACAGCAAAAAAATCGGATTCCTGTCCTTCGGCCACTACGGTCGATCCGCAGGATCGCACACCCAGGACGCCGGTGAGTCGCTGCGGCAGGCCATCGAGCTCTCCGTCGCCGCAGAGGAGCAGGGCGTGGCCGGGGCCTTCTTCCGGGTCCATCACTTCGCCCGCCAGGGCGCGGCTCCCTTCCCCCTGCTCTCCGCCATCGCGGCCCGCACCACGACCCTCGAAATGGGCACGGGTGTCATCGACATGCGGTACGAGAATCCCCTCTACATGGCTGAGGAGGCCGCCGCGACGGACCTCATCAGCCAGGGCAGGCTCCAGCTCGGCGTGAGCCGTGGTTCACCCGAACCGGCGCTCAACGGGGCCGAGAACTTCGGCTACATCCCGCGCGACGGCGAGACCCCCGCCGACATGGCCCGTCGCCACACGGATCTGTTCCGCCGCGCGATCACAGGCACCGGGATCGCTCCGGCGGACGCCGGCAACGGCCGTCCGGGTCTGCTGCTGCCGGTCGAACCGCAGTCGCCGGGCCTCGACCGCCGCATCTGGTGGGGCGCAGGCACCCGCGCGACGGCGGTCTGGGCCGCCGAGCAGGGCATGAACCTCATGAGCTCGACCCTCCTCACCGAGGACACCGGAGTGCCGTTCGACCAGCTGCAGGCCGAGCAGATCCGGGTGTTCCGTGACGCCTGGAAGGAGGCCGGACACGGCTGGACGCCGCGCGTCTCGGTGAGCCGCAGCATCATCCCGCTCGTGTCGGAGGAGGATCACCACTACTTCGGTCTGCGCGGTCAGGTCGAAGGCCGTGACCAGGTCGGGTGGCTGGACGGGGCCGTGTCCCGCTTCGGCCGCTCCTACATCGGGGAGCCCGACCAGCTGGCCGAGGAGCTGGCCCGCGACGAGGCCGTCCAGGAGGCGGACACCGTCCTGGTGACCATCCCGAACCAGCTCGGCGTCGACTACAACGCGGCGCTGCTGGGCAACATCGTCAAGCACGTCTTCGGACAGGACTGATCGATATCCCCATCGACTGCTCCACAGGATGTCGTTCTGCGTACTATCAGGCGTGAATCGGCATCCTAGGGAGCAGTCGATCCGGGGGAGTGCGGGGAGACCAACGGGGCCGCCTTCCGTGTCAGCAACGGCACGACGGCGAGCAGGCCGAGCAGGAGCACGACGGCGCCCCACCCAGGGGTGTCCGGGACGTGGTTGCTCGCAGCTTTCAGGGTGAAACTCAGCAGGACGAACGCTCCGATGATCCCGAGCGCCACCAAGGCCCAGCCGGTTCTCCGGAGCGGGGTGCGGAGAACCCGGAACGCGGCGAGAGCCACGAGGATGAGCAGCAGCACGACGACCCCGAACAGTCCCGCGAACCCGGTCATGAACAGGGCGGACAGGGTGGCGTCCTCGCCCGAAGCGGCGGGGGCCATGCCGGGCTTGAACAGGACGACGGCCACCGACACGGGCGTGTCCACGTGGGAGTCGCCCCGGGTATCGCGGCTCGTGAAGAACGGCACGGTCAGCCCACCGAGGAGCAGCGCTGCGGTGACCAGGGCGTACGCGCCGACCAGGATCCGCTCGAGCCGGACGACGCGCCGGGCGAGGTCAGGGTCCGCCGCGGCCCGCCGGGTTCCAGGTTCCTGATCGCTCATGCTGTTCTCCTCACCCACGCGGATCGAGGGCGCTCACTCGCTCCGTCCACCATGCTGGATCGGGTCACGCCCACTCGTTCCAGCTTGCGGCCTCGTCCGGACCAGGGGCAATGGGCAGAGGTCCCCACGGGCGTCGAGCGTTCGGGCCCACCCCTCCTCGATAGACCCCCATCGACTGCTCCAGAGGATGCCGTTCCGGGCGATTTCTCGGAGAAAACGGCGTCCTACGGAGCAGTCGATCCAGGAGCGGTGCGACGACGGCGCGGGGCCGCCACCGTCGTCGTCCTCGGTGAGGGTCGTCGCCGTCGCTCGTCACTCCGCCCGCAGCGCGCTGACCAGAGCCTCGGCGATCGGGCTCCAGGCCCGGGTGCTGGGGCCCGTCAGGACCAGCCGCCGGCTCACAGTCGGTTCGAGGCGCACCATGCGGAGGGCCGGAGGCAGCAGGCCCTCTCCGAGTCCTGGCATGATCGCCACGCCCATTCCCTCGTGGACCATGGTGATGAGGGTGGCGAGCTCCCGCACCTGCTGCCGCGAGGTGAAAGGCACCCCCGCGATCCGGTGGATCCGGCGCACCTGCGTCTCGCAACCGCCCATGCTGGTGATGAGACCGTCCTCCAGCAGTTCCTCCAGGGGGATGGAGGACTCGTCGGCGTAGGGGTGGTCGCGGCGCACGATGGCGCGGTACTCGTCCTCACCCACCAGGAGCGACCCCGGAGGGTCGGCCGGCGGGTCCACGAGGATGCCGGCGTCCACGATGCCGGTCTCGAGCCACTCCGGGATCTCCTCGTCGTCGCCCTCGAACAGGCTGACCTCCACCTTGGGCAGGCGGGCCTGCCAGGCGCTGAGCAGTTCCGGGAGAAGTCCCTGCATCACGGTGGGGACGGTGCCGAGGCGGATCCGGCCCACGGGGACGCCGGAACGGGCCCGGACCCGCGCGGACAGCGCGTCCAGAGCGGCGACGGCGGCACGGGCGTGGGGGAGCACGTCGGCGGCGAGTGCCGTGGGGGCATTGGCGCGGTCCCGGTCGAGGAGGAGGCCCCCGATGTCGTCTTCGAGGGCACGGAGCGTCCGCGACACGGCGGACTGGCTGACGCTGAGAGTTTGGGCCGCCGAGGTGAACGATCCCGTGTCCACCACCGCCAGCAGAGTCCGCAATTGGGGAACCGTGGGTGCCATGCATTCATGGTATGCCCAAATGAGTTCGATGTATTTGCTTCATGACCCGTCCGGTTCGATGGTGGAGTCATGAACACTCGCCGGTTCGGCACCGTCGCCGCCTTCGTCATCCTGGCGCTCGTCTGGGGCTCCAGTTTTCTCTTCATCAAGGAATCCCTGACCGCCTTCACCCCGGCGCAGGTCGTACTGGGGCGGGTCGTCCTCGGAGCCGTGACGCTGTGCCTCGTGATGGTGCTCAGCGGCCGCGCCTGGCCCCGTGAACGGCGCTTCTGGGGCCACATGATCATGGTGGGCCTCCTCCTCTGTGTGCTGCCGTTCAGCCTGTTCGCCTGGGCCGGGGAATCCCTCCCGTCCGGCCTCTCCGCGATCCTGAACGCCGCCACACCCCTCATGACCGCGCTCGCCATCGCCGCCGTCCTGCCCGCCGAACACCTCACGAAAGGCCAGGCTCTGGGTGTCGCCGTCGGAGGGGCGGGCGTGGTGCTCGTGATCGCCCCGTGGACCATGGCGGGCGACCCCGCCCTCCTCGCTTCGCTGCCCGCTCAGCTCGCGTGCCTGGGCGCCGCCGGATGCTACGGACTCGGCTTCGCCTACATGCGCCGGTTCGTGATCGGGAAGCAGCACTACGACTCCATCACCGTGGCGACGGTCCAGCTGACGCTCGCGGCCGGCGTCGCGCTCCTCACCTTCCCGTTCGTCGTGTGGGCGTCGCCCGCCGCAGCCCATCTCGAGCTCAACCCCGTGGCGGTGATCTGCCTGGTCCTTCTCGGATCGCTCGGGACGGGTGTGGCGTACATCCTGAACACCGCCATCGTGTCGCAATGGGGCGCCATCCGGGCGTCGACCGTCACCTATGTGAGTCCGCTGGTCGCGGTGCTGCTCGGCATCGTGCTCCTCGACGAACGGCTCAGCTGGAACCAGCCGGTCGGATGTCTGGTGGTCATCGCCGGGATCGTCACGGCGCACCGCTCTTCGGCGACCCGGTCGGCCGCCACGTCGGCTGAGCCCCCGACGGCGGCCGCCCCCGTCGCGGACGGCCACGCAACAATCCGGGCGGCGATTGGAGCGGAGGGCCGTCCGTCCTAACGTGGGGGACAGTCGCCCGGCCGGACCGCCGGGCCCGCACTGAAGGAGCCCCCATGATCAGCCAGCACGAATACTTCGACGGCAACGTCCGCAGCCTGGGCTCCGGGGACGATGACGGGAAGTTCACGGTCGGCGTCATCGCCCCGGGCGAGTGGACCTTCGGCACGTCCTCCCCGGAACGCATGCAGCTGGTGCGCGGCAGCTGGGACGTGAAGCTCCCGGCGGAGAGCGGCGAGTGGGTCCGCTATGAGGCCGGCTCGGCGTTCGAAGTCGAGGCCGGGGTGTCCTTCACCGTCATGACCAGCGACCCCGTGGCTTACATCTGCTCGTACGAGTGACGCGTACGGGTGCTTCGTCAGATCGACGGTCCGGCCTCGGCCGCCGCTTTGAGGAACTCGTTCCGCTGCCGGATCAGCTGCGGCATGTACCAGCGGAGGACCAGCAGCTCGGCGAGGCGGCCGAGCGGACCCAGCGGGGCGGCGAAGGTGATGTCGTCGCGCAGGAGGGTGCCGCCGTCGTCGGCGGTGAAGCGGTGCTCGTGGCGCCAGAGCCTGAACGGTCCGCGGAGCTGTTCGTCCACGAAGTGCGACGGTTCGCGGTACGCCGTGATCCGGGACGTCATACGGATCGGGACCCCGAAATGCCGGGCCTGCCAGGTCACGGTGTCGCCCGGCCCCATGCGGCCCGTCATCACGCCGGCCACGGCGCGCTCACCCGAATCGGCCATGGAACGGGTGTGCGCGTCGACGTCGAGGGACAGGCCGAAGACCTCCTCCGGCCGCGCGGCGATGCGGATCTCCTCGCTGAAGCTGATCACGGTACTCAGCCTAGTTCCGAGGCGCTATGTGACCTTCCGTGACCTTGCGTGAACCGTCGTTTCGGCAGCTTTGATGAGTGTTACGCGTCACCCCTATGGTTTTCGCATGGCTCTGATGGACATCTACCCCACGGCACTGCGCCTGCTCGGCCGCCCCGTGCTGGTGGTCGGCGGCGGCAAGGTCGCCGCGCGGCGCGCCAAGGGCCTGCTCGACGCCGGAGCCCGGGTCACGGTGGTCGCCCCCGAAGCGGTGGAGATGATCCGCGACCTCGCCGACGCCGGACTCCTCCACTGGGAGGCCCGCGGCTACCGCACCGAAGACCTCGACACCCCCTGGTTCGTCCAGACCGCCACCGGTGACCCCACGGTGGACGCCCAGGTCGCGGCCGACTCCGAGGCCCGCCGGATCTGGTGCGTCAATGCCGGTGACCACGAGAGCTCCGCCGCCTGGACGCCCGCCGTCGCCAGCGTGGACGACGTGAAGATCGCGGTCAACGCCGGAGCGGATCCCCGCCGTGCCATGGCCGTCCGCGACGCCGTCGCCGCGGCTCTCGACGAAGGCTCCCTGCCGCTCCGCCACCATCGCCGGGGCACACCGCGCGCCGGTCAGGTCACGAGCCGGGCCAAGGGAAGCGTCGCCCTCGTCGGCGGCGGCCCGGGCGATCCCGGCCTCATGACCGTCCGCGCCCGGCAGCTCCTGGCGGAGGCCGACGTCGTCGTGGCCGACCGCCTCGGCCCGCGCTCCGTCCTGGACGGTCTGCCGGAAGACGTCCGCGTGATCGAAGTGGGCAAGACCCCCGGCCACCATCCTGTCCCGCAGGACGAGATCAACCGCATCCTTGTCCGCGAGGCGCTCGCGGGAAACCACGTGGTCCGGCTCAAGGGCGGCGACCCGTACGTCCTCGGCCGCGGCGGCGAGGAGCTCGCCTTCTGCCGTGAGCACGACGTCGACGTCCAGGTGGTCCCGGGCGTCACCTCCGCGATCTCCGTGCCCGCCGCGGCCGGCATCCCGGTGACGCACCGCGGGCTGGCCACGGGCTTCTCCGTCGTCACCGGCCACGATGAACTGGGCAGCCTGCCCGCCCGGCCGGACCACACCGTGGTCCTCCTCATGGGCGTCAAGGCCCTGTCCCGGTCGATGGACACGCTCGCCGCCTCAGGGCTCCCGCGGGACACCCCCGTGGCGATCGTGGAGCGCGGCTACGCGCCGGATCAGCGGGTCACCGTGGCGACCGTCGCGGACATCGCGGACCGCGCCGCCGACGTCGGGGTCGAGAATCCTGCCGTCATCGTGGTGGGGGACGTCGTCCGGCTCAGCCCCTACGCCCCCGAGCATCTTCGCCTCACCCACACTCATGCACTCTGATCGAGTGCTCCACAGGACGTCGTTCTCGCCGGAATCCCAGGCTGGAATGACATCCTATGGAGCAGTCGACGAAAGGAACACAGCCGTGTCAGAACTCCCCACCCCCTCGAACGCAGCCGTCGGCTCCGCGGAGCGCCCGCTGCGCGTCGCCGTCATCGGCTCCGGTCCGGCCGGCGTCTACGCCGCGGACATCCTCACCAAGAGCGATGAGGTCAAGAGCGGGGAGCTCACCGTCAGCATCGACCTGTTCGACCGCTACCCGGCGCCGTACGGCCTGATCCGCTACGGCGTCGCCCCGGACCACCCCCGGATCAAGGGCATCGTGAACGCGCTGCACAAGGTGCTGGACCGCGGCGACATCCGCTTCTTCGGCAACGTCGACTACGGCACGGACCTTTCCCTTGATGACCTGCGGAAGCACTACGACGCGGTCATCTTCGCCACGGGCGCCATCAAGGACGCGGACCTCAACATCCCCGGCGTCGAGCTGGAGGGTTCCTTCGGCGGCGCGGACTTCGTCTCCTGGTACGACGGCCACCCGGACGTCTCCCGCGAGTGGCCCCTGGAGGCCAAGGAGGTCGCGGTCATCGGCAACGGCAACGTCGCCTTGGACGTGGCCCGTGTCCTGTCGAAGCATGCGGACGACCTGCTGGTCACCGAGATCCCGGACAACGTCTACGCCGGCCTGAAGGCCAGCCCCGTCACGGACGTTCACGTCTTCGGACGCCGCGGCCCCGCGCAGATCAAGTTCACCCCGTTGGAGCTGCGCGAGCTGTCCCACTCCCAGGACGTGGACATCATCCTCTACGCCGAGGACTTCGAGTTCGATGAGGCCTCCGATGAGGCGATCCAGAGCAACAACCAGATCAAGAACATGGTCGGGACGCTGACCAACTGGTTCGCCGAGCAGCCCGAGGACCTCTCCGAGCTGACCGCGTCCCGCCGCCTGCACCTGCACTTCCTGCACTCCCCGGTGGAGATCACCGATTCGCCCGAGACCCCGGGCAAGGTGGCCGGCATCCGCTTCGAGCGTACCGAGCTGGACGGCACGGGCAACGCCCGCGGCACCGGCGAGTACGTGGACTACCCGGTCCAGGCGGTCTACCGGACCATCGGCTACTTCGGTTCGCCCCTGCCGGGCGTCGAGTTCGACCACCGCAAGGGCATCGTGACCAACGACGGCGGCCGCGTCCTGGACGCCTCGGGCGCCCCGGTGCCGGGCGTCTACGCCACGGGCTGGATCAAGCGCGGACCGGTCGGTCTCATCGGCCACACCAAGGGCGACGCCCTCGAAACCATCACCCACCTGCTGGAGGACCGCACGGCCCTCCCCGTGGCGGACGACGCTGCGGAGAACGCCGTGGTCGCGCTCCTCGAAAGCCGCGGCGTGCAGTACACGAGCTGGGATGGCTGGAACCGTCTGGACGCTCACGAGCGCGCACTCGGCGCCGAGGCCACGGCCAACGGCGGTTCGCACGGGGTGAGCGTGGAGCGCGAGCGCATCAAGGTCGTGTCCCGCGAGGAGATGGTGAGCATCTCGCGTGACGGGGCGGGCGCCGTCGTCGGCTCCTGACCTCCGCACGGCTCCGCACGGCGCCGTGCGTTTGGCGCCTTGAGTGCTCAGTTGTTGCGGGTGTTTCCGCTGAACACCCGCAACAACTGAGCACTCAACGCCGTTAAGGGGCGCTCAGCTCCGGGATTCGGCGATCTCCAGGCCACAGCGGACGCTCCGTTCCGCGGTCTCCGGGTCACCGGAGGAGAGGGCCGTGATGAGGTCCTGATGTCCCGGCTGGAGGCTGGGGTCGAAGTCCCGGTGCTCGGACTGGTTGAGCAGATCGCGCTTGAACGCCCCCGCGAAGCCCGAGTAGAGCTGTTCCAGCAGCGGATTGCCGCTGAGCCGGGCCACGCCGCGGTGGAATTCCCAGTCCAGGTCCGCCCACTCCGACACCCGGCCGGCGTGCCAGGCCTCGAGTGAGGCGTCCAGGATGCGCTGCAATTCCTCGATGCCCGGGGCCTCCGCGCGCTGGGCCGCGAGCCGCGCGGCCTGGGTGTCCAGGACCTGACGGACCTCGAACACATGGGCGGCGGTGTGCTCGCCGACGCTCCGGCTGGCCGTGCCCTCCAGCTCGCTGCGGGCGCGGACGTACGTGCCGTCGCCCTGCCGGACCTCCAGGACGCCGGCGTGGGCCAGGGCCTTGATGCCCTCCCGCAGGGTGCCCCGGGAGACCTGGAACCGCTCCATGAGCTCCGATTCGGTGGGGATGCGCTGCCCGATCTCCCAGGCGCCGGACGCGATCGCCTCGCGGAGCTGGCGCGCGACGGCGGCCGCCAGGGGCTGCCGTCCCTCCGGGTGATGCAGGCCGCCCGTGGGGGTGGCGGACTTCGACGTGTTCCGTGCGGTGCTCACAGGATCACTCACCGCTCCGGGAGGCCTGCTGCGATGCGACGACCACGCGGGGTCCGTGCCCGCTGTGCAGCCGTCCCAGCACGAAGGCGGCCACGGTCAGGACGACCGCGACGCCGACCGCCACGCCCAGCGGCAGGATCCACTGCCCGGTCAGACCGTGCAGGAGGCCGATGCCGAGCGGGCCGAGTGCCGAGAAGAAGTACCCCAGCGACTGCGCGGCGGTGGAGAGCGCCGTGGTCTCGGCGGGGGTGCGGCCGCTCTGGCTGATGATCGCCAGGACGAGCGGGAAGATGCCGAGGCCCAGGCCCGTGAGGCACGCGGACAGCAGGGCCGTCTGGATCGGCGCCACCATGAGGAGGATGATGCCGGCCACCGTGCACGCGGCGGGGATGGCGAGGGCCCAGGGGCGGGTGCTGTTCCGCGAACCGAAGGCGAGGAACAGCATGCCCGCGAACATCGACACGAACTGCATGACACCGAACATCAGACCGCTCTGCGTGGCGTCCATGCCGTTGTCGCTCAGGATGTAGGCGTACCAGCTCATGACGGCGTAGGCGAGGAAACCCTGCGTCGAGAAGACGATCGCGATCAGCACGGCCTTGCGGCCCCGGAGCGCGGCCCAGATGCCGTGGCGCTGCTCGGGTGCGACGTCGGGGGCCAGGTTCCGGCTCCGGCGGCGGCCGAGGGCGAGCGGGATGAAACCGAGGAGGCCGAGCGCGGCGATCACGGACCACGAGGCCAGCCCGGCGGACGGTGAGCCCAGCGCGTGGGCCAGGGGGACGCTGACGGTGGCCGCCGTCGTCGCGCCGATGGTCATGGTGAACGTGTACAGGCCGGTGACCAGCGAGGTCCGGTCCGCGTGGTCCTGGCGGATCAGCACCGGCATGGAGACGTTGCAGATGGCCAGGCCGCTCATCGCCACCACGGAGCCCACCAGCAGCGCCACGGTGCTGGGGATGCCGCGGATCGCGAGGCCGCAGGTCAGCAGGAAGAGCGCGAACACCACGGTGTTCTCCACTCCCAGGCGGCGGCTCAGGGGATTGGTGGCCAGACCGGCGAACGCGAAGCACAGCGTCGGGATGCTCGGCAGGAGCGAGGCGATGAAGGCGCCGTAGCCCAGGGCCTGCTGCAGTTCGTGGAAGAGAGCGGCGGCACTCGTGATGCCCACCCGGAGGTTGAGCCCCACCAGGATGACGCCCACCAGGGCGAGGAGCACCTTGCGGCGCCCCGAGCCACCCGTTCCCGTGGCGAGGGCCGAGGCGTCGGCGAGAGCGGCGGGACTGAGGATGGGCGCGGTGGACTCCGAGGTGGGTGTGGCTGGCATGTTCTAAAGGTTAGACCTTTAGTCGTTCTGGTATGCCATTCAGTGATGGACGCCACAGGAAGTGGCCGGTGGAAAGAGCGGCTCAGCGCGTCCCGAGCCGCGAGATCGCGAGGGCCAGCCAGAGCTGGACGCGGTCCGCCGTGGTGGAGGGGTCGTAGCCGCTGAGCTCGGTGATCTGGGCCAGGCGGTAGCGGACGGTGTTGCGGTGCAGGGTGAGCGCCTGCGCCACGGCCGCCACGGAGCCGTCGTGCTCGAGGTAGCTCTCCAGGGTGCTGAGCAGCCCGGCCCCGTGTGCGGCGTCGAAATCGTAGAGGGGTTTGAGGGTCTCCATCGCCATGTCGGACAGCGGGACGTCCTCGCTCGCCAAGAGCAGCGACGTCAGGCTGAGCCGTTCGGGTTCGTTCACGGGCAGTCCACGGGCGACGGCGTCGCGCGCCTCGAAGTAGCTCCAGCGCAGGCCGTTCGCCTTGGCGTAGTGCCCGCCGATGCCGATCGTCGCCTTCAGCCCCGCCTCGGCCAGCAGCGCGTGCACGGCCTTCGCGGCGTCGACGGCTGTCTTGTCCTCCGGCGTGATGATGAGCAGCTCCGAGTCGACGACGGCGGTGGGGACGCCTTCGAGCTCGGGCGGCAGTGGGGTGGACATGATGGCTTTGTTCTGGGCCGGGGTGTTGCCCGGCGCCGGCCGCACGAGGATCACGACCTGACGCTTCGCCGCTGCGACGCCGATCGTCGAGAGCCTCGTCCCGGCGTCCTTCGGGTCCAGCACGCCGCGGATGACGTCCTGCATGACCTGCCCGGCCAGCTTGCGGGAGGCGTCGCGCTGGTGCTTCTGGTTGTTCAGTTCGAGGCTGATGAGGCTCTTCGCGTAGTCGAGGATGCCGGCGTCCCGGAACGGCTCGCGGACCTGGAGGGTGGTGGCGTCGCGCTGGCCTGTGGAGATCGCGACATCCAGCCAGTGCCCCGAGTCGGGTTCGCCCACGGATCCCGCCGTGGTGCTGAAGATCTCGCGCCCGTAGCGCCGCAGCCGCAGATCCGTGCGGAGCAGTCCCGCCAGCTGCCGCAGCAGGGCGGGGAGCCCGCCACCCGAGAGGAGCGAGCGGGCCAGGACCTGGTGCCCGGAGAGCATGCGTTCCAGCTTGGCCAGGTGGTCTGCGTGCTGCGCCTCCGCCACGAGCTTCCCGAGCGCGATGAACGGGGTCTCGTACGGGACCTCCACCACGGGGATGTCCCAGCGGTTCGCCTCCGCCACGAGAGCCGGGGGCACCACCTCGGAGGACAGGCCCGTGCCGAAGCCGATCCCGACCGCGCCGGAGCGCTGCACCATGCGGACGAAGTGACGCTGCGCCGCGGCCGTCTTCTGACGCAGGCCCGTGGTCAGCACCAGCTCGCCGCCGCTCAGGAACCGCTGCGGGTTCTCCTGCTCCGTGACCGCCACCCATTGAATGGGGGTGGAAAGGGTCGACTCGGCGGCCCCCACCTTCTTAAGCTTGAGAGACGGAACGGACAGAAGTGCCGCCAGCGTGATGGACATGAACCCATCATAGAAGTCCTTTGGACTCCCGCACAGCACGCCCGGGGTTTGGCTGTGCACCTGCCTATACATCGGCGAGCTTTCGTCACCCTATGCTCGAAGTCACACCCGTCGCAGGCGACTAAGAAGGAAAGAGTCCCCCATGACTGCAACCACCACCGAACTCAGCTACCGCCTCGAGCAGAAGCGCAGCATCGGCGAGTTCCCCGGCCCCAAGTCCCGCGAGCTGGCCGCCCGCCGTGACGCCGTCGTCGCCGGCGGCGTCGCCTCCTCCGTCCCCGTCTACATCGCCGATGGCGATGGCGGCATCATCAAGGACGTGGACGGCAACTCCTTCATCGACCTCGGCTCCGGCATCGCCGTGACCAGCGTGGGCGCCTCCGCCCCGGCCGTCGTCGCCGCGGTCCAGGAAGCCGTGCAGCACTTCACGCACACCTGCTTCATGGTCACCCCGTACGAGGGCTACGTCGCCGTCGCCGAGAAGCTCAACGAGCTCACCCCGGGCGACCACGAGAAGCGCTCCGTGCTGTTCAACTCCGGCGCCGAAGCCGTTGAGAACGCCATCAAGATCGCCCGTAAGGCCACCGGCCGCAACGCCGTCGTCGCGTTCGACCACGCCTACCACGGCCGCACCAACCTGACCATGGCGCTGACCGCCAAGGCCATGCCGTACAAGAGCGGCTTCGGTCCGTTCGCCTCGGACATCTATCGTCTGCCGATGAGCTACCCGTACCGCGAGGAGAACCCGGAGATCACGGGCACCGAGGCCGCCAAGCGCGCCATCCTCGCCATCGAGAAGCAGATCGGCGGCAGCGAGGTCGCCGCGATCATCATCGAGCCCATCCAGGGTGAGGGCGGCTTCATCGTCCCCGCCGAGGGCTTCCTCCCGACCCTGGCCGCGTGGGCCAAGGAGAACGGCGTCGTCTTCATCGCCGATGAGGTCCAGGCCGGCTTCTGCCGCACCGGCAAGTGGTTCGCCGTCGATCACGAGGGTGTCGTCCCGGACCTGATCACCATGGCCAAGGGCATCGCCGGCGGCATGCCGCTGTCTGCCGTGACCGGCCGCGCCGAGCTGCTCAACGCCGTCCACGGCGGCGGTCTGGGCGGCACCTACGGCGGCAACCCGGTGGCCTGTGCCGCCGCTCTCGCCGCGATCGAGACCATGGAGCAGTTCGATCTGAACGCCCGTGCCGAGCGCATCGGTCAGCTCATCCAGGACCGTATGAACTCCCTGGCCGGCGAGCTCTCCGTGATCGGTGACGTGCGTGGCCGCGGCGCCATGCAGGCCATCGAGCTCGTGGTGGCCGGTTCCAAGGAGCCGAACGCCGCGCTGACCAAGGCGATCGCCGACTACTGCCTGGCCCAGGGTGTCATCATCCTGACCTGTGGCACCTACGGCAACGTGATCCGTCTCCTGCCGCCGCTCACGATCGGTGAGGACCTCCTCAACGACGCGCTCGACGTGCTCGAGGCAGCCATCCGCGCCAACGCCTGAGCCTTTCCGGCTCCGGCTCTCTGAGCCTGGCCGCCCGTCCCGACCGTTCACCTGCCCGCGAACGGTCGAGGCGGGCGGCCTTGTTTTAACCAAGGCCGCCCGCCCCGCTCAGCGGATCAGCGCAGCACCACCATCAGCGCAGCACCACCGTGCGCGCATGGCCATGTCCGTCCAGCGCGACATCCAGCGTGAGCGGCGAGGTGCTCACCACGGTCACGCCGGGATCCCCACTCACGACGCCGGACACCGCCACCCCCGCCAGGCTCACCCGGGCGACGGCCTGGGTGCGGCTCGGGTCGGAGAGCGCGACCGTCACCGTCCCGTCGTCGGCCTTCCGGAACGCCAGGGAGCACGGACCGCTCACGGTGACGCCGTGCCCGGAGGTCGTGTCCGCCGGGGTGGCCGCGAAGAAATTGGCCAGCGTCACGCCCTGGGCCCGGTCCGCCACCATCTGCACGTCCGCCGTGTTCGCGAGGACCCGCACCGAGGGGTTCGCGGACTCCTTGAAGGTGTCCGAGTGCTCCGCCCCCGGCAGCATCAAGTACGCGTAACCACCGCCCTGAGGGACCGTGCCGTGGCTGTGGGTGATGGTGACGTAGTCGCGGGCCTTGACGTCGTCCGTGCCGCCCGTGTCCGCGCCGGAGTTGACGGCCTTCCACGTTCCCGTGCGGGCCACCACCGCCACGGTGACGTCCCCGCTCACGTTCTCCGCGGGCAGCAGGACATACCCGCCGTGACCCACGATGTGGGCGTTGCGGGTGACTTTCACGCCGGCCGCACCGGGAGACAGGGGCCGCTTGCGGTTGTCGGTGCGCAGCTCCGGCGCCTTGCCGGGCGGGAAGGCACGGTTCTCCAGCGTGGTGATCACCTCATGCGGGCCGGAGGAGGTGATCCCGGCGCCCAGGCAGACCACCTTGTCCTCCAGGAAGAACCACGACTTGCGCGCGCTGAGGGTCTTGTTGAAGTTCAGGTGATCCATGCCCTGGACACCCCAGTGGCCCTCGAAATCCAGACCACCCGCGAACGCCTGATACGCGCGGGGGATCCCGGTGCCGTTGGTCGCCCCGCTCTCGCGCGGTTCGGTGGTCACCGTGGTCCCGGGCAGGCGATACGGGTCCACGGTGGGCCAGAAATCGGCGCTGTACTGGGAGGGGTCCGTCGGGGTGTAGACGAAGGTCAGTCCGTCGCCCTGGTACCAGCCGAGGTTGTTCTCGAAGTTGCCCCATTCGTAGCGGCCGATCCGCTTCGAGGACACGTTGACCACCGAACTGAACCCCGGCCGGTGATGCACCAGGCGGTCCTGGTCCCCGAACGCGCGGGTGACCACCGGGGTGACCACCGGGGCGATGGAGGAGTCCTGGAGGGCCGAGGTGACCAGCAGGGACTTGGCGATGCTCTGCCCGGGCAGGCCGAACAGGGAGACGTCCGTGCAGCGCTCCAGCCAGCCCTTCACGAGGGAGAGGTACCGGCTGCGGTACGGTTCGCCGGCCCCCGGCGCCAGCAGCAGGATGGCCGTGATGGCGCCGGCGCCGTCCACGTAGTCCGGGTTGGCCTGGCGGGACACCGCCCGGCCGCGGACCGTGTCCATCATGCGTCCGTTCCAAATGAAGGGCGCGTAGCTCGCTTCCACCGCATCGAGGATGACGGACTTCTTCGGGTCGGTGACGTCCCAGGAGCTCCCGCCCAGCAGGCCCAGGATCTCGGCGATTCCGCCGAGCGTGACCACGCCGTAGGTCCCCACATACGGGAGATAGCTGTGCTGGACGAATGAGCCGTCCGCGTAGAAGCCATCGCCGCTCGTGACATAGCCGAACACGCTGTTCTTGCCGTTGCGCACGGTGTCGCTGAGGGCGTCGCGGGCCAGGGCCACTTCGTCCGGCCGGCCGTCGAGGATGCCGCGCAGGGCGCAGGAGAGCGCCTTGTCCGTCCGGTTCGCGCCGGTCTCCGCGAGGCTGGTGCCGCGGCCGCGCCAATTGGGGTCGGGGGTGAAGTACCGTGCCGCGGCCAGGAGGGAGGAGCGCAGTGCGGCGGGGACGACGTCGTGCAGCAGGACCAGGATGTCCGCGGCCTTGCGCGGCACGCCGATCTCCCAGAACCACCAGTTGCCGGCGGCCCGCATGCCGCTCTTGTAGGCGGTGGTGCTGAGATAGTTCAGCGCCGCCACCAGATCGGAGGCCAGTTTCGCGTCGCCGTGCTGGGCGGAGCCCGCGGTGGCATGCGCGAGAGCGAGGTCGAACAGTCGGTTGAAGCTCACGCCCATGTTGCCGGTGGCGTCAGCCGCGCTGCCGATGCCCGTGAGCGGCAGGTCGGCCCAGAGGCCAGACGTCCCGCTCGGGGTGATCATGGACGCCCAGGTCTTGGCGGCGGCGTCGCTCATGGCTTGGAGTGCCGGGGCGAGCTCCGGGACCGTGGCGGCGCTGCCGTCCCCGGCCAGCATCAGACGACGGCGGGCCACCAGCTCGTCCAGCGAGGCCACGGGAGCGGCGCTCGCCGAGGTGGCCGTGGCGCCCAGGAGCGCGCCGGCCCCCAGGAGTGCGAAAAGGGTTCTGCGATTCAACTCGGCGGACAACACGGACCTCCAGTGCTCGGGGAGTGGGTAGTCCGAGCCTAAAGGTGAGTGTTCTTGATCACAATAGGTTGAAAGTGTTCATTTACTTTCAGCTGCGGCGGACGCGGATGGTGTGACGCAGTGCGTCCACGGTGAGGATGATGAGCCCGATCCACACCAGGCCGAAGCCGATCCAGCGCTCGGGGGACATGTGCTCGTGGAGGACCAGGGTGGCGATGATCAGCTGGAGCGTCGGCGCCAGGTACTGCAGCATGCCGATGGTGGTGAGCGGGAGGCGGGCCGCGGAGGCGCCGAAGAACACGAGCGGGACGGCCGTCACCGCGCCGGACGCGGCCATGAGCCAGAAGTGGGCCGAGCCGTAGCCGGTGACCGTCGCCGCCTGGTTCAGCGTCAGCGCCACCATGGTGACGGCGGCGAACGGGGCCAGGACCAGCGTCTCCACGCTGAGGCTGGTGATGGAGTCGACGCCGGACCCCACCTTCTTCTTCACGAGTCCGTAGAAGCCGAAGCTGAAGGCGAGCGTCAGGGCGATCCAGGGCAGCTTGCCGTATGCCACCGTCAGCACGACGACGGCCAGGAACCCGATGCCCACGGCGGTCCACTGCAGCGCCCGCAGGCGTTCCTTCAGGACCAGGACGCCGAGCAGCACCGAGACCAGTGGATTGATGTAGTAGCCCAACGAGGCTTCCACGGCCTGGCCGCTCATCACGCCGAACGTGTACGCGAGCCAGTTCACCGCGATGAGCAGGGCGGCGATCGCCAGGACGCCGGGCGTCTTCGGCCGCTTCAGGACGAGGGTGAATGTCTTCCAGGACCGGGTGACCGTCAGCAGGATGGCGCAGAAGAGGAGGGACCAGAGCACCCGATTCGCCACGATCTCCACCGGGCCGGCCGGAAGCAGCAGCATGAAGTAGAGCGGCAGCAGGCCCCAGAGGGTGTACGCGCCGACGCCGTAGGCGAGGCCCTGGCGCTCCCGCTTCGCCGCCTGCTCGGCCACGGCGCCCGAGGTGCCGGCCGGGTTGCCGCCAGGGGCGCCGCTCACGGGGGTGGTGGGAGCGAGTGTTTTCGAGATGGGGTCCGTCACGTGGGCACAACCGGCCGCACGCGGGCGTTATTCCGAACAATTAGAATAGTTCTGCCTGTGCTAATGGCATGGGCACTGTCAACTTTGGAAGGTCAGCTCTTGTCTGTCGAGTCTGTGCACACATCCGCCCGCCCTCTGCGCGTCGCCATCATCGGTTCCGGCCCGGCCGGCGTCTACGCCGCGGACATCCTCACGAAGTCGCAGGGCGTGAAAGACGGCGAAGTGCAGGTCTCGATCGACCTCTTCGAGCGCTACCCCGCGCCGTACGGCCTGATCCGCTACGGCGTCGCTCCCGACCACCCGCGCATCAAGGGCATCGTGAACGCCCTGCACAAGGTGCTGGACCGCGGCGACATCCGCTTCTTCGGCAATGTGCACTTCGGCCAGGATGTCAGCCTCGAAGACCTGCAGAAGCACTATGACGCGGTCATCTTCGCCACGGGCGCCATCAAGGATGCCGAGCTGAACATCCCGGGCATCGACCTGAAGGGCTCCTTCGGCGGCGCGGACTTCGTCTCCTGGTACGACGGCCACCCGGACGTGCCGCGTGACTGGCCGCTGGAGGCCCGGGAGATCGCCGTGATCGGCAACGGCAACGTCGCGCTCGACGTGGCCCGGGTCCTGTCCAAGCACGCGGATGACCTGCTCGTCACCGAGATCCCCGACAACGTCTACGAGGGTCTGAAGAAGTCCCCGGTGACGGACGTCCACGTCTTCGGACGCCGCGGCCCGGCCCAGGTGAAGTTCACCCCGCTGGAGCTGCGCGAGCTCTCCCACTCCCGCGACGTGGACATCGTGCTGTACCCGGAGGACTTTGACTTCGACGAGGCCTCCGATGAGGCCATCAAGACGAACAACCAGGTCAAGACCATGGTCAACACCCTGACCAACTGGCTGGTCGAGGAGGCGCACGAGGGCGAGGACGCCGCGTCCCGCCGTCTGCACCTGCACTTCCTGCACTCCCCGGTGGAGATCCTGGAGGATCCGGAGCGTCCCGGCCATGTGGGCGGCATCCGCTTCGAGCGCATGGAGCTGGACGGCACAGGCAACGCCCGCGGCACCGGCGAGTACCTGGACTACCCCGTCCAGGCCGTGTACCGCGCCATCGGCTACTTCGGCTCCCCGCTGCCGGGCCTGGAGTTCGACGAGCGCCGCGGCGTCCTCAAGAACGACGGCGGCCGCGTCCTGGGCGCGGACGGCGCCCCGGTGCCGGGCGTCTACGCCACGGGCTGGATCAAGCGCGGACCGGTCGGCCTCATCGGGCACACCAAGGGGGACGCCCTCGAAACGATCGGCTACCTCCTGGAGGACCGCCTCCAGCTGCCCGCCGCCGTCGAGCCGTCCGAGGACGCCGTCGTCACCCTGCTCGAGGAGCGCGGCGTCGAGTACACGACGTGGGAGGGCTGGAACCGTCTGGACGCTCACGAACTGGCCCTCGGGGCCGAGGCGACCGCCAACGGAGGTTCGCACGGCGTGAGTATTGCGCGTGAGCGGGTCAAGGTGGTACCCCGCGAAGAGATGGTGAGCATTTCCCGAGGTCAGTAGGACATTCCGGGAGAATGCGGGACATGAAGTGTTCATTTCCTAATCTCACATACTGGACGAGTACGGGGTGTCCGAGGGGTGGACACTACCCTTGTGACGATCCTTTACACGACACAGAATGTGGACACCGATGAACATTCTCCGTACCAAGTCGATTGAGCAGTCAATTGCAGACGCCGAAGAGCCGGGGCGCCGGCTCAAGCGTTCCCTGAGCGCCTGGGACCTCATGATCATGGGCGTCGCCGTGGCCGTCGGCGCCGGCATCTTCTCCGTTGGCGCCAAGGCCGCCGCCAACTTCGCCGGCCCCGCCGTCACGCTGTCCTTCGTCATCGCCGCCGTCACGTGCGCGCTGGCGATCATGTGCTACGCCGAATTCGCCACGGCCATCCCGGTGGCGGGCTCGGCGTACGTCTTCACCTACGCGACCCTCGGTGAGGTCCTGGCCTGGATCGTCGGCTGGAACCTCATCCTGGAACTCTTCACGGCCGCGGCCGTGATCGCCAAGTACTGGGGCATCTACCTCTCCAAGGTCTTCGACCTGGTGGGCGTCAAGATGCCCGAGGCCATCAACGTGGGCGGCCTGGACGTCTACTGGGGCGCGTTCCTGATCGTGGCCATCTTCACGGTCCTGCTGGTGCTCGGCACCAAGCTCTCGGCCCGGGTGGGCAACGTCTTCACGCTCATCAAGATCGGCGTGGTGCTCTTCGTCATCATCGTGGGCTTCTTCTACATCAAGGCCGAGAACTACACCCCGTTCGTCCCGCAGTCCGTGCCGAGCGCCGGCAACGCCGTGGAAGACGTCATGAAGCAGTCCCTCTTCGGCTTCCTGACGGGCGCGGCCCCGGCGCAGTACGGCACCCTGGGCATCTTCGCCGGTGCGGCCCTGGTGTTCTTCGCCTTCATCGGCTTCGACGTCGTGGCCACCTCCGCGGAAGAGGTCAAGAACCCGCAGAAGACGCTGCCCCGCGGCATCTTCGGCGGCCTGGCCCTGGTCACGCTGCTCTACATCCTGGTGTCCCTCGCCCTGACCGGCATGGTGTCCTACACGGACCTCGCGAAGGCCAAGAACCCGACCCTCACCACCGCGTTCGAGGCCGTCGGCAACACCGACGCCGCCAAGATCATCGCGTTCGGCTCCCTGATCGGCCTCACCACGGTCATCATGGTGCTCCTGATGGGCCTGGCCCGCGTGGTCCTGGCCATGAGCCGCGACGGCCTGCTGCCGCGTGCCCTGTCCAAGACGAGCGACAAGCACTCCACCCCGGCCCGCACCCAGATCCTCTGCGGCGTGGCCGTGGCGCTCGTGGCCGGTCTGACCCAGGTGGACATCCTGGAGGAGATGATCAACATCGGCACCCTGTGCGCCTTCGTGATGGTCTCGATCGGCATCCTGGTGCTGCGCCGCAAGCGCCCCGATCTGCGCCCGGCGTTCCGTGTGCCGCTCGGCCCCGTGCTCCCGGCCCTGTCGGCCGTGCTCTGCCTCTACCTGATGACCAACCTGGCCGTGCAGACCTGGCTGTTCTTCCTCCTCTGGCTCGTGCTCGGCTTCGCCATCTACTTCGCGTATGGTCAGCGGCATTCCCGTCTGAACGAACGCTTCACCGAGGCGAAGGAGTTCGTGGGCTGATCCAGCCCGCGCCTCCCACCGCTGAGCCGGTGCACGACGACGGCGCCGCGCCCCTTCCCGGGGTGCGGCGCCGTCGTCGTCCGCGGGGAGAGCACGCGAGACGCACACGGTCGGAGCACCGTCATCTCCCGCCCCGCCTGCGCCCCCGGGAGGGGGTGGGGACCTAAGATTGCGCTTATGGCGCGTCCTCCCCGACCCGAACGTAAATCAGAGCTCATGCACGACATCCTGCTGTACCTGCAGGACAAGTCGATCGCAGATCTCACCTTCCGCACCCTCGCCGACGGACTGGGCATCAGCAGCTACGTGCTGGTGTACCACTTCGGCTCCCGAGAAGAACTCATCTCCCAGATCGTGCACGCGATCGAGGCCCGGCCCTCCGAAGTGCTGGACCCGGAACTGGTCACCGCCGGACGGGAGGAGTTCGAAGCCTGGCTGCGGACCGCCTGGAAGGTGGGGCTGCGCGAGTACGGCATCCAGCTGCAGCGTCTGCATTTCGAAGCGGCCATGCAGGATTCCGTGCTGGACAAGCCCCGTGGCAACGGCGGCAAGCTGTACCACTCCTGGGTGGACGTGGTGCAGGAATGGCTCAGGAACCAGGGCCTGGGCGAGCCGGAGGCCCGCCGGACAGGGCGTCTGTTCGTGGCCACCCTGACGGGCCTGCGTTACGACGTGATCGTCACGGGTGAGCGCGAGGCTGCCACGGAGGCCTTTGAGCGGCTCCTGAAGTCGTTCTTCCTCACCATCGACTCGGAGCTGAAGCGCGGCGCCTGAAGGCCCGTCACACCGCCGTGCTCGTCTGTTGCGCCGTGTTACTCTGACGATCGTCACAAGAAAATCGCTGGAGAATTTCACTCGCACAGTGCTCCAGTGCCTGAAAAAGGGGAAACCATGAGCAAGACCATCGTCACGCGCGCCCTCGGCATCGTCGCCGTTCCGCTGCTGGCCGTGAGCCTGAGCGCCTGTGGCGGCCAGAGTGTCGCGGACGCCTGCTCCAAGCTGGACAGCGACATGAGCGGCATCAGCACCGAGCTGCAGTCCAACATGAGCAAGTTCGCGTCCGACCCGAAGGCCGCCGCAGAGGGCCTGAGCAAGTTCTCCGACAAGCTCGCCGAGAGCGTCAAGGGCGTCTCCAACCCGGACGTGAAGCCGAAGGCCGAGGCCGCCAGCTCCGCGTACGCCGACTTCACCGCCAAGATCAAGGCCGCCGCCGCGGACCCGTCCACCGCCTCCTCCAAGATGACCGAGCTGTCCAGCTCCGTCACCAAGATCCAGGAGAGCTTCACCGAGCTCGGCAAGGTCTGCAAGAAGTAAGGCCTCCACGCCTCAGCCTCGCAGAAGGCCCCGGACCATCACGGTCCGGGGCCTTTCCCGTGGAGCGGAACCGGTCAGCGCGGGATCAGACGTCCCAGCTCGGGGCCCAGCAGTTCCGCGTAGCGGCGGTTGAGGTGGTTGGCGTCGAAGTACACGTTCACACCGCCGATCACGGCATAGCACTTCTCCTGACGGCAGAAGTACGGCGTGAGGTCGACGAGCCGGACGCGCGGCGAGGCGGCGGCCCGAACCCCTGCTGCCAGCGGATCCTTGGGCTGGGCGATCCTCTGGGCCACCGCGCAGGCCGCGGGGTTGTCCGATTTGAGGGTGACGCAGTCCGGCGACCTGACCGCGCCGTTGAGCGGCGGATCGGCGAGCACCGCCACGGTCGAGCCGTTGGCGGCCCAGCCGCGCCAGGACCGGCCCAGCCCGGCGGCGAGCTGTTCCTCCTGCGGACGGCCGGAGCCGTCGTCGACGCTGATGTGGCGGGCGAAGGCGGAGGTGATCACGAGCGACGGCCGGTCGGTGGTCAGCGCCCTGGAGACCGCCGAAGCCCAGACGCGGCAGGAGTCACGGGTGTTCTGGGAGCGGTCACCCTCGAATCCGGTGAAGGAGACATCGCCCGCGGGGCAGCCGCCCAGCATGCTCGTGGTGAGGACCCAGCGCTCCCGGCGCGCGACGTCGTACACCGCGGACTGCCACTGCTGCGCGTGGGAGTCGCCCACCAGCCAGACGTGGCGCGCCCGGGAAGTCCCCTGGGAGAAGTCGCAGAGCTGGCTGGTCCGCTTGCCGCGTGCGGAGAGCTCCTGGTGCGCGGGGCGGCATTCCGGAGGGGAGAGCCAGTACTGGTTGTCCTTCGTCATCACCGGCTGGAGGGACGGGCCGTCCCAGCCCGGGCAGTGCGCGCCGGGAACCAGCGACCGAGGACCGTAGCAAGGGCTCTGGGCCTGCTGGGCGGCCAAGGCGATCGCCTGATCCTCCTTCACCCCGGCCCAGTGGATCTGAAGGGCCGTCCCGCAGGCCATCACGGCCATGGCGCAGGCCATCGCCAGGAACGTCCGCGGCGAGGAGGACCGCAGCCAGGTCATCCGCTGGCCCGGGTCCTCGATGAACTTCTTGCTCAGGGCCGCGAGTGCCAAGGCCAAGACTCCCAGGACCACCTTGTCCGGAGTTCCGATCGGCCGGCCCAGGGCGAACGGCGCCAGCACGATCAGGGGCCAGTGCCACAGATAGAGGGAGTACGAGACGTCCCCGAGGAATTGGACCGGGCGTGATGCCGTGAGCGGTCGCGCGAACGGCGGGTTGCCGCCGTTGCCGGCCACGATCACCGCGGCGGTCGCCAGCACCGGCAGCGCCGCGATCCAGCCGGGGAACGCGGTGTCGGCCGTGAAGAACCAGCCGCAGAGCAGGATGCCGAGGAAACCGGCGGCGCCGAGGACCTTGGCCGGCGCCGGGGGCAGCAGCCGGGGGCGGCGCAGCGCCGCCAGCGCGATGAGCCCGCCGGCGGCGAACTCCCACGCGCGCCCGTACGTCACGAAGTAGGCGGGGTTCGGGTCCGTCGCCGTGGCGACGATGCAGGCCGCATAGCTCGCTGCGGCCACCACCAGGAGGCCGACGGTCACCACCCGATGGGTCGAACGGCGGATCCTGGCCGCGAGAAGCCAGAGCCCGAGCAGCAGGAGCGGCCAGACGAGATAGAACTGTTCCTCGACCGACAGGGACCAGTAGTGCTGGGCGATGGTGGCGCTGTCCGTATGGGCCGAGTAGTCGACGGATTTGGCGGCGAGCAGCCAGTTCTCGCCGTACAGCGTGGAGGCCAGGATCTGCTGTGCGGTGTCCGGCCAGCGGGAGAACGGCAGCAGAAGGAGCGACGCCGCGCCGCCGGCCAGCAGGACCAGGAACGCCGCGGGGAGCAGCCGCCGGATCCGTCGGGCGTAGAACGCGCCGAACCTGAGGCGGCCGGTCCCGTCGATCTCTTTGAGGAGGTGGGTGGTGATGAGGAAGCCCGAGATGACGAAGAAGACGTCGACGCCGATGTAACCCCCGCGGAACACCGCCGGCCAGAGGTGATTCAGGACCACGGCGGACACCGCCACCGCACGGAGCATCTGGATGTCCGCCCGGAACGCGCGGCGGGGTGCGGAAGGTGGGGCCTGGCGCAGGTGGCGGAATGTGGTGCTCATCGTCCCCACAGAATATCGGGGGGAGACGGCCCGCCCCGTCACAGACGGGGAAGGCCCCGGACCGGAAGCCTGGTCCGGGGCCTTCCCCGTGGAGCGGTGTGGACTACTTCTTGAGCTCGAAGCGGTCGTTGTCCATGACCTTGGCCCATGCCGCGGCGAAGTCGCTGACGAACTTCTCCTGAGCATCGTCCGAGGCGTAGACCTCGGCGAGAGCGCGGAGTTCCGAGTTGGCGCCGAACACCAGGTCCACGCGGCTGCCGGTCCAGCGGCCGTCGGCGGTGGTGTAACTCTGCTCATCATCCGCCGGGATCCAGGTCTGGCCGAGGTCCAGCAGGTTCACGAAGAAGTCGTTGCTGAGGGCGCCCGGGCGGTCGGTGAAGACACCGGTGTTGGAGCCGTCCCAGTTGTTGCCCAGCACGCGCAGACCGCCGAGGAGCACGGTCATCTCCGGAGCGGAGAGGTTGAGCAGGTTCGCGCGGTCGATCAGCAGGTACTCGGCCGGCAGGTTGATGTACCCGCTGTTGTAGTTGCGGAAGCCGTCGGCCACCGGCTGCAGCCAGGCGAACTGCTCCGGGCTGGTCTGCTCCTGGGTGGCATCCACGCGGCCCGGGGAGAAGGGCACGGTGACGGTCTGACCGGCGGCCTGCGCGGCCTTCTCGACGCCGACATTGCCCGCGAGCACCACGACGTCGGCGAAGGACACCTTGACGGGAGAGGTCGCGTTGAAGTCGGCCACGATGCCCTCCAGGACGGAGAGGACGGGCTTCAGCTTGTCCGGCTGGTTCACGGGCCAGTTGACCTGCGGTTCCAGACGGATTCGGCCGCCGTTGGCGCCGCCGCGCTTGTCCGAACCGCGGAAGGACGCCGCAGCCTTCCACGCGGTGGAGACGAGTTCCTCGACCGTGAGGCCGGATGCGGCGATCTTCTCCTTGAGCACGGCGATCTCGGCGTCGCCGATGGTCTGCTCCGGAGCGGCGGGCAGCGGATCCTGCCAGATGAGGTCCTCGGCCGGGACCTCCTTGCCGAGGTAACGGACCTTCGGGCCCATGTCACGGTGGGTCAGCTTGAACCAGGCGCGGGCGAAGGCGTCCTCGAAGGCGGCCGGATCGTCCTTGAAGCGCAGGGAGATGGGGCCGTAGATCGGGTCCTCGCGCAGGGCCAGGTCGCTCGTCAGCATGCGCGGCTCGCGACGGCCTTCCGAGTGGGCCATGGGGACCATGTCCGCACCGGCGCCATTGGTGGGGCGCCACTGCTTCGCGCCGGCGGGGGACTCCATGAGCTCCCACTCGTACGCGTAGAGGATGTGGAAGAACTCGTTGTCCCAGCGGGTCGGGTGGTAGGTCCAGGTGACCTCCAGGCCGGAGCCGACGGTGTCATCGCCGAAGCCCGTGCCGTAGCCGTTCTTCCAGCCGAAGCCCTGGTTCTCGAGCGGAGCGGCCTCGGGGTCCGGGCCGATCTGGTCATCCTTGTGGGCGCCGTGGGTCTTGCCGAAGGTGTGACCGCCGGCGATCAGGGCGACGGTCTCCTCGTCGTCCATGCCCATGCGGCGGAAGGTCTCACGGATGTCGATGGCGGAGGCCAGGGGGTCCGGGTTGCCGTCCGGGCCTTCCGGGTTCACGTAGATGAGGCCCATCTGCACGGCGGCGAGGGGGGCTTCCAGGTCGCGGGCGCCCGAGTAGCGCTCGTTGTCCAGCCACACCTTCTCCGGGCCCCAGTAGACGTCGTCGTCGGCTTCCCAGACGTCCGGCCGGCCACCGGCGAAGCCGAAGGTCTTCACACCCATGTCCTCGAGGGCGACGTTGCCCGCCAGGATGAACAGATCGGCCCAGGAGATCGACTGGCCGTACTTTTTCTTGATCGGCCACAGCAGGCGGCGGCACTTGTCCAGGCCCACGTTGTCCGGCCAGGAGTTCAGGGGAGCGAAGCGCTGCTGGCCCGCGCCGCCGCCGCCACGGCCGTCGTGGGAGCGGTAGGTGCCGGCGGAGTGCCAGGCCATGCGGATCATGAACGGTCCGTAGTGACCGAAGTCGGCGGGCCACCAGTCCTTGGAGTCCGTCATGAGAGCCGTCAGATCGGCCTTGACCGCGTCCAGATCGAGAGCCTTGAAGGCCTCGGCGTAGTCGAAGCCGGGGTCGAGCGGGTTCGCGACCTCAGGGTTCTTCGCCAGGATCTTCAGGTTGAGCTTGTTGGGCCACCACTCAGTGTTGGCGCTGCCCTTGGTGGGGTGTACACGGCCGCCGTGGGCGACAGGGCATTTAGAGACGGTGCTCTCAGACACGGTGTTCCTTCCGGGGATGGTTGATACGGGTGTGAAGGGAAGTTCTGGGGCCGGGGTGCGGCTCAGCCGCCGTCCTGGCGTTCGGCGGCGAGGCAGTCCTGGCAGATGCCCTGGTAGAGGACGTCCGCGATCTGGATGCTCATGGGCTGCTGGTCGTCATTCCAGTGGGGATGCAGGCAGGGCGCATGCCCGACGGCGCAGTCCACGTCCTCGATGCGCCCGCAGCGGGTGCAGATGGCGTGGTGGTGGTTGTCCCCGGTGCGTGTCTCGTACAGCGCGGGGGAGTGCGGCGGCTCGAAACGCCGCAGCATCCCGAGTTCCGTCAGGTCACCGAGGACCACGTAGACGGACTGCGCGGAGAGGCCCGGGAGCTCGCGCCGGGCCAGATCGAGGATGTTGTCCGCGGTGGAATGCGGATGGGTGTCGATGGCTGCGAGCACGGCAAGGCGCTGCTTGGTGACGCGCCGTCCGGCGGTGCGCAGCTGCTCGGACCAGGCCGAGGCCCGATCGGGGAGTGCCGTGAACTGGGACATGACCCCATTCAAGCACTTATTTTGACTAGCTCGCAATTAGTGGCGGGAAATTCCCAGGAATATGTTCGGCGGACCCGGAAGAGGCGCTCAGGACTCGACGATCCTCTGATTCGTATTGGTGTAACTGATCGAGTCGGCGGTGCTTCCCACCAGACCCATCGTGACCCGCAGGAGTCCCGGCGCGACGTCGTCCAGCGGGGGCGGCGTGTCGGTGCCGAGCGTGAGCGAGCGGCCGCCCGCCGTCGTCGCGGTGACGGAGCCGAGGTACACGTCGACGTGGCCTTCGAGCTTCATGGTGTCCGCCGTGGTGACCAGGCCGGGGCCGTTCGGAGGCCGGACGGTGAGGGAGAAGCCGGTGATGGTGATCGAGTCGGCGCTGATCTTCAGCGCGCGCACGCTCCCGCCGTCGACGGTCGGCACCGAGACGATCCCGATCGAGTGCAGGCCGGTGAACGAGAGCCCGCGGGAGCCGAGGGAGGCGGGCGTCCTGGTGAAGATCGGGGCACCGTCCTCCCGGGTGGCCTTCACGGGCTTCTTCGGGGAGGGCTTGGCGCTGGGGGACGGATGAGCAGGATCGGAGGGCGCGGACGACGGCGATCCGCCGGGCTCCTGCGCGCCGGTTCCCGGGGTGCCGGCTCCCGGGGTGCCAGGCAGGGGGATGCTCGGCGTGGGGATGCCGGGCGCGCCGCCGGACCCGTTCCCGGGGGTGCCGGGTGTCCCGGCGCCAGGGGCGGGGGTGGTCGCAGAAGGCTTGGGCGTTCCGGGGGTGGGGGACGGCGTCGGGGAGTCGCAGGTGAAGAGGATGGGGAGGCAGAAAGCTGCGGGCTGGGTCGCGGGGGCCTGGGCGGCGCCGAGGGTGAAGGGTGTCACCAGCACGGCGCCGGCCAGCAGCGCTCCCAGTCCGCGGCGGCGGCGCTGTGTCATGAGGCGTGTTCTCCCTGGGGTGCGGGACTCCGTCTCATCCAGGCCGCCACGAGCACGCCGCCGGTCCCGGCCAGCAGCATGCCGATCAGGAAGCCGCCGAGATTCACGCCCACCAGCGAGTACACGGCGACCGCGAGGGCGAGCACGCCGTAGAACACATGGTGGTCCGGCATGGTCATCGACAGGATGCCCAGCAGCAGCAGAGCGATCGGGATGATGGTCGCCTGCAGGCCTTCGATGCCGAGCTGGACGTGCAGGTGACCGATGTCGAGCTGGCCGGAGAAGAACATCTCCACGCCGCCGAGCGCCACGAGAAGGCCGCCGATGAAGGGGCGCTCCTTCCGCCAGGTCCGGAAATCGCTCGCCGCGGGAGCCTCGGACGTCTCCGGCGCCTCAGTCGTTTCGGAGGCGAGGATCGACTCCAGGGGCTCCGTGGGCTCGGTCGGTTCCGCCCGGGATTCCGCGGCGGGCGTGACCGGATGCCGCAGCGTCCGGTCGGCGTCACCGCGCCGCGCCCGTCGCGAGGCCTGCGGTGTCAGGCCGTTCTCCGCCAGACTGCCGTCGCCGTTCAGAAGCATCCCTTGGACCCGTCCGTCAGCTCCAGCTTCATCCCGTTGAGGGTGAAGACGGAGGCCTGAGTGCTCCAGGCCGTCTGTTCGAGGTTCTTGATGGTGACGGTGTCGGCATCCTGGGCGAAGTCGCCGGGCGTGCCCTTCGCCGCCGTGTTGACGGTGGACGCGTCCACGCCGATGCGGATCTTGCCGAACGAGGCGTCACCCTTCAGGCCGGTCATGCCGATCTGAAGGTCGGAAGCGGAGGCGGGGTTGCCGCCGCCACCGGCCTTGATGAGCACGCCGACCTTGCCGAGGGGGGTGTCGGTGGTGACGGCTTGGCAGAGATCGCTCAGCGTGGCGCTCTTGATGTTGGCGATGGCCACGGTGTGGTTCTTGCCCTCGGTGTCTCTCGCGACGCCGGCGTACTGGGAGAAGCCGGTGCCTTCCAGTGACGAGGCGCCGATCTGGAACTGACTGCCGGAGACGGCGAAGGAGACGGGGACTGCGCCCTGGGCGATGCCGCCCATCAGAGCGCTGGCGACGAGTGCGGCGGGGACCGCGGCGAGCACGATGCGGGCTGTGTGCGAGGAAGTGACCTTACGGAGACGCTCAGACCTGGGGAAATTCATCGGACCTCCTGGAACGGGCGCCGACCCCTTCGGCGGCGCGCATGTGACGAAGATAACTTTTTAGTTGACTTCGAGTCAATAGTGGTCCGTCGAGGCGCGCTGCGCCGGGGCGGGGAGGATCGCCAGGGTCAGCCTGCGTCGTATGGCGTTCCGTGGCGTTCACCGTGGCCCGCGTCAGTAGACTCAGAGGGTGTCCGAAGTGCAGCGCATCCGCCTGAGTCCAGAGGAACGCCGGGCTCAGCTGATCGCCACCGGCGTCAACTTCCTGGCCGATCATTCCCTCGATGAGTTGACGATGGACGAGCTGGCCCGACGGGCCGGGGTCTCACGGCCGCTGCTGTTCCACTATTTCGAAACCCGGCAAGGGATGCACCTGGCCGTGGTGACGAAGGCCAGGGACAGTCTGCTGGTCGCCACCGAGCCGCGCCTCGACCTGCCGCCGCGGGAGCGGGTTCACGAGACCCTGCTGAGGATCACGCATTTCGTGCAGCAGCACCGCGGCACCTTCTACTCGCTGGTCCGCGGCATTGCCAGTGGCGATCCGGCCGTCCGGACCGTCGTGGACGAATCCCGCGAACTCAACGCGGAACGTCTCCTGGACGCGTTCATCGAGCTGGGATTCGAGGACACCGCCATGCTCCGCGTGGCTTTGCGCGCCTGGGTCTCCTACGCTGAGGAGGCGCTGATCAGCCTGGCGATCGAGCGCGACACCGACGCGGACGCCGTCGTGCGCTTCCTGGAGGCCGGGCTGCGGGGCATGGTCGGTGCGACTCGCGAACTTCAGGCGCCGGACTACGCTTAGCCGGTGCGGAGATTCCTGGCTGACCTGACGCCCCTGCGGGAGAGTCCCGCCTTCAAGCGCCTCTGGATCGGGACCGCCGTCTCCAACGCCGGAAGCCAGCTCACCGTGGTGGCGCTCAGCCTCGAGGTCTACAAGATCACACAGGAGAGCTCCTACGTGGGCCTGCTGAGCGTGTTCGCCCTGGTCCCGCTCGTGATCGCCGGGCTTTTCGGCGGGTCGGTCGCCGATGTGTACGACCGCCGGACGGTCGCGATCGTCGCCTCCGCGGCCCTCTGGCTGAGCGCGCTGGGACTGGCCGTGCAGGCCTGGCTCCACCTGGAGAACGTCTGGCTGCTGTTCGCGCTCGCCGCCGTGCAGAGCGCCGCGCTCGGTATCAACGCCCCGGCGCGCTCCGCCATGATCCCGCTGCTCGTGCGCCCCGAGCTGCTCGCGTCCGCGAACGCGCTCAACATGATCACCTTCGGGCTTTCCACCATGGTGGGGCCGCTCCTGGGCGGCTTTTTGGTGGCGTCGCTCGGGTTCGAATGGACCTACACCCTCGACGCGATCAGCTACTTCGTGGTCATGTGGGCCCTGTTGCGGCTGCCTGCCATGCCGCCCGAGGGCGCGCCCCGCACGGTCGGGGTGGCGAGCGTCCTGGAGGGTTTCCGCTTCCTCGGCACCCGCCCCAATGTGCGCATGACCTTCATCCTGGACCTCATCGCGATGATCACGTGCCAGCCTCGGGCACTCCTCCCGGCCATCGGCGCCGTGATGCTCGGCGGCGGGGAGACCACGGTGGGCATCCTCCTCGCGGCCTTCGCGCTGGGCGCCTTCCTGGCGGGTCTGTTCAGCGGTCCCCTCAACCACGTGCGGAAACAGGGTGTCGCCGTGGTCTTCTCCATCATGGCGTGGGGAGCGAGTCTCGGCGCCTTCGGTCTCATGGTCGTCCTGGCCGGCGACGGCGGCCGCCACGGCGTCACGGTCTGGCTCCTGCCCGCCGCGCTCTGCTGCGCTGCGGCCGGGGTGGCGGACTCCATCAGCGCCGTCTTCCGCAGCACGATCCTTCAGGCGGCCACGCCGGACGAGTTCCGAGGGCGGCTCCAGGGCGTCTTCATCGTGGTGGTGGCCGGCGGGCCGAGGCTCGGCGACATGCTGGCCGGCGGCGCCACCACCTGGTTCCGTGAAGGCTGGGTCCTCCTGATCGGCGGGCTGGTGTGCATCCTGATCACCTGGGCGGTGTCCCGGGCGCAGAACGGATTCCTGGCCTACGACGCGCGGAACCCGGTGCCCTGAGTGCACGTTGGACAGGAGAGACGCTGGAGAATGGAAAGAGACCAGCCGCCCGCCCGGAACCGTCCGGGGCTTTCGCGAGTGAGGAGCCATCCGTGCACAATCATCACAACGGCCTGAAGACCGCAGCGCTCTTCGGAGTGCTCTGGGCGGTGCTTCTGGGGCTCGGTGCGCTGATCGGGTTCTGGACGCGCAGCACCGCCCCGATCTGGATCATGGCGTTGATCGGCGTGGCCACCACCTTCTACAGCTACTGGAACAGCGACAAGATCGCCATCCGTTCCATGCAGGCCGTGGAGATCCCGGAATCCCAGGCGCCTGAGCTGTACCGCGTGGTGCGAGAACTCTCCCAGACGGCCGGCCAGCCGATGCCGCGGATCTACATCTCACCCACCATGACCCCGAACGCCTTCGCCACCGGGCGCAATCCGCAGCATGCCGCGGTCTGCGTGACCCACGGCATCGTGCAGCTGCTGAACGACCGGGAGCTGCGGGGCGTTCTGGGCCATGAGCTCATGCACGTCTACAACCGGGACATCCTGACCTCGTCCGTCGCCGCGGCGGTGGCCGGCGTCATCACCTCCGTGGCGCAGTTCATGATGTTCTTCGGTGGCGGCAGCCGCGACGGCGAGCGGAACATGAACCCGCTCGCCGCGATCGCGATGGCGCTCCTGGCACCCTTCGCCGCGTCGCTGATCCAGATGGCGATCTCGCGGACCCGGGAGTACGACGCCGACGAGGACGGCGCGAAGCTCACGGGCGACCCGCTGGCGCTCGCCTCGGCTCTGAGCAAGATCGAGCGCGGCGTCAGCCAGTACCCCCTGCCGGCGGAGCAGACGCTCGTGAACACCTCGCACCTCATGATCGCCAACCCGTTCCGCGGCGCGAACGTGGCGAAGCTGTTCGCCACGCACCCGCCGATGAAGGACCGGATCGCCCGTCTGGAGCGCATGGCGGGCCGCTGAACCCTTCGTATCTCGCGAGAAGCCAGTGGAGCTCCACCCCGTGGCCCGGGGTGGAGCTCCACTGGCTTCTCGAGGCGGGGCCTTCCCAGAAGAGCGCAGGGCGCCTAGGCGAAGAGCCCCTGGCCCACGTACTCGCCCGGCTTGATCCCCGGCGGCACGGCGAACAGGCCGGAACCGGTGTGCTTGAGGTACTCGACGCTCAGCCGGTCGCTGGACGCTAATCGGTTCTGCATGGGCACGAACTGCGTGCGGGGATCCCGGACGAAGGCGATGAAGAACAGGCCCGCGTCCAGCCGGCCCAGGGAGTCGTTGCCGTCCGTGAAGTTGAAGCCGCGGCGGAGCATCTTCACGCCCTTGTTCGTGGCCGCGTGCGCCAGCCGCACATGGGAGTCCATGGCGATCAGGGGTGCGTCGCCACGCCCCTTGGCCTCGAAGTTCGGCTCGGTGAACTCCTGGCCACCGGACAACGGGGCGCCGGTGGACTTGGTCCGCCCGATCACGGCCTCCTGCTCGCCGAGCGACGTCCGGTCCCAGACCTCGATGTGCATGCGGATCCTGCGCGCCACGAGGTAGCTGCCGCCGGCCATCCACTGTTCGCCGGGCTTACCGCCCGGGGCCACCCAGACGTGCTCGGCCAGCTGCGCCGGTTCCTCCGCCTTGAGGTTGGCGGTGCCGTCCTTGAAGCCGAAGAGGTTGCGGGGCGTCTGCTGGCTGGTGGACGTGGAGGACGTCCGGCCGAAGCCCAGCTGGGACCAGCGCAGCCGGGCCCGGCCGAAGGCGATGCGGGACAGGTTGCGGATCGCGTGGACGGCCACCTGCGGGTCGTCCGCGCACGCCTGGATGACCAGATCCCCGCCCGTGCGCTGAGGTTCCAGCTGATCGCCCGGGAAGTGCGGGAGCTCGATGAGCGCCTCCGGAAGGCGGCCGGAGAGACCGAAGCGGGGCGCGCCGTCGTCGGTCAGGAAGAAGGAGCGGCCGAAACCGAACGTGATGGTCAGGTTCGACGCGGAGAGGCCCATGGCCTCGCCGGTGTCCGACGGCGGGGCCTCGTAGTCGCCGCCCACGGCGCCGCCTTCGCCGGCCTCACGCCCTGCGGCCATCGCCTCCGCGGCAGCCGTCCAGTCCTTCAGGAGGCCGACGACGTCGTCCCGGCTCGTGGCGGTGACGTCGAAGGCCGCGATGTGCAGGCGGTCCTGGACCGGCGTCACGATCCCGGCCTGATGCTCGCCGTGGAACGGGACGACGGCGGAGGCCGCGGGCTGCGCGTCGGCGCCGGACGGGCGCGTGACGGCGTAGCTCGCGGCGGCGCCGATGGCGCCCGCGCCGACCAGCGACGCGGTGGTGAGGAGCCCGCGCCGGCTGACCCGCGGGCCGGAGGACGACGGAACGCCCGCCGTCTCCTGGGAGGTGGTCTCCTGGGAGGCGGCGGGCGGGACCGGGGTGCTGTCCTGCTCGGGCATGGTCAGAGGACCACCGCGGCGGTCAGCTGGCCGAGGGGTTCGCCGAGGGCGTCCACCAGGGCGGCGAGCTGCTTGACCTGGTCGGGGGTCAGCTCGTTGTAGTACTTGAAGCCGTCGCCGACCTTGTACTTGTCCAGCTCGGTCTGCAGGGCCGCGAACCGCTGATCCAGGGTCTTGGCCAGTTCGGGCTTCTTGAGGGCGACCACGGGGCGGAGGTTCTGGTAGGCGATGCGCGCGCCGTCGACGTTGGCCTGGAAGTCCCAGAGGTCGGTGTGGGACCAGATCTCCTCTTCGCCGGTCACCTTGCCGGTGGCGACCTCGTCCAGGAGCTCCTTGGCTCCGTTGCCGAGCTTGTCCGGGGTCAGGGTCAGCGTGCGGGTCCGCTCGAACAGCGTCTGGGTGTCCGCCACGAGTTTCTGGGACAGCTTCTGGCGTTCGGCCGCGGTGAGCGCGGTGTAGCCCTTCGGCGGGAAGAGATCCTTCTCGGCCTTGTGCCAGCCGGTCCACTGCTGACCCTTCTCCAGGTCGGCCTCGCGGAGGTCGAGGCTGGGGTCGAGATCGCCGAACGACTCGGCCACGGGCTCGATGCGCTCCCAGTGCATGCGGACCGAGGCGTAGAGGGTGCGGGCCTTCGCGGCGTCACCGGAGGCGTAGGCGGCCGCGAAGGCCTTGGTGCCGGTGAGCAACTGCTCGGTCTGGTCCTTGACGTAGGAGACGTACTGCTTGGTGGCGGTGTCCAGGAGTGCCTTGGTGTCCGAGTCCACGGAGGCGGTGGTGCCGGATGCCTCGACGGTGAAGGCCGAACGGATGCCCTCGCCCTGCATGCCGGGCTTGCAGGCGGTGAGGTACTTGCCCTCGGGAGCGGTCACCACGAGCTTGCGGGACAGGCCGGGGCCGATGTTCTCGACTTCTCCGACGATCCGCAGGCCGTCCTCGGCCAGAAGGTAGAACTCGGTGACCTGCTGGCCGTCGTTCTTCACCTCGAACGTCAGGTGGCCGCTCTTCGCCGTGACGGTGCTGAGTTTGCACTCCTTGTCCGTGCTGCTCACGGAGATCGGACCGTCCGTGGCGCCGGCGGCCGGCTTGGCGTTGTCCGTGCAGGCGGTCAGCGCCAGGGGAGCGACGACGGCGAGGACCGCGAGGGAGCTGAGGGCGCGGCGAGGGGAAGCGGGCATGACTGTCCTTGGAGAGTTCGTGAAGGAGGGGTTCAGGAGGCCGGGGCGGCCGTGCGGGAGACGACCGTTGCGGCCTCCGCGGGGATGCTCTGCGCGGCGCGGCGTGCGGCGGCTGCCTTGCGGGCGGCCTGCGAGCGGCGGTAGTTGCGCAGGTAGAAGTACAGGGTCGGGACCACGTAGGCCCACCAGGCGATCGCTTCCAGCCAGGTGGTGGCCGGGGAGAAGTTGAAGGTGCCCTTGAGGAGCGTGCCGTACCAGGAGTCCGGCGGGATCGCGCCGGAGACGTCGAACGCGAGGTGGTGGAGGCCCGGGAGCAGGCCGGCTTCCTGGAGGTCGTGGATGCCGTAGGAGAGCACTCCGCCGGCCACCAGGATCAGGAAGATGCCGGTCACGGTGAAGAACTTGCCGAGGTTGATCTTGAGGACCCCGCGGTGCAGCAGGTAGCCGAGCAGGACCGCGACGGCCAGGCCGAGGACGGCGCCCAGCAGCGGGACGGTGCTCTCGCCGGTCGCCTGCGCGGCGGCCCAGAGGAACAGGGCGGTCTCGAGGCCTTCGCGGCCCACGGAGAGAGCGCCCACCAGGATGATGCCCCAGGCGGCGCCGGTGGCCGCGGCGTCGATCTTGCCGTGCAGTTCGGTGCCCAGCGTCCGGGCGGTGCGCGCCATCCAGAAGACCATCCAGGTGACCATGCCGACGGCGACGATCGAGAGCGATCCGCCGATCGCTTCCTGCGCCTCGAACGTCAGGCCACGCGGGCCGAAGGTGAGGAGCGCGCCGAACGCGATGGAGATGGAGACGGCGGCGCCGATCCCGATCCAGAGTTTCGGCAGGAGGTGGGAGCGTCCGCTCTTGACCAGGTAGGCCATGAGGATCACGACGACGAGGGTCGCTTCGAGGCCTTCGCGCAGACCGATCAGGAAGTTCCCGAGCATGCTGGATTCCTTGCTGTGTATGGGGTGCAGCGCGGCCCGGGGAGGGGTGCGCCGAGCAGAACATTACTCTCTCGGCTGAATTATGCAAACTTTATGTTGGCTATTGGAGTCAGGTGAGCTTGGCCTCGGTCCGGCACGGCTCGCGGCCGGTCCCGTCTCCGGTCCGCGGCGACGTCCGCAGACGACGACGGCGGGCGCCACCGCGTGGGAGGCGCCCGCCGTCGTCGTGGGCTGGCTCGGTGCGGCGCCGATGCGCCGGTCCGGCTAGCTGCGGAAGTTCACGAACTGGAGGTCGACGTCCTCGAAGTTCTTGAGCAGTGCCATGGTGGCCTGCAGGTCATCGCGGGACTTGGAGGTCACGCGCAGCTCGTCGCCCTGGATCTGGGACTTGACGGACTTGGGGGCCTCGTCGCGGATGAGCTTGTTGATCTTCTTGGCGATGTCCTGCTCGATGCCTTCCTTGATGGAGGCTTCGATGCGGTACTCCTTGCCGGACGGGAAGGGCTCGCCGGCGTCGAGGGACTTGAGGGAGATGCCGCGCTTGATGAGCTTGGACTCGAAGACGTCCAGGACGGCCTTGACGCGGTCCTCGGAGTTGGCCTTCATGAGGATCTTCTCGCCGCTGAAGTCGATCTCGGCGCCGACGCCCTTGAAGTCGTAACGCTGGGCGATCTCCTTCTGGGACTGGTTGAGGGCGTTGGCAACCTCTTGCTTGTCTACCTTGCTGACAACGTCGAACGTGGACTCGCCGGCCATGATTCTCCTTAGGCGGTGGGTGGTTTCTTCCTACGAGTTTAAGGCCTGGCGCTACGGAACGCGCGGGGAGTCGGCCTCGTGGCTCACAGTTCACTCTCAGCTGATCTCTGGGCGGAACTCATCCGGGCGGGGAAGAGTTGCCTCAGTAGGAACTCCGACAAGGTTCCCGAAGAGAGTGAAGGCAGGAGAAGTCATGACGGCGGAACGCAAGCAGGACGCGGTCCCGGCCTCGGTCGGCAAGCAGAGCAGCCGGACGGCCACGGTGATCAAGGGCGCGTCGGCCGCGCTCGCCTCCGCAGCAGTGGTGGCCGCGTCCGTGGCCTTCGCCCCGCAGGCCGCGCCTCAGGCACGGGTGAACGGCATCCACGCGGACCTGCAGCGCGCGGTGCAGCTCAAGCAGCTCACGCCCGAGCAGGCCGCACGTTTCGAGGAGCGCATGAGCCGCACGATCCTGGGGTCCGGCGAGGGCTCCGGGGAGGACGAGAGCAAGGCCTGATCCGCCGTCCGAAGGGCCTGAAGAGGCCCGATTCGATTCTGCGGAGAATCTTCTGTAAAGTTGTCTTGCTTCCACTCGCCGGAAACGACGGGCGGAAGTGCTTCTTCGTGAAGCTCGGCAGATTACCCGAGCGGCCAAAGGGGGCTGACTGTAAATCAGCTGGCACTGCCTACGGGGGTTCGAATCCCTCATCTGCCACCACGGAAAGGCCCGGAACCACATGGTTCCGGGCCTTTCGTGTTTCCTGGGCGAAGTCGCCGTGCCGGCAGCCGCCGACGCACCGGGGGCGGCCCCGGCCGTGAGCGGGTTCAGTTCTCCAGCGCGTAGCCGTCCAGGTGGTGGACCAGGCGGCGGCCCAGGCCGCCGTCGAGCTGGATCCAAAGGGTGGTGCGGTCGTGCGTCATGCCGTCGACGTGGCCGACGATGCGGTCGCCTCGCTGGTCCGCGAGGGCGATCGGCTGGCCCGACGGGATTTCAGGCCAGAGGTGGTTGATCTCGGTGGCGCCCAGTGCACTCACGGCAGTCTCCTTTGCTGCTTGTTCTCTTCGTAATGACCTCATTTTCCAGGAGTTGAATGAATGGCGGGTGAACTTCCGCCGTGAATTACCCCCAGGTCGGCTTCGCCCTTCGTCCACATGCGATGCGCATCTTCTTGTATCGGATCAGACCATCGCCGAGCATGAATCCCATGAACACCCCGACCCTGGACACCGACTCCCTGGTGCTCCGTCTGCGCGCCGCCGGCTGCGTCTTCGCCGAGGAGGAGGCCGCCATTCTGGAGGAGAGCGCGCAGGACGAGGCGCATCTCCTTCGGCTGTGCGAGCGGCGGGAACGGGGCGAACCGCTGGAGCAGCTCGTCGGCTGGGTGGATTTCGGCGGCCTGCGGCTCTCGGTGGGGCCCGGAGTCTTCATCCCCCGGCAGCGGACCCTGTTCCTGGCCGGGCTGACGCTCGCCGCTGCCAGGGAACATCCGTCCCCGGTCGTGCTGGAAGCCTTCTCCGGCGCGGCGCCGGTGGCCGCCTGGGTGGCGCACCACCTCTCTGAGGCGACGGTTCATGCGAGCGATGCCGACGCCGTCGCGCTGGCACATGCGGAGAGGAACCTCGGCTCCGGGGCTGCGGTGTCGCGGGGGACAGTGCTGTCGGCGGTGCCGCCGCGGTTCCGCGGCGCCGTCGACGTCCTGGCCGCGGTGCCGCCGTATGTTCCGGAGTCGGAGGCCCTGTTCATGTCCCGCGAGTCCCGAGAACACGAACCCGGCGCTGCCGTTTATGCCGGAGCGGACGGGCTCGACTTCGTCCGGACCGTGATCGACGAGGCCGATCCGTGGCTCAGTCCCTCGGGGCGGATCCTTCTGGAGATGAATCGTGAACAGCTTGCGGCTGCGGCCGCTCACGCCGAAGTGGCCGGGTACGACGTGGAGCGCCTTGTCGCGGAGGACGGCCACACCGGCGTGCTACGCCTGTCCCGGTCCGGGTCTTCCGCACTAAGTTACTGACAAGTAACATAAGGGCATGCACCTCATCTTCCGGACCCTCTGGCTGCTGTTCGCCTCGCGTCGCCGTTCACCGTTGAGCATCTGGGACACGTCCAGTCTGCCGATGCGTGCCCTGCCGACCGATGTGGACATCGCGGTCCACATCAACAACGGCATGTACTTCTCCCTCATGGATCTGGGCCGTTTCGACCTCATGGTCCGCGCCGGGGTGTGGGAGCGCATGCGCAGGAAGGGGTGGAGCCCCGTGGTCTCCGCCCAGACCATCAGCTACCGCAAGTCGGTCAAGCTGTGGCAGCGCTACACGATCGAATCCCGCATCATCGGCCTCGACGCCAAAGCCATCTACTTCGAGCAGCGCATGGTCGCCAACGGCGAGATCTACGCCCGGGCCTACATGGCCACGCGGCTGGTCCACCGGGGACGTCCGGTGAGCAACGAGGAGATCATCGCCGAGGTCGGCCCCGTGCCGGAGGACCTCGTACTGCCGGAATGGATCCACGAGTGGCGTTCCGACGTCGCACTGCCGGGGTCGCGCACGCCGGCGCCGCATGAGTGGTGACTGACCCCGCGGCGCGGTGAAGGTGAGGCTCAGCGGCCGACGTCGCGGGTGCGCAGGACGAGCGCGGCCAGCGCCATCAGGACGATCGTCCCGCCCCACATCCCGGCGCAGGCACCCCAGTCGACGCCCTGACTGAACGGGTCGGAGCCGAAGAACCAGTGGTACGGCGAGAAGTCCAGGAGCCACTTGGCGGAGTCACTCTGCTTGCCCACCGCGTTGAAGACGTAACCGAGCACCGCGACGGCCGCACCGAGGATGAGCCCGTGGGCACGGCGTCCCCGCAGTGCTCCGCCGAGCAGGGCGGCCGCGGCACTCAGAGCCAGCAGCCCGGCGTACCCGAGGGCCGCGCCCGCGACCTTGCCCAGGTCCAGGTTCAGCTGCGACGGGCCGTTGAGCACCGCCACCGCGCAGTACATGACCAGCACCAGGAAGAGCAGCCGCGCCAGGATCGCCAGCGCACGCCCCACCACGAGCTGCGCCCGGGTCACGCCGTGCGCGAGGGTCAGTTCCAGCAGCCCGGACTCCTCGTCACCGCCGACCGCCGACGCGCCCCAGGCGATCGTGGCCATGCTGAGCAGCAGGAAGCCGAGCAGCCCGAACAGCGTCGACTGGGTGTACCCCGGGCCGCTGCCGAGCTGGTCGTAGTTCAGGGTCCTGACCAGCTGGGTGGGCAGCGATTTCAGCAGCTGCTGCATCTGCCCGTTGCCCACCATCGAAGGGAACAGCGGCAGGTAGAGCGCCGCCGCGGCCACCAGACCCACGGCCCAGGCGAGCGTCGCCCGCCAGCTGTCCACCACGCCACGCGTGAAGATCGCGAACATCTCAGGACTCCTTCCGTGCGTGCCGCTCATGGCGGCCGCCCCGTCGTTCCGCATCTGCGGGATGCGCGGAGCCCGGGTGGGTGCCGTACAGGGTCAGCACCGCCTGCTCCAGATCGGGCTCTTCCAGCACGACGTCGGTGACCGGCAGGGCGGCGAGGGCGGCGAGCAGGGGGCGGACGCCGTCGTGCACGCTCGCCTCCAGCCGTCCGTCCGGGAGGGTGGTCAGGCCGTCGACGCCGGGGACGCCACGCAGACGTTCGAGAGCGTCCTCGCGCTGCTGGTCGCCGTCCTCGAGCCGGACCCGCAGGGTGCGGACCGCGGTCGCCCGCAATTCCTCGACGCTCGCGTCCGCGACGATCGTCCCGGCGCGGAGGATCGCCACCCGGTCCGCGCTCTGCTGCAGTTCGCTCAGCACGTGGGAGCTGAGGAGGACCGAACGGCCGTCCGCGCGGACCTCGGCGACCATCGCCAGGAATTCCTGTTGGAGGAGTGGGTCCAGACCGCTGGTCGGTTCGTCCAGGATGAGGAGTTCGGGGTCGTGCATGAAGGCCTGGATGAGCCCGAGCTTCTGCTTGTTGCCTTTGGAAAGCTCGCGGACCTGCTTGTCCAGCGGGACGTTGAGCCGTTCGGCGAGCTCTTCGATCCGGCCGTGCCGCACGGGGCCGCTCAGCCGGGCGAAGTGCTGGAGGAGCTTGCGGCCCGTGACCCGGGATTCCAGGATCAGTTCGCCCGGAAGGTAACCGATCCTGCGGCGCAGCTCGGGGCCGGCGTGCCGTGGGTCCTCGCCCAGCACCCGGAGTGTCCCGCTGCTGGGCCGGATGATGTCCACGAGGCACCGGAGCGTGGTGGTCTTGCCGGCGCCGTTCGGCCCGATCAGGCCGAGGACGGAACCCGGCGGCAGCTCGAAGCTGAGCCCGTGGAGCACTTCGTTCCGTGCGAAGGACTTGTGCAGGGATTCGACGCTGATGCTGACTGGACTGGTACCGATTGAGCTGGTGCTGGACGACATGTCAGGCCTCCTGAGGTTCGTCGTGGTCCGGGGAGGTGGCCTCCCGGTAAGCCATGAGGAAGGCGTCCGTGGTGTAGAAGCCGTGGGTGTAGAGCTCCAGGCCCGGCCCGCCGATGCGCTGCATGACGCTCTGCCAATCGCCCTCCACTCCCAGGGCCTCCGCCGCGATCGGGCCGAAGGCGAGTGAGCCGACGCTGGTGAGAGCGGTGAGGACGGCGACCCCGCGGATGTCGGTGAAGGGCCGGACGGTCCCGTCCTCGATGCCGCTGCGGATCACCGACTCGCTCAGCTCCACCAGGTGCTGGAACAGTGAGGCGCTCGTGGCGGTGCCCTCCAGCAGCGCCTGGCGGAGATAGTCCATCTCCAAGGTGTAGCCCTCCGGATTGCGGTTGAACTCCGCCATGAGGTGTTTGAGTCCGCCGGGCCGCATCTTGCTGCTCGCCCGTTCAGTGGTCACGCCGAGAACCTGCTCGTCACAGGCTTCGCGCAGACCGGCGGCCGAACCGAAATGGTGGATGAGGAGGCCGGGACTGACCCCGGCCTCCGTGGCGATGGTGCGGAGGCTCGTTTTCGTGAAGCCGTCGCGGACGTAGAGCCGGATGGCCGTGTCGCGGATCCGGGCCTTGGTGGTGAAGTCGTTCTGCGGTGCTGAACGCATGTTTAAGATACTAAACAGGCGTTCAATGGAAGGGAAGAGGTGCGGGCCTGGGCGTCGTGTGAGTGGCGGGCTCAGTGGCCGGCGCGACGTCGTGCGCGACGGCGGGTGAGGCGCCCGAGCGCCGCCCAGCCGAGGCAGAGCACCACGACCGAACCCAGGGCGATCATCGCCACGGCGCTGTCGTGCCAGGAGAGGAATCCGGTGAGCAGGGGATGGTCGCGCTGGGTCTCGGGCGGGAATTCGTACCAATTGTCCGAGCCGCGGGTGTTCGACCACGCACGGCGTCGCCCGCCCAGCTGTCCCGCCAGTTTCGGGCGCACGATGGCGTTCACGAGCACGGCCACGGCGAGTGGAGCGCAGACACACACCAGGAAGCCCTTCTGTTCCCGCACCCACGTGATGATCCTCTGCCGCATCGGCACCCCCTGTCCCTTGGCCATCTTACGGACGTCGCCGCGGCGGAAACGGTCACGCCCTCAGCGGAAAGGGCGCGGGCACGGTGGCCAGGCGACGTTCGGGTGGCTACCGTGGAGACATGGCTACCGTAGACATCACCGGAGAACAGTTCACCGAGACCATTCAGGGCAACGACATCGTGCTGGTGGACTTCTGGGCCGATTGGTGCCGACCCTGCAAGATGTTCGCCCCCAACTACGCCGCCGTCTCGGAGAAGCACCCGGACGTCTTCTTCGCCAAGGTGGACACCGAGACCGAGCAGCAGCTGTCCGCCGAGGCCGGCATCACCTCGATCCCGACGCTCATGGCCTTCCGCGAGCAGGTCCTGGTCTTCTCCCAGCCCGGCGCCATGTCCGCCCCGCAGCTCGAGCAGCTCGTCGAGGCCGTCAAGGGCCTGGACATGACCGAGGTTCACGCTCAGGTCGCCAAGGCCCAGGCCCAGGCCGAAGCGGACGGCCCCGAGCAGGCCTGACCCCACGATTTCCGTGCCGACGGCCCGGTGAGCGCCCCAGCGGGCGCCGCCGGGCCGTCGTCGTCCGCGAGGCAGGAAGGGCGGCCTTCTAGACTGTCCGCATGAGTCTCATTCCCGAGCAGGACGAGCAGGAGCGGCCTGGCCGGAGCCGCGTCGCGACCGCAGCCGTTACCATCGGCGGGTTCGTCCTGCTGCTCTGGGTCATCGAGCTGGTGGACACCGTCACCGGCCACCGGCTCGACTCCTTCGGGATCAGGCCGTGGAACCCGTCCGGGCTGAGCGGGATCCTGTTCGCGCCGCTGCTGCACCTGGGCTGGGGACACCTGATCGCGAACACCGGTCCGCTGCTGGTCCTGGGTTTCGTGATCCTGCTGTCCGGGGTCGGGGCGTGGCTGCGCGTCACCGCCGTGGTCTGGCTCGTGGGCGGTATCGGCACCTGGCTCACGGGTGGGCCGGGATCGCTGCACCTCGGCGCCTCCGGGCTGGTGTTCGGCTGGATCGTCTATCTCGTGCTGCGCGGCGTCTTCACCCGAAGCGTGCTCCAGATCGCGCTCGGAGTGGTCATCCTCCTCGCCTACGGGGCCGTCCTCTGGGGTGTTTTCCCCGGTCAGACTGGGATCTCCTGGCAGGGGCACTTGTTCGGCGCGATCGGCGGAGGGCTGGCGGCCCGCCTCGAAAAGCCCCGGCAGGACAGCCCCGAGGTCTGGCCGCCGACACGTACCAACCAGTAACCTGCCTCACATGGACTCCTACACCGCCGGGGACGCCAGCGTCCCGCTGCTGAACCGGACGATCGGCGACGACTTCGAAACCGTCGTCCAGCGTTTCCCCGAGCGGGAGGCACTTGTCGAGGCGGGACTTCCCGGCCATCCTCCGCGCCGATGGACGTACCGCGAGCTGAACGACGACGTCGACCTCCTGGCGCGTGCTCTCCTCGCCGTGGGCATCGGCGTGGGGGAGCGGGTCGGCATCTGGAGTGCGAACTGCGCCGAATGGACGGTCCTCCAGTATGCGACGGCCAAGATCGGCGCCATCCTGGTGAACGTCAATCCCGCGTACCGCACGCACGAGCTCGAATTCGTGGCCCGGCAGAACGGCATGCGGATGCTGGTCCTCGCGCCGGACGACCGGAACAGCGACTACGTGGCCATGGCCCGAGCGGCCGTCGAGCACTGTCCCGAACTGCGGGAACTCGTCTTCCTGCCCGGCAACAACGAGACCGATCCGCAGCTGAGCCTGCGCGAGGGGGTCCCGCAGAGCCCCGGGGAATGGAGCTGGAACGGTCTGCTCGAGGAGGCCGCCGTCGTCGTGCCCGAAGCGCTCGCGGAGCGGATGGCGGGACTGGATCCGCACGATGCCATCAACATCCAGTACACCTCCGGCACCACGGGGTTCCCGAAGGGCGCCACCCTCACGCACCACAACATCCTCAACAACGGACACCAGATCGGCGCCCTCCTGAAGTACACGGAGGAGGACAAGGTGGTCATTCCCGTGCCGTTCTACCACTGCTTCGGCATGGTGATCGGGAATCTGAACATCTTCTCCTACGGGGGCACGGCGATCATCCCGTCGCGCTCGTTCAACCCGGCGGCCGCGCTGCGGGCGGTGCAGGAGTTCGGGGCGACGTCGCTCTACGGGGTGCCGACCATGTTCATCGCCGAGCTGGCCCTTCCCGACTTCGACTCGTACCGCCTCGAGACCCTGCGGACCGGCGTCATGGCGGGGTCACTCTGTCCGATCGAGGTCATGAAGCGTGTGATCGGGGAGATGCACATGAAGGACGTAGCCATCTGTTACGGTATGACCGAGACCTCGCCCGTCTCCACGATGACCCGGGAAGGCGACACCCTGGCTCAGCGCACCGAGTCGGTGGGACGCACGATGCCGCACTGCGAAAGCCGCATCATCGATCCGCTGAGCGACGAGGTGGTGCCGCGGGGTGAGATCGGCGAGCTGTGCACGCGCGGCTACGTCGTGATGAAGGGCTACTGGGATCAGCCGGACAAGACCGCGGAGGCCATCGACGCTGAGGGCTGGATGCACACCGGGGACCTCGCCCGGATGGACCAGGACGGCTATGTGGTGGTGGAGGGCCGTATCAAGGACCTCGTGATCCGGGGCGGGGAGAACATCTATCCCCGGGAGATCGAGGAGTTCCTGTACCAGCACCCGGACGTTCAGGACGTCCAGGTGATCGGTGTCCCGGATGAGAAGTACGGCGAGGAGCTCATGGCCTGCATCATCCTGAAGCCCGGGGCGCCTGCGCTGACGGTGGAAAGCCTCCGTGAGTACTGCGCGGGACGCCTGGCGCATTACAAGATCCCGCGGTATCTGGAGCTGCGGGAGAGCTTCCCCATGACGGTCTCCGGCAAGATCCGGAAGGTCGAGATGCGGGAGGAAGCGGTGAAGAGGATGGGGCTGTAGGGCTTCTTCGCGAATGCGGGGTCACTTAATGCCGGTTCCGGCCCCTTCGGACGGCATTAACTGACCCCGCATCGGGAGGTTGTGGATACCGTCAGCGGGTCGAGGAAATTTAGGCAAAGCTGGGAGCATGACCAAGCCGAAACCGCTCCCGGAAGGACTCCGGGCCCGGCCTTTCACGGTGCACGAGTCCCGGGATATGGGTGTCTCTCCGGGGCGGCTGCGTGCGAAGGATCTCGAAACGGCCGGCCGGCTGATCCGAGTGCCGAGCGGTGTGCTTCCCGACCTCCGGGAGCGGAGCAGGGTCCTGACGAAAGCGACGCCGACCGCGTGGGTCTCGCATCAGACAGCCGCCGTGTTGAGCGGACTGGGTCTGCCGTCGTGGCTGGTGGACGAGACGCAGGTGCACCTGAGCAAACCGCACGGTCTGCCGCGAGTACGTCGGGAAGGCGTGGTGGGGCATCGGGTTCGGGTCTTCCCTGGAGAAGTCGAGGAATTGGATGGCATCCCGATGTCAACCCCTCTCAGGACATGGCTCGATCTCGCGCATGCTCTTCCGTTGCCGTATCTGATCGCGATGGGGGATCAGCTGATCCGGATTCCGCGGGAACGGTTCGAGGGCCGGACGGATCCGTACGCGTCGCCGTCGGATGTCGCTGCGATCATCCGGAATCATCGCAAAATGAAAGGTGTCCGGAAGGCCGGGCTGGCCCTGGAGCAGATGCGGATCGGTGCTGATTCGCTCCCTGAGACGTTTCTCCGGCTCGCGATGCTCGAGGCCGGGCTGCCCGAACCGGAACTTCAGATCCGGGTGGATCCGACCGACCCGTGGTCGCCTCCCGCGGATCTCGGCTACCGGGAGTTTCGGCTGGCCATTCAGTACGAAGGGGCGCACCACAGAAGCCGGTTTCAGCAGAGCCGGGACAGTCGACGGGATGAGGCCTTCATCAACGCCGGCTGGCTCTACTTCAAGATGAATGCAGACGACCTTGCGGAAGGATTCGTCGGAGCGATCGAACGGATCAAACGCGGGCTTCGGAGAGCGGCTTGAATACGGGGTCACTTGATGCCGGTTGCCAGGTCCCGAGAGGACGTGATGTGACCCCGCAGTGCTAGGCGGCGGCAGACTCCACTCCGATGAGTTCGCGCAGCTCGTCTGCCTCCACGTTCGCCCCGAAGGCGGGGTTCCCCGGCTCGAGGCGTGCTCCCGCGGACAGCGGGCTCAGGACCACCGGATCGAAGCCCAGGGCGTCGACCAGGCCTGAGACCGCGTCCAGATCCGGTTCCAGGTCGCCCGCGACGGCGATCGCCTTCCGTCCGGGCGCCCCGGCGAGCCGGGCGCCTTCGTCCAGGTCGTGATAACCCATGTGGTTGAAGGCCTTCAGCACGCGGGACTCGGGCAGGAAATCCTGCACGATCTCGCTCGTGGACGTGGCAGGGTTCCGGAGGTCCTCGCGCAGGCCGTCCGTCTCCCACCAGTAGTTCATGGCGTCGATGACCGGCTTCCCGCGGAGTTCCTCGACCGGGAGGCTCTGGTACTTGCCCAGGGGCAGGGCGAGGACGACCAGATCCGCCCGTCGCGCGGCTTCCTCCGGACGCGCCGCGACGGCGCCCGGCGCCAGCACGGCGGTGATGAGGGAGATCTTTGCGGGGTCGCCGGAGCCCGAGATCAGCACCTTGTAGCCCGCCGCCACGGCCAGGCGGGCCAGGACGGTGCCCACCTTTCCGGCGCCGAGGATGCCGAGGGTGAGGGGGTTCTCCTGCTGTGCCGTCATGGTCGGACGCCTTCCGCTGGGCAAATGAATTGACACGTCAATAGTCCGCTCCTACAGTTGACATGTCAACTCGGGAGGAATCATGGCCCACGCACCACACCACCCCGGATCCGCCCGGGACCACCTGCCCACGCGGGAGGAACTGCGCATCTGGCGGAACTACCTGGAGACCGCTGAGGCCCTGCAGTCACGGCTCGCGGCGCGCTTTCTGAGCGAGACCGCCCTGTCCGCGGGCGACTATCAGGTGCTTCTGGCGCTGAGTGAGGCGGAACGGAACACCCTGCGCTCGTCCGAACTCGCGGATCTGGTCGGCTGGGAACGCAGCCGGCTGTCGCACCATCTGGGCCGGATGGAGAAGCGCGGACTCATCAGCAGGAACACCTGCACCGATGAGGCGCGGGGCATCGACGTCCGCGCCACGGACCACGGCCTGGAGACCTTCCGGGCGGCATCCGTCCCCCATCTGAAAGCAGTGCACGAGCTGTTCCTCGAGGCCTTCACCCCGGACGAGCTCGTGGACGTCGACCGGGTGAGCCACGCCCTGCGCCGGAATCTCGGACTCGACCGGGACGGCCGGAAGTGAGCGGCGCCGTGGCGGGCGACGGCGCCCGGCGCGCCGCCGTCGTCGTCATCGGGGCGGGGCAGGCCGGTCTCTCCGCCGGTCACCACTTGCGGCGCAGCGGCTTCGTCAGCGCGCTCGCGGAGCCGGACGCGGAGCGGGGCTTCGTGATGCTCGACGCCGAGGAGCGGCCGGGCGGCGCGTGGCAGCACCGCTGGGCGTCGCTCACCATGGCGACCGTCAACAACATCTTCGACCTGCCCGGACTCCGGCAGCCCTCGGTCGATCCGGGCACACCCAGCCGGACCGCCGTTCCGGAGTACTTCACCGCGTTCGAAGAGGCCGAGCATCTCCCGATCCTCCGGCCGGTCACGGTGCTTTCCGTGTCCCGTGTGGACGATGATCCGGCGGGCGAGCTCCTGGTCGAGACCAGCGCCGGCCGATGGATCGCCCGTACGGTGATCAATGCCAGCGGCACGTGGACCAACCCTGTGCTGCCCGACTACCCGGGACAGGACACGTTCCTGGGCCGACAGCTCCACACGAAGGACTACGTCTCCCTGGACGAGTTCGCGGGGCTCCGCGTGGCGGTGGTGGGCGGCGGGATCTCGGCCGTGCAGCAGCTCGAGGAGATCTCCCGGGTCGCCACGGTCCGGTGGTACACCCGGCGCGAACCGGTCTTCCGCGAGGCGGGATTCAGCCCGGAAGTCGAAGGGCGCGAGACCATTGAGAAGGTCACCGCCGACGCCGAGGCAGGCAACCCGACCGGCAGCATCGTCTCCTACACGCAGCTCGCCTGGACACCCTACGCGCGTGCGGCCAAGGCCCGCGGAGCGCTGGAGCGACGTCCGATGTTCACGGCCATCGAGCCCTATGGCGTGCGGGAGGCGGACGGCTCCTTCACCGGAGTCGACGTGATTCTCTGGGCCACCGGGTTCCGGCCGGCTCTGGCGCATCTGGAGCCGCTCGGCCTGCGCAACGCACGGGGAGGAATCGAGGTCCGGGGCACTCAGGTGCTGGCCGAGCCGCGGGTGCATTTGATCGGTTTCGGCCCCTCGCAGTCCACCGTCGGGGCCAACCGCGCCGGACGGGACGCCGTGAACGGGATCGTCCGGTTGCTCGACCGGGAGCGGGTTCCTGCCGGGGGCTGACGGCAGCCGTCCGGAGGCGTAGCGTGGCGGGTGGGCAGGCTTTCAGCGAGGAGAGGAACCCGAATGGCCGACGCGACACAGCCGGGACCACTGGACGTGACGTTCACCGCCACGCTCGTGACGAGTCCCGCCAAGGGCGGCTGGACCTATGTGCAGATGGACGGTTCGGCGGAGTTCTTCGGAACCCGTGGGCTCGTGCGGGTCAGCGGCACCGTCGACGGCGAGCCGTTCGAAAGCTCCTTCATGGCCCTGGGCGACGGCACGCACAAGCTGCCGATCAGCGCGGCGCTGCGGCGACGGAGCGGCAAGACCACGGGCGACGAGGTGACGGTTCACCTGACCGAGCGGCGGGCCTGAAGGGGTCGGCTTCGCGGTCTCAGTGGCGTCGATGATCCTGGATCGTCATCTTCGGTCCGAAGCGCGGCGCCCGGACTCCGGCCGCGTAGAGCATCCGGACGATCCGTTGCCTCTGGCCTTCCCAGGGGGCGAGGAGACGCAGCATCCCGGCGTCGTCGGTCCGTTCGCCGGTCAGTGCGAAGCCCACGAACTTGGCCAAGTGGTAATCGCCCACGGAGATGGAATCGGGATCGGCGTGCGTGCGCTGGGTGACTTCGGCCGCGGTCCACACCCCGATGCCTGGGATGCTCTGAAGCCCCGCGGCGGCTTCGGTGGCGCTCTTCTCCGCCAGCCGTTCGAGGCCCGACGCCGACCGCAGCGCTCGCAGGACCGTCGCCGACCGCTGGGGGCCGACCCCCGCGCGGTGCCACTCCCAGGACGGCACGCGCAGCCATTGAGCGGCCGACGGCGCCACCATCAGCCCGGCGGGAGCCACCCGGCCGGATCCCGGCGCCGGTGAGCCGAACCGGCGCACCAGATAGCGGTAGCCTCTGCGGGCCTCGAGCGTGGTGACTTTCTGCTCGAGAATCGTGGGCACGAGCGACTCGACCACCCGCCCCGTGGCAGGTGCCCGCAGGCCGGGGTTCCGGCGTCGTGCCTCTTGAACCAGGGGAGGCAGGGAGCTGTGGAAGGGGCCGGCGTCGAAGCTGGTCCAGTCGTCGGTGAGGCCGAGGAGGGCCGGAGCGGAGGCGATGGCGTGCGCCGCGCCGTCGCCCCAGGCCCGCGCCCTCAGCTTGTCCCGGTGGTGCGTGAGCAGGAGGGACACCGTGCCCTCGGGGGTACGGAATGCCATCCATATCCCACCCGGGTGCGGGGCGAAGGTGAGGTCGCCGTCGCCGCGTTGCAAGGGGAAGCAGGTGGCCGCGAGCGAGTAGTGTGCCGGCGCCTCCCAGACGCCTTCCGCGTCGGGCGACGCGGCGACCGGGACCGGGCGTGCGGCGGGTGCCGCAGTGCCGGAGGCACGGGAGACGGGAAGCACGGAGGTCACTGCAGCATCATGTCACGGGACACTGGACGCTTCCTTTCGCCGGGTCGTTTCATGGGGGTTCCTTTCATCGCCGCCGGGTGCGCGCTCACCGGAAGTCCCGCGAGGAGGTCTTGGCGCGCAGGGGAAGGGCTTCCAGCCGATCGGCCACCAGATTGATGACGCCCTCCTTGCTGCGCTCCATCAGGCCTCGCACCACCATGGCCTTGGCGGTCTGCGCGACGCGGCGATAGCGGGTCCACACCCCGACGCTGCACACCACGTTGAGGATCCCGGTCTCATCCTCGAGATTCATGAAGGTGATGCCCTGCGCGGTCTGAGGCCGCTGGCGGTGGGTCACGAGCCCCGCGACCTCCACCCTGGTGCCGTCCTCCGCGCTGCGCAGAGCCGTGATCCGCAGGACTCCGCGGGCGTCGAGGGGGCCCCGGGCGTGCCGGACCGGGTGGTCGTCCGTGGCGATGCCGGTGGCCCACAACTCATACGCCACGGCTTCCTCGTCACCCAGTTCGGGCAGGAGGGGCGGCTGGATGTAGGGCTGCGTGCCGGGGAGCTGACCCGGCCGTTCGAGCGCGGCCGAACCAGCCTGCCAGAGGGCCTCACGACGGCTGAGCCCCAGGGATTCGAAGGCTCCGGCCGAGGCGAGCGCTTCGAGCTGTTCCGCGGTGAGGCCGGTGCGCCGGGAGAGATCCGTCAGGCTGAGGAAGGGCCCGTTCACCTCCCGTTCGGTCACGATGCGTTCGGCAAGGTCCTTCCCGATACCCGTGACGGCGGCGATCCCGAGCCGCACGGCGTGGGTGCCGTCGCGGCGGTGGGCCTCGCTGTCATCCGGGGCTTCGGGATCGAAGAGCCCGACCTCCGGCTGGAGGGCGTCCAGGCAGGAATCGAGCCCGCGGGAGGGGGTCCTGTGGGATGAGGGCTCGTGGGATGAGGCTCCGCGGGATGAGGTCCTGTGGGATGAGCCCCCGTGGGATGAGGCGGGTGTCCGGGGAGTGCCGTGGCTCCGGGCGGAGTCCTGGTGCGCATCGCCGGGGTCCTCGCCGTCCTCCGGTTCGCCGTCGTCCGGCTCCAGGCAGGCTTCCGCCCGGGAACGCAGGATGTCCGGGCGCAGCACCCTCACCCCGTGGCGTCGGGCATCGGCCACCAGGGTCTGCGGCGAGTAGAAGCCCATGGGCTGAGCCCGGAGGAGAGCCGCCAGGAACGCGCCTGGGTAGTGCAGCTTGAGCCAGGAACTCGCATAGACGAGCAGCGCGAAGCTCAGGGAATGCGATTCCGCGAAACCGAAGTTGGCGAATGCCTTGATCTGCAGATAGATGGTCTGGGCCTCCTCCGGGCTCAGCCCGTTCTCCGCCATGCCGGCGAAGAGCTTCTTCTTCAGGCTGTCGATCCTCTCGATCCCGCGCTTGGAGCCCATGGCCCGGCGCAGGAGATCGGCGTCCTCGGCACTGCATCCGCCGATCGCCATGGCCATCTGCATGAGCTGCTCCTGGAACAAGGGGACGCCGAGGGTCCGTTTGAGGACCGGCTCGAGGAGAGGATGAGGGTAGGTTTCCTTCTCTTCCCCGGAGCGGCGCCGGATGTAAGGGTGGACGGCGCCGCCCTGGATGGGGCCGGGCCGGATGAGTGCGATCTCCACCACCAGGTCGTAGAACTCCCGTGGACGCAGGCGGGGGAGGGTGCTCATCTGAGCCCGGGACTCCACCTGGAAGACCCCCACCGAATCGGCCCGGCAGAGCATGTCGTAGACGGCGGGCTCCTCCTTCGGCAGATCAGCCAGGGTCCACCGCTCGCCGAAGTTCTCCTCGACCAGGTCGAAGCAGTACTGGAGCGCTGCGAGCATCCCGAGGCCCAGGAGGTCGAACTTGACGAGCCCCATCCACTCGCAATCGTCCTTGTCCCATTGCAGGACCGTGCGGTTCTCCATGCGTGCGTGCTCGATCGGCACCACTTCCCCCACGGGGCGTTCGGTCAGGACCATGCCGCCCGAGTGGATGCCGAGGTGCCGCGGATAGCCGAGCAGCTGCTCCGCGAGGGCGAGAACGGGTTCCGGGATGACGGCGTCGTCCGAGGGGCTGGCCGAATTTGATGCTCCCTTCGAGGAGGACGAGAACCCGGAGGGTCGTGACGACCTGGATGGCCCGGAGGAAGGGGAGGACTGCGGCCGGCCCTCCGTGGACTTGCCCTCCGCCTCATCTTCTTCTGCCGCGGCCGGATCCGCGGAGGATTCCCGGGCTACCGAGAGGGCGTCCCAGCGGTTCAGCTGCTTGGACCAGGCGTCTTGTTGCCCCTGGCTGTAGCCGAAGGCCTTCGCGACGTCCCGCACGGCGTTCTTGGGGCGGTAACTGATGACGTTCGCCACCTGTGCCGCATTGGCCCGCCCGTATTTGGCATAGACGTGCTGAATGACCTCTTCGCGCCGGTCCGAGTCGAAATCGACGTCGATATCGGGTTCCTCCTCCCGCAGGCTCGAAAGGAAACGCTCGAACGGCAGGCGGTACTTGATGCTGTCCACGGCCGTGATGCCGAGGAAGTAGCAGGCGGCGGAATTCGCAGCGGATCCCCGGCCCTGGCAGAGGATGCCCCGGCTCTTCGCGAACTGGGTGATCTCATGGACGATCAGGAAATAGCCCGGGAAGTCCTTCTTCTCGATCACGGCCAGCTCCTGCTCGACCCGCGCCCGCACCTCCGCCACGGGCGCCGGCCCACGCCACCCCGGCCCGGGAGTGCCATACCGTTCCGTGATGCCCTGCTCCACCAGTTCCCGCAGATACGACATGGGCGTATGGCCTGCGGGAACGTCCTGTTTCGGCAGTTTCGGGCGGGCCGACCGGAGGGAGAAGGACAGCTGATCCGCCAGGAGGACCGTGTTCTCCACCGCGCCCGGATACCGTTCGAAGCGCCGGGCCATCTCCGCCCCGCTTCTCAGATGAGCCCCGTCGCTCGCGGGGAGCCAGCCGTCCATCTCATCGAGGCTCCGGCGTGCCCGCACCGCGGCGAGGGCCGTGGCCAGCGGGTGGCGGGTCGGCTCCGCGAAATGCACCGCGTTCGTGGCGACGCAGGGCAGCCCCAGCCGGTCGGCGATCGCGGCGAGAGCGTCGTTGTGGGCGCTGTCGAGAGGGTTGCCGTGGTCGAACAGCTCGACGGCGACGCCGGCCGGCCCGAACCGCTCGACGAGGCGGCGCACGGCGTGTTCGGCGGCGGCTTCCGGACTGCGGAACCCGGCGTCCGCGCCGGCTCCCGCGAGGGCCCGCCGGACGGCCCCTTTCCGGCAGCCCGTGAGCACCACGGCGTGTCCGCGCAGCCGCACGGCGAGGTCGTCGAGGTCGAACACGGGGCGGCCTTTCTCCGCACCACCGGCCAGCTGGGCCTGGGTGATGGCTCCGGAGAGGCGGTGATATCCCTCTTCACCCCGCGCCAGCACCAGGAGATGCTCCCCCTCGGGATCGGCCACTCCGTTCTGCGGGGCGCTCAGACCGAGGGACAGCTCCGCGCCGAAGACGGTCCTGAGCCCGTAGGCTTCGGCGGCCTCGGCCAGTCGGACCACTCCGTAGAAGCCGTCGTGGTCCGTGATGGCCAGGGCATGCAGGCCCAGCTTCACGGCTTCTTCGACGAGTTCCTCCGGAGAGGAGGCGCCATCCAGAAAGCTGTAGTGGGAATGCACATGGAGCTCGGCGTAGGGAACGGTGGACAGGGTCCGGGCCGCCCGCTCGCGGCGTCCGCTCCGCGCGGGGCCCGGCTCCGCCGTCGTGCCCTCGCCTTCGTCTTCGCTTTCGCCGGAGCGCTGCGGGTCCGCGCTGAGAGATGAGCCGCTGAGAGGTGCGCCGTTGAGAGGTGCGACGCTGAGGGGCGAGACGGTGTCTGCGGCGGAGTCCACGTCGGCGGTCCCCGAGGCTGCGGCGAGCAGCTCGGGGAGCGGGATGTACGGGCCGCGTTTATGGGACCATGCGGGGCTGTCACCGCCGTCGCGCTCGATCGGAGCCCGTCCGGCGTCGGTGCGTTTGGTCTTCCGTTTCCCGGCACGCCGGACCTCGGTGCCGTCGAGGATGTCATGGAGCTGCTGCCATGGCATGGAGGGGTTGTTCCAGCCCACCGTCTTCTCCTTTCCGCGGTTCAGAGTGACCGCTGTTCAGAGTGGCTGCCCCGCCCGCTCACGCTGCTAGTCGTACCGTGCTTCCGCCCACCATTCGCCGCCCTCGCCGAGCAGAAGCCAGGCTTCGTTCTCGCTGTCGAGGATCTGAAAGCGCTCGGCCTGGCGTTTCTCCTCCGCATCCCACCAGCGCTGCCGCAGCAGCCAGGGTCCGGCCCATCCCACGACAGCCCGGCGCAGGGCGCGCGGGCCGGGCGAGAACCAGGCCGGCGGTGCGGCCAGATCCCCCCGTTCCCCGACCTGCAAGGTGCCGGAATGTTCGTCCAGCAGGCGGACGGGGAGGGGTTCGGGGAACACCGTGGCGGGCAAGGGATCCGGGACGGCGCCGGGCCAGGGCCGTCCGGCACGTGCCGCCGTGCCGGAGGGGGCTTCCTCGCCCCAGGGCACCAGCAGGCTGCGTTCCGCCAGGAGCCGGCCGCCTCCCGGCACGGGGTGCAGCACGGAGCCATGGCCCAGCATCGTCTGGAGACGCCGGAGACCGTGATCGAGGCGCTCGTCCACCCCGCCGAACAAGGCCTGACCTCGGCGGCCCAGCAGATCCACGGCATCCGGGATGATCCTGATCTGGATGATGGGCGCGCCGAGGGCTTCGCCCGTCATCCGCCATCGGGCGCCCGGAGCGGAGGTGTTCGCCGGGCTCGTCTTCCGGCGTGCCGCAGCCGGAGTCCCCGACGACTGGAGCTGCCAGCGGACGCGGTCCACGACGTCGCCCGCGCCGAAGTGATGCGGGTGTCCCCAGCTGCGTTCGGAACGATGCCCGGCGTCGTCCGTGATGCTCACCCGCAGGGTGGTGCAGGCGAGTCCTTGCCGGCGCAGCCGCTCCACGAATTCCTCCGCGGTCGGACGCACGGCGAAAGCGATCTGATCCACCCGGTCCAGGCCGGGTTCGAACGTGATGGTCCGGTCCTGCGGAGGGGGAGGGATCCGTGGCACGATCTCCCGTGGATCCCGCCCACAGGCGCAGGCGTGGGCCAGGAACCCTGCGGAGCCGAACCGGGAACGGACATCCGACGGCGACAGGGCCGCGAGGCTGCCCAAGGTCTGGATGCCGAGCCGGATCAGGAGGGAGACGAGCCGGGGCTCGCCCAGGACCGTGACCGGGATCCCGGCGAGGAAAGCGGGGGAGTCTCCTTCTTTCACGATGAACAGCGGTGAGAGCTCCGTGGTGCTGCGCGCTGCCTGTTCGGCCGCGAACACCGAATCGGCGATCCCGGCCCTCGCCTCGAGTCCCAGCTGCGCGGCCGCTTCAAGGGCGGCGCCGACGGCGGCCTCCTCGCTCCCGTAGTACCGGACGGCGCCCCGGGCACGGATGACACACAGCCCGGGCCGGAGGATCTGCACCCCCGGCAGCACGGCCTCGAGGGCCGTGACGACCGGTTCGAACTCCCGGGAGTCCCGGTCAGGGTCGGCGTGCAGCGTGACGAGGTCGGGGCAACGGGACTGCGCTTCGCGGACGCGGATGCCCCGGACCACACCGGCTGCCCTGGCCTCGGACGAGCAGACCGCGACGAGACCCTTCTCGAGGAGCGCGGCGGGGACGCGTTCAGGGATCTCCTCGGCCAGCTGGGCCGCGACGAGGGGCCAGTCGGGAAACCACACGATGAGGGCCCGGGGGACGCCGGCTGGCGTTCCCGTGTCCGGCGTCCCCGTGCCCGGCGTTCCCGTGTCCGGCGTCCCCGTGTCCGGCGTCCCCGTGTCCGGTGTTCCCGTGTCCGGTGTTCTCGCGTTCATGGTGAGACCTGCACGAGGGCAGGGCGGCGAACCGTCGACGTGCGCGGAGCCCGGGACGCTGACTGTCCTCCGGTGCCCTGCCATATTCCGGCGCCGTCCAGGTTTCCGGAGGAATCCAGTGCCGCGAGATCCAGGGACGCGGTCCGGGTGCGCCCGCGGTGCTGGAGCTCCAGTTCCACCCGGTGCCGCCGCAGATGCCCATGGCCGTCACCGAGTCCTTCCCAGTGCGAGCCGCGTACCCGGAGCAGTCCCTCGCTCTGCGGCCAGGGCCCGAGAACCAGGAGCGTTCCGCCGCGTTCGCGCAGGCGTGAGGCGAGGCGCGCGGCATCCCCGGGGGAGACCTTGCCGGGCGGCCGCACCAGGAGCACGGGGAGGACGTCCGCAAGGGTCGAGATGACAGGGACCCACTCCGGTCCGGTGTCCGGGACGAGCACGAACCGTTCGAGCGCGACGCCGAAGCCCGCGGCGGCCTCGGCGCCGAAGTCGGGGATGCCCGCCGCGCCGCACCACTGGCCGTTCGCGGACGGCCCGGCGAGCAGGGCCATGGCCACCGAAAGAGGGGCCGCGAGCGAATACGCGGCACCACCCTTCAGTCCATAGGGGAAAAGCCCTCGAAACCCCGGGATCACGGGGTGGGAGCCCTCCCTGTTGCCCCTGCCCTGCATCACGTGGATGCGTTCCTGGAGCGCGCGCAGACCGTCCTCCGCGGAGGCGGTGGAGACGGAGCTGAGCGGGAGTGGCATGCCTCCATTATTCGAAAGTATGTTCGATTAAGTCAATCGGGCGAAGAGGTGCCTGTGGATACTTCGGGCCCCTTTTCGGAGGGGCCGGCGAAGCTTCGGGAGGGGCTGTTCCGGGCGCTTTTCTGCGGGTTCCGGGGACCCTTCCGGAGCGGCTGGTGACGTCGTCGCTGGTCAGGTGTCCGGCGAGCGGTGGCGGCGCCCGGCCGGGCGTGGTCAGGCGCGTCGTGCGCCGTCGTCGTCGCGGCGGAGACCGCTCCAGCCTGCCGCGCCGACGACCGCGCTGAGGCCTGCCAGCGTGAGGAGCGCGGCCGGCAGGGTCCAGACGGTGGCGAGCGCGCCGACGAGGAGGGGTCCGCCGGCGTCGCCGAGTTCACGTCCCATTTCGGCGCTGCCCATCGTCCGGCCCATCCGCTCCTCGGGCGTCGTCGCGGCGAGGTGCGCGAAGGCGAGCGGCGTCAACGTGCCCGCCATGGCGCCGAATGACAAGGTCGCGGTGAAGAGGGTGGCGGCGTTCGGCCAGAGGGCGAGGAGGGCGAGGCCGCCAGCGGCCAGGGCCATGCCGATGGCGCTGCCGGTCGAGGTCCGGAGCCGTCCTTCGTCGTGCAGGCGTCCGATGACCGGTTGTACGGCTGTCGAGGTCAGCGCGAGCAGGGCCACGGCGGCGGCGCCCGTCAGGGGGTGAAGCTCCAGGCGGACCGCCAGCAGGGGCAGGAAGCCGACCGTGACGCCGAGAACTCCGGTGGTCATGGCCATCAGCAGGGTGGGCAGCAGGAAGCCGCGCGTCGTCGTCTGGCGCATCAGATCCTTGAGGGTCGAGCGCTGCCGGGGCGCCGGGGGCAGCGCCGGAAGGCCGCGGCTCACCCAGACGGTCGCGGCCAGGGCGAAGAGCGCGAGAGCCAGATAGAGGGACTGGATCCCGAACCAGCCGGTGAGGGCGATCCCGATCAGCGGTCCCAGCACATACCCCAGGCTCTTCCAGGCGCCGTACCGTCCGAAGTAGCGGCCGAGCCGCTCCTTGCCGGCCAGTCGCGCGACCGCGGCCGACGACGCCGGGGAGAATGCCGATGCGGCCGCGCCCTGCCCCAGCCGGGCGAGGGCCAGCATGGCGGGGGAGGCGCTGAGCAGAGCCAGGAGGGACGCCGCGGCGAAGGCGATCAGCCCACCGATGATCACCGGTTTCGCGCCGATCCGGTCGCTGAGCGCGCCGAAGATCGGTTTCAGGACGACCTCGGCCAGATCGTACAGCGCCAGGACCGCCCCGAGTCCCAGAAGGGTCAGCCCCAGATCGGCGGATTCCGCGCCCAGGACTGAGGCCACTCCGTGCGCTCCGAAGGCGGAGGTGAAGCCCGCCAGATAGAGGGGGATGAGAGGCCGAGCCGCGTCATTCGATGCCGTCACATCAGATAATGTAACACCTGTTACAAATTCTGGTGTGTCCGGGGTGGGCGATCAAGGTCTGTCAGGTGTTACGGTCCAAGGCATGGGTGCAGAGATCGAATGGGTTCTTGCCGTCGTCCAGGTCCCGGCCGAGCCGTCGCGGCACCGGGTGGCCGTCTGGCGTGAGCTGCGCCGTGCGGGGGCCGTCCTCATTTCGCAGAGCACCTGGGCGCTGCCTGCCACCGAACCTTTCCGCTCGGCACTGGAGAAGGCGGCACAGCTCGCGGCCGACGGCGGCGGGACTCTCGCGACGTTCGACGCCGGCCCGCGGGACCGCGCCTCACGGGACTTCGTCGATGCCGCGTTCCGGGCGGCACGGGTGGATGAATGGCGTGAGTTCCTGGCCGATTGCGGGAAATTCACCGACGAGATCGACCGTGAGATCGCCAAGGAGAAATTCACCTTCGCCGAACTCGAGGAGGAGGAACAGAGTCTGGACCGGCTGCGCCGCTGGTACCGGGATCTGAAGAGGCGCGACGTCCTCGCCCTCCCGGAGGCGCAGGAGGCTGCCGGCCGGCTCTCCGGGTGCGAAAACGACCTCACCCGGTTCTCCGAGCACGTCTACCGGGCGACGCGCGAGCCGGGAGCCTGAACCCCCTCGCGGGGCCTTTCCACAAGTCCGCGTGACCTTGGATTTCCACATCCCTCCCGCCGCCCCCGCACTGTCAGTGGCAGCGGATAGAGTTGATGCCATGAAGTACGCGGAGTCCGTCCTGGACCTGATCGGCAACACGCCCCTCATCAAGCTCAACCACGTGACGGAAGGCATCGAAGCCACCGTCCTGGTCAAGCTCGAATACCTCAACCCCGGCGGGTCCATCAAGGACCGCATCGCGGCGAAGATGGTCGCCGATGCGGAGGCGAGCGGCAAACTCCAGCCCGGCGGCACCATCGTGGAGCCCACCAGCGGCAACACGGGTGTGGGTCTGGCTCTCGTGGCTCAGCAGAAGGGCTACAAGTGCATCTTCGTGGTCCCGGACAAGGTGGGCGAGGACAAGCGCGCCGTGCTGCAGGCGTACGGCGCTGAAGTCGTGGTGACCCCCACGTCCGTCGCCCCGGACAGCCCGCAGAGCTACTACGGGGTGTCGGACCGTCTGGTCCGCGAGATCCCCGGCGCCTACAAGCCGGATCAGTTCTCCAACCCCGCCGCCCCGGGCAGCCACTATGAGTCCACCGGTCCCGAGATCTGGCAGGACACCGACGGCAAGATCACCCACGTGGTGATCGGCGCGGGTACCGGAGGCACCATCACCGGCACCGGCCGCTACCTCAAAGAGGTCTCCGCGGACCGTCCCGCATCCGAAGGCGGCCAGGTCAAGGTCATCGGCGCGGACCCGGAAGGCTCCGTCTACTCCGGCGGCACGGGACGCCCGTACTTCGTCGAGGGTGTGGGCGAGGACATGTGGCCCGGCAACTATGACAAGTCCGTGCCGGACGAGGTCATCGCCGTCTCCGATGCCGACTCGTTCGCCATGACCCGCCGGCTCGCCCGTGAAGAGGGCCTCCTGGTGGGCGGATCCAGCGGTATGGCCGTGGTCGCCGCTCTGCGCGCGGCCAAAGACCTCCCGAAGGACGCCGTCGTCGTGGTGATCCTCCCGGACTCCGGGCGTGGTTACCTCGCCAAGATCTTCAACGACCAGTGGATGCGGTCCTACGGATTCCTCCCGGGCGCCGAAGAGGACACCGTGGGCGCCGTGCTGGAGGGGAAGAACGGGTCCCTGCCGGACCTGGTCCACATCCACCCCAACGAGTCCGTTCGCGACGTCATCAACATCATGACCGAATACGGGGTGGACCACATCCCCGTGCTCTCCGCCGAACCGCCCGTGGTGATGGGTGAGGTCCTGGGATCCGTGGACGAACGCACCCTGACCAGCAAGCTCTTCCGCGGCGAAGCCAAGATGACGGACAAGATCGCGGATCACATGGGGGAGAAGCTGCCCGTGATCGGCTCCCTCGAGTCCATCTCCGCGGCCCGCGCCCTGCTCTCCGAGTCGGACACCATCATGGTGACGTTCGTCGGAGCGCCCGTCGGCATCGTGACCCGTCACGATCTCCTCGCCTATCTCAGCAACTGACGCCCACCGGCACACGCCTCATCGAAGGGAAATCCCATGTCCCACGCAGCTGACCGCCCCGCGGGGTTCAACACCACCGCAGTCCACGCCGGCCAGGCCTTCGAACCCCGGACCGGCGCCGTGGTCCCGCCCCTGCACTTCTCCTCCACTTACGCACAGGACGGCATCGGCGGCCTGCGCGACGGGTACGAGTACGGCCGTGGCGGCAACCCCACCCGTGACGCACTCCAGGAGCAGCTCGCCGCGGTGGAAGGCGGCAAGTATGCCTACTCCTTCGGCTCCGGCCTGGCCGCGGAGGACGCCCTGATCCGGGCCCTCTGCCGCCCGGGGGACCACATCGTGCTGGGCAACGACGCCTACGGTGGCACGTACCGTCTGATCTCCCGCATCCACGGGGACTGGGGCATCGGCAACACCGCCGTGAACCTGGCGGATCTGGAAGCCACCGCTCAGGCCGTGCGCGACCACCAGACCCGCCTGCTCTGGGTCGAGACGCCGTCGAACCCCATGATGCGCATCAGCGACATCGCGGCGCTCGCGGACATCGCCCACGACGCCGGGGCCCTCCTGGTGGTGGACAACACCTTCGCCTCCCCGTACCTGCAGAACCCGCTGGCGCTGGGTGCCGACATCGTCATCCACTCCACCACCAAGTACATCGGTGGACACTCCGATGTGGTGGGCGGCGCCGTGGTGCTCAACGACGAGGAACTGGCTCAGAAGGTGCAGTTCCTGCAGTTCGCCGCCGGTGGCGTCTCCGGCCCCATGGACGCGTTCCTCACCACCCGCGGTCTGAAGACCCTGGGCGTGCGCATGGACCGTCACTGCCAGAACGGACAGGCCGTGGCCGAGTGGCTGCTGACCCGTCCCGAAGTGGAGGCCGTGCTGTACCCGGGACTGCCCGACCACCCCGGTCACGAGCTCGCCGCGAAGCAGATGCGCGGCTTCGGTGGCATGGTGTCCGTCCAGTTCAAGGGCGGCGCCGAGGCGGCTCGTAAGGTGGCAGAGTCCACCCGGGTCTTCACCCTGGCGGAATCCCTGGGCGGCATCGAGTCCCTCATGAACTACCCGGCCGAGATGACCCACGCCTCGGTCAAGGGCACGGAGCTGGCCGTTCCGGACAACCTGCTGCGCCTCTCCTGCGGCATCGAGGACGTCGAGGATCTCCTGGCGGACCTGGAGCAGGCCTTCGCACAGTTCTGATTCCCCGGGACTCCGGCCTGAAGCGCCGGTCGAGCACGAGGCCCCTCACGGGGCGGTGCTCGGCCGGCGTTGTGCGTTGAGGCGCTGGGTCCACTTCCTCAAAGAGCGACAGTGAGCCCACTCGAGACTTCGCTGATCTTGTTCCTCCGCCAAGACCCCAAGCAGCCCGACGTCTAGGCTGGACAGGGAACGCGCAGCCGACTCTGGGTGAACGCCTCGGAAGACACCTCCGGTGTGGTCCAGTCGGCCTGCGGCAGTTTCAGGAACAACGATGTCTCTCAGGTGAGGAGCTCATGGCATGACCGGCACCCCTTCATTTCCCGCAGGGTCGCCCTGCTGGGTCGAGACGCTTCAGCCCGACCCGGAATCCGCGGCGTCCTTCTACGGTGAGCTGTTCGGCTGGACGTTCGACGAGGCAGCGCCGGACGGCTCCCGTGTCGCGCGCCTCGACGGGCGGCGCGTGGCCGGCGTCGCGCAGGCACCGTCGATCCTCGACCGCGGCGCCTGGGTGATGTACGTCCTGGTGGGTGACCTGGACGCGACCGTCGATGCCGTCCAGGAAGCCGGGGGCACGGTCCTTGCCGGGCCCCTGGAGATCCGGGAGGGTGAGCGCTCCGCGCTCTTCACGGACCCGGCAGGCGCGGCGTTCGGAGCACGCGAAGGCATCGCTTCGACCGTCAGCGAAGCGGTCGACGTGACTGATGCCTGGCAGATGAGCGCGCTGCACACCCCCGACGTCGAGGCGGCCGGGGCGTTCTATGCCACGGTCTTCGGGTGGCGGATGGAGCCGGTGCCCGGTTCGGCGCTCGCCCTCTGGCGCTTGGACGGCAGCACCCGCAAGGCCTCCGATCCGACCCTTCCCGACGACGTGGTCGCCGTGGCCACCCAAACCCCCGCCGCCTCGGGCGTGCCGACCCATTGGGCCATCAATGTGCAGGCCGCCGACGTCGACGACATCGCGCGCCGCGTCGTCGAGCTCGGCGGGGCCGTGCTCATGCCGCCGACGGATGCGCCGGGCTTCCGGAACGCTCTGATCGCCGACCCCCAGGGCGGCGTGCTCGCTCTCAGCCAGATCATCAGGTGACCCGGACCCCTCTGCTGTGGGCTGCTCTGCCCGTGGCAGAGAAGGGTCCCGGACCGGAGCGCCGAGGGTGACGATGGCTTCATGACTGATGCTCCGAAACAATCCCTCTTCTCCGAGTCCATGCGGCGCGAGTTCTTCGAGCGCCGGGTCCTGGTCCTGGACGGCGTCCTCGACGACGACAACGGCACCGTCCTCGCCACCCAGCTGATGCTGCTGGCCGCCGAGGACCCATCGGCGGACATCGCCCTCTGGATCCATTCCCCGGGCGGCTCCGTTCCCGCGATGCTGGCGATCCGGGACATCATGCGGACCATCCCCAATGATGTCTCCACGCTCGCCCTCGGGATCGCATGCAGCGCCGGGCAGTTCCTGCTCTCCTCCGGCGCCCTGGGCAAACGGAAGGCGCTCCCTCACGCCCGGATCCTGATGCACCAGGGATCGGCGGGCATCGGGGGCACCGCGGTGGACATCGCCCTGCAGGCTGACGATCTTCGCCATATGCGCGACACCGTCCTCGGGCTGATCGCCCAGGACACCGGGCAGCCGGTGGAGCGCATCCACGAGGACTCCCTGCACGACCACTGGTACACGGCCGAGGAGGCCAGGGCTTACGGGTTCGTCGACACGGTGGTCGGCTCCTTCGAGGACTTCCGGCCGTCGTCGCGCGTCGCCGCAGGGTTCGCGCATTCCATGGGAGGGGCCGTCCGATGAGCAGCTACACCATCCCGAATGTCATCGCCCAGCATCCGCGCGGTGAACGCATCATGGACGTCTACTCGCACCTGCTCACCGAGCGGGTGGTCTACCTCGGCACGGGGATCGACGCCGGCGTCGCGAACGCGCTCATCGCGCAGCTGCTGTATCTCGAGGCGCAGAACCCGGAGCACGACATCCACCTCTACATCAACTGCGAGGGCGGCGATCCGAGCGCCATGCTGGCGATCTACGACACCATGACGTTCATCAAGCCGGACGTGGCGACCACCTGTGTCGGCCAGGCCGTCGCGGTGGGCGCGGTGCTGCTCGCCGCCGGCGCGGCCGGCAAGAGGGCGGCGCTTCCGCACTCCCGCATCGTGCTCCACCAGCCCGCGGCGCAGGGCCGGGGGACGATTCCCGACCTCATCCTTCAGGCCGACGAGGTGATCCGGATCCGGTCGGACATCGAGGGGGCACTCGCGCTCCACACGGGCCAGAGTGTCGAGACCCTTCGCAGGGACACCGATCGGGACCGGACGTTCACCGCTCAGGCGGCGCGCGACTACGGTCTCCTCGACCTCGTGATCACGAGCCGCTGAGGGCCGCGCCGGGAATGAGGTTCAGGCGGCCAGCGCGAAGCACGTCGCGCTGGCTGTCCTCTGCTCCACCGCCGGACGCTCGACCGTGAGTGCCTGCGCGACGTCGAGCGTGAGATCCACCAGGGTCACGTCCAGGGCACGGGCCACGACGGCGATGATCTCGCTCGACGGCTCCTTGCGGCCACGCTCGATCTCGGACAGGTACTGCGTCGAGACGCCGGCCCGCGCGGCGACCGTCTCCAGGGTCTCGCCCCGCTCGGTCCGCCGGCGGCGCAGCGAACCGCCGAGGAGGTGACGCCACAGCGGCTCCCGCCTCAGGGGGCTCACCGGCGAGAGGTGAGCGACGACGTCGGGGGCTTCGGAACGCTGTCCGGGGAAGGGATTCTCAGCCATGCTTCATCGTAAGACGGCGGGCTGCCGGGCAGGAGGTTCTCTGCTGTCAGCAGAGAACCTCACCGTGGCGAGAGCGCTGCCGCCTCGGACGGCGGCTCCGGGGAGAAACCCCTCTCCGGCACGACGACGATCTGGACGTCGTCCTCGTAGACGACCCGGCCGGGATCGTCGGAGTGGAACAGCTCGCAGGCGACGTCGTAGCGGCGCAGGAGGTCGACGTAGAAGTCGACCCTGGCCAGGAGGTGTTGGGCGGTGGACTTGAACCAGGCCTGGGCCGCCGGACGCTGCGCAGGTGATTCGACGTCATGGCGCGTTCAGGTGGCGTTGGGAAGTCTGCTTTAAACTGACTCGCACCGGGGCCGAAAACGCCTCACCCTCTACCGACTGTGTCCGCACCCCGCGCGGGCCGAAGGAATCGTTGTGCCACTCCGTCGACCGATCCGCCCCCTGATTTTAGCTCTGTGCACCCTCCTGGCAGTCGCCGGCTGTTCCGCAGATCCGGCACAGCCTGCGCCCTCATCGGCCGCCACCCAGGAACTCGCCGTGCAGGCCGTGAACACGAGCGCCGAAAGCTCTGACGCCGAGTCGACGAGGAGTGCAGAGCTCCTGCGCCTGACGCCGGCCGACCTGCACGCGGAGTCTTCCTGGGACCTGCCTCGCTACCTGGTTCAATGGCCCGCAGTGCCCGGGCATGACGGTCTGACACGGAAGATCCGGGAGCAAATGGAGGCGTGGAAGAAGTCGTACGTGACCTCGATGCGAGGAGCCGAGCGTGCGAACCTGAGCGCTTACTGGTCGGCGATGCTGAACCACGAGGGCATCGTGGGAGTCCGCCTGACAGCGGAGACCACGGCAGCCGACAGTGCGACGGAGAGCGTCGCCCTCTACGGAGACCCGGCGAACCCGTGGACTTCGAAGGACCTGCTGCGGAGCGAGGACCGTCCGGCGCTCGCCACGATGATGCGGGAGGCCGCTCAGAAGTTCACCCGCGAAACCCCGGATCCCGGCATCCCGCCTGCGGATCCTTCGGACCAGGTCTTTCAGGACGTGAGTTTCACCGATGCCGGGCAAGTCCAGATCCGGGTCAGGCCGGGCGAACTGGCATCGATGTCGCAGGGAGTCCTGCAATTCACGATTCCCGAGAAGCACCTGTCGCCTATCGGGGAAAAGGTGCGGGCCGCGGTCCTGGCCCAGGGACGCGAGAACCGTTCCACGCCATCTGCGTCCGCCACACCGGCTCCCAGTGCGTCGAGCCGCACGAACTGCGCCGTGGCCAAGTGCATCGCCCTGACCTTCGACGACGGCCCCGGCCCGTACACGCCGCAGATCCTCGACACCCTCGAAGCGAAGAAGGCCAAGGCCACGTTCTTCATGCTCGGCCCTGCGGCGCAGTCGCAGCCCGACATCGTGCGACGGATGGCTGCCCTCGGAATGGATCTCGGCGATCACAGCTGGTCCCATCCGCAGTTCACCCTCCTCTCGCCGAACGAGGTCAAGCGGGAGGTCCGTTCTCAAGCGGACGTCATTCAGGGCCTCACCGGCCGGCGGCCGATGGGGGTTCGGCCACCCTACGGGGCTTTCGACCAGTCGACCCCTCATGAGGGCTTCCCCTTCATCCTCTGGGACGTCGACACGGAGGATTGGAAGAACCGTGATGCCGCCATCACGACCCGTCGAGCGATCGAAGGCGCCCATCGTGGCGCCATCGTCCTCATGCACGACATTCATCCCTCGACAGCCAAGGCCCTCCCCGGCATCATCGACCAGCTCAAGAGTCAGGGATACACCTTGGTCACCGTCTCAGATCTCATCCCCCAGCTGAGCCCAGGGAGCGCTTACTACTCGGGAGCGACCGGGAAATAGTACGTTCGCTCCCAGGTGCGGACGCCCCTGCCCCAGGCAGCGAAACGCCGGCCGCGCGCCGCACCCCGAAGGGGAACGGCGCGCGACCGGCGTTCCGGGCCGGAACCAGGCGTTAGCCGGAGATGCCGGGCCGGCCGTTCTCCTCCCGGCCGGTCAGACGACGGCGGAACGTCGGGTCCTGCTCGGACGTGATCTCGACGTCGTACCAGCCGTTCTTCGTCTCCCAGCCGAGCGGCTTGCGCGCCCCCGGCTTCAGGCGCACCGTGGTCGTCCGGTCCCGGTACTGCAGCGAAGTCAGGCGCAGGGTCACCGCTGCGGTCCCGTTGTTCCGCAGCTCCAGGTGCAGTGAGTCACCCGTGCGGCGGTCCACGGAGACGTCGACGCCGGCCGCGGCGCCCGTCGTCGTGCCCTTCAGCTCATACTGGAAGCGGTTCGGGCCGGTCACGATCAGGTCGACCCGGCCGTTCGGCGCGGGGAGACGGACGGTCTCCGCGGACTTCACGTCCAGGTGCCGCGGCTCGGTGACCTCGCCCGCGTAGCCGTACACGGTGAAGTGCGTGGAGCGGGTGCCGGTGTTGCGCAGCGACAGCTCGACGCCGTCGTCGTGCAGCGAAGCGGCGACGCGCGGCCGGTAGGGGAGCGGCCGCGCCGGGCGGGTGCCGCGTTCCTGGATCGGGGCCACCTGCGCGACCGGGGGAACCGGGTGCCAGCGGCCCACGGCGGCGGGCACGGGCGCCGGGTGATCCAGCTGCGGCGGGGTGCCGCCCGCCGTGAAGTCGAAGACCCCGGTGAGGTCGCCGCAGACCTCGCGCCGCCAGGCTGAGATGTTCGGTTCCTGCACGCCGGTCCACTGTTCGAGGAAGCGCAGCACGGAGGTGTGGTCGAAGACCTCGGAGCTGACGTGCCCGCCGATGGTCCAGGGAGAGACCACGGTCATGGGAACGCGCGGGCCCAGGCCGATGGGCCGGGCCGTGGTCCAGTCGGTGGACTCGCCCGAGGCCGGGCGGGGCTGGACGGGCGGCGGGACGTGGTCGAAGTAGCCGTCGTTCTCGTCGAAGTTCAGGAAGATCGCGGTGCTGTCCCAGGTCTCCGGGTCGCTGGCGACGATGTCCAGCATCCGGTAGACGAAGTTCGCGCTGCCGACGGGCGTGGAGGAGCTGGGGTGTTCCGAGTCGGCGGCGGAGGGGACCAGCCAGCTGACCTTCGGGAGCGTGCGGCCGGTGATGTCCGCCGCGAAGCGTTCCAGCAGCGTGTCCGGGCGCCCGCGGTGCATGGCCTTGTCGAACAGGGCCTGGTCGGCCTTGCTCAGGCGGGCGCGCCCGGCGTCGAGCTGCGCCAGCAGACGGTCCTGTTCGGCGGGGGTCTTGCCGTGCAGGGAGTCGTAGAACTCCTCAGTGGTGCGGAAGTTCCCGTCCACGGCCGCGAGCATGGTGTGCCCGATCTTCTTGAAGGTCTGGAAGTACTCGACGGCGTTGTCCGTGAAGTTGTCCCAGTCCTGGTAGATCCGCCAGGACACCCCGGCCTTTTCGAGGCGCTCGGGGTAGGTGGTCCAGTCGTAGCCGCCGTGGGCGTAGTCGTACGCCGCGTTGGTGACGGCGCGCTGCGTGGAGCCGGGTTCGTAGCCCGTGGTGCCGCTCCAGAGGTAGGTGCGGTTGGGGTTGGTGGAGCCGTTCACGGAGCAGTGGTAGGCGTCGCAGATGGTGAAGGTGTCCGCGAGTTCGTACTGCAGCGGGATGTCCGCGCGCTCGTAGAACGTCATGGTCGACGGGCCCTTCGCGGGGATCCACTGGTCGCACCAGCCGTTGTTCCAGGCCTTGGTGGTGCCGGCGAACGAGTGGTCCAGGGCGCCGAGGTACTGGATGTCCGAATCCGGCCGGCCGGCGAGCTCCGCGGCTTTGCGGAGCGAGAACGGCAGGACCGTCTCGCCGGTGGGGCGGGCTTGTTCATACATGCTCTTGCCGTTGGGCAGGCGGGTGATCGACCGGTCGCCGTAGCCGCGCACGCCGCGCAGCGAGCCGAAGTAGTGGTCGAAGGAGCGGTTCTCCTGCATCAGGATCACCACATGCTTGATGGACTGGAGGCCACCCGGGCGGACGGGCCGGGCCATGGCTGCCTGCACCGATGGCGGGAGCAGGGAGCCCGCTGCGGCCAGTGCGGTGGCGGCGGCTGTGGCGCCGAGGAAGCCGCGGCGGGAGAGGCCGGTGGCGCCGGTGGGGTTGTCGTCCGGGGAAGCGGGAGGTAGCGACGTCATGCGAATGCCTTCCGTGAGGGGTTGGGACCTCCCACGCTAGAAGGCCCCGGTGAACCCACGGTGACTTGTCTGTACATCTTCCGGCAACCACCCGAACAGAAGTGCGCGGGGCTACTCTCGCACGCGAACCGCCAGTTGTGGCCCGTATTCACCTGGGATACGGGCCACAACTGGCGGTTCGCGTGAGGGAGAGGGTCAGACTGCGGCGCGGGTCTTCCGGTTGCCGAACCACCAGGCGATCTCCACCAGCACGATGCCGACGGCCGCGACGCCGAACGCCGTCCAGAGCTGCGCCGGTCCGCCGATCTCGAGCTGCAGCACCGAGCGGGCCCAGGGGATCGCGAACATGGCCACGGTCCCGCCGATCATCGCGGTCAGCAGGAGCGCCTTCCACCAGGTGTACGGCCGCGCGACGATCGCGAGCACCCACAGGGCGATCGTCATGAGGGTCAGCAGGGCCGCGGTCGAGCTCTGCGCCTGCGGCACGGCATCGCCGCGCACCATCAGATAGGACACGAACGCCGCGATGCCGACGACGACGCCGGCCGGCAGCGCGCGCCGCAGGACCCGGGAGGCGAAGCCCGGCTGAGCCCGGTCATGGTTGGGCGCGAGGGACAGGACGAAGGCGGGCAGGCCGATGGTGAACCACCCCACGATCGTCACGTGGCGTGGCAGGAACGGGTACGGCACCTGGTCCAGCCCGATCAAGCCGGGCAGCCCCACGAGAATGGCCAGCAGCACGGAGTAGACCGTCTTGGTCAGGAACAACGTGGCGACGCGCTCGATGTTGCCGATGACCCGGCGCCCCTCGGCCACGACGTGAGGGAGGGTGGCGAAGGAGTTGTCGAGCAGCACGATCTGGGCCACGGCACGGGTGGCGGGGCTGCCGGCGCCCATGGCCACCCCGATGTCCGCATCCTTGAGGGCCAGGACGTCGTTGACGCCGTCGCCCGTCATCGCCACGGTGTGGCCCTTGGACTGCAGGGCCTTGACCATGGCGCGCTTCTGATCCGGGGTCACCCGGCCGAAGACGGTCCCGCGGTCCACCTCGTCCGCCAGCGTGGCCGGATCGGCGTCCAGGGTGCGGGCGTCCACGGTGCGCTCCGCCCCGGCCAGGTGCAGGGACCGGGCCACGGCGCCGACCGAATCGGCGTTGTCCCCGGAGATCACCTTGACCTTCACGTTTTGCTCCGCGAAGTACTCCAGGGTGGCGGGCGCCTCGGCCCGGACCTTCTGTTCCAGGATCACGAGGGCCGCCGGCGCCTGGATCGTGGCGGAGTCGAGGTCGCGGGCACGGGCCAGGAGCAGCACGCGCAGGCCGGTGGAGCCGAAGCGGTCGGTCTCGCGACGCCACGATTCCAGCCCCGTGACGCCTGCGGCCTCGGCAGCGTCCAGGAGGACGTCCGGCGCTCCGAGGAGCCAGCTGCCGGAGGCGTCCGCGGCGGCGTCGCCCCGGAAGGTCGCGCCGCTGTACTTGCGACTGGAGGCGAAGGGCAGGGTCTCGGCTACCTCCCAGGCCGGTGCGGTGGGGTACGCCTCGCGGATGGCTTCCATGGAGGCGTTGGGCCGTGGGTCGCTCGCCGCCAGCGCCGCGAGGGCTGAGGCGGCCAGCTGCCGGGCGGCTCCGTCGGCGCCGGGGGTGGCGCCGGCGTCGTCGTCCGCGGAGAAGTCGCCGGGGGTCTCCACGGAGCCCAGCCGCATGGCGTTCTCCGTGAGCGTTCCGGTCTTGTCCGCACACACCACGTCCACGCGCGCCAGGCCCTCGATGGCCGGCAGTTCGTTGACGAGGCACTGGCGGCGGCCGAGGCGGATGACGCCGACGGCGAAGGCGATGGTGGTCATGAGGACCAGGCCTTCCGGGACCATCGGCACCAGGGCGGCGACCATGCCGCGCAGGGCGTCGGACAGCGCCTGGTGCCCGGAGAGCTGGTTGTAGATGGAGAGCACGCCGGCCGGGATGAGCAGCCAGGTGATGACCTTGAGGATCTTGTTGATGCCGTTGCGCAGTTCCGAGTTCACCAGGGTGAACTTGCTGGCCTCCGCGGAGAGCTTCGCGGCGTAGGCCTCCGAGCCGACCTTCGTGGCCCGGTACAGGCCGGTGCCGGAGGAGACGAAGCTGCCGGAGAGGACTTCGTCCCCAGGAGTCTTGGCGAGGGCGTCCGATTCGCCCGTGAGCAGGGACTCGTCCACCTCGAGGCCGGAGGATTCGAGGACCTCGCCGTCCACCATGACCTGGTCGCCGGGGCCGAGTTCGATGAGGTCGTCCCGGACCACGTCCTCGGGCGCGATCTCCTGGCTGGTGCCGTCGCGGCGGACCCGGGGCTTCGCCTGCCCGACGATCGCGAGCCGGTCCAGGGTCCGTTTCGCCCGGATCTCCTGGATGATGCCGACCACGCTGTTCGCGATGATCAGGAGGCCGAACGCCGCGTCGATGAAGTACCCCGTGGACACCACGATCGCGGCCAGGACCGCGAAGATCGCGTTGATGCGGGTGAAGACGTTGGCGCGGACGATCTGCCAGGTGCTGCGCCCGGTGGAGTCCTCGGTCCGGTTGACGGCGCCCGCCGCGACGCGTTCGGCCACTTGGTCCGGTGTCAGGCCTGTCAGGGGCGCTCCGGGACGGTCATCGAGGGTCTGCACGGTGCTCACGAAGCCCAGCTTAATCGCGGCGCCTGGGCCGCGCCTCGGAGCGCGGGTGGAGATGCGGGTGCGCCTTCGGGATGACGCTGCTCCTCCCGACGTTGTGTGCTCAGTTGTTGGGGGTCCCGGCCGCCGGGACCCGCAACTACTGAGCACACAACGCAGGAGAGAGGCGGACGACGACGCCGGCTCAGGCCATGCGGTCCAGCTCGGCGAGCGTCACCTCGTGGAGGAGGGGCTCGCCGCGGGCGGCGCGGGAGGCCTCCGCGATCGCGCTTCCCGCGAGCCGTTCCAGTTCGGTGCCCAGGGAGCCGGCGATGTGCGGGGTGAGGACGACGTTCGGCAGGGTGTAGAGCGGCGAGTCCTCCGGGAGCACCCAGGGAGTGGTGACGTCCAGGATCGCGTCGATGTCGCCGAGGGCCAGGCGTTCGATCAGCGCCTCCTGGTCCACGAGCTCACCACGCGCGGTGTTGATGAAGGTGGCCCCGGGCCTGAGGGTTCCCAGCAGCTCACGGCTGATCATCCCGGCGGTGCTGGGCAGGGAGGGCGCGTGGAGGGACACGACGTCGCTCGTGGCGACGAGATCGTCCAGGGGGAGCAGCGTCGCCCCGAGGGACTCCGCCTCCGTGGCGCTCAGGTAGGGGTCCGCGACGCGGAGTTCCAGCGAGTACGGCTTCAGGAGACGCAGCACGTGCCGTCCGATCCGGGACGCCCCGATGATCCCCACCCTCCGACGGTGATTGCCGATATCCGGGAACAGCGTGAGGGGATCCAGTCCCGCGCGCTCGCGGTGCAGCAGGCCGCTGAGCCGGAAGACCTTCTTGTTGGCCAGCAGGATCATGGCCACGGTGTACTCCGCGACGGGGATGGCGTTCTCGTCCGCGGCCGAGGTGACCCGGATCCCCCGTTCCCAGCACTCGCGGGAGAGGTGCGGCTTCACCGTGCCGGCCGCGTGGTGGATCGAACGGAGCCGCGGGGCACTGTCCAGGACGGCGGAGTCGATCCAGGCCGTGCCCCAGCAGGTGAACAGGGCGTCGACCTGCTCCAGGACCTCGAGGGCCTCGGGGGAGCCGTACTCGGTGAGGGGCTTCCCGGTGACCAGGGAGAGTTCCGGCGGGAGATTCCGCAGGACGTCCTCCGGGAAGAACTGCCCGTCGGTCGCCGCGGGCATGGCCAACGCGACGCGGTACGGGGAGGAGCCGGGGCGGGAGCTGCTGGACGTGTTCATCGCTCTCTACTGAACGCTCCGGCGTTCAGATGCACAACCAGATGAACAAAGACGGACGAATGCGCCGGATCCGGCGCACCCGCCCGTCCGGAAGGTGTCAGATGGCGCAGCCGGCGACCGGCGCCGAGGCGAGATCGGTGAGCGCGTAGTCGTAGGTGGCCGGGGAGGTCTTCGACCCGGCGGCCGCGGACACCCCGGTGGCGGGGTCGATCTTGTACAGGCGGCCCGACCCGTCCGCCGCGTAGAACAGGCCGCTGTCCGCCGTCGTTCCGGAGCCGAGCCATGCGAAACCGTAGATCGACGTCGTCAGCGTGGCCACCGGGCCGGTGACCTGGCGGATCGGCGAGATCGTCACTTTGGCCCCTGCGGCCAAGGTCGCCGTGAGGTATTCACACAGCCAGACCTGTCCCGAGCTGCCCGCCGCGGTGCTGTAGATGAGTCCGTACAGACGTCCGTCCGCGGTGAAGGTGATGTCCGGGATGATCGTGCCCGACGCCGCGACCGCGGCATTGGCGCCGCCCGCCGTGAGGCCGACGCCGCTGAGCACGTAACTGCTGCTCAGCGTTCCGGCGCTCAGCGGCGTCGCGCGGGCAATCTGTGTGGTGGACAGCGCGGTGAGGTTGGTGATCATCCACAGATCCCCCACCGGGTCGCAGGCCATGCCGCCCCAGGCGGCCCAGGTCGGCATCGAGGGCAGGGGTCCGACCACCTCGACGGTCGGCTGCTGCCCCGCGGCCCCGGCCCGCGCCCGGTAGATGTTCGGGTACCCGTTGTTGTAGCGCGAGCCGTAGAACACGTAGGAGGGGCCGGTGCAGTCGGGGGAGACATAGGGCCCGAAGGCGAGGTTGGACGACCAGTACGAACCGGCGAACTGGCCCGAATTCTGGTTCACGGTGTAGCCGCCACCGGTGTCGGCCGGGTCGCCCTGGTACCGGAAGACCACGCTGCCGGAGGACCCGTAGAGGCCGCAGGGGTCGAACGTGGGGCACGGGTCCGGTGTCGGCACCGACGCCGCGAGTGCCGGGGCCGCACTGGTCATCGCGATGACGGGGATGGACCAGGCCGCTCCACGCACCACCTTGCGCCGGTCGATCTGGTTCCTGGGGGCATCGGCGGGGACGGGTGCGTTCGCGGTCATGTTCTCTCCGAAGGGTGGCCGGCGGCGGACGGTGCCCGCGGCTGAGCGAGAGCACGTGTTCACTTCGATGCTACGCGAACGACGGCGGACGCGCCCCGGACCTTGCAGCGCCCCCTACAGCCCCGGCCCCTTACAGCGCCAGGCCGGCCGGAAGCTGCGTCCGGGTCGACTGCCGCGGCACGAACTGCGGCGAGAGGGCCACGCGCTCGCGGGCGCAGAACCCGTCCCGGACCCGCTGCAGGCAGAGGCTCGCGGCGCGGTGACCCAGCTCGAACTTCGGCGGGGCCACGGCGCTCAGAGGGAGCAGGCCGAGGGAGGCGATCTCGTCGTCGTAGGCCACGACCTCCACGTCCTCCGGAACCCGGACGCCTTGCTCGAGGAACAGTTCCGTCAGGGCGAGCGCGCAGCCGTCGTTGTGGACCAGAACGCCGCGGATGCCCTCCGCCCGGCAGCTCTCGGCGAGGCGGGCGAGTGCGGCGCGGTGGGCCTCGTGCCCGTGCGCCGAGGACGGGATCCGCACCACATGCGGCGCGTGGCCGGTGAGTTCCAGGGCCCGGCGGTAGCCCGCCTCGATGGGCGGGGAGTTGGGGCTGTCCTCGAGGATCCCGAGCGCGACCGGCCCTCCGCTGGACTGCACCCAGCGCCGCACGAGCCGTTCGGTGCCGCGCACGTGATCGGTGAAGACCGAGTCCCACGGGCCCGGGTCGAGGACGTTCTCCAGCGGCCGTTCCACCAGGACGACCGGGATCCGGGCGTCGTAGAGGGCCTCCAGCGTGGGGGTCGGACCGTCGTCCGCGCCGAGCGGGGTGATCAGCAGGGCGTCGATCGGTGACGCGAGGAAGCGCTTGAGCAGCCGCAGTTCCTCGTCCGGGTCGTAGCCGCTGACGCCGAGCACCAGCCGGGCGCCGGCCTGCTGGGCGGCGCGGCCCGCTCCCTTGATGATGAGGGAGAAATAGTACTGCGAGGTGGGGACCAGCAGCCCGATCGTGAGCTGGCTCGGCGCGGCCGGACGGAAGGCGGAAGCGCCGCCGGGCAGGCCGTCGTCGGCCGGCACCGCTCCACCGTGCACGCGACGCAGCACGCCCCGGCGCTCCAGCGTCGCGAGGTCACGCCGCAGGGTCATCCCGGAGACCCCGACCTTCTCCGCGAACTCGGTCGCCATCAGCTTGCCGGAGAGCGTGAGCTCCTGCTGGATGAGTGCGTGCCGCTCCTCGGCGTGCATGGTCCCCCTCGGGTGTTCAGTTTCTTTCAGATGAACGATGTTTCTTCCAACTGAACAGGCCCGCACCTAGCGTGGTCAAGAGCTGTCCGGGGTCTGACCGCCCAGCGCCGCCTCTGCGGCGCCCTCGGGCAGGGGAGAGGGTGAATGGACAGGTGAACGACGACGCCGCGCAGCGCCGCGCGTACTGGTTCGGCTTCGCGGACCGGCAGCTCCTCGCGGTGCGGCCGTACTTCTCGCCGGGACACGCCTTGCTGCGGCTCCCTGGACGCCCGGCGTTCTCCGGCGTCCGCTCCGACGAACTCGAAGGCTTCGCCCGCACGTTCCTGCTGGCGGCGCTGCGGGTCGCGGGGTCCGGCGGCGACGACCCGCACGGACATCTGGACTGGTACCGCCCGGGACTGGTGGCGGGCGCGGCGCGATGGACGGATGAGGGCGCCGACGCGGAGCGGGCAGCGGGCAAGGTCGCCGACGAATCCTGGAACCTCGTCGTCAGCCGGACCCAGGCCCTGGTCGAGGCGGCGTCCGTGGCGATCGGCCTGCAGCTGACCCGGCCCTGGCTCTGGGACCGCCTGGATCCGCAGGAACAGGACACGGTCGCGTCCTGGCTGCAGGGCGCCGGAACCGCCGACCCCTGGGACAACAACTGGGTCCTGTTCAATGCTCACGTGGCGGAGTTCCTGGCCGGCGTGGGCCGTGACCACAACCCGGATCACATCACCGCGGCCCTGGACCGGATCGAGGACTGGGCCGTGGACGGCGGTTGGTACCGCGACGGGGACAATGGCGGCACCGGCGACTTCTTCGACTACTACTGCGGCTGGGCCCTGCACCTCTACCCGCTGCTCTGGTGCCGGTTCGCCGCAGACCGGGCGGTCGGCGGCCCTCACCCCTGGGCGGCCGACCGGCTGCCCCGGTACCGGGAACGGCTGAGCGAGTTCCTCCGGACGTACCCGGGCTTCTTCGGCGGCGGAGGGGAGCCGGTCTTCCACGGCCGCTCGCTGACCTACCGTTTCGCCGCGGCCGCTCCGCTGGCCCTGGGCGCGCTGTTCCTGGAACCGGGCGAGCCGGGCGGGGACGCGGAGTCACTGGCACGGGCCGGGACCCTGGCCACGGCGACCCTCCGGTACTTCGACACCCCGGCGGCGTTCCCGGACGGAATCGCCTGCCTCGGCTGGCAGGGGCCGTACGAGCCGATGATCCAGAACTATTCCGGACCCGGCTCGCCGTACTGGTCCTCGAAGGCGTTCCTGGCGCTCCTGCTCCCAGAGGGCAGTCACTTCTGGAACACGCCTGCCGAAACGACCCCGGCACGTCCGGACGAAACCACTCTCATCCCCGGTCCCGGCTTCCTCCTGCATCGCGGACCGGACGGGATCGCCCAGCTGGCCAACCACGGCAGCGACAAGCACTACGGCCCCCACAGTGACAACGCTCTCTACAGCCGCTTCGCCTACTCCAGCCACACGGGGCCGTTGCGGCTGCCGGGGCAGGGTCTCGGCAGCGGCACCGACCCCGTCCCGTCCGAGGCGGTGGACAATCACCTGGCCGTGCTCGACGCCGCGGGCCGTGCCTCGTGGCGCAGCCGCATCCACCGTCTGGAGACCGGCCCCGGCACAGTCCACGGAGCGACCGCCGCGAGTTTCCACCGGCCGGTCTGGACGGTCACGGAGGACGAGGCGGAGCAGCCCCTCACCGTCGCCACCGGCACGACGGCGCATGGCGGCTACCAGCTGCGCGTGTACCGGGTGCAGCTTCTGTCGGGTCCTGCCGGCCGGTACGACGGATGGTCCGTCCGCGAGGGAGGCTGGGCCGTCACTCCCGGGGTCCACGCCACCCTGTGGCCGCTCACGCAGGGCCCGCTCGTGCAGGGTCCTCACGCGCAGGGGAGCGCCGCCGTCGTCGTCGGGGAGATGCAGGGGACCACCGCCTTCGGTGAGGCGCGGTGCCCGACGGTCACCACCTCGCTGAGTGCCGCCACGACCCTCCTCGCCTCCGTGCATCACCTCGGGCTGGAGGCGCCCGGGCACCGGCCCGGACCGTTCACCCTCACCGAAAGCGGGGGATGGGTGCGGGCGTCGGTCCGGATGCTCCCCCTCCAGGACGAGGAGGGGGAACCGTTCACCCTCGGACTCGAGTTCAGGACACCCGGGACGTGAAGTAGGCGCGGGTCGCGGAGGAGAAGCGCGCCCAGAGCAGCAGGCCGATCCCCAGGACGGCCAGCACCAGCACGACCAGCAGGATCCCGCCCACGCCGCCGGCGGCGGTCTGCGAGAACTCGGGCTTCGCCCACTGGACGATCCCGGACACGAAGGCCACGGTGAGCAGCACCCCGCCCAGGAGCGGCAGGATGCCCCGCAGCCAGAGGTTCCGGGCCGAGTCCCGCAGCGTGTGCCGGAAGGTCCAGACGCACGCGAACGCGGTGACGGCGTAGTAGAAGGCGATGAAGACCGTCACCGCATTGGCGGAGTCGATCATGACGTTGGCGCCGAGGAAGGTCAGCACGAGGTAGTAGACCCCGGCGGCGCCGAACACCACCCAGGAGACCGTGCGAGGCGCCTGTGTGACCGGTTCCACGGAACCGAGGCGTGCGGGCAGCGCGCCCTGACGGCCCATCGCCAGCAGGCTGCGCGTCACCGGGAGCACCGTCGCCTGGGCGCCGGAGAGGATCGAGCCCAGCAAGGACACGAGGACCACCCATCCCCACGGTCCCAGAGCCGTCTCCCGCAGGGCGCCCATGACGTCGCCGGAGTTGTCCGGGTTGCCGAGGCCGATGCCGTTGGTGTCCGTGGAAGCGAACATCATGAGCAGCACCGTGAGGGCCAGGTAGATCAGGACGAGGGCCACGGTGGAGAGCAGCGCGCCCCGGCCGGGGGTGCGGGCGGGATCGTCGCTCTCCTCATTCAGGGAGAAGCAGGTGTCCCAGCCCCAGAAGAGGAAGATCGCCAGGAGCACGCCCTGCCCGAGCCGGGACGGGTCCTGGAGCGCGGCGCCCAGATCGAACCAGCCCCAGTGGAAGACCTCGGCCGAGCCGTCGCGGACCACGCCCACCACGAGGGCGATCGCCAGGACGCCCAGGGCGATGTACTGCACATAGGTCAGGGTGCGCTGGACGTTCTCGCCCATCCGGATGCCCCGCGAGTTGACCCAGCACATGCCGGCCATGATGACCAGCGCCGTCGGGACGGTCAGCCAGGGGGACACTTCCCAGGAGCCCCGAGAGATGAGGGCCCACAGGTACTGCGCCGCCACGTGCCCCAGATTCACCAGGACCACGACGCTCGCCACGGCCGTGGCGAAACCGGCCGCCCACCCGCTGTACGGCCCGAAAGCGCGCCGGACCCACGTGAAGGACGTCCCGCAATCAGGTTCGCGCGCGTTGAGCTCCCGGAAGGCCAGAGCCACCAGGAGCACCGGCGCGAAGCCGAGCAGGAGTGCCAAGGGGGCGAAGTCGCCCACCCGGGACACGATCAGACCCAGCGTCACGGACAGTGCGAAGACGGGCGCCGTGGAGGCCATGCCCAGCATGGTCAGATCGCCGAGGTCCAGGATCCCGGCCCGGAGGCCCTTCGGCGAGACGGCGACGGCGGACGAGGGGCCGCCGTCGGTGATGCCCTGACGGCTCATGCCGCACCTCCTGTGAACGCCTGCGCGGCTTCGGCTTCCAGCTCCGCGGCGGTGGGCGCCGGGGCATCGATGATGTTCGGGACGAAACGGCAGAAGAAGTCCGTGACGGGGCCGTCCGACTCCCGGATGCCGCAGCCCACGGACTCGCCGCCCACCACCCAGAGGCCCAGGACCGGGTGGCTGCCGTCGAAGTCAGGGAGCTCCTGGTACTGCTGGTAGCACCAGCCTTCCCGGCCGTAGTCGCCGGGCTGTTCGAGGTCGATGCCCGGGGCGTGGATGCGGATGTTGTCGCCTTCGCGGCCGTGCAGGGGCTTGGCCACCCAAGCGGTCAGGTCGCGAGGCGAGTCCAGATACGCGGGCAGGAGGTTCGGGTGCCCGGGGTAGAGATGCCAGAGGGCTGCGAGGAGCGCCTTGTTGGAGAGGAGCATCTTCCACGCCGGCTCCACCCACTGCGGGTTGACCTCACGCCGCAGGAGGTACTGGCCGAAGGGCTCCTTGGCCATGAGCTCCCACGGGTACAGCTTGAAGATGGTGCTGATGGGGAAGTCGTCCATGTCCACGAACCGCTGGTACCCGTGGTTCCAGCCGATGTCGGACATGTTGATCCCGACGGTCGCCCAGCCGGCCTGTTCGGCCACGTCCCGCATGTAGCCCGTGGTCATCCAGTCCTCGCCGGAGTCCTCTTCCTCCGCGTGCGCCAGGTGCAGACGGGACATGCCGGTCCGGGCCTGGTAGCGGCGCCACTGCTCGATCAGCGCCTCGTGGATCCCGTTCCACTGATCCTTCTCCGGCATGACGTCCTGCAGCCAGTACCACTGGGCGAGCGACGCCTCGATCAGACCGGTGGGGGTGTCCGCGTTGTATTCGAACAGCTTGGCGTCCCCGCCCTTGCCGTCGTAGGCGAAGTCGAAGCGGCCGTAGATGTCCAGGTCGCCGGCCTCCAGGGACGCGACGGCGAGCTCACGCGCCTCGGGCCCGATGCCCAGGTCACCCATCGCCCCTGTGCCCAGGAATCGCGCGGCCTCCAGGCACATGCGGTGCATCTCTTCGGCCACGAGTTCCAGGCGTTCCACCTCGTCCATCTGGAATTCGTAGTAGGCGTTCTCGTGCCAGTACTCCACCTGGGTGCCGTCCGGCTTGGTGCTCGTGGAGAACACCAGCCCCACGGATTCGATCTTCTCGCGCCAGTCCGGGCGAGGGGTGGAGGGTTTGCGTTCCATGCTCAGCCTCCCGTGCTTCGGCCGCCGGAGCTCTTGCCGAAGCCGCCGCGGCTCGTCGTGCTCTTGGTGAAGCTGCCGCCCTTGGAGGAGAAGCCCTTCGCGGCGTGGGAACCCTTGGGGAGGGTGGACGTGCCGCCCGAGTAGTTCTTCACCGAGGAGCCGATCGCGGGGATGCTGCTGCCGCGGGGGAAGAAGTACCAGCCGTAGTGCGCGTGGCTCCGTCCGGCCGTGCTGCTGGCCCCGGAGTCCTCACACTTCGAGTCCTCCACGCGCTGCTGCGTGGATTCGTCGGTGCAGACCTGGGCGTAATCGTCGTCGTCGTTCTGGCTGGCGACCACGGCCGTGATCGTGCCGGCCAGCAGGGCGGTCACACCGAGGGTGATGACGACGGTGCGCCGCCGCTTCCGCTTGGTGTTCCGGCGTTCGGTGGCCTCGGCTTCGAGGGCGAACGGGTCGACGGCGGGTGCGGGTTCGCTGCCGTACCCGGCGGGGGAGTGACCCGGAGCCGCTCCGCCGTGGGGCGGAATGCCGGCGCCGTAGGGCGGCTGTCCGGGAGCGCCGGCCGCCGCGAGGTCTTCATGCAGCGGCGGCTGAGGCGGCTGCCAGGGAGGGGTGGGGGAGGAGCCGTCCTTGCGCCGTCCCGCACCACTGTCCGCCGGTGGCATGCCGGCGGGATCCCCCTGTGGGGGCTGCTCCGCTCCGGACGGTGTGTCGTTGTGGGCCATAGGCCTTTCCTCCCCGCGAGTGCTTCCGTGGCGTGGCGCCTCGGCCCGGCAGGCGGGCGGCGCATCCGGCACGGTGTGACCGATCACGCTCAGTGTACTGAGACGGGACCGGAAAGGGAGGCGGATGACATGGGGAGGACTGCCCATCGCCCCCGGAGGCGCCGAGACCGACCTTCCGCAGGCCCCGGCCCGGCCTGCGAGACTGGTGGCATGACGCAGACGCAGAACTGGGCGCTGACCCGCACCTGGGCCCGGAGACTGTTCGGGGTGCAACGGCCCGGGCTCGGACTCGTCCTGGCGATCGTCCTCCCGGCTGTCCTGGAGGCCGCGGTCACCGCCACCGGTTTCCGGGACTTCCCGGTCGTCATGCTCCTGCATCTGGCGGTGGCGGTCCTGGTGGCCGCGCTCGGCGGGCTCTGGCCGGCCGTTCTGGCTTCAGTGGTCGCGACCCTGCTGCTCAATCTCTTCTCCACCCAGCCCATCGGGTCCTTCCACATGGTCGACCCGAAAGCGGCGGTGACCGTCGTGATCTTCCTGGTGGTGGCGTGCTCCATGGCGCTCGCGGTCGGCCTGGCCGGGCGTCGCGCGATCCAGGCGGAACAGGCCCGCGACGAGGCCTCCCTCCTCAACGGTCTGGCGCTGCGCATCCTGGGTTCGGATGACTCTCTCGAGTCCTTCCTGCACCGCCTGAGCGAAACGCTGGATGGCCGCCCGGTCTCCCTGCTCTCCATGGAGGACGACGGCGCGTGGCCGCAGGGCGCGCAGGTGGAACGCCTGCTCGCCAGCACGTCGCCCGAGGCGCCGGTGCGGTCGGCGGCCGCGGAGGCCGCCGTCGCCGTCGGGGACCAGTACCGGCTCCTGGTGGGCGGAGCCGAACTGGACGCCCGGCAGCAGCACCTGCTCGGGGCGTTCGTCGCCCTGGTGGTGGCCGTGCGGGAGCGGCAGGAACTCGTGGTCAGCCAGCGGGAGAACGCGAAGCTCAGTGAAGGCAACGTCATGCGCACGGCCATCCTCCAGGCCGTGTCCCACGATCTGCGCACGCCGATCGCGGCTATCAAGCTCAATGTGGCCACGCTGCGCCAGCCGGGCATCGAATTCAGTGCGGAGGAACGGGCGGAGCTCCTGGCCTCGGTGGAGGATTACACGGACCGGCTGTCGTCGCTCGTGGCGAATCTGCTGGACATGTCCCGGCTCACGGGTGATTCGGCTGCGCCGCTGCTTCAGCCTGTGCGCTGGAACCAGGTGATGGGATCGGCCCTCCAAGGCGTCCCGGCCGGCCTGGTGACGGTGGATGTCGACGGACGGCCGCCCGTGGAAGCGGACCCGGGCATGCTGGAACGGGTGGTGGCGAACATCGTGGAGAACGCCGTCCGGCACGGGCGCGGCTCCCGGATCATCCTCACGGCCCGGGAAGGCGTGGTGCTGTGCGGGCGGCCCGCCGCGGAACTGCGGCTGGCGGACCACGGCCCGGGCATGGACCTGGAACGACAGGAAGAGCTGTTCCGGCCCTTCCAGAGCCTCCACGATTCCTCGCAGGGAGGGGTCCGGGGCGTGGGCCTGGGGCTTGCCGTCGCCCGCGGCTTCACCCAGGCGATGGGCGGGCGGCTCCACGCGGAGGAGACGCCGGGTGGTGGCGTGACGATGGTGCTGACCTTGCCGCTGTCCGCGGGCCCGGGCGAGGCTGGAAGGGGCCAGGCGGGACCGGGCCAGGCGGGACCGGGCCACGTGGGACCGGGTCCGGCGGACACGAACGCATCGACGACGGAGGGGCGGCCATGACGAAGGTCCTGGTGGTGGAGGACGAATCCGGCATCGCCCGCGCGCTCCAGCTGAACTTCAAGGCCCACGGTTACCAGCCCCTGCTGGCGCCGAATGCCGCCGTGGCCCGACGGCTCGCCGCCGACGAGCAGCCCGAGGTGGTCATCCTGGACCTGGGTCTGCCGGATGAGGACGGCGTGGATTTCATCCGCTGGCTGCGGCAGTGGAGCCTGGTGCCGGTGATCGTGCTGTCGGCGCGGCACGGGTCGCAGGACAAGGTGGCCGCGCTCGACGCCGGCGCCGATGATTATGTGACCAAGCCTTTCGGCATCGAGGAGCTCATGGCGAGGCTGCGGGCGGCGACCCGGCGCTCCGCCGTCGTGCAGGAGATCCCGCAGGTGCAGGGCGCGGATTTCACCGTGGACCTGGCCGCGCGGAAAGTCACACGCGACGGGGCGGAGGTGCGGCTGACGCCCACGGAGTGGAGCATCCTCGAGATCCTGGTGCGGAATCAGGGCCGGCTGGTCAGCCAGCAGCAGCTCCTCCTGCAGGTCTGGGGGCCGGCGTATGCCAAGGAGACGCAGTACCTCCGCGTGTACCTGAACCAGTTGCGCCGCAAGCTGGAGAAGGACCCCGCCACGCCGCGGCACCTCATCACCGAGGCGGGGATGGGGTACCGCTTCGAGCCGTAGGGGCGCAGGTCAGGCCTTCACCATGAAGCGGGAGGGATCGTCCAGCGGTCCGAAACCGTACTGCTCATAGAGCCCGTGCGCGTCGGCGGTCGCCAGGAGCACGCGCCGCAGGCCCAGGGGCTCGAGGTCGGCGATGACCCCGGCGATCAGATCCTTGCCGACGCCCTGGCCCCGGACCGCGGGATCCACGAAGACATCGCAGAGCCACGCGAAGGTCACCGCGTCGGTGACCACCCGGGCGTAGGCGACCTGCCGGCCCGTGGCCCGGTCGAACACCCCGTAGTTCCGAGACGAATCCATGGCGGCGTCCTGCGTCCGCCGCGGCCGGCCCTGAGCCCAGTAGGACTGCTCGCTGAGCCAGCGGTGCACCTGCTCACGGTCCATGTCATCGAGCTGGGCGGAGAAACGGTAGGCGGAGTCCATGGCTTCACGCTAGTCCGGACCCCCGGGGGCGGCGAGTCGAAACGGGCCGTTCCCGGTCGCTGGGGCCTTTAGTAGGCTGGTCGCATGCATCCCGGAACCGTCCTGGCCGTGTGCCGCGTCCACGAACTCCGACCCGACCCCGAAGGCCGGGTGGGGGTCACCGCCATCGACAAGCGACCCGTCGAGGGTCCCGTCACGGTGCACCGGCTGGGCCTCCACGGCGACATCCAGGCGGACCGCGCGAATCACGGCGGGTTCGACCAGGCGGTCTACGCGTACTCGCAGGAGGACGCGGACCACTGGGCCGCGGAACTGGGCCGGGACGTCCCTGCCGGGTATTTCGGGGAGAACCTGCGCCTCGCGGGCATCGCCACCACGCAGGCCGTGATCGGTGAGCGCTGGAGGATCGGCACCGACGTCGAACTGGAAGTGACCTCGCCGCGCGTCCCGTGCGCCACCTTTCAGCGCCGCGTCGAGGAGGCGGCCTGGGTCCGCCGTTTCACGCAGGAGGGCCGGGTGGGCTGCTACCTCCGGGTCATCAAGACCGGCGACATCCGCGAGGGCGATCACGTGCACCGGGTATACGTCCCGGATCACGGCATCACCGTGGGGCAGTGGTTCAGCGAGCCGACCCTGGAGATGATCGACGCCCTGCGGGACGCCGAGGCGGACGGTCATATCGTGCTGCAGGACGAGTACCACGTGAAGTTCGAGAAGCTGGAGAAGCGCCTCGGCCGCTGAGCTGCGCCGCTGACTTCTGAGCGGGGCTTCTGAGCCGCGTTCGTTGTGTGCTCAGTTGTTGCGGGTGTTTCGCTTCGGAACCCGCAACAAGTGAGCACACAACTCGGTGGGAGCAACCACACGCCGACGACGGCGTCGCACACCTTCTGTGGGCAAGCTAACACCGCGGGCTGCCGCCGCAGTGTGGCGCCGGGCCCGGGGCGTCCCGTATGATGGAGACATCCCCCAATCCGGTTTTCCATTTATCCTGCCCAATTTTTGAGGCAGGACAGGTTGAACAAGGGGTCCACAGGGTGTGTGGGCAATTCATGGAACGGCCGGCTGAGCACGTAGAGGCTCGGAAGAAAGCACTGCGCAGAACTCGCTGAGAGAGCGACAGGGATGCAGTGGGATGCCTGGCCATGGGATTGCAAGAGCGCTGGGTTTCCGAGCATCGGGTCAACCGGCTCCGATGCCCGTACTGGCGGCCGCCCCTGACTGTGTGTGCCCGCCCGGCTGGAATGAATGAGGTTCCTCCACCGTGCCCGAAAACAATCTGACTGACAACAACTCCGCCGAGACCGTCGACACCGAGACCGTCCAGGCCCCCGAAGAGACCACCGCCGCTCAGGCCGTGGACGCGGCTCCGGCCGACGCCGAGACCACCGCCCCGGACGGCGACGACGACGGCGCCATCAAGTTCACCGACCTGGGCATCGACGGCCGCGTGCTGGCCGCCCTGAAGGACGTCGGCTACGAGAAGCCGTCCCCCATCCAGGCCGCCACCATCCCGCTCCTGCTGGAAGGCCGCGACGTCGTCGGCCTGGCCCAGACCGGCACCGGCAAGACCGCAGCGTTCGCCATCCCGGCCCTGTCCCGCATGGCCGAGCTGCACGACACCAACGGCCCGTCCCGCAAGACCCAGGCACTGGTCCTGGCCCCCACCCGCGAGCTCGCGCTCCAGGTGGCCGAGGCCTTCACCTCCTACGCCAAGCACATGGAGGACTTCACCGTCCTCCCCGTCTACGGTGGCTCCGCCTACGGTCCCCAGCTGGCCGGTCTGCGCCGCGGCGCCCAGGTGGTCGTCGGCACGCCCGGTCGTGTGATCGACCACCTCGAGAAGGGTTCACTCGACCTCTCCGAGCTGCAGTACCTCGTGCTCGACGAGGCCGACGAGATGCTCCGCATGGGCTTCGCCGAGGATGTCGAGAAGATCTTCCAGGAGACCCCGGACGACCGCCAGGTCGCCCTCTTCTCCGCCACCATGCCCGGCCAGATCCGCCGCATGTCCAAGCAGTACCTGAACAACCCGGAAGAGATCTCGGTCAAGTCCAAGACCACCACCGGTGCGAACATCCGCCAGCGGTACGTGCAGGTCATGGGCCCGCACAAGCTGGACGCCATGACCCGCATCCTCGAGGTCGAGGACTTCGACGGCGTGATCGTCTTCGTGCGCACCAAGATGGCCACCGAGGACCTGGCTGACAAGCTCAAGGCCCGTGGTTTCCAGGCCGCCGCCATCAACGGCGACATCGCCCAGGCCCAGCGTGAGCGGACCGTGGAGGCCCTGCGTGACGGCCGGATCGACATCCTGGTCGCCACCGACGTCGCGGCCCGAGGTCTGGACGTCGAGCGCATCAGCCACGTCGTCAACTTCGACATCCCGCACGACACCGAGAGCTACGTGCACCGCATCGGCCGCACCGGCCGTGCCGGCCGCAAGGGCGACGCGATCCTCTTCATGACCCCGCGCGAGAAGTACCTGCTGCGTGCCATCGAGCGTGCCACCAAGCAGCCCGTGGAGCACATGCACCTGCCCACCGCGGAGACCGTGAACAGCCTGCGCATGAGCAAGTTCGCCGACCAGATCACCGAGACCCTCGAGTCCGAGGACCTGAACGCGTTCCGCGACCTCATCGCCTCCTACGAAGAGGAGCACAAGGTCCCCGCCGCGGAGATCGCCGCGGCCCTGGCCGTCATGGCCCAGGGTGGCAAGCCCCTCCTGGTGGAAGAGCTGCCCGCGACTCCGGAGTTCCAGAAGCGTGAGCGCAATAAGGACGGCTTCAACTCCCGTGGCCCGTCCCGTGCGGTCACCGAGGGCAACGCCACCTACCGCATCGCGGTGGGCCGTCGCCAGCGCGTGCTCCCCGGCTCGATCGTGGGCGCCATCGCGAACGAGGGCGGCCTGAGCTCCTCGCAGATCGGCGGCATCGACATCCGCAGCGACCACACCCTCGTGGAGCTGCCGGCCGAGCTGACCAAGGATCAGTGGGCAGCTCTGTCCCGCACCCGGATCGGCGGCGAGCTCATCCAGCTCGAACTCGACAACGGCCGTCGTCCCAACCGGGAGCGCAACGACCGTGGCGGCGACCGCGGTGGTGACCGTGGCTTCGGCGGTGGACGCGGCGGCAACTTCAAGGGCAACGGCGGGTTCAAGCGCGAATTCCGCAAGTCCGACGAAGGCGGCTTCAACCGTGACCGTGGCGAGCGCGGCGGTTCCGACCGTGGCGACCGCGGTGGCTTCACCCGTGACCGCGGGGAGCGCAGCAGCGCCGACCGTGGCGGACGGTCCTACTCCGAGCGCAACGAGCGCAGCTATGATCGGGACAGTGGTTCCCGCGGTGGATACGGGGAACGGCCGCGCACTGGCGGCTACGGTGAGCGCTCCGGCGGTGACCGTGGCAACAGCAGCTTCGGTCAGCGCAAACCGCGCCACGGCAAGGGCGACTTTGGCGGACGGAACAAGTGGTAAAAAACTTCTCTGAAGAGGCGTTCACCCCTGGGGTGGGCGCCTCTTCGGCGCATTCAGGGCATGTTCCGGCGCACCGGGAGGACGCTCCGGTCGACGCGGTGCCGGCGGGCGATGAGCCGGTCGACGGCGAGGGTGCCGGGGCGCACGTCGCGGGACTGGACCCCGACGACGCCGGGACGCCCGGCGAGGCGCCCGAGGAGACGGAGGCGCTGGCCGCCGTCGTCGTGCCGGAAAGACCGCAGGAAGTGACGGTGGAGGAGGGGGAGACCCTGGAGTCCATCGCGGCGCGCTGGGGTGTCGAGGCGGGCGAGCTGGCGGCACTGAACGCGTGGTTCGTGCCGAACCCGGGATCGCTGTTTCCCGGGCAGGTCCTGAGGCTTCCCGACTGAGCCCACGGAGAGCCGTAAAGGGCCGGTGAGCTGGGCTGATGTGATCTGCGTCAAAGACGGGGCGTGGGTGCGCTCTCGATTTGGCGCGCGGCCCCGGATCCGGTAAAGTATTTCTTCGTTGCCCCCTTAGCTCAGTGGTAGAGCGCGTTCTTGGTAAGAACGAGGTCGCCGGATCGATTCCGGCAGGGGGCTCTGGATGAGTGGCCTGTGTCAAGGCGGTTTTGACCGGCTTGGCATGGGCTTTACTCATCCGTGGCGGCGTAGCTCAGCTGGTTAGAGCGCACGACTCATAATCGTGAGGTCCCGGGATCGAGTCCCGGCGCCGCTACCGAGAAAGGCCCCCGGAACGTCAAAGTTCCGGGGGCCTTCTGCGTTCCTCGCCTCACCCCCGATCGACTGCTCCAGAGGATGCCGTTTTCGCGGAGAAAAGCGTGATTCCGGCATCGTGTGGAGCAGCCGATCCAAGGGAAGACCGGCTCAGGTCATCGTGAAGTCGTACTCCACCGGAAGCGGTTCGCCGGAGACGGCCGCCTCCCAGAGCTCCCGCAGCACGTTCACGCCCTCCCGGAGATCCGGGACCTCGATGCCGGCCTTCAGGATCTCGGCCACCTCCTGCGTCCGGCCCAGGGCGTGCAGGGCCCGGGCCCGCAGGAGCAGCAACCGCCCGTGGAAGAATGCCGTGGGATCCTCGAACGGCGCCCCCGACAGCAGCGCGAGCGCCTCCTCCGGCTCACCCGCCTCGAGGACCGCCTCCAGCGCCTCGGCGAGCAGCCGTCGGTCGTCGGGCACGTGGGCGCACGCCGTGCGGTAGTGGGCCACGGTCTCACGGCGTGCGTCCTTCGTTCCGCCAACGCCGACGACGCCGGCCCGCCCCCGCGCGATCAGGGCGAGGCCGCGGTGGGCCAGGGCGGTGTCACGGACGGTGAGCCCGGTCGTCGCCAGATCCAGCGCCTCCAGATACAACGCCCGGGCCTCGTCGACCCGGCCCGCACCGTGCGCCATGAATGCGCGATGGATCACGGCGGCCGGGTCATCCAGCGCCGCGAGCCGTTCCTCCCACAGTCGCCCGGCCGGCTGCGTGGCGGCCCCGGGGAACGTGCCGTCCCGGAGCAGCGCGAGCCACGGTTCCTGCTCGGCGCTCAGCGAGGACTCGGGGAACGGGGTGCCCGTGGGGAACGACGGGAGGCCGGACTCCTGGCGCACCAGCGTTTCGAGAGCGCCCCAGCCGTGCCCGTGGCCGAGGACCTCCTCCACTGGGAGATCCATCCGCGCTTCGGCGGCCCGGTGCGCCTCCTCGAGGGCCGCGCGGTCCAGGAGTTCGTCCACGCGTTCACCACCGTGAGCCACGGCTGTGGACCAGTCTTCCGTGTGCGCCAGGGCCGGGTCCAGGGCGGTATTGCCATAGGCTTCGGTCCAGCTCCAGGACGACCCGCCCGGAAGAGGGAGGTGCTGGAACTGCGTCTGCGCGAGCCCCGCCTGGATCTCCGCGTACTCCCCGCCGTCCGGGGTCAGCCAGCGCTGCCAGTGGCGGCCGCCCTCGCTCGTGCCCCAGACGAAGAGCTTGCGGCCCCTCAGCCGGTCGGTCGAGAGCATGGCGAGGCCGTCGCCGTCGTCGTCCGCGGTGAGCACCCACTTCCGTGCCGCTTCCGGGACGTCGAAGAAGAAGTCGTTGGCATGGCGGTTCCGGGCCGGCCACGTGCAGTCGCGGCCCTCGTAGCGGCTGGGGTCGACCACTGTGATGCTCGAATAGTCGCTCGAGTAGGCCGTCGCGGCCGGGGCCAGGACCCGACTCCCCGGCGTCTGGGGGACGGCGGCGTTGGACCACCAGTACATCGGCACATCGTGATCCTGGGGGTTGGTGATCCGCACCGAGACGAAGAGGACGGGCGAGTCTTCGGGCAGCCACGCGTCGACCTGGAACACGACGCCCCGCATGCGTTCGTACTCCCAGAAACGCAGCACGTCCTGCCCATCAGGCCCCCGCACGATCCCGTGGTGCAGCGGAGCGCACGTCGTGGGGGAGTGGCCCCGCGTGCCGATGTTCCATTCGATCCCGCCGGCGAACCAGGCGTTCCGCAGCGCGAAATTCGCCAGTTGCAGCGTGCCCGGCGTGTGGAGCAGCTGCTTGCCGCTCCTCTTGTCGAACAGCTCCCACAGCCTGCCGCCCCAGCCGGGCAGGAACACGGCCCGCAGCAGCGCGTTCTCCAGCACGACCGTCTCCACCTCCCGGTCCTCCAGCGTCCGCCCGTAGCCGTCCTGCGCGGTGTAGGGGTGCAGACTCGGCGGATACCCGTAGCCGATGTCCCCGAGTCCCGCCGCCGCGCCCGACGCGGGATCGTACGGCGTCTCCGGCAGCGGGCCGAGGAGCGGCAGCGTGCCGTCCGGACCCAGCGGGGCGACTTTCAGGCGGCGTGAGGAGGCGGTGATGCTGACCATGGGAACTCCCGGAGACGACGACGGCGGTGGGCTCGGGCGGGCGACCCGTCACGGCGCCGCGCTCACCGCCGATTCTCGCGGGGCCGCGCGGGACGGTCCAGGGCGGCGGGGCCAAGTGGTCGGCAATGAACAGAACGGTCTCTCGGCGGAGCCATTCCGGCAGCACCCTGTCCCGATCGACTGCTCCACAGGATTCCATTCCCGCGCGGAAATCCGGTCGAAGTGGAACCCTATGGAGCAGTCGATCCGGGGCGTAGTCTGAGGACCGGACGAGGTGGGGGGCCGTGGAGCGCCCCGCTGCATCCGCACTCGACCGCATCACTTCCTTGAGGGACCGCCATGACAGAGAACAACCCGGGGGACCCGACCCGGCCGCAGAACCCACCGCCGTCCTACCGGCCCGCTCCGGGCTACCCGCCGCACAGCACTGGAGGTCCCGGGCAGGGCGGTGGCCAGAACGCGGGCGGGCCAGGTCAGAACCAGCGGCCCGGCCAGAATCCCCCAGGCCAGGGGAATCCCGCGGCCCCGGGCTACGGACCGGGACCGCATCAGGCCGCGTACGGCCAGCCCGGGTATGGCGGACCCGGATTCCCACCGCCGCTGCCGCCGCAGGGCAGACAGTCCAACGGCTTTGGCATCACCGCGCTGGTCCTGGGCATTCTGGCGCTGCTCGCCTCCCTGATCCCGTTCGTGGGGTTCATCGCGTTCATCCTGGGGCCGCTGGCCATCCTGTTCGGCATCCTGGGTCTGGCGCTGCGCCGGAACGCCGGGAAGGGCACCTCGATCACGGGCATGGTGCTGGGCGCCGCGAGCATCGTCGTCGCTCTCGTCGTCACGTCGCTGACGGCCGTCTTCCTCGGGCAGATCACCGAGAAGAGCGGCACGGCGGACACGACCACGTCTCCGAGCGCCGAATCGACCCCCTTCGCTCCGGCCACCGGGCCCGAGGCCACGCCAAGCACCACACCCAGCGGCACGTCCGGGACCGACGCCGTCGCGGGCAGCAAGGTGGAGCTCATCGCCACCGTGAGCAAGGGCAAGGCAAGCGTGACGTACAGTGTGGGCGGCGACAGCGCCGACAAGGACTTCACGGGCCGGTTCACGAAGCAGGGGACGCTGGACGACGTCATCGGCCTGGCGACGATGGTGATCGTGGGCGATCCGCTCGTCGAGGACCAGCAGCTGGGCTGCGAGATTCGCGTGGACGGGAAGACCATCAAGAAGGAGACCGGGAAGACGGCCGTGAGCTGCACCGTCACCAAGACCCCGTGAGCCGTGCGCCGGTGAGCCGGGGGCGCCCGTGAGCCGGGGGGCGCCTACGCGCCCGCCGCCGTCGCGCCATCGACTCCGCCGCCAGCCTGGCCGTCAGCCCCTGATCGACTGCTCCCTACGATGTCATTCCCCGTCGAATCTCGGTGAAAAGGGAATCCTGTGGAGCAGTCGATGAGGGGTGGGGAGGGCAACCCGTTCCGCACCGGTGCCGGGCGGCCGAACCGGCGCGGCGCCGGCGTCCGGTTCGGCCGCGCCGCATCACACTTTGGTAAACAGGTGTTGTGTGCTGCGCATCACATTCGCTAGTGTTGCGTCTGGCCTGAACTGGCAACACTTCTTTCAGATGTGGCCCGGGCCGGCGAGCGTGTGTTCCCACGCGCTGGAAGACTGACAAGGAAGTTCTCCGATGGCAACGAACAAGATCGCCCTGCGCAGTGTTATCGCACTCGCCGGGGTTTCCGCCCTGGCGTTGACGGCCTGCACCGGCCCGTCCGGCGGGGGGACCTCCACCGGAGGCAGTGGTGGGACCACCATCGCCTACGGCACCACCGACAAGGTCACCGCACTTGACCCGGCGGGTTCCTACGACAACGGCTCGTTCATGATCATGAACCAGGTGTTCCCGTTCCTCATGAACTCCAAGCCCGGCAGTGCCGAGCCTCAGCCGGACATCGCGGAGTCCGCCGAATTCACCAGCCCCACCCAGTTCACCGTCAAGTTGAAGTCCGGTCTCAAGTGGGCCAACGGACATGTCCTGGATTCCAAGGACGTGAAGTTCAGCTTCGACCGTCAGATCAAGATCAACGACCCGAACGGCCCCGCCAGCCTCCTGGGCAACATCGCCTCGATCACCGCCCCGGACGCCACCACCGTGGTGTTCACGCTCAAGCAGGCGAACGACCAGACCTTCGCCCAGATCCTGTCCAGCCCGGCCGGCCCGATCGTCGATGACGAGGTCTTCCCCGCGGACAAGCTGCTCTCCGACGAGGACATCGTCAAGGGCAAGGCGTTCGCCGGTTAGTACGTGATCGATTCGTACAACAAGAACACCCTGGTCAGCTTCAAGCCGTACTCCGATTACAAGGGCCTGCTCGGCGCTCCCGCCAACAGCGGCGCCACGGTCAAGTACTTCACGGACCAGAGCAACATGAAGCTCGAGATCCAGCAGGGCACCATCGACGTGGCCAACCGCAGCCTCAGCGCCACGGACATCGATGACCTCAAGAAGGACTCCAAGCTCAAGGTGCACGTCGGCCCCGGTGGCGAGATGCGCTACGTCGTCTTCAACTACGACACCATGCCGTTCGGCGCCAAGGCTCAGGGCGCGGACCCGAAGAAGGCCCAGGCCGTGCGCCAGGCCGTCGCCAACCTGGTGGACCGCCAGGCGATCGCGGACCAGGTCTACAAGGGCACCTACCTCCCGCTGTTCTCGAACGTGCCCAGCGGCTTCCTCGGCGCCAACACCTCCTTCAAGGACCTGTACGGCACCGACGGCAAGCCGGACGCGGACAAGGCGAAGAAGGCTCTCGCCGACGCCGGCGTCGCCACCCCGGTGGATCTGAAGCTCGAGTACAACCCGGATCACTACGGCAAGTCCTCCGGCGACGAGTACGCCATGGTCAAGGATCAGCTGGAGAAGTCGGGCCTGTTCAAGGTGGACCTGCAGTCCGCCGAGTGGGTCACCTACAACAAGGCCTCCAAGGCTGACGCGTACCCGGTCTACCAGCTCGGCTGGTTCCCGGACTTCTCCGACCCGGACAACTACCTCACCCCGTTCTTCCCCAAGGGCGGTTTCATGAACAACCACTACTCGAACCCCGAGGTGGACAAGCTCATCGCGAAGCAGCTCACCGAGAAGGACAAGACCCAGCGCGAGAAGGACATCCAGGATGTCCAGAAGCTGCTGGCGCAGGACATCTCCACTCTGCCGCTCCTCCAGGGCGCTCAGGTGGCCGTGTCGGGTGCGAACGTCAAGGGCGTGGACAGCACGCTGGACGCCTCCTTCAAGTTCCGGCTCGGCAGCGTTTCCAAGTAACACGACGGCAGGGGGCCGGGAAGCTTCATTCCCGGCCTTCTGCCGTTTCGGCTGTCAGCTCCTGACCGCCGCCCGGTGGCCGGGGCTTCAGTCCTCGGCACGGTCACGCACATCTCGACGCAAGGTTCCCCATGTCTTCCATCATCGAAGCTGAGTCGCCCGAGGCGCTCAGCCCCGCTGTCTCCCCCCGGAGCAGCGGGGGAGTGGGCCGGTACATCCTGGTCCGCTTCCTGCTCATCTTCCCCACGATCTTCATCCTCGTCACCCTGGTCTTCTTCCTCATGCGGGTCACCGGCGACCCCATTACCGCGGCACTGGGCGGACGCCTGCCGCAGGACCAGCTCGACGCCAGGATCCACGAGGCCGGCTACGACCGGCCCATCCTCATCCAGTACTTCGAGTACCTCGGCCAGATCGCCACCGGCAACTTCGGCACCACCATCTCGGACCGCCGGCCCGTCGCGGAGATGCTCGCGACCTTCGGCACCGCGACGCTGGAACTGACCTTCAACGCCCTCGTGGTGGCCTTGCTGATCGGCATCCCGCTGGGCATGATCGCGGCCCACAAGCGGGACAAGGTGCCGGACGCCATCCTGCGCTTCTTCGCCATCCTGGGCTACGCCACCCCCGTGTTCTTCGCGGGCCTGCTGCTCAAACTCACCTTCTCCGTGGCACTCGGCTGGCTCCCGGTCTCCGGGCGCGCGTCCACCACGACGGAGCTGGCCATGAGCCAGCTCGCGGCCCCCACCGGGATCTACTGGCTGGACGCGTTGCGCAGCGGAAACCTCGACGCCTTCGGTGACGTGGTCAAGCACGCGATCCTCCCGGCCATCGCCCTCGGTCTGCTGACCGCGGGCATCTTCCTGCGCCTCGTGCGCACCAACCTGATCGGCACACTCGGGAAGGACTACGTGGAGGCCGGGCGTTCGCGCGGTGTGAGCGAGTACCGCCTCGTCACCAAGCACGCCTACAAGCCAGCGCTCATCCCGATCATCACGGTGATGGGTCTCCAGATCGCCATGATGCTGGGCGGCGCGGTCCTCACGGAGACGACGTTCGAGTGGAAGGGCCTGGGCTATCAGCTGGCGCAGTACCTGACCGCCCGTGACTTCGTGGCCGTGCAGGGCATCGTCATGCTGCTCGCCGTGATCGTGGCCGTGACCAACTTCGTGGTGGACATCGTGGCCGCCATCATCGACCCCCGGGTGAGGTACTGATGTCTGCAACTCCGACGACGCCGGCCTCCGTGCCGCCGCGCCCCCAGGGCGGTTCCTGGCTGCGCCGCCTTCCCGTCATCTCCCACTTCCGCCAGAGCGTCGGCCTCCAGCGCGGCATGCTCGTGCTGGGCACCGCGCTCACGGTGCTCTTCGTCGTCGTGGCTCTGCTGGCGCCCGTGATCGCGCCGTACGGCTACTCCCAGATCTCCGACGCTGACGGCACCTTCCCGGCGCAGGCTGCCCCCGGCGGCAAGCACCTCTGGGGCACCACGGTGGGCGGCTATGACGTTTTCTCCCGTGCGGTGTGGGGTTCCCAGACCGCGGTGATCGTGATCCTCGTGTCGGTCGCGCTGTCCCTCGTTCTCGGCGTGCTGCTGGGTCTGCTCAGCGGTTACCTCGGCGGCTGGGTGGACCGGATCCTGGTCGTGGTCGCCGACGCGATCTACGCCTTCCCGTCCCTCCTGCTGGCCATCGTCATGTCGATCGTGATCAGCCACGGGCAGTCCAGCTTCTGGGGCGGTGTGCTCGCCTGTGCGTTCTCCATCACCGTGGTGTTCGTTCCCCAGTACTTCCGTGTCATCCGCGCGGAGACCATCCGTCTCAAGGCCGAGCCGTTCGTGGAGTCCGCCAAGGTGGTGGGCGCTTCCCCGTGGCGCATCATGGGTCGCCACATCTTCAAGAACGCCACCCGCACTCTGCCGCTCATCTTCACGCTGAACTCCTCGGAGGCCATCCTGACGCTGGCCGGTCTGGGCTTCCTGGGCTTCGGCATCGAACCGACGTCCGCGGCCGAGTGGGGCTTCGACCTGAACAAGGCGATGTCCGACGCCTCGTCCGGGATCTGGTGGACCGGCGTCTTCCCGGGCGCCGCGATCGTGCTGACCGTCCTGGGCCTCACGCTCATGGGCGAGAGCATGAACGATCTCAACGACCCGCGACTGCGCGGACGCCGCAGGCCGGGCCGCAAGGGCACGTCCCGTGGCGCCGTCGCCGGTTCCGCTCAGGGCGCCCAGAGCGTCCCGGGTTCACACGGAAAGGAAGCCACGGCATGAGCGCGGCAGCACATCGCGGGGCGACCGGTCCCGCGCGGCAGGACAGTGGGGCCGCGGTCCTGGACATCGAGCACCTGAACGTCACGTTCGCCACCGACGGCGGGGACGTCCACGCCGTCAAGGACGTCAGTCTGGAGGTGCGTCCGGGGGAGGTCCTGGCGATCGTCGGCGAGTCCGGCTCCGGCAAGACCGTGACGGCGCGGACCATCCTGGGCCTCCTGCCCGAGACCGCGACCAGCCAGGGCGCCGTCCTCATCAACGGCCAGAACGTCGTCAGTGTCAGCCCGGCCGAGCTGCGGAGGATCCGCGGCCGGGACGTGGCGATGGTGTTCCAGGAGCCGTCCACCGCTCTGAACCCGGTGTTCACCATCGGCTGGCAGATCGCCGAGGGCATCCGGGCCCACGCCCGCGACGGGCAGAAGGTCTCGGCCAAGGACGCCAAGGCCCGTGCGGTCGAGGCGCTGCGCAAGGTCGGCATCCCGGAACCAGAGGTCCGGGTGGACTACTACCCCCACCAGCTCTCCGGCGGCCAGAAGCAGCGCGTGGTCATCGCCGCGGCGCTGGCGCTGGATCCCGGGCTGATCGTGGCGGACGAACCCACCACGGCGCTCGATGTCACCGTGCAGGCGGAGATCCTGGAACTTCTGCGGGAGCTCCGGGACGACTACGGCACGTCGATCGTGCTCATCACCCACAACATGGGCGTGGTGGCGGACCTGGCCGACCGCGTCGTCGTCATGTACCGCGGCGACGTGGTGGAGGAGGCGCCGGTCCGGACCCTGTTCGCCGAGCCGAAGCAGGACTACACCAAGGACCTGCTGGCCGCGGTGCCCCATCTGGGACGGAACTCCGCGTCGGAAGGCGCCACGGGTCGGCTGCACCAGGATGGCAAGGTCCTCGTGGAGGCGAAGGGCCTGAGCATCGAGTTCCCGGGCCGTTTGGGCCGCCCGGGTTTCAAGGCCGTGGACGATGTCAGCTTCACGATCCGGGAGCGCGAGGTCTTCGGGCTGGTGGGGGAGTCGGGTTCCGGCAAGTCCACCATCGGCCGCGCCATCGCGGGCCTGAACCGGGTCACGGGCGGCAGCCTGACCGTGTTCGGGCAGGAGATGCTCGGGTTCCGGGAGAAGAACTTCAAGCCGCTCCGCAAGGACATCGGGTTCGTGTTCCAGGACCCCGCGGCTTCCTTCAACCCGCACCTCACCATCGGGGAGTGCATCGCCGAACCGCTCATCATCCACCGGAAGCCGAGCGCGGCCGAGGCGCGCAAGCGTGTCGGCGAGCTGCTCGAATCGGTGCAGCTGCCGGCGTCGTACGCGTCGCGGTACCCGCACGAACTCTCGGGTGGCCAGCGGCAGAGGGCCTCGCTCGCGCGGTCCCTGGCACTGAACCCGCCGCTCGTGATCGCGGACGAACCCACCTCCGCACTGGACGTCTCCGTGCAGGCGAAGGTCCTGGAGCTGTTCCGGGACATCCAGGAGGAGTACGGTTTCGCGGCGCTCTTCATCAGCCACGACCTGGCCGTCGTGGACATGCTCTCCCATTGGGTGGGCGTGCTGCTCAAGGGCCGGCTCGTGGAACAGGGCATCGGCAGCCAGATCATGGGCCACCCGAGCCAGGAGTACACGAAGCGCCTCATCGCCTCGCTGCCCGTTCCGGATCCGGACGAGCAGGCGGCCCGCCGCCAGGCCTACCGGGCTGGGCTGAGCGCCGGAGCCTGACTCACCGCCGAGTTCGGGGGATCGTGCCGAGACCGGGGCCTCCAAGCCCCGCCTCCGGAAGCATCCCCCGAACTCGGCCGTCGGTCAGGGTTCCACCAACCCGTCCCAGGACCACTGCGGCATCCGCAGCCCGGAGGGGACATCGTCCGCGCTCCGGTGGTAACGGGCCATGTCCACCGTGGTGGCCCAGGCGAAGTAATCATGCAGGGTCTGCCGGAGCCGTTCATCGGACGCGAGACCCGCGTCCTCCAAGGCCCGGTCGAAACAGGCGACGGCCCGGGCGTTCATCTCGTCGTGTTCCCCGTTCCCACTGTGCAGGCGGACCACGGAACTCTGGTCTCCGAAGGCCTCGGTGTAGAACTTCGGGCCGCCCAGGGACTCGGCCCAGTAGGCCGCCAGGCGCGGCGTGTGATCGGGCCGCGCCCCGTTCCGGAAGGCATGGCTCACGACGGCGTCCTCCAGCACCCGCCGGTGCCAGGCCTCCGCGAGGGCGAGCAGTCCGTCGAAGCCACCTGCTGCTTCGAAGACGGTCGGGGGATGATCCGCGCGCATACGAGCACCATACTCCCGTCGCGTTCGGGGGATCGTGCCGAGTTCCAGGCCTGCGGACCCCGGTGCCAGAACGAACCCCCGAACCCGGCGGATGGAACAATGGCGGCATGGAACAGCTCGCACTCATCGTCGGATTGCTCTTCGCCACGGTGCTCGCCGTCGGCCTCGGGGACCGCCTGAAACTCCCGTACCCGGTTCTCATGCTGCTCATGGCCATGGTCATGACCTTCATCCCCGGGTTCCCCGAACTGGCGATCGACCCCGAGCTGATCCTCCCCGTCTTCCTCCCGCCCTTGCTCTTCGCGACGGCGCAGCGCAGTTCGTGGCAGGTGTTCCAGCTGCGCTGGCGGACCCTGCTGTGGCTCGCCGTCGGGCTCGTGGTGGTGACCACGGTCTTCGTCGCCGGAGCGGCCTGGCTCCTCATACCGGGGATCGGCATTCCCGCGGCCATCGCCCTGGGCGCCATGGTGGCCCCGCCGGACCCGGTCGCCGTCGAGTCCGTGGCCGGCAAGGTCCACATGCCCCGCAAGCTCATGAACATCCTGCAGAGCGAGGGCCTGTTCAACGACGCGGCCGCCATCGTGATCTTCCAGGCGGCCGTCGCCGCGACCCTGGCGGGCCGGAACCTCGACGCCAGCCTCGTGCCGAAGTTCCTCCTGGGCATCGTCTTCGCCGTGATCATCGGCGTGCTCATGGGCTATGCGGCCAAACTCGTCACCTGGCTCGTCACCGCGGGTGTCGCGCGCACCGCCGTGAGCCTCGTGGTCCCCTTCGCCGCGTACATCCTGGCGGAGGAGGTCCACGCGTCGGGCGTCATCGCCGTCGTCGTCGTGGCACTGGAGATGAAGCGGCACGCACGGCCCGAGGACGCCTCGGAGCGCGTGAGTCAGGCGGCGTTCTGGGACGTGGTGGAGCTGCTGGCCACGGGCCTGGCCTTCGGCCTGGTCGGCCTCGACATCCGCCAGGTCATCCACCACGAGGGCGCGGGGATCTTCGCGATGGTCCCGGCGGCCATCGCGGTCTGCGCCGTGGTCGTGGTGGTCCGGTTCCTGTGGACCTGGCTGTACCTGTCCACCCGGCGGTCGCTGTACCGCGGTGATTGGGTGGGCATGCTCAAGGACGTCGTCATCCTCAGCTACAGCGGCATGCGCGGCCTGGCCACCCTCGCCCTGGCGCTTGCTCTGCCGCTGGTGCTCGACGACGGCTCGGCCTTCCCGGCCCGCGACCAGATCCTGGTGACCGCCTGCGCCGTGCTCCTGGTGACGCTCGTGCTCCCCGGCCTGACGCTGCCGGCTCTCATGAAGGTGCTCAAAGCCCAGGACGACGGCGCCGAGGAGAAGGAGGCCACCCGCATGCTCGGCCGCCGGGCGCAGAAGGCCGCCATGCTGGCACTCAAGGAGAGCGAACTCGTCAACCAGCTCACGCCCGAACAGCAGGCCATGATGGCCAAACGCTTCAAGTCCCTGCACCTGGAACTGCAGGGAGCGGATCCGGAGCACCCCGGCAAGGGCCTCCCCGACGACCTGCGCGAACGCTTCGCCAAGGGCCGTGAGCTCATGGTGGCGGCGCAGACCATCGCCCTCGACGCCGCCCGCCAGGAGGTGCTCGTGGCCCGCAAGGAACTGGGCATGGATCCCGAGGTGGCGGACCATGTGCTGCGCCAGCTCGACCTGCGCACCATGGTCATGCCCAAGACGGACTGAGCCGCCCGCGCGCCGCTGTTCAGACGCTTGCCGTGACTGGCGGCGTCGCGCTGGGCCGTGAAAGAGTTCGTGTATGAGCCAGAACACAGAACACGGGTCCGCCACGGGCCGGATCATCTACGGGTGCATGGGTCTCGGCGGAGCCTGGGAGCCCACTCCGTGCACCGAGGCGGACGTGGCACAGGCCTCCGAGGTCATCGATGCGGCCCTGGCGATCGGCGTCGAGCTGTTCGATCACGCGGACATCTACCGCTTCGGCAAGGCCGAGGCCGTGTTCGGCGAGGTCCTGGCGGCGCGGCCCGAGCTGCGGGACCGGATCCTCCTGCAGAGCAAATGCGGCATCCGGCTCCACGAAAACGGCCTCAACAACTACTACGACCTCAGCTACGACTCCATCATGGAGCGCGTCGAGGGCATCCTGGGCCGGCTCCGGACCGACCACCTGGACACGCTCCTGTTCCACCGGCCGGACCCGCTGCTCAACCGCGAGGAGGCCGCCCGCGCGGTGCGCGAACTCCTGGCGGACGGCCGCATCAAGGCGCTGGGCGTCTCCAACATGTCCACGGCGCAGATGGAACACCTCCAGGACGCGCTCTCCACCCCGCTGGTCGCGAATCAGCTCGAGATGAGCCTCGGCACCCGCGACTGGCTGGACTCGACCGTCACGGTGAATCACCGTCAGGGCGCCGGCAACCCGTTCCCGCACGGCACGCTGGAGCACTGTATGAGCCGCGGCATCGAACTTCAGGCCTACGGTTCGCTGGCCAACGGCCGCTACACCGGCGGGGTGCCGGCTGAGAACCTGAGTGAGGCGGACCGCGCGACGGCGGACCTGGTCCAGGAGCTCGCCGCTGAGTTCGGCGTGGCGCCGGAGTCCGTGCTGCTCGGCTGGCTCATGAAGCACCCGGCCCGCATCTCCCCGGTGATCGGCACCACGAACCCCGGCCGCATCGCGGCCTGCGGCGACGCGATCGCGGTGGCCGAGCGGATGGACCGCCTGCAGTGGTACCGGCTCTGGATCACGGCCCGGGGCGAGTTCATCCCGTAGCCGTCAGGCCCGCACAGGGAACTCGCGGCGCTATACCGGTCTAGGGCCAAGGTGACGCTTGTCGCTCGGAATCTGTGAGAAAAGTCAAATAAAACCAGATATGACTGTCCGGGGCCCACAAACGCTTGGGCGGGTGCGGCCCCGGACCGGTACCGTATTCTCATGAGTTCTTCCGTCACTTCCACTGGTCGTCCCACTCGAAAAGTCAGCCCGGACATCGCCCGTTCGTGGCTCCTGGTCAACGCCATGAAGACGGAACTCTTCGATGACGCCGCCGCCTCCCGCGCGGACGCCATCATCCTGGACATCGAGGACGCCGTGGACCCCTCGCACAAGGACGAGGCCCGCGACAACGTCCGCGGCTGGCTGGAAGCCGGCGGGCAGGCCTGGGTCCGCATCAACGACGCCACGAGCCCCTTCTGGGCCGATGACCTGGCCGGCCTCCGCGGCACCCCGGGTCTGCTCGGCGTGATGCTCGCGAAGACCGAATCCGCCGACCAGGTGACCGAGTCCTACCACCGCATGGACGGCAAGACCCCCGTGATCGCCCTGGTCGAGTCCGCCGTCGGCATCGAAGAGGCCAACAACATCGCGAAGGGTCAGGGCTGCTTCCGCCTGGCCTTCGGCTCCGGCGACTTCCGTCGCGACACCGGCATGGCGGCGACCCCGGAGGCCATGGCCTACCCGCGGGCCAAGCTCGTCGTCGCCAGCCGCGTCGGCGGTCTTCCCGGCCCCATCGATGGGCCCACCGTCGGCAGCAACCACCCCATCCTGCGCGAGCAGAGCGCCATCACCGTGACCATGGGCATGACCGGCAAGCTGTGCCTCGCCACGGATCAGACGGCCATCATCAACGAGGTCATCAGCCCCACGCCGTCCGACGTCGCCTGGGCCACCGACTTCATGAACGACTTCGAGGCCAATGGCCGCGTGATCCGTGACGGCTCCGACCTGCCCCGCCTGGGCCGTGCCGAGAAGATCATGAAGCTGGCCACCGCCTTCGGCGTCACCCCGGCCCTCTAGAGCGGGCCTCGTCGATGCTGGGTGACTTCTGGGCGAACGCGTCCACGGTGTACAAGACCGTGGTGCTCAGCGCCCTCGGGTTCATGGTGGTGGGCCTCGGCCTGAACATCATCGGCTTGATGAAGCACAACAACCCGCTTGCGATCGGGGCGCTCCCGGTCATCGGCGTGGGTCTCCTGCTCCACGTGGTGGGCATGGTGATCCGCACCCGTGAACTCCGGAAGGGCCGCCCGGGGAAGTAGCCCCCGCCGTCGCGCGCGAAGTGACAGATGATGCCCGGAAGATGCGTTCTTCCGGGCATCATCTGTAACCTCGGCGAGACAAGTAGGCTTATTCCATGAGTATCAATCCCGATCTGCAGGGCCGCAGTTACCCGGCCGCCGAGGTGTACGAGGTGGGCCGCGAGAAGGTCCGCGAGTTCGCCCGCGCCGTGAAGGCCACCCACCCGGCACACTTCGACGTCGAGGCCGCCCAGGCGCTCGGCCACGCCGATCTGGTGGCGCCGCCCACCTTCGCCATCATCGTGGCGCAGCGGGCCGACGCCCAGCTCATCGAGGACCCCGCATCCGGGATCGACTTCTCCCGCGTCGTGCACGCGGACCAGCGCTTCACGCACCACCGCCCCATCGTCTCCGGTGACCGCCTGGTGGCCGAGCTGCACGTGGACACCGTCCGCGGCATGGGCGGCGGCGCCATGATCACCACCCGTTCGGAGATCTCGACCGTGGACGGCGAGAAGGTCGCCACCACCACGTCCTCCATCCTGGTCCGCGGAGAGGGACAGTAATGCCTGCACTGAATCGACCTGCACTCAATGAGCTGGAGAAGGGACAGGAGATCGGCCGTCGCGTCATCGACGTGAACCGCGTCGACCTCGTGAAGTACGCCGGGGCTTCCGGGGACTTCAACCCGATCCACTGGAACGAGGCCTTCGCCCAGGGCGTGGAGCTGCCCGGCGTGATCGCCCACGGCATGTTCACCATGGGCTCGGCCGTTCAGCTGGTCACCGACTGGGCCGGCGATCCTGGCGCGGTCGTCGACTACCAGACCCGGTTCACCAAGCCGGTCCTCGTCCAGGACACCACCGGCACCGAGGAGCCGGGCGCGCAGGTCGAGGTGGTGGGCGTCGTCGGCGCGCTCGACGAAGAGGCCGGCACCGCCCGGATCGACCTCACCGTCACCTTCGACGGGCAGCGCGTCCTGATGAAGGCTCAGGCCGTGGTGAAGCTCTCCGCATGACACAGCCGACGCTGGCCGACCTGACCACCACCCACGTGGGCGGCCCCGCGGGCCGTTACGTGGAGGCCGACTCCGAAGCCGCGATCGTCGACGCCGTTCGGAGCGCCGACGCGGCGGGGGAAGACCTCCTGATCCTCGGCGGGGGCTCGAATCTCCTGGTGTCCGACGACGGGTACCCCGGCACCGTCCTGCGCATCACGTCGCGGGGCATCCAGGTCTCCTCCGAGGAGACCTGCGGCGGCGCCACCGTCACGGTCCAGGCCGGGCACCCCTGGGACGAATTCGTGCACCACAGCGTGCTGCACGCGCACTCCGGGGTCGAGGCGCTGTCGGGGATCCCCGGCAGCACGGGGGCGACGCCGGTGCAGAACGTCGGCGCGTACGGTGCGGACGTCTCCCAGACCATCGCCCAGGTGCGGACCTGGGACCGTGGCACCAATGCCGTCCGGACGTTCACCCTCTCCGAGCTCGAGTTCGGGTACCGGGATTCGATCCTCAAGCGGACCACGAGCAACGGGTCCCCGCGCTTCGTGGTGCTGAGCGTGACCTTCCAGTTCCCGCTGGGCCGCATGAGCGCCCCGATCCGCTACGCCGAGCTCGCCCGCACCCTGGGCGTGGAGCCGGGGGAACGGGCCAATGCGCTGGAGGTCCGTCACGCCGTGCTCGAGCTCCGCAAGGGCAAGGGCATGGTGCTGAACCCGGAGGATCACGACACGTGGTCCACGGGGTCCTTCTTCACGAACCCCGTGGTCAGCGAGGCGGACGCGGCCCGGCTGCCCGAAGACGCCCCCCGGTACCCAGCGGGCGACGGGTCGGTGAAGCTGTCCGCGGCCTGGCTGATCGACCACGCGGGCTTCCCGAAGGGCTTCGGCCTGGCCGAGGATTCCGTGACGGGCGGCCGCGCCTCGTTGTCCACCAAGCACACCCTGGCACTCACCAACCGCGGCGGCGCCAGTGCTCAGGACCTCCTGGCCCTGGCGCGCGAGGTGCGGGGCGGCGTGGAGGCGGCGTTCGGCGTCGTGCTCCACAACGAGCCGCTGCTCATCGGCCTGGAGCTCTGACTCTCACCCCATCGACTGTCCCCACGCCGGTGGGGACGGCCGATGGGAGGGGAGTCAGGCTTCGGGTTCGTCGAGTGAGCAGGCGCGGCTGAAGAGCAGGTAGCTGAGCGCCGAGGCGCAGGCTCCGGTGAGGAAGACCTGGCTGAAGGCGAGGGTCTGCGAGGTGGGTCCGCCCACAAGGAACAGGCCGATCACGGAGAATGCGATGGCCCCCGAGAGCATCATGAGCGCGCCGAAGTAGAAGCTGCGCACCATCACGGGCAGCTCGTTGCTGAGGGAGAGCTGCCACCGTGCGGAGCGGGGCTTGTCCAAGGGCTGCGAGAACACCGCGCAGGCCAGGAGGACGATCGACAATGCCGCGGCGGTCGAGCCGACCACTTGGATCATCTGGAGGGTGCTCGACACCTTGAGACCCGAGGTGATCGCCACGAACAGGGCCGCGCCCATGCCGAGGATCGCCAGCAGCCAGCCGGGCACGGCCAGGCAGCGGCTCATCAGGCGCATGTTCGGCCAGAGTTCTCCCAGGGTCACCCATCCACCTTATCCGGTGCGACGCCGACGGGCCGGTGTCGCACCCCTGTGCCTAGGATGACACCATGGCCTCGACGCTGACTCCACGCGACATCCCGCGTCTCCGGCTCCTCAGCCACGGGCTGCTGCCGGCGCCGGAAGGGTTCCCCCGTCCCGCTTTCCACGCCGCCGAGGACGTGGTGGGCTGGATGACCGCCGTGCAAGGGCAGGACTGGTACTCGGTCCCGTGGTCGATCGGCGCGCGGTGGACCGGCGGCGCGACGACGGCGGCGCAGGCTTCCGGGGCCTCCGCGGCTGCGGTGCGACAAGCCTTCACCGACGGCAGGATCGTGCGCTCGTGGCCCATGCGCGGCACCCTGCACACGCTCCTTCCGCAAGACCTTCCCCTGTTCCATGCCCTGACCTCGGAACGCCTCCTGAAGTCGATGGCCTCCCGGCACCGGAACCTGAGCATCGTCCCGGAGGACTGGGAGAAGGCCCGCACCGTGGTCCGTGCGACCCTGCGCGGCGGCGGCCGGGCCACACGGGCTGAGCTGTTCACGGCTCTCGAAGAGGCCGGACAGGGCACCAAGGCTCAGCGCGGAGCCCACCTGCTCCTCGTCCTGTCCATCACCGGGACCCTCGTTCAGGGGCCTGCGGACGGCAAGGAGCATCTCTTCGTCCTGCAGGACGAGTGGATCACCTCGCCGCGCGAGCTGTCCGTCGACGACGCCCTCGATGACCTGCTGGAACGCTACGTCCGCAGCCACGGCCCCGCGACCATCCGCGACTTCGCCTGGTGGACCGGCCTGCCTCTCGGCCCGTGCCGGGAAGCGCAGCTCCGGCTCGGCGACCGGGTGCGCGAGTACGAGGGCGGCTGGCTGCTGGATGAGGAGACTGCCGCGTGGCTGGACGCCCGTGACGGCGAGCCGCTGCCGGGCGCGAGGTCGTTCCACCTCCTGGCCGGCTTCGACGAGTACATCCTCGGGTACACGGACCGCAGTCCCGTCCTCGCGCGCGAACACTTCGACCTGATCGTGCCCGGCGGCAACGGCATGTTCAAGCGCACCATGATGAGTGGAGGCGTGACGGACGGGACGTGGTCCACGGACTCGCGCGGCGCCGTCGTGCTCGAACCGTTCGACGCGGACGGAGCCCGATCGCACCGTTCGAGCGCGGCCCGAGTGGCCGCCTATCAGCGATTCATGGGCACTCAGCGCGTGTAGGTGTTGTCTTTGCCGGTGTCCGAGCCGGGAAGCTTGATGCCGGAGGACCAGTTGAAGGTGTTCGAGTCTCCGCTGACGGTGAGGCCGCTCAAGGCGCCGCTGAGGACCACCGTGTTGCGGTCGCCGGTCACGGCGAGGGATTGGACCTCGTGGGCGTTCAGCGAGCCGCCGTCGGCCGCGAGCGTGACCTTCCCGGCTTTCCGGCTGAGAGTCACCGTGGTGTCCGCGCCGGACACGGTCAGCGTGGAGATCTCGTCTGCGTTGAGGCTCGCCTTGGCGCCCGTCGTCTCGACCGCATCCCAGGTCTTGCCGATGACCGCGGAGCCGGGCCCGGTGACGACGAGTTTCTTCGCCGAGTCGATGTTCGCGCGCACCTCGGCCCCGGACAGGGTCACCGTCCCGCACTGGCCGGTGAGGACGGCGGAAGTGCTCTTCGCCGAGATCACGACGTCTTCGCCCTCGCTGCAGGTGCTGTCTGCGGTGATCTCCCGGGTGCCACTCGCGGAGGGGGCGGTGGGCCCGTTTCCGGAGGCCTGGGGCGCAGAGCAGCCCGCGACCGTGAGCGCGAGAAGCAGGGCCGCGGTTGCGGCGCGTGATGAAGTTGCGGCGGTCGAAGAAGGTGCGGTGCGTGTCATGGCAGTCCCCTGTGCGTGACGTCGGATGGTGGCTCGATCGTAGCCGAAGGGGATGTCACACGGTTGTCGAGGGCTAGAGCCCCATACGGTCCAGGGCGGCGCGCAGCCGCTCCACCGTGCCATCGACATCGCCGAGCTTGTCCAGCCCGAACAACCCGACCCGGAACGTGGCGAAGTCGTCCGGCTCTCCACAGTGCAGCGGGACACCGGCGGCGACCTGGACTCCCTCCCGAGCGAAGCGGGCTCCGGACTTCAGCTCAGGATCGGTGGTATGCACGACCACCACGCTCGGCGCCGCGTACTCCGACGCCGCCACCGACGGCAGACCGCGTTCCGCGAGGAGCTCCCGGACCCGCCGGCCCAGCTCGTTCTGAGCCGCCCGCAGTTCCTCGTAACCACGGTCCCGCGTCTCGATCATCTGGGAGAGGTTCCGCACGATCGTGTCCGTGGGCATCGTCGCGTGATAGGCGGCCCGGCCTTCGCGGTACGCCTCGGAGATGTTCAGCCAGGTCCGCAGATCCAGTGCGAAACTCGTCGACGCACGGGACTCCACGATCTCGCGGGCCGACGAGCTGAGCATCACGTAGCCGACGCCGGGAGAGCCGCTCCAGCCCTTCTGCGGGGCGCTGAGGAGGACGTCCACCCCGAGTGCCTGCATGTCGACCAGCAAGGCGCCGGAGGCGATGCAGTCGAGCACCAGCACGCCGCCCACCTCGTGCACGGCGTCGGCGAGGCCCCGGACGTACTCGTCCGGGAGGACCATGCCGGCCGCCGTCTCGACATGCGGCGCGAACACGACGGCGGGCCGCTCGGCACGGATGGCGGCCACCACCTCGTCGAGCGGGGCCGGCCTCCACGCCGCCTGTGGGCCCTCGCCGTCCGGGCGGGCGGCACAGACCGTGACGCTCGACGCGATGGAGCCGGCGTCGAGGATCTGGGACCAGCGATACGAGAAGAGCCCATTGCGCACCACCAAGGCGTGCGCGCCCGCGGCGAAGTGCCGCGCGACCGATTCCATGGCGTAGCTGCCACCGCCGTTGACGAGGGCGACGGCGTCCGCGGAGTACGCGGTGCGGAGGATGTCCAGCGTCTGCTGCATCGCGGCGATGAAGCGCTGGGACATGTGATTCAGGGACCGGTCCGTGAAGACGACCGAGTACTCCAGCAGGCCATCAGGATCGACATCGGGACGGGGCAGCTCAGGCGAGGGCAGGTTCATGGCTCCATGGTGGCATGACCGGCGCGGCAAGCACAGCACCAGGGACGCTCTGTGGACGGAGCCATGCACATGGACGGGGACCGTTGCGCGGCCCCCGCCACGAGGACGGCTGCCTGGCGCCGCCACCCAGGGCACCCATCAGACGCCACCTCCCCGCCGTCGTCGTGCCCGGAAACGACGGAAGGCGCGGACTCCCGCAGGAGTCCGCGCCTTCCAGGGGAAGCCGGAACGGTCAGAGACGGCCGGTGGCGATGCTGACCATGCGGCGCAGCGGCTCGGCGGCGCCCCAGAGGAGCTGGTCGCCCACGGTGAAGGCGCTGATGTACTCCGGTCCCATCTCCATCTTGCGGATGCGGCCGACGGGGATGTTCAGCGTGCCCGAGGCGGCGACCGGGGTGAGGTCGTTCATGGACGCCTCCTTGACGTTGGGAACGACCGTGGCCCACTCGTTGTCGGCATCGATGATCTTCTCGATCTCCTCGACGGACAGGTCCTCGCGGAGCTTGAGGGTGAGCGCCTGGGAGTGGGAGCGCATGGCGCCGATGCGTACGCAGAGGCCGTCCATGATGATGCGGTCCGCGTCGGTGGTGCCGAGGATCTTGTTGGTCTCCACCCCGGCCTTCCACTCCTCGCGGCTCTGGCCGTTGCCGAGGTCCGAGTCGATCCAGGGGATGAGCGAGCCCGCGAGCGGCACACCGAACTGGGCGGCATCCACGCCGTCGCGCTGGTGGGCGAGCACCTTGCGGTCGATCTCCAGGATCGCCGACGCCGGGTCCTGCAGCTCGCTGCTGACTTCGGCGTTCAGGGTGCCGAACTGGTTGAGCAGCTCGCGCATGTGCCGCGCGCCGCCGCCCGACGCCGCCTGGTACGTCATGGAGGTGCCCCACTCGACCAGGTTGTTCTTGAACAGCCCGCCCAGGCCCATGAGCATGCAGGAGACGGTGCAGTTGCCGCCGATGAAGTCCTTCACGCCGGACTCGAGCCCGCGGTCGATGACGTCACGGTTGATCGGGTCAAGGACGATGATCGAGTCGTCGTTCATGCGCAACGTGGAGGCGGCGTCGATCCACAGACCGTCCCAGCCGCGGGAACGCAGCGCGGTGTGGACCTGCTTGGTGTAGTCGCCGCCCTGAGCGGTGACGATGATCGGCAGCTTGGCCAGGGTGTCGATGTCGAACGCGTCTTCCAGGGTGCCGGCGCCCTCAGCGAAAGAAGGGGCGGCACCACCTGCGTTGGAGGTGGAGAAGAAGACGGGGTTCAGGCTGGCAAAGTCATGCTCTTCCTGCATGCGCTGCATGAGGACGGAACCGACCATGCCACGCCACCCGACAAAACCTACGGAAGGCACGGCTGCGTTAGTCATGACCTGATTTTACGGGGAAAGACGCCCGCGTTTCCGCCGGTTACGTCACACGGGTGTTGGGAACGGTGTGGAAGCGCGCGACGGCGGGTGGTTGGGGCCGTGGTGGGGCGGGGCCGGGCGGGTTGCCGGGATCTGCGCCCTTGTTTGCTTTCTGCGCCCCCATTGCGGCGCAGAAAGCAAACAAGGGCGCAGATCACCGATCCGGTGAACCGGAGTGGCCGCAGCCAACGAGAGTGGCCGTCCGGCGTCGTCAGCGATCGCTGGGTTCGGGTGTGCCGCGGTTCCGGCGGAGCTTCCTGGCGCGGTATTCGTCCCGCGCCATACCGAAGAAGTACCAGCTCAGCAGGGCGGCGAAGGCCGTCACCACCAGGATCCCCCATGGCGCGGGGCCGCCGTTCGCCAGGACGACGAACAGGACGACCAGAGTACCGAGCCCGAGCAGCACCATGAAGGTGAAGAGGATCCCCATGCCCCACCAGGTGCTGACCTGGGGGTGTCCGCGCCCAGGAGAGAAACCGATCTCGTCAGCGGGGTAGCTGCGCAGCCCCTGGTCCTTGGTGTGCCGCAGAACGCGCTTCTCACCGCGGGCGAGGGCAGCCTTGTGTTCTCTGATCACCTCGTCGTTGTGACGCTCGCGGTCATTGCTGAACGCCATGCCGATCAGTCCTGCCGGATGAGCCGGATCTGCGCCAGGAGTGCTCCGTCGTCCAGGCCCGCCGTCTCCGTGACATCGTCCTCGGCGGCAGTGGACAGGCCGATGGTCCAGGAACCGTTCCCGTTCTTGACGTACAGGGTGCGGCCGCTGGCATCTTCACGCCGACGGATGGTGACACCGCCTCGGGGATGGACGCGGAGGTGTTCCCGGACGATGAAGAAGTCGGCTTCCGCGCCAGAGAGGTCCGGACGCTGAGCCATCGCCCACCAGGTCAGGTAAGCGCGGGGCTGGAACAGGAGGTGGATGTCCGGGCTTTCGATCCCGATCACGCTGTCCGTCAGCTCTTCCGTGATCAGGGAGATCTCCATGCGGCGCGTGGCGGAGGACAGCGCCGCCGCCACGGCCGCGGTGGGCCCGGACACGGCGATGTCCCCGCCCGGTTCGACGGTGGCAAGTCCGCGTGCCACGAGGGACGACGCGCCTGCTGCGACCATGTCGGGGTTGCCGACATACTCCGAGACGCGCAATGCCTCGGCACTCGCGGTCGTCGCGTCGCTGGGAACCATGGCGGCCAGCGTGGCGATTTCGGCGAACCCGTAACCGATGGTGTCCGGCTGGGTCTGGGCTTCGGTGTGTTCAGTCATCGTTCTCTTCTCCAGTCAGTGCGTCAAAAACCAAGGAAACCGCCGAGCTTCTTCAATCCCTTGCCGGCAGCGTCAAGGGCCTTCCCGCCCGCATTCCAGGCTCCTACGGCAGCGTCGCCGATCGCCTTGCCGGTGGCGTTCACGGCATCGTGCACGAACGGCACGTTGTCGTAGATGGCGAGGGCGCCACTGGCCACCATGGCTGCGGTTCCGATGGGTGGCGGAGCGAAGCAGGCCACCCCCAGGCCGGCCTTCACGGAGGAGTAGATGCCTTCCCCGATCTCGCCCTTGCTGAAGTTGTTGAAGGCGTCCAGTGTGTCCAGCCCGACGCCGAGACCACCGAGGGCCTTACCGCCGACGCTGAAGAACTTTGCCGCTTTGCCGTCTTCGGCAAGGTTCAGAAGATTGCGGGCGTCTCCACTGTAGGCCTCGGAGAGCGAGTTGAGACCCTTGCTGATGTAGTTCTCGTCCTGGAAGGCTTTGGCGATCGCCCGGAAGTCCTTGGACCAGAAATCCTTGAATCCGTCCGCCTGTTTGGAGAAGTTCACCAGGTCGAAGATCCCAGCCCGTAGGTCGGGATACGCCTTGATCGTGTTGTACAGATCCCAGCCATTGCGGAAGGGCGAATTGTCCCCGTCCGCCAGCCAGTTCGGGCCCAGCTGGAACGGGCCCCCGTTCCCACCCGGTCCGCCGCCCGGACCACCTGGCATCGGGCCGCCGCCGGAGCCGTGGGCCGCGTTCGACGCGGTCTCCTGCTCGTCGGCCTGCGTGAGCAGGAAGCGCGACTGCTTCTTGAGCGCCGACGCCGCGTTCATCAGCACCGTGCGGTGACTGCTGTTCCACTCCGACTTGAACCGGACCGCGTCCGGCCCCTTCCAGGCCTGCGCGCTGTTGATGCTCTGGCCGAGCTGGCTCGATTGCTGGAGCAGATTCTCCGATGCCTTACCGAAGGTCTGCGCCAGAGTGCGCAATTGCGCGACATCCGCGCCCCACACCGTGCTTCCCATCAGGACTCCTGTCGCCCTCTGTCATGTTCATCCACCAGCGAGAGTATCCCGGATGCCCGTCGGCGAGCGATGGGGAGCACTCCCCATCGGCTCATTCCGCCTGGGAGGATTCCTCCGCCAGCGCGGTCCGCCGCTTCTTCAGGGCCCACCAGGCTCCGAACACGAACACCTGGGTGACGAGCACCAGGACGATCACCCCGGGGATCCGGTTGCCGGCCAGGATCATGAACAGTCCCAGGACGGCGGTCACGAGACCGAGCAGCGGGAAGAGCATGTACCCGAGCACGAAGAGGACGTCGGAGCGGGTCAGAAGGTGTTTCATGCAGGCCTTTTCAGAATGCGGGGAGGGGGCGCTCAGGCGCTTTCCCAGAGGGTGAAGCGGTAGCGGGTGCCGTTCGCGGAGGTCAGCCAGCGGTCGGTGCCGTCGTCCTCCGGGGCGGGCTCGACGGCGGTGCGCCGCCACGAATCCGGCAGTTCGGGCGCATGGGTGTCGCCGTCGGCGTCGGAGTCGATCAGGGTGATGACCGCGAAGTCGGCCTCCGGCAGGGACTGCCGGTAGATCTGCCCTCCGCCGATCACCCAGCGGAGCCCGTCCCCGGCCTCCGAGAAGGCCGCCTCCAGCGACGGCACGACGACGGCGCCCTCCGCCTCGGGCGTCCCCGCCCAGTCTTCGCGGCGGGTCACCACGATATTGGTGCGGCCCGGGAGGGGGCGGAACTTCGCGGGGAAGGACTCCCAGGTCCGGCGGCCCATGATCACGGGACGGCCGGTGGTCATCGAGCTGAAGTGCTTGAGGTCCTCCGGGACGTGCCACGGCATGGTCCCGGCGTTCCCGATCACGCCGTTCGCGGTCTGCGCCCAGATCAGGCCGGTGCCCCGGAGTCCGGAACGGATGCGGTCCGCGAACGCCGTGGGCCCTTCGCCGCTCATACGGCCACCGGGGCCTTGATGCCCGGGTGGTGCTGGTAGTCGACCACTTCGAAGTCCTCGAACTCGTAGTCGAAAATGCTCTCCGGGACGCGCTTGATCTGGAGCGTCGGATACGGCAGGGCTTCGCGGCTGAGCTGGAGTTCCACCTGCTCCACGTGGTTGTCGTAGACGTGGCAGTCGCCGCCGGTCCAGACGAAGTCGCCCACCTCGAGGCCGGCCTGCTGGGCGACCATGTGCGTCAGCAGGGCGTAGGAGGCGATGTTAAACGGCACCCCGAGGAACATGTCCGCGGAGCGCTGGTACAGCTGGCAGGACAGCTTCCCGTCGGCGACGTAGAACTGGAAGAACGCGTGGCACGGGGGCAGTGCCATGTTCGAGATCTCGGCGACGTTCCACGCGGAGACGATGTGGCGGCGTGAGTCCGGGTTCGACTTCAGGTTCGCCACCAGTTCGGCGATCTGGTCCACGTGGCTGCCGTCGGGGGTCGGCCACGAGCGCCACTGCACGCCGTAGACGGGGCCGAGTTCGCCGTCGTCGTCCGCCCATTCATCCCAGATGGTGACGCCGCGCTCCTGCAGCCAGCGCACGTTCGAGTCACCGCGCAGGAACCAGAGGAGCTCCAGGGCGAGGGACTTGAAGTGCACTCGCTTGGTCGTGATCAGGGGGAAACCCTCGGCGAGGTCGAAGCGGATCTGGCGCCCGAAGACGCTCCGCGTCCCCGTGCCCGTCCGGTCCGATTTGTGGGTGCCATGATCCATGACGTCACGCAGCAGGTCCTCATAAGGCGTGGGGATGCTCATGGATTCAGTCTAGCGGGCCAGGCGCCGGCGGCCGAGGGTCGTGACCACGCCTGTGGATCCCCCTTGACCACCGCGAGGGAACAGCTGACGCCCTCATCCGCGGCGGGAAGGGGCGTCAGCTGTTCCCTCGCGGGAAGGAGGGATGAACTAGAGGGCGGCGGCCTCGAGGAGCGCTGCCACCTCGGCGGGGCCGAGCCCGCTGACCGGCTCCTCCGCGCCGTTCGCGGAGATCCCGGCGAAGCGCCATCCCTCGGCGTCACGCGTGACCTCGTAGTAGCTGTTGCGCTCCTGGGTGCTGACGGTGACGGTCGCCTGGCTGCCCGGGTTCTCGTCGGCGTGCTGGTGCAGGATCGACACGGCCGTCTGGGACGCGGTCAGCTCCTCCGGAAGAGGGGTGGCGAACCAGGTGCTCAGGATGCCCGGCTGGAACAGCATGCGCATGCCGTCGGCCTCCACCATCACGAGGCGCGACGACGCGCCCTCGCCCGCGCTGACCTGCAGCGTGATCCAGAGCCTGCCGCCTCCCAGCACCTGCGCGACGGCGGACGCCGCACCGCTGATGCCGAGGCCGTCCTCCTCGGGCTGCACGAAGCCGCGGGCGGCGAGCCCGGAGACGCCCACCTCGGAGAGCGTCGGGTCCGCGGCCCAGGTCCCGGCGTCGAGCGCTTCGACGGAGCGGTCGTGGCCCGGCCCCTCGAAGCTGCTCAGCAGGAAGGCCAGTTCGGCGATGCCGAAGCCGATCGGCTCGGGTGCTGCGTTCTCAGTCATCAGTCGATCCTTCAGTCGTCGAAAGGCCGGTACTGCTCCACCGCCACCACGCGGGACCGGGAGTCCTTGCGCACGTGGAGGACGAGCACCTCACCCGGGGCCAGGTACGGGTCCCGGGCGGGCAGGCTCTGGGCGAGCGGCGCTTTCATGTGCCTGGAGACCTGCTCCAGGATGGTCGGGAGGGTGGGCCGGTGCACGCACACGGCGGCGGGCACACCCTTGTCGAAGACCGCCTCGATGGCGGCCGCCGTCTTCTGGGGTTTGCGCTCGTGGCTGTGCTCCGTCAGGGCGTCCACGAGCTTCACCTTCGCCTTCGTCGCCTTCACATAGGGCGCGATGGTGGAGATGCAGCGTTTCCACGGGCTGCTGACGATCCGCTCCGGACCCCACACGGCCAGGAGCCGCCGCACGGCCTGGGCCTGGCGAAGTCCCGAGGCGGCCAGGGTCCGGTCCCCTTCGCCCTTCGTCCAGGACGCACGGGGTTTCGCCTTCGCGTGGCGCACGATCACGAGGGGCCAGGTGTCGAGCGCGTCGTCCTCGAAAGCCGCCACGAGGGCCGCCAGCGGCGCTCGGTCGGACGGGTTGCTGAGCAGTTCCGCCGCACGCTCAGGAGAGCACCACAGGAGGCTGTCGACTTCCTTGCCGTCCTGCTTGACCTTCGCATTCTGGGCGTTGACGGCCCAGTAGTGCACGACCTTCAGGCCGGATGCCACGCGGTAGTGGATGCTCGGCAGGGGGATCCCCAGGCCGGCGGTCAGCCCGATCTCCTCGAAGATCTCCCGCGCGCCGCATTCGGGCACCGTCTCGCCGTCGTCGAGCTTCCCCTTCGGCCAGGACCAGTCGTCGTAGCGCGGGCGGTGGATCAGCAGCACCTCGAGCGCGCCACGGGTGACGCGCCAGGGCAGCCCGCCCGCGGCGACGACCGCGATCTTCTCGCCGGGATGTTCGGACTGGTCGGCGACCAGCGCGTCGGCACGTGCTGCGGGCATCAGCGGAGGGACCCCGTGCGCTGGCGGGAGCGGGAGGCGAGCAGCCACGACTGGATGTCCAGGAGCGGCGTGCCGTCCTCGGCGAGGTGGTGGCGTTCCCACTCGCCGTCGCTGTCCAGGTGCCAGCTGGAGGTGCCCGGGTCGACATAGCGGTTCATGAGATCCAGCAGTTCCTGGATGTCGTCCTGGTTGGTCAGCTGCACCAGGGCCTCGACACGGCGGTCCAGGTTGCGGTGCATCATGTCGGCGGAGCCGATGTAGACCACGGGGTCACCGTCGTTGGCGAAGGTGAAGACCCGCGAGTGCTCCAGGAAGCGTCCCAGGATGGACCGGACCGTGATGTTCTCGCTCAGTCCGGGCACGCCGGGCCGCAGGGAGCAGATGCCGCGCACGATCACGTTGACCTCCACCCCGGCCTGGGAGGCGCGGTACAGGGAGTCGATGATCGCCTCGTCCACCATGGAGTTGACCTTGATCTGGACCTTGGCCTTCTTCCCGGCCTTGGCGTTGGCGATCTCCTGGTCGATGCGTTCGATCAGGCCGCTGCGAACGGAGCGCGGCGCCACGAGCAGACGCTTGAACGTCGACTTGGGGGCGTAGCCGGAGAGCTGGTTGAACAGCTTGGACAGGTCCTCGCCCACCTGGTGGTTCGCGGTGAGCAGGCCCAGGTCCTCGTAGTACCGGGCCGTGCGGGGGTGGTAGTTGCCCGTGCCGATGTGGCAGTAGCGGCGGATGCCATCCGACTCCTGCCGGACCACCAGGGAGAGCTTGCAGTGCGTCTTCAGGCCCACGATGCCGTACACCACGTGCACGCCGGCCTGCTCGAGCTTGCGGGCCCAGGAGATGTTGGCCTGCTCGTCGAAGCGGGCCTTGATCTCCACGAGGGCCAGGACCTGCTTGCCGGCCTCGGCCGCGTCGATCAGGGCGTCCACGATCGGGGAGTCGCCACTCGTGCGGTACAGGGTCTGCTTGATGGCCTGGACCTTGGGGTCCGCGGCGGCCTGCTCCAGGAACGCCTGCACGGAGGTGGAGAAGGAGTCGTACGGGTGGTGCAGGAGGATGTCACGACGGCGCATGGCCGCGAACACGTTCGCCGCCTTCGAGGTCTCGGACTCGTTCAGGTACCGCGAGGTGTGCGGGACCTGCTTCGGATAGTGCAGATCGGCGCGGTCGATCCCGGCGATGACCGAGAGCCCGCGGAGATCCAGCGGCGCCGGGACGGCGACCACTTCGGATTCGTCGATGCTGAGTTCGCGCACCAGGAGTTCCCGCACGGCAGGGTTGATGTCCGTGGTGACCTCGAGGCGGACGGGCGGGCCGAAACGGCGGCGCAGCAGTTCTTTCTCGAGGGCCTGGAGGAGGTTCTCGGCGTCGTCCTCTTCGACCTCCACGTCCTCGTTACGGGTCACGCGGAAGGTGTGGTGCTCCACGACCTCCATGCCCGGGAAGAGCTGATCGAGGTGCACCGCGATGACCTCTTCCAGCGTGATGAAGCGCGCCACGCGCCCTGGCACGGCGCCGGCGCGCGGGCCGTCGACGGCGATCAGGCGCGGCAGCTGGTCCGGCACCTTCACACGGGCGAAGAGCTCCTTCTGGCTCACGGGGTTGCGCACGACCACGGCCAGGTTGAGGGACAGGCCCGAGATGTAGGGGAACGGGTGGGCCGGGTCCACGGCCAGAGGGGTCAGGATCGGGAAGACCTTCTCCGTGAACATCGTGCTGACCCGGTGCTGGGCCTCACTGTCCAGCTCGTCCCAGTGCATGAGGTGGATGTGCTCGTACGCCAGGGCCGGACGGATCTGCTCGGCGAAGACCCGGGCATGACGTTCCTGCAGCGCGCTGGCGGCCTCGCTGATCTGCTCCAGGACCTCCACGGGGCTCAGCCCGGCGGGGGACGGCACGGCCAGGCCCGTGGCGATGCGGCGCTTGAGGCCGGCCACGCGGACCATGAAGAACTCATCCAGGTTGGACGCGAAGATCGAGAGGAAGTTGACCCGTTCCAGCAGGAAGAGATCCGGGTCCTCGGCGAGTTCCAACACGCGGGCGTTGAACTTCAGCCAGGACAGCTCGCGGTCCAGGAAGCGGTCCGGGCTGATGTCGCCGTCGGGCAGCAGATTCGGCTCCTGGAATTCGGGAAGCTCGATCCGGTCCTGCGTCGCGCGGGCGGCGTTGACCTCGGACGAGCCGAAACGCTGGGAGAGCCTGCTCACGGTCCCCGTGGAACCCTTGTTGTCGCTGCTCATGCCACACTCCTTAAACCGCAGTCGATCCACCTCAACCTTACAGAACCGGAACGGTCAGGAAGCCGGGTTTTTCCGGTACATGACGTCGCTGTCCCAATGGGTGAATCCGAGGCTTTCGTAGAGCCGCACGGCGGGGGCGTTGTCGGCCTCCACATAGAGCAGCACGGTGGCCGCCCCCCGGTCCCGGAGATGCGTGATCCCGCGCCGCGTGAGGACCTTCCCGAGGCCCTTCCCCTGCGCTTCCGGCACCACTCCCACCACGTACACCTCGCCCTGGGGACCGTGCCCGTCGTGGGCGGATTCCAGCTTGGTCCAGTGGTACCCGGCGATCCGGTCCGCCTCGTCGAGGACCAGGAAGAACCCCTCGGGATCGAACCACGGCTCGGCCTGGCGCTCCTGGAGGTCCCGCAACGTCAGGGCGCCTTGTTCCGGGTGATGCGCGAAAGCCCGCGCGTTCGCGTCGAGCCAAGCGGCCTCGTCCTGGCCGGGCACGAAGGTGCGCAGCGTGTACCCGTCCGGAAGGGCGTCGTCGTCGACGGGGGAGACCGCGGATGGCGTGCTCAGGCGCATCCGCCACAGCTCGCGCACCCGGGTGAAGCCGAACTGTGCGGCGAGGTCCTCGGCCGCCGCGGCGTCGCCGTGGGACCATGCCTGGATGCCGTCGAGCGTTCCGCGGCTCGCCTGGAGCTCCCCGGCCAGGCGCAGGCCGACCCCGATGTTGCGGTAGCCGGGGTGCACCGCCATCTCGAGGACGGCGTCGTCCCCGGTGGTGACGAGCACCGCGAAGCCCGCCAGGACGGCGTCGCGCGCCGACTCCTCGTCGGCGAAGGGGTCCTCCGGGGAGTAGACCAGATACGCCTCCACCTGCTGACCGTCGTTGCCCCCGGTGCGCAGGGCGATGAGGGACTGCTCGGAGACGCTCGGGGTGCCGTCTGCCGCGGACGAGGCTTTCAGGAGCTCTGCGGTCTCGGCGAGGACCCCTGCGTCGAGCGGCGCCAGGTGACGGTGGACCGGCCAGTGGGAGGCGTTAGCGCTAGTCATGTCACCAAGGCTAGTACCGGCCGCGCGGACGCGTCCCGGACCTCAGGCCGCAGATTCCGGTCCGGCCTTCCGGTTTGGCCTTCCGGTCTGTCCTTCAGGCCTGGGCGTGCTGCTCGTCCTGCTCGCGGGTCATGGTGAGGCGGTAGCCGACGTTGCGGACGGTGCCGATCAGCGTCTCGTGGTCCGGGCCCAGTTTGGCGCGCAGGCGCCGGACGTGCACGTCCACGGTGCGCGTGCCGCCGTAGTAGTCATAGCCCCAAACCTCGGTGAGGAGCTGCTGACGGGTGAAGACGCGCCCGGGATGCTGGGCGAGGTACTTGAGGAGTTCGAACTCCTTGAAGGTCAGGTTGAGGGCCTCGCCGTTGATGCGGGCGGTGTAGCTGGCCTCGTCGATCACGACGCCGGACGCGCGGATCTCCGTGTCCGCCTCCTCCTCGGCGCTGCGCCCCCGGGCCAGGGCGAGCCGGATGCGGGCCTCCACCTCGGCGGGGCCGGCGGATTCGAGGACGACGTCGTCCACTGCCCACTGAGACGAGATCGCCGCCATGCCGCCTTCGGTGAGGATCAGCAGCAGGGGCACGGACAGGCCCGTGGCCTTGAGAAGTTTGGTGAGGGAACGGGACCCGACCAGGTCCTTCCGGGCATCGAGGAAGATGATGTCGCACGGATCGGTCTCCAGCAGCGCCGTCGGCTCCGCCGGAAGGATGTGCACCCGGTGATTGAGCAGTTCGAGCGCAGGCAGGATGTCCACCGACGAATCGGTGCTGTTGGTCAGTAACAAGAGTTGCGACATTGTCCCCTCCAAGGATCTGGAGCGCGTCGTCGAGCCTGATGACCCAGTATATCGAGTCGGCCCCTGCATCGAGTTATTCCCGTCACAATGTGGACGGGGTGGCGGGCGGGAGCTGTGCGGGGATGGGCGTGGAAGCTCCCGATGGGGGAGGATGGCTGTGTGAGCCCAGCCGCTGAACCTTCCAAGAACGACGACGCCGGATTCGCCCTCCTGGGCCACGGCGCCTCCCGTGCGGGTTCCGGCCGCGCCGGGGGCTTCTTCTCGACGGGTCACGGGTACCGCACGGTGGGTGTGGCGTCCCTCGTGGCGCTCGCGGTCCTCGGCGTCTCGCCCTGGCTCGGCCCCACCACCCACGCCGTGATCTGCGCTGTCCTCGCCGTCGTCTTCGGCCTGGCCTGGCCCCACTACCTCGGCATCCCGGCGCGCAAGACCCTCGGCGGCATCATCGCCGCCGTCGGGGCTCTCTCGGTGCTCGGGGCGGCGGTCTCACCCGGCCCTGGATTCCTGGCGTGGGCGGCTCCGCTCATCGCGCTGGGGATCATGGCGGTCATGCTCGTGGAGCTGATCCGCGGCACGGGCCAGCCGCAGCGCCTTGAATCGACGTTCGGCGCGAGTGGCGGCGTGGTCCTCTCCGCGCTTGCGGGCGGCTGGGTGGCCAACGTCCGGCTCGGCGGCCTGCGGGAGATGCTCGTCATCGTGGTGGTGTGCGCCGCCGTCGCGGTCTGCGTGGGCCTCATCCGGTGGCCCGACAGCATCGTGGCGCCGCTCGGCGTGGTGCTGGCGGTGCTGGTCGGCCCGCTGGTCGGCTGGTTCAATCCGCACGTCTCCATGCTGCCCAGCGCGGCCCTCGGCCTGGCCGCAGGCGTCCTCGTCGTCAGCTTCCGACGGCTCATCACCTTCCGGGTCCACAGCGCCTCCCTCGTGGGCGCCGTGGCCCTCGGTCTGGGGCCGGTGCTGGCCCTTGGCAGTGTGGCGTATTTCCTCGGCAAGCTCCTGCTCGTTTAACCGTTAGGATGAAGTCATGTCCGTCCTTGCATTTGAAATCTTCTTCCTGGTCCTCCTCGGCGTCGCGAGCATCGCGATGGCCTGGTTCGCCGGCCTGGTGGTGTACCGCCTCTTCAAGGGCCAGAAGTAAGCCGTGCCCGTCGAGATCCCCAGTGACCTGACGCCTGAGCTGGTCCCTCTCTCCTGGTTGATCGGGGAGTGGGAAGGCCGCGGCCGTCTCGGCACGGGTGAAGAGGGCTCCGAGCACTTCGTGCAGCGGGCCACCTTCGCCCACAACGGTCTGCCGTACCTGCAATACCGTGCCGAGAGCTGGCTCTGCGATGACGAAGGGACCATCCTGCGTCCCCTCACCGTGGAGATGGGCTTCTGGGCTCTGGAGCGGAAGCTGGTGGACGCCGACGGCGGCCCCGGCATGCTCCCGGCCGACATGGTCCCCGCGCTGAAGACGGCGGATGACGTGGAGGCGCTGCGCAACGACGACGGCGGCTTCGACATCTCCGTCTCCATCGCCCATCCCGGGGGCATCTCGGAGCTGTACTACGGCCAGATCAAGGGACCGCAGATCCAGCTGAGCACCGACATGGTCATGCGGGGCAGCCACTCCAAGGATTACTCGGCAGCGACCCGCATCTTCGGCCTGGTGGACGGCAAGCTGCTGTGGCGCTGGGACGTCTCGCAGGGCAAGTCCTCGGGCGACTCCGCGGAGGGCAACGGCGGTCTGGAAGCCCACGCTTCCGCCATCCTCAGCAAGCTCGCCTGACGCTCCCGTCCGGGAGGTCCCGGGCGCGGAATAGCTCCCACCCCGGGAAGGTTGCACCCCATATGGAGTACACAAGCCCTCTGTTGTCGCGGCCGTCCGCCGTCGCGGGAGCCGGGGTGGACCGCCCGGTGGCCGCCCATTACGGGCAGCCGCTCAAGGAACAGCGAGCCCTGGCCGCAGGCCGCGCCGTCGCGGATCTCTCGCACCTGGGCGTGGTGACCGTCAGCGGTCCCGACCGCCTCTCCTGGCTGGACACCCTCTCCTCGCAGCGCCTGAACGGCCTCGCCGAGGGCTCCTCCGCGCAACTCCTCCTCCTCGACCTTCAGGGCCGGATCGACTTCGACATCCGGCTGGTGGATGACGGCACGACGGCGTGGCTCCTCGTGGAGCCCGGTCTCGCCGAGTCACTGGCCGCGTTCCTGGACCGCATGCGCTTCATGCTGCGCGTCGAGGTGCAGAACGTCAGCGCGGACTGGGCCGTGGTCGGGAGCACCGGACCGGTGCCCGCCTTCGAAGGCCTTCTGTCCTGGCAGGATCCCTGGCCCGAGGTGACGGAGGGCGGCTACTCGTACGCCGCCGTCGAAGTCGAACAGCACCCCGGCCGCGACCGCCCGTGGCGCGAGTGGCTCGTGCCCCAGGCCGAGCTCGTCGAACGGACCGAAGGCCTGGAGCTGGCCGGCATGATGGCCGTCGAGGCGCTCCGGATCGCGGCGTGGCGTCCCCGGCAGGGATTCGAGACGGACAACCGCGCCATCCCCCACGAACTGGATCTGATCCGCACGGCCGTCCATTTGTCGAAGGGCTGCTACAAGGGCCAGGAGACCATCGCCCGGGTGCACAATCTGGGACATCCGCCGCGGCGTCTCGTGCTGCTCCAGTTGGACGGATCGCAGCACACGCTTCCTTCGCTGGACAGCCCCGTGGTGCTGGACGGACGCACGGTGGGCCGGCTCAGCAGCGTGGCGCAGCATCACGAGATGGGGCCGATCGCCCTCGCCCTGATCAAGCGCAACGTCGATCCCGCGGCCGTGCTGAGCGTCGTCGACGCGACCGGGTCGCAGGATCCCGACGGCAACCCGGTGGAGGAGACCTACGCGGCCGCGCAGGAAGTGATCGTCGCCCCCGAGGCCGGCCAGGTGGTCGGCCGCCAGAGCGGATTCCTCCGCGCTCCTCGCTGAGGCCGGGCGGCGTCGTCCGGAACAACACCTGACGAGAGCCATCTCACGCGACAGACTATTCCACGTGGAATAATCGGTGTGGAATGATGGTTGCAGGAATCGACCGGGCATGAGCCCGTGACGTTTTCCGCCGGCCACCCCACCACCTCGGAAGGAACCACGCTCCATGACCTCTCCTTCCCTCACCCCGCTCAGCCTCGCGGCGCTGGGGCTGCTCCGCGAGAAGCCCATGCACGCCTACGAGATGTACCAGACCCTGATGTTCCGCGGTGAGGACCGGACCGTGAAGGTCCGTCCCGGCACGCTCTACCACGCCGTCTCCCGGCTGGAGGAGCAGGGGTTCGTGGAGGAGGACGGGGTGGAGCGCGACGGCAAGCGGCCCGAGCGCACCGTCTACCGCATCACCACGGCGGGAGAGAACGCCCTGGCGGCGAACCTCATCGTGCTGCTGGGGGATGCCTCCAACGCCTACCCGCCGTTTCCCCTGGCCCTGGCCGAATGCCACAACCTGCCGAGCGAGGTGGTGGTGGACCGGCTGGAGGCCCGGATCGCCGGACTGTCCGAACGCCTCGCGGAGTACGGCTCGGCCGAGGCCCGGGCCGTGGAGCGCCAGGTCCCGCGCCAGTTCTGGCTCGATGTGAAGTACCAGCACCACCTGCTTGCCGCGGAGATCGACTGGCTCACCGGCCTGGTCGCCGAGATCCGCAGCGGGGACCTGGACATCAGCGTCCCCTCCTGACCCTCACGGCGGGGAGCAGGCTTCCCGCCCTTTTCCGACCGACTCGACAACGACACCGAAAGGTTCCGACGTGGAACAGATCGCCCGACCGTGGCCCGCCCTCTGGTCCCTCGTGGTCGGCTTCTTCATGATCCTGGTGGACAGCACCATCGTGAATGTCGCCAACCCGAAGATCATGGAAGGCCTGAACACCGACATCAACGCCGTCATCTGGGTGACGAGCGCCTATCTTCTCGCGTACGCCGTGCCGCTCCTCATCACGGGCCGCCTCGGTGACCGCTTCGGTCCCCGCAACCTCTATCTGACCGGCCTGGCCGTCTTCACCCTCGCCAGCCTCTGGTGCGGTCTGGCCGGCGACATCGGGATGCTGATCGCCGCCCGCGCCGTCCAGGGCCTGGGCGCCGCCCTCATGACGCCGCAGACCATGGCCGTCATCACCCGCATCTTCAAGCCTGAGGAGCGCGGCTCCGCCATGGCCCTCTGGGGCGCCACCGCCGGTGTCGCCACCCTCGTGGGCCCGCTTCTCGGTGGTCTCCTGGTGGACAGCCTCGGCTGGGAGTGGATCTTCTTCGTGAACGTCCCCGTGGGCATCATCGGCTTCATCGCCGCCGCGCGCTTCGTCCCCAAGCTGGAACAGCACCAGCACCGCTTCGACTGGCTCGGTGTGCTGCTCAGCGCCGTGGGCATGTTCCTGCTGGTCTTCGGTCTGCAGGAAGGCCAGAGCTACAAATGGGGCACCGTCACCCCGGGCATCACCGTCTGGGGTCTCATCACGGCGGGCATCGTCGTGCTGGTGGTCTTCGTCGTCTGGCAGTCCGTCTACCGCCGCCGCTACAACGGTGAGCCGCTCATGCCGCTGGACCTCTTCAAGGACCGCAACTTCAGCCTGGCGAACCTCGGCATCAGCCTCATGGGCTTCACCATCAGCTCGATGATGCTGCCCATCATCTTCTACATCCAGATGGTCCGCGGGCTGACGCCGACCCAGTCGGCCCTGCTCATGGCCCCCACGGCCGTGGTCTCAGGTGTCCTGGCGCCGTTCGTCGGCAAGTGGATCCCGCGGATGAACCCCAAGGTCATCATCCCGCTCGCGTTCGGGCTGATGTCGCTCTCCCTCTTCATCTACTCGTTCCTCACGACGCCGGACACCCCGGTGCTGATGTACCTCATCCCGGCCGCCATCATGGGTGTGGCGAGCTCCGGCATCTGGGCGCCCATGAGCGCCACCGCGCTGCGGAACCTCCCGCCCCGGAAGGCGGGTGCCGGTTCGGGCATCTACAACTCCACCCGCCAGGTGGGCGCGGTGCTCGGTTCGGCCGCCATCGCGGCGCTGATCCAGGCACGTCTGGCCGCGGAGCTCCCGCAGGCTCCGGCCGGCAAGGGCGCTCCGAGCGGCGAGATGGCCACGGGCGTCCTGCCCGAGTTCCTGCACGCCGGGTTCTCCTCGGCCATGGCGCAGTCGATCGTGCTGCCCGCCTGCGCCATCCTCGTGGCCGCCGTCGCCGCGCTGTTCTTCATCCGGCCGGCAGCGACCGCGCCGGCCCCGGAGCAGGAGAAGGTCTCGGCCGACTGACGCGGCACCCGGCGGGCCATGGGGCGATGGCTCGCCGGGGGGGGAGTCGGGACACGGAAAAGGACGACGACGGCGGGTGGGCACCCGCCGTCGTCGTCCTTTCGTGTGTCTGCAGGCCGGCCGGCTGCCGGAGCGGCGCTCAGCCGAAGAGGACCGCTGCCTCCTCGTAGCGGTGCAGCGGCACGGTCTTGAGGCGGCCCAGCGCGTTCTCGAAGGTGACGTGCTCGATCTCGGTGCCCTTGAGTGCGACCATGGTGCCCCAGCGGCCTTCGACCACCGAGTCGATGGCGGCCATGCCCAGACGGGTGGCCAGCACGCGGTCGAAGGCGCTCGGCACGCCGCCGCGCTGGATGTGGCCCAGGATGGTCGCGCGCGTCTCGATGCCGGTGCGGGCCTCGATCTCGGGAGCGAGCTGATCCGCGATGCCACCCAGGCGCGGGCGCCCGAAGGTGTCCAGACCCCGCTCGGAGTGGGGCGCCTCGAGGTGCTCCGGGACGAAGCCCTCGGCCACCACCACGAGGGGTGCGCGCCCACGCTCGTGGGCCTCGGTGACCCACTCGGAGATCTGCTCGATGCTGACCTGCTGTTCCGGGATGAGGATGGCGTGGGCGCCGGACGCCATGCCGGCGTGCAGCGCGATCCAGCCGACGTGGCGGCCCATGACCTCGGCGATCATGCAGCGGTGGTGGGACTCGCCGGTGGTGCGGAGGCGGTCGATGGCCTCGGTGGCGATCTGCACGGCGGTGTCGAATCCGAAGGTGTAATCGGTGGCGTCGAGGTCGTTGTCGACGGTCTTCGGGACGCCCACGATCTTCAGGCCGGCGTCGGTGAGGCGACGGGCCGCGGCGAGGGTTCCTTCGCCGCCGATCGCGATGATGGCGTCGATGCCGAGGCGCTCCATGTGACGCATGATGGTCTCCGGGCCGCCGCCGTTCTCGAACGGGTTGGTGCGGGACGTGCCGAGGATGGTGCCGCCCTGCTTGGCGATGCCGCGGACCATGGTGCGGGGGATGTCGATGACATCGCCTTCCACCACGCCTCGCCAGCCGTCACGGAAGCCCACGAACTCGTGGCCGTGGATGGCGATCCCCTTGAGGACGGCGCCGCGGATGACGGCGTTGAGTCCGGGGCAGTCGCCGCCGCTCGTCAGGATGCCGATTTTCATAGCTCAGAGGCCCTTCGTCGATGAAGCAGTGTTGAAGAGCGCCCCGTTGAGCCCACGGCAATTCTACGGTTTTCTGTGACCCAGATGACAAATGGCCCCCCGTTCATGAACGGGGGGCCATGCTCGTCGCGGGTCGTGCCGTGGCTGTGCCGCGACGTGCTTCCTGGTGACGTGATGGTTACTTGACGCCGCGGTTCTGCAGGAAGCCCTGCAGGATGATCCGGTCGTCCTTGCCGTCCGGCAGGAGGAGCCAGGCCGCCAGGTAGACCACGAAGGCCGGTCCGGGCAGGAGGCAGAAGATGAGATAGCCGATGCGGATCCAGGCAACGTCCACGGTGAACTTGGCGGAGAGCCCGCCGCAGACGCCGCCCAGCCAGCGTTCCGGTCCACGCTTCAGGCCGAGGCCCCTGATGATGCTGAAGAACTTGTCCATGTCTCTAGCCTTCCGTGTCGGGCGTGCTTTGTCACGCGATGCCGGAGCCGCTGCCGGGCGTCCGGTGGTGGTCGGTGGTCCGGCCGGCGGTGGATCTCCGCGCCGCGGCGGACACGAGACCCCCGATGACGAGGGCCGCGCCCGTCCCGATCATGAGGCCGATCAGGACGTATGTCCCGTCGAGCGCCACGAGTCCCAGCCGGGAGACGATGAGGAGCCCGGCGAGTGCCATGATCAGCAGCCCCCAGACGATGGTGCTGACCCTCGGCCCGCCGCGGCGTTCCTCGGGAGCGACGGCGGGAACGGTGCGCGGAGCGGCTGCGGGCTGAGGGTCCGTGGCCGACGCCGAGGGAGCGTCGTGCCACGGCTCGCCGGCGTCGTCCGCAGGGCGGGCCGCGGTCGCCGCGGTAGCCCCGGGAGCCCCGGCCGCCTCGTCCGCGGACGGGGCGGCGTCGAAGCGGTGGGTCGCGGGAAGCGCCGTGCTGACGGCCTCCGTGCGGGGGACTGCGGTGTCATCGGTGTTCTCCTGGTCCGCGTCCTGGGGGGATTCGTGGGTGTTCATCAGAGGCTTCCTTCCTGGACGGAGATGTTGCTGAAGGTTCCATCGAGTTCGATGACCAGCGGCTGGCCGGGCTTGCCGTCGTTGTAGGTGCGGGTGCCCTTGTCGGCCACATGGCCCGTGTCGGTGCCGTCCTGTGCCAGGGAGGCGAAGGTCAGGTCGGTGCGGATCAGCACCGGGATGTTGTCCGGGATCACCAGGGTCAGATTGCCGGCGGTGACATCCAGCGGGACCACGACGCGGCTGCTCAGCGGCGCCCCGCCGCCCAGGCCGCTCAGGTCGACGGTGCCCTTGCCGCCCGTGAGGTCGAAGCCCTGCCGGGCCTGTTCGACGCCGGCCGGCGTCCAGTCACGGTTCTGGAAGTGCAGTCCTTCGGCCCGCGGCGCGATCGTGAAGAACGCGCCGATGACCAGCCCGACCACGGCCAGGAATCCGAGGAATCCGGAGGTCCGCCCGCGGATACCCGCGATCAGGACACCGAGGCCGAGCACGGCCGCGCCACTGGCCAGGACCACCGCGGTGGAGGCCGTGCCGAGGTCGATGACCCGGGCTGCGTCCAGAGCCTTGAGCGCGCCGCCCACCAGCAGGGCCAGGCCCACGAACACCGCGACAAGCGCGCTGCCGGGTCCCTGCCGATGCCGCGGGATCTTCGGAGGCCGGGGCGCGGCGGGAGGCGTCGCGCGGGGCGGCGCCGGGGCTGACGGGGCCGCGAGCGACGGCGACGGAAGCGGCGGCGCCGGGAGGTCCGCCGTCGTGGTGGCCTGGTAGGACGGCGCAGGCGCCGCTGTCCCGGTGGCGGAGGCCGTGAACGGCTGCGGAACGCCGGTGGCATCCCACCCCGTGTGCCGGAAGCCGTCCGCGGGGGAGCCCGGAGACGTCGGCGCATCGGGCATGGGGTCCGTCCCCGCGCGCCGGGCGTCCTTGGCACGCTTGTGCTGAATCACGTAGTAGATCCCAAAGGCTGCGGCGCCCACCCACACGAGCGTCCAGAACAGGGCGTTCACTCCGTTCCAGCCCCACTCCCAGAATCCGCGGCCGAGGCTCGGGAACCCGATGATGGTGGTGATGAGCGCGCCCGTCATGCCGCCGCTCCACCGCCCTGCGGCCGCTTCCTGGACATGGATGCGCCCGTCGGGCTCGGGCAGCAAGGCCCAGGCGATGCCGTAGGCGAGGACTCCGACGCCGGCGAAGACCGCCAGGACGATGAAGATGCCGCGGACGATCAAGGGGTCGATCCCGAAGCGGTCCGCCAGGCCGCTGCACACCCCGCCCAGCCAGCGATCGCTGCCGCGCCGGATGCCGAGGCTCCGGATCCAGGAGAAGAAGTCCTGGGACGTGTGTGCCGTGCGGGGCGCCTCGTGCGAGGTCCCCGGCCCCTGCTGGCCGGCCTCCGCCGTGGCCCCGGCCGGCTGCCGGGGCTCCTCTGGTGTGGTGCTGTGAGTGTTCATGCTTCGATCCTCCCGCCTGGGGGAGTGGCGCCTCTACTGGGGGATACCCTGAAGCGCCCCTGAGAGCGCCCTGAGATCCCTGATCGGCAGGCCGGGAAGACCCTGTTCCGTGGTTGGATGGACGACATGACGACAGCCGCCGAGCGCCCGCCCCTGGTCCGCAGTGGCGACCGCATGATCGCCGGGGTCTGCGGCGGACTGGCCGCCCATCTGGGCTGGCCGGTGAAGTTCGTGCGGCTCGGCATGATCATCGCGGCGCTCGCGGGCGGCGCGGGTCTGGTCTTCTACGGCTGGCTGTGGACCATGGTCCCGACGGCGGACGAGGACGCCCAGCGGAAGGCGCCGCGGCCGGCGTCGCCGATCGCCCCCGCCGTGAGCGGCCCGGACCAGGGCGCGGCCGCCGGAACCGGCGCGCAGACCTCCGCCCCGCCGTCGGGGGCGCCGTGGCTGCACACGCGCGGCGGCCGGGACTGGTCCATCCCATACGGCAAGGAGGTCCTGCTGGGGGCGGGCCTGCTCCTGCTCGCCGCGATCCTCATCGCGCGGCAACTGGGGGTCGACGTCCCCCTCGGAACCCTCATCCCCGTGGCGGCGATCCTCGGCGGCGCGGCCATCGCCTGGATGCAGCTCGACGAGACCCGCAGGGCGCATCTCGTGGACCGGACCAAGGCCGACCAGGCCGGGGGCTGGGTGCGGCTGCTGGCCGGTCTGGCGCTCGTGATGGCCGGGGTGCTGGTCATGGTGTCCGGCGCGGGATCCTGGGAGCAGACCTGGCTCGCGCTCCTCGCCTCGGTGACGGTCCTGGGCGGGGTGGGGCTCGTGCTGCTCCCATGGGGGCTGAAGTTCTGGAAGGACTTCGAGGCCGAACGTGCCGGGCGCATCCGGGAGACGGAACGCGCCGAGATCGCGGCCCATCTGCACGACTCGGTTCTTCAGACGCTCGCGCTCATCCAGCGCCGCGCGGGCTCCGAGCAGGACGTGGTGCGCCTCGCGCGGGCCCAGGAGCGTGAACTGCGCACCTGGCTCTTCGGGGACACCAACCGCGATGCCGGCCTGCTGGCCGAGCGGATCAAGGCGGCCGCCGCGGAGGTGGAGGACACGCACGGCCACCCCGTCGACGTCGTCAGCGTGGGCGACACGGCCATGAGTGAACGCCACGAGGCCCTCGTCCAGGCGGCGCGCGAGGCGATGCTGAACGCCGTCCGGCACGGCGGCGGGGCGGTCTCCGTCTATGTCGAGTGCTCTGAGCGCGGGGCCGAGATCTTCGTCAAGGACCGGGGGCCCGGCTTCGACGTGGACGCCGTGCCCGAGGACCGCATGGGCGTGCGGGAGTCGATCATCGGCCGCATGCAGCGCCACGGCGGCACGGCCGTGATCCTCAGCGACGAGGACGGCACGGAAGTGCGTCTGGGCCTTCCCGCCGCCACTCAGACCCGCGACGACGGGGAGACCCGGAGACCGGACTCCCGGAAGGCCGGCGCGCCGGCGCAGGGACAGCAGACCTCAGACCCACGGAATGGAGACGACGCATGACCGACCAGACCCCCGCTGCGGAGGCCCGCACGACCGCCCGGGTGGTGATCGTCGATGACCACGCGATCTTCCGCTCCGGCCTGCGGGCCGACCTCGGCGCCACGATCGACGTGGTCGGGGAGGCGGGGTCGGTGGATCAGGCCGTCGAGGTGATCACGCATGAACTGCCGGACGTCGTGCTCCTGGATGTCCATCTGCCGGGAGGCCTGGGCGGAGGAGGCCGCGAGGTGATCAACCGCTGTTCAGCCCTCCTGGGCCAGGTCCGCTTCCTCGCCCTGAGCGTCTCCGACGCCGCGTCCGACGTCGTGTCCGTCATCCGCGCGGGCGCTCGCGGTTACGTGACCAAGACGATCTCCGGTGAGGAGATCACGGCTGCCGTGCACCGGGTGGCCGGCGGCGACGCGGTCTTCTCGCCGCGCCTGGCCGGTTTCGTCCTCGACGCCTTCGGCACCGCTGTGGAGGACATCGCCGACGACGAGCTGGACCGCCTGTCGGCCCGCGAACTGGAGGTCATGCGTCTGATCGCACGCGGCTACAGCTACAAGGAGGTGGCGAAGGAACTCTTCATCTCCATCAAGACCGTGGAGACCCATGTTTCGGCCGTCCTCCGCAAACTGCAACTCTCCAACCGCTATGAGCTGAGCCGCTGGGCCGCTGAGCGGCGCCTGCTCTGAGCTTCTTCAGACCTGCACGATCGTTCTCACAGCCCGCGCATAGCCTGGGCCGTCTCCTCACACAGCGGGACTGAGCACCCTGAGGGGAGCAGTCCGCGACCGGCGGACCTTTCCCGAGGAGAACTGTGAACGTCCTTGCCCGGAGCGTAGGCAATGCCTTCCGCAACACCATCAGAACGACGGCGGTGGTGGCCGTCCTGGCGGTCGCCATCGGCCTGGCGCTGGCCATGCTCGTGGCCAACCAGGCCGTCGGGGCCAAAGTCCAGGAGCTGAACGCCTCCGTGGGGACCGTCCTGACCGTCAATCCCGCGGGTGGCCAGGGGTTCGACGGCGGCGGGGAACCGCTGACCGAGGCTGAGGCGAAGACGGCCGCCGCGGTGCCGCATGTGCAGTCCGTCGTCTCGACGAAGGCCCTGCGCCTTCGCACGGAGAGCTCGTCGTCCGCCACGCAGGAGCCGGCGTTCGGCGGACCCGGCGGGCAGAGCGCCGCCGTGACCACGAGCCTGCAGCCCGCCATCGACGCCGGCACGCTGGGTCGGCGCAACAACTCCGGCTCCACGGAGGGCTCCGGTGGCGGAGGCTCCGGCGGCACGCAGAACCGCACCTTCCAGCTTCCCATCACCGCCACCGGGACGGGAGCCGAGGTGGACAGCTCCGGCAAGGCCCTGAACATCACCGCGGGCGCCGGGCTCGGCGATTACACGAAGGCGAGCACCAAGGCCCTGGTCGGCACGACGCTCGCCGCCAAGAACAGCCTCAAGCCGGGGTCGGTCTTCACGATCAACGGCAAGAACTACACGGTGGCGGGCCTCTTCGACGCGGGCACCGAATTCGGGAACAACGCCGTCTATCTGACGCTGCCTCAGGCCCAGGCCCTCGCGGGCACCACCGGCGAGGTGTCCAGCATGATCGTCACGGTGGACTCCATGGCGAACGTCGACTCGACCCGCACCGCCCTGCAGGCAGCGCTGGGTTCCGGCAAGGCCGACGTCACGCAGGGACAGCGCAATCTGGCGAGTGCCGTGAGCTCGCTGGACAGCGTCAAGAACATCTCGATGGTGGCCTTCATCGCCTCGCTGGCCACGGCCGGGCTGGTGGTCCTCTTCATCATGGTGCTGCTCGTCCGGGAACGCCGCCGCGAGATCGGCGTCCTGAAGGCGATAGGCGCCCCGAACCGCACCATCGGCCTGCAGTTCGTCCTGGAGGCGCTCGTCCTCGTGGCGCTGGGCAGCGTCGTCGGCGGCGTCATCGCCTCCTTCGCCAGCAGCGGGATCGCCTCGGCCCTCGTCAGCTCCAACACGGCGGGGGCGGCGGCCGGGCGCCGTGGCCAGGGCGGAGGCTTCGGCCCGGGCGGCGGGGGAAGCGGGTTCCTGGGAGGCGCCAATCAGCTCCTGACCTCCGTCAACGCGAGTGTCTCCCCGGGTGTCATCGCCCTGGGCATCGGAGCCGTGTTCGTGGTGGCCATCATCGGCGCCCTGGTTCCCGCGCTCCTGACCGCGCGCATCCGCCCCATCGAAGTCCTGCGAGGAGAGTAGTCATGATCGAAGTCAAGGATCTGGTCCGTCAGTTCAGCTCCGGGGACCGCACCATCAAGCCGGTCAACGGCGTCAGCTTCCAGCTCGAGCGTGGGGCGTTCGCCTCGATCGTGGGCAAGAGCGGCAGCGGAAAGAGCACGCTGCTCTCCCTGCTCGGCGCGCTGGACAAGCCCACGAGCGGCGATGTCGTGGTGGATGGCGTGAGCCTGGCCGGACTGCCGGACGCGAAGCTCACGGCCTACCGCCGCAAGGACATCGGGTTCGTCTTCCAGCAGTTCAATCTGGTGCCGAACCTGACCGCGCTGGAGAACGTCATGCTGCCCATGGAGTTCGCAGGCCTCGGCCGGAGCGCCCGGAAAGCCCGCGCCCAGGCGCTGCTGGAGCGTGTTCAGCTGGACCCGGAGAAACACGTCCGGAAGGCCAATCGCCTCTCCGGTGGCGAGCAGCAGCGGGTGGCGATCGCCCGTGCGCTGAGCAACGAACCCAAGCTGATCCTGGCCGACGAGCCGACCGGCAACCTCGATGAGCAGACGGGGGAGCACATCGTCGAACTGCTCAGTTCGCTGAGCCGCGAGAACCGGACCACGGTGCTCGTGGTCACGCATGACCGTGGCCTCGCGCAGAAGACCCAGCGGCGTTTCCGTCTCCAGCAGGGCACGCTGCGGGAGGAGGAGACGGCGCGGGCCTGACGGCGTCCCGTGACGGCGGGGGCGTCCTCCATTGGGGGGAGGATGCCCCGAGCGACCGTACCGGTCCGGTCCGGCTCTTGACAGCTCGGTCGATGTGTTGACAGCTTGTTCCTGGGTGTCGTGACACCGTGTTAAGCCACGGACGGCGCCCTTCCGCCTCGCCAACCCATGAGCACTCAGGAGACCAGTCATGACCGATCGTCAGGAACCATCCATCCTGCCCAGCCGACGGAGCATTCTCGGTGGCGGCCTCGCCGTCGCCGGCCTCACCGTGGCGGGCATCGCCGTCGCGCCGGCCGCCCAGGCCGCGTCCTACGTGCGTCCCGTGCGGGACCCCGCCGCCCACCCCATCACGGCGCAGTGGCGTCAGCCCGGCTCCTGGGCCGCCGGCTATCACACGGGCGTGGACATCGGATGCCCCGTCGGCACCCCGGTGTACGCGACCATCGGCGGTGACGTCCGCACGGGCCGGGCCAATTGGGGTTCCGCCTACGGCACCATGATCCTCATCAACGACAATGTGGACGGTTCCGACTGGGGCTACTGCCATCTCTCCCGCTCGGTCGTGAGCGAGGGCCAGCGGGTCGCCACCAACCAGCTCATCGGCTACTCGGGCAACACCGGCAACACCACCGGCCCGCACCTGCACCTGGAGCGCCGCCCGCGCTACGGCGGGTACGGCTCCGACCTGAACCCCAACCTCTGGCCGTGAGCTGAGCCGAAACTCCGGCCGGAGCGCACGGGGGCGGGTGATTCCCGGCCGGCATCCGGACGGCTTCCCAGGAATGCCTGAACCTCCTGACGCGTTCCGGTGAACGTGACGGACCTTCAAGCCCAGTGGGAAGCCAGCGCTTCCACCGTGTTGGACCTCTCCGAGGGTGAAGCTCTTCCGTGGGCTTCACCCTCGGTCTGGTTTCTGGTGCTCTCCGGGACCGTGATGCTGCGCTGGAACGGGCAGGAGCGGTCACTCCCGGCGTCTGCGGCCGTGTTCCTCCGGCAGGCCGCGCGCTTCCGGGCCCGGGCACTGGAACCGAGCCGCTTGCTCCAGGTCGATCTGGCGGAACTGACCGGCGCCGCCCTGCCGGAGCCGGCGATCGTGCCTGACTTCAATGCCCGGCACCATGGCGTCACGGATTTCGTGGCCGCCTGCCCCTTGAGCGGCAAACCCACCGTGCGGGACTTCAACCGCGGATACGGGCACCTGATCGGCGGCGCGATGCTCGTCTCCCTGGACACGGCGGAATCCGTGGGGGAATGGGACCCCGGGGTGTGCCGGGCGGCGACCGCCATCCGGCAGGATCCGGGACATCCGTGGACTCTTCTTCAGCTGTCCAGACTCGCCCTCCTGAGCCGTTCGGCCCTCGCCGAACGATTCCGCGCGCAGACGGGCGTGACGCCCATGCAGTACGTGCGCCAGGAGCGTCTCGCGCGTGCGGCCCATCTGCTGCGCCACGGCGATCAGCAGATCAGCCAGATCGCCGCTAGTGTCGGTTACACATCCGATGCCGCCTTCGTCCGGGCCTTCTCCGCGGAGCGGGGAACCACCCCGGGACGCTGGCGCGCGACGGCGGGCTGAGCGGGCAGCAGCGCGAAGCCGACGCCGGCCAGCACCGCGGCGGCCGCGGCGGTGAGGAAGACCGCGGCCAGGCCCGCGTGGTCGAGCAGCACGCCTCCGACGATCGCGCCCAGGGTGATCGCCGCCTGGAACGCGGTGACCTGGAGACTGACCGCGGCTTCGGCGTCGTCCGGCTCGACCGTCGTGACCCACAGCTGGGTGGTCACCGGCACCAGATTGAATCCCAGGCCCCAGGCCAGGCTCGCGACCGTCAGGGATGCCGTGGTGCCACTCTGCGAAGCCAGGAGGAGCGAGACGGCCAGGACGAACGGCCCCAGGGACACCGCGAAGCGCAGCCGGCGTGAGATGGCTCCGGCCAGGAAGTTCCCCACCAGGCCTCCCGCGCCCCAGAGCAGGAGCAGCCAGGCCATGGCGCCCGGGTCGACCGCCTCGATGGCGAGCCGGATGTACGGGTAGGCCGTGAAGTTCGCGAAGGCGGCCAGCCCCACGCACAGGATGCCCATCATGAGACGGCGGTGTCCGAGGGCCCTGCGCATCATGGCGAAGCCGGCGGACGGATGCGCCGGCACGGAGGGCAGTGTCGCTGCGAGAGTGAGGGTGGCGAGGGCGCCCACGCCGGCCGCCGCCCAGAAGACCTGCCGCCAGCCGAGCGCACTCCCGACGACGGCGGCGAGCGGCATCGCGACGATGGTCGCGACGCTCGTGCCGGTCGCCAGAGCCGTGGAGACCAGGGCGGCACGCGACGGCAGGACGTGGACGCCGGCCCCGAACGCCAGCGACCAGTAGCCCGCGATCGCCACGCCCAGTGTCAGGCGGCCGAGCAGCAGCACGGGGAAGGACGGGGCGAGCGCCACGAGGATGTTCGCCGCCGTCCCGACGCCGAGCAGGACGACCAGGACGGTCCTCCGGTCGGCGCGGGGCACCAGGCTGGCGAGGCTCGGGGCGGTCAGAGCGCCGGCGAGGGCCGTCGCCGCCACGGCTAGTCCCGCGGTGCCGTCACTGACGCCCACCTCGGCGGCGATCAGCGGCAGCACGCTCGCGGGAAGGAACTCGCTCGCCACCAGCATCGTGATGCCGAGGGCCAGGGCGGTGATGGCGAACGGAGGGCGTCGGAGAGCGGTGACTTTCATGGTCACCACTGTGCCGGGCGTGGCCGGGCGCGGATTGACCGGTCGTCCGCGGCGTTTGCCCCGTCGTCCTGAAAGCGAGTCTGAATGCCGTCCCGGACGCGCTTCTGACGACGGGAGTCATCCGGATCCTGTCATCCGGATCCGGCGGAAACGCGGCCGCCCCGCACCGTGCGGGACGGTACGGGGCGGTCAGCGGCGCTCGGCGGCAGCCGAAGCTCTGTGGGCTCAGGAGGCCTTGCCGAGGAACTCCTGCAGGCGGCGGACGCCTTCGGCGAGGTCGTCGTCGCCCAGGGCGTAGCTCAGACGGAGGTAGCCGCTCGGGCCGAACGCCTCACCCGGCACCACCGCGACCTCGACCTCGTCGAGGATGAGCGCCGCCAGCTCGGCACTGGTCTGCGGAGTGGCGGTCCCGCCGGCGGCCGTCGGGAACGACTTCCCCAGCAGCCCGCGGACGTCCGCGTAGGCGTAGAAGGCGCCCTTCGGCGTCGGGCACTCCACGCCGTCGATCGCGTTGAGGCCCGCGGTGATCGCCTGACGGCGACGGTCGAAGGCCACCTTCATCTCATCCACCGCGGTGAGCGGGCCGGAGACGGCGGCCAGCGCGGCGATCTGCATGATGTTGGAGACGTTGCTGGTGGCGTGGGACTGCAGGTTCGTGGCCGCCTTGATGACGTCGGCCGGGCCGATCATCCAGCCCACGCGCCAGCCGGTCATGGCGTACGTCTTGGCCACACCGTTGAGGATGATGACCTTGTCGCCGAGCTCCGGAGCGGCGGCCGCGATCGAGGTGAACGGCACACCGTCGTACGTCAGGTGCTCGTAGATCTCATCCGTGACCACCCAGAGGCCCTTGGAGGCGGCCCAGGCGCCGATCTCGGCGACCTGCTCCGGGGAGTACACGGCGCCCGTGGGGTTGGAGGGCGAGACGAAGAGCAGCACCTTGGTGTTCTCCGTCAGGGCGGCTTCGAGTTGCTCCACGGTCACCAGGTAGCCCTGTTCCGGACCGGCGAAGACCTCCACGGGCACGCCGCCGGCCAGCCGGATCGCCTCCGGGTAGGTGGTCCAGAACGGGGTCGGGACGATCACCTCGTCGTCCGGATCGAGCAGGGTGGCGAAGGCGTTGTACACGGCCTGCTTGCCGCCGTTGGTCACGAGGACCTGGGAGGCGTCCACCTGGTAGCCGGAGTCACGGAGCGTCTTCTCCGCGATGGCCTGCTTGAGCTGGGGCAGACCACCGGCCGGCGAATAGCGGTGATACGCGGGATTCTTCGCGGCCTCGATCGCGGCTTCCACGATGTACCCGGGGGTGGGGAAGTCCGGCTCACCCGCCCCGAAGCCGATCACCGGACGGCCCGCGGCCTTGAGGGCCTTGGCCTTCGCGTCCACCGCGAGGGTGGCGGATTCGGCGATGGAGGAGATGCGTCGGGAGATGCGTGAAGAGGGCATGGGGCGGAGTCCTTCGCGTGTTTTTCAGCGTGATCCCGGGGTCAACCGGCACCTCCAAGCTTAGGCTCAGGTGCTCCGCGAGGCACAGCTGGAACCGGCGATGAGTCCCACTTAGACGTTTTCCCACATCTTGCGTATAGTTGTACCTCGGTGTTGGAAGCCGAAAGGCCATCCGACTCCATAGGGTAGTGGCGCAATTGGTAGCGCAGCGGTCTCCAAAACCGCAGGTTGCAGGTTCGAGTCCTGTCTGCCCTGCGCATGGTTAGCTCCAGGCGTGAGCCGGGAAAACCACAGCACCAGCACTGAGGCTTGCCGAACGGTAGCCGCACGGGTTCGTCAGAACAGCACGGCAAAGAAGAGCGAGGGAACAGTGACCGATACTGCCGCCAATGACGCTCAGGGCCGTCCAGCCAAGAGCGGTGGGAAGAAGGGCAAGAAGCTGGGCTTCTTCGCCCGGATCGCCCTGTTCTTCCGGCAGATGATCGGCGAGCTGAAGAAGGTCGTCACCCCGACCCGCTCCGAACTCCTCAACTACACGCTGGTGGTGCTGGTCTTCGTGGCGATCGTCATGCTGATCGTCACCCTCCTTGACCTCGCCTTCGGCGTGGGCGTCGGCTGGGTGTTCGGCGGCACGGGTCCCACGGAACGCTGACCGACTGACTTTCCGCAGGCCACCGGATCGCCCCCGCGAGGGGGTTGAGATGGCTGCCTGTGGAATTGAGCCATTTAAGTGGGATGCCCCTCTGGGTGGCTCGGCCGCCCCGAGCGTACCCACGCTTGCAATGCACTACCGACGAAGCAGGAGACCACGTGTCTGAGCAGGAGCTCGAATTCAGCGAGGCCGTCAACCAGGACGTCGCCCCGGAGTCCCAGGACGCCGTCGAGGCTGACACTGCTGCGCCCGAAACCCCGGCCGCCGAGGCCGAGGAAGCGGAAGCCGTCGCCGAGGCTGACGACGCGGAGGCGAGCGAGGAGAGCGACGACGTCGCTCCCGCAGCACCTGCCGAGGATCCCCTCGAGGCCTTCAAGGCCAAGCTCCGCCGCCAGGAGGGCGACTGGTTCGTCGTCCACACCTACGCCGGTTACGAGAACCGCGTGAAGACCAACCTCGAGACCCGCGTCCAGACCCTGGACATGGAGGACTACATCTTCGAGATCCAGGTCCCCATGGAAGAGGTCGTGGAGATCAAGAACGCGCAGCGCAAGGTCGTCACGCGCGTGCGCATCCCGGGTTACTGCCTGGTCCGCATGGAACTGACGGACGCCTCCTGGGGCGCCGTCCGCCACACCCCGGGCGTCACCGGCTTCGTGGGCAACGCCCACAACCCGGTCCCGCTGAAGCTGGACGAGGTCGTCTCCATGCTGGCTCCGGTCTTCGAGCAGGAGCAGGCTGAGCAGGAAGGCGGCAAGCAGGCCCGCGTCGCCGCCGCTCCGGTCCACGTCGACTTCGAGGTCGGCGAGTCCGTGATCGTGAAGGAGGGCCCGTTCGAGACCCTGCCCGCCACGATCTCCGAGATCAAGGTCGAGTCCCAGACCCTCGTGGTCCTGGTCTCCATCTTCGAGCGCGAGACCCCGGTCACGCTGGCGTTCAACCAGGTCACCAAGATCTGACACCCCGAGATTTCGTTCCCGGACCGTGCTGCTTTAGCGGTTCTGGAACGTCCGGCCACCTCGCCAAGGTGGTCACCCAACTGAGGCGCACTCCTGTTCCTCAGTAAGCAATTGAGAGAAGGACCCTACATTGGCTCCCAAGAAGAAGGTCACCGGCCTCATCAAGCTGCAGATCCAGGCAGGTGCCGCCAACCCGGCCCCTCCGATCGGTCCCGCGCTTGGTCAGCACGGTGTCAACATCATGGAGTTCTGCAAGGCGTACAACGCTGCGACGGAATCCCAGCGCGGCAACGTCATCCCGGTCGAGATCACGGTGTACGAGGATCGCTCGTTCACCTTCATCACCAAGACCCCGCCGGCTGCTGAGCTCATCAAGAAGGCCGCAGGCGTGGCCAAGGGCTCTGCAACCCCCCACACCGTCAAGGTCGCCAAGCTGACCCAGGCACAGGTCGAGGAGATCGCCACCACCAAGCTGGCCGACCTCAACGCCAACGATGTCCAGGCTGCTGCCAAGATCATCGCCGGCACCGCTCGCTCCATGGGTATCACGGTCGAGTAATCACGGCCTCAGGCCACCCGCCGGTTCGCCGGCACTTCGAAATTCATAACGTCCCGTGCAACGACGGGGCAGTGGCAGGGCCGAGCGCGGTCCGCAGACCACAACTGCACAAGGAGAAATACGCAGCATGGCAAAGCGCAGCAAAGCATATGAGGCAGCCGCCGCCAAGATCGACGCGGAGAAGCTTTACGCTCCGGCCGAGGCGGTCACCCTGGCCAAGGAGACCAACCCCTCCAAGTTCGACGCGACCATCGAGGTGGCTTTCCGCCTGGGTGTTGACCCCCGTAAGGCCGACCAGATGGTCCGCGGCACGGTCAACCTGCCGCACGGCACCGGTAAGACCGCCCGCGTCCTCGTGTTCGCCACGGGTGACAAGGCTGAGGCCGCACTGGCCGCAGGCGCCGACTTCGTCGGTTCCGACGACCTGATCGAGAAGATCTCCGGTGGCTGGACCGACTTCGACGCAGCCGTCGCGACCCCCGAGCTCATGGGCAAGGTCGGTCGTCTCGGTAAGGTCCTGGGTCCGCGTAACCTCATGCCGAACCCCAAGACCGGCACCGTGACCCCGGACGTCGCCAAGGCTGTCAACGACATCAAGGGCGGCAAGATCGACTTCCGCGTCGACAAGCACTCCAACCTTCACTTCATCATCGGCAAGGCCAGCTTCGACGCCGAGAAGCTCGCCGAGAACTACGCCGCTGCTCTGGAAGAGGTGCTTCGTCTGAAGCCGACCGCCGCCAAGGGCCGCTACATCCAGAAGGCCACCGTGGCCACCACCTTCGGCCCGGGCATCTCCGTGGACCCGAACGTGACCAAGGTCGTCCTCGGCGCCTAGTCGCCCCTCGCAGGCTTCGCCTGCAAGGCCCGTCCTGACGACGGAGGCCATCCCTGACAGTGGCCGCTCAGCATCGCTGGGCGGCCTCTGGCGTTCCCGGGCGCCGGCCGCACCGGACCGGACCGTGCGGCGCGATCGGCCGGGTCCTGCGGAGCGGCGCCGGGTTAGGGTGGGGGGATGACGGAGTCGACCTTCAGCATCGAACAGCTGGTCCTGCCGGAGTCCCTGGAGTCCCCGGAGGCGCGGGACTTCCTGGACGTGTGCACGCTGTCCGACGAGCTGGTGCTCCGGACGCGGGGCACTCTGGATCTGGCCACTCCGAACCGGGCGCGCTTCATCCTGTGGCGGGACACCGAGTACGCCCGGCTGCGTGTCTACTTCGTGCGCCTCGAGGGCCGCGTGGTGGCCCGCGCCTGGATCCACCTGCCGCTCAAGGACAACCTCGACACCGCCTGGCTGAGTGTCGGCGTGCACCCCGACTTCGAAGGCCGCGGTCTCGGCCGGGCCCTGGCGGACCACCTGGAGGCCGTGGCGCTCAGCGAGGGCCGCACCGTGGTCCAGATGGGCACCGAACACCCCACGGGCACTGCGGACGACGACGGCGAGCGGCTCCTCCCGCCGACCGGCAGCGGCAGCGTCCCCGCGGCGTCGCGCTCGGTCCGGTTCGCGCTGCGTCGCGGCTACGAGCTCGTGCAGGTGGAGCGGACGAGTGTGCTCGAGGTGTCCGAGGAGTCCCGCCGGGCGGCCCACGCGCTGCTGGAGGAGGCCGCCGCCCGTGCCGAGGAGTCGTACGATCTCGTCACGTGGTACGACGAGACGCCGGAGGAGTACGTGGAGGATCTCGTCCGGCTGTCCACGAGCATGTCCACGGAGATCCCGCTCGGCGGCCTGGAACTCGGCGAGGAGGTCTTCGACGCCGACCGGGTCCGCGAGATCGACGCCCGTCGCCGTGAGGGCGGCGTGCGCGCGGTGACCACGGCGGCCCGTCACCGGTCCACAGGGGAGCTCGCCGGCTATTCCGTGCTCGAGTACCTGCCGGACCACCCCGAGGTGGGCGAGCAGGACAACACCCTGGTGCTGCCGGGGCACCGCGGGCACGCGCTGGGCCAGTGGATGAAGGCCGCCAACTTCGAGCGGCTTCTGGAGGCGTTCCCGGCGGTCCAAAGGATCTACACGTACAACGCGGACGAGAATCAGCACATGCTTGCCATCAACATCGCGATGGGCTTCCGCCCGGCCGGTCACGACGGCCAATGGCAGGCGCATCTGGACGGCCGCGCGACAGCACGTGCGACAGCAGGGGAGGGGTCATGAGCATCCGGATCGAGCAGCTGTGGATCCCGGACACCCTCGACGGTCCGGACGCCGAGGACTTCCTGGCGGCCGTCGACGTCTCACGCCGGGTCCGGCTCGCCACGTGGGGGACCGACGACCTCGCATACACCCCGCTGGAGAAGCTCTACGAGCTGCGGGACCCCTACGAGCGGCAGGTGCTGCTCACCGCGACCCTGGACGGCGTGATGGTCGGCGTCGCGGACATCTCGCTGCCCTTGCTGGGGGACATCGACGTCGCGGAATTCACCCTGGACATCCTGCCGGAGGCCCAGGGCCGTGGCGTGGGCCGGGAACTGATCCGCGCCGCGGAGCAGTTCGCCCGCTCCGAGGGGAGACGGCATCTTCTGGTCGACACGAACCATCCCGCGGCCAGCCTCGGGGACACCGAGGAGAGCCTGCAGCCTGACAGCGGTCCGGGTTTCGTGCCGCTCGCGAGCCGCTCCGTCGACTTCGCCCAGCGCAGCGGCTACACCCTGGAGCGGATCGAGCAGTTCAGCTCCTGCGCCCTGCCGCTGGACACCGTGCTGGAGGGGCAGCTCACGGCGGAGGCCGAGGCCGCGAACGACGGCCGGTACCGTCTCCACCACTGGCGGGACCGCTGCCCCGAACGCTGGCTGGCGGACATGACCGCGCTGGACTCCTCGGCGGAGGATCTCACCCTCGCCGCCGCGGCGGACGCGGGTGTGCCCGCCACCGTCTGGGAGGACTACGACGTGGAGGCGCTGCGACGCGCGGAGGAGATCGCGATGGCGCAGGGCCGGCGGACGGTGGTCACCGCCGTCGAGCATGTCGAGACGGGCGTCCTGGTGGGCGTCACCACCATCAGCGTGCTGCCGCAGCGGCAGGACGTGGTGTTCCAGGACGAGACCCATGTGCGGCTCGCGCACCGCGGCAACAAGCTGGGCCTGCTGCTGAAGATCTCGAACATGCAGCAGCTGCAGGACCTCTTCCCGGATGTCCGCGTGATCTATACCTGGAACGCGCTGGAGAACCGGTACCTGCTCACCGTCAATCAGCAGCTGGGGTTCCGGACCGCGGGGGTGACGGGCCTGTGGCAGAAGCAGCTGCCCGACCTCCGTCAGCCGCACCTGAGCTGAGGCCGGTCCGCCGATTTGCCCGTCCGGCGGTGTCTCCCGTAAGCTGGAAACACCAAAGACCGTCGGTTGTTGGATATCCCTGTGCTTTCTGCCCTGCAGAACCGTGTGGATCTCCATCGAAGGACCCTTCAGCATAAGGGCGGCCGGCGCAGGTGAACCGAGCGAGAAGTCTGATCTTCCACGCCCCGTGCGCCTGCGCGGGGCGTTTTTTGTTGGTGCCCCTGAGTACCTGATGCGCGGCTCACGCCGCGAGCAGCGAGGACCTTCCTGACCGGCCTGATTCCCCGGAAGGAGGGTTATGACAACGCCGAACAAGGTGGCCGCAGTTTCTGAGATCACCACCGATTTCAACGAATCGACCGCCGCTGTCCTGACCGAATACCGCGGGCTCTCTGTCGCACAGCTCAAGGAGCTGCGTCGTTCCCTGGGCGCGGAGACCAAGTACTCCGTCGTCAAGAACTCCCTGACCGCGATTGCAGCCAAGGAAGCCGGTGTCGACGCGTTCGACGGCCAGCTCGCAGGCCCCACCGCAATCGCCTTCATCAAGGGCGACGCCGTTGCTGCCGCGAAGAGCCTCACGGACTTTGCCAAGGCCAACAAGCAGCTGGTCATCAAGACCGGTTACTTCGAGGGCAAGGCTCTGAACGCTTCGGAAGTTGCCGCACTGGCCGCTCTCGAGTCCCGTGAGCTGCAGCTCGCGAAGGTCGCCGGTGTCCTCAAGGCCCCGGCTGCCGCAGCTGCCCGCATCATTGATGCCCTGCGCATCAAGCTCGAAGAAGAGAACGGCGCTCCGGCGCCCGCCGCTGAGGAAGCACCTGCCGAGGCTCCGGCCGAGGCCGCTTCCGAAGAGGCCTGATCCTCTTCTCCCCACCCACACACTGTGGTGCGCAGGCACCAACTACAGGAAGGACGCCAATCATGGCGAAGCTCAGCAACGAAGAGCTCATTGAAGCTTTCAAGGAACTGACCATCATCGAGCTCTCCGAGTTCGTCAAGCTGTTCGAGGAGACCTTCGAGGTCACCGCCGCAGCTGTTGCCGTTGCAGGCCCCGCCGGTGGCGGCGCTGCTGAAGAGGCCGAGGAGAAGACCGAGTTCGACGTCGTCCTCGAGGCCGCCGGCGACAAGAAGATCGGTGTCATCAAGGAGGTGCGCGCCCTGACCTCCCTCGGCCTGAAGGAGGCCAAGGACCTCGTCGACGGTGCCCCCAAGGCCGTCCTCGAGGGCGTCAACAAGGAGACCGCCGAGAAGGCCAAGGAGCAGCTCGAGGCTGCCGGCGCCACGGTCACCGTCAAGTAGCACCTGCTGCTGGTCGGTTCCCCGGTCCTCTGAGGATCGGAGACTGTCTGCTGAGAAGGTCCCGTCCACTTCGGTGGGCGGGACCTTCCGCGTTAACGGGGCCGGGGAGCGCTGCGCGGAGCGGCGCGGCGAGGACGGTCGGTAACCTCCGGTGAACAATTCAGGAAGCGTTTCACAACTCCTTCCCAGGGGTGTGACGGCGGCCTAGACTGACGCTTTGGGCCCCTCGGTCCATCCTCCCGCGCCCGGTCTCCGGGCGTCGTCCCATCGTCACCCCGCAGAGGTAAACCCATGAGTGAAACCAGCACCGTCAGCCGCCGTGCCATGCTGAGCGCCGCCGTCGTCGCGGGCTCCAGCGCCGGAGCCCTTCTCGCCGCCGCACCTGCCGAGGCGAGCCCCGGCCACGGCGCCAAGCGCTTCCGTCTGACTGTGCTCGGCACCACGGACCTGCACAACAACGTCTTCAACTGGGATTACTTCAAGGACACCGCCTACACGGACAAGGCGGGCAACCAGATCGGCATCGCCCAGGCCTCATCGCTCATCAAGGCGGTCCGCGCCGAACGCGGCGAGTCCAGCACCCTGACCATCGACGCCGGCGACACCATCCAGGGCACCCCGCTCGCCTATTACTTCGCCAAGATCCGCCCCGCCTCCCGCACGGTGAAGCACCCCATGGCCCTCGCCATGAACGCGGTGGGCTACGACGCCGTCGCGCTCGGCAACCACGAGTTCAACTACGGCATCGACCACCTCCGCACCTGGGAGCGCCAGCTGACGTTCCCCGTCCTGGGTGCCAACGTCCACGTGGCCGGCCGCGCGGCCCGCGCCTTCAGCCCGTATGTCCTCAAGCGCGTGCGCACCTCCGCCGGTTGGGTGACGGTGGGCATCGTGGGCTTCGTGACCCCGGGCTGCGCCCTGTGGGACCGCCACAACGTGGAGGGCAAGCTGGACTTCAACGGCATCGTCGAGGAGGCGAAGAAGGTCATCCCCGAGGTGCGTGCCGCCGGCGCGGACGTCGTGATCGTCTCCTGCCACTCCGGCGCGACGCCGGGTTCCTCCTACGGCGACGCCCTGCCGTTCCCGGAGAACGCCTCGAGCCAGCTCGCCGAGCAGGTGCCCGGGATCGACGCGATCCTGGTCGGCCACGCACACCAGGAGATCCCGGAGCGGTTCGTGACCAACACGGCCACGGGTCGCCAGGTGCTGCTCACCGAACCCCTGCGCTGGGGCATGCGCGTCTCCGTCATCGACCTGGACCTCGTCAAGGAGCGGGGCCACTGGAAGGTCGAGACCGCCCATTCCCACCTGCTGGACGCCAAGACGGCGCCTGAGGATCCCGCCGTCGTCAAGGCCGTCACGTCGGCCCACCGCGAGGCGGTGAAGTACGTCAACACCGCCATCGGCTCCTCCACGGCGCCGCTGTCCACGGCCACGGCCTGCTGGGAGGACACCGCGGCCATCGACGCGATCAACTTCGTCCAAGCGACCCGGATCAAGGCCGAACTCGCCGGTGGTCCGAATGCCGGGCTGCCGGTCCTCTCGATCGCCGCGCCGTTCTCCCGCTCGGTCGACGTGGCCGCGGGTCCGCTCACCATCCGCGACATCGCGGGCCTCTACATCTTCGACAACACGCTCCTCAGCATCAAGCTCACCGGCGCCCAGCTCAAGGCCTATCTGGAGTGGTCCGCGACGTACTACAAGACCGTCACGGGCGCCACGGTGGCCGCCGGCGATCTGACCAACGCCCCGACGGCGCTGGCTCCGGCGGGCACCCCGGATTACAACTACGACATCGTCTTCGGCCTCGACGCGCCCCTGGAGTACAGCATCGACGTCGCGCGTCCGGTGGGTCAGCGCATCCAGGGGCTGAGCTACGGGGGAGCGCCCGTCGCGGACGGCGCGGAGTTCGCCCTGGCGATCAACAACTACCGTCAGAGCGGTGGCGGCAGCTTCCCGGGGGTCACCCAGGCTCCGGTCCTGACCAACAGCCAGCAGGAGATCCGTCAGCTCATGATCGACTACGTGGTGGAGCACGGGGTCCTGGATCCGGCGGCCTTCGCCCGCAGCGACTGGAAGCTGGTGGTCAACGGCCAGCCGCTGACCGTCACGGCCTGATACGGCTCACTGAATGCGAGAGGCCGGCCGGGCATCCCAGTGATCTGGGTGCCCGGCCGGCCTCTCGTGTGGGGCAGGAGCCGCGATCAGTCGCGGTAGAGCAGAAGTGCCTCGCCCTGACCGCCACCGCCGCAGAGCGCGACGGCTGCCTTGCCGTGGCCGCGGCGCTTCAGCTCGAAGGCCGCGTGGAGTGCCAGGCGTGCGCCGGACGCGCCGATCGGGTGGCCCAGGGCGATCGCCCCGCCGTGGATGTTGCAGCGGTCCAGCGGGTAGTCCAGGTCCTTGAGGGACTGCACGGCCACCGACCCGAAGGCCTCGTTGATCTCGATGAAGTCCAGGTCCCCGGTCTCCCAGCCGGCCCGGCGGAGTGCCGCCTGGATCGCGTGGGACGGCTGCGAGTGGAGCGAGTTGTCCGGGCCGGCCACCTGTCCGGGGCTGCCGACGACGGCGAGGTAGTCCAGGCCGTGGTCCTCCGCGTACTGGCGGGAAGCCAGGACCAGGGCGGACGCGCCGTCGGAGAGGGGTGAGGAGTTCCCGGCCGTGATGGTCCCGTCCGTCGCGAAGGCCGCCTTGAGGCCGCTCAGGGTCTCCAGAGTGGTCCCCGGGCGCACCCCTTCGTCGGTGTCCACGATCAGCGGGTCGCCCTTGCGCTGGGCGATGCTGAGCGGCGCGATCTCGTCGGTGAAGACCCCCGCCGCGATGGCGTCGGCCGCGCGGTTGTGGGACGCGGCGGCGACCTCGTCCTGGGCCCGGCGGTCGATGCCGAGCGTGAGATTCAGGCTCTCCGTGGACAGACCCATCGACTGGCCGTCGAAGGCGTCCGTGAGACCGTCGTGCGCGGCGTGGTCAAGCGCCTGCACGGTGCCGTAGTTCCAGCCCTGCCGCGAACCGGGCAGCAGGTGCGGGGCGCGGGTCATGGACTCCTGGCCGCCGGCCACGACGACGTCGGCCTCGCCCGAGCGGATGAGGCGCGCGGCGTCGATCACGGCGGTGAGCCCGGAGAGGCAGACCTTGTTGAGGGTCACCGTGGGCACGTTCCAGCCGAGGCCGGCTCCCACCGAGCTCTGACGGGCCGGATTCTGACCGGCGCCCGCCTGGAGGACCTGCCCCATGATGACCGCGTCGACATCTTCGGGGTCGATCCCCGAGCGCTCCACGGCGGCCTTGATGGCGTGGCTGCCGAGCTGGACGGCGGTCTTGCTGGCGAGCTGTCCGTTCAACCGGCCCTGCGGTGTGCGGGCAGCGGCGAGGATGACAACGTCATTGTTGTTTTCAGTGCTGGACATGGGCCTTCGCTTTCCGTGGTGTGGTTCTCCACCAAGGCTATCGCGTGGTGGCTTCGTCTTCGGCGGCCTGCCAGGATGGTGGGGACAGCAAGGCAGTGAAGGCGATGAAGGAGCACCCCGTGACCGAGTCCACAGCCGGGTCCACAGCCGGAAGCGCATCCCCGGGGACGACCGGTTCCCAGGAGCCCGCGGACCCGCAGGATCGCGTCAGGCGAGCCGCCGCGGAGCGTGGCCTGGAGATCGAGATCCGGGAGCGGCGCGCGGCAGGGTCCCTTCCGGAGGCCGCGGCGCTGCTGGGCATCCCGCCGTCGGGCATCGTCAAGACGCTCGTGGTCAAGCGCTCCGACGGCACCTACCTCTTCGCCCTCGTCCCGGGCGGGCGCGCCATCTCCTGGCCGAAGCTGCGCGCGGTGGTGGGGGTGAACAAGCTGCGTCTGCCGGAGGCCGAACTGGCTTTCGAGGCCACGGGATTCGTGCGGGGCACCATCACCCCCATCGGGAGCACCACCGACTGGCCCGTGGTCGCGGACGAGTCGATCGTGGGCCGGAGGGTGGCCATGGGCGCCGGCGCGCACGGGTACAGCCTGTTCGTCGAGGCCGATGAACTGATCCGGGCCTACGGGGCCACGGTCGCCGACATCACGGTCCCGGAGGACTGACGGCGGCTCGCCGGGCCCCGGCTCGGCTTGACGCGGGCACCGCGACTGAGGTAGACATATTCGTTTCTGTCCTGTATCGTGGATATTTGCGTCTTCCCTCTGTACCTTCGGCCTTCATATAGCGGTGGGCTGGTCGTGTCTGTGGCATTTAAGCAAAGAGTGCTTATGCCGCTCAACGGTCCCGGGTCATATAGCGGTCCCGGTCGGGTGGTGCCAAACGCGTCGTGCGCTTTGGACACTCAATGGGGGAGGGCTGTTCAGCCCGAAGGTCTGTGGAAGGAACCCTCTTGGTCGCCTCGAGCACCCCAAACAATGAAACCGCTACCACTGATGGTGCGACTCGTCGCATCTCATTCGCGAAGATTCACGAGCCGCTTGACGTCCCGAATCTGCTCGCACTCCAGACGGACAGCTTTGACTGGCTGGTAGGGAACGAGCGCTGGCAGGCCAAGGTCGCCGCCGCTGTCGAAGCCGGCGACGAGTCCGTCGCCACGACGTCCGGCCTGGCCGACATCTTCGAAGAGATCTCCCCGATCGAGGATTTCCAGGGCACCATGTCCCTGAGCTTCTCCGACCCGGAGTTCTACGAGCCCAAGTACACCATGGCCGAGTGCAAGGATCGCGACGCGACCTACTCCGCCCCGCTGTACGTCAAGGCTGAGTTCATCAACAACAACACGGGCGAGATCAAGCAGCAGACCGTGTTCATGGGTGACTTCCCGCTGATGACGGAGAAGGGCACCTTCGTGGTCAACGGCACCGAGCGTGTCGTCGTCTCGCAGCTGGTCCGTTCCCCGGGCGCCTACTTCGAGAAGTCCCCGGACAAGACCAGTGACAAGGACATCTACTCGGCCCGCATCATCCCGTCCCGGGGTGCCTGGTTCGAGCTCGAGATCGACAAGCGCGATCAGGTCGGCGTCCGTCTGGACCGCAAGCGCAAGCAGTCCGTCACCGTGCTGCTGAAGGCTCTCGGCTGGACCGAAGGCCAGATCCTGGAGGAGTTCGGCCAGTACGATTCCATGCGCGCCACCCTCGAGAAGGATGCCACGCAGACCCAGGAGGAAGCCCTCCTGGACATCTACCGCAAGCTGCGTCCGGGCGAGCCGCCCACCGTCGAGGCCGCCCAGAACCTTCTGGACAACCTCTACTTCAATGCCAAGCGCTACGATCTGGCCAAGGTCGGCCGTTACAAGATCAACCGCAAGCTCGGCATCGACCGCCCGCTGTCCGACCGTGAGGCCTCCATCCTCCACGTCGAGGACATCGTGGCCATGATCAAGTTCCTCGTGGCACTGCACGCCGGCGAGACCACCATCAAGGGCGTCCGTGACGGCCAGGAAGTGGATCTGCGCGTCGAGGTCGATGACATCGACCACTTCGGCAACCGCCGCATCCGCGCCGTGGGCGAGCTCATCGAGAACCAGGTCCGCACGGGTCTGTCCCGTATGGAGCGCGTGGTCCGCGAACGCATGACCACGCAGGACGTCGAGGCCATCACGCCGCAGTCGCTGATCAACATCCGCCCGGTGGTGGCAGCCATCAAGGAGTTCTTCGGAACCTCGCAGCTGTCCCAGTTCATGGACCAGAACAACCCGCTCTCGGGCCTGACCCACAAGCGCCGTCTCTCGGCTCTTGGCCCGGGTGGTCTGTCCCGTGACCGTGCCGGCATGGAAGTCCGTGACGTGCACCCGTCCCACTACGGCCGCATGTGCCCCATCGAGACCCCTGAAGGCCCGAACATCGGTCTGATCGGCTCGCTGGCCTCCTACGGCCGCATCAACGCCTTCGGTTTCATCGAGACCCCGTACCGCAAGGTGGCCAACGGTGTCGTCAGCGACCAGGTCGAGTACCTGACCGCCGATGACGAGGCCGAGGTCGTCATCGCCCAGGCGAACGCGCCGCTGGACGCCGACAACCGCTTCACCGAGGACACCGTCCTCGTCCGTGAGCGCGGCGGTGGAGGCGAGCCCGTGCTCATCCCGGCCGAGGACGTGCAGTACATGGACGTTTCTCCGCGCCAGATGGTGTCCGTGGCGACCGCTCTGATCCCGTTCCTGGAGCACGACGACGCCAACCGCGCCCTCATGGGTGCGAACATGCAGCGTCAGGCCGTGCCGCTGGTCCGCGCCGAGGCCCCCTTCGTGGGCACCGGCATGGAGCGCGCCGCAGCCGTGGACGCCGGCGACGTCGTGGTGGCCAAGAAGGCCGGTGTGGTCTCCGAGGTCTCCGCCGACCTCGTGGTCATGCTGAACGACGACGGCACCGAGACGAGCTACCGCATCGGTAAGTTCTCCCGGTCCAACCAGGGCAACTGCTACAACCACCGCGTTCTGGTGGATGAAGGCCAGCGCCTCGAGGTCGGCGGCATCATCGCCGACGGTCCCTCCACGGACCAGGGTGAGCTCTCCCTGGGACGCAACCTCCTGGTCGCGTTCATGTCCTGGGAAGGCCACAACTTCGAGGATGCCATCATCCTGTCCCAGCGCCTGGTGGCCGAGGACGTCCTGTCCTCCATCCACATCGAGGAGCACGAGATCGATGCCCGCGACACCAAGCTCGGTGCCGAGGAGATCACCCGTGACATCCCGAACGTCTCCGAAGAGGTCCTGGCGGGCCTGGACGAGCGTGGCATCATCCACATCGGCGCCGAGGTCGAGGCCGGGGACATCCTGGTCGGCAAGGTCACCCCGAAGGGCGAGACCGAGCTGACCCCGGAGGAGCGCCTTCTGCGCGCCATCTTCGGTGAGAAGTCCCGCGAAGTGCGTGACACCTCCCTGAAGGTGCCCCACGGCGAGTCCGGCACCGTGATCGGTGTCCGCGTCTTCGACCGCGACAACGACGACGAGCTGCCCCCGGGCGTGAACCAGCTGGTGCGCGTCTACGTGGCCGCGAAGCGCAAGATCACGGACGGCGACAAGCTCGCCGGCCGTCACGGCAACAAGGGTGTCATCTCCAAGATCCTGCCGATCGAGGACATGCCGTTCCTGGCGGACGGCACCCCGGTCGACGTGGTCCTGAACCCGTTGGGCGTCCCGGGCCGAATGAACGTCGGCCAGGTGCTGGAAACGCACCTGGGCTGGGTCGCGAAGACCGGCTGGAAGATCGAGGGCGAGCCGGAGTGGGTCAAGAACCTTCCGAACCTGCCCCGTGAGACCGCGCCGAACCAGACCCTGGCCACCCCGGTGTTCGACGGTGCACGGGAAGAGGAGATCGCAGGCCTGCTGAACTCCACCAACGTGACCCGTGACGGTGACCGTCTGATCGACGCCTCCGGAAAGACCCGTCTGTTCGACGGCCGTTCCGGCGAGCCGTTCCCGGACCCGATCTCCGTGGGCTACATGTACATCCTGAAGCTCCACCACCTGGTGGACGACAAGATCCACGCCCGGTCCACCGGTCCGTACTCCATGATCACGCAGCAGCCGCTGGGCGGTAAGGCCCAGTTCGGCGGTCAGCGCTTCGGTGAGATGGAAGTGTGGGCGCTGGAGGCCTATGGCGCGGCGTACACGCTCCAGGAGCTCCTCACCATCAAGTCTGACGATATCCACGGCCGCGTGAAGGTGTACGAGGCGATCGTCAAGGGCGAGAACATCCCGGAGCCGGGCGTTCCCGAATCCTTCAAGGTTCTGATCAAGGAAATGCAGTCGCTCTGCCTGAACGTGGAGGTCCTCTCCACCGACGGCACCACGATCGAGATGCGTGACTCTGACGATGCAGTCTTCACGGCTGCCGAAGAACTGGGCATCGATCTGTCCCGCGCAGAGCCCAGTTCCGTCGAAGAGGTGTAGTGACGTGCGGCGGCGGCTCTGGCCGCCGCTGCACCCCACCTCTTCCTGACAGTCAAGACTTAGAGACAAGAGAGAACAGGATTCCATGTCCAGCGAATCTTCCTTCGGCCTCATGCAGATCGGCCTGGCCACTGCGGATGACATCCGTGACTGGTCCTATGGCGAAGTCAAGAAGCCGGAAACCATCAACTACCGCACCCTGAAGCCGGAGAAGGACGGTCTTTTCTGCGAAAAGATCTTCGGTCCTTCCCGTGACTGGGAGTGCTACTGCGGCAAGTACAAGCGCGTGCGCTTCAAGGGCATCATCTGTGAGCGCTGTGGCGTCGAGGTCACTCGTGCCAAGGTGCGCCGTGAGCGCATGGGCCACATCGAGCTCGCCGCTCCCGTCACCCACATCTGGTACTTCAAGGGCGTTCCGTCCCGTCTGGGGTACCTGCTCGACCTGGCGCCGAAGGACCTCGAAAAGGTCATCTACTTCGCCGCCTACATGATCACCAGCGTTGACGAGGAGAACCGTCACGCCGAACTGCCGAACCTCCAGATCGAGCACGACGTGGAGAAGAAGCAGCTGATCGACACCCGCGACGCCGACATCGCGGCGATCGCCCGTGACCTCGAGGACGAGCTTGCCCGCCTCGAGGGCGAAGGCGCCAAGGCCGCCGACAAGAAGAAGGCCCGCGACTCCGCCGACCGTCAGATGGCGAACGTCCGCAAGCGTGCGGACGCCGACATCGAGCGCCTCGAGCAGGTCTGGGACCGCTTCAAGAACCTCAAGGTCGCCGACCTCGAGGGCGACGAGGGCCTGTACCGCGAGCTGCGTGACCGTTACGGCATGTACTTCGAGGGCTCCATGGGCGCCGAGGCGATCAAGAAGCGCCTCGAGACCTTCGACCTCGCTGCCGAGGCCGAGCTGCTGAAGGACATCATCCAGAACGGCAAGGGCCAGCGGAAGACCCGTGCGCTCAAGCGCCTCAAGGTCGTCAACGCCTTCCTCACCACGGACAACAGCCCGCTGGGCATGGTCCTGGACGCCGTCCCGGTGATCCCGCCGGAACTGCGCCCGATGGTGCAGCTGGACGGTGGCCGATTCGCGACCTCCGACCTCAACGACCTGTACCGCCGCGTGATCAACCGCAACAACCGCCTCAAGCGTCTGCTTGAGCTGGGTGCTCCGGAGATCATCGTGAACAACGAAAAGCGCATGCTGCAGGAAGCTGTCGACAACCTCTTCGACAACGGCCGTCGTGGCCGGCCCGTCACGGGTCCGGGCAACCGTCCGCTGAAGTCCCTGAGCGAGATGCTCAAGGGCAAGCAGGGTCGTTTCCGCCAGAACCTCCTCGGCAAGCGCGTCGACTACTCGGGCCGTTCGGTCATCGTCGTCGGCCCGCAGCTGAAGCTGCACCAGTGTGGTCTGCCCAAGCAGATGGCCCTGGAGCTCTTCAAGCCGTTCGTGATGAAGCGCCTCGTGGACCTCAACCACGCGCAGAACATCAAGAGCGCGAAGCGCATGGTCGAGCGTTACCGTCCGCAGGTCTGGGACGTGCTGGAAGAGATCATCACCGAACACCCGGTGCTGCTCAACCGTGCACCCACCCTGCACCGTCTGGGCATCCAGGCCTTCGAGCCGCAGCTCGTGGAGGGCAAGGCCATCCAGCTGCACCCGCTCGTGTGCGCCGCCTTCAACGCGGACTTCGACGGCGACCAGATGGCTGTGCACCTGCCCCTGAGCCCCGAGGCCCAGGCTGAGGCACGCATCCTGATGCTGTCCTCGAACAACATCCTGAAGCCGTCCGACGGCCGCCCCGTGACCCTCCCGTCGCAGGACATGATCATCGGTCTCTACCACCTGACCACCAAGCGTGTGGGCTCTGCTGGTGAAGGCCGGATCTTCTCCTCCGTCTCCGAGGCGATCATGGCGTTCGACGCGCGGGAACTCCACCTGAACTCCAAGGTGAAGATCCGCCTGGACAACTTCGTGCCGTACGAAGGCTGGGAAGGCCCCGAGGGCTGGGAGCCGGGTCAGCCTGTGCTGGTCGAGACGTCCCTGGGACAGGTCATCTTCAATGACACCCTGCCCGCGGACTACCCCTGGGTCGAGGCGGTCGCCGACAAGGGCGAGCTCTCCCGGATCGTCAACGATCTGGCCGAGCGTTACCCCAAGGTCGTCACCGCCGCGACGCTGGACAACCTCAAGGACGCCGGTTTCTACTGGGCCACGCGCTCCGGTGTGACCGTCGCCGTGTCCGACATCGAGGTCCCGGCCGCCAAGCCGGAGATCCTCGCGGGCTACGAGGAGAAGGCCGCGAAGATCCAGAGCCAGTACGACAAGGGTCTGATCGACGAGGACGAGCGCCGTCAGGAGCTCATCGAGCTCTGGGGCAAGGCCACGGACGAGGTCGCCTCGGTCATGCGCAAGTCGCTGTCCCCGATGAACACCATCAACCGCATGGTGTCCTCCGGTGCCCGTGGTAACTGGATGCAGGTCCGTCAGATCGCGGGTATCCGTGGCCTCGTGGCCAACCCCCGTGGTGAGATCATCCCGCGTCCGATCAAGTCCTCCTACCGTGAGGGCCTGTCCGTGCTCGAGTACTTCATCGCGACGCACGGTGCCCGTAAGGGTCTGGCCGACACCGCTCTGCGTACCGCCAACTCGGGTTACCTGACCCGTCGTCTGGTGGACGTCTCGCAGGACGTCATCGTCCGCGAGGCCGACTGTGGCACCGAGCGTGGTCTGGTGACCCCGATCGCCCTGGTCGACGAGAACGGTGAGTTGCGTCTGGACGAGAACGTCGAGAACAGCGCCTACGCCCGCACCCTGGCCGTCGACGTCGTCGACGCCGAGGGCAATGTGCTGGCCGCCGGTGGCAGTGACTGCGGTGACGTCGTCATCGCCGAGCTGTTCGCCGCGGGCATCACCGAGGTCAAGGTCCGCTCCGTGCTGACCTGTGAGTCCACGGTGGGCACCTGTGCTCTCTGCTACGGCCGTTCGCTGGCCACCGGCAAGACCGTGGACATCGGCGAGGCTGTCGGCATCATCGCCGCTCAGTCCATCGGTGAGCCCGGCACGCAGCTGACCATGCGTACCTTCCACACGGGTGGTGCCGTGTCCGCCGGCGGTGGCGACGACATCACCCAGGGTCTGCCCCGTATCCAGGAGCTCTTCGAGGCTCGCACCCCGAAGGGTGTGGCCCCGATCTCCGAGGCTGCCGGCCGCGTGAGCATCGAGGAAGGTGAGAACTCGGTCCGCATCGTCGTCACTCCTGACGACGGCACGGAGGAGCTGGCTTACCCGATCCTGCGCCGTTCCCGTCTGCTGGTCGCCGATGGCGAGCACGTCTCGGTGGGTCAGAAGCTCGTCCAGGGTCCGGTGGACCCGAAGCAGGTGCTGCGCATCATGGGCCCCCGTGCCGCGCAGAAGTTCCTGGTGGACGAGGTTCAGGGCGTGTACCGCAGCCAGGGCATCGGCATCCACGACAAGCACGTGGAGGTCATCGTCCGCCAGATGCTGCGTCGCGTCACCGTGATCGAGTCCGGCGATTCGGATCTGCTGCCCGGCGAGCTCGCCGAGCGTGGCCGCTTCGAAGGCGAGAACCGCCGCGTGGTGTCCGAGGGCAAGAAGCCGGCCTCCGGCCGTCCCGAGCTCATGGGCATCACCAAGGCGTCGCTCGCCACCGAGTCGTGGCTGTCGGCCGCTTCCTTCCAGGAGACCACCCGGGTACTCACCCAGGCGGCCATGGAAGGCAAGAGCGACCCGCTGCTGGGCCTCAAGGAGAACGTCATCATCGGTAAGCTCATCCCGGCCGGCACCGGCCTGCCGCGCTACACCGATGTCAGCGTCGAGCCGACGGAGGAGGCCAAGGCGAGCATCTTCTCCGCTCAGGCCTCGTTCAGCGACTTCTCCTACGACCCCATGGGTGTCGACGGTGGCAGCGAGTTCCACGCCATCCCGCTGGATGACTACGACCTCGGCGGCGACTACCGCTAAGGATCGCAGCGCATCTGATGCGTGACAGGGAGGGCCTCACCGGATTCCGGTGGGGCCCTCCCGCGTTTCCGTGAACCCGGGCGCCCGGCGCTTCCGGTGAGGGGCCGACGACGGCGGCCAGGCGCCGTCGTCGGCCCCGGGGGAAGTGTCACGGGAGAGGGGAGCGCGGCCCAGCGCCCGACCGCCCGCGATTCACGGGAGCAGGCGCCGCCGTGGTACAGTTGATCTGATTGATTTACGTGGCAGCGGACACCGTCCATGTTGTGGGGAACTTGCACAACGAATGCCACGATTTTGCATGCCTGGGGCCCTTGCGGATTGTTCGGATCGGGGCCGGGCGTGCATCTCTTTGAAGTGCTTCGCCCTGGCGTTCCTGTGGTTCAGTCCGCAGACTGACAGGCCGGGGCAAAGCAAATGGGGAGCGGCTGGGAACGGCCGCTCCAGATGATGGAGAACACGAACAGTGCCTACTATTCAGCAGCTGGTCCGTAAGGGCCGCACGCCGAAGGTCTCCAAGACCAAGGCTCCTGCCCTTAAGGGCAGCCCGATGCGCCGCGGCGTCTGCACCCGCGTCTACACCACCACCCCGAAGAAGCCGAACTCGGCTCTCCGTAAGGTCGCCCGTGTCCGCCTCAACGGCGGCGTCGAGGTCACCGCGTACATCCCGGGTGTGGGTCACAACCTGCAGGAACACTCCATCGTGCTGGTGCGCGGTGGTCGTGTGAAGGACCTCCCCGGCGTTCGCTACAAGATCGTCCGTGGTGCCCTCGACACCCAGGGTGTGAAGAACCGCAAGCAGGCTCGCAGCCGCTACGGCGCAAAGATGGAGAAGAAGTAATATGCCTCGCAAGGGTCCGGCCCCCAAGCGGCCGCTCGTTTCGGATCCGGTTTACGGTTCCCCGCTGGTCACCCAGCTGATCAACAAGGTTCTCGTGGACGGCAAGAAGTCCACCGCCGAGCGCATCGTCTACGGTGCCCTTGAAGGTGCCCGCGAGAAGAACGGCAACGATCCCGTCGCCACCCTGAAGAAGGCCATGGACAACATCAAGCCGAGCCTTGAGGTCAAGTCCCGCCGTGTCGGTGGCGCCACCTACCAGGTTCCGGTCGAGGTCAAGCCGGGTCGCGCCACGGCGCTGGCCCTGCGCTGGCTCGTCGGTTACTCCAAGGCCCGTCGTGAGAAGACCATGACCGAGCGCCTCCGCAACGAGATCCTGGATGCCTCCAACGGTCTCGGCGCCGCCGTGAAGCGTCGCGAAGACACCCACAAGATGGCCGAGTCCAACAAGGCCTTCGCCCACTACCGCTGGTAAAAACACACGAACCGCCGCCGGCCTCCTCGGTCGGCGGCGGACGTGTTGTCCATCTCAAAGGGAGACACCGTGGCACAGGACGTGCTTACCGACCTTAACAAGGTCCGCAACATCGGCATCATGGCCCACATCGATGCCGGCAAGACCACTACTACGGAGCGCATCCTCTTCTACACGGGTGTGAACCACAAGATCGGTGAAACGCACGACGGTGCGTCCACCACCGACTGGATGGAACAGGAGAAGGAACGCGGCATCACCATCACGTCTGCCGCCGTGACCTGCTTCTGGAACAAGAACCAGATCAACATCATCGACACCCCCGGTCACGTGGACTTCACCGTTGAGGTTGAGCGCTCCCTGCGCGTCCTCGACGGCGCCGTCGCCGTCTTCGACGGCAAGGAAGGCGTGGAGCCGCAGTCCGAGACCGTGTGGCGTCAGGCCGACAAGTACAACGTCCCCCGCATCTGTTTCGTCAACAAGATGGACAAGCTGGGCGCTGACTTCTACTTCACCGTCGACACCATCATCAGCCGCCTGGGCGCCAAGCCGCTCGTCATGCAGCTGCCGATCGGTTCCGAGAACGACTTCATCGGTGTCGTGGACCTGCTCGAGATGCGTGCCCTGGTGTGGCCCGGCGATGCCAAGGGCGACGTGACCATGGGCGCCTCCTACGAGGTCCAGGAGATCCCGGCCGATCTGAAGGAGCGTGCCGAGGAATACCGCGCACAGCTCGTGGAGACCGTCGCCGAGTCCTCCGAGGAACTCATGGAGAAGTACCTCGAGGGCGAAGAACTCACCCTCGAGGAGCTCAAGGCCGGCATCCGCAAGATGACCGTCAACTCCGAGCTCTACCCGGTGTTCTGTGGCTCCGCCTTCAAGAACCGCGGTGTGCAGCCGATGCTCGACGCCGTCATCGACTTCCTGCCGTCCCCGCTGGACGTGCCGGACATGGTCGGTCACAACCCGCGCAACGAGGAAGAGGAACTGGTCCGTAAGCCCAGCGCTGACGAGCCCTTCTCCGCTCTCGCCTTCAAGATCGCGGCACACCCGTTCTTCGGTCAGCTGACCTTCGTCCGCGTGTACTCCGGTCACGTCGAGGCCGGCGCCCAGGTGGTCAACTCCACCAAGGGCAAGAAGGAGCGCATCGGCAAGCTCTTCCAGATGCACGCCAACAAGGAGATGCCCGTCGAGGGCGCCACCGCGGGCCACATCTACGCCGCCATCGGTCTGAAGGACACCACCACGGGTGACACCCTGTGCGATCCGAACAATCAGATCGTGCTGGAGTCCATGAGCTTCCCGGAGCCCGTGATCTCCGTGGCCATCGAGCCGAACTCGAAGGGTGACCAGGAGAAGCTCTCCACGGCCATCCAGAAGCTCTCCGCTGAGGACCCGACCTTCCAGGTCTCCCTCAACGAGGACACCGGCCAGACGGTCATCGCCGGCATGGGCGAGCTCCACCTGGACATCCTGGTGGACCGCATGCGCCGCGAGTTCAAGGTCGAGGCCAACGTGGGCAAGCCCCAGGTCGCGTACCGCGAAACCATCAAGAAGGCCGTTGAGAAGGTCGACTTCACCCACAAGAAGCAGACCGGTGGTTCCGGTCAGTTCGCCAAGGTGCAGGTTTCCTTCGAGCCGCTCGAGACCACGGACGGCACCTTCTACGAGTTCGAGAACAAGGTCACCGGTGGCCGCGTTCCGCGCGAGTACATCCCCTCCATCGACGCAGGTATCCAGGACGCCATGCAGTTCGGCATCCTGGCCGGCTACCCCATGGTGGGTGTGAAGGCCATCCTGATCGACGGCGCTTACCACGACGTCGACTCCTCGGAAATGGCGTTCAAGATCGCCGGTTCCCAGGTGTTCAAGGAAGGCGCACGCCGTGCCAACCCGGTTCTGCTGGAACCGCTCATGGCCGTCGAGGTCCGTACTCCCGAGGAGTACATGGGCGATGTCATCGGTGACCTCAACTCCCGTCGTGGCATGATCCAGTCCATGGAGGATGCTGCAGGCGTCAAGGTCATCCGTGCCAACGTTCCGTTGTCCGAGATGTTCGGCTACATCGGTGACCTGCGTTCCAAGACGCAGGGCCGCGCGGTGTACTCGATGACCTTCGACAGCTACGCCGAGGTTCCCAAGGCTGTGGCTGACGAGATCATCCAGAAGAACCGCGGCGAGTAAGTTGTCGCACCCCGGTGGGGGAGGCCTTCGGGCTTTCCCCGCCGGCGTCGCGTGGCTTTCGGCAGCTCGCCGAGGGAGCCGCGACATTCAGGCCCCAGGGACCAACCGGCCCCTGAACCGCAATTTCATCAAAACCCCTGCCCCCAAGTAGACTTGTACAAGTTCTGCCGCGACACCCGTAGCAGAGTCAGCACGTCACTTGAAAAATGTTCTAGGAGGAACCTGTGGCAAAGGCAAAGTTCGAGCGGACTAAGCCGCACGTCAACATCGGCACCATCGGTCACGTTGACCACGGTAAGACGACGCTGACGGCCGCCATTTCCAAGGTGCTGTACGACCAGTACCCGGATCTCAACGAGCAGCGCGACTTCGCTTCCATTGACTCTGCTCCGGAAGAGCGCCAGCGCGGTATCACCATCAACATCTCCCACGTGGAGTACCAGACCGAGAAGCGTCACTACGCACACGTTGACGCCCCCGGCCACGCTGACTACATCAAGAACATGATCACCGGCGCTGCTCAGATGGACGGTGCAATCCTCGTGGTTGCCGCCACTGACGGCCCGATGGCTCAGACCCGTGAGCACGTTCTGCTCGCCCGCCAGGTTGGTGTCCCCTACCTGCTGGTCGCGCTGAACAAGTCCGACATGGTCGAGGACGAGGAACTCCTCGACCTCGTGGAGATGGAAGTTCGTGAACTTCTGTCCTCGCAGGACTTCGACGGCGACAACGCTCCCGTCATCCGCGTCTCCGGTCTGAAGGCTCTGGAAGGCGACCCCAAGTGGGTTGCTTCCGTCCAGGAGCTCATGGCCGCCGTCGACGAGTCCGTTCCGGACCCGGTTCGTGACCGTGACAAGCCGTTCCTGATGCCGATCGAGGACGTCTTCACCATCACCGGTCGTGGCACCGTGGTGACCGGCCGCGCCGAGCGTGGCACCCTCGCCATCAACTCCGAGGTCGAGATCGTCGGCATCCGCCCGGTCCAGAAGACCACGGTCACCGGTATCGAGATGTTCCACAAGCAGCTCGACGAAGCATGGGCCGGCGAGAACTGTGGTCTGCTGCTCCGTGGCCTCAAGCGCGACGATGTCGAGCGTGGCCAGGTTGTGGTGAAGCCGGGTTCCATCACCCCGCACACCAACTTCGAGGCCAACGTCTACATCCTCTCCAAGGATGAAGGCGGCCGCCACAACCCGTTCTACTCGAACTACCGCCCGCAGTTCTACTTCCGCACCACGGACGTCACCGGCGTGATCACCCTCCCCGAGGGCACCGAAATGGTCATGCCTGGCGACAACACCGAAATGAGCGTTGAGCTGATCCAGCCCATCGCCATGGAAGAGGGCCTCGGCTTCGCCATCCGTGAAGGTGGCCGCACCGTTGGTTCGGGTCGTGTGACCAAGATCATCAAGTAGTCACTGACTGATGATTTCCGGCTGATGCCGGTGTGAAGGCCCCGCTGCTTCGGCAGCGGGGCCTTTGCTTTGTCCTCAGGAGCGGGCCCGCATGCGGTGGTCTTCGCTCGCCTTCGGCGACCGGCAGGGAAGGAGCGGCGGCGCTGCTCACGGGCCCCTGAGGGAGCTTGGCGGGCTTCTTGCCGGCTCCGGGCGCACTGGGCCGGCGCGAGGCTCGTCTGGGGTGCGGGCCGCTCCCGCTGGGTCGGCTCCGGAGTGGCGCGTGGAAGGCGTAGCGGCATCTCGCGGAGCGGTCGGTCGGAGGTCCGTTGGGAGGCCGATTCGCTATTCTCTTCCAGATGCGCCATACTTGAAGGGTTGTTCAAGCGCCCCTTCGTGCCCCGACCCGGATAATGCCGGGTGTCAGGGACCAGGCTGGGGACCAAACATGACCAATCCATCCACTGAGAACGGTGTGACGCGTCCAGAATCTGGCCGACACGCCCGACCGCGTGGGTCGGTTGCTCCGGTGGGTTGAGGAACCCGGGTCCAACTCGGATTCAGCTCATGCGGAGAGCGGTAGTCACGACTTCAAATGCCTCGGCAGCCGCACATAACAGCAAAGAGATGCGAATAGCGGTCCTGATCACTCAGGACTGAACCTAATGAAAGAGAGTCAGGCGACATGGCGGGACAGAAGATCCGCATCCGGCTGAAGTCATATGACCACGAGGTCATTGATGTTTCGGCACGGAAGATCGTTGAGACGGTCACGCGCGCAGGCGCAACGGTAGTCGGCCCGGTGCCGCTGCCCACGGAGAAGAACGTTTACTGCGTTATCCGTTCTCCCCACAAGTACAAGGACAGCCGTGAGCACTTCGAAATGCGTACTCACAAGCGTCTGATCGACATCATCGACCCCACGCCGAAGGCTGTTGACTCGCTCATGCGTCTCGACCTGCCGGCCGACGTGAACATCGAAATCAAGCTCTAGGGAGGTGCTGAGAGACTATGACCGCAACCCGCAACGTTAAGGGCCTGCTGGGCACGAAGCTCGGCATGACCCAGGTTTGGGATGAGAACAACAAGCTCATCCCCGTGACCGTCGTCCAGGCCGACTCCAACGTCGTCACCCAGCTGCGTAACGCAGACAAGGACGGCTACACCGCGGTTCAGATCGGCTTCGGCCAGATCGATCCGCGCAAGGTCACCAAGCCGCTCGCCGGCCACTTCGAGAAGGCCGGTGTCACCCCGCGCCGTCACGTCGTCGAACTGCGCACCGCTGACGCCGAGAGCTACGAGCTCGGCCAGCAGCTCTCCGTGGAGCTCTTCGAAGCCGGTCAGAAGATCGACGTCGTCGGCACCACCAAGGGCAAGGGCTTCGCCGGTGTCATGAAGCGTCACGGCTTCTCCGGTGTCGGTGCTTCCCACGGTGCTCACAAGAACCACCGCAAGCCCGGTTCCATCGGTGGCGCATCCACCCCGAGCCGCGTCTTCAAGGGCCTGAAAATGGCCGGCCGCATGGGCAATGTCCGTCACACCACGCTGAACCTCACGGTTCACGGTGTCGACGCTGAGAAGTCGCTGCTCCTGATCAAGGGTGCCGTTCCCGGCGCCCGCGGCTCGGTCGTCCTCGTACGCACCGCCGTGAAGGGAGCCTAGTACCATGGCCAACACCATCAAGGTTGACCTGCCCGCCGAGATCTTCGACGTTCAGACCAACGTGCCGCTGCTGCACCAGGTCGTCGTCGCGCAGCTCGCTGCTGCTCGTCAGGGCACTCACAAGACCAAGTCCCGCGGCGAAGTCGCCGGCGCCGGTCGCAAGCCGTTCAAGCAGAAGGGTACCGGCCGCGCCCGTCAGGGTTCCGTCCGTGCTCCTCACATGACCGGTGGTGGCGTCGTCCACGGCCCGACCCCGCGTGACTACTCGCAGCGCACCCCCAAGAAGATGAAGGCTGCTGCTCTCCGTGGCGCCCTCTCCGACCGCGCTCGTAACGGTCGCATCCACGTGGTGGAGTCCCTGGTTTCCGGCACCACGCCGAGCACCAAGGACGCACGCGCCGCGCTGAAGGCGATCTCCGACCGCAAGAACCTGCTCGTGGTGATCGACCGCGCCAACGATGTTGCTGCACTGTCCGTGCGCAACCTCGTCGAGGTTCACGTTCTGTACGTCGACCAGCTCAACACCTACGATGTGCTGATCTCCGACGACGTGATCTTCACCAAGGACGCCTTCGACGCCTTCGTTGCCGGTAAGGACAACAAGACCGTGGAGGAAGCCAAGTGAGCGCCGTCTTCAACAAGGACCCGCGTGACGTCATTCTCGCGCCCGTGGTCTCCGAAAAGAGCTACGGCCTGATCGACGAGGGTCAGTACACCTTCCTGGTGGACCCCCGCTCGAACAAGACCGAGATCAAGCTGGCCGTGGAGAAGATCTTCTCCGTCAAGGTCGACACGATCAACACCATCAACCGTGCCGGTAAGCGCAAGCGCACCAAGTTCGGATGGGGGCAGCGCAAGAGCACCAAGCGCGCGATTGTCACCCTGAAGGAAGGCACCATCGACATCTTCGGCGGTCCGCTCGCGTAGCGGAGACCACTTTAACGAGGAATAAATTATGGCAATCCGCAATTACAAGCCGACCACCCCGGGCCGTCGTGGCTCGAGCGTGGCCGACTTCAGCGAAGTAACTCGCTCGACTCCGGAAAAGTCGCTGCTGCGTCCGCTCACCAAGAGCGGTGGCCGCAACAACACCGGTCGTATCACCACCCGTCACAAGGGTGGTGGCCACAAGCGCCAGTACCGCGTGATCGACTTCCGTCGTCACGACAAGGACGGCGTGAACGCCAAGGTCGCGCACATCGAGTACGACCCCAACCGTACGGCTCGCATCGCGCTCCTGCACTACGTTGATGGCACCAAGCGTTACATCATCGCTCCCAACAAGCTCTCCCAGGGCGACATCGTGGAGTCGGGTCCGAACGCTGACATCAAGCCCGGCAACAACCTGCCGCTGCGTAACATCCCGGTCGGTACCGTGATCCACGCAGTTGAGCTCCGCCCCGGTGGCGGCGCCAAGATGGCCCGCTCCGCCGGCGCCTCCGTGCAGCTCGTCGCCCGTGAAGGCCGTTTCGCCCAGCTGCGTCTTCCGTCCGGTGAAGTCCGCAACGTCGACGTGCGCTGCCGCGCCACCGTCGGCGAGGTCGGCAACGCCGAGCAGTCGAACATCAACTGGGGCAAGGCCGGCCGTATGCGCTGGAAGGGCGTCCGCCCGACCGTGCGTGGTGTGGCCATGAACCCGGTTGACCACCCGCATGGTGGTGGTGAAGGCAAGACTTCTGGTGGCCGTCACCCGGTCAACCCGAACGGCAAGCCTGAGGGTCGCACCCGCCGCCCCAACAAGGAAAGCGACAAGCTCATTGTGCGTCGTCGTCGTACCGGCAAGAACAAGCGATAGGAGCCTGGAAACATGCCACGCAGCCTGAAGAAAGGTCCTTTCGTTGACCAGCACCTCTTCGTGAAGGTCGCCAAGGAGAACGAAAAGGGCACCAAGAACGTCATCAAGACGTGGTCCCGTCGCTCGATGATCATCCCGGACATGCTGGGTCACACGATCGCCGTGCACGACGGACGCAAGCACGTGCCGGTTTTCATCACGGAGTCGATGGTCGGGCACAAGCTCGGCGAATTCGCCCCGACGCGGACTTTCCGCGGCCACGTGAAGGACGACCGCAAGGGCAAGCGCCGCTAGGCGCCTGACCTCGGTCTTAAGACGAGAGAAGGAAAGCAATGGAAGCCAAGGCTATTGCGCGTCACATCCGCGTAACGCCTATGAAGGCCCGGCGCGTCGTCAACCTTGTTCGTGGCAAGCAGGCGAATGAGGCTCTGGCGATCCTGAAGTTTGCTGAGCAGGCAGCTTCGGAGCCGGTCTACAAGGTAGTTCAGTCCGCCATCGCGAACGCCCGTGTCCTCGCGGACCGTGACGGCGTCGCGTTTGACGAAGGTGATCTGTACATCAGCGAGGCATTCGTTGATGAGGGTCCGACCATGAAGCGGTTCCAGCCGCGTGCCCAGGGTCGTGCCTTCCAGATCAAGAAGCGCACCAGCCACATCACCGTGGTTGTCGCTACCCCGGAGAACGAGGAGGCCCGCTAAGTGGGACAGAAAGTAAACCCGAACGGGTTCCGACTCGGCATCACCACCAATCACATCTCGCACTGGTTCGCGGACAGCAACAAGCCCGGTCAGCGCTACAAGGACTTCGTCCGTGAGGACGTCAAGATCCGCGAGCTCATGACCACCGGCATGGAGCGCGCCGGCATCGCCAAGGTCGAGATCGAGCGTACTCGTGACCGCGTGCGTGTGGACATCCACACCGCCCGTCCGGGTATCGTGATCGGCCGTCGTGGTGCTGAAGCAGACCGCATCCGCGGCGAGCTGGAGAAGCTCACGGGCAAGCAGGTTCAGCTGAACATCCTCGAGGTCAAGAACCCCGAGATCGAAGCTCAGCTGGTGGCCCAGGGCATCGCCGAGCAGCTCTCTTCCCGCGTGGCTTTCCGCCGCGCGATGAAGAAGGCCATGCAGTCCGCGCAGCGCGCTGGCGCCAAGGGCATCCGTGTCGCTTGCTCCGGTCGTCTGGGTGGCGCTGAAATGTCCCGCTCGGAGTTCTACCGCGAAGGTCGTGTGCCGCTGCACACCCTGCGCGCCAACATCGACTACGGCTTCTACGAGGCCAAGACCACCTTCGGCCGCATCGGCGTGAAGGTCTGGATCTACAAGGGCGATGTGACCGCGAAGGAGCTTGCTGCACAGCAGGCTGCAGCCCCGTCCCGTGGCCGCAACGAGCGTCCCGGCCGCCCCGGTGGCGACCGTCGTCGTCGCAACGAGCGTCCGGCCGCCGACGCAGCTCCGGCTGCCGAGGCACCGGCTGCTGAAGCAGCAGAAGGAGGACAGGCTTAAATGCTGATCCCACGTCGAGTCAAGCACCGTAAGCAGCACCACCCGGGTCGTTCCGGCGCTGCCACCGGTGGCACCGAGGTCACCTTCGGTGAGTTCGGTATCCAGGCGCTGACCCCGGCCTACGTGACGAACCGCCAGATCGAATCTGCGCGTATCGCCATGACCCGTCACATCAAGCGTGGCGGTAAGGTCTGGATCAACATCTACCCGGACCGCCCCCTGACCAAGAAGCCTGCCGAAACCCGCATGGGTTCCGGTAAGGGTTCCCCCGAGTGGTGGGTGGCCAACGTCAAGCCGGGACGGGTTCTCTTCGAACTCTCCGGTGTGAATGAAGAAGTGGCCCGCGAGGCACTGCGCCTGGCAATCCACAAGCTCCCGTTGAAGGCACGCATTGTGCGTCGCGAAGGTGGTGAATAGAAATGGCAGTTGGATCCAAGGATCTGGCCCCGGCACAGCTTGACGGTTTCGACAGCGAGCGTCTGGTTGCTGAACTCCGTAAGGCCAAGGAAGAGCTGTTCAACCTGCGTTTCCAGTCCGCCACTGGTCAGCTGGAGAGCCATGGCCGACTCAAGGCCGTGAAGCGCGACATCGCTCGCATCTACACGGTCCTGCGTGAGCGCGAGCTGGGCATTCGCCCGGAACCCGCTCCGGTGGTCGAGGCCAAGGAAGAGAAGAAGGCCAAGAAGTCTTCCAAGAAGGCCGAGGCCGTTGAGGCCGCAGCTACCGAGGAGGACGCCAAGTGAGTGAAAAGGATCAGAACGTGACGGAAACTGCTGCGCAGCAGCGCGGTTACCGCAAGACGCGTCGCGGCTACGTGGTCTCCGACAAGATGGAGAAGACCATCGTCGTCGAGGTCGAGGACCGTGTGAAGCACGCTCTGTACGGTAAGGTCATCCGTCGTACGTCCAAGATCAAGGCTCACGACGAAGAGAACACCGCCGGCATCGGCGACCTGGTTCTCCTCGCCGAGACCCGTCCGCTCTCCGCCACCAAGCGCTGGCGTCTGGTGGAGGTCATCGAGCGCGCCAAGTAAGACCGGCCGCTTGATTGCTCCACTGAGCAACGAGAAGACCCCTGCTCCCTTCTGGGCGCGGGGGTCTTCCGCTTTCTCCGGTCCGCGGCAACGGCTGCGTGCACCGTGCAGAAGGCGAACGACGACGGCGGCCTGGCCGCACGGCGTCACGCGTCCATCGGGCGCCGGCGGGGATGTCGGAGGCGGCAGGTATTCTGTCCTCAGTGCGCGGGGGAGCGCCCCGCCGATGATCCTGAGGTGACTCATGCCGACTGACCTTGCCCGCCATGCCGCCGATTCGCACGGCCTGATCAAGGTGCGCGGCGCGCGCGAGAACAACCTTCAGGACGTCTCGCTGGATCTGCCCAAGCGGCGGATCACGGTGTTCACCGGGGTGTCCGGCTCGGGCAAGAGCTCCCTGGTCTTCGGAACCATCGCGGCCGAGGCGCAGCGTCTCATCAACGAGACTTACACGACCTTCGTCCAGTCCTTCATGCCGAGCCTGCCGCGGCCGGACGTGGACGAGCTGGAGAACCTCTCCGCGGCGATCGTGGTGAACCAGGAACGGATGGGCAGCAACTCGCGTTCGACCCTGGGGACCGTCACGGATGCCCATGCCCTGCTGCGGATCATCTTCTCCCGGGTGGGGGTGCCGAGCGCCGGTCACGCCGGGAAGTACTCGTTCAACCTGGCGGAAGGGATGTGCCCGGAGTGTGAGGGCGCGGGGGAGATCTCCGCGCTGGACGTGGACGTTCTGCTCGACCGGTCCCTGTCCTTGTCCCAGGGCGCCATCAAAGTGCCGGGCTTCACGGTGGACGGGTGGCTGATCAAGGTGCTCCTCGGGACCGGACGGTTCGATCCGGATCTGCCCGTGAAGGACTACGATCCGGAGACGCTCGACTTCCTGCTCCGCTCGCCGGCCGTCAAGGTCAAGATGGACAACGTCAACATGACGTTCCTCGGGCTGGAGACCCGGATCCGGCAGAGCTACCTGGCCGGTGGGAAGGAGCCAAAACAGGCACACATCAAGGCTTTCCTGGAACGGGCCGCCACCTTCGCGGAATGCCCGCTGTGCCACGGTGGCCGCCTCAACCAGGAAGCGTTGGCCAGCCGGATCGGTGGACGGAACATCGCCGAGTGCGCGCAGATTCAGGTCACGGACCTGATCGAGTTCCTGCGGGGTGTTGACGAGCCTTCCGTGGCGCCGGTGATCTCGAACCTGCTCGGCACCCTGCAGGCCCTCGTCGACATCGGTCTCGGGTACCTCAGTCTGGACCGGGCTTCCTCCACCCTGTCCGGGGGAGAGGCTCAGCGGGTGAAGATGGTCCGGCACCTCGGGTCGCCGCTCTCGGACGTCACCTATGTCTTTGATGAGCCGACCGTGGGCCTCCATCCCCATGACATCGCCCGGATGAACGACCTGCTGCGAAGCCTGCGGGACAAGGGCAACACGATCCTGGTGGTCGAGCACAAGCCGGAGGTCATGGCGATCGCCGACCACATCGTCGACATCGGGCCCAAAGCAGGCATCCACGGCGGCGAGATCGTCTTCCAGGGCAGCTTCGAGGATCTCTCCTCGGCTCAGACCCTCACCGGACAGCACGTCGGCTCACGGGTTCCCTTCAAGGAGTCGGTGCGGACTGCGACCGGAGCCCTGGAGATCCGCGGCGCGAACACGCACAATCTGCGCGACGTGGACGTGGATGTGCCCACCGGGGTGCTGTGCGCCGTCACGGGCGTGGCCGGTTCGGGGAAGAGCTCGCTCATCCACGGGGCGCTCGGCAAGCGGGACGGCGTGCACGTGGTGGATCAGTCCGCCATCCGCGGTTCGCGCCGTTCCAATCCGGCCACGTACACCGGGGCGCTGGACCACATCAGGGCGGCTTTTGCCAAGGCCACCGGCACCAAACCTGCCTTGTTCTCCGCCAACTCGGAAGGCGCCTGCCCCACCTGCAAGGGCGCGGGGGAGACCTTCACCGAGATCCCCGGCATGGCTCCAGTGGGAACGCTCTGTGAGGACTGCGGCGGCAAGTGCTTCACGGACGAGGTCCTGGAGTACCGCCTGGGCGGACTCAACATCTACGAAGTGATGCGGCTGAGTGTCGAGGAGGCGCTGGAGCGGCTCGCGGTGCCGAAAGCCCGGCCCATCCTGGAGCGACTGGCGAGGGTCGGTCTGGGATACATCACCCTCGGACAGTCGCTCTCCACCCTCTCCGGCGGTGAACGGCAGCGGATCAAGCTCGCCACGCACATGGGCAGCGACGCCGGGGTGTTCATCCTGGATGAGCCGACGACGGGCCTGCACCTGGCCGACGTCGAGAACCTGCTCGGTCTGCTGGATCAGCTGGTGGATGAAGGCAACACCGTGGTGGTGATCGAGCATCATCTCGGCGTGGTCGCCCATGCCGACTGGGTGATCGACATGGGCCCGGGCGCCGGCCACGACGGCGGCACGGTGGTCTTCGAGGGCACCCCCGAGGCCCTGGCGGACTCGGACAGCCTCACCGGCCGCTATCTCAAGGCGTACGTGGCCTGAAACACCCCGGGATCCCGGCATTCGCACGGGATCCCGGTTCGTGGGGCGCGCCTCCGCTGTGCTAGGATATTGAGCTTGTATGGGTGCGTCGTGCGCCCGAACAGATCCTCGTAAACCATCGTGCCAGTGCATACTGCCTCAGGGCCGGTCCCCGGCCAGGGGGCCCAGATGCGTCTGGAACGAGGGTTTAACCCTGTGCTGGCAAAATCCAGGCAGGGCAGAGACACCCCAACAACCGTTCCGCAAGGCTCGCACTGTATGCAGTATTTCAGCGTGAGAACCGGCGCGACGCAAGGAGTAAACATTGATTCAGCAGGAGTCGCGGCTTAAGGTCGCCGACAACACGGGTGCCAAGGAAATCTTGACCATCCGCGTTCTCGGTGGATCCGGTCGCCGCTACGCAGGCATCGGCGACGTCATCGTCGCCACCGTCAAGGACGCTATCCCTGGCGGAAACGTGAAGAAGGGCGACGTCGTCAAGGCTGTCGTCGTCCGCACCCGTAAGGAGCGCCGTCGTCCGGACGGTTCCTACATCAAGTTCGATGAGAACGCAGCCGTGATCCTGAAGAACACGGACGGGGAGCCCCGCGGCACCCGTATCTTCGGCCCGGTTGGCCGCGAGCTTCGCGACAAGAAGTTCATGAAGATCGTCTCGCTGGCCCCGGAGGTGCTGTAACTATGGGTGCAAAGATCAAGAAGGGCGATCTCGTCCAGGTCATCACCGGCGCTCGTCAGTCCCGTGGTGGAGACCGTGGCAAGCAGGGCAAGGTCCTGCGTGTGTTCCCGGAATCCAACCGCGTTCTGGTTGAGGGCATCAACCGTGTCACCAAGCACGTGAAGGCCGGCCAGACCCAGCGCGGCACCAACACCGGTGGCATCGAGGTCGTCGAGGCCCCGATCCACCTGTCGAACGTCGCTCTGGTGGATCCGTCCACCAAGAAGCCGACCCGCGTCGGTTTCCGTGTCGAGAAGGTTGAGCGCGATGGTGTGGAGCGCGAAGTGCGCATCCGCGTCGCCAAGGCCTCCGGGAAGGACATCTAATGACTGAGACCCTCGAGACTCCGGTGAAGATCGTCCCGCGTCTGAAGACCAAGTACGCCGAGAACATCAAGCAGTCCCTGCAGGATGAGTTCGAGTACGAGAACGTCAACCAGGTTCCGCGCCTTGTGAAGGTCGTCGTGAACATGGGTGTCGGTGACGCCGCCAAGGATTCCAAGCTGATCGACGGCGCCGTCCGCGACCTGACCGCGATCACCGGTCAGAAGCCCCAGGTCACCAAGGCCCGCAAGTCCATCGCCCAGTTCAAGCTGCGTGAGGGTATGCCGATCGGCGCCCACGCGACGCTGCGTGGCGACCGCATGTGGGAATTCCTGGATCGTCTGGTCACCCTCGCACTGCCCCGTATCCGCGACTTCCGCGGCCTGAACGGCAAGCAGTTCGACGGTAACGGCAACTACACCTTCGGTCTCACGGAGCAGGTCATGTTCCACGAGATCGACCAGGACGCCATCGACCGCGTCCGTGGTATGGACATCACGGTTGTCACCACCGCGAAGACCGACGAGGAAGGCCGCGCGCTGCTCAAGCACCTCGGCTTCCCGTTCAAGACCGAAGACTAATCCAACTACGTAAAAGGTCCACTGGCTCCGCCCGTGGAAACCGGTACGAGGAAGGGCATGAGCCCTCATGACCATGACTGATCCCGTCGCAGACATGCTGACCCGTCTGCGCAATGCAAACTCGGCGTACCACGACACCGTGTCGATGCCGTACTCCAAGCTGAAGGCCCGCGTCGCCGACATCCTGAAGGCCGAGGGTTACATCTCGGACTGGAAGGAAGAAGAGGCACGCGTCGGCAAGACGCTGACCATCACCCTTAAGTTCGGTCCGAGCCGCGAGCGTTCCATCGCTGGCGTCCGCCGTATCTCCAAGCCCGGTCTGCGCGTTTACGCGAAGTCCACCAACCTGCCGCACGTGCTGGGTGGCCTGGGTATCGCTATCCTGTCCACCTCTTCCGGCCTCCTGACTGACAAGCAGGCCGGCAAGAAGGGCGTGGGCGGCGAAGTCCTCGCGTACGTCTGGTAACGGGAAAGGAAGAGAAGAATGTCGCGTATTGGACGTCTCCCCATCACCGTTCCGGCTGGCGTTGAGGTCAAGATCGATGGAGCCGTTGTCACCGTTAAGGGTGCCAAGGGCGAACTGAGCCACACCGTGGCCAGCCCCATCGAGGTGGCCCTGGAAGAGGGCACGATCTCCGTGACCCGCCCGAACGACGAGCGCACTGCTCGCTCGCTGCACGGCCTGACCCGTACCCTGATCGCCAACATGATCGACGGCGTGACCAAGGGCTACGAGAAGAAGCTGGAAATCGTCGGCACGGGTTACCGTGTGCAGGCCAAGGGTTCTGACCTGGAGTTCGCTCTGGGCTACAGCCACCCGGTCAGCGTCGTCGCTCCCGCCGGCATCACGTTTGCCGTTGAAGGCCCGACCAAGCTCTCTGTTGCCGGCATTGACAAGCAGCAGGTCGGCGAAGTCGCTGCCAACATCCGCAAGCTGCGCAAGCCCGACCCCTACAAGGGCAAGGGCATCCGTTACGCCGGCGAAATCATCCGCCGCAAGGTCGGAAAGGCTGGTAAGTAACCATGGCCATCAGCATTAACAAGAAGCGCAACAGCAAGAACAAGACCTCGGCCCGTAGCCGTCGTCAGCTGCGTATCCGCAAGCGCATCTCCGGTACCCCGGCTCGTCCGCGCCTCATCGTCAACCGTTCGGCCCGTCACATCTTCGTGCAGGTCGTGGATGACACCGTGGCAAAGACCCTCGCCTCGGCCTCCACCATGGAAGCCGATCTGCGTGCGTTCGAAGGTGACAAGACCGCCAAGGCCAAGCGCGTTGGTGAACTGGTCGCCGAGCGTGCCAAGGCAGCCGGTGTTGAGGCCGTGGTCTTCGACCGCGGTGGCAACAAGTACCACGGCCGCATCGCCGCCGTCGCTGACGGTGCTCGCGAAGGTGGTCTGGCGCTGTGACCGAAGTGAACAACGAAAAGGAAACCCAGGTGACTGAAGCTGCAGCCGCTGTTGCAACTGAAACCACTGAGGCTGCCAACAACGACAACCGCCGTGGCGGCCGTCGTGGTGAGCGCGGCGAACGTGGTGGCCGTGGCGAGCGTGGTGGCCGTGGCCGTGACGCCCGCGAGGCCGAGAAGAGCCAGTTCGTTGAGCGTGTTGTAACCATCAACCGTGTCGCCAAGGTGGTCAAGGGTGGCCGCCGCTTCAGCTTCACCGCCCTCGTGGTGGTCGGCGATGGCAACGGCATGGTCGGTGTTGGTTACGGCAAGGCTCGCGAAGTCCCCGCTGCCATCGCCAAGGGTGTTGAAGAGGCTAAGAAGTCCTTCTTCCGCGTCCCGCGCGTCGGCAGCACCATCCCGCACCGCGTCCAGGGCGAAGCCGCCGCTGGTGTCGTGATGCTCCGTCCGGCTTCCCCGGGTACCGGTGTTATCGCCGGTGGTCCGGTGCGTGCCGTGCTGGAGTGCGTCGGCATCCACGACGTGCTGTCCAAGTCGCTGGGCTCCTCCAACGCCATCAACATCGTTCACGCGACCGTTGAGGCTCTGCGTCAGCTCGAGGAGCCGGCAGCTGTTGCCGCTCGTCGTGGCCTGCCGCTGGACGAGGTTGCTCCCGCAGCTCTGGTGCGTGCTCTGAACAACCAGAAGGCAGGTGCCTGAGCCATGGCAAAGAACCTGACTCCGTCCGACGCTCAGTTGGAAATCACCCAGATCAAGGGCGTCATCGGCGCCAAGCAGAACCAGCGTGACACGCTCCGCTCTCTCGGTCTCAAGCGCATCGGCCACTCCGTGGTCCGTTCCGCTGATGCCGTGACCGTGGGCATGCTCAACACGGTTCCGCACCTCGTAGAGGTCAAGGAGGCGAAGTAATGGCTGAGAAGAAGACTGCTGAGCCTGCAGCGACCGAAGAGAAGCAGCACGCTCTGAAGATCCACCACCTGCGTCCCGCCGCTGGCGCCAAGACCGCGAAGACCCGTGTGGGCCGTGGTGAAGGCTCCAAGGGTAAGACCGCCGGTCGTGGTACCAAGGGCACCAAGGCGCGCTACCAGGTCAAGGCCGGCTTCGCCGGTGGCCAGCTGCCGCTGCACATGCGCCTGCCGAAGCTTCGCGGCTTCAAGAACCCGTTCCGTGTCGAGTTCCAGGTGGTCAACCTTGACCGTCTCTCCGAGCTCTTCCCGGAGGGTGGCACCGTGACGGTGGCCGACCTGGTCGCCAAGGGCGCGGTTCGCAAGAACCAGCCCGTCAAGGTGCTCGGCTCTGGTGACATCACCGTCAAGGTCGATGTGACCGTGGATGCCTTCTCCGCCAGCGCGGCTGAGAAGATCCAGGCCGCCGGTGGTTCCGTCACCGCTCTCTGAGAGCCGGAACCGCTGAACGCGATCTGAGAACTCCCGGCACCCGGACAGCTGTCCGGGTGCCGGGAGTTCCTGCATTCGCGACGAATTACGGGGCTGACCGACACAACGGTTAGACTCTGATGTCGGGTTCAACCAGGAACCCACTCTCCTTTACCTCACAGATCCCTCAGGAGGACGCTTGCTCAGCGCATTCGGCCGTGCCTTCAGGACCCCTGACTTGCGACGCAAGTTGCTGTTCACTCTTGGCATCGTCACGATCTTCCGGCTCGGCGCGTTCATCCCGGCACCGGGTGTGAGCTATAACAACGTTCAGCAGTGTCTCCAGCTGACGCAGGGCAACAGCAGCCTGCAGCAGATGGTGAACATGTTCTCGGGTGGCGCCCTGCTTCAGGTCTCCATCTTCGCGCTGGGCATCATGCCGTACATCACCGCCAGCATCATCGTTCAGCTGCTGCGCGTCGTGATCCCTCGGTTCCAGGAACTGTATGAGGAAGGCGCCTCCGGGCAGACCAAGCTCACGCAGTACACGCGGTATCTGACGATCGCCCTGGGCCTCCTGAACGCCACCACGCTGGTGTCTCTGGCCCGTTCCGGTCAGCTGTTCCAGGGCTGTGCCCTGCCGCTGATCCCGGACAACAGCATCATCACGACGATCCTGCTGATCATCACCCTGACCGCGGGCACCGGCCTCATCATGTGGATGGGCGAGCTCGTGACGGAAAAGGGCATCGGCAACGGCATGTCCCTGCTGATCTTCACCTCCATCGCCGCCGGCTTCGTGCCTGCCATGAACGGCATCATCGGCGCCAAGGGCTGGGGCACGTTCATCGCCGTCCTGCTGGTCGGTCTCCTGACGGTCGCCCTCGTGGTCTTCGTGGAGCAGTCCCAGCGCCGCATCCCCGTCCAGTATGCCAAGCGCATGGTGGGGCGCCGGACCGTGGGTGGCACCACCACCTACATCCCGATCAAGGTCAACATGGCCGGCGTGATCCCCGTGATCTTCGCGTCGTCCATCCTGTACCTGCCGGCGCTGATCGCACAGTTCAACACCCCCACGGACGGCCGTCCCGTCCCGGACTGGGTCGTGTGGATCAACAACAACCTCACCAAGGGTGATCACCCGTTCTACATGGCGGTGTACTTCCTGCTGATCATCTTCTTCACCTACTTCTACGTCTCGATCACCTTCAACCCTGAAGAGGTCTCGGACAACATGAAGAAGTACGGTGGCTTCATTCCCGGTATCCGGGCAGGCCGTCCCACTGCTGAGTACCTGCAGTACGTGCTGTCCCGGATCACCCTGCCAGGTGCGCTGTACCTCGGCATTGTTGCGCTCATCCCGCTGGTGGCCCTGGTCCTGGTCCAGGCCAACCAGAACTTCCCCTTCGGCGGCACCTCGATCCTCATCATGGTCGGTGTCGGACTGGAGACGGTGAAGCAGATCGACGCGCAGCTTCAACAACGGCACTACGAAGGGCTCTTGCGATGACAAGAATGCTGATTATCGGTCCTCCCGGCTCCGGCAAGGGAACGCAGGCCGAGCGGATCTCCGATCGTCTCGGTGTGGTGGCCATCTCCACCGGCGACATCTTCCGCGCCAACGTCAAAGGCGAGACCCCGCTGGGCCTGGAAGCCAAGAAGTACATGGACGCCGGGGACTTCGTCCCGGACTCGGTCACCAACCGCATGGTCCGTGACCGGCTGGGCCAGGACGACGTGGCGGAGGGCTTCCTGCTCGACGGCTACCCGCGCACTGTGGCGCAGGTGGACGAGCTGGACCAGATCCTCTCCGAGTCCGGCACCCGCCTGGACGTGGTGCTCCAGCTGACCGCGGACGACGAGGAGCTCGTCACCCGCCTGCTGGGCCGGGCCCTGGAGACGGGCCGCAGCGACGACAACGAGACCGTCATCCGCCACCGCCTGGATCTCTACCACGAGCAGACCGAAGCCGTGGTGGGCAAGTACGCCGAACGCGGGATCCTCCGCCGCGTGGATGGCATCGGAGCCATCGACGAGGTCACGGATCGCGTGATGGCCGCCATCGCGGAGGCCGTGGCGGACGAAGCCGCCAGCGCCTAGAAATCCCAGCCATGCCCCCGGACACTCTCCGGGGGCATGACTTTTCCGCCGACAGCCTCCTGGGAGGCGACGCGGAAGCCAGTAGCCCCGAGGGCCGTGAGACGCGGCCGGAACCGAAGGAAGACCTGTGGCATTCCACTCTCCCCGGATCGAATACAAGACCAACGCTCAGATGCGCATCATGCAGGAGGCGGGTGAGCTCCTCAGCCGCGCCCTGGACGCGGCCGTGGCCGCCGTCGCGCCGGGTGTCACGACCGATGAGCTGGACGCCGTCTTCGCCGCCGTGGTGGACGAGGCGGGCGCCCAGTACAACTTCCTGGGGTACCACGGCTACCCGAAGCACATCTGCGCCTCGGTCAACGATGAGGTGGTGCACGGCATCCCCGGACCGCGGGTTCTGGAGCCGGGCGATGTGGTGAAGATCGACGGCGGCTGCATCGTGCGCGGCTGGAACGCCGACTCCGCGCGCACCGTGATCGTGGGCGAGGGGGACCCGGAGGACGAGCGCCTCTCGGAGGTCACCCGTATGGCCATGTGGCACGGCATCGCGGCCCTGGCCACCGCCAAGTACGTGGGGGACATCGGCGACGCCATCGACGACTACGTCTCCTCGCAGAAGGGCAAGCCGCTGGGCATCCTGGAGGACTACTGCGGACACGGCATCGGCTCCCAGATGCACATGGCGCCCGATGTGCTGAACTACCGCAGCAAGCACCGTGGCCCGAAGATCAAGCCCGGCATGTGCTTCGCGATCGAGCCGATGCTGGTCCGCGGTGGGCTCGAGACCGCCGTGCTCGAAGACGATTGGACCGTGGTCACCACGGACGGCGCCCGCGCGTCGCAGTGGGAGCACTCCGTGGCGGTCCACCGCGAGGGCATTTGGGTTCTCACGGCACCCGACGGCGGCGCCTCCGAGCTGTCCAAGCTCGGCGTGACCGTGGTGCCGATCCCGGCGTGAGCCAGTCCGCCGTCGCGTATGAAAGCGCGACGGCGGCGCCGTGACAGGCTGCGCAGAGGCCCCTGACCGTGCTGGTCAGGGGCCTCTGGCGTCCCCTCTCGACACGGCACGGAGGCGGCCGTCCGCTCAGGCGAGCGGGAAGCTCGGGGGGAGCAGTTCCTCGAGCGGGCGTCGGGCGTGGTCGGAGTCGGTGAGCGAGGCCATGTAGCGGTTCAGGAAGTCCTGCGCACGTCGGCGGTGGTCGCTCGTGTCCATGGTGACGACCTCGTGGTCCTCCACCACGGTGCGGCCTGCGACGACGACCCGTGAGATGTCCCGGCCGTCGGCGTTCAGGACCAGGGTGCGGATCGGGTCCGCGTACGGGCCGATATGGCGTCCGGTGAGGTCGAGGACGAAGTAGTCCGCCTGGCAGCCGGTCGCGAGACGTCCGAGGTCGTCCCGGCCGAGGGCTTCTGCGGGATCGAGGGTGGCGGAGCGGAAGAGGTCGCCCGCCTGGGCCGACGCCCGGTCTCCGGTGGCGGTCTTCTGCATCGCCGTGGCGAGGTCGAGGCCACGGATCATGTTCGGCGGCGCCGAGTCGGTGCCCATCACCACCCGGATCCCGCGGGCGCGGTACGTGTCGTAGTCCTCCAGGACGCTGCCGTAGTGGGCGGAAGGGATGGGGCAGAACACCACGGTCGTCCCCGACTCCGCGAGGAGCGCGAGGTCGTCGCCGTCACCGTAGGCGCGAGGCATATGACGGTGCCCGGGCACCGTCCAGGCGTGCGGGATGAAGGTCTGCTCGGCCAGGAAGCCGATCGAGTGGAGGTAGGGGAGGGGGCGCATCCCGGTGCGTTCGATCATGGTCTCCACCTCGGACACCCCCTGTGCGGCGTGGAGCCGGACCGGGATTCCCAACTCGTCGGCCGCCTGACGCGTGAGCCGGAGTGTCTTCTCCGTCTGCGTCTCGATCCGCGCAGGCAACAGGGCCGTCCGGATCCGGCCGTCGGCCCGCCCCTCGTGGTCCCGGGCGAAGCGGATCGCCTCGGCCAGCCCGTCCAGGCCTCGCTGCTCGTCCTCGTGCAGGAGCACGCGCGTCCCGTCCGTGCAGGGGACGTGGGTGCGGTAACTGGGACCGAGGTACGCCCGCAGGCCGATGTCCTCGACGGCCCTGGCCAAGTGGGCCAGGTCTTCATAGTCCTCACACCAGTCGAGATAACTCTCCGCCGCGATCGGCATGAGGGTGGTGATGCCGTTGAGTGCGAGCTGCGTCAGGGCGAACTCGCGGCGGAAACGAAGCTCCTCGGGGGTGAAGACGGGGGAAGAACTCTGGAGATGCGCCTCGGAGCGGACCAGTCCGAGCCGGGTGGCGGGGCCGTGCCAGGAGTCGAAGATCGCGTGGTCGATGTCGGCGAGGGCGTTGAGATCGATGAAACCGGGGGAGACGATCGAGAGTCCCGCGTCGAACTCCTGGTCGACCGGTCCGGAGTAGTCCCGGCCGACGAACAGGATGGTGTCGTTCTCGTGGACCAACTCGGCGTCCGGCAGGATGCGGTGGTCACCGTCGGCGTAGCCGATGATGAAGGCCGCCTTGATGCGGGTGATCACTCGTGTGCTCCTCGGATGGCAGGGTGTGCGGGTCCACCGGACGGGGACTCCGCCCGATCAGGATGGCATTCCCCGCGCCGCTGGGCCAACGGGCTTCGCCGGTCATAGCCCGGGTGCGCTAAATCCAGGCCCGGTCATGGTTCATGGCCGGCCCGTGCTGTTTCTGCGGCGCCCGCCACGGCAGCCGGAGGCTACGGCGCCTCGCCACGACGCCCGGACGCGACGACGACGGCGGCGGCCACCGCTGAGGTGACCGCCGCCGTCGTCGTGCTCCGGAGTGTGAATGCCCTACTTGGCGATCTTCGGCTTGACGTCCTTGGTGTAGATGCCCTCGAGAGTGCCCTTCAGGGTGGTGAGGCTGCTCTTCACGTCGGCCTTCTGGGTCAGGATCGCCGCGGCGGCCTTGGCCATCTCCTGGTCCGCACCCGGCAGGAACACGCGGGCGTTGTCCTGCTTGCGGGTCACGGCCAGCTGATCCATGGCGATCTTGATCTGAGGCGTCTTGGCCAGAGCCGACGTCATGTCCGCGGACTTCCGGGTGGGCATGTAGCCGGTGGCCGCGGAGAAGAGCGCGGTGTTCTCCGGCTCCGTCACGAACTTCAGGAACGTGGCGGCGGCGAGCTGCTGGTCCTTCGGCACACCGGCCGGGATGCCCAGGCCGGCGCCACCGGTGGGGCAGACCGGGTTCTGCGAGGCGGAGCCGCCGGGCAGGAAGCCGACGCCCACGTTGAACTTCGCGTTCTGCAGCACGCCCACGAGGGAGCCCGTGGAGGACAGCGTGGCGGAGGCGATGCCCGCGGCGAAGTCGTCCGCGGAGTCCTTGGAGGAGACGCCGGCCCAGCCGTCCCTGTAGACCGAGTCCTGAGCGAACTGGAGCGCCTTGACGTTGGCGTCCGAGTCGGCGGTGATCTCCCAGTCCTTGGACCAGCCGCCGCCCTCACCCCAGAGGTTGTTCTGCAGGGTCCAGCCCGCGTAGCCGGCCAGCGCCGGGTACATGAAGGCGAACTGGGCCTTCGACGCGGCCTTGAGCTTCGGCGCCCACTCGGCGAACTCGGCCCAGGTCTTCGGAGCGCGGTCCGGGAGACCGGCGGCCTTGAAGTGGTCCTTGTTGTAGTAGAAGAGCGGGGTGGAACGGGCGTACGGCATGGCCCACTGCTGGTTGTCGTAGCCGTAGTCCGCCACGAGGGTCTCGCGGAAGTCGGACATGCTGAAGTCGAGCTGCTTGATCAGGCTGTCCAGCGGGATGATGCTCTTGTTCATGTAGTAGCGGAACCACCACACGTCGGACAGGACGACGAGCGCCGGCAGTCCGCTCTTGGCGGCCTGTGCGGTCTGGAACTTCTGCGCGATCTCCTCGTAGTCCTTGCCGCCGGTGATGAGGTTGACCTTGATGTCCGGGTGCTTGGCCTGGAACTTCTCGATCAGCTGCTTCTCGACGTCCTGGGACTTGCCCGGGTGGGTGGACCAGAAGTCGAAGCTCGCGGCGGGCTTCACACCGCTGAAGTCCGTGTCCGCGGCGGCCTGGGAGGCCCCGCCACCGCTGGTGGAGGGACCGCCGCAGGCGGCGAGGGCGGCGGTGACGGCCGCGGCGGCGGAGAGGCCGAGGAATTGACGACGGCGCAGTGGCGTGTTCATGAGATGACCTTTCAGTGATGCTGGAGTGCGATGGTGCTGGTGTGGTGCCGGTGGGGAGGCGCGCCTCCCGGGGTGGGGCCGGAGTTCAGCCCGTGACGCTGCCCTGGGTGAGGCCGGCGACGATGTAGCGCTGGAGCATGGCGAAGATGATGAGGACGGGCAGGATGACCAGGACCGAGCCGGCCATGAGGATGCCCCAGCCGGCTCCGTTGCTCTCCGAGTTCTGGAGAAGCGTCAGGCCGACGGGAAGGGTCATGCTCTCCGGGCGGTCCGTGATGATGAGGGGCCAGATGTAGTCGTTCCACTCGCTGACCACGGTCACGAGGCCCACGGTGGCGATCGAGGGGATGGAGACCGGCACCACGACCCGCCAGAGACGGCGCCAGTGCCCGGCGCCGTCGAGCTCCGCGGCTTCCAGGATGGAACCCGGCAGCGTGAGGAAGTGCTGGCGGAGCAGGAAGGTGCCGAAGGCGGTGCCCAGGCCCGGCAGGATGATGCCCCACAGGGTGTTCTTCCCGCCCAGCCCGGCGATCAGGATGTAGTTCGGCAGGATCGACACCTGGGCCGGCACCATGAGCGCCACCAGGATGATCACGAACACGACGTTCTTGAACGGGAACCGGACGAACACCAGGGCGTAGGCGGTCAGGATGGCCAGGCTCACCTTGATGGCGGAGCCCACGGTCGTGACGATCACGCTGTTGAGGAAGAACTGTCCGAACGGCACGGTGGTCATGGCCGTGTGGTAGTTGTCCAGCGTGGGCGCCTGGGGCAGGATCTTCAGGTCCGTGGTGACGATCTCGCCGGGCTGCTTGAAGGAGCTCAGCACCATCCACAGCAGAGGCAGGAACACCACCAGGGTGGCCACGATCAAGGGGATGTAACCGCCCGCGAGCGTGGCCACGAGGTTCTTCCGGCTGAGAGCGCCGGGGCGGCTGTCGGTCAGAGTGCTCATGCGTAGTGCACCTTCTTCTCCACGAAACGCAGCTGGAGGACGGTGACCACCAGAAGGATGGCGAACAGCACCACGGAGATGGCCGCCGAGTAGCCGGCGCGGTTGTAGGCGCCGAAGGCCTGCAGATAGGCCTCGTAGATGAGCGTGCTCGTGCCGTTGCCCAGCGGCGTCATGATCCGGATCAGGTCGAAGGCCTGAAGGGAGCTGATCATGGTGGTGATGAGCAGGAAGAACGTGGTGGGGGAGAGCAGCGGCAGGGAGATGCTCAGGAACCGCCGCGCACCGTTGGCTCCGTCCAGGGACGCGGCCTCCATCACCTCGGTGGGCAGCGACTGCAGGCCCGCGAGGAAGACCACGGCGCAGTAGCCGAGGTTCTTCCAGATGTAGACCACGATCACCATGACCAGGGCCAGCTGGGGGTCGTTGATCCATTCGGGGCTCTTCAGGCCGGCCCCACGCAGGATCCAGGCCAGGACGCCGTAGCCGGGGTCGAAGATGAACAGCCAGACCAGGCCGACGCCGACACCGGACAGGACGTACGGGGCGAACACCGCGGCGCGGGCGAAGGTGGTGCCCTTGACCTTGGCGTTCAGGGCCAGCGCGACCAGGAGGCCCAGGACCATCGAGCCGCCGACCGTGAGAACAGTGAACACCGCGGTGGTCCCGAGGACGCGCGGAGCGTCCGGGCTGGTGAAGAAGGCCAGGTAGTTGCCGAAGCCCACCACGGTGGCCTCGGCCGAGCCGAGGGTCCAGTCCAGGGTGGAGTAGTAGATGTTGTTCAGCAGCGGAAGGTAGGTGAAGACGCCGATCAGCAGGAGGTTCGGCGCTGCGAAGGCGAGGAACACCAGGAAGTCACGACGGCGCCGGGGGCTCCAGCCACGTTTCCGTTCCACCGCCGGAGGGGCGGGAGCGCCGGCGGCGGCCCGGGGAGGGGCCTGCGTCGCGGGGCGCTGGGCAAGGGGGATTTCAGTATCAGTCATCAAGGGAATCTGGGTCGTTCCAACCTGCGTCAGAACGCGCAGGACATGCTCACTTCACCACAGCGGCCCGCGTCGCGGCCCCGGTTTCCGGGCCGTCCGGGCAGAGTTCCCGGACACTTCAGGGCCGGTTCGCCGAACGGCCACCGGAGCGGCACCTCGCGTTCACAAACGAGGGGCGACTCCCGGTTCCGGAGGGCGTTCCGGAGAGACGTCCGCGGCGGACCGGACCGCCGGAGGTGGACAATGAAGCCATGGGACGGATCACGGAGGTGCCCGGGGTGCGGGTAGGCCATGCGGAACGCATCGGCGAGGGCTGGCTGAGCGGGGTCACGGTGGTGCTGCCCCCTCCCGGGACCGTGGGGTCGGTGGATGTGCGGGGCGGTGGGCCCGGGACCCACGAGACGGATGCCCTGGACCCCAGCACGCTGGTCCCCACGGTCGATGCCGTGGTCCTGACGGGCGGCAGCGCCTACGGACTCGCCTCGGCCGGCGGGGCGCAGCTCTGGTGCGAGGAGCAAGGCCTGGGCTTCCCGGTGCAGGGCGGCGTGGTGCCGATCGTCCCCGCCGCCGCGATCTTCGACCTGGGGCGCGGGGGCGACTTCCGCGCGCGCCCCGATCTGGAGATGGGGTACCAGGCGGCGCGGGACGCCGGATCTCGTGAGCCGGGGCACGACGTCGAGCGGGGCGCCATCGGTGCAGGAGCCGGTGCGCTGATCGCCCAGGGCGCGTACAAGGGCGGACTCGGAACGTCGGCCGTCCACCTGGACGGCGACGTCGTGGTCGGGGCGCTCGCGATCGTCAACGCGTTGGGAGTCCCGCAGTTCCCGGCGGAGACCGGCGCGGCGGCGAGCCGGGAGAAATCCGGAAGCGCGCAGAAGGACGCTCACGCTGCGCCCGCTGCCGGCTCGCTCAACACCACGCTCGCCGTCGTCGTGACGAATGCCGCGCTGGAGGTGGCCCAGTGCCGCCGGACCGCGACGGCGGCGCACGCCGGCCTGGCCAGGGCCTTGAACCCGAGCCACACCCTGGCCGACGGGGACACGGTCTTCGCGCTCTCGACCGGTGGATCCGCGGCATGGACCGGGCTGGATCCGGCAGCCAGGACGGCCTTCCTGATCGGGCTGCAGAGTGCCGCGGCGGAGGCCGTGCGCCTCGCGATCCTCGACGGCGTCGCCCAGGCATCGGGTGTCACCACGCCGGCGGGGACGTTCCCGGCATTCGGCGATGGGGGTGCGTGATCCGTCGAAGGACGGCTATCATGGCCCGATTTAACTTCTGGCACCGGATGGCGTACAGTTGATGGTTGGTTGTCTGTTCCGTCATGCCCTCTGCGCTTCCGAGCGTGTGGGGTCGGCCCACTTCAGGGTGGGAATGCATGGACTGGCAGCCTGTGGGAATGATCCCACAGGAAAACACCCATTGCCTGCTGAGCACACCCGTGCTCTCCGGCACAACAGTTAGCGGAGGATATGGCCAAGAAGGACGGGGTCATTGAGATCGAAGGCGTGGTGACCGAAGCGCTGCCCAACGCGATGTTCCGTGTTGAGCTGACGAACAAGCACATCGTCTTGGCACACATCTCTGGAAAGATGCGTCAGCACTACATCAGGATCCTCCCGGAGGACCGCGTGGTGGTGGAGCTGAGCCCTTACGACCTCACCAGGGGTCGTATCGTCTACCGCTACAAGTAAAGACCGCTGTCCCGGTCCGCCGGGGCAGGGGACAACTGCAAACACGCAAAGGAACGCCATGAAGGTCAAGCCGAGCGTCAAGCAGATCTGCGACAAGTGCAAAGTGATCCGCCGTAACGGCCGGGTCATGGTGATCTGCGAGAACCCGCGCCACAAGCAGCGCCAGGGCTGATTCCCCTTCGGGGACCACACTGGACTGCTTGCCCACGCAAGTAATAGATAAGGCAGCACAAGCTGCGCTGGGACGTAATGGGCCCGGACAGCTAACCCCCGGTCGGAGGCTGGGGCCGCAGTGAAACTGCGGGTGTACTGCCTACGACCTCCGGTTCAATCAAGGAGTACCGCCAAACATGGCTCGTCTCGCTGGCGTTGACATCCCCCGCGAAAAGCGGTTGGTGATCGCGCTTACTTACATCTACGGCGTGGGCAAGACCCGTGCACAGGAAACCCTGGCTGCCACTGGCATCAGCCCGGACGTCCGGGTCAAGGACCTCAGTGACGCTGAGCTGGTTCAGCTGCGTGACTACATCGAGGGCAACTACAAGGTTGAGGGTGACCTTCGCCGCGAAGTGGCTGCTGACATCCGCCGCAAGGTCGAGATCGGCAGCTACCAGGGTCTGCGTCACCGCAGGGGCCTGCCGGTCCACGGTCAGCGCACCAAGACCAACGCTCGCACCCGTAAGGGTCCGAAGCGGACCGTCGCAGGCAAGAAGAAGGCCGGCCGCTAAACCCCTCGGGTTTAGCTCCAGGTTTCCCAAGAAACTTTCTGTAGGAGAAAAGCATGCCCCCGAAGACTCGTGGCGCTGTCCGCAAGCCGCGTAAGAAGGACAAGAAGAATATCGCGCTTGGACAGGCGCACATCAAGAGCACTTTCAACAACACCATCGTGTCCATCACGGACCCGTCCGGTGCTGTGATCTCCTGGGCTTCCGCCGGTGAGGTCGGCTTCAAGGGCTCCCGTAAGTCCACCCCGTACGCCGCGCAGATGGCTGCTGAGACTGCCGCGAAGCGCGCGCAGGAGCACGGTCTCCGCAAGGTGGACGTGTTCGTGAAGGGCCCGGGCTCCGGCCGCGAGACGGCTATCCGCTCGCTGCAGGCCGCCGGCCTCGAGGTCGGTTCCATCCAGGACGTGACCCCGAGCGCTCACAACGGCTGCCGTCCGCCGAAGCGCCGCCGCGTCTAGTAGCAGTGGCCTGGTCATGCCGTCATCACCGCCTCGGGCGGCGGTGACGGCATGACCGACGGAACGACGTCGATTTCCACTACCTGTGTTGCGTCATATAGCGGATGCTCGCTGAAAGGAAACATAAGTGCTCATTGCACAGCGCCCCACCCTCACTGAAGAGGTCGTTTCCGAAAACCGCTCCCGGTTCGTCATCGAACCGCTGGAGCCGGGCTTCGGTTACACTCTCGGCAATTCCCTGCGTCGTACCCTGCTCTCCTCGATCCCCGGCGCTGCTGTCACCAGCATCCGGATCGACGGCGTGCTGCACGAGTTCACCACTGTTCCGGGTGTGAAGGAGGATGTCACTGAGATCATCCTGAACATCAAGAACCTCTCGGTGTCCTCCGAGCACGATGAGCCGGTCGTCGCATACCTGCGCAAGCAGGGCCCCGGTGTCGTCACCGCTGCGGACATCGCTCCGCCGGCCGGCGTGGAATTCCACAACCCGGACCTGCACATCGCGACCCTGAACTCCAAGGGCAAGTTCGAGCTCGAACTGACCATCGAGCGTGGCCGTGGCTACGTCTCCGCTGCTCAGAACAAGGCTGGCGACTCCGAGATCGGCCGTATCCCGGTCGACTCGATCTACTCGCCCGTCATGAAGGTGACCTTCCGCGTGGAGGCCACCCGTGTCGAGCAGCGCACCGACTTCGACAAGCTCGTCGTCGATGTCGAGACCAAGCAGTCCATCGCCCCGCGCGATGCCGTCGCTTCCGCCGGCACCACGCTGGTCGAACTCTTCGGTCTGGCCCGTGAGCTCAACGTTGCCGCTGAGGGCATTGAAATCGGCCCGTCGCCCACGGACGCTGCTCTGGCAGCCGACATGGCGCTGGCCATCGAGGAACTGGACCTCACCGTCCGTTCCTACAACTGCCTCAAGCGCGAGGGCATCCACACCGTGGGCGAACTCGTGGCGCGTTCCGAGGCCGACCTGATGGACATCCGGAACTTCGGTGCCAAGTCCATCGACGAGGTCAAGGCCAAGCTTGTTGAACTGGGTCTCTCTCTGAAGGATTCGCCTCCCGGATTCGATCTCGCCGCCCGCGCGGCCGCGATCGATGAGGACGACGCGACCTTCAGCGACGAAGAAGCCTGATAAAGCAGATTTTGGTTCTCCCGGGCCGTTGATGGCCCGGTGAAACCACCCATCTAGGAGATAGAACTATGCCTACCCCCTCCAAGGGTCCGCGCCTGGGCGGTGGCCCGGCTCACGAGCGCCTGATGCTCGCGAACCTGGCCGCTCAGCTCTTCGAGCACAAGCGCATCACCACCACGGTCACCAAGGCCAAGCGCCTGAAGCCGTACGCCGAGCGTCTGGTCACCTTCGCCAAGCGTGGCGACCTCGCTTCCCGCCGCCGCGTGCTCGGCCTGATCAGCGACAAGGGCATCGTCCACGAGCTGTTCACCGACATCGCCAAGCAGGTGGAGAACCGTCCCGGCGGCTACACCCGTATCACCAAGATCGGCAACCGCAAGGGCGACAACGCTCCCATGGCCGTGATCGAGCTCGTGCTCGAGCCGCTCTCCGCCAAGCAGGCCGTCGTGGCCGAGGCCACCCAGGCTGCTGAGAAGGCCGCTCCGGCCGAGGAAGCCGCTGTGGAGGCTCCGGCCGAGGAGACCACTGAGGTCGTCGAGGAGACCGTCGAGGCTCCCGCCGCCGAAGAGGCCACCGAGGAAGCAGCTGAGGAGAAGGACGCCAAGTAAGGCTCCTTCCACCCAGTAGACTTTGGTCTATGCAGTTCGAAGAACCCGTCGTCACCCCTACCGGTGACGGCGGGTTTCTTCGTGTCCGGATGGGGCTGGCGTATGACGGCGCCCCGTTCCGTGGATGGGCCGTGCAGCCAGGGCTGCTCACGGTCCAGGGCGTGCTGGAGGAAGCCCTCGGAATGGTCCTCCGCCGCCCCGTGCGCCTCACGGTCGCCGGGCGCACCGACGCGGGCGTCCACTCCCGCGGCCAGGTGGTCCACTGGGACACCACCGAGCAGGAGTGGGAGCGCGTGGGCCGCGGGAACGTGGACGGCGCCGCCCAGACGCTGCAGCGCAGGCTTCGCGGCACCCTGGCCAAGGTCCTCGGGGACTTGAACGGCGCCGTCGTCGTGCACAGCGTGGAGCTCGCGGCGGAGGGCTTCGACGCCCGCTTCAGCGCCCTGTGGCGCCGCTACAGCTACCGGATCGCCGACGACGCGCGGACCTGGGACCCGCTCGGCCGCTCGCTCGTGCTGTGGCACAAGAAGCCCCTGGACACCGAGGCGATGAATCGCGGCGCAGCACAGCTCCTCGGGCTGAACGACTTCCGGTCCTACTGCAAGCCCCGCGAAGGGGCCACCACGGTTCGCGAGCTCCAGCGGTTCGACTTCGAGCGGGGTGCGGACGGGATCATCACGGCGCACATCCAGGCCGACGCGTTCTGCCACAACATGGTGCGGGCGCTGATCGGCGCCACGCTGACCGTGGGGGAGGGCGCCGAGCCCCCTCCGTGGCTCTGGGAGCGGCTGCTGGAGAAGAAGCGCGACTCTCGATCGGTCCTGGCGCCGGCGCACCCGCTGGTGCTGGAGTACGTCGCCTACCCCGAGGATGACCAGCTCAAGGCCCGCGCCGAGCAGACCCGGGCCGTCCGGGACTGAGACGTCGTCCCCCTCCCAGGGGAGGGCTCCCCATTGACCTCGCCGTGCCGTGGCGGGAGGGTGATGACCATGGGTGGATTTCTCGGAGCCGACGTTGAACAACTACGCGCCCTCGCGCGCACGCTGGAGCGTGGAGCCCAAGACCTCAGCTCACGCCTTCGTTCACTCGATGCCCTGGTGGCGGAGCCCGGACCTTGGCAGGGTCCCGATCTGCAGCGTTTCCAGGCCACCTGGCACAGTGAGACCACCCCGGAGGCCCGCCACTGCATCCAGTCTTTGCTGAGCGCGGCCCGCGCCTTGCAGCAGCAGGCGCAAGAGCAGGAGAAGGCCAGCGTGGCAGCTGGCGGAAGCGGGGCGACAGGCGCCGGAGGGGCGCCGCCGTCCGTCGACGGCAGTGACCGTCGATCTCAAGGCCGAGGCGCCGAAGGCGAGCGGGGCCGGGAGGGCGGAGGTCAAGGGGACCCCGGTGGTCACACCGATGGACCTCAGCCGTTGCCCAACGGCCTCGGCAAGCCTGTTCCGGGCACCAGCGTCCCCCGGCCTGAGGCGCCACCCTGGCGTTCGGACCCGGATTCGCAAGGCCACGGAACCTCGGACGCAGGTTGGGGAGACCACGCGAAGAAGCTCGTGGTGGAAACTGCGGCGGAAGCAGGCGGAGCCGGCTGGCCGGACGCGTCGAGGAATCTGCTGCACTACCTCGGCAATTCCGGGGAGCCCTTGACTCAGAACGTGGACCAGATGCTCAAGGACGTTCCACAGCTCAGAGGACAGGCTGACGCGGACGTCACCAACCTGGCGCGCAGTGCGGTGGCCGATGCCAAGGGTTCCGGAGCCACCGGTCCAGTGACTTATCCCGTCAGCACGGACTGGAAGGGCTATTACATCACCAAGGACCAGAGTGCCAACTGGTTCTATGCGACCGGCGGTATCCAGTACAGCACCCAGGGACAGGTGACGGTGTACCCTCCCGAGCAGCCCGGCGGCGAATGGCGCTACGTGACGGACACGGCCGTCAGCTACCGTGATCGGTACAACTGGGATGGGACCAAAGCCACGGACATCGGACCGTTTCACGTCACCGATGCGGAGATGGGGCATCTCAACGAGGTGGGGCTGGCGCAGAATTTCAACATGGTGGGGCGTTCCGGGAATCGCCACGGGGACGGAACGGTGTCATGAGAATATCCAGGGCCGCCCTGTGCGGCGCGATGCTCTTGATGATGGTCTCCTGCGCCGTGGGTCCAGTCCCGGAGCGCGGAGGACCGTCATCGCCTCCTTCCCCCCAGCACATCACGACCTCGTCGAAGGGCACTGCCATGACCACCACGGATCCACAGTCCGCTCAGAACATCCTCGGACGCGCAGGACTCTCAGACCCCCCTCATCACGGAGACCTCACCAGTTCCACTGAAGGTCTTCAGAACTTCCCGGACGCCGCACTGGTCACCTTCACGGGGGAACGCAAGGCTGTCCTGGACTGGTGCCGGGTCGCAGGGCTGGACGTGTTCCCGGATGCCGTGGTGGGGCCGCAGGACCGGGTCGTCCTCCGGGGTCACGGCGACGGCGAGGGGCTGGCGCTCTGCAGCAAGGACCGGGATTATGGGCGAGGGCCGAACGTCCGGGTGACCGTGGACGGCGCCGGCGCGACCGCCGTCGCGGTCTATTCACTTCCTGCGGGTCGTTGATCCTCCCGGCGCTTTTGCCTGAACGGGTCATTAACGATAAAGTTTTAAGTCGTTGTGCGTGTGCCCTCTCGATGTTGGGTGCCGGCCGGATGATTCTGTTGCATGGATCGTGTATCCGGTCGCGCTATCGAGCTTCGGGTCTCACTGGTTCCCTAGAGCCCTCACCTCTGATCCGGTCGCACAGGAACCCTTCAGCAGGAACTCACGCCTGCTGAAACTACTTTGAACGCCAGAACAAGAACGAGGCATACACCGTGCGTACGTACACCCCGAAGCCCGGCGATGTTGATCGCCAGTGGCACGTCATTGACGCAACCGACGTCGTCCTGGGCCGTCTTGCCAGCCACACCGCCAATCTCCTGCGCGGCAAGCACAAGCCGACCTTCGCCGCTCACATGGACATGGGCGACTTCGTCATCATCATCAACGCCGAGAAGGTGGCCCTGACCGGCGCCAAGCTCGAGCAGAAGCGCGCTTACCGCCACTCCGGTTACCCGGGCGGCCTCAAGAGCGTCAACTACGCCGAACTGCTGGAGAAGAACCCGGTTCTGGCCGTGCAGAAGGCCGTCAAGGGCATGCTGCCGAAGAACTCCCTGGCTGCCGCTCAGCTGACCAAGCTGAAGGTGTACCGCGGTGCTGAGCACCCGCACGCCGCTCAGCAGCCCCAGACTTTCGAAATCACCCAGGTCGCCCAGTAGTCCTGGCCACCACCCAACTTAGTTTTCAAGGAGAATCGTGGCTCAGAACGAAGAACTGACCACCGAGGCCGTCGAGGCCGAGGAAATCCCCACCAGCTACACCTCGGAGAGCGCCCCGGCGCAGGCTTCCGAGCAGAAGGAGCGCCCGGCCCTGACGGTGCCCGGCTCCGGTGTCGGCCGCCGTAAGGAAGCCATCGCCCGCGTGCGCGTCGTTCCGGGTTCCGGCAAGTGGACCATCAACGGCCGCGAGCTGGAGAACTACTTCCCGAACAAGCTGCACCAGCAGGAAGTCAACGAGCCGTTCCGCATCCTCGAGCTCGAGGGCGCTTACGACGTCATCGCCCGCATCCACGGTGGTGGCCCCTCCGGCCAGGCCGGTGCGCTGCGCCTCGGCATCGCTCGTTCCCTGAACGAGATCGACGTCGAGAACAACCGCCCGACCCTCAAGAAGGCCGGCTTCCTGACTCGTGACGCCCGCGTCATCGAGCGTAAGAAGGCCGGTCTCAAGAAGGCCCGTAAGGCACAGCAGTACTCCAAGCGCTGATTTCTCAGCCTTCCTGAAAGGGCCGGTCGCAGAGCGACCGGCCCTTTCAGGTCCCTCGGCAGAAATCAGCGCTTGGCTCCACAAGCGCAGAGGGCGTCGTCTTCCCCCAAGGGCCGGTCGCAGAGCGACCGGCCCTTTCGGGTCCCTCGGCAGAAATCAGCGCTTGGCTCCACAAGCGCTGGTTTCTCGGCCTGCCAAGAAAGCGGCGCGCAGCGCAAGCCGCTTTTTTGGTGCCTCGGCTCCTCAGGGCTCGGTGGCTTCTCCGCCTCCGGGCCTTTGGTGTCGCCCGGGGCTGTGGTCTTTCCCTGCGCCACAGTGGCGGGGGAAAGTACGGATGACCGGGGGAAACGACGACGGCGGGGCACGAGACGGCCTGGCGGTGGCCAGCTGGCCGGGCGCGAGGGGAACCGGCCCCGGAACGACGGTCTGCGCCGCCGGGGGTGCCGTCGGCTAGAATCGATCCGATGTCTAGATTATTTGGAACCGACGGCGTCCGAGGCCTTGCGAACGGACTGCTGACCGCTGAACTGTCCATGCAGCTGGCCCAGGCCGCGGCCGTGGTGCTGGGTCATAACCACAGCAACGGCAGCCGGCCACGAGCCGTCGTCGCGCGTGATCCGAGGGCCAGCGGCGAGTTCATCTCCGCCGCCGTCGAAGCAGGCCTCGCCAGCTCCGGTGTGGACGTCTACGACGCCGGTGTGCTGCCCACCCCGGCCGCAGCCTTCCTGGTGGCGGATCTGGAAGCCGACTTCGGCGTCATGATCTCCGCCTCTCACAACCCGGCGCCGGACAATGGCATCAAGTTCTTCGCCCGCGGCGGCCACAAGCTCCCGGATGAGATCGAAGACGCGATCGAGACCCAGATGGAGCTCGGCTTCGAACGTCCCCAGGCGGCCGGTGTGGGACGAATCCGGCGCTTCTCCGACGCCGAGGACCGCTACATCCTCCACCTGCTGCGGTCCATCGCCCCGCAGCGCCTGGAAGGCCTCAAGATCGTGCTCGACTGCGCGAACGGGGCCGCCAGCGGTTGTTCCCCCGAACTCTTCAAGGATGCCGGCGCGGACATCGTGGTCATCGGTGCCGACCCGGACGGCCTGAACATCAACGACGGCGTGGGCTCCACCCACCTCGGTCCGCTCAAGGCCGCCGTGCTGGAACACGGCGCCGACCTGGGCATCGCTCACGACGGCGACGCGGACCGCTGCCTCGCGGTCGACCATGAGGGCCAGGAAGTGGACGGTGACCAGATCATGGCGATCCTGGCGCTCTCCCTCAAGGAAGCCGGTCAGCTCAGCCAGGACACTCTGGTGGCCACCGTGATGAGCAACCTCGGGCTCAAGATCGCCTTGCGCGACGCCGGGATCACCATCAAGGAGACGGCGGTGGGCGACCGCTACGTCCTGGAAGGCATGCGCGAGGGCGGCTTCAACCTCGGCGGCGAGCAGTCCGGTCACGTGATCTTCGCGGACTACGCCACCACCGGTGACGGCCTTCTGACAGGTCTTCAGCTGGCCGCTCAGGTGGCCCGCACGGGTCGCAGTCTCAAGGACCTCGCCGGCGCCATGAACAAGCTCCCGCAGCTCATGATCAACGTCAAGGGCGTCGACAAGGCCCGCGCCACTCAGGATCCGCATGTGGCCGCCGCCGTGGCGCGCGCGGAACAGGAACTCGGGGAGACCGGTCGCGTCCTCCTCCGCCCTTCCGGCACCGAACCCGTGGTCCGGGTCATGGTGGAGGCTGCGGACATGGAGACCGCCACTCGCGTGTGCGAGGACCTCGCGGCGATCGTCAAGGAGCACCTGGCGCTCGAGCCGACCTCCTGAGGCCCCGCTGCAGACGACGAAGGCCGCCACCCGTTCGGGTGGCGGCCTTCGGTCGTTCCGGGGAGAAGGGTCTGTGGGTCAGCGGTTCTTGAGGGAGTCGCGGATCTCGGTGAGGAGGGCGATCTGCGGATCGACCGCCTCTTCCTCCTCCTTGATGCCGAGCTTGGCATTGCGACGGGCGATCATGTGGTTCATCGGCATGACGACGACGAAGTAGATGGCGGCGGCGATCAGGACGAAGTTGATGATGGCGGCGATGACGCTGCCGTAGGCGAAGCCCTCCCAGGTCATGCCCGCGAGGTCCTTGGCATTGAACAGACGGGCGATCAGCGGCGTGAGCAGCCCCTTGACGATGGAGTCGACGACCGCACCGAAGGCGGCGCCCATAACGACGGCAACGGCCAGATCGACGACGTTGCCCTTCATGATGAATTCTTTGAAACCCTTGAGCATAAGCCCCAAACTAGCGCATCTTCGCTGCGTTTGGGTGGATTAAAGCTTACTTGTCTTCGAACGTCCCGTTCCCGAATGACAAGAATTCACAGCAGGACCGGAGAGTTTCCGGCCGGTTGACAGCTTTTAGCAGGCTAGCGGTAGCCGGGCGCGGACGGCAGTCCGAAGTACTGCTCCAGGGTCTTGATGCCGCGGGCCTGCATGTCGCGGGCGGCTTCCGGACCGATGTACCGCAGGTGCCATGGTTCGGCGAGGTATCCCGTCACACCCTCCAGACCCATCTGGTACCGGACGATGAAACCGAACTCGTGGGCCCTCTTGGCGGCCCAGACGGCAGCCGGGGTGGACGCGAAACACGGGACGAAGGCGCAGGCGCCGCCGCTGTCTCCGATGTCGAAGGCCCAGCCGGTCTGATGCTCCGAGTAGCCGGGACGCGCCGACGCGGTGTCCGCGCTGGCGGTGCCGCGGGCGTTCGCGTACGACTGGTACAGCCCCACCTGGGTGGTGTACGAGCGGTAGCCGCTCGCCAGGACCAGACCCACGCCGTCCTGAGAGGCGGCCGCGAACATCTTCTCGGCCGCGGTGGCGGTGGTCGCGTTCACGAGGGCCAGTTCGCCCGTGGCCGTGGCCGCGACCGCGGGGGCGCGCAGATCCTGCGGCGCGAAGTCCACGGGTTTGAGCGGCCGGTGCTTGTTCACCACGACCCACGGGCTCCGGGGGTCATCGAACGAGTGCCGCGGTCCGCGGAGCGACAGGTACGGGGCGGCCGGCGTGGGTTTCGGCGTCGGCACGGCGGAAGCGGACGGCGACGGCGCCCGAGAACCGGAGGCGGAGACGCCGCCCGCGGCGGCCGGTGAGGCCGAGGCGGAACCCTGGGTCGGCGTCGTCGGCGAACAAGCGGCGAGGCCGAGTGCCCCGGCGCCGAGCAGGCCGGCCCGCAGAAGATCTCTCCGTCGTGGTTCCATCAGACCTTCCTGAGCAGCATGCGCCGGATCGAGTGATCCGGGTCCTTGGTCAGCACGAGCTGTGCCCGGCCCCGGGTGGGCAGCACATTGTGGACGAGGTTGGGTTCGTTGATGCGCTTCCAGATGTCCCGTGCGGTCTCCTCGGCCTCGGCGTCACTGAGGGACGCGTAGCGGTGGAAATAGGAGTCCGGCTGCGAGAAGGCCGTGGTGCGGAGCTTCCGGAAGCGGTCCACGTACCACTCCTCGATGTACTGGGTCTTCGCGTCCACATAAATGGAGAAATCGAAGAAGTCGGAGAGGGCCAGGCCGAGACGCCCGTCCTGGCGGATCTGTGCGGGCGCGAGGACGTTCAGACCCTCCACGATCAGCACGTCCGGCCGGCGGACGACCACTTCGCGGCCCGGGACGATGTCGTACGTGACGTGCGAGTACCAGGGCGCCCGCACCTCCTCGGCGCCGCCCTTGATGGCCGCCACGAAGCGCAGGAGGGCGCGGCGGTCGTAGGACTCCGGGAAGCCCTTGCGGTCCAGGAGCTGACGACGGCGGAGCTCGGCCAGGGGGTAGAGGAACCCGTCCGTGGTGATCAACTCGACATTGGGCGTGCCGGGCCAGCGCCGCAGCATCTCCCGGAGCACGCGGGCGATGGTGGATTTGCCCACCGCCACGGAGCCGGCGACACCGATCACGAAAGGGGTCCGCTGGGTCTGTTCCCCCAGGAACGTGGTGGTGGCGGAGTGCAGCTGACCCGCGGCCTCGACATAGAGGTGAAGGAGCCGTGACAAGGGAAGATACACGTCCCGGACCTCGGCCATGTCCAGGGGGTCGCCGAGGCCGCGCAGGCGGTCCAGGTCCTCCTGATTGAGGGGCTGCTCCATCTGAGCGGCCAACCGCGACCAGGTCTGACGGTCCAGCTCCACGAAGGGGGACGCGCCGTCGCCCTGGTTGTCCATGCGGTGCAAACTCACCTAAGAGATTCTGCCCGCAGGCGGGGCCAGAATGAAATGCACACGCCCGGGCCGGTAGGCTTGTGCGCATGTGTGGAATTGTGGGATACACCGGCCGGTCCGCCGCTGCCGAGGAAGCGGAGCGCTCAGCCCTTGGCGTGGTTCTGGAAGGCCTCCGTCGTCTTGAATACCGTGGATACGACTCCGCGGGTGTCGCAGTGCTCGAAGAAGGCGGTGTCGCAGCCCGGAAGAAGTCCGGCAAGCTGGCCAACCTCCTGAGCGAGCTGGAAGCGCACCCGCTGCCGGAATCCCTGACCGGGATCGGGCACACCCGGTGGGCGACCCACGGCGGCCCGACCGACCAGAACGCGCATCCGCACCTGGCCGACGGTGGCAAGCTGGCGCTCATCCACAACGGCATCATCGAGAACTACTCCGAGATCAAGCAGGAACTGCTCGCCCAGGGCGTCGAGTTCCTCTCTCAGACGGACACCGAGGTGGCCGCTGCGCTGCTCGGCCAGCTCTACCGCAAACTCTCGGAAGGCGCGATGGCCGGCGACTCCGGCACCGCCATCCTGACCGAGGCCATGCGCCAGGCCTGCCAGCGCTTCGAGGGCGCGTTCACCCTGCTGGCCATCCACGCCGACGCCCCCGAGGCCGTCGTCGCGGCCCGCCGCAACTCCCCGCTGGTCGTCGGCCTGGGCGACGGCGAGAACTTCCTCGGTTCCGACGTGTCCGGTTTCATCGACTACACGCGCCGCGCGGTCGAGCTGGGTCAGGACCAGATCGTCACGATCACCCCGGACACCGTGGAGATCACCGACTTCTTCGGGAACCCGGCCGAGGGCCGTGAGTATCACGTGGACTGGGACCCGGCATCCGCCGAGAAGGACGGCTACCCGTCCTTCATGGAGAAGGAGATCCACGACCAGCCTGAGGCCGTGGCCAACACCCTCCTGGGCCGTTCCGACTCCCACGGCAACCTGACGCTCGACGAGGTCCGCATCGACCCCGAGCTGCTCAAGTCCGTCAACAAGATCATCGTGCTGGCCTGCGGCACCTCCGCGTACGCCGGCCAGGTGGCCAAGTACGCGATCGAGCACTGGTGCCGCATCCCCACCGAGGTGGAGCTGAGCCACGAGTTCCGCTACCGCGATCCGATCGTGGACGAGAACACCCTGATCGTCTCCATCTCCCAGTCGGGCGAGACCATGGACACCCTCATGGCCGTCCGGTACGCCCGAGAGCAGGGCGCCAAGACCGTGGCGATCTGCAACACCAACGGCTCCACCATCCCGCGCGAATCCGACGCCGTGCTCTACACGCACGCCGGCCCGGAGATCGCCGTCGCCTCCACCAAGGCGTTCCTGGCGCAGATCACCGCCGCCTACCTGCTGGGCCTTTATCTGGCACAGCTGCGCGGTAACAAGTTCAAGGGCGAGATCAAGGACATCCTGTCCGACCTCGGCAAGATCCCGGCCAAGATCTCCGCGATCCTCGAGCGTGAAGAGGACATCAAGTCCCTGGGCCGCGACATGGCCGAGGCCAAGTCCGTCCTGTTCCTGGGCCGCCACGTGGGCTTCCCGGTCGCCATGGAGGGCGCGCTCAAGCTCAAGGAGCTCGCCTACATCCACGCCGAGGGCTTCGCCGCCGGCGAGCTCAAGCACGGCCCGATCGCGCTGATCGAGGAAGGCCAGCCGGTCTTCGTGGTGGTGCCGTCCCCGCGCGGCCGCGACTCGCTGCACTCCAAGGTGGTCTCCAACATCCAGGAAGTCCGCGCCCGCGGCGCCCGCACCATCGTGATCGCCGAGGAAGGCGACACGGACGTGGTGGACTACGCCGAGCACGTCTTCTACGTGCCGGAGACGCCGCCGCTGCTGGCTCCGCTCCTGACCACGGTGCCGCTGCAGCTCTTCGCCGCCGCTCTCGCCGAGGCGAAGGGCTACGACGTGGATCAGCCGCGTAACCTCGCCAAGAGCGTGACCGTAGAATAAGCGCCATGATTGTTGGAATCGGCGTTGACGTGGTGGACATCGAGCGTTTCAAGCGGCAGCTGGAGGGCACTCCGGCGCTGCGGGACCGGCTCTTCGTCCCCGCCGAGCGCGAACTGAACGACCGCTCTCTGGCTGCGCGTTTCGCCGCCAAGGAGGCGGTGGCGAAGGTTCTGGGCGCTCCGGCGGGCATGAACTGGCAGGACTGCT